>CBINJP010000017.1:0-76546 GCA_966251045.1 uncultured Sphingomonas sp.
TCGGGATCGAGCAAATGCCAGTCGGTGCGCGCGCTCACCTGGGTGCCGATCTTGGGGCGCGAATGGACCAGGCCCTTGGCGGCGAGGATGCGGATTGCCTCGCGATAGGCGGTGCGCGAGACCTTGAACTGCTCGCTCGCGGCGATTTCACCGTCGAGCAATTCGCCGGGCTGCAGCTTGCCCGTGACGATCCGGATGCCCAGGTCGCGCGCCACGGTGCCGTGCAGGCGCAACGACTTCGGCCGCGCGGCACGCTTCGACCTCAAAATTTTCGCCGGACTCGCCTGGGCATCGCTCATCCGGCTCCGGGGCTGGTGCGAGGCGCTGGCGGAGACGGAGGGATTCGAACCCTCGGTACGGGATTTACCCATACGGCGGTTTAGCAAACCGCTGGTTTCAGCCACTCACCCACGTCTCCGGAAAAAGGGCCAGAAGCGGCGGCTATAGCGGTGCTTTCCCGCGAGGGTCAACGCCAGAACCGAGTTACTGTGTTTTGGCCGCCGCCTGCGCGGCGGCATCGCGGGCGCCGGGCACCCGCTGGGCGCGAATAAGACTCACCTCATCGCCCGTTCATTGCCGGTGCAGCGGCGCAGGCATAGCGTTTGCGAAGGTTAATTGAGCGGGAATGGGGTTTATGCGTCTGGCTTCGCTGATGCTGTGGGCGGCTGCGGCCGTGCTCGCGCTGGGTGCCCCCGCCCAGGCGCAGATCACCTCGATCGATCCGAACACCCAGATCGATTCGGACATCGATGCACCCCCGCCGCAGCGGCAGGACGCTCCGCCGCCGCCCGATACCGGCATCCCGACCGAGGAGAGCTATGTCGATCCCACCGCCCAGCCCTCGCCCGCCCCGCGCGCGGATACGCGCTCTCAGGCGGCGGGCACCTTCCAGCGCGACGATCTGATCGGCGCCGCCGAGGGCGTGTTCGGCAAGGGCGCATCGGGCCTCGCCAAGATCATCGAGGACATCCTGCGCGATCAGGGTGAGCCCAACGCCTATATCGCTGGCCGCGAGGCCTCGGGCGCGTTCGTGGTCGGGCTGCGCTACGGCTCGGGGCTGATGTTCCACAAGATCGAGGGCGAACGGAAAGTCTATTGGACCGGGCCGTCGGTCGGCTTCGATCTGGGGGGCGACGCGAGCAAGGTCTTCGTGCTCGTCTATAATCTCTACGACAGCCAGGAGCTGTACAAGCGCTTCCCCGCCGGCGAGGGGCGCGTCTATTTCGTCGGGGGATTCTCGGCCAGCTATATGCGCCGCGGCGATGTCGTGCTGATCCCGGTGCGGCTCGGCGTCGGCTGGCGGCTGGGCGTCAATGCGGGCTATATGCGCTTCACCGAAAAGAAGCGCTGGCTGCCCTTCTGATCTGTGCCGTCCTCGCGCTGATCGCGGTGATTCAGGCGGGCGCGATCGCGGGGCTGGCGATTCCGTCGTTCGGCTGATCTACCAGGGCGAGGCCCGGCCATCGCGCGGCCCCCAATCATCGGCGACCATCACCACCCCGTTCGGCGTGGTGTAGAAGCTCAGCCGCATCACGCCGCCGCGCGGCTTGAAGTCGATCGTGACGATATTGCCGCTGACTCCATATTTTCCCTCGCACGCCAGCGGCTCACAATTCGCGTCGGTCACCTTGCCTTCGCCCGCCTTCCGCACCGGGCGAAAGCTCAGCAACCGGCTGGCGCCGTTGCGCTGGTGCCAGACGGGCACGCGCGAATGTTCGGGATAGCTGCGCTTGAGCCGCAGCACCTGGCCGACTTCTGCGGCGGTCATCGGCACAAGGCCCGCGATCGGAACGCTGCCATAATCATATGCAGGCGCCTCCGGCCCCAGCACCTTGGGCACGGGCGCCCCCGCCAGCAGCATCGCCATCAACACCAATCGCATCGCCATCCCCGGTCCGACGAGATATCCGGCGGCGACCATAGCGCAGGCGGCTTACCGCATCGTAACTCGCGCAGACGCTGCGCTAACCGCGCTCGAGGAACGCAGCGAGATTGGCGAGCGAGGATTTGAGCCCCGCCTCATGATCGCGCCGGGTGATCCCTTCGGGCACGTCCTCGCAAACCACCGCGACGCGTGTTCCGCCGTTCGCCGATTCGAAGCTCCAGCTGATCGTCATCACCCCCGCAAAGGCCGGACCGTCCGAATCGAATGCCGCCGCCTGAACGATGCGCCGCCCCGGCACCAGCGCGACAAAGCGCCCCTCGACCAGATCGGCATGCTCGCTGGTCTTGCCCGGCGTTTCATGGTCCGCCGCGTCATAATGCAGCGCCATCCGGTAAGCGCCGTCCGGCCTGGGATCGAATGCGAGTATCTCCCCGGTCATCCCCTCGGGCGGCAGCCAGCGCACCAATGCATCGGGATCGACAAAGGCGCGATAGACGGCGTCGCGCGGCGCCCTGATCAGCCGCGACGCACGGTCGGTGCGGGTGACCGTCCTCACCCGAAATCGACGCTTTCGAACCGCACCGGCGCGCCGATCGCCGCTTGCGCCAGCGCGCCTTCCCACATCACGCGATTGCCACGGATGATCGTCCCCACTGGCTTGCCGGTCAGCGCCATCCCGGTGAAGGGCGACCAGCCGCAGCGCGACGCGAGCCAACTCTCCTCGACGGCCCATTTGGCCTTGAGATCGACCACCGAAAAGTCGGCGTCATAGCCGACCGCGATCCGCCCCTTGCCGGCGATCCCGAAGATCCGCTGCGGCCCCGCGCTGGTCATGTCGATCAGCCGGGCGAGCGTCATCCGCCCCTCTGCGACATGGTTGAGCATCAGCGGCAGCAGGGTCTGGACCCCCGGCATTCCGCTCGGCGACGCGGGATATTCCTGCGCCTTTTCCTCGCGCGTATGCGGCGCATGGTCGGACCCGATCACGTCGGGCACACCCTGCCGCAGCCATTCCCACAGTCCGTCGCGATGCACGCCCGAGCGGATCGGCGGGTTCATCTGCGCATGGGTGCCCAGCCGCGGATAGGCCTCTTCCCCCGCGAGCGTCAGATGCTGCGGCGTCACTTCGCAGGTCGCGATATCCTTGTTCTGGCCCAGCAGCTCCAGCTCGGCCGGCGTCGTCACATGGAGCACATGGATGCGCCGCCGCGCCTCGCGCGCCAGCCGCAATATCCGCCGCGTCGCCAGGATCGCACTCTCGTCGTCGCGCCACACCGGATGCGAGGAAGGATCGCCCGCCACGCGCTCGCCAAGCCGGTCCTGCATCCGGAACTCGTCCTCGGCATGGATCGCGACGCGGCGATGCCCGCTCGCCAATACGCGCGCGAGATTGGCGTCGTCCGACACCAGCAAATCGCCGGTCGACGCGCCCATGAAGATCTTGACCCCCGCCGTCCCCGGCATCCGCTCGAGCTCGGCAAGGTTCGCGGCGTTATTGTTGGTGGCGCCGACATAAAAGGCGTGGTCGCACCACATCCGGCCCTTCGCGCGGGCGAGCTTGTCGTTCACCGCGTCCGCCGTATCGGTATTGGGCTTGGTGTTGGGCATCTCGAACACCGCGGTCACCCCGCCGAGCACCGCCGCGCGGCTCCCGCTTTCGAGATCCTCCTTGGCCTCCAGCCCCGGTTCGCGGAAATGGACCTGGCTGTCGATCACTCCGGGCAGCACATCGAGCCCGGTGCAGTCGATCGTCTCGCCCGCGTCGCCGACCGATCCGATCGTGACGATGCGCCCGCCGCGCACGCCGATATCGAGCCGCGCCGGCCCGCCCGGAAGATGCACCGTCCCCCCGCTCAGCTTCAGATCGACGCTCGCCATATTCGCCTCTTTCGCTTGGGACGTGGCCCCCCTACCTCTTCGCAATGCGCGAAGCCACCCCAGCCACGCACCTCCACGACCGCGCCCTGGTCCGCATCAGCGGCGAGGATGTCCGCGGCTTCCTCCAGGGCCTCGTCACGCAGGATATCGGCGCGGTGAAACCGGGCGAGCCGCAATGGAGCGGATTGCTCACGCCGCAGGGCAAGGCGCTGTTCGATTTCCTTATCTGGGATGACGGCGCCGACCTGCTGCTCGACTGCGAGGACGATCAGGTCGAGGCGCTGATCCGCCGTCTGACCATCTATCGCCTGCGCCGGCCGCTGCATATCGGGCTCGAAACTACGCTGAACGTCCATTGGTCGCCGGACAAGCGCGCGGGTGCGAGCCGCGATCCGCGCCTTCGCGCGCTCGGCTGGCGCTGGCTCGGCGAGCAGGCGGGCGCGGATGCGAGCGCCGCCTGGCGCGCGCACCGCCTGGCGCTCGGCGTCACCGAGGGCGCGGCCGAGCTCGGCCAGGACAAGACCCTCTGGCTCGAAGCCAATGCCGCCGAGCTGAACGGCGTCAGCTTCGTCAAGGGCTGTTATGTCGGCCAGGAGAATACCGCGCGGATGCATTATCGCGCCAAGGTCAATCGCCGCCTCGTCGTCGCCCCGCTCGCCGAACCCGGCGAGCGCACCCGCGCCACCTGGCCCGAGCTCGGCCTGATGGTGGAATTGCGCCGGGTCGAGGCGCTGGGCGATGCGCGCATCCCCGAATGGTTCGCCGCCGCGCTGGCGGAGGCAGGGCCCGGCTGAATGCTGCGCAGCAAAGTGCGCACAGGCGATTGTCCCGGAATGGCTCGCCTTCCCCTATGCCCCGGAAGACAGGGCAGAAAATCGGCAAGAACCGTCCGCACCTCCGACGTTGCCACATCCGTTCCGCGACGTTAACCATTACGGATGGATTATGATCTGATCGGCATTGCCGCCATCTATGGCGCGGTGGCCTCGCTGGCGATGACCAGCCTGGGCCTGGGACTCACCGGCCGGCTCGGCGGCACGCTTGTGCTGCTGATCGTCCTTTCGGCGCTGGGGCTCAGCGGCTGGATGCTGGTCGACTGGATGCATATGACCGGTGCCTCGCTCACCGCCATGCTGCCGCGCCTCGGCACGATCGCGGGCGGCAGCATCGCCGGTGCCGTGGTCGGCGCGATCCTGCCGCTGATCCTCAACGCGATCGGCGAAGCGATGCGCGGCGACGAGATCTAGTCACGGCAACGCGTGCGCCGTTGGCTTCCGCGGGCAAGCGCACGGACCTGGATCCACGCGTACCGGCACGTTCGCGACGCCGCAACGCGAAGCTCGACGCCGCTAGCTCCCATGTTGTTCCTCGAACGCGCGATCGCCTGCGAGGTGCAGCGCATTCGCCGCGACGCTCCAGCAGATTCGATTGTCAGGCGCCGACGCGGATAATTGCCCGGTCGTCACGACAAGGATGGGGACGCCGCCATTGGCGACGATGATCACCTCCCGAGGCGGATTCTGCGTGCAGCCCGCCACCTCCAGGCCTTCGGAAAGGACGCGAGCATAGGCCGACCGCACGGCATGAAGGCGCTCCCCGTCGAGAATCCCCGTTCGAACCGCCCGCTCGAGCGTCGGCTCGTCGCAGTTCCAGCGCGGGGCTCGTGGAGTTAGCTCGTAGCGGCCGGTCGTGACGTCCAACGTCACATTGCCGGCGGGGCAGAATTCCGAATGCCCGACCGTCGCGAATATTCGCGCCATCGGACCGGCGCCGGCGGTGGGGGACGGCACCGGCTGGACCAGCGCCGCGAGCAAGGCGATGCGTGCGAGCATCCCGCTTCATCTCACGGAGGCGCGGCGATCGCAATCGCGTGAAGGCGCCAACGCCGGGTGGAGCGGGAACGAGGCCGGATTCGTAGCCAGCCAATCAACGCAACGAAAAAGGGAGGCCGGTCGCCCGGCCTCCCCAAATCGTTCAGTCCCTCTCGGGAGCCGAGGCTTAGTTGCCCGAGCCCGGCCCGTAGGTGACTTCCACACGGCGGTTCTGCAGTTCGCGGACACCGTCGGCGGTGGCAACGCGCGGCTGGCTTTCGCCAAACGCTTCGGTGCCGATCACGCCGCTCGGAATGCCGCGAGCGGTCAGGTACGCCTTGACGTTGTCAGCGCGACGCTGCGAGAGGCCAACGTTGTAGCTGGCCGAACCCGAACGGTCGGCGTGACCTGCCAGCATCACCGAAGCGTTGCCGCAATTCTGGTAGTTGCTGATGGCGTTGTCGAGGATGCCCGCGGCCTCGGCCGTGATGTCCGACTTATCCCAGTCGAAGAACACGATGTACGGCCCGGGGGTGCAGATGATCTGAACCGGGGTCGGCGTCGGGGTCGGCGTCGGCGTCCATTCCGGAGTCGGAGTGGGGGTCGGCGTCGGGGTCTCGACCACCACCGGCGGGGGCGGCGGCGCACCGAAGTTGAAGGTCAGGCCGCCCAGGATCGAGTGCGAGCGGAACCGGCCGTCAAAGGCGCGGCCGGTACGATCGACCAGATGGACGTTGTCGGCGTTGAAGAAGCGATACTTCAGCGTGACGTCGACCGTATCGGAGAGCGGAGCGCGAACGCCGGCGAAAGCCTGCCACGCGAACACGGTGTCCGAATCGTCGATCGTGAAGCCGCGGGTGCTCATCTCGAGCTGCTCGCTCACGCGGGCGATACCCACACCGCCGCCGACGAAGCCCGAAAGCACGTCGTCGTCGCCGAAGTCGAGCATGCCGTTGACCATGAAGCTCAGCGCCGAAGAGCTGCCGCCCGCATAGTCGTAGGTGCCCGGCGGAAGATTGATGGTCGCGCCACCGGCGTTGATCACCGGCGTGGTGAGCGTCGAGCTATAGCTGGTGACGCCCGCTTCACGATAGCCAACTTCAGCCTCAAGCCGGAAGCCGCCAAAGTCGTAACCCACGACCGCATCGACGTCCCAGCCAGCATAGTGGTCCAGAACGCCCGCGCGAGGCGAGGTCCCAATGTCGAATTTGACATCTTCGACGAGCATGGCGCCGCCTTCGACCCCAACGTACCACGAGTCATCGCGGGCGAGGGCGGGCGTGCTCAGCGCGGTCGTCGCAAGTGCCAGAATGACGGCAAGCTTCCGCATCATAATCCCCTTTCTGAGTTGTCACTACGGACAGCGCAAAC
Source organism: uncultured Sphingomonas sp. (assembly GCA_966251045.1). Classification (GTDB taxonomy): domain Bacteria; phylum Pseudomonadota; class Alphaproteobacteria; order Sphingomonadales; family Sphingomonadaceae; genus Sphingomonas. The sequence continues at coordinate 6,946 of CBINJP010000017.1, forward strand.
TCACTACCGAAACGTTGGTTTCCACGCAAGCGCACAAATCAGGGGACTGTTGCATCTGCGTCACAGGTTACCCCGGATCGATCAGCCCATGTTCCCTTAGTGCAACGAGAATCTCAACGATGGCAATGCGCGCCTCTGCGTCAACGGTCGTGCCGCCATCGGGTTCCTCGATCGGCTCCGCGCGCGGCCCGACGACTTGCTCGCCATCGACGATCAGCCGGCCATGCGCCGCGCCGACCGTCCATCCCCCTTCAGAAAAGAGAGCGAATCCCGCGTCTTCCACCACCCATGCAGTCATCCCTTCATACGGGGAGAGGAAGCGCCATCCCGCCGCGGTCCAGCCCGCGATCGTGCGCGGCATACCCGCCCACGCGCCTTCGGGCGCGGTGCCCAGGATCCAGGCATCGCCGGGCGCGGGATCCTCGGGCGGAATATTTTCGCCCGCCGCGATAACACTGGCCTGCACCGCCAGATCGAGCCGCGCCAGCGCCTCATTATGATACATTTCCTTCTGCGCCTGTCCGGGCTGCAGCAGCGGCAGCGCCAGGCGCGGTGTCGGCATGTCGGTCATGGCGATTCTCCCTCCCCGATTCTCTGGTTCATTCCGGCGCTTCCACGGCGATCGCGGCCGATGGCGACAGCCCGTGCGAGCCGATCTGGCGGACGGTCACCAGCGCGCCCGCCGCCCGCTCGGCCGCGGTCACGCTCGCCTCCGGCGTCACCGTGTCGAGCGTCCGCACGCTCCCTCCCTCGGGCGTGATGGTCACGCGGTAGCGTTCGCTCTCCTCGCCCAGCGGCGCATCGACTCCGTCGATCCAGCGCCATCCCATCCTGCTCCGCCGCACCCAGGACACCGCCGCCCCGCCATCCTCCGCCGGCGCCGCGCCCAGGTGAACCGGCGCGGGCGGCAGCACCGACAGGCCCGAAATCGCCGCCTCCGCCTCGGCCGTCCCGCCCGTGCCCTGGGCGAGCACGCGCACCGTTCCGCCCTGCGATTCGGCGGGCAGATCGATCCCCATCAGCGATTCGGCCGCGATCAGCACGAAGCGGTCGCCCTCGGCCTGCGTCCCGATCGCCGCCTCGGTTCCGCGCCGCCCGCGCCACAGCCCGCTCAGCCGCCAGCGAGTCGCGGTCAACGGCTCAGCCCGCGCGAACTGGACCAGTTCGTCGCCGACCATCGCCAGGTTCGCGCCCGCATCGAGCCCAGCGAGGTCGCTGTCGCCCAGCGCCATCCCCGCATGCGCCAGCTCGACCTCGATTCGATTCGCCCGGTCCTCCAGCCCGGCCGGCGCCACCCCTGGCGCGACCGCCACGCTCCCCACCACCGCCGGCAACGCGGTCGTTCCCGCCGCCGTCCAGCGCGCGCCGCCATCAAGGCTCGTCATCAGTGCCGCGCTTCGCCATCCCGGCTCGGTCCCTGCGGCCGCGATCGCCAGTCGCGGCGCCGCCGCGAGGCTCCCGTCGAGCGGCATGAGCTCGAAGGCATGGAGAATCGTCTCGCCCAGCGGCACGTCCGGCGCAGGCAGGACCCGCCCGCCGCTCGCCTCCGCCGCCATGGTGCCGGACGCCAGCGCGACGCAATCGAGCGTCACCACCATCGCCTCCAGCGTCCAGCTCTCGACTCGCCACAGCCCGGGCACGCCCGCGATGCTCACCCGTTCGCCGGGCCGCACCGCCAGCGCCTCCCAGCCCATCGCGACGCTGCGCCGCTCGCGCTCGGCGTCCATCCGTCCCAGCGCCGCCTCGGCGATCGTCTTGGCTGTCCCGGCGTCGAGCACCGCGGGCAGTTCCAGCCGCGCCTCGCGGCTGCCCGCGCCCGGCCGTGCCGCGCGCTGTACCCCGATCTGATAGTCGCGCGCCGGATCGTAATGCGCGAGGGCGACTAGGCGCGGCGCGCCATCGGCCGCTGCGATCGACCGCGCCCGCCTCGCGCTCTCGCGCCCGCGCGCGTGCGCGCCTGAGTCCTTGATCGTGATGGCCCCGCCGCTTCCGCTCAGCAGCTCGAGCCCCGCTCCCGCGCTCGCGAACCAGCCGCCGTCCGCCCCAGCCAGCGTCTCGGCCACCGCGCGAACGCTCGCTCCGTGCGCCGAAAAGCCGACCAGCGCCCGGCTCGGTTCGGCGCTGACGATCTCGCCGGCAACCTCCGCCATCACCGCGCCCGCCGCCACCGGACCGGCATCGGCGGTCACTTCGAAGGTCAGCGAGGGTATCCGGTTGCCGAACTCGGCCAGCTCCAGATCCTCGAACACCGCATAGGCCAGCCCGCGATGCGCCGGGGCCAGCGCCGCCCCCTCCGCCGCCACGATCAGCGGATCGGCCACCTGGTCCTCGCCGCCCGCATGCAGCCGGAACGCCCCCAGCTTCGTCTTGAAGTCCCCGGCGGCTCCGCGCAGCAACTTCCCGTCGGCCCAGATCCGCCCGGTTCCGTTCACCGCCCGCGCCGAAAGCGCCACCGCGAACGAGGCGGTGTAGCTGTAATTGGTGACTGTCGGCCGCCCCTTGCCGCCCTCCTTGCTGCGATGCTCGATCAGGTCGGTCGACCAGATCACCGATCCCGCCACGCGCATCGTCCCGAACAGCTTCGGTATCTGCGTGCCATAGGATGAGGTCTGCACCGCCAGCTCGGTCAGCCGCGGTCCTTCGCGTCCCTTGGGTTTGAACAGGATTTCGCGGTCGATATAATTGCCGATCTGCGCCCCGATCGCCTGCCCGATCGGCCCGCCCACATATTGCCCCACCGCCGCCAGCACGAGCGTCGCCATGTCAGTCTCCCGCTATCCGCCAGCGGCCGATCACCGGCCAGCCGGCTCCCGGCCGCTCGACCACCTTGCGCAGCATCGCGTCCGCGTGGACGATCCCCGCCAGGCTATCGATCGCGAAATGGAGCTGCCCCGGCCCTGCGCGCAGCAGCAGCAAATCCCCCGCCCGCCGATCGCTCACCTCGACCAGCCCCGCCGCGGCGATCGCCGCGCGCGCCCTAGCCGCATCGCCGCTCCGCAGCGCATAGCCGCTCGGAACAGCGCCCTCGAACCCCTCGGCCCTGAGCGCCAGCGCCGCCAGCCCCACGCAATCGAGCCCCGTCGCATCGCGCCCATGCAGCCGGAACCGCACCCCGACCGCGGCCCGCGCCGCGGCCAGCGCCCGCTCACCCACCCGGGTACCGCGTCAGCAGATCGACCCCGGGAAGGTAGGGCTCGCCCCGGAAATTGAGCGCGTTCCCGAACCGCGCCGCGCAGGTCGCGATCGACTTGTCGCATCCCTCGATCAGCTCGACCAGCGCTCCGCCCCCCTCGAACCGCGGCGCCCGCCGCAAGGTCACACTCTCCCCCTCTGACCGCGCCACCGCATCCTCCAGCCCCGAATTCGCTCCCGAAAACCAGCGCAGCCGCCCGCCGCCCCAGCCATTCGCCACCGGCTCGGCCATGTCGAGCGTGAGCATCGCCCCATCCATTTCCACGACCCGGGCAAAGCGTCGCCGCCCCGCCATCGCCACCCGGCACCGCGCATCGCCCAGCTCGGCGCGGCATTCGGGCGAAGTCTCCTCCACCACCGGCCGCTCGAGCGACGCCGCGACCCCGCGCAGTTCTGCGGTCAGCGCATCCCCCCGCGTCTCGACCGCCCCGATCACGCCCTCCCCCAGCGAGACGCATTCGGCCGGATCGCGCCAATCGGTCGCGAACAGCGCTACGCGCGCTCCATCCCACCGCCCCGCGAGTAGATCGTCTTCCGAAATCGCCGAACTGGTCAGCGCGCCGGTCACGTCCATCGAATCCGCATCGAGCCCCGCGCTCCGCGTCACCGCGCTCGGCGTCATCCCCGGCGCCGCGCGATAGACGAGCCCATCGATCGCCAGATCGCGGTCATGCGCGGTCAGCCCGATCGTCACTCCGTCGCGCCGCTCGACTCGCCAGCACAAGGCGATCGTGCCGAGTTCGCTCTCCAACCAGGTCATTCGCCGCCTCCAGAAGAAGTAAGAGTTCACGCGGCGACGCAACGGCGCGACGAGTGATCGCTCGCGGCATCACCTTCGCGCCGCGTCAGCGGCAGAATTTGAGAAACCGTGGAGATGGAGGAGGCCGTTTTCGCGGCCGGAACATCGTCGCGTCGTTGCGTCGCCGCGTGAACCCTATTCCCTTATCTCCACCAGTTTCACGCTCGCCGCCGCCCCCGCGAGGAACGTCGCGCGGTTCACGCTCAACCGATCCTCGGCGAACCGCACCGGTACATCGAACAGGAATGAAGCAGTCACTTCAACTCCCTCATCCGGCGCCGCATCGAGCGTCACCACGCCCCCCGAGAGCGAAAACGCCCCGGTCTCCACGCCATCCAGAAACACCCGCACCGATCCGCTCACCGGCCGCGTGATCCGCCGCGTCACCTCGCCATAGGTCTTCACCAGCGCGAACGAGGACGCTTCGCCATCCCCGATACCGATCACTTCATCGTCGCCCTCGAAGTCGAACGGATCGCGCAGCCGGAAACCCCGGGCCGGCCCCATCCGCGCCCGGAAGAAGCCGAGCAGGGCCGCGATATCCGCCTCGCTGCACACGCCCGGCCCGACATCGTACGAGGTCCGCGCCTCGGCCCAATCGGCATTGCGCTGCTCCATCCCGCCCGCGCTGGTCACGATCGCGGTCGAAACCTCAGGCGCCACTTCGGCCTCGCGGCCCAGCGCCAGCGGGAACAGTACATCGTCGAACGCTTCCACATCCGCCTCCTGGTCGAAATGAACGAACCCATCGCGGATCACCTGCGGCAGCGCCCAGATGAAGGTCCGCGCCGCGCGCCGCCCCCGCGCGACCTCCGCCGCCGCGTCGATATGGCGCCACTGGTCCGCGTCCGCGGCCTCCAGCACGAAGCCGCTCAGATAATGTTGCTTGCCCGCGGGATAGCCCAGCCGCGCCTCGGCCAGCGCCACGCCCCGCGCGGTCGCAGCGGCATTGCCCCGCGCCGCCCAGTCATAATCCTCGAGCTGCAGCACGTCGAAGGCGGGCGCCGCCCAGCCAACGGGCAGGTTTGCCCGCACATTGCCGGCGACTGTCGGCAGATAAGCGAGCAGCATCACCTGCGCCGCAGGGGCCGCCTCCTTCACCGCATCGCGCAGCGCAAACGTCGAATCCACCAGCAGCGCCCCCGCCGCATCGAGTACCATATCGTCCGGATCCTCGCCCGGATCGCCCAGCGCGGCCCGCGCCGCGTCGTCATAGATGCAAAGCCGCCCCTCGGGCGTCGTCCACCACCAGGGCTCGCCGATCTGGAACGTGACGTCGAGCCCCGCCCCCTCGGCCACGCCGACAAGGGCCAACGCGACCTCGCGCAGATAGCCCATCGCCCCGGAATGCGCCGGCGACAGCAATGCCGAGGGCGGCTCCCATCCGGTCAGCCCCGGCGACCCGTCGAACGCCCGCTGCTTCCAATCGCCCCAGCAATGCTGGTCGAGCAATTCGTACGACAGCGACCAGATCACGCCATAGCCGAGCGCCCTGGCGCGCGCCGCGAAATCGGCATGCCACGCGGCACAGGGCGCGTTCAGCGCACCCCCGGCAAGGCTGGCATAATATCCCCCGCCGGAGGGCTCGAGCCGGAAATAATGGCTCATCCCGACATAGTGGAGAATGTCCCCGCGATACCCAAGTTGCAGGGCGTTGCGCAGCACCCGCGCCGGCGTCAGATGATAGCAATCGTCATAGCCGTTCGCGATGGACAGCCCGTGCTCGGGCACCACCACATCGCCGATGGCCAGCACCGATCCCGATCCCGCGCAGGCGATCTCCGAAAGCTCGACCCAGCCCTCCGCCGGCCCCGCCAACGCCGCGTCCGCGCCGGTAAATCCCTCGGGCACCAGCGACACGAACATCCGGTCGACATCGCCGGCGAACACCGGGTCCGCCTCCCCCGGCAACAGGAACCCGCCATCCAACGAGGCGAAGTCGATGGTCACGACAGCGTCCTCGGGGGTGCCCGCGGCATAGTTCCACAGCCGCACATACCAGGCCCGCGCCTCGCCCGCCGCATCGCGCCCCTCGATCGTCAGCACCGGTCCGTTGACCGCATCGAGCGCCAGCACGCCCGCCGACCGCCACCGGAACGACAAGCGACAGCGCCGGAAATCCCGGCTGGTCGCATAGGCCAGCAGCGGATGATCCCACCGGTCCTCCGCCTCCCAGATCAGTCCGCAAAGATCGTCCGCGCGGTAGAACACCGCATCCACCCGCAGCGCGTCGTGCGAAACGGACGTCACCGAAGCCATCATCGGCCGCGGGAAATTGACCGTCCAGAATCGCGGATCGAACCGCGACAGCACGCCCTCGTTCTGCCCCCGCCGTTCGGAGGCCAGCCAATATCCCATTTTCCTTCTCCCCTTGTGGGAGAAGGAAGGGGCCCGCCGCGCAGCGGTGGGAAGGATGAGGGGGACTCACGCCCTCTCGCCCGACTCCCCCCTCACCCTCCCATGCTTCGTATGGGGCCCCTCCCTCTCTCACAGGGAGAGAGGGGCCTACTCCACCGCGCTGAGCGCCGCCTTTACGGCCCGCGCTACCTGCCGGCTCGATTGCGCCAGCGCCCGCGGCGCCTCGCCCGCGGCGGCATTGACCGTGATCGATACCCGAACCTCGCGCGCGCCTCCCGAAATCGCCGCCACGCTCCCGCTCGCCGTCGGCACGAACAGCTCGGGCCCGCGCTCGCCCACCCAATAGGGCCGCCCGGGACTCACCGGCCCGCCGGTCGCCCGCCCCGGCGAGCCCGAGAAGAGCGAGGCCAGCAGGTTCACCAGCCCCTGCATGTTGCCGCTCCCGCCGCCGCCCGATCCGCCGAACAGCGCCTCCAGCCCGCCCTTGAGCGACGCCGAAGCGATCTCGTCCATCACGCTCAGCGCCACCCGCCGCAGATCCTCGAACCCGATCCGCCCGGTCCGCACCGCCTTCAGCAGCGCGCCCTCGATCGCCCGCCCTGCGCGCTCCGCGCCCGCTTCCAGCGGCCCGCCCAGCGCCCCGCGCATCTCCGCCACATCGCGCGCGAACGCCGCCGTATCGGCGCGCACGCTCACGATCAGCCGTTCGATTTCCTCATCCATCGGGAAATGCCTCCTTCAGCCGCGCGAATTCATCTGCGCCCAGCGGCGCTGCATCCTCGCCCGCCGCCGCGCGAACCAGCGCCGCGAGTTCGGCGGGGGTGGCCCCCCAGAACACCTCCGGCGTCCAACCGAACAGGACTCCCGCCAATCCCGCGAGCTTCCCCAATTCCTCCCCCGGAGGGGGAGGGGGACCACGAAGTGGTGGAGGGGTATTCTCCACAGGCGATACCGCTTGTGGAAAATACCCCTCCGTCAGGCTGCGCCTGCCACCTCCCCCTCCGGGGGAGGATCGATAGGGTTCCATCATCGCCCCGCCAGGATCTGCCCGATCAGCGTCTTGAGCGCCGGCGTCGCCGCCGCCAGCCCGCCGCGCGTCACCCCTTCGGCAAAGCTGTCCCGCGTCATCCCCGCGGGCACCTCGCGCAGGCAATGCCAGAACAGCGCGACCATCTCGCCCAGCGCCAGCCGCCCGTCGGCCGCCCGCTCGACCATCGCGAAGAGCGGCCCGATCTCCGCCTCCGCCGCGACCAGCGCCGCGAAGCTCGGCCGCAGCACCAGCATCTCCCCCGCGACGCGAAGCCCGGCCTCGCCCCGCACCGGATTTGCCCCACTCATGCCGAAACCACCGCGCCCGAGCTTTCGAGCGAAAGCGTGTAGCTCCGCTCCCCGTTGAAGTCCCCGGCATAGTCCAGCCGCGTCACCAGGAATCGCCCGGTCATCGTCTCGCCGCTCTCGAATGCCAGCCGGTAATCGTCGAGCACCCCGCTCAGCGCATTGGCCTTCACCCGCGTCTCCGCCGCCGACCCGGTAAACACCCCCGCGCCCGACACGCTCACCGACCGCACGCCCGCGCCCGACAACAGCTCGCGCCACCCGCCACTATCCTTGGAGGTGATCGCCACCGCCTCGCCATTGACGCTCAACTGCGTGGTCCTCAGCCCCGCCACGGTCGCATACACGACCGGCTCGGCCCCATTCCCCACCTTGAGCAGGAACGCGCTACCCTTCTCCGCCGCCATCTCATCCCTCCTTCAGCATCCGAACCCGCCACTCGCTCATCGCCACCCAGCGCCCATCGCGCTCGCGCACGATCCGGCTGCGCGCGAGGACCAGTGTCACCACGCGCCACCCCTCGCCCAGCTCGCGCGTCATCCCCGCGATCGCGTCCTCCGCGGCCCCGGCGAGCCCGCGCAGCCGCACCGGGCGCTCGCCGCTGTCATGGACCAGCACCGCCAGCCGCCCCTCGCGCCCGGCCATATCCTTGGTGCTCCAGTCCGCCAGCACCGCTTCCTCGACCACCGCGTAAGGCAGCCCGGCGCGCACCGGCGGCGCATCGAACACGCCCGTCACGTCCAGCCCCTCAAGCGCCGCGGCCATCGCCGCCTGCAACATCGCCTGCACGCTCATCTCAGCAGCCCCCCGATCCAGCGCAGCCGCCGCCAAAGCCCGCGCCCAGAAACCGTCACCCGGTCCTCCCCGGCCTCGGCCCGCACGCCGGGCAGTTCGCCCAGCCGCTCGGTCAGCCTGCGAACCGCCCGTGCTACGGCGGCCTCACCGATCGCGCGTCCCCGCGCCTCCAGCCGCTCCATCACGCCGCGTGCTCCCGTGGCGCCAGCCGCATCCGCCGCCACGGCCGCCACAGCGCGCTCACCGCCGCCGGGGGCGCCGCTTCCGCCCCGCGATGCTCGAAAAGATGCGCGGTCAGCAGCACCACGCCCTGCGCAAGAGGCGGCGGCAGATCGCCCCAATCCGCCGCCGCCCCCGCGCCGTAACTGACGCGGACCCTGCCCGCGTCGCCCGGCGCGATCACGCGCACCCATCCCTCACCCTCGGCGTCCAGGTCGATCGCATAGCCCTCCACCGGCAGCGCGAACGCCTCGCCTTCCGCCGGCAGCCCCTCCACAGCGGTGATCGCGGTCACGCCCCCGATCCCCAGCCGCTGCCATGCCCGCGATACCGGCAGCATCTCGGTCCATTCGCGCGCGATCCAGGCGCGTCCGGCGAACCCCTCGCCCAGCGCGAGCGCGCTCGCCGCCAGCCGTTCGATCAGCGCATCCTCGTCTTGCGTGGCGATCCGCAGATGCGCCTTGGCGGCCTCGCGCGCGTCCGCGAGCACCGCGCCCGGAAAGGGCGCCGAGAAAGGCGTTCCCGTCATGTCGTTTCCCCTGTTCATTGCAGTTCCCCGGCGAAGGCCGGGGCCCAGTTGCGATCGGCTTCAGACGGCCGGCTGCCGTCGCCAGTTCCTAGTGACTGGACCCCGGCCTTCGCCGGGGAACCGCGGAATAGAAACGGGCGGCTAAGCCTCGGCCCCCGGCCACGCCGTATCGTCGAGCGCCACCGTCTCGAGCTCGCCCAGCACGTCGCCGAGCCAGTCGAACGCCGTATCGGCCGCCACCGCCACCGGCAGCGCGAACAGCCCGCCGGCCGTCGCGCGCGGATCGAGCCGCGCATCGTCGCCCAGCGTCGCTCCGCGCAGCATCGCGGCGGTCACCGCGTCCATCATCAGATACTGTGCCATCACGCGCCTCCCACGCCGGTCAGATAGGCCGAAAACGCGGCGTGCAGCGCCGCCATCTCGGCCGCGTCCAGCCCCGCCCCGGCGAACGCCGCCGCGATCCGGTTGTCGACTCCGTTGACGAAGCTGCCCGTGCTGCTCATGCCGCACAGGAACAGCTCCGAATTGGGGAGCGCCGCGGCGGCGATCGAAATCACGCCGTCGAGCGCCGCGCCGCGATGGAATGCGGCGCTGGCGCCGTCCCGCCGCGAAACCGCCGAAAATCCCGTTCGCGTGGCGACCGAGCCGGTGCTGCTGGCGGTGCCCGAGGAGTTGGCCCGCGCCATGATACGGTTCGAGCCGCCCCTGGGGATCAGGGTCGCCCCGGTGCCCGCCGAGGCGCAGCCCAGCGCCACCGCCGTTCCCGAGCTGCTCTCGGTGCCCGCGTTGAGCCAGGCGCCCAGCGACATGCCGTTCAGCGCAAAGCCCACCGCCGAAGCCGAAGGGTTCCACCCCGTGGCGAGGTAGCTGGTGGCGCCGTCGCCGGCATAGCCCCGGTCGGCAGTGAAGGCGGGTGAGTTGACCGCCGCCAGGTTGAACGACGCGCCGATCCAGTTGAGCCGCGCCGCCTGCGCGTCATGCGCCGCGAGGCAGTAGAGCAAGTCCAGCTTCGCCCATACCCCGCTCGCCTTGAGCGCGCGGACCGCCGCGTCGATCAGCGCCGCGCGCGCCGGATCGGGCGGCGCGGTCATTCGCGCGAGCAGTGCGGCCGTGGCGGGATCGGGCGCGCGCCGCGACCGTCCCGCCACCTCGGGGATCGAGAGTCCCAGCCCGGCCATCAGTAGAGCGCCAGCAGGTCGCCGGCGCTCGTCCCCGTCGCCCGCACATATTTCGCGCGGAACGGCAACAGGCTCCCGCTGGGCACATTCTTCCACAATTGGTCCGCGGTCCCGTTCACCCCGCGCATCGTGATGTTGCCCCCGGTGCCGACGAACAGCGCCTTGGGAATATCGGTCAGCGCATCGCTGTCATGCGGCGTCACCACCACCGCGCGCGTCGCCGGCGCGGACACCTGGTCCGCGCTGTTCTGAAACTGGTCTGCCATTCATTCTCTCCCCCGCCGCGCAGCGGCTTGAAAAGGAAGAGTTCACGCGACGACGCGGCGACGCGACGAGAATTGAATGCGCAAAGCGCATCTCCCTTCTTCTTCGTTGCGTCGTTGCGCCGCCGCGTGAACTCTATTCTTCCTCAGCTCGCGCTGAATTTCAGCAGCTTGATCGCCTCCGAATTGCTCACCATCCCGCCCACGCGCTTGGTCGCGTAGAAATGGACATAGGGCTTGTTCGAATAGGGATCGCGCAGGACCTGGGTCTCGCCGCGTTCGGCGATCAGATAGCCGGCCTTGAAGTTGCCGAACGCCACCGACAGCGAATTCGCCGCGATGTCGGGCATGTCCTCGGCCTCGACCACCGGATAGCCCAGCAGGGTCGCCGGCTGGCCGGCGGCAAGCGACGGCGCCCACAGGAACGCCCCGTCGCTGGTCTTGAACTTACGAATCCTGGCCAGCACCGCCGAATTCATCACCCAGACCGCACCCTGCCGGTACGGCGCGCGCAGCGTCTGGACCAGGTCGATCAGCTTCTCCTCGGGGTTCGCCGCGAAGGCCCCCGCCGATCCCGTCGCCACATATTGCAGCGTCCCGAACGCGCGCACGCCGTCTGCCGTCGCCGCGGTCGTGGCGCTCAGAAAGCCCTTGGGCTTGTTGGTCCCGTTGCCCGAAACGAACGCCGCGCCCTCGGCCGCCGCGAACTCGCGCGCGATCTCGTTCGCCAGCCATGCCTCGACATCGAAGGCGGCGTCGTCGAGCATCGTCTGGCTCGCCGCCGGATTGGCGAACAGCTCGCCCATCGGCGGCGCGACTTCGTTGAACACCGGCGTATCGGTCTCGGCCCTGGCGCCCGTCTCGGCCGCCCAGCCCGAGGGCGTGCCCCCGCTCGTCACCAGCTTGCGGTATCCGTTCGAGCCGACCCGCACGACATTGGCGATGCCGCGGATCGGCGAGATGCTCTTGAGCGTCGCGTCGATCTGCGCGTCGATGCTTTCGGGCACCGCATAGCCGCCCGCCGCATCGGTCGCGCCGGTGAACGCCTTCATCTCCACGCCCCCGCTGCCCGATCGCAGGAAGCTCTCGAACATCGCACCGGCGGGAGCGCCTCCCCCCAGCATCGGCCGCACCCCGCTATGCAGGGGCGGCAGCCCCATCGTCTCCACCGCCTCGAAGCTCGCCTCGAGATCGTCCACCTTGATTTCCATGTCCTGTCTCCTGCTCACGCCAAAAGAAAAGGGCGCCGCTCGGCGCGACGCCCTCGATTGCTCCTCGAAAAAAAAGCGGCCCGAACCGAACCGCCCTCCAAACCTATATCGTCACCCCGGCCTTGAGCCGGGGTCCCGCTTCTTCCCCGCCTCCTAGGCAGCGGGACCCCGGGTCAAGCCCGGGGTGACGGGTCCAAGACAGGACCCCGCCTATTCCTCCGGCGCGGTGATATTCGCGGCCTGCTTGCCCTTGGGCCCGTCGACCACTTCGAAGGCGACCCGCTGGCCTTCCCGAAGCGATTTGAACCCGTTCATCTGGATCGCCGAATAATGCGCGAACAGATCCTCGCCGCCGTCATCGGGCGTGATGAATCCGAAGCCTTTTGAATCGTTGAACCACTTGACCACGCCCGTCGCCATCACCGCTCTCCCCCATTGTCGCCGACAGGCTAGCCCCTGCTTGCCCCAACGTCCACCGCATGCACGCGCGCCAGGGTCTGCATCGGCGACGCGACCAGGCTGACCTCCTGCAATTCGACCTGCAGCAGCTCGCGCCACCGCCCGCGCGCCGCCGCGCGCACCCGGTATCCGAAGGACAGCCCATTGACCGCCCCCCTCGCCACCGCCGCCGCCAGCCCCGGCTCGCTCACACGCCCGATCACCCTGAGCCCGCGGCTATCCTCGCCGAGCCATTCGATCTCGCCCACCGGCGCCCCGCCATGCTGCCACAGCAAAGGCACGCCGCGCGCCGCGCGGAACGCTCCCTTGCGGATCACGTCGCCCCCGCGATCCGGCGCATCGAACACCGCCGCATAGCCCGCGAAGCGCGTCACTTCACCCATCCCCAAAACCCCAGCTTCACGGCCAGCCCCACCAACACCAGCGCCAGCACCAGCCGCACTCCCCAGGCCACGACTTCCTTCACCACCGACCGCTTCGCGTCGCGCCACGCCGCGAGCAGCTCGCGCAGCTCGGCCATGTCCTTTCCCGCGCCCGCATCCTCGAGTCCCAGCCGCGCCAGCGCGCGCCGCGCGCCGGCTTCCCCGGCCTCCTCGGCAATCGCGCGCAAGGTGGAGAGATCCGCCCCCTCCTCCCCCGCCTGCCCGATCAGCTGCGCCAGCAACGCCGTGTCGCTCATTGTCTGTCTCCACAAAAATCCTCCCCCGGAGGGATCGTCGGGCTGAACTGCCCCCGGCGGTTCAAGATCATGCCGGGGGCATGATCGACCCGACGATGGGACCAGGGAACCTGGTGGAGGGGGCTCGCCGCACACGGTATCGCTCGTGGCCAGCGCCCTCCGTCAGGCTGCGCCTGCCACCTTCCCCTCCGGGGGAGGAGTTTCAGCCCTCAACCCCACCATCGCCCGCTTCTCCTCGTCGGTCAGGAAATCGGCGCCCGCCACCTGCGCCCAGAGCCGTTCGCGGTCCTCCGCCAGCGCGGTCACCCGGTCGACATCCACCGCCAGGCTCGCGTCCGGAAACCAGCCCGAAAGGCCTTGCGCCAGCCCGCTCAGGATCTTCTCCGCCAGCGGCAGGATCGCGAGCCGCCACAGCGCGCGGTTGGCCTCGCGGTAATTGGCATAGGCATTGTCCTCCGGCAGCCCGAGCAGCATCGCCGGCACGCCAAAGGCCAGCGCGATCTCGCGCGCCGCCGCCGCCTTGAGCCCCACGAAGTCCATGTCCGCCGGAGTCATGCTCATCGCCTGCCACTTGATCCCGCCTTCGAGCAGCATCGGCCGTCCCGCATTGGCGGCGCCCGAAAACCCCGCCTCCAGCTCGCCCTTCAGCCGCTCGAACTGGTCCGCCGCCAGCACGCTCCCGTCGCCGGGGTCGTGCACCAACGCCCCCGAAGGCCGCGCGGCATTGTCGAGCAGCGCCTTGTTCCACCGGGCCGCGGCATTGTGGATCGCCACCGCCCCCGAGGCCGCGCCCAGGCAGCCGAGCCCATAATGGTCGTCGAGCGGATGAAAGGCCTTGATGTGCACCACCGCCGGCCGCCCGCCCGCATCCTCCGCCGTCAGCCGCGCGACATGCTCGCCCAGCCGGTAGCGATAGGCCGCCGGCCAGCCGCCCGCATCGGGTTCCACCGTCACCCGCTCGGGTCTCAGCGCGAACAGTTCGGTCGCGCGCCCGTCGCCATCGGTCAGGATCTGCACATAGGCATTGCCATGGAGCAGCAGCTGCGCCGCGATCGTCTCGGTCAGCACCTGCCCGCCCGAGCGCGCCGCGACCAGCGCCACCAGCGCCGGATCGGACCCCCTGAGCGGCGCCGCGCCCACACCCTCGGCCACCAGCTTCACCGAGCGCTGCGCCACCGGATTGGCGAGATAGGCCTCGCGCAGCTGCGCCTCGTAATGTTGCGGCCAGTCCCCGAACCGCGTCACCAGCCCCGCGCGCGACAATGCCGGACGCGTGTCATCGCGCCCGGACTTCCTCCCGAACCATTTCATTTCGCCGCTCCCCGAAGTTCTTGCGCGCCCGCACGGCGCCATGCGACATTCCCCCGTCAGCCGGAGGGAAAGCCATGAAGTCCATCGTCATCGCGGTCCTGCTGGCCGCTCCGCTTCCCGCGCTCGCGCAAAAGGCTCCCGCCACCCATGCCGAGGCCCAGCGCATCGTCCGCGCCGAGGCCGAACGCTGGCGCTTTCCGCTCGATGACGATGACGATGTCGTCTATCCCGACGTCTTCGGTGTGATCGTCACCCGCGACGCGCCCAAATGCGAAACGATCTACACCATCACCTATCCCGCCTTCACCAAGGACGATGGCACGCGCCATGCCGAGGTCGTGCGCGAGGTCGAGATGTACTGGGACACCAGCACCCGCAAGGCGATCGTCAACGGCACCATGGTCACGCTCACCTGGCGCACCCGCGAAGGCGGCAGCTTCGACTGGAACCTCGAAACCGAAACCCCCGAGCGCGCCCAGGCGTTCGCCGCCGCCGCCGATTTCCTCACCGAGGCCTGCGCCAGGGACTAGCGCTTCACCCCGAACCAGATCACATGCCGCGGGCCCTTTCCATTGGACCGCGCGCGCACCGCCACTTCCTCGACTCTGAACCCCGCCTCGCTCATCCGCCGCGCGAACCGGGGATCGGGCGCCGCCGACCACACCGCCAGCACGCCACTCGGCCGCAGCGCCGCCCGCGCCGCCTCCAGCCCGCGCGGGCTGTAGAGCCGGTCGTTCGCGTCGCGCGTCAGCCCGTCGGGCCCATTGTCCACGTCGAGCAGGATCGCATCGAAGCTCCCCCGCGCCCGCGAGATCATCCCCGCCACATCGTCGATCTCCACCACGACCCGCCGGTCGTCCAGGCACCCCGCAGCCAGCGCCGCCATCGGCCCCCGCGCCCAGGCGATGATCTCGGGCACCAGCTCGGCCACCACCAGCTCGGCATGCGCATCCGCAACCTTCAGCGCCGCGCGCAGCGTGAACCCCATCCCGTAGCCGCCGATCAGCACCCGCGGCGCATCCACCTTCAGCCGCGCGAAGGTCATCGTCGCGAGCTGCTCCTCGGACCCGCTCATCCGGCTGTTCATCAGCTCGTTGCGGTCGAGCACGATCATGAAGTCCGCGCCCCGCCGGAACAGCCGCAGCTCCTCGTTGCCGCCCGGCACCAGGGCCGTATCGATCAGTTCGCGCGGGACCATGCGTCGCGCCTATAGCAGCTTCACCGCCGCCGTCGCCCTCTTCCCCAGCATCAGCTCGCTTTGTGCCCATACCAGCACGTCCACCAGGTCCGGCGAACGCCCCCGCCCCGCATAGCCGCGCCCGGCCAGCAACCCGCAAAGCTCGTCCTCCAGCGCGGGCATCGCCCCCGCATGCTTCACCTTCCGCGCGTCGTACAGCAACGCGACCGGCTCTGCCCGCTCTTGCCCCGACTCGCAATTCTCCAGCGTTCCCGACTTGTGCCATATCAGCGTAACGTTGTCAAGAAAAAAGTGCGTATTTGGTTATATGCATTGGATGGGTTGCCTTAGGAGGGACGGCGGCTCTGTAAGGCAGGGCTCAGTCGATAGACTTGGAATTGGCCCGGATTGCTCAGACCCGTCAGCCGCGGCCGTGCCCGAACAGCGGGCATCCACCCAAATAGCCGTCACCGCCTTACCCCGTAAATTCCATGCTCGCCAAGTAACGCCCTGTGTTACCCTAAGTCGAATCGGCAATGGGGGAGTCATGCGCATGGACAATCCAGCAATATCGCCAACCTATGGCGACGCGTCCCGGCTTTCGGAAAGAGCACCTGATCCGCCTGGCCTGCTCGGTATCCTTCGCAAGGCGATTCCCATTATCGAATGGCTGTACGGCAAGTGTTCGATTTACGGGAACAATCCGTGGTACGAGCCCGCGATCTTTTCTTGGACTGCCGAGATCGAACGCAGCGCGCCGGATATCCAGCGTGAGGCCGATGCGCTGCTCGCCGCGAACCGCCCGATCCCGGGGCTGGAGGTCCTCTCCGCCGAACAGCGCGTGCTGTCGACCGACGGAAAGTGGAAGATGTTCTTCTTCCTGACCTATGGCGTCGCGGTCGAGCGGAATTGCGCGCTCTGCCCCGCCACCGTCGCGGCGGTCCGCCGCATCCCGGGGATCATCACAGCCTGCTACGCCATCCTCGATCCTGGCAAGGAGCTTCCACTCCATTACGGGCCCTATAAGGGCGTGCTGCGCTATCAGCTCGGCGTACGCGTGCCGCGCGACTGGCGCAACTGCGCGATCACCGTCGCGGGCGAGACCCGGCCGTGGCGCGAAGGCGAGAGTCTGATGTTCGACGACACCTTTCTCCACGCCGCCTATAACCGCACCGATCAACCGCGCCTCGTGCTTTTCGTCGATTTCGTGCGCCCGATGTATTTCCCGGCGAACCTGCTCAACCGCCTGTTCCTCGCGCTGGTCAAGCACAGCGGCTATTTTCGCGAGGCCAAGCGCCGGCTCGAGGCCTGGGAGGCGGCGCACGCGCCGGCGCCGGGTGACGCGACGGGCTGATCGCCAACCGGTTGCCGTCCGCAACCCATCTGCTAGCCTTGCCCCAAACCCCCGGGGAGGACTCGCACCCAATGCCCGCCACTGCCCGCGCCCTCACGCCCGTCTCCGCCGCGCTCGCCGCCCTCTCCCTCGCCGCCGCCACCCCCGCCCTCGCCCTAGCCGCTCCCGCGCGCTATGCCGCCACCATCACCCGCACCACCCAGGGCGTTCCGCATATCGTCGCGAAGGACTTTTCCGGGCTCGGCTATGGCTCGGGCTATACCGCCGCCGAGGATAATGGCTGCGTCATCGCCGAGCTGGCGGTCAGCGTGCGCGGCGAGCGGTCGAGATGGTTCGGCGCGGGCGGCACGACCGTGGTCGGCTTTTCCGAAATCCCCAATCTGGAAAGCGACTTCTATTTCCGCGTGATCGCCGATCTGCCGGGGTTCGAGGCGGGGTTTCGCGCCTCCTCCGCAGACAATCGCGCGCTGCTGACCGGCTTCGCGGCGGGCTATAACCGCTATCTCAAGGACCATCCCGGTGGATTCGCGGCGAGCTGCCGCGGGCAGACCTGGGTGCGGCCGCTCACCCATGATGACATGCTCCTCATGACCAATAGCGGCATGGTCCAGGCGAGCTCCGCCCCGATGGCGCGCTTCATCGCCGGCGCCCAGCCCCCCGCGCCCAAGGCGGCGAGCCTGATCCCGGCGGACCTCGACTGGGCGGGCCCCGCCGCCGCGCAGGGCCTGGGCAGCAACGGCTGGGCCTTCGGAAAATCCCTGACGGCCAACCGCCGCGGCCTAGTCGTCGGCAACCCCCATTTCCCATGGACCGGCCCCAACCGCTTCCGCCGGCTCCACCTCACCATTCCCGGCAAGTTCGACGTGATGGGGGCGGGGCTGGTGTTCATGCCCTTCGTCGCGATCGGCTTCACCCGGGACGTGGCCTGGACGCACACCGTCACCACCGCCCAGCATTTCACGCTGTTCGACGTCACGCTCGATCCCGCCGACCCCACCGCCTATCTGGTCGATGGCAAGTCCGAGAAGATGACCAGGCGCGACGTGACCGTCGCGGTGAAGGACGGCGCGGCCGTCACTCGCACCCTCTGGTCCACGCGCTACGGCCCCGCCGTCGCGATCCCCGCGCGGGGCCTGCCCTGGACCGCGACCCATGCCTATGCGCTGCGCGACGCCGGCCAGGGCAATCAGCGCGGCGGCGACGCCTGGCTCGCCATCGCCCGCGCGAGGAACGTCGGGCAGATCCGCGCGGCCATCTCGGCGACGCTCGGCATCCCCTATGTCAACACCATCGCCGCCGACCGCGCGGGCGATGCCATGTATGCGGACGTCACGACGGTTCCGAACGTTTCGATAACCAAATGGGATCAATGCGCCACCGCGCTAGGTAAGACGCCCATCGCCCGGAACGCCGGCATAACCATCCTCGATGGTTCGCGCGCCAGCTGCGACTGGGATATCGACGCCTCCACCCCAGTCCCCGGCCTCATGCCCGCAAAGGACATGCCGGTGCTGATCCGCACCGATTATGTCCAGAACAGCAACGACAGCTATTGGCTATCCAACGTCAAGGCGCCGTTCGATGTCCACTCCCCCCTGCTCGGCCCCTGGGGCAGCCAGCAGAATTTGCGCACCCGCATTGGCCTGCGTATCCTCGAGGGGCTCACATCGATCGATCCGGCACAGGCGCAGGCGCTGATCCTCGCCAACCGTGTCTTCGCCGCCGAGCTGATCCTCGATCAATTGCTCGCGCTCTGCCCGCAGCGCGCCGATCTGGCCGAAGCCTGCGCCGTGCTCGCCAAATGGGATCGCCATGTCGACAATGACAGCAAGGGCGCGCTGCTCTTCCTGATGTTCTGGCGGCGTACCGGCGCGATCAAGGATTTCTGGGCGAACCCGTTCGACATGGAAAAGCCGATCGACCGCCCGGCGGACCTGAATCCCGGCGCCGCTCCCGCGATCCTCGACGCCCTCGCTGCCGCCGTCACCGAGATGGGCAGCTACAAGCTCCCGCTCGACGCCGCGCTGGGCACTGTCCAGATCTCGCCCCGAAACGGCGAGAAGATCGCGATCCATGGCGGCCCCGGCTCGGCGGGCGTGCTCAACGCGATGCAGTCCCAGCCGCTGCCCGAAGGCCTGATCCCCGTCCATGGCAGCTCATTCATGCAGGTGGTGAGCTTCGACGCCACCGGGCCGGTCGCGCAGTCGATGCTCAGCTATTCGCAGTCGACCAATCCCGAATCGCCCTGGTACGCCGACGGCACCCGCGCCTTTTCGGCCAAGCAGTGGCTCCCGCTTCCCTTCACCCGCGCCCAGATCGACGCGGCGAGGATCGGGGCGCCGCTGACGATCAGCGAATAGAGGCGAGCACCGCGGCCCAGGCCGCCGCTTCGTCCTCCCGCCGCGAATGGACGACGGGTGCCCGCGCGGTGCCGCTTGCCGCATCGACCTCGACGTTCGCATCGTAGAGGTAGGTCGCGTTGCCGCTGATCGTCACCACACCGTCTGACGCGGCGGAGCCGCGCACCATCCCGCCCTTGTTGAACACGATCGTCCGGGCTCCGAACCCTACGCGCCCGGTCACCGCGGCCGCATAGACCGAAGACGCCATCGCGCTGCCGCAACTGTCGGTCAGCCCGACCCCGCGTTCGAAGGTCCGCACGTACAAATCGCTGCCGCGCAACGCGACGAACGACACGTTCGCCCGCCCTGGAATCAGCGCCGGGCCGGACTCGCACCATTCACCCAGCGCCACCAGCTCCGCCTCATCGACTCGCTCGACGAACGCGACGAGGTGCGGATTGGGCATCGCCACCGCGGTGAACTTCCGCGCGCTCGGCAGTCCCGGCACCTCGGCCTCGACCAGTTCGCTCGCCTCGATTTTCAGCCCGACATCACGCACCGAAAGCGACCCCGCCGCGCGCGTGCTCACCGTCACCACGCCCGGCGCCAGTTCGGCCTCGCGCGCGACATCGGCGCTGCTGGTCTTGAGCTTTACGTGCGCCCCGTCGAGTCCGAACAGCTCGAACCCCAGCCGCGCCACACAGCGCAGCCCGTTGAGACATGTCTCCGCCTCGGACCCGTCCGAGTTGAACATCCGCATCCCGAAATCATGGGCGTCATCGCCCGGGGTGAGCAGCAGCAGCCCGTCGCCGCCCACCGGCCCGTCACGATCGGCAAGGGCGCGCGCGACACCCGCCCAATCCGTGTCGGAAAGAGCGAGGCCGCGTGCGTCGATCAGCGGGAAGTCGTTCCCCGAGCCATGACATTTGATGAAGGCGAGCTGCATGGCCCCCATCTAGGGGGCCATGCGCCGCAGCGCTACTGCGCCAGCACCATCTCGATCACCGGCCCGCCCATCGCGGTCACCAGCGCCTGGTCCTGCGCGATGATCGCGGCGAAGCTCGGCCGCGCGTGCATCGCCGCCACATAGGCCGCGGTCTTGGGCCATCGCGCCGCATCGACGCACACGCCAATGCAGCCGAGCGTCGCGAACGGGCTGGCCACAGCGATATCCGCCAGCGTCAACCGGTCCTCGACGAGGAAGCCCGAGGCGGGGATCACGCTCTCCAGATAGTCGAAGAGCGGCGGCAGCTGGTCGCGCTCGGCGGCATTGGCCGCCGCATGATCGGGCTCGCGCTGGAGAAAGCGCGGGAAGACGAAGCGGTTGCCGAAGATCGCGCCGCCCGCGGCCATGATCAGCGTGTCGGCCAGCTCGTCGAACCAGATCGTCCGCGCGCGCGTCTCGGGCGCCTCGGGGATCAGGTTGGGATTGGGGTATTTGGCCTCGAGATAGGTCACGATCGCCGAACTGTCGGAAATCAGGAAGTCGCCGTCCTTGAAGCCCGGCATCTTGCGGAACGGACTCGCCGCCTCGAAATCGGGCCCGCCGCGCCCGGCCCCCGCGAGCTGAAGCTCCATGTCGAGCCCCTTTTCCGCACCGAAAACCATCACCTTGCGCACGTAAGGCGACAAGGTGGATCCATAGACGATCATGGCCGCATCCTCTCTGGCTTGAGTCGGGGGCGAGGATAGCAGATAAGTTGCATAGCGCAACGGACTTTGCCGACCTGCGATGGCCGCCAAAGGACGCAAGACACGGCGGATGTCCGCCCTCGCGCTCCTCCTCGTCATGCTCTCCCCGCAGGAAGATCTCGCCGACAAGATCGTCCGCTGCGGCATCGACCGCGCGCACGTCAAGGTCCGGCACGAAGAGTTGCTGCAAGACGATACGGCCATCATTTCCACGCCCGATGCCGCCCTGACCAGCGATCACCTCGCCTGCCTTGTCGGACTCGCGATGGGCGGGGGCCTTTTCGCCCTTGCCGATCCCGCAGCGCAAGCGCGCTTTGATCCTCTGATCAAGGCGTCGGATCGCGCTGCCGCCGATAGTATGGCGCGCGAATGGCTCTCCGCGCGAGGTCTCCTCGAAAAGCTGCCCGTCTACGATCCCGGCCGCCAGACCCTCGCCCAATATGCGGTATCGCTTGAGGCGCTGTGCGGCCTTGGACCCGGACAGGGCCTCGGCGTGACAGCGGGCAACGCCTTCCTGTTCGTCGCGCCGGGATTGCTCGGCCTTGACGAGGCGCGGCTTGAGACATTCCAATGCCTCGTCAGCGCGGCCATCGCCGCCGATCTCGAACCCAAAGGCGTGACATTCGGCTTCATCGGCAACGAGCAACCCGCTAGCGAGTAAGCGCCAGCTTCACCCCGAAAGCCAGAAACAAACCGCCGGTCAGCCGGTCCATCCCCCGCACCACGCGCGGGCGCGCCAGCCAGCGGCCCAGCGGCACCGTCGCGGCAATCAGCAGCGCGAACCATATCAGCCCCAACAGCACATGGATGACCGCGAGCAGGAACGAAAATCCCGCCACGCTCACCCCTGCGGGCACGAATTGGGGCAGGAACGTCACATAGAAGACCCCGACTTTCGGGTTGAGCAAATTGGTCAGCAGCCCGCGCCGCATCGCGGTCCACGCGTCGCGCGACACAGCCTCGCCGCCCTCGCCGATCCCGGTGCGCGGCCGCAGGATCAGCCCGATCCCCAGCCAGACCAGATAGGCCGCGCCGATCCACTTGAGCACCCCGAACGCCAGCGGCGATGCCGCGATCAGCGCCCCCAGCCCCACCGACACCAGCGCACCCCAGACCAGGCAGCCGATCCCGATCCCGAACGCCGCGAACATCGCCGACCTCTTGCCCGTCCCGACCGCGCTCCGCAGCACCATCGCGGTATCCACCCCGGGCGTGATCGTCAGGATCGAAGCCGCAGCGATAAAGGCGAGCAGCGATTGGAAGATGGTCATGACGAGGGCTCCTTCACCGCAAGCCATAATGGTCCGCCAACCGGTCGAGCGCCAGCCCCAGCACCAGCTTGCCCGCGCGCACCGGCCAGCCAAGGCCCTTTTCAGCAGCCGCCAGTCCCTCACATGCGCAGACCACGCGCCACAATATGTCCGCCAGCCCCGGACCCGCCGCCGCCATCGCGGCATCGAAGTGGCGTTTCGCTGAGATCTGCGCGAGCGTGGGATCGAGCGTCTCGGGAGTTCCCCGCCGCCCGCTTGCGCACGGCGCCGCGTCCCATCGCATCGTCACGCGCGCGCCCAGCGACGCGGTTTCGTAATCGGTGCGCAGCCGCTCGCCCGCCTCGAACTGCCGCGCATTCACATGCCCGCGCGACCGGAGCCAGCCCAGCGGCGATTCGGCGAGATTCACCGTCACGCTGCGCCTTGCCCGCGCGCCTCCGCCTGGCGCCAGCTGTCCGTCCTCGATCGTCCGTTCCACAAGTTCGCGCATTTGCCGCCTCCAATTTCCGAGTCGCGCGGACTTGCCACAACGGGAAATCTGTAGGACAGTGAAAAAACCAAAACGGTTAGGAGCCTGCGCACGATGATCACCGCCATCAGGGAAGTCCGCCGTGCCAAGGGCCTGACGCTCGACGATGTCGCGCGCCGCTGCGTGCCGCCCACCACCGCCCAGACGATCGGCCGACTCGAAACGGGCACGCGCACCGTCTCGGTCGGCTGGCTCAACCGCATCGCAGACGCGCTCGGCGTCGATGCCGCCGATCTCGTCACCCTGCCCGACCGGCCTGAAATCGCGGTCGCCGCGGTGCTCGACGGTTCGGGCGCCCAGGCGCCCCGGCGCGAAGCCCAGCTCGCCCCGCCGCGTGCCGCGCCCGGCATGGTCGCGGTCACCGTCGTCGGCGGGATCGGCGATTATCGCGCGGGGGACGAGATCTGGTGCGACCGGCTCGCGCCCGAGAGTTACGCCGCCGCGCTCAACCGCGACGTGCTCGTGCCGCGCCCCGCGGGCCGTTTCCTGTTCGGGCGGCTGATCGGGCGGGAGGATGGAAAGCTCCATCTGCTCCCGCTTGGCGCCGGCGGCCGCCAGCAGGTCGTCGCCGATCCTCCCTGGATCGCGTGCGCGGTGCGGCTGGTCCGCTCACTCTGACTCTTGCCGAAAGCCGCGGAGAAGCGCAGTCTGTGTCCACGCAATAGGGGAATGCGCATGCGAAACACGCTTATCATGGCGGTCGCGGCGCTGGTGGTCGCGACACCGGCGTTCGCCGAGGAATGGGACTTCGTGCTGGTCAATAACACCGGCAAGGAAATCAAGCTGGTCGAGCTGGCGCCGACCGGCACGCAGAACTGGCAGAAGAACAAGATCGACGAGACGGTTCGAAAGCTGGTGCCGATCGCGGCGGGCAAGCGCGGGACCATTCACTTCGACAAGGAAGAGAGCGACTGCCGCTTCGACGTGAAGGCGGTTTTCGCCGATGACACCTCATTGATCTGGCCCAATCTCAATGTCTGCGACAACCCGTTCATCAATCTGCGCATCGGCGCGGGCGGCGCGCCGACCTCGACCTACACCGCGAGCTGACCGGGTAAGGGACGCCATGTTGAAACTGGCCCTCGCGGCCGCCATGCTGGCGGTCGCGGCACCCGCCCTTGCGGACGATTGGGATTTCGTGCTGATCAACAGCAGCGGCAAGGCGATCGCGGCGGTCGAGCTTGCGCCGACGGGCACCACGGCCTGGCAGCCCAACCAGGTCGATCCCGATGTCGCGAAAGCCGACAGGACGATGAAGCCCGCGGCCAGCCGAAGCTCCCGGCGGGAGCAAAGGCTGGTGGGCGCTGACGGGCTCGAACCGCCGACATCTTCCGTGTAAAGGAAGCGCTCTACCAACTGAGCTAAGCGCCCGCAGCGTGCAGGAACGCCCCCCATGCCGCGTGAGCGGCGCGCGCACAAGACTTGCTGCCGGCGCGCGTCACGCGATACCCAGCCCCTGCCGCTTCACCGCCGCCAGATAGCTGCGCATGCCCTCGATCGCCTTGACGCTGAGCGCGATATAGGCGCGGCGGCGGTCGGTCGGATCGGCCTTGCGCTCGAACAATCCGGCATCGTGAAGCGTGCCGATCCACCTGAGCGCGGTCGTCGGCGGCACCGCGGCGGCGATGCACAGGCTCGATACCGACACCTGCCGCCGCTCGAGTTCGGCCGCATAGAGGTCGAGCAGCATGTCCCAGGCCGGATCGGCGAACAGTTCGCCCTGGAAAAATTGCCCGCGCAACCGCCGCGAACGAATCGCCATGCGAATCTCCTGCGGAGTCACATTGGGCGGATCGCCCCCATCGCCCGGCCCGCGATAGCCCAGCCCGGGATCGCGCACGCTGCCACGCCGCTCGCTTTCCTCGCCCCGCGTCAGCCGCGCCAGCGTATCGGCGATCCGCGCCACTTCCTCATTGAGCCGCTGGAGCCGCGCATCCTCGCCGTCGCGCGCGGCATCGTTGACGCGTACCCGGTCGGTGCGCGTGCCGGCACGCGCCTTCGCCACGCTCAGCGCGGCGATGCGCTCGGCCATTCCAGGCGCACACAGCAATTGGCAATGCCGTCCGCTCAGCTGCGCCGCGGCGGCATCGATCTGGGCCTCGTCGATCGCAGCCACCACCGCCGCGCCGCGCTCGCGCGCCACCGCGTCGGCGCGCGTCAGCACGGTATCGAGCAACGCATCGTCCGCGCCGCTCGCCTCGATCACGATCAGATCGAAACCGCGCCGTTCCGCGAAAGCGTGCGCCGCTTCGGCGAAGCCCAGCACCGCCTCGGTGCGGATCCCCGCAAGCGCCAGCGCCTCGTCCGCATCGCGCGCGTGGTCCGCGCGCTCGGCGATCACCAGCGCGTTGGGCGCGTTGGTATAGCTATCCCCGGGCGGGCCGGGTCGCGTGGACAGAGTCGCCATGATTCCCCAAGTTCATCTTCTGTTCCGGAGTGGATGCCGCATTGCTCCGAAATGGTTGAGTCCGATTTCCTCCGTTTCGGAGGTTATTGGGCGAACCGAGCGACCTTGGTGGTTAATTCATGCTCCATTCCGGATTATTCGAAGATCTGGGCGGTGGCGTTGATGTCGTCATCGAGCACCTCGCCCTGATCGCGCAGCAATTCGCGCACCGCGGTGGCCGAGGCCGCGTTGGTCACGACATTGCTGAAGACCTGCACCAGGCTGGAGATCAGCACATAGGGCAGCATCGACATGAAGGTGATCGAGGCGACCGTGTCGAGCTGCCGGGCCTGCGCGGCCTGCAGCGCGTCGGGATCGCGCATCGCGCTGATCGTCTCGAAGAAGCTGACCTGGCCGGGCGCCTGCGGGAGGACCATCTGTAGCACGATCAGGATGATCCAGATCACCAGATAGGCAAGGAAAAGCGTCCAGAAATTGCCGCGCGACAGGCTCCAGCCTTCGTCGATCGAAATCTGGCGGCGCACGAAGGTCATCGGGAAGATCAGCGAGAGGCGGACCGCGATGTAGATGCCGACCACCAAGAGCGCGAGGGCGATCAGCATGCCAAAGCCGAAGCCGCCCGCCCCGCCGCCGCTCGCGAGCACGCTGCCGCCGATCGCGAACATGGCGAAGAGCATCAGGATCACGCCGACGAAAATGCCCGCGACGATCATGATCAGATAGAGCCCGAACATGCGGAACTCGTCGGCGCCGACCCGAAGGAAGGCAAAGCCGCCCTCCTCGGGCCGCAGCACCGCGCGATAGATTGCGCAACTCAGCACGGCCGCGCACAGCAGCGCGAGCGCGCCGAACACCAGTCCCATGCCGATGGCGCTGACGGGGCTGATGGCCCCCGTGCGCAGCGCCTCGAAATCCGCGCTGATCCCGCCGATCGCCAGCGCGCTGATCGCAAGGCTATAGCCGATGACCAGCGCGGCCCAGATCGCGACGGCCACCGGTTGTTCCTTGAACAGGCGGAACGCCCCGTTCAGTATCGATCCTACGCTCGTCATCGCCCTCTCCCCCCTCAAAGGTTCGCCGAAAAACGCTACGCGGTCGCCCGGAACAACCCCGTGATCAGTCGAGCGACTTCACGATCTCCTCGACCATCTTCTTCGCGTCCGCCAGCAACATCATCGTGTTATCGGCATAAAAGACGTCATTGTCGACACCCGCATAGCCCAC
The DNA here is from genome assembly GCA_966251045.1 of uncultured Sphingomonas sp. Taxonomy (GTDB): domain Bacteria; phylum Pseudomonadota; class Alphaproteobacteria; order Sphingomonadales; family Sphingomonadaceae; genus Sphingomonas. The sequence continues at coordinate 33,270 of CBINJP010000017.1, forward strand.
GCCGCCCATCGATCGCTTGATGAACAGCACGGTCTTGGCCTTGCCCACGTCGAACACCGGCATGCCATAGATGGGCGAGCTTTTGTCGGTCTTCGCCGCCGGATTGACCACGTCGTTGGCGCCGATGATGAAGGCGACGTCGGTCTGGGCAAACTCGGAGTTGATGTCCTCGAGCTCGAACACCTCGTCATAGGGCACGTTCGCCTCGGCGAGCAGCACGTTCATATGGCCGGGCATGCGCCCCGCGACCGGATGGATCGCATATTTGACGCGGACGCCATGCTCCTTGAGCTTGTCGGCCATCTCGCGGAGCACATGCTGGGCCTGCGCCACCGCCATGCCGTACCCCGGGACGATAATGACCTGCTCGGCCTGGCTCATCAGGAAGGCCGCGTCCTCGGCGCTGCCCCGCTTCCACGGCCGTTGCTCCTTGGCCTCGCCGCCGCCGCTGCCGCCGTCGCTGCCGAAGCCGCCCGCGATCACGCTGATGAAGCTGCGGTTCATCGCGCGGCACATGATGTAGCTCAGGATCGCGCCCGACGAGCCCACCAGCGCGCCGGTGATGATCATCGCGCTGTTGTGCAGCGTGAAGCCCATCGCCGCCGCCGCCCAGCCCGAATAGCTGTTGAGCATCGACACCACGACCGGCATGTCCGCGCCGCCGATCGGGATGATCAGCAAGAAGCCGATCAGGAAGCTGAGGCCCGTCACGGTCCAGAAGACCCAGGGGCTCTGGTCGGTCACGAAATAGGCGATCAGCCCCAGGATCGCCGCGAGCGTCCCCAGATTGATGATGTGCCGGCCGGGCAGCATGATCGGCGCGCCGCTCATGTTTCCGTTGAGCTTGAGGAAGGCGATCACCGATCCCGAAAAGGTGATCGCGCCGATCGCGACGCCCAGGCCCATCTCGACCCGGCTGACCTGCAGGATCGCGCCCGTAGCATCGGTGATCCCGAACGGCACCGGATTGAGGAAGGCGGCCGCGGCGACCAGCACCGCCGCCATGCCGACCAGGCTGTGAAACGCCGCCACCAGCTGCGGCATCGCGGTCATCGAGATCATCCGCGCGATCACGAAGCCGATCACGCCGCCGATCGCCACTGCGCCGCCCACTTCGGCCCAGCTCATGGGGATCGTCCAGTTAGGGACGGGATGCGTGTAGAGCGTCACGCCCACCGCCAGCGCCATGCCGAGCATGCCGAAGCGATTGCCCCGCCGGCTGCTCGCCGGGCTCGAAAGCCCGCGCAGCGCGAGGATGAAACAGATGCCCGCGGCCAGATAGGCCAGCGCCACCCACGGATTGACCGGAGCCCCCTCGTGCATCAGTCGCGCCCCCTCACTTCGCTTTTTTCTTGTACATGGCGAGCATCCGCGCGGTCACCGCGAAGCCGCCGAAGATGTTCACGCTGGCAAAGCCGACCGCGATCAGCCCCAGCCACTTCGCCGTCTCCCCCGCCGTGCCCATGACTGGCGCCACGCTGGCGATCAGCGCACCGACGATGATCACCGAGGAGATCGCGTTGGTCACCGCCATCAGCGGCGTGTGCAGCGCCGGCGTGACCGACCAGACGACATAGTAGCCGACGAAACACGCCAGCACGAAGATCGAGAGGATCGAGATGAAGTCCATGAGTTACTCCTGGTCGGCTCGCCGCTGCGCGGCTCGCACGATAATTCCACGCACGACGGCGTCACAATCGCGCAGCACCTCGCGCGCGGGGATACGCATCACATCAAGACCGCGAACAGCAAACCAGCGGTCACGCCCCGCATCGCGCTGCGGCCGGTCGCCGTGATCATGCGCGTGGCCATCGACCTCGACGATCATCCGCGCCTCATGGCAATAAAAGTCCGCGAAATAAGGGCCTGACGGGTGCTGCCTACGAAACTTGAAACCGTCTGGTCGCGGCTTGAGCGCTGTCCAGAGCAGAACCTCGGGTAACGACAGGGCTTTCCTGTCCGCCTTGCCCTTTGCGTACTACCCTCTACCCCCTGCAACACAGTCAGTTCCTCCCCTGAAAGGGGAGGTGGCAGCCCGCAGGGCTGACGGAGGGGTGTCGCGCTATCGAGAGGGAAATACCCCTCCGTCGCGCTGCGCGCGCCACCTCCCCTTCCAGGGGAGGATTGGTCACGAGAGCAGCCTCGAATTCACCACCTTGCCGTCCTTCGTCAGCCGGATCGCGTCGCCGATCTCTTCGTCGAGCACCGGCGCGCCCTTTTCCTTGTCCCAGAAGGCCGAGAGGAAGTTGAACAGGTTGCGCGCGAACAGCGCGGAGGCGTCCGCCGCCAACCGCGAGGCGACATTCTTGTGCCCCACGATCTTCACGCCGTGCCGCTCGACGACTTCGCCCGCGACCGCGCCTTCTACATTGCCCCCGGCCTCGACCGCGAGATCGACGATCACGGATCCCGGCCGCATCGTCGCGATCTGCGCGTCGCTGATCAGCCGCGGCGCGGGGCGCCCGGGGATCAGCGCGGTGGTGATGACGATGTCCTGCTTGGCGATATGGCCGGAAACCAGCTCGGCCTGCGCCTTCTGATACTCCTCGCTCATCTCGGTCGCGTAACCGCCCGAGCCCTCGCCCTCGATCCCCGCGACATTCTCGACGAAGATCGGCTTGGCGCCGAGCGACTGGATCTGCTCCTTGGTCGCGCTGCGCACATCGGTCGCCGAGACCTGCGCGCCCAGCCGCCGCGCGGTGGCGATCGCCTGGAGCCCGGCCACGCCCACGCCCATCACGAAGACCTTGGCGGCGGAGACGGTGCCCGCCGCGGTCATCATCATCGGAAAGGCGCGGCCATATTCGGCCGCGGCGTCGAGCACGGCCTTGTATCCGGCGAGGTTCGACTGCGACGAAAGGATGTCCATCGACTGCGCGCGCGTGATGCGCGGCATGAATTCCATCGCCAGCGCTTCATATCCGGCCGCGGCATAGGCATCGACCCGCGCGCGCTCACCGAACGGATTGAGCCCCGCGACGATCCACGCGCCCGGCTTGGCCCCGCCCAGGCTCGTGGGATCGGGACCCTGCACGCCGAGCACGATATCGGCATCCTTGAGCACATCGGCCCGCGATCCGACGGTCGCGCCCGCGGCCGCGAAGCCCGCATCGTCGAACGAGGCGGCATCGCCCGCGCCCGATTCGACCGCGACGGTTGCGCCGAGTCCGATGAATTTCTTGACCGTCTCGGCAGTGGCGGCGACGCGGCGCTCGCCGGCCGCGCCCTCCTTCAAGACCGCAATCTTCACTGGGCGATCAGGAAGACGACGAATCCGCCGATCAGGAAGCTGCCCAGGGTTCCCCAGGTCATCAGCGCCGTGAAGCCCTTGAAGGTCTCCTGGTGCGCCTTGAGATCACCGTCACCCGTTCCGGCCATGCGTCACATCCCCTCAACTATGTCCCGCTACCCCTAGCCTCGCCCGGGCCGCGCCTCAAGTGCGCGGGCTTCCGGGCAGGCTTAAGCCCGCCTTTACCCATCCGTTTTATGACTGGCGACCTGAAACGAGACACTGGGGACGAAAAAAACGCGATGACGCGAAACGGACAGCGCCTCCTGATGCTGATCGACGACGAGCCGGCCCAGCGCCGCCTGGTCGCTGCGATCGCTGCGCGCCGCGGCTGGCGCACCATCTTCGCCGGCGACGGCGAGACCGCCATTGCCACGCTCGGCACCCCCGACGGCATGGCGCTCGACGCGGTGATCCTCGATCACAGCTCGCCCGATTTCGATTCGACGGCGGTGATCGCGGAGCTGCGTGCCCGGCGGCCGCAGCTGCCGATCCTGATGCTGACCGCCAATGGCTCGGTCGCAGCGGCGGTCGAGGCGATGCGCGCCGGCGCCACCGACTTCCTCGTCAAGCCGCTCGCCTCCGAACGGCTGCTCGCCGCGCTCGAAGCCGCGGTCGGCGGCAAGACCGCGGGCGAGCTGCGTCCGCTGACCGAGAAGCTCTCGGTCCCGCTCGCCTTCGAGGAGATCGTCGGCAGCGCCCCGCAATTCCGCGCCGCGCTTGCGATCGCCGCCAAGGCCGCCCGTGCCCGTGTACCGGTGCTGATCGAAGGCGAATCGGGCGTCGGCAAGGAAGTCGTGGCCGATGCGGTCCACAACGCCTCGCCCCGCAACCGCAAGGAAGTCGTGCGGGTGAACTGCGGCGCGATCCCGGCAAATCTCGTCGAATCGGAGCTGTTCGGCCACGAAAAAGGCGCCTTTACCGGCGCGTTCGAGCGTAAGATCGGCCGATTCCAGGAGGCCGATGGCGGCACGCTCTTCCTCGACGAAGTCGGCGAAATGCCGCTCGAGGCGCAGGTGAAGCTGCTCCGCGTGCTCCAGTCGGGCGAGATCCAGCCGATCGGCGCGCGCCACGCCAAGGAAGTCGATGTCCGCGTCATCGCCGCGACCAACAAGACCCTGCTCGCCGAAGTCGAGGCCGGGCGCTTCCGCGAAGACCTTTATTACCGCCTCAACGTCGTCCAGGTGACGATCCCGCCGCTTCGCGAACGCAGCGGCGATATTCCCGCGCTCGCCCGCCACTTGCTCGGCCGAATCGCCGAACAGCCGGGGCTGCGGCCGCTGGGCATCACCGACGACGCGCTGGCCCTGCTCGGCACTTATGACTGGCCGGGCAATGTCCGCCAGCTCCAGAACGCGCTGTTCCGCGCCGCCGTGCTCTGCGACGGCGACGGGCTGACCCGCGCCGATTTCCCGCAGATCGCCCAGCTCGCGCTCGGCCGCCCCGCCGGCGGTCCGGCCGGCGGCCAGGCCTCGGGCGCGGCGGGCGTCACGCTCTTCCGTCCCGACGGCAATCTGCGCGCGCTCGACGAGATCGAGGCCGATGTCATCCGCCTCGCCATCGGCCATTATCGCGGCCGCATGACCGAAGTCGCCCGCCGCCTCGGCATCGGCCGCTCGACGCTCTACCGCAAATTGGGTGAGCTCGGCATCGACCAGTCGGCCGCCTGAATTCGACTCACTGACGCGAAATCGTAATCCGGAGCTGGCAACCGCCAGCCTCCGCAGCGATGAGGGTCTTCTTCTTCCGAATACGGACAGCAAAGAAGAAGGCCCTCATCCAGCGATTCCGCGCTAGCATCGCGGCGATGACGACCGCCGCCGATCTGATCGCCGAACTCGAACGCCATGCCGATCCCGCTGCGGTCGCCGGCCTCGTGCGCTACGGCATCGTCACTGCCGACCGCGTGCTGGGCATGAGCGTCAACACGATCCGCGCCATCGCCAGGCCGCACCGCAAGCGGCACGATCTCGCGCTCACGCTATGGGAAGCCGGCATCTACGAGGCGCGCTTCCTCGCGGTGATGGTCGACGACCCGGCACAGGTCACCCCGGCCCAGATGGATCACTGGCGCAGTGGCTTCGATAATTGGGCGACCTGCGACACCGCCTGTTTCGACCTGTTCGACAGGACCCTGCACGCCTTCGACGCGGTCGACCGCTGGGCGAACCTCAACGACGAATTCGGCCGCCGCGCCAGCTTCGCGCTGCTCGCCAGCGTCGCGCTCCATGCCAAGAAATTGCCCGACCAACCCTTTCTCGATCGCCTCCCCCTGATCGACGCGGCGGCAAGCGATTCGCGCAATTTCGTCAAGAAGGGCGTGAGCTGGGCCTTGCGCGGCGTGGGCCGCCGCAGCGCCGCGCTCCACCACGCCAGCACCGCGCTTGCCGAACGGCTCGCTGCGTCGAAAATCGCCTCCGAACGCTGGATCGGCAAGGACGCTCTCAAGGATTTCACCAATCCCAAGCTTCTCGCCAAGCTGGGCCTCTGACCCCCACTGGTACCGCTAACAGATCGCGTTATACTCCGAGTTCAGACCCGGCCGAAGCCGGGCAGCAGGAGAGACACGATGCCCGACAAGCTGTCCCGCCGCGCCCTGATCGAACTCGCCGCCGGCGCCGCCGTCGTGACCGCCGCGTCCGCCGAAGCCGCGCCGCAGGCCATGGGCGAACCCCCGCTGCCCGACGATCAGAAACTCGGCATCGCGATCGTCGGCATCGGCAAGCTCTCGCAGGGCCAGCTCATTCCCGGCCTGCGCAAGGCGAAGGGCGTCAAGCTCGCCGCGCTCGTTTCGGGCGATCCCAGGAAAGCGGCGGACTGGGCGGCGAAGGAGGGGCTCAGCGCCGACGCTATCTATAATTACGAGAATTACGACCGCATCGCGAACGATCCCCGGATCGACATCGTCTACATCGTCCTGCCCAATTCGATGCACGCCGAGTACACGATCCGCGCGCTAAAGGCGGGCAAGCATGTGCTGTGCGAAAAGCCGCTGGCGACCAGCATCGCCGATTGCGAGGCGATGATCGCGGCGGCCAAGAAGGCGAAACGCCACCTGATGACCGCCTATCGCTGCCATTACGAGCCGAACAATCTCGAGGCGATGCGCCGCATCCGCTCGGGCAAATATGGCAAGCCGCGCCTCGTCGTCACCGAGATGGGCCGCCAGGCCATCCTCAGCGATCCCTCCGACGCATGGCGCTGCGACCTCAAGATGTCGGGCGGCGGCGCGCTGGGCGACATGGGGGTCTATGGCGTCAACGGCATGCGCTACCTGCTGAACGAGGAGCCGGTCGAGGTCCGCGCCTGGGCCAGCACCGACCACAGCGACCCGCGCTTCAAGGACACCGAGGACCTGATCAGCTGGCAGTTCAAATTCCCGAGCGGGGCGCTGGGCCATGGCTCGACCAGCTTCTCCTATGCCGGCTGCATGAAATGGGACGTGTTCTGCGAGCAGGCACGCATCCGCGCCGACCCCGCCGCCTTTTACGGCGGGAACCAGCTCAGCATCCTCAGCAGCACCGATCAGGGCCCGGTGAAGGTCGCCGAGATCGACCAGTTCACGCGCGAGATGGACTGGATGGGCGATGTGGTGCGTGGGCTCGTGCCGATGGTCTCGCCGGGCGAGGAGGGGCTGCAGGACGTCCGGCTGATGGAGGCGATCCTCGAATCGGTCCGCAAGGGCGGCGCGTCGGTCAAGACCGACTGGGGATACAAGCGCGCGTTCGATCCGGCGGCAGTGGTGGACGTGCCCAAGCCGGTATAAGGTGCCGCCATGCTAGCCCTTCTCGCCCTCGTCACCGCCGCGTTGTTCACTGGCGCGGCCGTCTATGTCTCGTTCGCCGAGCATCCGGCGCGGCTCACGCTCGACGACCGCAACGCGCTCGCCCAGTGGAAGCCTGCGTACGAACGCGGCGCGATCATGCAGGCGGGGCTGGCGCTGGTCAGCGGCGTCGCGGGCATCGCCGCCTGGTATCGCTGGATGAGCGTCTGGCCCTGGCTGGTCGGCGGGCTGCTGATGCTCGCCAACATCGCATGGACCTTCGCGGCGATCTGGCAGACCAACACCAGGCTCAAGGCGACACCGCTCGATCAGGCCGGCCCCGAAACCCGCGCGCTGCTGGTCAAATGGGGCCAGCTCCACCTGGGCCGAAGCGCGCTGGGGGTGCTGGCCACGGCATTCTTCACCTACGGCATGACCTAATCTGTTCCCCGGCGAAGGCCGGGGCCCAGCCCTATTTCAAAGAATCTCGCGCGGCAGCGCGAACTCTCCAGCCGTTCGCAACTGGACCCCGGCCTTCGCCGGGGAACCGCTAAACCTGGGGCGCCACCAGCGCCGCGTCGCGCAGTCCGCGCCATACCCTGAGCGCCTGCGCGGTTTCGAACACGTCGTGGACGCGGATCAATTGCGCGCCCAGCTCCGCGCCCTTGAGCGCCAGCGCGATCGAACCGCCGAGCCGCGCGTCCGCCGGCGCTTCGTTCGATAGCGCTCCGATCATCCGCTTGCGGCTCGCTCCCAGCACGATCGGGCAGCCGATCCCGTGGAACAGCGTCAGGCCGTTGAGCAAAGCCAGATTGTCGGCAAGCGATTTGCCGAAGCCAATGCCCGGATCGATCAGGATCTTCGCGCGGTCCACCCCCGCCGCGACGACGTCATCCACGCGCTTCTCCAGCCAGTCATAGACCTCGATCAGCACATCCTTGTAGCCGCTCCCGCCATGCGGCCCCTTGGCGGGATCGGGCGAATGCATCAGCACGACCGGACAACCGCTCTTCACCACCACATCGAGCGCGCGCGGATCCCACAGCAGGGCCGCGACATCGTTGACGATATGCGCCCCGGCCGCCAGCGCCGCCTCCATCACCGGGGCCTTGCGCGTGTCGATTGAAACCGCGGTCCCGCTGCGCGCCAGCCGCTCGACCACCGGCACCACGCGCTTGACCTCGTCGCCTTCCCACAAAGGCTCCGCGCCGGGCCGGGTGGATTCGCCGCCGACATCGATGATCGCCGCACCCGCCGCGCTCAGATCGACGCCGAACGCCGCCGCGCCCTCGGGATCGCCATAATGCGTGTCGCCGTCGGAAAAGCTGTCGGGCGTCACGTTGAGGATGCCCATGACCTGCGGCTGGTCCATCCGCAGCACGCGCTCCCCGAGGGTCAGCGCCGCGCGCGGAGCCGAGATGCGCGCCGCCAGCCCGGCCAGTTCCTCGGGCAGTTCGCCCACCGGCACCGCCGCCTGCAGTACGCGCCCGCCCCCCTTGACCGCGATCAGCTCATAGGCCGCGAACCACATCAGCCCGCCCGCCAGCCGCGCCACTTCCCCATCGCGCCCGACAGGCGTATCGGCGAACTGGATCGGACGTAGATAGGCGCGCGCGCCCGCCGGAATTTCGATCATGTGGCGCTGTACCCCGCGAAGCGGAGGTTTGCGATGACGCAATTCGTGCTCGTGACCGACTGGCATTTCACCACCCCGCTCGACCGGGTGTGGTCGCTGATCGAGAAGGTCGAGGACTGGCCCTCATGGTGGCGCGCGGTGAAGCGCGTCGAGACGATCCGCGAAGGCGACGAGACCGGCCTCGGCGCTATCCGCCGCATCACCTGGGCCACCGCGCTCCCTTACACCCTCACCTTCGACATCGAGGTCACCAAAGTCGAGAAGCACGACTGCCTCGAAGGCCGCGCGCATGGCGAGCTGGAGGGCGTGGGACTGTGGAACTTCCACTCGGAGCCCGAGGGCACGCATGTCCGCTATCTTTGGCGAGTCGAGGTTACCAAGCCCTGGATGCGGCTGCTCGCGCCCATTCTCGCGCCGGTCTTCGCGTGGAACCACAACAAGGTGATGCGCTGGGGACTCGAGGGCGCGCGGAAGCGGCTGGCGGGCGGTGGCTGAGGCAGGGCGTAATGTAACGGAATCGGCAATTTAGTTGCATATGAAAGTAATTATAATCAGTGACTTAACGTGGTGTGAGCGGGTGACGGCAGCGAGCCTCGATCATTCGCCCCGGCTATTGGGGATAGACGCTGGCGGTGCCGCGCAACATCACGAGCAGAAGGCCGGAGCCAGCGGCAAAGGCTGCGGCGGCCAGAAACGTGCCCTCTGGCCCCACCCAATCCCACAGCAATCCGGCGACGACGCTTGCGAGCAACAGAGCGAAGCCGGTGAGCAGGCTGAACATGCCGAACGCCGAGCCGCGCAGCATGGGCGGCGCGCTGTCGGCAACCATGCGCGCAAGGACGCCCTGCGTCAGCGCCAAGTGCGCTCCCCAAAGAAGGATGCCCGCGAACGCGCCCGCCAGCCCGAAGCCGGAAGCGAGCACGAGATCGGCGGCGACCAGCGCGCCGATCCCCCAAAGCAGTAGATTTCTAGGCTGGCTGCGGTCGGAAAGCGCGCCCGCGGGATACGCGCCCAGCGCATAAACGAGGTTCATCGCCACCAGCACCAGCGGCGTCAAAGCGAGCGGTAGGCCGTCGGCATTGGCTTTGAGGACAAGGAATGCTTCGCTGATCCGCGCGAGGCTGAACAGCGTGCCGATCGCCGCAATGATCCAGAATGGCCGCCCCAGCTTGCGAAGATAGGCAAGACGGATCGGTGCCGGAGCCTTCGCCTGGGGCGTCGCACGATCCTCCACGCCCAGCAGCACGAGCACGACCGCGGCGAGCGCTGGGATCAACGCCACCCAGAACACGAGACGGATGTCGTTGGCGAGGAGCAGCATGAGGCCCACGGCCAGCAGCGGCCCGGCGAACGCGCCGACGGTATCCAGCGACTGGCGCAGTCCGAACGCGCGTCCGCGCGCCTCCGCTTCGGTCATGTCGGCAATCAGCGCGTCGCGCGGGGCTCCGCGGATGCCCTTGCCGATCCGGTCGGCGAACCGCGCACCGAGGATGGGCAGCATGCCGTCAGCCAGTGGAAACAGCGGCTTGGACGCGGCGGCGAGGCCATAGCCAAGTAGGATGAGCGGCTTGCGCCGCCCGGCGCGGTCCGAAAGATAGCCCGAAAATATCTTGACGATACTCGCGGTCGCCTCGGCGATGCCGTCCACCAGCCCCACGGCGGCCACGCTGAGCCCCAGCGTCGCGGTCATGAACAGCGGCAGCAGCGCGTGGGTGATCTCCGAGGACATGTCCATGCACAGGCTGACAAGGCCGAGAATCCACACTGCGCGGGGGATGGCGGGTCGGGGCGCGTTCATCGCTCCATTCAAGCACGGCGGCGATCACGTGGGTAGGTGAGGAAGCTCTGTCCTACACGGGAAATGCCCGTCATATTCCCATTATGTTCCGATCTGCGCCAAATGTCACCCAGGCTCATATTGTAATAATCTTGCGTACCCACGCAACGAAATTACACAAAACACGTGAAAAGTGCGAAGCTAAGCGCGCGAACGCCGAATTCTCGCCCGCGAATCGCCTAGGGCTGAGTCGCCAGCAAATAGGTCTGGCGGAGGTCATCGATCGGCTTGAGCCCGTCCGGTCCCTCATAGTGCCAGAAGGTCCAGCCATTGCACGAGGGTGCACCCTGCAGCGTCGCGCCGAGTTTGTGGATCGAGCCCACGGCATCCCCACTCTGGAGCGAGCCATCCGCGCCGACGGTCGCGCGGTGGCGGCGCTTGGCGTCGAACAACGCGGTGCCCGGATCGAGATAACCATTCTCGACCAGCGCGCCGAACGCCACGCGCGGCGCGCCCTTGGGGGCCTGCATCGTCCGCAGCCCCGATTCGTCGAGCGGCAGCGCCGCCTCGATCCGCTCGATCGCCGCCGCGCAATAGCCCGGCTCGCGCTCGATGCCGATCCAGTGGCGGCCGAGCCTTTTGGCGACCGCGCCGGTGGTGCCGGTGCCGAAAAAGGGGTCGAGCACCACATCGCCCGGCTGGGTGCTGGCGAGCAGCACGCGATAGAGCAAAGCCTCGGGCTTCTGGGTCGGATGGACCTTGTGCCCATCCTTCTTGAGCCGCTCGGGCCCGCCGCAGATCGGGAATTCCCAGTCGCTGCGCATCTGGAGCTCGTCGTTGAGCGTCTTCATCGTGCGATAGTTGAAGGTGTAGCGCGCCTTTTCGCCCATCGACGCCCAGATCATCGTCTCGTGCGCGTTGGTGAAGCGGGTGCCCTTGAAATTGGGCATCGGATTGGCCTTGCGCCAGACGATGTCGTTGAGGATCCAGAAGCCGAGATCCTGGATCGCCGAGCCGACCTTGAAGATATTGTGATAGCTGCCGATCACCCAGATCGTGCCGGTGTCCTTGAGGATGCGCCTGGCTTCCGCGAGCCATTCGCGGGTGAACTTGTCGTAGATCGCCAGGCTGTCGAACTTGTCCCAATCGTCGGTCACTGCGTCGACATGGCTGCCGTCGGGCCGGTTGAGGTCGCCGCCCAGCTGGAGATTATAGGGCGGATCGGCGAAGATCATGTCGATCGACTTGGCGGGCAGCGAGCGCATCGCGGCGATGCAATCGGACATGAGGATGCTGTCGAGCGGAAGCTCGGGCGTCGCGGCAACTCCCTTTGCGACCGGCGCGCGCTCGCGCAACTTAACCTTCTCTTGAACGCCCATCGATGCTGTTTCCCCTTGCCGGACAGCCGTTTTCGGCGGGCTCGGACTCCGCCGTCAAGCGGATATTGGTTAATGGAAAGGCCTTAAGAATCCTTAACTTGGGAGAACATTCCGGCACCGGACCAGATGTTGAGTCCGGAAGTTATCCACAGGCACTAGGGGCAGGGGGTGTGACGAAAAAGACTCACCGGAACCTGAGACAGATATTCGCAAGCGCCATGTTCCAGCCGCGCGGAAACCGGCTATGAAGGCGCGATTAGGAGAGTTCCCGATGTTGCTTTCGCTTCTGCTGATGATCGCCGCCCAGGACGACGACAAGCTGGCCGACCCCGTGCCGGTGACGGCGGAGATGATCCAGTACGCCCCCTCGCGCGCGCTGATCTCCGCCACCGCGAGCGGCGTCGCCGGTCTGCCCGCCACGCCCGTGGCGGTGCGGCTCGAATGCCTGGTCGACGCGCATATTGGCGACATCCATAGCTGCATCCCGCTGACGGGCGCGGCCAGGCCCGCCGCGACGCGCGCCGAATTCGACAAGCGCGCCGCCGCCTGGACTCCGACTCCGATCGAGAAGGTCGCGCTGGAGCGGACGCGGTTCACGCGCGTGCGCCCGACCGCGACCACGCCGCACGACCCGGCCAAGCCCGAGCTGCTGCCGATGGTCTTCACCCAGAATGTGAGCGCGGGCGACGCAGTCACCCTGGGCGCGCCCAGCGCGACGATGGAGGCGCGCGACGTCGAATATGACGAGCGTCCCGATGGTGCCTTGCTCGGCACCTATTATCCGCCGCGCGCGCTGGCGGCGGGGATCGAGGTTCGCATGACCGCGACCTGCCGGGTGGAGCCCGACCGCACGCTCTTCTGCCGCAATGCCCGTCCGGCGACCGCCGATTCGCGGCTCGACGCGGCGATGACCCGCGATTTCGCGCTGGCGACCTACCAGGTGATGGCCGCGGTCCGCCTGCTCCCGCTCACCAAGTCGGGCGATCCGGTGGTCGGGCGTGAGGTCGAGATGCGGATCGCCTTCGCGGCGGGGGGTTAGGCCGGGATCGCCGGCCCGAAATCCAGCTCCGCTTGAGCCACCGGCGCGAAGCTGCGGCGATGGAGGGGGGTGGGGCCGAGACGGCGCAGCGCCTCCTGGTGCGTGGCGGCGGCATAGCCCTTGTTGCTCGCCCAGCCATAGCCCGGGTGGATCGCGTCATATTCGATCATCATCGTGTCGCGGCGGTGCTTGGCGACGATCGATGCGGCCGCGATCGACAGGCAGAGCGCGTCGCCGCCGATGATCCATTGCGACGCGTGATCCCAGCGCGGGCAGCGATTGCCGTCGACCAGCACCATCGCCGGACGGAAGCCGAGCGCGTCCACCGCGCGCGTCATCGCGAGCATCGTCGCCCAGAGGATGTTGAGCTCGTCGATCTCCTCGACCGTGGCGATGCCGATGCCGACCTTCGCGCAATCGAGCAGCCGGGCGCAGAGTTCGGCGCGTCTGGCGGCCGTCAGCACCTTCGAATCGTCGAGCCCCTCGGGAATGCAATCGGGATCGAGCACCACCGCCGCCGCGACAACCGGTCCGGCGAGCGGACCGCGGCCTGCCTCGTCCACTCCCGCGACGGGCCCCGCGTGTCTCAGCTCGTACGAATAGTCAGGCATCGTCAATGCGCCATGGGGGATAGCGGCGCATCTCGCCAGCCTGGTAGAGACAGATTGCATTGCCCGCCGGATCGCGCAGCCGCGCCTCGCGCCAGCCCCAGCTCTCGTCGCGCGGCTCCTGCTCGAAGCGCAGCCCCTGTTGCTGAAGATAGGCGACGGTGACGTCGAGATCGCCGCACTCGAAATAGACGACCGGGCCGGTATAGCCCTCGCTGGTCGCGATCGAGAAGGTCGCGCCGCCCTCGCTCTCGAACCGGGCATAGCGCGGGCTGGCGCGGACGACCTGCTTGAGCCCGAGCAGCCGGTAGAAACGCTCGCTCGCGGCGAGATCCTGCGCCGGCACGGTGACCTGGTTGAGCATCGGCTCGAAGAAGCTCGCGTTGAAATCGAGCCGCACCGCCTGCTGCCCCATCGGGCCATGGCCGCGCCCCAGCCCTGGTGCTTCGCGCAGCGCGATCCGCACGAAGCGCCGCGCGCGGGCGACCGCCTCGGGCAGCTCCCATTCGGCGGCGAGGCCGGTGGCGATGGCGGAGGCGAGCGTGCAGCCGGTGCCATGCGTGGCGTCGGTCTCGATGCGCGGATCGGTCCAGTCGATCTCGGGCGGACCGTGCGGCGAGAAGAGCCGGTCGGTGACTTCGCCGCCCTCGCCATGCCCGCCCTTGACCAGCACCGCGCAGCCATGCGCCGCCACGATCGCGCGCGGATCGCCGCCCAGCGCCGCGAGCTCGGGCAGGTTGGGAGTCACGAGGGTCGCGCGCGCCATCAGCCGTTCGAACGCGGCGATGGTCGCTTCGTCGGCGAGCGCCGCGCCGCTGGTCGCGACCATGACGGGATCGAAGACGACGGGGATGCCTGGTAGTTCCTCAAGCTTCTCCGCCACGGCCAGCGCGGTGCGCGCCGATCCGATCATCCCGATCTTGACCGCGTCGACGCCGATATCGCGCACCACCGCGTCGATCTGCGCGATCACCATTTCGGTGGGGATGGCGTGGACGCCATCGACGCCCAGCGTGTTCTGCGCGGTGATCGCGGTGATCGCGGTCATGGCGTGGCCGCCGAGCATGGTGACGGTCTTGATGTCCGCCTGGATCCCTGCCCCGCCGCCCGAGTCCGACCCTGCGATGATGAGGACGCGCGGTACCATGTCAGCCCCTGATCATCCTGTGTACTTGCGCTCCGTGGAGGCCGGATTGCGCGCCAGCGCCGCGCCGACGCGCGTCGGGCGGTCGAGCAATTCGCCGCCGCAATTGGGGCAGCGCTCGTCGAGCGCATCGGCGCAGACCGAGCAGAAGGTGCATTCGAACGAACAGATGAAGGCGCCCGCCTGGGCGGCCGGCAGATCGGTGCCGCAGCGTTCGCAATCGGGGCGCATCTCAAGCATCGGTCACGCCTCTAACGCCCCCCGCGTTCCGGGGAAAGCGCCGATCCCGCCCCGGCTTGCGATTACTGTAGTAGTTATATAGCACACTCCTAAAGGGAGACGGGATCATGATGCGCTGGATCGGGCGATTGACGGCAGTGGTTGCGGCGCTTGCGCTGACCGGAGCGGCGATGGCGCAGAGCCCCGGCTTCGATCCGCACAAGCACCGCCGCTTCGCCGGCCCGCCGAGCGAAGTGCTCGTGCTGGGCACGCCGCACCTTTCGGGCCTGCCCCAGACCTTCAAGATCGAGACGCTGTCTCCGGTGCTCGACCGGCTCGCGGCATGGCGGCCCCAGATCATCACGATCGAAGGCGTGTCGGGGGTCGAGTGCGACATGCTCGGGCGCCACAGGGCGCGGTTCGGCGACGCGTTCGACAGCTATTGCTGGGACCTCGAGCCGGTACGCAAGGCGACCGGGCTCGACGTGGTGGCGGCCAATGCCGAAGTCGCCCGATTGCTGGCGGGCTGGCCGGCCAACCCGTCACCGGCGCAACGGCGCCATCTCGCCATGGTGTTCATCGCCGCGGGCGAGCGCGTCTCGGCGCTGGTCCAATGGCTGCGGCTCCCCGCCGCCGAGCGCCATGAGGGCGACGGGCTCGACGCCGGCCTGGTCGAGATCCTCCGCAAATGCGAAGCCAGCCGGAACGAGAATTACGCGCTGGCGGCGGTGCTCGCCGCCCGGCTGGGGCTGGAGCGCGTCCATAGCGTCGACGATCACACCGCGGACGGCGCGGTGATGGGGCTGGGGCCCAGCTATGAAGCCGCGATCATGCAGGCCTGGAGCGGCGCGGGCCCGCGCAAGGCGGCGCTTGCGGCCGAGGAGGCCAAGCTCGGCACCCCGGCGGCAACGCTTGGGCTTTACCGGTATCACAACCGGCCGCAGTCGATGGAGGCCGCCTTCACCTATGATTTCGGCGCGGCGCTGAACGAGCCTTCGCCCGAACATTATGGCCGGACCTATGTGGGCTGGTGGGAGACGCGGAACCTGCGCATGGTCGCGAACATCCGCGCGGCGATGACGCCGCAGCCGGGCGCGCGCGTGCTCGTGGTGGTGGGATCGTCGCACAAGGGATATTTCGACGCCTATCTGGGGATGATGCACGACGTCCGGATCGCGAACGCGCTGGCGGTCCTGCGCTGATCGCGAGGGACTAGGCGGCGGCCTTGCGCACCGCGTCGCAGATGCGGTCGACCACCGCCTCGACCTGCACCTTGTCGTCGCCCTCGGCCATCACGCGGATCACGGGCTCGGTTCCCGAAGGCCGGATGACGAGGCGGCCATTGCCGCCCAGCTCGGCCTCGGCGGCGGCGATCACATCCTTGACCTCCCCGTCGTCAAGCGGCTTGCCGCCCTTGAAACGGACATTCTTGAGCAATTGCGGCAGCGGATCGAAGCGGTGGAGCACTTCGCTGGCGGGTGCACCCGCGCGGACCAACTCGGCGAGCACCTGCAGCGCCGCGACAAGGCCGTCGCCGGTAGTGGCATAATCGGAGAGGATGATGTGGCCGCTCTGCTCGCCGCCGACATTATAGCCCGACGACCGCATCTTCTCGAGCACATAGCGGTCGCCCACGCCGGTGCGGACCATGCCCAATCCCTGCGCGGCGAGATGCCGTTCGAGCCCGAGATTGGACATGACCGTGGTCACCAGCCCGCCGCCCTGCAGCCGGCCCTGCCGCGCCCAGCCGGTCGCGATCAGCGCCATCAGCTGGTCGCCGTCGATCACCCGGCCGGTCTCGTCCACGACGATCAGCCGGTCGGCATCGCCATCGAGCGCGATTCCGATGGCGGCCCCGCTGCCCACCACGGTTTCGCAGAGTGTCGCCGGCGCGGTCGAGCCGACCCCGTCATTGATATTCTTGCCGTTGGGCGTGACGCCGATCGCGACCACCTCGGCGCCCAGCTCCCACAGGGCCGAAGGGGCGACCTGGTACGCCGCTCCGTTCGCGCAATCGACGACGATCTTGAGCCCGTCGAGGGTCAGCTCCTCGGGGAAGGTCGATTTGGCGGCATGGATATAGCGGCCGCGCGCATCCTCGACCCTTCGAGCACGCCCGATATCGCCCGAGGGCGCCAGCGCCACATCGCCGTCGATCAGCGCCTCGATCGCCAGTTCGTCCTCGTCGGAGAGCTTGTAGCCGTCGGGCCCGAACAGCTTGATCCCGTTATCGGCGAACGGATTGTGGCTGGCGGAGATCATCACCCCCAGATCGGCGCGCATCGAATGGGTGAGCAAGGCCACGGCCGGGGTCGGCATCGGGCCGACCAGCACCACATCCATCCCGACGCTGGTGAACCCCGCCACCATCGCGTTTTCGAGCATATAGCCGGAGAGCCGCGTGTCCTTGCCGATCACGACGCGGTGGCGATGATCGCCCCGGCGGAAATGCGCGCCCGCCGCCATGCCGACCTTCATCGCCATCGCCGCGGTCATCGGCGAGAGATTGGTTGCGCCCCGGATTCCGTCGGTGCCGAAATATTTTCTTGCCATCCCCCGCCTTCTCACGGCCTTGATGCGTAATGCCGACCCACCGATAGCGCCCAAAACGGAGAAGCGCGAGCATGTCGCAGGCCATTGTCACTCTATTTCGCCTGCTGCTGGGGCCGCTCGGCAAGCCGACGCCGACGCGCATCCTCGCCGCTTTGGTGCTGGGGCTGGTCGCGGGGATCGCGGGCGCGGCGCTGATTCCGGAACGCGCGCTGGGCTGGACCGGCTATGCGGAGCCGATCGGGACGATGTGGCTCAACGGGCTGCGCATGGCGATCGTGCCCCTCGTCGTCGGACTGCTCGTCACCGGCATCGCAGTGACCGCCGAGGCCGCGCGCGCCGGGCGGCTGGCCGGACGATCGATCCTGACCTTCCTCGTCATCCTGTGGACCTCCTCGATCCTCGCGGCGATCCTGACCCCGCTGATCCTCGACCTGTGGCCGCTGCACGGACCCGCTGCGGAGGCGCTGCGCGCGAGCTTCAGCACCGCCGAGCCGGTCGAGAAAGTCCCCGGCTTCGCCGATTTCGTCTCGTCTCTGGTCTCGCCCAATCCGATCGCCTCCGCGGCGAACGATGCCTTCCTGCCGCTGATCGTCTTCACCACCGTCTTCGCCTTCGCGATCACACGGCTGCCCGCAACCCAGCGCGACGTGCTGACGAGCTTCTTCCGCGCGCTGGCCGATGCGATGCTGGTGGTGATCGGCTGGGTGCTGTGGCTGGCGCCGGTCGGCGTGTTCGCGCTCTCCTATGTCGTCGGCGCGCGCGCCGGGACGGCGGCATTCAACGCTTTGGTCCATTATGTCATCGTGGTGAGCAGCGTCGGCGGGGTGGTGTGGCTGCTCGCCTATCCGCTCGCAGCGATCGGCGGGCGCGTGCGGCTCGGCCGCTTCATCGCCGCCAACGCGCCGGTGATGGCGGTGGCGATCAGCACGCAAAGCTCGCTCGCGTCGCTGCCCGCGATGCTCAAGGCATCGGAAAAGCTCGACATCCCGGTCGCGACCTCGGGCGTGGTGCTGCCGCTCGCGGTCGCCCTGTTCCGCGCGACGGGCCCCGCGATGAACCTCGCGGTCGCCATCTATGTCGCGCATGTCTTCGGGATGGAGCTGGGCTTCACCGCGCTCGCGGCGGGCGTCGCGGCGGCGGCGATCACGACGATGGGCGCGGTGAGCCTGCCCGGATCGATCAGCTTCGTCAGCTCGATCGCCCCCATCGCGATCGCGATGGGTGTACCGATCGAGCCGCTCGCCATCTTCGTCGCGGTCGAGACCTTGCCCGACCTGGTCCGCACGCTCGGCAACGTCACGATGGACAATGCGGTCACCGCGACGATCGCGCGGCACCATGACGGCGACCCGCCCGAGACCGAGGCCGACGCGATCCTCGCCGGGGATTGACTGCCCTAACAAGCGGTGAATCGCCGGTTGCGTAACAACCCCAGTGGCGTTTCTCCTGAAATGCGCCGCCCCGCGACTTGGCCTAGTCTTCAAGGCTCAAGGAAGCGGGAGTGGGTGCCATGTCCGTCATCACCGTCCTGATCGTCGACGACTCGCTCACGATTCGCGCGATGCTCGAGGAAGTGCTGGGCCGCGAGCCCGGCTTCCGCCTGATCGGCTCGGCCGCCGACGCAGAAAGCGCGCTCCGCATGATCGCCGAGCATCGCCCCGACGTCACCACGATCGACATCGCCATGCCCGGCGAGGACGGTCTCTCGCTGCTCGACGACGTCCATCTGCGCACGCATGCGGTGATGCTCACCAGCCGCGCCGAAGCGATGAAGGACAGCTATGATCGCGGCGCGTTCGGCTTTTTCGACAAGTCGCGCATCGTCAGCGACGCGAAGAAGCTGGTGAAGATGGTCCGCACCGCCGCCGACGGGAAGCTCGCGCGCGGCGCCGCCTGATCACTTCATCAGCACCAGCTCTTCGGCCATGCTCGGATGCAGCGCGACTGTCTGGTCGAACGCCGACTTGGTGAGCCCCGCCTTCACCGCCACCGCCGCCGCTTGCAATATCTCGGGCGCGTCGGGGCCGATCATGTGCAGCCCGACCACGACATCGGTGATGGGATCGCAGATCATCTTGTAGAGCGCGCGCTCGTTGCGGCCGGCGAGGACATTCTTCATCGCGCGGAAGTCCGAGGTATAGACCTTGCACGATCCCAGCCGGTTCTTGGCCTCGCCCTCGGTCCAGCCCACCCCCGCCATCGGCGGATGGCTGAACACGGCGCTCGGGATGCAGTCATAATCGACCTGGTGCGGCTTGTTCCCGAAGATGGTGTCGGCAAAGGCCTGCCCCTCGCGGATCGCGACGGGCGTGAGCTGGACGCGATTGGTGACATCGCCCACCGCATAGATGCTGGCGACGCTCGACTGGTTGTCGGCATTGACGACCACGGCGCCCTTGTCGTCGAGATCGACGCCCGCCTCCGCGAGCCCCAGCCCGGCGGTGTTGGGCACGCGGCCGGTGGCGAAGAGAACGCAATCGACTTCCATCGGCTCGTGCCCGGTCATCGAGACCCTCAGCCCGCCCTTGACCTTCTCGATCCCCTCGAAGGTCGCGTGGAAGCGGAATTCGATGCCCTTGGTCATCGAGATCTGGAGCAGCCGGTCGCGGATCGATTCGTCATAGCCGCGCAGGATCACATCACTGCGGTTGATCAGCGTGACCTTGCTGCCGAACTCGTTGAAGATCCCCGCGAACTCATTGGCGATATAGCCCGCGCCCGCGATCAGAACGCGCTTGGGCAGCTCATCCAGATGGAAGACCTCGTTCGAGGTGATGCCGAGTTCGTGCCCCGGGCAGGTCGGCACCGCGGGATGCGCGCCGACCGCGATCAGGATCGTTTTCGCGCTGATCTTGCGCCCGCTCGCGAGCGTCACTTCGTGCGGACCGCTGACCGTCGCGCGTTCGAGGATCACCTCGACATTGTTGTTCGCCAGCGTCTCCGAATAGAGGCCGTTGAGCCGGTCGACCTCGCCCAGCACATTGTCGCGCAACAGCTTCCAGTCGAAGCCGCAATCGGGAACATCCCAGCCGAAGCGCCGCGCGTCCTTCAGATCCTCGGCGAAATGCGCGCCATAGACGAGCAGCTTCTTGGGCACGCAGCCGCGGATCACACAGGTGCCGCCGACGCGATATTCCTCGGCGACGGCGACCTTCGCGCCGTAAGCCGCGGAGACGCGTGCGGCGCGGACACCGCCCGAGCCGGCGCCGATGACGAAAAGATCATAGTCGTATCGAGTCATGCCCCGTCCCTAGCCCGCGCCCGCAAGGGACGCCAATCGAGTGTCGCTATCGCCAAGATAGGGTGCGTGCATGGGCGGCGCCATCAACCGAACGCGCGCGCGATCAGATCCTGAGTCGAGGGATCGAATTCCAGTCCCCCGCTCCCCGCCGCCTTCGCCATTTCCTTGCCCAGCTCGACCCCGAACTGATCGAACGGATTGATCCCGAGCAGCACCGCGTTGACGAAGGTCCGCGCCTCGTAGAACGCCAGCAGCGCGCCGAGCGTGCGCGGATCGAGCCGGTCGAGCAGCAAGGTCGTCGAGGGCCGGTCGCCCGGATAGGCGCGTGCTTCGTCGTCATTGGCGCGGCCCGCCATCAGCGCCGCGCCCTGCGCGAAGGCGTTGAGCAGCAATTGCCGGTGATGCTCCTCGTTGAGCCCGTCGCCCGCCTCCATCACCGCGATCAGCTCGAGCGGGACGAGATGGGTGCCCTGGTGGAGCAATTGGAACACCGCATGCTGGGCATCGGTGCCCACTCCGCCCCAGGTGATCGGTGCGGTGGGGTAGTCGACGGGTTCACCCTCGGCGGTCACCCGCTTGCCGTTCGATTCCATCTCGAGCTGCTGGAGATAGGAGGGCAGCAGCCGCAGCCTTTGGTCATAGGCGAACACCCCGCGCGTCTCGCAGCCGCGCGCCTGGGTGTAGTAAAGGTCGGCGAAGGCCGCGAGGACCGGCGCGTTCCTGTCGAGCGGGGTGAAGCGGAAGTGCCGGTCCATCTCGGCCGCGCCTTCGAGCAGCTCTTCGAACGCGTCCCAGCCGAGCGCCAGCGCCGCCGGAAAGCCGATCGACGACCAGAGCGAATAGCGCCCGCCGACGCTCTCGCTGAACGGCAGCACCCGCGTCTCGTCCACGCCCCATTCCACGGCCTTGTCGGGCGCGGCGGTGAGCGCGATCACCCGGCCATAGGGATCGTCGACGCCATGCTCGGCCAGCCACGCCATCGCGCTGTCGGCGTTGAGCATCGTCTCGGTGGTGGTGAAGGTCTTCGACGCGATCGCGACCAGCGTCGCGGCCGGATCGAACCGGTCCATCGCATCCTCGAGCGCGACGCCATCGACATTGGAGACGATCGCGACCTCGTACCGGTCCATGTCGCGGCCGAGCGCATCGACCAGCAGATCGGGGCCCAACGCCGAACCGCCGATGCCGATGTGGAGGATGTGCCGCACCGGCCCCAGCGCCTCGGCTTCGATCGCATCGATCAGCGCGCGCATCCGGGCATGGAAATGGCGCGCGCGCGCCACACTCTCGGGCGCGCCCTCGCCGCGTTCGGCGCTATGCGCGGCGGCGCGCCCCTCGGTGACGTTGACTGCCTCGCCCGCGAACAGGGCGTCGCGCTTTCCCGCCAGTCCCATCGATTCGGCGATCGCCGAAAAGGCGGAAATCGCCTCGGCCGTCAGATGCGTCTTCGACCAGTCGAAATGGATCCCCGACACATCGGCGCTCAGCGCCGCGAGTCGCCCGGGATCGCCCGCGAAGAGCTGCGTGAGCGGGGTCCGTTCCAGCGATCGGATCGCCGACCAGTCGGGGGTGGTCATCTCGGTCTCCTATGGGGATGCGGTCCCCTAACGATCCACAAGGCTCCCCGCCACCGGATTCCCCCGCTTGACGCCATCGCTCGCCCCAAGCAGAGCTAGCGCCCATGGAACAAGGCTATACCGTCGATCCGAGCGCGGCTGACAAGCCCGAGAAGCCCAAGTCCGAATGGGGCGATATCGCCTCCTTCGTGGTCAAGCTGGTGCTGATCGTCTTCATCGTCCGCAGCTTCATCTTCTCGCCCTTCAGCATCCCCTCCGAATCGATGCTGCCGCGGCTGCTGATCGGCGACTATCTGTTCATCACCAAGTTCAACTATGGCTATTCGAAGCATTCGCTGCCGTTCAGCCTGCCCCTGCTGCCCAACATGCACTGGTCCGATCCGCAACGCGGCGACGTGGTCGTGTTCAAGGCGCCGCCCTTCAACAGCAAGGACTGGATCAAGCGCGTGATCGGCCTGCCGGGTGACACGGTGCAGATGAAGGACGGCCAAGTCATCCTCAACGGCGTGCCCGTGCCCAAGGAGCGGATCGCCGATTTCGTCGTGCCGATCAGCCCCAATTTCCCGGTCGACAATGGCGGCGGGAGCGGCTGCGGCGCGGAGTTCGTGCAGACCGACGCGACGGGGAAGCAGGTCTGCCGCATCCCGCGCTATCGCGAGACCTTGCCGAGCGGCAAGACCTATGAAGTGCTCGACGAATATCCCAAGGATTCGGACAATACCGAACTGTTCACCGTGCCGGCGGGGCATGTCTTCCTGATGGGCGACAATCGCGACAATTCGGCCGACAGCCGCTTCCCCCAGATCCCCGAAAGCGAGAGCCGCAGCGGCCTGAGCTTCGTCCCGATGGAGAATATCGAGGGCAAGGCGGTGGTCAGCTTCTGGTCGACCGACGGCAGTGCGTCGTGGCTGCTCCCCTGGACCTGGTTCAGCGCGGCGCGATGGAGCCGTATCGGGGAGGGGTTTTGACCAGCCCCGCTTTGGGGGGATGGATCAACGCTGAATTTGGCCGCGAGCCAGCGGATCTCGCGCCGTTCGAGCGCGCGCTGACGCATGGCAGCCAGGCGGCCGCCAATTACGAGCGGCTCGAATTTCTCGGCGACCGGGTGCTGGGGCTGATCATCGCCGAATGGCTGTTCGAACGCTATCCGAACGAACCCGAAGGCGCGCTGTCGCGGCGGCTCAACGCGCTGGTGACCGGCGCGGTCTGCGCTCAGGTCGCGCGCGGAATCGGCGTGGTCTCGCACCTCCGCCTTGGCAAGCAGGCGCGCGAGGACGGCGCGCATGACAGCGACAATGTGCTGGGCGACGTGATGGAGGCGCTGATCGGCGCGCTCTATCTCGATGCCGGGCTGGAGGCGGTCCGCCCCTTCATCCGCAAGGCCTGGGCAAGCCATATCGACGCGCATACCGAGGCGCCGCGCCACCCCAAATCCGCGCTGCAGGAATGGGCGGCCGCGAACAACCGCCGCCCGCCGGAATATGAGGTCGTGGACCGCTCGGGCCCGAACCACGCCCCGCGTTTCAAGGTCCGCGTGAGCCTCGGCAAGCTCGCCGACGCCGAGGCCGAGGGCCCGAGCAAGGGCGCCGCGGAGACGGCGGCGGCGGCGGCATTGCTGGAGAAACTGAAGCAATGACCCAACGCTGCGGCCTGATCGCCGTTCTCGGCGCCCCGAACGCGGGCAAGTCGACGCTCGTCAATATGCTCGTCGGCCAAAAGGTCGCGATCGTATCCCCCAAGGCGCAGACCACGCGCGCGCGGTTGATGGGCATCGCGATCGAGGGCGACGCCCAGCTTCTCCTTGTCGACACCCCCGGCATCTTCGCCCCCGAACGCCGGCTCGACCGGGCGATGGTCGCGGCCGCGTGGGAAGGGACCGAAGGCGCCGATGCCATCGCGCTCGTCGTCGACGGCAAGGGCGGGATCGGGCCCAAGGTCATGCAGGTGATCGAGAGCCTCGCGAACCGCCCCGAACCCAGGCTGCTGATCCTCAACAAGGTCGATATCGCCGACAAGCCCAGGCTGCTGACCCACGCGGCGAAGCTCAACGAGGCGCTGGCATTCGACGAGACCTTCTTCGTCTCGGCCCAGACCGGCGATGGCGTCCCCGAACTCAAGGCCGCGCTCGCCAAGCGCGTGCCCGAAGGCCCGTGGCATTTCCCCGAGGATCAGGTCTCCGACGCGACCGAGCGGATGATCGCCGCCGAGGTGACCCGCGAGCAGCTCTACCTCCAGCTCCATGCCGAGCTCCCCTATGCCAGCGCGGTCGAGACCGAGAAATATATCGAGCGCGCCGACGGATCGGTCGAGATCCACCAGCAGATCCTGGTGGGGCGGCCGACGCAACGCGCGATCGTGCTCGGCAAGGGCGGCGCGCGCCTCAAGGAAATCGGCAGCCGCGCGCGCGCCGAGCTCAGCCGGATCACCGGCGTTCCCGTCCATCTCTATCTTCACGTGAAAGTAAGCCCGAAGTGGGAAGACGACCGTTCACTGTATCGCGAGATAGGGTTGGACTGGGTAGAATGACCAAGAATGTGAAAGCGGCGATCATCCAAACTTCGCCGCTTCCGCTGGCGATCACTGCCGGAATCGAAGCCGCCACCGGGCAGGTGAAGGAGGCCGTGGAGCGCGGCGCCAAGATCATCGCGTTCGGCGAGAATTTCCTCGGCGGGCATCCGGCATGGCTCGAGCATGTGCCGGGATCGGCCTTGTGGGACCATCCGGGCACCCGGGAACTGCACGCGCTGCTGCTCAAGGAAGCGATCCGGGGGAACGATCCGCGCTTCCAGCAGCTGCAATGGGTGGTCGATATCGCAGGCGTCGTGGTCTCGATCGGCGGGCATGCGCGGGTGCGCTCGAGCCTGTTCAACACCCAGTTCCTGTTCCGGCCCAAAGCGCCGGTGCTGGTCCACCGCAAGCTCGTTCCCACCACGCCCGAACGAATGATCTTCGGCAGCGGCGACGGATCGACGCTTGAGGTGCATGAATCGCCCTGGGGCAATATCGGCCAGCTCGCCTCGGGCGAGCATTGGATGCCGCTGACCCGCGCGGCGATGCATCATGCCGGCGAGGCCGTGCATGTCGCCGCCTGGACGACGGTCGAGGACATCAATCTGCTCGCCTCGGCGCACTATGCCTATGAGGGCCGCACCTTCGTGCTCGCGGCGGGGACGGTGCAGACCCGGGAAGACTTGCTGCGCGGGCTCGCCGAGGCCGGGGGCGAAGCGGGTGCGCGCGAGCTGCTCCAGCGCCTCCCCGACGGTCCGCTCCAGCGCGGGCGCAGCGCGATCGTCGCGCCGGACGGGGTCGTCATCGCGCAGGCGGGCGAAGCCGCGGAAATGCTGATGGCCGATCTGGACCTGAGCGAAGTCGATCATGGCCTCGCGACGATGGATACCGACGGCCAGCATGCCCGGCCCGACATCTTCGAGCTGCGCGTCGACCGGCGGCCGCGCAAGGGGATCGTCGATCAAGAGGATGAGAGCGAGGCGGCCTAGGCCCTTCCTGTTCCCCTGCGAAGGCAGGGGTCCAGCCCCAAACAAACTCACGCGCGGCAGCGTGCATTGCGCAAAGGCGCAAGTCTGGGCCCCCGCCTTCGCGGGGGAACTAGCGAGGATGAAACTCCCTCACTAACCTCCCCCGCAAAGGGGAACCGCCGAATGCCAGCTCGAAACCTGCTCCGCGCCCGCGACGGGCATCATGCGCCCGTTTCCTTCGCCGAACTCTTTTTCGACCTCGTCTTCGTCTTCGCGATCACCCAGCTCTCGCACAGCCTGATCGAGCATCCGAGCCCGATGGGCTTCATCCAGACCGGAATGCTGTTCCTCGCCGTCTGGTGGAGCTGGATCGACACCGCCTGGTGCACCAACTGGCTCGATCCCCAGCGCGCGCCCGTCCGGCTGATGCTGTTCGCGCTGATGGCGTGCGGACTGGCCATGTCGATCGCGATCCCGCATGCCTTTGGCGATCGCGCCGCGATGTTCGCGATCGGCTATTCGGCGATGCAGGTCGGGCGCTCGCTTTACATGATGGCGGCGCTGCGGCGGCACGACCGCGCCAATTACATCAACTTCATCCGCATCACGATCTGGGCGGCGGCGGGCGCGGCGCTCTGGCTCGCGGGCGGATTCGCATCGCCCGAGGCGCGACTCTGGTTCTGGGCAGCGGCGTTGCTGCTCGATACCAGCGCGCCCGCGATGGGCTTTCGCGTTCCCGGGCTGGGCGTATCGACCAGCGCGGACTGGGCGGTCGAGGGCGGGCATGTCGCCGAGCGCTGCGGGCTGTTCGTCATCATCGCGCTGGGCGAATCGATCCTGATCACCGGCGCGACCTTCGGGGCGATGCCGTGGACGACGGCGGTACTGCTCGGCTTCGCCTCGGCCTTTCTCGCGACCGTCGCGATGTGGTGGGTCTATTTCAATCTCGGCGCCGAGCGCGGCAGCAAGCATATCGCGCATAGCGACGATCCGGGCGCCATCGCCCGCTTGGCCTACACCTATCTCCACTTGCCGATCGGCGCGGGGATCGTGCTGACCGCCGCCTCGGACGAGATGGTGCTGGCGCACCCGGACGGCCATGCCGATCCGCTGACCGCCTTCTGCCTCGTCGGCGGGCCCGGCCTCTATCTGCTCGGCAACCTCCTCTTCAAACGCGCCATCGCCGGCAGCTTCCCCCAGTCGCACCTCGCCGGGCTGGCGCTGAGCGTCGTGCTGGGCGGCTGGGCGGCCCTGGGGCATCCTGGCCCGCTGACGCTGTCGCTGGGATCGACCGCGATCCTGATCGTCGTCGCCATCTGGGAAACGGCGGCCGCGCGGAGCCCGAAACTAGCCGAGTAGCGACTCCACCCAGGCGGGCACCAGCGTTCCCGCCGGCCCGCGCCGGCTTTCGGCGAACCAGCCGCTGCCTTCGGAGGGATCGAGGTTCATCTCCAGCGTGTCGGCACCATGATAGCGCGCGGTCTGGACGAAGCCCGCCGCGGGATAGACCGCGCCCGAGGTTCCGATCGAGACGAACAGATCGGCCTCCGCCAGCGCGCGTTCGATGGCCTCCATCCGGTACGGCATCTCGCCGAAGAAGACGATGTCGGGCCGCAGCGATCCGCCGCACGCCGCGCATTCGCTCTCGGGCGGGAGCGATCCCGCCCACGCCTCGCGCCGGCCGCACCCTGCGCACAGCGCCGATTTCAGCTCGCCATGCATATGGATCAGCCGCTTCGACCCCGCGCGCTCGTGCAAATCGTCGACATTCTGCGTGACGAGCAGCAGCTCGCCCGGCCATTCGGCATCGAGCCGCGCCAGCGCCAGATGCGCGGGGTTGGGCGCCACGCTCGCCAGCTTCGCCCGCCGCTCGTCGTAGAAACGGTGCACCAGCTCGGGATCGCGCGCGAGCGCCTGGGGCGTGCAGACATCCTCGACGCGGTGGCCCTCCCAAAGGCCGCCCGGGCCGCGAAAGGTCGCGACGCCGCTCTCGGCCGAGACACCGGCGCCGGTGAGGATGACGATGTTGCGCGGCTTGGACATCAGCGCTGCGGCAGCGCGAACGCCACGTACGCCGATCCCTTGGGACCCTTGGCGTCGCGCGCGCCGCTGGTGGCGATGACGACGAACTGGCGCCCGCCGGCCATATAGGTGATCGGCGTCGCATTGCCCGCGAAGGGCAAAGCGCCCTCCCAGAGCAGCTTGCCGTTGCGGATATCGAAGGCGCGCAATTTGCGGTCGTAGATGGTCGCGCCGATGAACAGCACGCCGCCGGCGGTGACGATCGGCCCGCCATAATTCTCGCTGCCGGTGTTCCTATAACCCCTGGCGACCAGTTCGGGATATTCGCCCAGCGGCACCTGCCACAGAAACTCGCCGCTGTTCATGTCGATCGCGCTCAGCGTGCCCCAGGGCGGGGCGACCGCCGGATAGCCATCGGGATCGAGGAACTTGCGATAGCCAGTGAAGCGATAGGTCTCATAGGCCGAGCCGCCCGCTTCGATCTTGTCCGGCGCGGGATCGCGCAGATAGCCGATCAGCGCGTCGAGATCCTCGCCCGCGATATGCGCGAAGCCCGGCATGCGGCCGATGCCGCCGCGGATCAGCGCCTCGATTTCCGGACGCAACATGCGCTTGCCGAGATCGGTGAGCGCCGGAAAATCCGGCGGCGCGCCCTCGCGGTTGAGCCCGTGGCAAGCCGAGCATTGCTCCTGATAGAGCGCGGCCCCGCGCTCGGCGCGCGCCCGGGTGAGCGCCAGCCCACCGGTCCAGGCGATGTCGTTCGAATTGACGTAGAGCACGCCCGCCGGATCGACCGCGGGGCCGCCCCATTCGGCGCCGCCGTCATAGCCGGGGAAGACGATGGTCTGCTTGCCCAGCGTGAAGGGCGCGAAGGGCCCGTCGCTGTTCATTCCGGCAAAGGCCGTGCGCGCCCAGTCGTTTGCCTGGGGGCTGCGCGTGGTGAGCGATTCGGACGTCAGATATTGGCGCGCAAAGGGCAGCGGCTTGAGCGGGAAGGGCTGAGTCGGCGCGGTCGCCTCGCCCGGCACATCGCTTTGCGGCACGGGCCGTTCCTCGATCGGGAAGAGCGGCTTTCCCGTCACCCGATCGAACAGGAAGACATAGCCCTGCTTGCTGGTCTGGGCGACGGCATCCACGCGGCGGCCGCCATGCGTCACCGTCAGCAGCACCGGCGGCGCGGGGAAGTCGCGGTCGAGCACATCGTGATGCACGGCCTGGAAATGCCACAGTCTTTTGCCCGTCCGCGCATCGAGCGCGACGAGCGAATTGGCGTAGAGATTGTCGCCCTTGCGGTTGCCGCCGTAGAAATCGTCGACCGCCGAACCCGTCGGCACGAACACGATGCCGCGCTTCGTGTCGACCGTCATCCCCGCCCAGCTATTGGCGCCGCCCGCCTTCTCGGCGCTGCCGGGCTCCCATGTGCCGTGCCCCGCCTCGCCGGCCTGCGGCACCAGGTTGAACTTCCAGCGCAGCGCGCCGGTGCGCACGTCATAGGCGCGCACCGCGCCCGGTGCTGCGGGCTGGGCCTCGCCGGTGCGGAAGCCCGTGATGATCAGGTCGCCGAAGATCACCCCGGGCGTGGTGAGGAAAGCGGAGATCGTCGCCGGATCGCGGCCAAGCCCCTCGCGAAGATCGACCTTGCCGCCCTTGCCGAAGCCGGGGACCGGCTTGCCGCTCGCGGGATCGAGCGCGATCAGGTGGAAGCCCGCGCTGGTGAACAGGCGGCGCTCCTTACCGTCGGTCCAGAAGGTAAGGCCGCGCACCGCCTGCTCGGCGATCGAGTCGGGGGTGTACTCCCAGATCGGCCGCCCCGTCGCCGCGTCGAGCGCGACCGCATGCTGCCTGGGCGTCGCGGCATAAAGCACGCCCCCGATCATCAGCGGCGAGGTCTGCAGGCCGCCTTCGCCCGTATCGTAGCGCCAGACCTGTTCGAGCGTGGCGACATTGGCCCGGTCGATCTGGGCGAGCGGCGAGTAACGGTCGGCGGTGGCGCCGCCATAGGCCGGCCAATCGGCGCCGCGCTGCGCCATCGCCGCGCCCGCGAACCCGAGCGAAGACAGCAACAGCAGGGCCCCCAAGCGCATGACATGGGCATAGCTCGCCCATCCCGGCTTTGCCATGGTCTTGACTGGGGCCGGGCATCAGACCAGCCAAGGGCGCATGGACGCGCGCATGCTCGAGCGGATTGCCGCAGGCCGCACCGATCTGGCGATCGACTGGATCGGCCAGGGCGGCGCCTTCGACGCCGTGATCAAGGGCGCCTCGCTGCTGCAATGGTGCGCCTATTTCGGCGACGTCGCCACGCTCCGCCACCTGCTCGATCACGGTGCGGCGCTCGCGGAACTCGGCGCCAACCTCGATCTCAATGGCGCGGCGTTTCACGGTCATTGGCAGCTATGCGAATTCCTGATCGCCGCCGGCGCCGACGCCAATGCGGCGCTTCCCGATACTGGCGAGACCCCGCTCCACGCCGCGCTGTGCCGGTTCGAGAGCCTGCGTCACGAACAAGTCGCCGGGGTGCTGCTCGCCGCCGGCGCGGACCCGAACCGCGCGACCGTGCCGGGCGTTCCGACCGGCTGCTTCATGCGCGATGTCCGCACGCGCGGCGAGACGCCGCTTCACCGCGCCGCCGCCTATGGCACTGGCGAGGCGATCCGGCGGCTGATCGAGGCCGGCGCGAACCGCGAGGCGCGCGACGCGAACGGCGATTCGCCGCTGGGCTGGGCAAGCTGGGCGTTGCGCGCGCCGGAAATCCTGCGCCTGCTCTGCTTCGGCGAGTATCACATCCACCCCGAATACCGGGGTATGGAAGCCAATCTGATCGGCGGTGCGCGGTGAAGCGGCTGTGGCTTTGGCTGCTCGGAGCCCTCATTCTGGCCGACCTGCTGCTCGCGATCACCGGCACCCATATCCTGATCCGCCAGCAGCGCGGGCAGGCATGGCTGGTGGAGGGCGGGCTGATCGTCTCCGCGCACACCGATGTGTCGCGCTATGCCGACAAGCGGAAGATCCCGATGCTCGGCTGCACCTATTGGACCGGGCTGGGGACGAGGATGGCCGTGCATCCCTTCGCGGCGGCCGCGCAAGATTGCCGGTGGATCGCGCGATAAAATCGCTGTTCCAATCCGCCCGCACTGTGCCACAGCAGCGCGCATGACCAGCATCGGCATCTATGGCAGCCAGGGCCGCATGGGCCAGGCGATTGCGGAGATCGCGCCCGGGCTCGGCGCCCAGCTCGCGGGCGGCGCGGACATGGGCGACGATCCCGCCGACATCGCGCGCAAGGCCGATGTGCTGGTGGATTTCTCGAGCCCCCTTGCGCTCGAGGCGCATCTGGCGGCGGCGCGCGCGGCGCGGACGCCGATCATGATCGGCACCACCGGGCTGGGCGAGCGGCATCATGCGATGATCGACGAGGCGGCGGCGGAAATCCCGGTGCTCCAGACGGGCAACACCTCGATGGGCGTGGGGCTGCTCGCGCGGCTGGTGCGCGAGGCGGCGGCGCGCCTGGGAACCGACTGGGACATCGAGATCGTCGAGATGCACCATCGCCACAAGGTCGACGCCCCTTCGGGCACCGCGCAGATGCTGGGCAAGGCGGCCGCCGAGGGGCGCGGCACCACGCTCGCCGAAGCCGCCGTCACCGACCGCGCGGGGCTGACCGGCGCGCGCGCCGAGGGCACGATCGGCATGGCGAGCCTGCGCGGCGGATCGGTGTTCGGCGATCACAGCGTGATCTTCGCCGGCCAGGGCGAGCGGATCGAGCTGATTCACCGCGCCGACAGCCGCGAGATCTTCGCGCGGGGCGCCGTGCAGGCGGCACTGTGGCTCGCCGATCAGGAGCCCGGGCGGTACAGCATGGACGAGGTCCTCGGGGTTTGAACAAGGCCCAGATCGTCGACTTCTTCTCGCGGCTGGCCGAGGCCAATCCGCATCCCGAGACCGAGCTCGAATATGGTAATCCCTATCAGCTCGTCGTCGCGGTCGCGTTGTCGGCGCAAGCGACCGATGTCGGCGTGAACAAGGCCACGCGGGCGCTGTTCGCCGAGGTGAAGACGCCGCAGCAGATGATCGCGCTCGGCGAGAAAGGGCTCAAGGCGCACATCAAGACGATCGGCCTGTTCAACACCAAGGCGAAGAATGTCATCGCGCTGTCCGAGCAGCTGATCCGCGATCATGGCGGCGAGGTGCCCGAGGACCGCGACGCACTGGAGAAGCTCCCCGGGGTCGGCCGCAAGACCGCCAATGTCGTGCTCAACACCGCCTTCGGGCACGAGACCTTCGCGGTGGACACGCACATCTTCCGCGTCGGCAACCGCACCGGCCTCGCGCGCGGCAAGACTCCGCTGGCGGTGGAACTCAAGCTCGAAAAGGCCGTCCCCCAGCCCTTCCGCCTCCACGCTCATCACTGGTTAATCCTGCACGGCCGCTATGTGTGCAAAGCCCGGACGCCCGAATGCTGGCGATGCGACGTCGCCGACCTTTGCGCGTTCAAGCCCAAGACCCCGCCGCCGAAAGGCTGGCAGCCAGACCAGAGGTAGAATGATGCGCCAGATCCTGATCCCCGCCGCCCTGCTGCTCGCCGCGCCGCTGACCGCGGCCAGCGACTCGCAGGTTCCCGATGCGACCCCGAACGGCGAGCCGGTCAATTGCCTGCAGCTCAGCCGGATCCAGAACACCCGGATCCATAGCGATCAGGTGATCGATTTCCATGTGAGCGGCGGCAAGGTGTACCGAAACACGCTCCCCCAGCGCTGCCCCGGGCTCGGCTTCGAGGAACGCTATCTCCACAAGACCTCGACCGGCGACATCTGCTCGAACGACATCATCACCGTGCTCCACGCGGGCGGCGGGATGATTGAGGGGCCGAGCTGCGGGCTGGGCAAGTTCCAGCCGGTGACGCTCGCGAAGTAATCCACTGGCGCACCGCTTCCGGCTTTGCTAGGCGGCGCCTCCACGCACCGGTAGCTCAGCTGGATAGAGCGCTGCCCTCCGAAGGCAGAGGCCAGGGGTTCGAATCCCTTCCGGTGCGCCATTGTTTGTTCAGCCTCAGGCGCCGGCGCGGGCATCCGCCCGCTTGGCTTTCCGCGCATAAGCGCGGGCGGCCGTTCGGCCTTGCGAACCCTGTCGGGTTCGAGGCCGCTCACTCGTAGGCTCGGCTTTTCGGGCGGGTATTCCGTCCCGGCCGCCCTATGCCGCCGGTCCCCCGCCCCGCACGATCTTGGGGAAGCTCACATCGGCGGTGAAGTTTGTCGTCGCGCCGTTTAGCGAGAGCAGCTCGTAGCCGAAGAAATAGGTGAGGCCATGATCATAGGCGGCCTCGCCGATCATCACGCCATTGACCCACCACTGGATGCGCCCGCGGACCACGCTCACTTCGTTGGGGAACAGGCGGATGACGCAATCGACATAGTCGGCGGACGAACCGGTCACCATCGTGACGCTGCCGCCATTCTGCGCCACCCCGGTATCGGTCGACAGGATCAGCGCCCCCGTCGCGCCGCTGCCGGTCAGCGCCCCCCAGCAGGTGCCGACGATGACGTTGTTGCGAACGCGGAAGCCATAGCCCGAGGCGGTCAGCGCGCCCGCCGCCGCGGCATTATAGGTGCCGCCCGAGCGCATCAGCGCGTAGAAATCGCAATTGGCGCCGGTCGTGAGCACCCGGGCGCTGAAGCCGAGCCGGCGCACGTCGCCGCGGATATTGCCCTGGTCCTTGCCCATCGGCGAGTTGGGCGCATCGATATAGGCGCGCACCGCGCCGCCCACGGCCGCGCTCGTCGCCAGCCGCATGCCGGTCTTGCCGCTGTGATCGGTCTTCGATCCGCCGGAGGTGGCCGCGCCCGCCCAGGTCATATAGCCGGTGTCGAAGGCGCTTGGCGCGGCCATCATGTCCGCCATCACCTCGACATTGATCAGATTGACCGTGCCGCCGACCAGCAGCTGCCCCGTGGTCGCGTCGCCCCCGGGGCGGCGGCCCTGCGGCGCGTTGAAGCCGCGGCTGCTCCACCACGCATCGGCGGCGATCCGCGCGAGGAGGCCGGTATAGTGGATCCACGGATTGGCATCGCCGTTGAGGCCCGAAGCGACCGTGGGCGCCAGTCCGCCCGACATCGCCATCATGTCGAGCACGTCCCAGCCGGCGCGGCTCTCGCACCAGTCCCAGCAATAATCGATCCGCGCCCCCATCTCGGTATCGGTCCGGTAGACGCCGTTGGAGAGATAGGGATTGCCCTCGAGCACCACTTGCGGCGGATAGGTGAGGCCCGAGGCGTTGATCGCGGCCTCAAGCACCGGCAGGAAAGCGGCATAGGCGGCATAGGGCGGTGCGACGCTGGGGTTGGGAACCGCGTTGCTGTCCACCGTGTCGTCGGACGCGACCCAGATGATCGAATAGTCGAGCTCGGCGATCAGCCGCGCCATGATCGGCACGCAGGCCATGTCGGCGTTGATGAAGTCGTTCGAGGCGGTCGCCAGCCGGTAGGTCGGGATCGACGATCCGGTCTTCACCGCCGTCTGGCATTTGAGCGCAAGCACGTTGCCGCCCGAATCATGGTCCAGCCGCACGCTCAGCCAGTTGAGCGTGCCGATGTTGAGCCTGACCATCGTCAGGCCCGGCGTCGCCGAATAGGTGTCGACGAGCAATTGACCGCCGGTCAGCGTATGCCCGCTGACGATCTGGCCCGCCGTGGGATCGTTCCAGGTGCTTCCCGCCACGGGCGTCTGGACGGTGGCGTAGCGGACGCGCACGATCCCGCCGGTCGGGCCGGTGATGATCGGGATCAGCAGATAGTCGCCGCGCAGCGTCTGTCCGCCATAGGCGAAGATCGCGTACTGGCCGGCGGCCAGCTCCATCGCGGTGCCGTCAAAGGCGAGGTCGAAGCGCGCCTTCTCGTAATAGGTCCCGGTATATTTGCCGCTGATCGGATAGATGGTGGACGCGGCCAGCGTCAGCGGAAGCGGCGCGCCGACGATATTGGTCGCCGAGCAGGCAAAGACCGGCGCGGTCGGCATCCAGTCGGCGATGTTGCGCTGGACCTGGGTGCCGCACGTCTCCCAGCTGGTGCCCGACAGGCTGTCGCCGACATGCATGATGCCGAACTGGTTGGTTTGCCCCGAAAGGCAGTTGAGCAGATCGCGGTGAATCCTGAGGCCCGGCGGCACGGTCCGAATCTCGCGCATGGAGAGGATGGTGCGGCCGGTGATGTCGGTTGGCATGGATGAGGTCCTCACATGAGCTGCGCGGGCGCCGGGATCGGGAAAGTCTCCAAGGCTGCCCGCATCTTATGCAGGCACGTTGAGACTGTCCATTTGCCGGCATGCGCGATTCGACGGACGCCGCCCTGAGTCGGCCACGGTACGTCCACGCGCCGCGGACTGCGACGCCGAGGTTGTGCTTCGACCGCAAGGGCGGCATGGGCGGGCGCGCCATGGGCAAGCATAACGGCCTGATCGCCATCGACTGGGGCACCACCAACCGGCGCGTCTTCGCGCTCGGCGCCGATGGCGCGGTCCGGGATCGCGTCGCCGACGGGCTCGGCATCCTGGCGGTTCCCGATTTCCCCGCCGAGATCGCGAAGCTGCGCGAACGCTTCGGCGACGCGCCGATGCTGCTCGCGGGCATGGTGGGATCGAACCGGGGATGGATCGAGGCGCCCTATCTTCGCTGCCCCGCCGGAGTCGACGCGCTCGCCGCCGGAGTCATGCGCGCCGGGGGCGCGGCGATCGTGCCGGGCGTGCGCGATGCCGAGGATGTCAT
Source organism: uncultured Sphingomonas sp. (assembly GCA_966251045.1). Classification (GTDB taxonomy): domain Bacteria; phylum Pseudomonadota; class Alphaproteobacteria; order Sphingomonadales; family Sphingomonadaceae; genus Sphingomonas. Next base: position 68,749 of record CBINJP010000017.1, read on the forward strand.
GCGCGGCGAGGAAGTGCAGCTGATCGGCGCGGTCGCGGCGGGCCTGCTCGCGCCCGGCGGCGGCGCCTGTTTGCCGGGGACTCATGCCAAATGGGCGCGGATGGAGCGCGGCGCGATTACGGGCTTCCGCACGGTGATGACCGGCGAGGTCTTCGCGCTGCTTCGCAACCATTCGATCCTGTCGGCGCAGTTGCGCGAGCCGGTCCGGCCCGGGCTCGCCTTCGCGCAGGGCGTGTCGCGCGCGCTGGATCGCGGCGAGCTGCTGGCCGATCTCTTCACGGTCCGCGCGCGCTTCCTGCTCGACGGGATCGACGACCCCGCTTCCTATGCCAGCGGCCTGCTGATCGGCAGCGATGTCCGCATCGGGCTGGGCAGCGTCGGCGAGGGTCCGGTCGCGCTGATCGGCGATCCCGCGCTCACCGCGCTCTATGGCGCCGCGCTCGACGAGGCCGGCCGCGCCTCTATCCAGATCGACGGCGAACGGGCATTCCTTGCCGGAATCCAGGCCATCGCCGAAAGGCTGACATGACACCCGCCCAGACGCTTCGCACCCATCTCGACCGCTGCCCGCTGATCGCGATCCTGCGCGGCGTCACTCCCGGCGAGGTCGAAGCCGTGGCCGGCGCGCTGATCGGGGCGGGGATCGCGATCATCGAGGTGCCGCTCAACTCGCCCGATCCGCTGGCGAGCATCGAACGCGCCGCGCGCCGCTTCGGCGGCGATGCGCTGATCGGGGCGGGCACGGTGCTGAGCGTGCAGGATGTCCGCGCGGTCAGGGAAGCGGGCGGGCGGATCATCGTTTCGCCCAATACCGATATCGATGTGATCGCGGCGAGCGTGGAGGCGGGGCTGGTCTCCGCACCCGGCTATTTCACGCCGAGCGAAGGCTTCGCCGCGATTGGGGCCGGGGCGCATGCGCTCAAACTGTTCCCGGCGGAGGCGGCGACACCGGCGGTGCTCAAGGCGCAGCGCGCGGTGCTTCCCGGGGACGTGCCGCTGCTGGTGGTCGGCGGCGTGACCCCACAGACCATGCAGCCCTGGATCGACGCAGGCGCAAATGGCTTCGGGCTGGGATCGGGGCTGTACAAGCCGGGCATGACGCCGACGGAGGTCGCGGCCAATGCCCGGGCCTATATCGAAGCGCTCGGCTAGATTGAGGACCGGCAGGCTTGAAATGTTGGATTTCGCCTGCTTGGCTCCGCGTGCCGGGGTGCTTTCCGACCGCTCCTTGACATGCCGAATCTCACCGGGCTCCGGCAAGGTGGAACGTGCGGACCAGTGTAGCCTTCGTGGTACTTTTGGCCCCGCGCGATCAGCGGCCGAAACCCGCGACCAGTGTCAAGTTTGTGTCAACTTCCAGAAAATTCTGCAATGATTTCAATGAAAACCCGTACCCGGCCAAGATCGCCCGATCCAGTTGAGCCCAGACTCTAGAGCGGCTTCACCATCACCGTCTCCGCGGGCGCCACCGCCATCGTGTTGCGCAGCGGCAGCAGAAAGGCGTCGGCCTCGATCTCGAACCGGTCGCCGGGCTGGACCCTGATCCCCTGCGAGAAGGAAAAGGCCGCCGCGCCCAGATAATGGACATGCGCGTCCCCGGGGCGGCGGAACAGCGGATATTTGAAATGGTGCGCCTCGAGATTGGCGAGGCTGTGCGACATATTGTCTTCGCCCGAGAGGAACTGCTTCTCCCAGATCGTCTCGCCGTCGCGCACGATCCGGCTGGTGCCGCGCACCGTATCGGGCAGCGCGCCGACGCGCAGCTCGGGGCCGAGCGCCGAGGGCCGCAGCTTCGAATGGGCGAGATAGAGATAATTCTGCTGCTCATGGACATGATCGGAGAATTCATTGGCGAGCGCGTAGCCGAGCCGGTGCGGCGTGCCATCGGGACCGATCAGGTAGAGCGCCGCGATCTCCGCCTCGTCGCCGCCATCGAGCGCGAAGGCGGGGCTGACCAGCTCGCCCTCGGGCGGCGTCAGCAGCGATCCGTCGCCCTTGTAGAACCATTCGGGCGCCACGCCGGTTTCGCCCGGCGGGGGCTTGCCGCCCTCGACCCCCAGCTTGAACATCTTCATCGAGTCGGTGAGGTTCTCCGCCGACAATTTGGCATGCATCCGGTCGCGCTCCTCGGCCGAGCCGAGATGCGTCAGCCCGGTGCCGGTGAGCAGCAGATGCGCCGGATCGTCATGATCGATCGGCGGAAGCACGCGCCCTTCGGCCAGCGCGGCGCGAACGTCGATCGGGTCTCCCAGTCCGTCGGCGGCAACCTGTTCCACAAGGCCGCGCCCCGCCGCGATCGCCGCCGCCGCCAGCGCGCGCACCGAGACGGCGCCGTTGACGGTCCAGGCATCCTGCCCGGTGAGCGAAGCGACCGCACGCGCGCCATCGGGAAGCCGGAGTTGAACGAGGCGAAGCGTCATCAGTGATTGTCCCTTGGCGTGCCGTACGTCTGATCGATGCGCTGGAATTGCTCGCTGCCCTCAAGGATCGCCCCGCTTTCCATCTGGCCCACAAGGCTGCGCTGGATCGCCTGCCACGGGGTCTGCGAGGGCGGATGCGGATAGCCGCCGCTGGCCGCCAGCGCGGCGCGCCGCCGCGCGATCTCGTCGTCGGGCAGCAGGATGTCCGCGCGCCCCTTGCGCAGGTCGATCCGCACCCGGTCGCCGCTTTCGAGCAAGGCAAGCCCGCCGCCCGCCGCCGCCTCGGGCGAGGCGTTGAGGATCGAGGGGCTCCCCGATGTCCCCGATTGCCGCCCGTCGCCGATGCACGGCAGCGAGGTGATGCCCGCCTTGATGAGGTAATCGGGCGCGCGCATGTTCACGACCTCGGCGGCGCCCGGATAGCCGACCGGCCCTGCCCCGCGCATGATCAGGATGGTGCGGCCATCGATCCCCAGCGACGGATCGTCGATCCGGTGATGATAATCCTCGGGCCCGTCGAACACGATCACCCGGCCCTCGAACGCCTCGGGATCGGCGGGATCGGAGAGATAACGCGCGCGGAACTCCTCGGAGATCACGCTGGTCTTCATGATCGCCGAATCGAACAGCGTCCCGCGCAGCACGAGGAAGCCGGCGCGCTCCTTGAGCGGCGTGTCGAAGGCGCGGATCACCTTCTCGTCCTCGATGGTCGCGTCGCGGCAATTGTCGCCGATGGTGCGGCCATTGGCGGTCATCGCGCCTTCGCGGATCAGCCCCTGCTTCATCAGCTCGGAAACCACCGCGGGGACGCCGCCCGCGCGGTAATAATCCTCGCCCAGATAGTCGCCCGCGGGCTGGAGGTTGACGAGCAACGGCACGTCGAGCCCGGTCTTCTGCCAATCGTCCAGATGCAGCTCGACCCCCATGTGCCGCGCGATGGCGGCGAGATGGATCGGCGCGTTGGTCGATCCGCCGATGGCCGAATTGACCGCGATGGCATTGAGGAAGGCGTCGCGCGTCATGATGTCCGACGGGCGCTGGTCCTCGCGGACCATGTCGACGATGCGCAGCCCGGTGCGGTACGCATTCTCCTGCCGGTCGCGATAGGGCGCTGGAATCGCCGCCGATCCGGGCAGCGACATGCCGAGCACTTCGGCGAGGCTGTTCATCGTCGTCGCGGTGCCCATCGTGTTGCACCAGCCGGTCGAGGGCGCGGAGCTTGCCACCAGCCGGATGAACTCGCTCTGGTCGATCTCGCCCGCCGCGAGCAGCTGGCGCGCCTTCCACACGATCGTGCCGCTGCCGGTACGCTCGCCCTTGTGCCAGCCGTTGAGCATCGGCCCGACCGAGAGCGCGATGGCCGGAATGTTCACCGTCGCGGCCGCCATCAGGCAGGCGGGCGTGGTCTTGTCGCAGCCGATGGTCAGGATCACCCCGTCGATCGGATAGCCGTAGAGCAGTTCGACCAGCCCGAGATAGGCGAGGTTGCGGTCGAGCCCCGCGGTCGGGCGCTTGCCGGTTTCCTGGATCGGATGGACCGGGAATTCGATGGCGATCCCGCCCGCCTCGCGAATCCCCTCGCGCGCGCGCTCGGCCAGCACGAGGTGGTGGCGGTTGCACGGGGAGAGATCGCTGCCGGTCTGGGCGATGCCGATGATCGGCTTGCCCGATTGCAGCTCCTCCTGGCTGAGCCCGTAATTGAGGTAGCGCTCGATATAGAGCGCGGTCATGTCGATATTGTCGGGATTGTCGAACCAGGCGCGGGATCGAAGCTTCTTCTCGGTCATTTTTTCCCCCCGGAGCCACTGGCCTGGCCCTCGTCGATTACGGTGAGCATCGCCGCCGCGGCGGCATCGGCGTCGCCCGCCGCGATCGCATCGACGATGGCGCGGTGGCGCGCGACATTGGCTTGGGCGCCCGCGCGGTCGGCGGGCGAGGTGACGGTGAAGGCGGCGGAGAGCGCGGCCTCGATCACCCCGGCGAACGAGCGGAACAGCGGATTGCCCGAGGCCGCGCTGACCGCGATGTGGAAATCGAGATCGGCCTCGGCGAAGGCGCGGCGCTCGGTGCCCGCCGCCGCCATCGCATCGATCGCGGCGCGCATCGCGGCGACCTGCGCGGGGGTCCGGTTCACGGCCGCCAGCGCGGCCCCGGCTGGCTCGACCGCCCGGCGCATCTCGGCGAGGCGGGCCAGAAAGTCGGCGTCGAGCCCCAGCCGCACGCGCCACGCCAGCACTTCGGGATCGAACCAGTTCCAGTGCGAGGCATCGAGCACATAGGTGCCGACGCGGCTCTTCGAGGCGACCAGCCCCTTGGCGGTGAGCGTCTTGGTCACTTCGCGGACCAGCACGCGCGAAACCCCGAACCGCTCGAACATCTCCATCAGCGACGGCACCCGCGATCCGGGCGCGCGCGCGCCGGACAGGATCTCGCCGCCCAGAATCGCGGCGATTTCGTCATGACCCGTGAAATGGCGGGGCGCGTGACGGCCCATAGCACTTCCATCCATGGCAAACTGGTATTATCAATCATCTCAGAGCGCAATTGCTTCCACACATTTGAGGGGATGATTCGATGGCAATCCGGACGATGATGGCTGCGGCCCTGCTCCTGACGGCGGCGCCTGCCCATGCGGGGCCCATCACCGCGAGCGCCACGATCGATCCCGCCGCGAAGGGCATGCGAATCGCCCCCGAAATCTATGGCCAGTTCGCCGAACAATTGGGCAGCGGCATCACCGGCGGCATCTGGGTGGGCGAGGATTCGCCGATCCCCAATATCCGCGGCTACCGGCGCGACGTGGTCGAGGCGCTACAGAAGCTGCGCGTGCCCGTCATCCGCTGGCCGGGCGGCTGCTATGCCGACATCTATTATTGGCGCGACGGCATCGGCAAGCGTGGGGCACGCCCGGTGACGCTCAACAAATGGTGGGGCAACAAGGAGGAGGACAATCAGTTCGGCACCAACGAATTCTTCGATTTCGCCGAACTGGTCGGGTCCAAGACCTATCTCAACGTCAATGTCGGCAGCACCAGCCCCGCCGAATCGTCGGACTGGATCCAGTACATCACCGATCCCGGCAATTCGACGCTCGCCAAGCTTCGCCGCGCCAATGGCCGCGATAAGCCGTGGAAGATCGATTATGTCGGCATCGGCAACGAAATGTGGGGCTGCGGCGGCAACCTCAAGGTCGAGGAATTCTCGCCGATGGTGCGCCGCTGGTCGACCTTCATCAAGCAGGACGGCACGCGGTTGATCGCGGGCGGCGCGACCGGCGACGATTATCACTGGACCGACGTGCTGATGGCGCAATCGCGCAAGCAGTTCGACGATATCTCGCTCCATTATTACACGCTGCCGACCGGCGACTGGAGCAAGAAGGGCGCGGCGATCGGCTTCGACGAGGCCGCCTGGGCCGCGACCTTCAAGCGCACCCGCGCGCTTGAGACGATGATCGTCGGCCACGACGCGGCGATGACCAAATACGATCCCGAGAAGAAGCAGGGGCTGATCGTCGCCGAATGGGGCACCTGGTACGATGCCACCCCAGGCACCAACGCCGCCTATCTGGTGCAGGAGAACACGCTGCGCGACGCGCTGATCGCGGCGACCAACTTCAACATCTTCCACCGCCATGCCGACCGCGTCCACGGCGCGAACATCGCCCAGATGGTCAATGTGCTGCAGGCGATGATCCATACCGACGGCAGCAAGATGGTGCTGACCCCGACCTATTGGGCGTTCCTGCTCTACCAGCCCTTCCAGGGCGCGACCGCGCTTCCGGTCGCGGTCACCACGCCCGATTACGCCGAGGGACTGCCCGCGGTGGACGTAACGGTGGCAAAGGGCGCGGACGGCAAGATCCATGTCGCGATCACCAATGTCGATCCGGACGATGTCGCGACGGTCAGCCTCGCTGGCCTCAAGCCGGGCGCGATCGCCGGACAGGTGCTGACCGCGAAGACGATGGACGCGCGCAACAGCTATGACGCGCCCAATGTCGTCGCCCCGGCCGCCTTCAACGGCGCGCGCTTCCAGGGCGGGCAGCTGAGCGTGAAGCTGCCGGCGAAGTCGCTGGTGGTGCTGACGATCGGCTAGAATACTGGCGGTTGACCGCGCCCCTCCCCTGCTTACAGAGATGTAAGTCCAAGAGAGGATCGCATGGCCGAAGCATATATCGTCGAGGCGGTTCGCACCGCCGGTGGCCGCCGCAATGGCAAATTGATGGGCTGGCACCCCAATGATCTGGGCGGTGCCGCTCTATCCGCCATCGCGGCGCGCAGCGGCATCGATCCCGCCGCGATCGACGATGTGATCATGGGGTGCGTCGGCCAGGCGGGCGAGCAGGCGCTGCATATCGGTCGCAATTGCGTGCTGGCCTCGACGCTGCCCCAGTCGGTGCCCGCGGTGAGCATCGACCGCCAGTGCGGCAGCTCGCAACAGGCGATACAGTTCGCCGCGCAGGCGGTGATGTCGGGCACGCAGGACGTGGTGATCGCCGCGGGCGTCGAGCATATGAGCCGCGTGCCGATGGGCACCAGCGTGGCGGGGATGAAGCCGTTCAGCGACGCGGTGCTGGCGCGGTTCGGCGTGCGCGGCTTCAGCCAGTTCACCGGCGCGGAGATGATCGCCAGGAAATACGGCCATAGCCGCAAGCAGCTCGACGCCTATGCGCTCGAAAGCCATCGCCGCGCGGCCGCCGCGACCGAGCGCGGCGATTTCGACCGCGAGATCGTGCCGCTCGAAGTCGAAGGCGGGATGCATACCATCGACGAGGGCATCCGCTTCGACGCGACTTTGGAAGGGCTGGGCTCGCTCAAGACTTTGGTCGAGGGCGGCGCGATCACTGCAGGCAATGCCAGCCAGATCTGCGACGGTTCGTCGGCGGTGCTGGTGGTGTCGGAACAGGCGCTCAAGGATCACGGCCTCACGCCGCTCGCGCGGATCGTCAACCTGACGGTGAGCGCGGGCGATCCGGTGATCATGCTGGAGGAGCCTTTGTTCGCGACCGACAAGGCGCTCAAGCGCGCGGGGATGAAGCTGGCGGATATCGACCTGTACGAAGTCAACGAAGCCTTCGCGCCAGTGCCGCTGGCATGGCTCGAACATAGCGGCGGCGATCCGGCCAGACTCAACGTCAATGGCGGCGCGATCGCGCTGGGGCATCCGCTGGGTGCGAGCGGCACCAAGCTGATGGCGACGCTCGTCCATGCGCTGCGCAAGCGGGGACTTAAATATGGGCTCCAGACGATGTGCGAAGGCGGCGGCGTCGCCAATGTGACCATCGTCGAAGCGCTATGAGGGGCATCCTTCTTCGATCCTCCCCCGGTGGGGGAGGTGGCGCCCGCAGGGCGACGGAGGGGGTTTGACGCGGGAGG
>CBINJP010000018.1:0-75955 GCA_966251045.1 uncultured Sphingomonas sp.
TCTTCTCGATCTCGAGATAGAGCTTCAGCGTCTCGACCTCCTGCGCCAGCGTGACATGCGCGGTGGGCTCGTTGGCGAGCGTGTAGCGCAGGAAGGAGGACAGCCGCGACAGCATGACATTGGCGCGTTCGGTCTGCTTGAGCAGCACCAAAGTGGAGATCGAATTCAGCGTGTTGAAGAGGAAATGGGGGTTGAGCTGGTAGCGCAGCATGGCGAGCTGGGCGTGGCTGGCCTGATGCTCGAGCGCTTCCATCTGATTGGCCTGCTCCTCGACGATCAGATAGAAATTGATGCCGAAATAGAGCGCCGACCAGCCCGCGAGCACGGTGAAGTTGATGAAGATCGATTGGAGCACGGTCGAGACATCGACTCCCAGCTCGGCGCCCTTGTCGCTGAGCAGGACGAAGCTGAAGGCGTTGAGCACCGCATAGATGAGCGTCGCGACGCCGAGCGTGGCGATGGTGAGCAGGATGCCGCTGATGCGCGGCAGGCGGCGGAACCAGCCATAGAGCGCCGAGAGCAGCAGAGTGATGCAATAGCCGACGATCGTCTCGACGATCGAGCTCATCACATTGTTGATCGTGGCCTCGCGCGACAGCAGCGAGACGGTGCGGACGATCAGATAGCCGCTCCAGCCGATCGCCTGGAGCATCCAGAAGGCGCGGCTCTTGTCCTCGAAAAAGGGACGCGACAGCGCCGCGGGCGGCGCGATCGTCGCGGGCACCAAGCGCTGGCGGGGATCGAGAACCTTGGCCACGGCTTCGCTCTAACACCGCTGACAAGGCGCGGCAAAGAGGGGTATGCTCGCCGGAAATTCAGGAGAGGGACATGGAGCACGGGTCTCACGGCGGCGGCGAGGAATCCGGACGCGCGGGTTTTACCGCGATGGCGGACGGGACCGCGGAGGATTGGGCGATCATCGGCGGCCAGTTCCGCGAATTCGCCCGCGGCCTGCCCGATCGCGTGCTGGCGCATCTGCGGCTGCTCGACGGCGATTTCGGGGGCTTTCCGGTCGACCGGCTCGAACATTCGCTCCAGACCGCGACTCGCGCGCACCGCGACGGGCGGGCGGAGGATTATGTGGTGATGGCGCTGATCCACGATATCGGCGACACGCTGGGCAGCTACAACCATCCCGAAGTGGCGGCGGCGATCCTCAAGCCGTTCGTCAGCGAGGAGCTGTTCTGGATCGCGCAGAACCATGGCGCCTTCCAGGGCTATTATTATTTCCACTTTCTGGGGATGGACCGCGATATCCGCGAGAATTTCCGCGGGCACCCGCATTTCGAGGCGTGCCGGGAGTTTTGCGAGAAATACGACCAGGCGGCGTTCGATCCCGAATATCAAAGCGAGAAGCTCGACTTTTTCGAACCGATGGTGCGGCGGGTGTTCGCCCGGCCGATCAACTCCATGTACGCGAAGGCGGTGGAAGCGGCGTAGCAGGATCCTCCCCGGCACGGGGAGGTGGCAGGCGAAGCCTGACGGAGGGTGACCTCCGCGCGCGATTCCCCGTGAGGGGACCCCCCTCCACCATCCTGCGGATGGTCCCCCTCCCCGTTCCGGGGAGGATTTGGAAAACCCCAAACGAAAACCGCCGCCCCGTTTCCGGAGCGGCGGCTTTCTTTTGCCGGTGTGGCGTCCGGCTTAGAAGCCGACCACCAGCGAGCCGGTGATCGCCCGCGGCACGCCGAACTGGGCGAACGGCACCGTGAAGCGGTTCGCCGAGCCGCCGAAGCCGCCGACATAGACCTGGTCGAACAGGTTGGTGACGTTGATCTGGATGTACGTCTTGTCCAGACCCCACTGCTCCATGTTGAAGCGAACGTCGAGGTCGACCAGCGTGTAGGCCGGAGCCTTGTCCGGATAGACCTGGAAGATCGTGGTGCCCGCCGTCTGGAAGACCGGCAGGTTTTCGTCGTTCACATAACGCGCGCCGGTGCGCTTCGCCTGGATGCCGATATCGACCGGGCCGATCGTGCCCTGGATACGGCCGCCGAAGGTGTAGACGGGCGCACCCGATTCACGCATGCCAGCGGTGAGGAAGTTGTACTGGTTGTTCAGGCCGATCGTGTTGCAGCCATAGGCACCCGACGCGACGAACGCCGCCGAGCAACGGCCGCCGATCGTGTTGTCCTTGATCTCCGAGTGGAGATACGAGCCGAACACATAGAGCAGGACCTCGGGGATCGGCTTGTAGGCGATGCTGCCGTCGAAGCCCCACTTGGTCACGTCACCCAGGTTACGGGTGATCGTCTGGTCGGCCTCGGGATCGTACGCCGTGGCGATACGATTCTTGTAGGCCGTGTACCACCCCGAGAGCTGCGCCGAGATCCGGCCCTTGCGATAGCGCCAGCCCCAGTCGAAGCTGTCGGTCGTCTCGGGCTCGGGCTGCGCCAGATCGGCGGTCGTCGGATAATAGAAGGCATTGTACAGAATATCCGTACCCGGCGCCGAGATGCCCTTCGAATAGCTGGCGAAGAAGGTCAGCGAGTTCGTCACGTCATAGGTGATGCCCGCGCTCGGCAGGATCTTGTCATATTTGTACACGCGATGCCCCGGAGGAGCGAAGCCCGTCACCGCGCCTGTCGCGGGGTTGAAGCTGTACGGGCTGTTCGCGGCATAGGCCGCGACCTGGGTCGGCGTGATGCAGTCGAGGAAACCGCCAGCCGAGGTGGTGAAGCAGTAGTTTGTCAGATCGCGCGAGAAGAACGGCGCGGCGACGCCGAGGACGACGGTGAGCCCGCCGAACTTGCCGCGATACTCGCCCGACAGCTTCTGCAGCTTCGCGATCGACAGACGGTCGCGCTTCTGCGTCGCCCAGCCATTCGCGTCGAGGATCGGATTGTTGACCGGGAAGACATCGAACGGCTCGCCGCCCTGGTCCACGCGGATCAGCTCGCCGGTCTGGCGATGGCGGCCGCGATCGAAGGTGTAGCTGACGCGGATGCGGTGATCGTCGTTGATCTCGTAGGAGAGGCCGGCGATCACGACATAGCGGCGGGTGGTCGTCTGGCTCGGTGCGAGCACGGTGACCTGATCGAGCAGGTCGCCGTCGCCGTTGAGGTCGACGCCCAGATAATAGCTGCCGCCCGAGAAGCCGAGATACTGGGTGCCGCCCAGCGTACGGCGCCCTTCACGGCCAGTGACCGTGCCGCCGCCGTTCGCCTTCACATATTGGAAGCTCGGGTCGATCGTGAGAACGAGGCCTTCGGCCAGGGTGAAGCGCGAGTTGCCGCGGATATTGCCGGTGTTCGACGGGTTGTAGCGACGGTCGAACTCGGTGCCGCAGCTATTGGTGGTGTCGGCGACACCGGCCTGGGGCGTATCGGTGTTGCACGGATAGTTGATGTTGTAGAAACGCTCCGGACCGGTCAGCGCGAAGCGGTTGCCCGAGCCGGTGCCCGCGGTGCGCGGCGCGAGGTTGGTGGGGCTCTGCGTGGTGTCGATGCGCAGCGGACCCGAACCGAAGAAGTTGTTGCGGTTCTGGTTGTAATGGCCCGAGATGGCGATGAAGTCGCCATTGTCGCCGATCGACTGATAGATGCGGCCGTTGAACTGGGCCTTCTGGAGCTGGCCGTAATTGTTGAACGGATTGTCCGCGTCGGTCCACGAGGCCGAGACGAAGGCGCGGGTGCCGATGCCGGTGAAGTCGCCGGTGTCGAGCATCGCGAAGCCGCGATGGATCATGCGATTGCCGGCCGACGAGCCGTCAGCGGCGTAGGTGCCGATCATGCCGCTGAACAGCGCGCCCAGCTCCTCGCCCGGAACGCGGGTGCGGATGTTGACGGTGCCGCCCGAAGCCGAGGCGGTCGGGCTGTCGACGTCGGTGGTGCCGAGGTTGACGTTGACCGACTCGAGGGTCTCGGGATCCTGCTGCTGGTTCGAATAGATGGCGTAGTTGCCGGTATCGTTCAGCGGAATGCCGTCGACCGTCTGCGAGATGCGGGTCGAGTCGAAGCCGCGGATCGTGAAGGTGCCGCCAGCGGCGCCCGAGGCGTCGTTGTTCTGGAAGCTGACGCCCGGCGACAGGTTGATGATGTCGTTGACCGTCTGGCCGGGGCGCTGACGCTGGATCAGCTCGCTGTCGATCACGACCTTGGACTTGGGCGTATCGGGAAGCTGCACGCCGCCGACGCTGGCGCTCAGCGCGGTGCCGGTGACGACGATCTCACCTTCGTCCTCGAAGTCCGTCGAACCGGTCGACTGAGCGAATGCCGCGGACGGCAGGATAAGCGCGGCAAATGCCACGCTGGCGAATAGCTTGGTGCGCATGGTCTTCCCCTTGGTTTGGGTGGTGCCCAAAATTGGTTACAGTGCGGTGCGGTTTTCACCGTCTGAGCCGCCTGTGACCGTTCTTTATGGCCGTATTGTTACAGTCAACGCGAGTCTTTTGTGCGGCGCGATTCGGTTATGCTGCGTTGCAGAATAGCAACGCTCCGAGCTTGCCCCCATGTCGCTGTCCGGCGCGGAAAAAACCCTAGCTTTCCGTAGCGGCAACGATCGCCAGCCATTCGGCTTCGGTCATCACCGCTATGCCCAGTTCGGTCGCTTTTTTGAGTTTCGATCCTGCTCCGGGACCGGCCACCACCAGGTCCGTTTTGGCGGAAACCGACCCCGCGACTCGCGCGCCCAGCGCCTCGGCCTGTGCCTTGGCCTCGTCGCGGCTGACGGTCTCCAGGCTGCCGGTGAAGACGACGGTCTTGCCGCTGACTTGCGAGTCCTGCACCTCGATCACGAAAGGCGGCGGAGACACTTGATCGAGCAGATCGGCCCAGACCGCGCGGTTGTGCGGCTCGTGGAAAAAGTCCGCGAGCGCATGGCCCACGGCGGCGCCGACATTCTCGACGCCGATATGCTCGGAGATGGCCTTGGCGAGGCGGGCCTGGAATTTGGCATCGGTCTCGCCCGGCACCGGCTCGGCGGAGTCGCGGATCGCGATGATCTCGTCGGCGAGCGCCTGGATCGCGGGGAAGGTGGCGTAGCGCTTGAGCAGGTCGCGCGCGGTGACCACGCCGATATGGCGGATGCCCAGCCCGAACAGCAGGCGGACCGCATCGGGCGCGCGCTTGGCCTCGATCGCGGCGAGGAGATTGTCGACCGATTTTTCCTGCCAGCCCTCGCGCCCCAACAGCTCCTCGCGATGCGCGGCGAGGCGGAAGATGTCGGCGGGCTCGGCGATCCAGCCCAGATCGAGGAATTCGACGATGGTCTTCTCGCCCAGCCCCTCGATATCGAGCGCGCCGCGGCTGACGAAATGGCGCAGCCGCTCGAGCCGCTGGGCGGGGCAGATCAGCCCGCCGGTGCAGCGGATATCGACTTCGCCTTCCTCGCGCACCGCGTCGGACTGGCATTCGGGGCAATGGGTGGGGAAGTGCCAATCCGGACGCGGAGTGTCGCGGGTGAGGTTCTCGACGATTTGCGGGATGACGTCGCCGGCGCGCTGGAGCACCACGCGGTCGCCGGGGCGGACGCCCAATCGCGCGATCTCGTCGGCATTGTGCAGGGTGGCGTTGCGCACCACGACGCCGCCGACGGTGACGGGCTCCAGCTTGGCGACGGGCGTGAGCTTGCCGGTGCGGCCGACCTGGATCTCGATATCGTTGAGCGTCGTCTCGGCACGTTCCGCGGGGAATTTGTGCGCGAGTGCCCAGCGCGGGGCGCGGCCGACGCTGCCGAGCCGGGCCTGCCAGTCGAGCCGGTCGACCTTGTAGACCACGCCGTCGATATCGAAGGGCAGGTCGGCGCGCTGCTTCTCGATCCGGCGGTAATGCGCGAGCGCGGCCTCGACCACGGCGCATTCGGCGAACAGCGGATGGACCGGCAGGCCCCATGAATCGATTGCGCGCATCACCGCATATTGCGTGTCGCCAGGCAGCGACGCGGTCTCGCCCCAGCCATGTGCGAGGAAGCGCAAGGGGCGCGAGCGGGTGACCTCGGCGTCCTTCTGGCGCAGCGATCCGGCCGCGGCGTTGCGCGGATTGGCGAACTGGCGCGCCTCCTTGCCCGCGGCTTCGGCCTCGGCGAGCAGCCGGGCGTTGAGCGCGGTGAAATCCGCCTTCGCCATATAGACCTCGCCGCGCACCTCGAAGAGATCGGGCGCGCTGTCCGGCAGGGTCTCGGGAATGTCCGCGATGGTGCGGGCATTGGCGGTCACGTCCTCGCCCACCTGCCCGTCGCCGCGCGTGGCGGCGAGGACGAGGCGGCGCTTCTCGTAGCGCAGCGAGCAGGAGAGGCCGTCGATCTTGGGCTCGGCGGTGAGCGCGACGCGATCCTCGGCGCCGAGCGAGAGGAAGCGGCGGACGCGCAGGATGAACTCGATCACCTCCTCGTCGCTGAACGCGTTGTCGAGGCTCATCATCGCGCGGGCATGCTGCACCTTGGCGAGCGGGGAAGAGGCGGCGGCGCCAACGCTCTTCGATGGAGAATCGGCGCGGACGAGATCGGGGAAGGCGGCCTCGATCGCGCTGTTCCGCCGCATCAGCGCGTCATAATCGGCGTCGCTGATCTCGGGCGCGTCCTCATCGTGATAGAGGCGATTATGGCGCGCGATCTCGGCGGCGAGGCGCTCGAGCTCGGCGGCGGCTTCGTCCGGTGTCTGGGGGAGCGGGGTCATGCGGGCGGGGTTAGGGGATGAAGCCGCTTGATCGCAAGGTCCGCGCTGGCGAGAAGGGCTGATGCGCCGCATTCCCCGCTGGCTCCGCTGGACCGGAGCGACTCTGCTCTGGACCGTCGTGGCGCTGTGCCTGGTGGCGAGCGTGGTGCCGCATTTCCTTGACCGCATTTATTATCGCGGGCCGGTGAGCGCGCATTTCGACGGGGCGCGTTTCTTCAATCCCGATGGCGATGACGACCGGCTGAACCTGACGCACGGCCAGAGCCGCTGGGGGTTCCTGTGGCGGCAGGTGAGGGGCGATCCGACCCGGCCGGCCTGGCCCGAACGCGTCGCGGTGACGCGGAGCAAGCCGCCGGGGCGGCTGATGGGCGGCGAGATGCTGGTCACCTGGGTGGGGCACGCGACCCTGCTGGTGCAGGCCGACGGGATGAACATCCTGACCGATCCGGTGTGGAGCGAGAGCGCGGGGCCATACGGGATCGGTCCGACGCGGGTGGCCGAGCCCGGGATCGCGTTCGAGGACTTGCCGAAGATCGACCTCGTGCTGGTGAGCCACAACCATTACGATCATATGGACCTGGCCACGCTCAAGCGGCTGTGGGACCGCGATCGGCCGCTGATCGTCACCAGCCTTGGCAACGACACGATCCTGCGTTCGGCCGGGATCGATGCGGTGGGGCTGGATTGGGGCGGGGAGCAGTCCGCCGGGGCGCATTGTCCGGACATTCCGGTCGATCCGGACGCATGCGGCGGGGCGGCGATGGTGCATGTCACTCGCAACCATCATTGGGACAGCCGCTGGTTCGCCGACCGCAACCGTGCGCTCTGGTCGAGTTTCGTGGTGGTGCTGCCGCACGGCAATTTCTTCTTCGCGGGCGATACCGGCCTCGGCGACGGGAAATGGCCGGCCGAGGCGGCTGCGCTGGGACCGATCCGGCTGGCGGCGATCCCGATCGGCGCGTTCCGCTTCGAGGAAGGGCAGATGGCGTCGGGGAGCCATATCGGGCCGGGCGACGCGATCCGGGTGTGGGACGGGCTCGGACGGCCCCGCACCATCCCGATCCATTGGGGCACTTTCCGGCTGTCGCGCGAGGGCTACTGGACGCCGCCGCGGATGCTGGAGGGGATGCTGAAATGCGCCGGGAGCGGGCTGGGGCGATTCGCGCCGGCGGGAATCGGGGTGCCGGTGCGGATTCCCGCGCTCGATCAGCCGCCGCCCGCGCCCGACATGGCCGCGGTCGCCGCCTGCGACAGGCGGGGGGATTTCAGGGCGTTGCGCTGAGGCGAGGCTGCGTTATCCTCCTCATGGGGGCCGAGGGAGGGACAGATGCTGAAACCGTTGATTCAGGGTCTCGCGCTGGCCGGCGCGGCGATCTTCATGGCGCCCGCCGCGCAGGCGCAGGAAGTGCCCAACGAAAGCCGCGACATGATGCGCTCGATGGGCATGGCGGGGCTGGAGGGCGACGAACTGCGCGTCGCGATCGAGCAGGCGGAGACGCATCCGCTGGGCAGCAAGGAAAACCCGGTCCGCGAGAATTCGCCGCGCGGCGAATATGGCTATCTGGCGAAACTGCGCTGCACCGACGGCAGCCGGCCCGCCTATCATCGCGTCGGCAATGTCGGGGCCGGCATATACGGCAATATCGTCGACCTGTTCGAGGTGCGTTGCGAAGGGCAGTCGGCGGTGCAGGTGTATATGGACATGTACCATGACGGCCCGGAGATGCGCCCGGTCCCGGGGTTCACGATCCTGGAGTGACAGGCTTTCAAGCCCCTCCCCTTCGCGGGAGGGGCTCAGGAAGTTAGCGCTTGCAGTCTCCGACGCGGGTCCATTTGGTCTGATAGGCGATGCGGACGCGTTCGCTGGTGCCGCTCTTGTCCTTGACGTTCATCAGCACCGCGACCTTGGCCTCGGCGCTTTCCTCGCGTTCGCGGCCGTCGAATTCGATCGTGCCGGTGACGGTCATCCCGTCCTTGTCCTTGGGACCGCAGGTGCCGGTGCTGGTGAGCTTGCCTTCCTTCTCCTCGAAGGTTTCGAGGCGGCACAGCTGCTGCGAATTGGCGAGCAGGTCGCTATTGACCTCCTTGCCCGATTTGAGCGTCGGCTCGAAGCAATTTTTGGTCTCGGTCGAATCGGGCGGGAGGCTGAACGGGGCGTCCTTGCGGTCGATCCAGACATCGTTGGCGACGAGCGCGAGCAGCTTCGATTCGCGCTGCCACTGGCCGAGTCGCGGGATATTGCCCGCATTGTCGACGGCGGGACCGCAGCCGCCGAGCAAACCGGTTGCGAGCATCAGCGCCGGGACATGCAGCTTCATCTTCATCGCGAGAATCCCCCTCGTCCGAACGCCGAACCCTGCCCCTGCGGCGTTTCAAATCGGTTAAGCCGGCGTTTCACAAGCGCTTGAGGACAAAGGCGCGGCGGGCTATTTTGCGCGCGCACCGGGGAAGGGTCGAGTCACGTGAGAGAGAGCGCCGTGCGCGCATTGCATGTCTATGACGCGACGCTCGATCGCGTCGGGCTGGCGCTTGCCGTGGGGAGCGGGCTGGGCGGCGCGCTGGTGGTTGCGCTGCGGCTGATCGCTGGCGAGCGCAATCCGATGTTCCTGACCGGCAGCTGGCTGCTCGGCACCGTCTTCGTCGCGATCGGGATCACCGCGGTGGTCGGGCCGCTCTGGCTGGTGCTGCATGTCGCGGGGCTCAGGCGCGCCCGGCATGCCGCGATGGTCGGCGCGCTTTCGGCGCTCGCGATCTTCGTCGGCGCGCAGACCTGGGGCTTCGGGATGCTCGACATGCCGGTGATGGACAACCGGACCTGGATCTATGTCTGGCTGAGCGCGCTCGCGACCAGCGCGGTGCTCGCGGCGGCGGCGGCGCTGATCGGGGTGATCATGTGGCGGATCGCGTACCGGCGGCAGGCATGATAGCCTGAGCGCGGGAGGATTGGATGCTCAAGCCCGCGCGATGCCTGATTGCCCTGCTGATCGCCTCGCTCCAGCCGTGCGCGGCCTATGCGCAGGGCGAATGGACGGAGCCCCGGTCGCGCAGCGAGACCATGGTCCAGGAAGCCGTCTATGAATTCGCGGTCGAGAAGCGCCACAACGACAAATGCCGCCGGTTCGGCTGCCTGATCATCATCAACGAGACCCGCGATTATATGCTGACCGGCATGTTTCTCGACACCGCCTTCATGGAAGGCGGGAAGCCCGTCTGGTCGGACAACATGCTCAACAGCCCGGGCATCTATCCGATGCGGGCGACACTGTTTCCCACCGCATTCAAGCGGCAGGAGGCGTGCGCGGTGCCGGGGCGGTTCGAGCTGCGCAACGACGAGACGAAGGAGCGGGTCGCGGTCTATCTGCCCGTGAGCCTGTGCCAGCGGCCCGGCGTGCCCTTCGTCCGGCTGCGGGTGCGCGTTCCGCCCGCCGGCCGCGTCATCCTGGAGGATGGGACCGCCCCTTGATCCGGTGATCGCAGAAGCGGCGGATGGTTTTCCCCCAATCCTCCCCCGCTAGGGGGAGGTGGCGCCGAAGGCGTCGGAGGGGGAGGTAAGCGACCCACTGGCGGCAGGGAGTCCTCCCCCTCCGTCAGCTTCGCTGCCACCTCCCCCTGGCGGGGGAGGATTTATTCGGGCCCGCCGGTCCTGAACACGCAGAGCTTGTTGCCGTCGAGGTCGCGGAAATAGGCGGCGTAGAAGGCGCCTTCGCCTTCCTCGCCGCGCACGCCCGGGCCGCCTTCGTCCTTGCCGCCCAGTGCCATCGCCTTGGCATGCATCGCATCGACCTTGTCGCGCGTGTCCATGACGAGCGCGATCATCTGGCCGTTGCCGGCGGTGGCGGGCTGGCCGTCATGGGGCCTGCCGAGACCGAACATCGGCACCTGCCAGTTCGGCCCATAGCCGCATGCGCCATTGGGGAATTCGGCGAGCACACCCACCCCGATCGTGGCGAACAGCGCATCGTAGAATTCGCGCGCCCGGGGCAGATCGTTGCTGCCCACCATCGCATAGCCGATCATTTGGCGCCCGGCTTGCACTCGCCGACGCGGCGACTGGAGATGTTGGCGCGGATCTTCATCTTCATGAACCCGTCCATGTCCATGCTCGCGGTGCCGTTCATCGAGGTCGGTGTATAATTTCCGGTGGTCACCATCCGCATCGCCACCTTGCCGTCGGGATCGGGGCACGAGACGGTCTGTTCG
Organism: uncultured Sphingomonas sp.; assembly: GCA_966251045.1. Classification (GTDB taxonomy): domain Bacteria; phylum Pseudomonadota; class Alphaproteobacteria; order Sphingomonadales; family Sphingomonadaceae; genus Sphingomonas. The sequence goes on from CBINJP010000018.1 coordinate 10,814, forward strand.
ATATGGCCCCCGCTCATCGAGAATTTCTCGATGGTGCATTTGCTCTTCTTCTGGTCCTCGCCGGTGAGCAGGCCCGCCCCGGGGTGCGACGCTTCCTCGGCCGACATGCAGTAGCTGTGCTTCTGGGTCTTGGCGGCGCCCTTCTGCATCATCTGGTCGGCCGCGCCCTTGGGCATGCCGGGGATTTCGGCCTCGACGATCTCGACCGTGGTTTCCCACTCGCCCGGGGTGAAGGAAATGCCGCTGTCCTTGGCGGCCTTGGCCACTTCCTCGGGCGAGGCGTTGGTCAGCGAGACCGAATTCTGGTTGCAGCCGGCGAGCGCGACCGCGGCAGCGCTGACGAGCAGGATATTGCGCATAGCCTCTTCTCCCTGAAAGCCGTTCCCGCTTTGTTGCAGGCCGGCGGTAGAATCACCATATCGTGAAGCGATGGCAATCCAGATTCGCACCAGCCTGGCCGAACCCGAGACCGGGCCCGCCTTCGTGCCGCACCGCCCAGAGCGGCCGCCCAAGGCCGAGGGCGGGAAGCTGTTCAAGCTGGTGAGCGACTATCAGCCCAATGGCGACCAGCGCCAGGCGATCCCGGAGCTGGTCGAACAGGCGCGCGCGGGCGAGCAGAACCAGGTGCTGCTGGGGGTCACGGGGTCGGGTAAGACTTTTACCATGGCCAAGGTGATCGAGGAATTGCAGCGCCCCGCTTTGATCCTCGCGCCGAACAAGATCCTGGCCGCGCAGCTCTATGGCGAATTCAAGAGCTTCTTCCCGGACAATGCGGTCGAATATTTCGTCAGCTATTACGACTATTACCAGCCCGAGGCGTACGTCCCCCGCTCCGATACCTATATCGAGAAGGAAAGCTCGGTGAACGAGGCGATCGACCGGATGCGGCACAGCGCGACCCGGTCGCTGCTGGAGCGGGACGATGTGATCATCGTCGCCTCGGTCTCGTGCATCTACGGCATCGGATCGGTCGAGACCTATTCTGCGATGATCTTCGACCTGAAAAAGGGTCAGGTGCAGGACCAGCGCGAGATCATCCGCAAGCTGGTCGCGCTGCAGTACAAGCGCAACGACGCGGCCTTCGCGCGCGGCAATTTCCGGGTGCGCGGCGATAGCCTCGAGATCTTCCCGTCGCACTATGAGGATACCGCGTGGCGCATCTCGTTCTTCGGGGACGAGATCGAGGAGATCGTCGAGTTCGACCCGCTGACGGGGAGCAAGGTGGCGTCGCTCGACTATGTCCGGGTCTATGCCAACTCCCACTATGTGACGCCCGGGCCGACGCTCAAGCAGGCGATGGAGGGCATCCGCCACGAGCTTGCCGAGCGGCTAAAGGAGATGGAGGCCGAGGGGAAGCTGCTCGAGCATCAGCGGCTGGAGCAGCGGACCAATTTCGACCTGGAGATGATCGCCGCGACCGGGAGCTGCGCGGGGATCGAGAATTATTCGCGCTTCCTGACGGGGCGTCTGCCGGGCGAGCCGCCGCCGACCTTGTTCGAATATCTGCCCGAGAATGCGCTGCTGTTCGTCGACGAGAGCCATGTCACGATCGGCCAGATCAACGGCATGTCGCGCGGCGACCATCGGCGCAAGATCACGCTGGCGGAGTACGGCTTCCGCCTGCCGAGCTGCATCGACAACCGGCCGCTGCGGTTCAACGAATGGGACGCGATGCGCCCCCAAACCGTCTATGTCTCGGCGACGCCGGGCGGGTGGGAGCTGGAGCAGACCGGCGGCGTCTTCACCGAACAGGTGATCCGGCCCACGGGTCTGATCGACCCGCCGGTGGAGATCAGGCCGGTCGAGGAACAGGTGCAGGACCTGATCCAGGAGTGCAAGGCGACCACCGCCAAAGGCTATCGCACGCTCGTCACCACACTGACCAAGCGGATGGCGGAGGACCTGACCGAATATATGCACGAGGCGGGCGTGAAGGTCCGCTACATGCATTCGGATACCGAGACGCTCGAGCGGATCGAGCTGATCCGCGACTTGCGCATGGGGGTCTATGACGTGCTGGTGGGCATCAACCTGCTGCGCGAGGGTCTCGATATTCCCGAGTGCGGGCTGGTCGCGATCCTCGATGCCGACAAGGAAGGGTTCCTGCGCAGCGAGACCTCGCTGATCCAGACCATCGGCCGCGCCGCTCGTAACGTCGAGGGCCGGGTGATCCTCTATGCCGACCGGATGACGGGCAGCATGGAGCGCGCGCTCGCCGAGACCGGGCGGCGGCGCGAAAAGCAGCTCGCCTTCAACGCCGAACACGGCATCACGCCGGAAACGGTGAAGAAAAATATCGGCGACATCATCGCGCATGTGGCGAGCAAGGATCAGGTCACCGTCGAGATCGTCGAGGACCGCCCGCACATGGTCGGGCACAATCTGCGCGCGTACATCGAGGAGCTCGAAAAGAAGATGCGCGATGCCGCCGCGAACCTGGAGTTCGAGGAAGCCGGGCGGTTGCGCGACGAGATCCGCGCGCTGGAGGCGGAGGAGCTGGGGCTGCCCGCGGGCGAGCACAAGGCGCCGGTGATGGGGCGGAGCAACGAGGGCAAGCCGGGGACTCGCAAGGGGCGGTTCGGGAAGCAATCGCGGACGAAATGGGGTGGGGGGAAGCGTTGACCTGTTGACGCACTATTTTTGTCGATGATAGATGCCGATCTTCGCCGAGGAGATTCGGTATGCAGATCGAGATTGATTTCGACGTCTTTAAGGCACTTACGACGTTGCGGCGGTCCGAGGCGGATTCTTACAATGCTGTGCTGCGTCGGCTATTACAGCTGCCTGCCCAGAATGCTCTTGCGCAGTTTGCCGATGCGCCTCCGCGTGGCGTGCTTGGTGGCGCTAATGCGTTGCTTCGTGGCGGACTTCCACCAGGAACGGCCCAAGATGGCTTCTCTGCAAACGCGTTGGCAGGCGCGCTTGGCGGAACGTGGTTCAACGGTATCCATTTCCCCGAAGGCACTCAGTTCCGGGCGACCTACAAGGGCGCAACCTACCTAGCGAGCATCAGCGGAGGTCGCTGGGTCGGCCATGATGGTGTCGCCCGCACGAGCCCATCGGATGCAGCAAGCGCTATTTCGGGCACAAATGTGAACGGCTGGCGATTTTGGCATGTCCTTCGACCGGGAGACGAAAACTGGGTCAGAATGGATAGTTTGAGGCCATGATCCGATCGTTTGCAGATCGAGAAGCCGAGCTGATCTGGAACGGCATGCGCAGCCGCAAGCTGCCGCCGGATATGCAGGATCGCGCGCGAGACAAACTTCGGCTGCTCAACCGAGCCAAGACGCTCGACGACCTTCGAAATCCGCCGAGCAACCGGCTCCATGCGCTCAAGGATGACCGGGCCGGTCAGCACTCCATTTCCATTAACAAGCAATGGCGTATATGCTTCGTCTGGCGCAATGGAGGCGCGGACGGTGTCGAGATCACGGACTATCACTAACCCGGAGTGGCTGCATAACTCCCATGCCGGCGAGTTGCTGGCTAGCGAGTTCATGGAACCGCTCGATCTCGACGCGGCGACGCTGGCGGGTGCGATCGGTGTGACTGCGAGCGATATCGAGGCGGTGGTTAGCGGCGAGCGGCCGATGGATGGCGAGTTGGACCTGCGTCTGGCGCGCTATTTCCGCATGTCAGAGGGCTTTTTCCTTGGCCTCCAGATCGATTTCGAATTGCTCGAAGCCAAGCGCGCGCTGAACGGCGAGCTCGACCGGATCGTCCCGCGCGCCGCCTGATCAGCGCGCCCGGTACCGCAACCCCCGGAACCGCGCGCTGCCCTCGCCGCTCGCGTAGATCGCCGGCCTGAGGCTCAGGAAGCCGTCGGCCATGTTGTGGTTATACCCCGCCACTTCGTAATCGATCACCTTGCGCCATTCGCCGCCGTACGGGCGGATGAAGTGACTGGTGACGTTGGCGTCGTTGACGATGCGGATGGCGAAGCGGCGGCCGGCGGCGGGGCCGGGGGGTGGGTAGGTCGAGTTGCCGCCGGTTTTGTAGGTGCGCAGCCATTCGCCATTGGTGCCGAGGCCGCAGAATAATTTGTCATTGTACCAGAGCAGCAGGCCCGCCTCGGCTGCGCCTTCGAGTTCGATATCGACGCTGACGTCGTAGCTGCGGTCGCCGGTGATGAAAGCGAGCGGGGAGGAGCCGGCGGGGCCGGTGCCCTGGCCCTTGAGAAGCAGACTGGCGCCTTCGATTCTCGCGCGGTCGAGATAGCCGGGTTTGGGGTCGTAGAAGGCGAGGCGGGTGCCCAGCATCGGATCGCTGAAATCGGTGGAGAGGGGGAGGCCATGTTCCCCCGCCGCCGCGCGGCGCGGTTTCGGCAATGCGCGGTCGAGCGTGCCGCCGGTCGCGCGGGGCCAGCCGTCCCTGGTCCATTCGAACGGCTCGATCAGCATCTGGCGGCCGAGCGTGCGGTATCCGTTTTCATAGGCGTGATAGACCATCCACCAGTCGCCCGCGGGTCCCTGGACCGGGGTGGCGTGGCCGCGCGACCACCAGGGTTCGGCGGCGCTCGCCGTGCGGACGATCGGGTTGTGCGGGCAATTCTCCCACGGACCGTCGATGAAGGGCGAGCGGGCGACCACCACCATATGGCTGGTGGGCGGGCCCGCGGTGCCGCCCTGGCCGGAGAAGAGATAGAAATAGCCATTGTGGCGGAGCAGCTTCGGGCCTTCATGCGCCGGCGCCTCGATCACCCAATCCCGCGGGATCGGCCAGCCGGCATAGACCTGCTCGACCGGGCCGTCGCGGCGCAGGCCGTTGGCGCTGAGCTTCACGCGGTGGCCGTCGTTGAGGAAGAGATAGCGCTTGCCATCCTCGCCAACGACATGGCCGGGATCGATATAGCCGATCAGGTCGAGGTCGATCGGATCGCTCCACGGCCCGCGCATCGATTCCGCGTGGATCACATAGTTCTTGAAGGGGCCGCGCGGACTCGAGACGGCGGGGTCGTAGACCGGGATGTAGATGAAATAGCGCCCGTCATGCTTGACCAGATCGAGCGCCCAGACCGAACCGATATATTTCGTCAGCGCCGGGCCGATGGCGGTCCAGTTCACCAGATCGCGCGAATGCCAGATGACGATGCCGGGATAGTAGAACGTGCTCGAATAGCTGGCGTAGTAATCGTCGCCGTCCTTGAGGATGTTGGGATCGGGGCGGTCGCCCGAAAGGACCGGATTGAGGAAGCGGCCATTGCCGAGATCGGCGCGGCGCTGGCCTTCGATCCCGGGGCGCTGCCTGGGCCCGGGCGCACAGGGTTCGCTCGCGGCGGCGCGGCCGGGCATGGCGATTCCCGCGGCGCCCGCCAGCCCCAGCGTCAGCGCGTCGCGGCGTGAAGTCGTCATCCTGTCCTCTCCCTGTCCGGCGCGAACATTGGCCGCGAACATTCGCTTGCGCAAACTGCGCGCGCGGGTGCAAACCGTCAACGTTGACATAAGGGCGCGGCGACAGCGCCGCGGGAAGCGAGGATGCGCAAGCATCGGGAGAGCGTGCGATGAAGGCGATGCGTTTCGGTTCGAGCGTGATGGTGTTGAGTCTCGCGGCGTGCGGCGCGGCCGGCGCATCTGGCGGCGGCGGTGGCGGAGGTGGCGGGCCGGTGATCGTCGCGCCGACGCCCACTCCCACGCCGCCCGCCCCGACGCCGACTCCCACGCCCACGCCGACCTACACGCCCGTCGCGGCGGCAGTCCCGACCACGGGAATCCACATTCCGGTCGGCAAATGCGTCAACATGGGCAATATGCTGGAAGCGCCCAACGAAGGCGATTGGGGCCGGGCGATCCAGGACAGCGACATGACGATCATCCGCGCCGCCGGGTTCGACACGATCCGGCTGCCGGTGCGCTGGTCGGCACATGCGCTGGCGGCGGCGCCCTATACGCTCGACGCGGTCTTCCTCGCGCGCGTGAAGCATGTGGTGACGACCGCCAATGCCGCGGGGCTCAACGTCATCCTGAACATCCACCATTATGAGGAGCTGTTCCAGAATCCCGGCGCGCATGCGACGCGCTTCGCCGAGCTTTGGAAGCAGATCGCTGCCGAATTCGCCGCCTATCCCGATGCGAGCGTCTGGTTCGAACTGATCAACGAGCCCAACACCAATCTCAACGATTCGAACCTGCTGACCATCCTCAACCCCGCGCTGGCGAATGTCCGCGCGACCAATCCGACGCGTCCGGTGATCGTGGGCGGGCAGAATTGGAGCGGGGTGGATTCGCTCGCCACGCTGACCTTGCCCAGCGATCCCTATGTGGTGCCGACGATCCACACCTATGACCCGTTCGACTTCACGCATCAGGGCGCGACCTGGGTGACGCCGACTCCGGCGCTGGGCCGCGTCTTCGGCAGCGCGGCGGATTATGCGGGGCTCGACAGCAATCTGCAGAAGGTGCGCGACTATATCACCCGGACCGGCCGGGTGCCGTTCGTGGGCGAATATGGCGCGATCGACGATCCCGGCGTGCCGCTGAGCCAGCGCATCCTATACTATCGCCAGATGACCAGCGCCTATGCCTCGATCGGGGTTCAGACCTGCGCCTGGGGCTATACGAACACGTTCCGGCTGCGCGATCAGACCGGCGACTGGCTGCCCGGAATGCTCGACGCGGTTAAGACCACGACAACACTTTAGAAACACTTCAGACAACTTTGGCTTTACTTGCCTCCTTTTGGGCCAGGATGAGGGAAATTACGGACCCGTAACTGCGGAAGTTACGGAATGGCGGGAACCGGGCGCCGCGTGCATGTCTTGATGCAGATCAAGCGAGTGTGTGGCGATGACAGGCATTTCAAGACTTTGCGAGGAGCACCGGAAGCTCGAGGCGCTGGCTGAGCAGATGCTCAGGATCGTCGCCGCGCCGGTCGCCGACGCCGCCGCCGTCGCAACTTTGCGCTGGCGGCTGGCGCAGGCGCTGCTCGACCATTGCGCGGTCGAGGACAGCGGCATCTATGACCGGTTGCTGGCATCGGGCGACGCCGTCGCGACCGCGATCGCGTGGCGCTATCGCCAGGAGTTCGGTGCGCTGGGCGCCGCCTATGCGCATTTCATCTCCGATTGGCCGGTCGACCGCATCAACCGCAACTGGATCGGCTTTCGCGCCGATACCGAGGTGATGATGGGCAAGCTTGCCGCGCGCATCCTGTGCGAGGAGCAGGAGCTCTATGCGCATGTCGAGCGAGTCGAAATGCGCCGCCGCGCCGCCTGAATCGCCGATCCCCGGTTGAGCCCCGCCGCGCCAGCCCCCATAAGGGGACGATGCGTAGCCGGGTCTCCCTCGTTCTTCCCGCCTTTTTGACGATCGCCGCGACACTCTACGGGTGCGCCGCGCCCGAGATCGTGCCGCCGCCGGCGCAGCCGGTTCCGCTGCCGTCGCTTACCCCGCCACCACCGCGTCCGACCCCGACCCCGACCCCGGCGCCCATGCCGACGCCCGCCGCCGCGGACTGGCGCGACTGGCCCGCGACACCGGGGAGCTGGGTCTATCGCCAGGACGAGCGCGGCAGCATCGCGCTGTTCGGACGGATCGGCGAGGATGCCGACCTGACGTTGCGCTGCGACCGGGCGCGGGCGCGCGTCTATCTTTCGCGGCGGGGCGAGGGGCAGGGGACGATGACGGTGCGGACCTCCAGCACCTTGCGCAGCCTCAATGCCATGCCGACCGGGGGCACGCCGCCCTATCGCGCGGTCGAGCTGACGCCGCGCGACTCGCTGCTCGACGCGATGGCCTATAGCCGCGGCCGTTTCGCGATCGAAGGACAGGGCCAGCCGCCCCTGGTCGTCCCAGCCTGGGGTGAGATTCATCGTGTGATCGAGGATTGCCGTTGATCGCCGGATAGCGATGGCGCAGTCTGCGCATATTGCTTTTCGGAGGACTCACATGCGTCACTGGATCAAGGCCGCGCTGATCGGCGCGGCGATATGCGCCGCCACCCCCGCCATCGCGCAGACGAGCGCGGACTATGCCGCTGCCGTTACCGCGCCGGGCCGCCCATCCGACCAGGTCGCGCTCGACGCCGGCCGCAAGCCCGCCGAGGTGCTCGAATTCCTGGGGTTGAAGCGCGGGATGACCGCCGCGGACATCATGGCGGGCGCGGGCTATTACAGCGAGATCATGGGGCGGATCGTCGGGCCGAACGGCAAGGTGATCGCCTATGAGCCGACCCAGTTCTACGAGAATGACAAGGCCAAGGCGCTATGGGCGACGCTGACCGGGCGCGCGCCCAACGTCACTGTCTCGCCCTATGCCTGGGGCGAATTCGCGGCGCCGGCGAACAGCCTCGACTTCTCGCTGCTCCATCTGGTCTATCACGACCTTTACTGGGAGAGCACGCAGTACAAAATCCCGCGCACCGATCCGGCGGCGTTCCTGCGCGTGCTGTTCGCGGCGACCAGGAAGGGCGGGATCGTCGGCGTGATCGATCATGTCGCGGTCCCCGGCGACACGCGGGCGGCGGTCGAGAAATGGCACCGGATGGATCCCGAAGTGATCAAGGCCGATTTCGCCGCGGCGGGCTTCGTGCTCGAGGCCGAGAGTCCGGTGCTGCGCATGGCCGATGACGATCACAGCAAGGGCGTGTTCGATCCCGCGATCCGGGGCCGGACCGACCGTGTGGTCTATCGATTCAGGAAGCCGTGAGCCGAAACGCGCAGGCCGGTGAGAATCGTCCAAAATAAAATTGAATACAAGACTTGTTCTGCGACTCGCGCTGATTCAAACAGTTGACGTGCCCGGCGAGGGTACGCCGTTTCAACAAGCGAAAGGAGGTGATCCGATGTCTCATGGTTCAGCAATGGGGTCGGTTCAGTTCGTTCGGGAGACGCGCCGCTGAGTTGAAGGCGCGGTCGGAAGCCCTCCGACCGTAGGGCGAGCGGGAGGTATCCTCCTCCAATCAACGCTCGCCAGCTGAAAGCAAGCGGCCCGCATGGTCTCCCGCGCTCGGAGCTTCCGACCGCTGACCATGTCGGAGGTCGCCGGGTCCCTGAAGGGATCCGGCGGCCTCTTTCATTCAAGGGCATGTGAAACATGCCCGCAGCCCCGGCGAAGGCGGGGGTCTCGCGCCGCAAGCGCAGGCACGCTATCGCAAGCCAACTGATTGCGGGGCGGCAATGTTCGATTTCGATACCGGCTATGAGGGCAAGTTCGATCTGCCGCCGATCGAAGGCGAGCCGCGCATCACCTATATGCTCGCGACCGTGCCGCGCACCGGCAGCAGTTGGCTGAGCCATTTGTTGTGGGGGACGGGGTGCCTCGGGGCGCCGCTCGAATATCTCAATTTCGAGGCCGGGCCGTACGCATTCGCCAAGGGCATGCCAGAGCAGCAGGACCGGCTGTGGCGATCGGTGCGGCGGCGGCGGACGACCCCGAACGGGGTTTTCGGGTTCAAGGCTTTTCCGATGCAGCTCGAGACGCTGCAGGAAGCGAATCCCGGGCTGCTGCAACAGGTGATGGCGACGGTGATGGCGGGGACGCCGCCGAAAATCGTCTATCTCCAGCGCCGCGACCGGGTGGCGCACACCGTCTCCTATGCGCGCGCTATCCTCTCCGGCGTGTGGCGCGCGGAGCAGGAGGCGGGGCAAGGCGCCGAGCCCGAATATTCGCAAGCCGACCTGGAAGGCGCCGAGCGCTGGATCGAGATTCACCAGGGCGCGTGGGACGAGATGTTTCGCGAGATGCGCCTCTCGCCGCTGACCTTATGGTACGAGGATGTGGTCGCCGATCCGGCGGGGGCGACGCGGCAGGTGGCCGACTATCTCGGGGTCACGATCGATCCGGCGGCGGCGATTTCGGTGCCCGAGGTGCGCAAGCAGGACGAAACGCACGCGCTGCGCTGGGCGGCGAAATATGCGGAAGGGCGGGGCGGCTAGCGCTCGGTCGCGAGCGATTTCAACCGGTACAGGACTTCCAGTGCTTCGCGCGGGGACAGCGCGTCGATATCGAGGCCGTCGAGTTCGGCGCGCACGGCGTCGACGGTTTCCTCCATCGCTTCAACCGCTGCGGCGAAGAGCGGAAGTTCGTCCAGCCCGGCCGCCAGACCGCCGGTTTTCTGGCGGCCGGCCTCGAGCTTGTCGAGCACCGCCTTGGCGCGCTTGATCGTGATGGGGGGCAGGCCGGCGAGGCGGGCGACGGCGATGCCGTAGCTGCGGTCGGCGGGGCCCTCGGCGACTTCATGGAGCAGGACCAGATCGCCCTTCCATTCGCGCGCGCGGACATGGTGGAGCGTGAGCGCGTCGCAGCGCTCGGCCAGCCGCGTCAGCTCGTGATAATGCGTCGCGAACAGGCAGCGGCAGCGATTATCCTCGTGAATCGCCTCGACCACGGCCCAGGCGATGGCGAGGCCGTCATAGGTCGAGGTGCCGCGTCCGACCTCGTCGAGGATGACGAAGCTGCGCGGGGTGGCTTGCGCCAGGATCGCGGCGGTCTCGACCATCTCGACCATGAAGGTCGAACGGCCGCGCGCGAGATTGTCCGAGGCGCCGACGCGGCTGAACAGCCGGTCGACCAGCCCGAGCGTGGCGCGGGCGGCGGGGACGTAGCTGCCGGCCTGGGCGAGGACGGCGATCAGCGCATTCTGGCGCAGGAAGGTCGATTTGCCGCCCATGTTCGGGCCGGTGACGAGCCAGAGCCGGCTGGTCTCCGACAGGGTGCAATCGTTCGCCACGAACCGCCCGCCGCTCCGCGCGACCGCGTCCTCGACGACCGGATGCCGCCCGCCCTCGACTTCGAAACAGGCATGATCGACGAGGCTCGGGCGGGCCCAGCCGCCTTCGACAGCGCGCTCCGCGAGCGCGGCGGCGACGTCGATCCGGGCAAGCGCGTCGGCGGTGGCGGCGATGGGTTCGCGGGCGGAGAGCGCGGCTGCGGTAAGATCCTCGAGATGCGCGGCCTCGGCCGCGAGGGCGTGGGCGCCCGCCTGCGTTACCTTGATCGCGGCTTCGTGGAGATCGGGCGCGTTGAAGCGCACCACACCCGCGAGCGTCTGGCGATGGGTGAAGCCGCTATCCTGCGCCATCAGCGGGTCGGCGTTCCGGGCGGGAACCTCGATATGATAGCCGAGCACGCCATTGTGGCGGATCTTGAGCGAGGCGATGCCGGTGCGCGCCTTGTAATCGGCTTCGAGGCTGGCGATCACGCGCCGTCCGCCCGCGCCGGCATCGCGCAGATCGTCGAGCGCGGCGTCATAACCCTCGGCGATGTATCCGCCCTTGTCGGCGTCGATCGGCGGTTCGGGAACGAGCGCGCGGGTTAGCAGGTCGATCAGCCTGCCATGGCCCTGAAGCTGGGGGACGAGTCCCGCGAGCAGCGCCGGCTTGTCGGTGAGCGCCGAGAGCCGCTCGGCCAGCCGCCACGCGCCGTCGAGCCCGTCGCGAAGCTGGCCGAGATCGCGGGGAGATCCGCGCCCGGCGGCGATGCGCCCGAGCGCGCGGCCGATATCGGGGAGCGCGCGAAGCTGGCCGCGGACCATGTCGCGCAGGCCGGCATCGTCGGCGAAGCGGCGGACCAAATCGAGCCTCGCCTCGATCGCCGCCCTGTCCATCAGCGGCGCGGCGATGTCGCTGCCGAGCAGCCGCGCGCCCGCGCCGGTGACGGTGCGGTCGACCGAATCGAGCAGGCTGCCCTTGCGCGTGCCCGCGCTGCTGACGGTGAGTTCGAGGCTTTCGCGCGTCGCCGCGTCGATCGCCATGCAGGCGTCGGTGCGGCTGATGCGCGGCGGGCGGAGAAAGGGCAGGGCGCCCCGCGCGGTGTGATCAAGATAGGCCACCAGCCCGCCCGCCGCCGCCAGCGCGGCACGCGAGAAGGTGCCGAAGCCATCGAGCGTGGCCACGCCGAACAGCGATTTGAGCCGCGCCTCGCCCGCCCCGCTGTCGAAATCGGCCCGCGAGCGTTGAAGCGTCGAAAGCTCGGCGAAGGCCGAGCTTTCGGACACGATGGTCTCGGCAGGGCTGAGCCGGGCGACCTCGGCGCTTACCCGGTCGGCATCGCTCTCGACGATCTCGAAACGCCCGGTCGAGATATCGGCGCAGGCGATCGCGACCTGTCCGCCCGCCTCGCCGATCGCCGCGCACCAATTGGCCGTCCGGCTGTCGAGCAAGGATTCCTCGGTCAGCGTGCCCGCGGTCACCACGCGGACGACCGCGCGCGCGACCAGTGCCTTGGAGCCGCCGCGCTTCCTGGCCTGCTCGGGCGTCTCGATCTGGTTGGCGATGGCGACGCGGTGCCCCGCCTTGATCAGCCGCGCGAGGTATCCGTCCATCGCATGGACGGGCACGCCGCACATCGGGATGCGGTCGCCGTCATGCTCGCCGCGCGCCGTCAGCGCGATATCGAGCACCGCGCTGGCGATCTTGGCATCGTCGAAGAAGAGCTCGAAGAAATCGCCCATCCGGTAGAAGAGCAGGCAATCCTCGGCCTCGGCCTTCAGCGCATGATATTGCTGCATCATCGGGGTCGCGGCGCCGGCCATGGGGCTTGGGTAGCGAAACGCGTTCGCGGATCAACCTTCGGGCCGGGTTTTCCTGGGGACAAGTCGGTTCAGGATTGCGCCTGGATCATCTCGCGCAGCATCGCCCATCCGCTCGGGCTGCCGGGATAGCGGATCAGCAACATCTGGGTGCGGCCGCGATAGATCGCCGCCTCGCCCCCGGCCTTCGGCGTCACGCGCGCCGCGAAGCGGGCCTGGTAAAATGCCGTGTCGCCGCGGATCAGCAGGTCCTCGCCGATATCCTCCGGGAACTCGACGATCGCCTGGGCGAAGCTCGCCGTCAGCTCGGCGGCGAGCGCGGCATGCCCGGCTACGACATGGTCATAGCCCAGCGCCTTGCGGATCTCGGGGTGGTGATAGGCCAGCACGCCCGTCACATCGCCGCGCCGGAACGCCGCGCCGATCCCCTCGCGCGTCCTCCGCAGCGCGGCCTCGTCGGCGCTTTCTTCGGCGGCGATCGGCCCGGCTTGGGAGCGCCCGCTCGCCGCGAACACCAGGCTTGCGAGAAGCAAGTGGCTTACCGTTCTTCGCTGCATCATCGGGGTGCCGGCGGCGGACATGTCGCGGCAGCTTAGCGAAGCCGCCCCGCCGCGACAAACTCCGATTCGGCGTCGCTCACGGATTCCAGTTGCCCGGCCCCATCCAGGCATTGACCAATGTGCCCATCAGCTGGGTATTGCCGCTCTCGCCCCAGGCATAGACCATATAGCCGGCATAGCCGTTGGTCTTCAGCCACTGGATATCGCCCGCGGGATCGCCGCTCGGCTGGCCGGTCCAGAAACCCATGCCCAGCTTGGCGGTGGTCATGCCTGCGCTGAGATAGCCGCTGAAGACATATTGCGGTTCGGAGCCATAGCCCATGTAGAAGCCATAGGTGAGATTGGAGGCGAGGCTGTGACCGTTCCAGTCGGTTCCGAACGCATCGGGGTCGTAGAGATCGCTCCACAGAGCCTTGGTGATCGCCTTGGGCTGGCTGCTCTGATCGAACGCGGCGTCCAGCTGCTGGCGCAGCAGCGTCGTCACCATCGCGAGCGATCCGTTGTTGGTCCAGGTCGGGCTGGAATATTCGTCGTCGATATCGATACCGTCGAGCCCATAGGTCCGCACCGCATCGACGAGCTGCTCGGCGAACAGCGCCGCATCGGCCTGCCCCGCGGCATCGTCGTTGAAATTCGACCAGCCGGCGGCATCATGGTTGCCGAGCAATGTCAGCAGCACCGCGATCCCCTTTTGCTGCAGGGGTGCGACCCCGGTCTGCAGCACCGGCAGGTTTACGGTGTTGATGCAGGCGAGCGTGCCCCCCGCGGGAACATTCACGTTCGGTGCAAGTCGCTGGGCGCCCTGAGCGGGGGTGATGTTGAGATTGGCGGCGAACAGGCAGACGATGTCGACCGCATTCAGGCCCTGCGCGGTGGTATAATCGCCTGTGCTTGCCGCTCCGCTCCAGTCATTGCCGACATAGGCGACGTTGACGCTGTCCTTGAGATAGCCGTCGCACTGCGGGGCACTGCCCCATTGGGGCTGACCCGAGAAGAATACCGCGTCGCCTGGAGAAAAATATCGCTCTGGATTTCCGTTGGTCGGTTCCAGCACCATCCCATCGCGGCAGAAAAAGAAAAAGTCCACATCGGGGTCCAGTGTCGCGATGATGCGGGCGCTTCCAGGTGTGCAGTTAGGGACGGTCTTGATCAATCCATCCCAATTTGCGCCCTTATACATCGCGACATTAGCGGTTTCTACGTACGGCATATCCAACCTCCATAGACAATTTGTACGCCTCGACTCGCAGTAATCTTACAATAGTCGTGAGATTGCGCGAGAATTAATTGTCGGCGCACGTGGCGCTGGCGCGCGTCTCGCGTTCAAATGCCTGAGTTGAGTTGCATCCAAGGGTGGAACATCGCGCGGCGCGCCCCTAAAGGAACGGCGATCCCCGGGAGAGCCAAATGTCCGAAGACAGCAACGTTCAGTTTTCAGAGCGCGAGGCGCTGCTGTTCCATTCGGAAGGCCGCCCGGGCAAGATCGAGATCATCGCTTCCAAGCCGATGGCGACCCAGCGCGATCTGGCGCTCGCCTATTCGCCCGGCGTCGCGGTGCCGGTGCAGGCGATCGCGGACAATCCCGCCACCGCCTATGATTACACCGCCAAGGGCAATCTGGTCGCGGTGATCTCGAACGGCACCGCGATCCTCGGCATGGGCAATCTCGGCGCGCTCGCCTCCAAGCCCGTGATGGAGGGCAAGGCGGTCCTGTTCAAGCGCTTCGCCGATGTCGATTCGATCGATATCGAGCTCAAGACCGAGGATGTCGAACGCTTCATCGACGCGGTCGAGCTGCTGGAGCCGACCTTCGGCGGCATCAATCTCGAGGACATCAAGTCCCCCGAATGCTTCGTGATCGAGCAGACGCTGCGCGAGCGCATGAACATCCCGGTCTTCCATGACGACCAGCATGGCACGGCGATCATCGCCACCGCCGGGCTGATCAACGCGCTCTACCTGACCGGGCGCGACATCAAGGATACCAAGGTGGTGATGCTGGGCGCCGGCGCCGCCGCGATCGCCTGCGCCGAGCTGATCAAGGCGACCGGGCTGCCGCACGACAATCTGCTGATGCTCGACCAGAAGGGCGTGATCTATCAGGGCCGCACCGAGAGCATGAACCAGTGGAAGTCGGCGCATGCGGTCGACACCACACGGCGCACGCTCGCCGACGCGCTCGACGGGGCGGACGTGTTCCTCGGGCTCGCCTCGGCCAATTCGCTGCCGGTCGAATTGCTCGCGACGATGGCGCCCAAGCCGATCATCTTCGCCATGTCGAACCCCGATCCGGAGATCTCGCCGCCCATCGCCAAGGCGGCGCGGCCCGATGCGATCATCGCCACGGGGCGTTCGGACTATCCGAACCAGGTGAACAATGTGCTGGGCTTCCCCTTCATCTTCCGCGGCGCGCTCGATGTGCGCGCGACCACGATCAATGACGAGATGAAGATCGCGGCGGCCAACGCGCTCGCCCAGCTCGCGCGCCAGCAGGTGCCGGAGGAAGTCGCGATGGCTTACGGCGTCCATCACAGCTTCGGCCCGGAATATATCATCCCGGCGCCGTTTGATCCGCGGCTGATGGAAATCGTTCCCGCCGCCGTCGCGAAGGCCGCGATGGATTCGGGCGTGGCGACCAAGCCGATCGAGGACTTTGTCGCCTATCGCCAGCAGCTCCGCGCGCGACTCAACCCGACGACTTCGGTGCTGACGCTCGCCTATGAGGGCGCGCGCGCCAACCCGAAGCGGGTGATCTTCGCCGAGGGCGAGGAAGAAGTGGTGCTGCGCGCGGCGATCGCCTTCAAGGAAGGCGGTTACGGCACGCCGGTGCTGGTCGGGCGCGAGACGGTGCACGAGCGGCTGCGCGCGCTGGGTGCCGATCCGGCCGAGTTCGAGCTGCACAACAGCGCCAATTCGCCCCTGGTCGACCGGATGATCGACTTTCTCTACCAGCGCCTCCAGCGGCGCGGTTATCTGCGCCGCGAGGTGGCGCGGATGGTCAATCGCGACCGCAACATCTTCGGCGCGATGCTGCTCCAGCTGGGTGAAGGCGACGCGATGATCACCGGCCTGACGCGCACCTATGCGCAGACGATCCGCGAGGTTCGCCGGGTGATCGACGTCGAGCCCGGCCGCACGCCGTTCGGCATGCATGTGATGGTCGGCCAGAGCCACACCGTCTTCATTGCCGACACCACGGTCAACGAGCGCCCCAACGCCGAGGAGCTTGCCGACATCGCCGAACAGACCGCAGCGGTGGCGCGGCGGATGGGGCATGAGCCGCGCGTCGCCTTCCTCAGCTATTCGACCTTCGGCAATCCGGAAGGGCGCTGGCTCGAGAGCCTGCGCGGCGCGGTGAAGGTGCTCGACGGACGCGACGTCAATTTCGAATATGAAGGCGAAATGGCGCCCGACGTGGCGCTCAATCCGAAGCAGCTCGCCAAATATCCCTTCGCGCGGCTTTCGGGCCCGGCCAACATCCTGATCATGCCGGGGCTTCAGTCCGCCAACATCTCGGCGAAATTGCTGCGCGAGCTGGGGGGAGACGCGACGATCGGGCCGATGCTGATCGGGATGGAAAAGCCCGTCCAGATCGCCCCGATGACCGCGACCGCGAGCGAGCTGGTGACTCTCGCCGTGCTCGCGGCGGGCGGGATCGCGCGCTGAGCGCGATCCCCCAGGCGCTGATCGCCCGGGCGCGGGCCGCGCGCCAGGGCGGCGATGCCGGTGCCGCGCTGGCGCTCTACCGCGCCGCGGCCGACGCATCGGCCGAACCGGCGGAACTGGCGCATTGCCTGCGCCATATCGGTGACCTTGCCGCCGCGGCCGGCGATCGCGACGCGGCGCGCGATGCGCTGGAGCGCGCCGAGCAGCTCTATCGCGCGACGTTCCCCGACCCGATCGGGCTGGCGAACACGGTCAGGCTGCGCGCGTTGATCGAGGACGACCGTGAGCGTTGGCGCGATGCGCGCAACCTCTACGTCCTCGCGGCGGCGGAGGGCTGGGACCTCGCCGCCGCGCTTGCCGAGTGCGACCGCCATCTGGCCTAGGCGTCGATGCTGCCGCCCATGTTCGCGTTGACGACGCCGCCGTCGACGGTGAGCGTTTCGCCCACCACATAATCCCCCGCGCGGCTGGCGAGGTAGATCGCTGCGCCGGCCATGTCCTCATCATAGCCCACGCGCTGCGCCGGGATGCGCCTGGCGACGCCCTCGCCATGGTCGCGCGCGGCGCGGTTCATGTCGCTGGGGAAGGCGCCGGGGGCGAGCGAGGTGACGACGATCCGGTCCTCGATCAGCCGCGCCGCCATGCGGCGGGTGAGGTGGATCAGCGCGGCTTTGGAGGCCTGATAGCTGTAGGTCTCCCACGGATTGACGCGCTGGCCGTCGATCGAGGTGATGTTGATCACCTTGGCGGGCTGCTTCTCGCTCGCGCCGGCCTTGAGCAGTTCGTGGAGCGCCTGGGTGAGGAAGAAGGGCGATTTGACGTTGAGGTCCATCACCTTGTCCCAGCCGCTTTCGGGGAAGCTGCCGAACGGGGCGCCCCAGGCGGCGCCGGCATTGTTGACGAGGATGTCGAGCCTTTTCTCGCGCTTCGCCAGCTCGGCGGCGAGCGCGTTGCAGCCTTCGACGGTCGAGATGTCCATCGGCAGCGCGATGCAGTTCGCCCCCAGCGCGGCGGACGTCTCCTCGCACGCCTCGGGCTTGCGCGACGAGACATAGACCTTGGCGCCCGACTGGATGAAGCCTTCGGCGATCATCCGGCCGATCCCGCGCGATCCCCCGGTGACGAGCGCGATACGTCCGTCGAGACGGAACAGGCTGTTGGTATCCATGTCTTCTTCTCCAGTTCGTCATCCCAGCGAAAGCTGGGATCTCTGGCCGCTTGGGGCGACCGTGGTCCTTCTGCCGTCTGAGATGCCAGCTTTCGCTGGCATGACGGCTGGGGTCAGCCCCCGCGCTTGATCGTCTCCCTCGCGATGATGAGCTGCTGAATCTGGCTGGTGCCCTCATAGATCCGGAACAGCCGCACATCGCGGTAAAGCCTCTCGATGCCGTAATCGGCGATATAGCCCGCGCCGCCGAAGATCTGCACCGCGCGATCCGCGACGCGGCCGACCATCTCGGATGCGAAGTACTTGGTCGCGGCCGCCTCCATCGTCGTGTTTTGGCCCGCATCCTTGGCGGCGGCGGTCTCGAGCATCAGCGCGCGGGCGGCCATTGCCTCGGTCTTCGAATCGGCGATCATCGCCTGGATCAGCTGGTGCTCGGCGATGGGCTTGCCGAACTGCTTGCGCTCGCTGGCATAGGCGACGCAGTCGGCGATCAGCCGCTCGGCCACGCCGATGCACACCGCCGAGATATGCAGCCGCCCGCGATCGAGCACCTGCATAGCGATCTTGAAGCCTTCCCCCTCGCCGCCGAGGCGGAGGTTGGCCGGGACCGCGACATCGTCGAGGATCACGTCGGCGACCTTGGCGCCCTTTTGCCCCATCTTCTTCTCGGGCTCGCCGATGCTGAGGCCGGGCAGGTCGCGGGGGACGAGAAAGGCCGAGACGCCGCGCCCGCCGGGCTCCTCACCGGTGCGCGCCATCAGCGTGAAGACATGCGCCTTGTCGGCATTGGTGATGAAGCGCTTGGTGCCGGTGATGCGATAGACGTCGCCGTCACGCACCGCGCGGGTCTTCACCGCGCCCGAGTCCGATCCGACATCGGGCTCGGTCAGCGCGAAGCTCGAAATGACCTCGCCGCTCGCGATGCGCGGCAGCCAATCGGCCTTCTGCTCGGGCGTGCCCGCGAGGACGATGCCCTGCGAGCCGATCCCGACATTGGTGCCGAAGGTCGAGCGGAAGGCGGGGGTGGTGCGGCCCAGCTCGATCGCCACCTTGCATTCCTCGGTCATGGTCAGGCCCAGCCCGCCATATTCCTCGGCGATCGAAAGCCCGAACAGCCCGAGCGCCTTCATCTCCTCGACCAGATCCTCGGGGATGGCATCCGCGTCCTCGACCGCGCCCTCGAGCGGACGCAGCCGCTCCGCGACGAAGCGGCGGATCGTATCGATCAGCGTGTCGAAGATTTCGGGATCGAGCGCCATCCTCACCGTTCTTTTCGTTCGAAGCGTGCCTGCTATACCGCCGCAGTCGCACGCGGCAAGGCCATACCCGATCTTCCAACCGCTTTCGATTGACGCGCCCGCGCGCCCCTCCCATGCTGCGCGCCAAATAGCAGGAGAGTGGAATGTCGGTTGTGCCAGAGGCCGGAAATCTGCCGCCGGTCCGCAGGCTCGGGCAGCCGACGATGCTGGCATACGGCTTCGGCGCGGTCGCCTATGGCGTCAAGGATTTCGGCTTCCAGACCTTCCTGCTCTTCTTCTTCAACCAGGTCATGGGCCTGCCCGCCTCGCAGGTCGGGCTCGCGATCCTGTGCGCGCTGCTGCTCGACGCGTTCATCGACCCGCTGATCGGCACGCTGTCGGACCGGACGCGGAGCCGCTGGGGGCGGCGGCATCCGTGGATGTATGCCGCGGCGCTGCCGATCGCGGTGGGCTGGCTGCTGCTCTGGAACCCGCCCGAGCTGTCCAAGTCGGCGCTGCTGGTCTGGGTGTTCGTCTGCTCGGTGGTCGTGCGCAGCGCGGTCTCGGCCTATGAAGTGCCCTCGCAGGCACTGAGCCCCGAGCTTTCCGCGGACTATGACGAACGCACCCGGATCATGGCCTATCGCTACCTGTTCGGCTGGGCGGGCGGGATGGCGATGCTGGTCGCCTCCTATGGCTATTTCCTCGCGCCCTTGCCCGGGCAAGAGACCGGGCTGCTCAACCGTGAGAGCTATGTCGGCTTCTCGATCGGCGGGGCGCTGGCGATGATGTTCGCGATCCTGGTGTCGGCGGGGGGTACGCATCATGAGATCAAGCGGCTGCCCAAGCCCGAGATCGCCAGGCAGACCGTCGGCGAGCATTTCCGTGAGCTTGGCGAGACGGTGCGCAACCATGCCTTCATCATCCTGATGGGGGCGGGAATCTGCTTCTATTCGGCGCAGGGGATCAGCTTCTCGCTCTCCAACTATCTCTACACCCATGTGTGGGGGATGAAGGGCGCGGACTTCATGTATCTGGCGGGCTCGCTGTTCATCGGGGTGCTCGGCGCGTTCGTGCTGGCGCCGCGGCTGGCCGCGCGGATCGGCAAGCCGCTGGCGGCGACGCTGACGATGACGGGCGCGGCCGTGCTGATCTGCACGCCCTATGTGCTGCGGCTCGCCGGGCTGTTTCCCGAGCCGGGGAGCGCGGTGATGCTGCCGCTGCTTTTCTCGATCTTCGCGGTCAATGCGATGTGCAGCGTCTCCTCGACCATCCTGGGCGCATCGATGATGGCCGATGTCGTCGAGCATTCGGAAGTGACCACCGGGCGCCGGTCCGAAGGCGTGTTCTTCGCGGGGGGCTTCTTCGTCCAGAAATGCACGACGGGGCTCGGCATCTTCCTGTCGGGCTGGATCCTCTCCTCGGTCGGCTTCCCCGAGGGCGCCGCGCCCGGCACGGTGCCGGGCGGTACGATCGACCGGCTGACGATCATCTTCGCCGGCCTCTATTTCGCGCTCGGGATGAGCGCGGCGTTGCTCTACCGCCGCTTCCCCTTCGGCAAGGCCGAACATGACGCGCGGATCGGGCTGGTGGGGGACGGGACGGGGTGACCCGTCCCTCCTGCGTAGTTACTCCTCGTCGGGCCCAAAGGGCGGGTATTCGATCGTCCGGTCTCCATATTTTGCATCGGTCACCCGGTCGCAGCGTTCATCGAAATGTTCGCCTTCCACCCAGTCTTCCGGATAGTCGAAATGGACGTCGAATCGGCCATCTGTGATCGCATAATGGAGCGCGCTCCACTGATTGCTGGGCTCGGCCATTTCCCAGGCGTCGAGTACCTTGTCGCAAAGCTCCATGCCGATGACATAATAGACAACGCGATCGCCGAAATCCTTGTATAGTGATGCGGCAAGGACCGCAGGCCCCGGCTCGGCGTACAGAAAGGTGCCTTCGGGATCCCCGCCAACATCCGCTGCGATCGCCTCCCCGATCTCGCGGAGAACCTGCTCAAACGCGTCGTTCATCGGTTCCTCCGCTTGGACTTATTGGAAAATATGCGCGTTTGAAGCACTCCGCCATTCACGCGATATACAACCGTGATTATGGAAGGACGTCGGCTATTGCCGACATAGGTGGGACGGATGTCCACCCACACGGTTCGTCCGGCTCGAAGCTCCGCCGCCCATTGATTCTCCAGGGCCGCGTAGCCGCTACGGTTGAAATTCGCATCTTGTGCGAAGTGGTTGAAGTCGTTCGTGGGGCCGTTGAACCGTCGCGCGACATAGTGGCCGCCGTGATCCGATTGTAGCCGATCCGGCACGCCTG
This sequence comes from uncultured Sphingomonas sp., assembly GCA_966251045.1. Classification (GTDB taxonomy): domain Bacteria; phylum Pseudomonadota; class Alphaproteobacteria; order Sphingomonadales; family Sphingomonadaceae; genus Sphingomonas. The sequence continues at coordinate 32,239 of CBINJP010000018.1, forward strand.
CCGTGCGCTGGGCGGCTTGCGATCTTGTCTGCGCGGTGTTGGTGGTGAGATTGCCGGATACACGGCGTGTGCGGTTGGCGCCGTCGATCTCATATTGATAGCCGTTGCGCGACACCCGCCGGAAGCCGGTGTCGCTCGGTCGGTTTGCTGGGTGCTACGTACCGTCGGCTGAGAGGTTTGCCCTCGCTGGCGTATCGGACTGGGCCTGACAGGGGCCGAAGCGCCGGCTGCTGCTCCCGGCTTATTGGAGCGACTTTGATTGCCGGGCTCGTCCCATGCTCCGCTAGTGCCGCCGCCGCCGAAACTTCCGCCCTCGCCAACAAATGGCTTGGCCCGCTGACGCGAAGGAGATTGTTCCTGCGATCTCCCGGCTTCCCGCTGCGGCTGGCTATTGCGCGCGATTGGCCGAGCACGTTGCTGTGACGGGGACTGATTCCGAGTTTTCCCGGACGTCCCGCTTCTGTCCTGCCCACCGGCGCCATAATAGTCGCCTCTGCCGCTGAAGGTGAAGCGACCGTCGAGCGGATCATGCCATGGGTTGAATTTGAACTCCGCGCCACCCCGACGACCGGTGCGAAGATAAATTTCAAATTGGCCCGGTTTTTTCCCTGCCTGCGTTCGCCTTGCATGAGCACCCCCTCATCCTGGAGGCACCAATGGCACAAACCGAAGAACAAATCAAGAACATTTTACCAAATGGGTTCATTTCGTGCATTCTCGAACCTTATTCGCGAGGAAGCGCCCGCCGGAACGGAGTCCGACGGGCGCCCTTTCCTCCCCAGGAAAGTCGGAGGCTCGCGCGCTAAGCGACGCGGCCGAGGCGGTGGTAGAGGTTCGAGAACTTCACCGAGTCCGGCGAATCCTTGACCTTCTGAAGATGGGTGCCGACGGCTTCGCGGATCAGGCGGAAGTCCTCGGTCGAGAAGACGGCGCGGCTGCGCTGGGGTTCGGTCATGGTACGATGCTCCTTTACGCGGCTTGCTTGTTGAACTGGTCGGCTTCGGTCGATTCGGAATAGGCGGTGGTCGAGCTCTCGCCGCCGGCCACGGCCTGGGCGATCAGGTCGAAATAGCCGGTGCCGACTTCGCGCTGGTGGCGGGTCGCGGTGTAGCCGTTGACCTCTGCGGCGAACTCGGCCTGCTGGAGCTCCGAATAGGCCGCCATGCCGCGATCCTTGTAGCCGCGCGCCAGCTCGAACATGCCGTAGTTGAGCTGGTGGAAGCCCGCGAGCGTGACGAACTGGAACTTGTAGCCCATCGCCCCGATCTCGCGCTGGAAGCGGGCGATATCGTCCTTGTCGAGATTCTTCTCCCAGTTGAACGAGGGCGAGCAATTATAGGCCAGCATCTTGTTCGGATGCTCGCGCTTGATCGCCTCGGCGAAGCGGCGGGCGTCGTCGAGATTGGGCTTCGAGGTCTCCCACCACAGCAGGTCGGCATGGCTGGCGAAGGCGAGGCCGCGCTTGATGCAGTGATCGACGCCGGTGCCGTCCTTGAGGCGGAAGAATCCCTCGGCGGTGCGCTCGCCGGTGAGGAATTCATGGTCGCGCTCGTCGATGTCCGAGGTGATGAGCTTCGCGCTCTCGGCGTCGGTGCGGGCGCAGATGACCGTGGGCACCCCACTGACGTCCGCCGCGAGGCGGGCGCTGTCGAGGTTGCGGATATGCGCCTGGGTGGGGATCAACACCTTGCCGCCGAGATGGCCGCACTTCTTCTCGCTGGCGAGCTGGTCCTCGTAATGCACCCCGGCGGCGCCCGCGGCGATGTACGCTTTCATGATCTCGAAGCAGTTGAGCGGGCCGCCGAAGCCGGCCTCGGCATCGGCGACGATGGGCGCGAACCAGTCGCGGGTGGCGCCGCCTTCCGAATGCTCGATCTGGTCGGCGCGCTGCAGGGCGTTGTTGATCCGCTTGCACAGCTCGGGCCCGGCATTGGCGGGGTAGAGCGACTGATCGGGATACATGGTGCCCGCGGTGTTGGCGTCGGCCGCGACCTGCCAGCCCGAGAGGTAGATCGCCTGGAGCCCGGCGCGGACCTGCTGCATCGCCTGGTTGCCCGACATGGCGCCCAGCGAGTTGATGTACGGCTCGGTCTTGAGCAGCTCCCACAGCTTGAGCGCGCCCTTGCGCGCCAGCGTATGCTCGATCGCGAGCGAGCCGCGCAGCCTGGCGACGTCGTCGGCGGTATAGGGACGCACGATACCCTCGAAGCGGCCCTGGGGGGCGGGGATCAGGTCTTCGAAGGTGGTGTTCATCGTGTCGGCTCCTTTACAGATGCGAGCCAAAATACGCTTATGTGGAATTAAGTGGAGGCCATAAGCGGGCTTTGGAGGGTCAAGGCGTCGGCTTGGCTGGTCATTTCGATGTCGTGCTGTAATTATCTTTACAAAGAGCGCCCTGCGTGGCAGGGAGGTCTCAGCGAAGGCCTTGTGCGCCGCTTCCCGCGTCCCCCGGCGCGAGTCCCAAGGGCGGCGTGCGGGGCCTTCGCGCCCCTGACGTTCCGCGTATCCGAGGCTGGATGGCCGACCAGAAGCTCTTCGCCGGACATGCCGTGCGCCGTCTGCGGCGCAGCGCCGGGCTGACCCAGGCGGCGATGGCCGAGATGCTGGGGATGTCGGCTTCCTATCTCAACCTGCTCGAAAAGAACCAGCGCCCGCTGAGCGCGCTGGTGATGCTGCGGCTGGCCGAGACGTTCGACTTCGATCCGCGTACGCTGGCGGCGAGCGAGCCGGGCGGCGGCGCCGAGGCGATAAGGCGGCGGCTGGCCGATCCGATGTTCGCCGATCTGGAGGTGGACCGGACGCAGGTCGAGGAATGGCTGGCCGGCGCGCCGGGCGGGGCGGAGGCGTTCGCGCGCGCCTATGACCGGCTGGGCGGCGCGGAGACGGCGGACGATCTCCCCGATCCCTCGGCTTCGGTCAGGCGCGAGATCGAGCGGTGGCGCAACCATTTCGCCGATCTCGACGCGGCGGCGGAGGCGCTGGCGGACGAACTCCGGCTCGGCTCGGGCGATCTCTACAGCGCGATGGCCGAGCGGCTGCGGGTCAAGCACCAGCTTTCGGTGCGTATCCTGCCGGTCGAGGTGATGCCCGACCGGCTCAAGCGGCTCGACCTCCATGCGCGCCAGCTCCAGCTCTCCGAACTGCTCGACGCCGCCTCGCGCGGCTTCGCGCTGGCGCAGCAGCTGGCCGAGGAAGCGCGGAGCGAGATCGACGCGCTGGTGCGCGGCGCGGCGTTGGACCGGGTCGCGGAGCGGCTCTATCGTCGCCATCTGACCGGCTATTTCGCCGCGGCGCTGGTGATGCCCTATGCCCGCTTCCTGCGCGCCTGCGAGGCGACGGGATACGATATCGAGCTGCTGATGCGGCGCTTCGGCGCGGGTTACGAGCAGGTCGCGCACCGGCTGACGACGCTCCAGCGGGTGGGCGCGCGCGGCCTGCCTTTCTTCATGCTGCGGGTGGACCGCGCCGGGCAGGTCTCCAAACGCTATTCGGGCGCGAGCGCGTCGCCGCTGGCCGAGGGGCCGGGGCTGTGCCCGCTCTGGGACCTGTTCGCGGCATTCGACCGGGCAGGCGAGATCGTCGGGCAGCTGGTCGAGCTCGAAGATGCCACGCGCTGGTTCACCCTCTCGCGCACCGTCCAGCCGCAGGGCTCACGCGCCGGTGGGGTGCGCGCGCGCTTCACGATCGGGCTCGGGCTGGCGGCGAAGGATGCGGGCACGCTCGCGGCGGCGCGGGGGATGGACCTTGGGGGAAGCGCGGTGCCGGTCGGGCTCGGCTGCCGGGCATGCACCCGGCCCGATTGCCCGCAGCGCTCGGCGCCGCCCGCGGGCCGCGCGATGCTGGTCAGCGAGCGCGAGACCGGGCTGACGCCCTTCGGGTTCGCGGGGGATTAGGACGGGGTTGTTCCCAATTCCGATTGACCCCGCCGCGCCGGTGGCGGACGTACGGCGAAACATCCCGCAGGAGATGGATCGGTGGCACCGGACGAGGAAGCATTGGCGGGCGATCGGCACCAGGCGGGTGGTTTCGGGCGCCCGATCGCCCGGCGCGACTTGCTCGAACGGGCGGCCCTGCTCGGCGCGGCCGCAAGCATGGGGAGCGGTGCGTGGAGCCCGGCGCTCGCAGCGGGCGCGAATACCGCCAGCGGCGCGCGCTTGCCCGACGGATCGGAATTCGCGCGCTGGGAACAGCCGCTGACCTTCAGCAAGACCTATTATGTCGATAACCGCGCGCCCGCCGCCGATGACGCGGGCCCGGGCGACGCGGCGCGGCCCTTCCGCACCATCGGCCGGGCCGCCGAGCTGCTCCAGCCGGGCGAGCGGGTCGTCATCGCCAGCGGCATCTATCGTGAATGCGTCCGCCCCGCGCGCGGCGGAACCGGTCCCGCCGCGATGATCAGCTATGAAGCCGCGCCCGGCGCGACGGTTCATATCCGGGGCTCGGAGGTGTTGAGCGAGGGCTGGCGGGAGGCGGCGATTCCGCCGGGGCCGGGCGGCGCGGCCGCTGTCGCGCCGGATGTCACGATCTGGCGCCACGACCTTCCCGGCGCGCTGTTCCCCGACGCCTATAATCCGTTCGCATTGCCCAGCATCATGGGCTCATGGGGCTGGCTGGACGGGTCCAAGGTCGATCTGGGCCCCTATCTGCGCCGCCGCGGGCTGGTGTTCGCCGACGGCAAGCCGCTCGAGCCGATGGAGCAGCTTCGCGAGCTGGCGATGCCCGATCTGCCCGCCATGCCCGATTTCACGCGCCCGCCTGCGCCGCGCAACGGCATGCCGGCGCGGCGGCGCGGCGGCGCGATCATGCAGGAAATCGGCGGCTCGCCCGCGGCGCGGTTCTGGACCGATCATTCGGGCACCGCCATCTATGTGCGGCTGGCTTCGGGCACCCCCGCCGATCACCTGATCGAGGCCACGACGCGCCAACACGCCTTCGTCCCCGCAAAGAGCGGGCTCGGTTTCATCCGCGTGAAGGGGCTCATCTTCCAGCATGCCGGCAATGCCTATCCCTTTCCGCAATATGGCATGGTGTCGCTCGCGGGCGGCGATCACTGGATCCTCGAGGACAATGCGATCGAATGGGCGAATGGGCTCGGGCTCGCCATCGGCTTCGACGGCAACAGCAGCGGCGCGCCGCATCCCGGCACGTCGATCGTCGTCCGCCGCAACACGATCCGCTGCTGCGGAGTCGGCGGGATCGGCGGGATGGGGACCAGCGGCGCGCTGATCGAGGACAATCTGATCGAGTGGTGCGGCTGGGCCGATGCCGAGCGCGGCTGGGAGGCCGCCGGCGCCAAGTTCCACCGCGCGACGGACATGCTGTTCCGCCGCAACGTCATCCGTCATATCCGCCATGGCAATGCGGCGTGGTGGGACGTCGAGAATGCCAATTGCCGCGTCACGCAGAATGTCTTCGCCGATATCCAGACGGTCTCGGCCGCGGTCCATTTCGAGATGACGCCGGGACACAACGCCATCGACAACAACATCATCTGGGACGTGCGCAACGCCGAGCCCGGCACGCCGGGGCAGCGGGGATGCGCGGGATCGGGCATCTTCGACAACGCGACCAGCAACCTGATCGTCACGCACAATCTGATCGGCCGCTGCGACAATGCCGGCATCTTCGCGATCGTGAGGCCCGACCGGGGCCGCCCGGTCGCGGAAGGCAATACCGTCGCCGGCAACATCTTCGCGCACTGCAAGGCCGGCATCGTCTTCCTGAGCCGGAACAACCGGGCGGACGGCAATGCCTATGTGAACATGCCCGCCGCCTTCCAGGGCCTGCTGGAGGGAAGCGCCGGCGCGGCCAGCCTTTCGGAAGCCTGGCGCGACATCAGGTACAGCGACCTGGCAAGCTGGCGCGCGGCCTATGGCTGGGAGCCGAATTCGGTGATGGCCGATGCCGAGATCGCGTTCGATCCCGCCACGCTTCAGCTGACCGTCGCGGCGAAGACGCCGCTGCCCAAGGCGAGCGCGCCGCCATGGATCGAGACCGACCTGCTCGGCAAGGCGGCCGGACCCGCCAGAGTCGCGGGTCCGCTGGCCGACATCCGCGCGAAGGGGAGCCGGAACATGGATCCCCGTCTGCCTTCCTAGCGGACATTATCGGCCGCGCATGAGCATCCCCTGCTTGACGCGTCCGCCGTTGGTGTATTAGTCATATAAAACAGCAAATGAGGCTCATGCGAGCCGCGATGCCTGTGTCGATGGATCGAGGGATGGGGCTGCCTGATGAGTGAGAACCCGGTTCTGGAGATTGCGCATCTCAGCAAGACCTATGGCAGGCGCGGCGGGGGCGTGAAGGCGGTGCAGAATGTGTCGCTGACCGTGTGCGCGGGGGAGGTTTACGGCTTCCTTGGCGCCAATGGCGCGGGGAAGAGCACCACGATCCGGATGCTGCTCGGGCTGATCACGCCGACATCGGGCACCGTCAGATTGTTCGGCCAGAATCTGCGCCACGGCCAGCCGTCGCGGCGGCTGGGGTCGCTGGTCGATGGCGGAGCATTCTATCCCTTCCTGTCGGGCCGCCGGAATCTCGACGTGTTGGCGCGGACGCAGGGCCTGGGGCCCGAGCGGATCGACGCGCTGCTCGCGCAAGTGGGCCTGGAGAAGGACGGGCGGCGCAAGGTGAAGGGCTATTCGACCGGCATGCGCCAGCGGCTGGGCGTGGCGGCGGCGTTGCTCAACGATCCCGATCTGGTGATCCTCGACGAACCCGCCAACGGGCTCGACGCGGCGGGCATCCAGGAGATGCGCTCGCTGATCCGATCGCTGGCCGAGGAGCATGGCAAGACCGTGTTCCTCTCCAGCCATCTGCTCAACGAGGTGCAGCAGGTGTGCGACCGCATCGGCATCATCGACCGCGGCGTGCTGATCCGCGAGGACACGGTGGCCGGCATCCTCAAGACCGAGGAGCGCTTCCATATCGTGGCGACTCCGCTGGAGGCCGCCCGCGCCGCGCTCGCGGAAAGCTGGGCGTGTTCGGTGGAGGGCGATGCGCTGCACGTGCGCGCCGGAATGGCCGATGCCCCGGAGATACTGAGGCGTCTGGTCGCGGCGAAGGTCGATGTGTTCAGCCTCGCGCCGCACCAGCGCACGCTCGAGGAAGCCTTCCTCGCCATCACGCAAACCGAAACGAACCTCGCGGAGACGGCCGATGCGTAACACGATCTCCGCCGAATGGACCAAGCTGTTGCCGCACAAGGGCACCTGGCTGCTGGTGTGGATCTATCCGGCGCTGTTCTTCGTGGTGCTGACCATCGCGATCTTCGCGGAGGGCAAGAACCCCGACGCGGTGACCGCGGCGGGATGGATCGATGACACCACCATGATCTGGTACACCCCCACGATCACGCTGGGGCGCTACTTCATCGCCGCCTATCTCGCGCTCGTCTTCGCGGGCGAATATGGGTGGAACACGTGGAAGCTGGTGGTGCCGCACGCCGCGCGCTGGAAGCTGATCGCGTCGAAATATGCGGTGGCGTTCGCCTTGCTCTTCCTCGCCTGGACCGCGACGGCATTGCTCTCGGTCGCGATGCAATATGTGCGGACGGCGGCGGTGGGCGGGGCGGTCCCCGCAGGAGTCACGTTCGGCGCGCTGCTCGACGGACATTACGACCTGATGCTGCGGGGCATCGCGCCGCTGCTGATCACCGCCGGTTATGCGACCGCGGCGGCGGTGCTGACGCGGTCGACTCTGGCCTCGGTCATCATCTCGCTGGTGCTGATCACGCTGGACGAGCTCTACGGCAAGATCGTCGCCTGGCTCAGCACCTTCGGCATGGAATGGCCCGCGCTGCCCTATCGGCTCCTGCCGGGCTACCATCTCGACAATATGTCGAGCTGGATGCAGGACGGCACGGCATTCCAGGTCAAGCTCGCGACCGGGACCATCATCTCCTATTCCTACGCGGTATCGTTCGTGGCGATCACGGCATGGGCGATCGGGCTGGTGGGGCTGACCCTGCTCGTATTCCGGCGGCAGGACATCAACTGAGCGTCGGCGCCGCGCGAGGGCGGTCACGGAAAAAATTTGCGCGGCGATGTCGATTTCCGACACGCTCGTTCGTCGTTCCGATGCGCGGCCGATGCGGCCGGCTCAGGCAAGGAGACAGGCGATGCGGGTGATGGTGTTCGTAAAGACCGATGCGGAGAGCGCGGGCATGGCGCCCACCCCCGAGGCGCTGGAGGCGTTTGCGGCGATGGACCGGTTCACCGAGGAACTGGTCGAGGCGGGGGTCTTCGTGGCGGCCGCGGGGCTCAAATCGGGGGCGGACTCGCGTCTGGTCGTCTATGACGGCCCCGAGCGCATCGTCACCGACGGCCCCTTCGCCGAGACGCGCGAACTGGTCGCGGGCTTCTCGATCTGGGAGGTCAGGGACATGGACGAGGCAGTCGCCTGGGCCAAGCGCTGCCCCAATCCCGGGCCCGGGCGCAGCGAGATCGAAATCCGGCCCTTCTTCGAGGCGGAGGACCTCGCCGGCTTCGTGACCCCCGAGGAACTCGCCGCGCCGCGCGAGGGGGAGCGGGGGAGGCTGGGCGTCGCCTGACGGGTCACGCCAGCGTCAGGTAGATCTCCGCCTCGATCACCCAGTCCGCGCCGATCCGCCGCCATTTGGCGGTGTAGGCGCCCGACGCGAAGGCCTGGCCGGTCGCGGCCATCACGCCCTGCCAGGCTCCGTGCTCGAGCGCGATGGGCTCGACCGGCGAGGCGAGGATCGTGTCGGGCGTGCGCGTGTAGATCGCGCGCTCGGGCGAGGCGAAATTGGCCTTCCAGATATCGAGCTGGGCCTTGCGATCGGTGCGCACCGTGCTGTCGGTGCCGGTGACGACCACGGCATAGGGAGCGAGGATCGGGCGGATCGCGGCGAGATCGGCCTCGGCGAGCGCGCGGTTGAACGCGGCGCGGCGCAGGCGGATGGCGAGTTCGGTTTCGGCGGTCATGCCGCAAGCCCTACCGCGTTCGCCGCAACGGCGGAACCGGGCGGGCGCATCGGGGTTGGCTGGCGCGAAGGAGAGTTCCCATGGCAGCCATGCAACTCCATCGCGGCCGGCTGGTCGATCATGTCCAGCTGGTGGTGGAGGACCTCGCCGCGAGCCGGCGTTTCTATGCGGCATCGTGCGAGGTGCTGGGCATTCCGCTTGGCGGCGAAGGCGCGGGGTTTTTCTGGTTCGACGAGCTGGCGGTGTCGAGCGCGGACAGCCCGGCGGCGGCCGGCAAGCTGACCGGGCCGACGCACCTCGCCTTTCAGGCGAAGGACCGGGCGGCGGTCGAGGCGTGGTACAAGGCGGGGCTGGCGGCCGGGGGCACCGACAATGGCGCGCCGGGCGAGCGGCCCTATCATCCCGGCTATTACGCCGCTTTCCTGCTCGATCCCGACGGCAACAATGTCGAGGCGGTCTATCATGGCGAGGCCGAACGATCGGCCGAGAGCGTGACGGTCAGCTTCGAGATGTAGCGTCGCGGCGGACGCGCCTGAGCCATTCGGCGCGCATCTGGGCGGGGCGGCCGGGGATGGCATCGTCGAGGAAGTCGGCGGCGCGGATGCGGTCGAGCCGGAAGCTGCGATAATCCTGCCGCAGCTCGCACCAGCCGACGAGGATGCGGCGCGCGTCGAGATAGCCGATCAGCAGCGGCCAGACGGTGCGATCGGTCACCGCGCCGCTTTCGTCGGCATAGTCGATGCGTAGCTTGCGCGCGGCGCGGATCCAGATGCGGAGCTGGGCGGCGTCGATGCCGTCCTCGTAGCGGTCCCAGGCGGGCGGCGTGCGCGCGGTGGGATCGTCGATAAACGGACGCAGTTCGTCGGGCAGGACGCTCTCGATCTTGGCGAGCACATCGCGCGCGGCGCGGGCGAGCGCGGGATCGGCATGGCCCGCGACCCAGTGTACCCCGAGCGCGACCGCGTCGATCTCGTCGGCGGTGAGCATCAGCGGAGGAAGGTCGAACCCGCCCTCCAGGATGTAACCGACCCCCGCCTCGCCGCGGATCGGCACGCGCTGGCCGATCAGCGCGGCGATATCGCGATAGACCGAGCGTTTCGAAGTCTCGAGCTCCTCGGCGATCGCATCGGCGGTGATGGGCCGCGAGGTGCGGCGCAGAATCTGGACGATCTGGAAGAGGCGGTCGGCTTTGCGCATTCCGGGACCCTATTGCCATGCTGCTGACACCATGCTGGCAGCAGTGTGGCAGTAGGTCGAGTCCCGTCAGTTCGAATCAGGAGACAGGCGATGATGAAGACCTACCAGGGCAGCTGCCATTGCGGCGCGGTGAAGTTCGAGGCGGACATCGACCTCGCCGCGGGCACGAGCAAGTGCAACTGCTCGATCTGCACCAAGCGCCGCAACTGGGGCGCGTTGCTCAAGCCCGACCAGTTCCGGCTGCTGGCGGGCGAGGAGGTGCTGCGCGACTATCGCTTCGGAACGATGCAGGGGACGCACCGTTTTTGCGGCACTTGCGGCTGCGCGCCGTTCAGCGAGGGCAATGTGCCCGAGATCGGCGGGGCGTTCGTGTCGGTGCAGGTGATGTCGCTCGACGATGCCGGCCATGAGGAGCTGGCGTCGGCGCCGGTCAATTACGGCGACGGGCGGCACAATAGCTGGTGGACCGAGCCAGTGGAGAAGGCGATCCTCTAAAGCGCATGATCGGCAAGGCGCGCTTCGGCTTGGCGGACTATCGCGGGCCCGCCAGGGAGGAACGATGAAGCGGGACGCGGCCAGCCAGTATCATGCGCGGATGCAGCGAGTGATCGCCTATATCGACGATCATCTCGAGGAGGAGCTGAGCGCCGATGTGCTGAGCGGCGTCGCGGCCTTTTCGAAATTCCATTTCCAGCGCCAGTTCTCCGCGATGTTCGGGATCGGCCTTCACCGCTACGTCCAGCTCGTCCGCCTCAAACGGGCCTCGTACAGGCTGGCCTATCGCGGCGGCGAGCCGATCCTGGGGATCGCTCTGGACAGCGGTTACGAAGGGCCCGAAGCGTTCGCGCGCGCCTTTCGCCAGCGCTTCGATCAGAGCCCGAGCGGTTTTCGGGACGATCCGGACTGGGCTCCCTGGCATGCGGCGTTCGCGCCGCTCAACCATGCAAGGAGCAGCATCATGACCCAGCATTTCACCGACGATCAGGTCCGCATCGTCGATTTCCCCGCCACGCCGGTCGCGGTGATGGAGCATCGCGGCGATCCAGCGCGGATCGGCGACACGCTCCGGCGATTCATCGCCTGGCGCAAGGCGGTGGGGCTGGGCCCCCGGACCAGCGCGACGTTCAACATCTTCCATTCGGCGCCCGACGAAGTGGAGCGTTACAGCATGGATCTGTGCGCGGCGACCGACCGGGCAATCGAACCGAACGGCGATGGCGTGATCGAGGGAGCGATCCCGGCGGGGCGCTGCGCGGTGCTGCGGCAGACCGGATCGGGCGACGATCTCTCGGCGGGGTCCAATTTCCTCTACGCCGACTGGCTGCCGCGAAGCGGCCTCGAACTGCGCGACTTTCCCTTCTTCGCCCAGCGCGTAACCTTCATGCCCGATGTGCCCGAGCATGAGGCAGTGACCGACCTGTTCCTGCCGGTGCGATGAGCGTGGTCAGGCGCCCGCGTCGCAGAGACGGTCGAGCTGGTCCTGGCTGAGGCTGACGTCCCAGAAGCCGAGCAGTTCGTCGAGCTGTTCGGCGCTGGTCGCGCTGGCGATGGGGGCAGTGACACCCGGCTGGGCGGCGAGCCAGGCGAGGGCGATCTGGGCGAGGGTGGCGCCGGTTTCAGCGGCGACCTGATCCATCGCCGCGAGGACCGCCGGGCCCTTGCCATCGAGATAGGCCTGCATCCGGCCGCCGCGGACGCTCTTTCCGAAATCGGCCGGGGTGCGGTATTTGCCGGTGAGGAACCCCGAGGCGAGGCCGTAAAAGGGCACCGTGCCGATATTGCGGGTGACGCACAGATCCTGCAGCTCGCCCTCGAACTTGTGGCGGCTGACGAGATTATACTCGTTCTGGAGCGCCGCGTAGTGCGGCAGCCCCTCGCGGGTGGCGATGTCGAGCGCCGATTTGAGGCGGGCAGCGTGGAAGTTGGAGGCGCCGACGGTGCGGACCTTGCCCGCATCGACCAGCCTGGCGAGCGCGCCGAGCACATCTTCCTGCGGCGTATCGGGATCGTCCTGGTGGATGAAATAAAGGTCGATCGCGTCGATTCCGAGCCGGGCGAGCGAGGCCTCGGCCTGGGCGGCGATGCGCGCGGGGCTGATCTTGCCCTTTTCGGTGCCGTCCCAGGGCAGCATCCCGACCTTGGTGGCGATCAGCACCCTGTCGCGCTTGCGCGATTGCTTGAGCCATTCGCCGATGATCGTCTCGGACTCGCCGCCCCGATGGCCGGGCGCCCAGGCCGAATAGACATCGGCGGTGTCGATCATCACCCCGCCGCGCTCGGCGAAGCGATCGAGGATGCGGAAACTGGCCGCCTTGTCCGCGGTCCAGCCGAAGACGTTGCCGCCCAGGACGAGCGGGGTGAGGCGGAGGCCGCTGGCGCCGAGCTGGCGGGTTTCGGTCATTGCGCGGCGTTGGCAGGTTCGGGGGCGGGTTCGGGGGCGGATTCGGCGGCGTTGATGTCGGTCGCGGCCGCCGCCTCGTTCAGCTGGCGCGCCTCGCCCACGCTGACCTCGCCGGGGCCGGGATCGCTGTCCGACTGGCAGGCCGAAAGCAGCAGGACCGCGATGACGAGAGCGCAGCGCATCGCTTAGTCGCCGCTGCCTTCCTCGTCGCCGCTGCCGCCGGTGGGCGCTGCGGCGTTGTCCGCGGAGATGGCGTCATATTCCTCCGCCTTGTTCGCGAAGGTGGCGTTGAGCGCCTCTTCCTGATCGTTCACCGCCTCGCCCATCGCGTTGCTGTCGCCGGCGATCGATTCATTGGCTTCGAGCGCCTCGTTCGGCGCCTTCTTGCCGCAACCTGTCAGGCCGAACGCGGCGAGGGCGATGACGGGCACGAGGATGGCCTTGCGCATGATATTCCTCTCGAAAGTGACGAACATCAGCTACAGCGCGGCATGGAATCCGGCAACTGCGTTGACCTGATATAAAGATATCTTTATATCATTATCCGGCATGAACCAGTCCCTCGGCATCTTCCGCGCTTTGGCGGATTCGACGCGGTTGCGCATCCTCGCGCTGCTGCGGGCGATGGAGCTGAGCGTCGGCGAGCTGGCGCAGGTGCTCGGGCAGAGCCAGCCGCGGGTTTCGCGCCATGTGAAGATATTGTGCGACGCGGGGCTGGCCGAGCGGCGCAAGGAGGGGAGCTGGGTGTTCGTGGCGCTGGGCGATGCGGCGCGGGTGAACCCCGTCTTCGCGGCGCTCGATGCGTGGCGCGAGCCCAATCACTGGACGGTCGCGGACGAAGCGCGGCTCGCGGCGGTGCGCGCCGACCGGGCGGCGGCGGCGAACGAATGGTTCGAGGCGCATGCCGGGGATTGGGACGCGATTCGATCGCTCCATGTCGCCGAAAGCGAAGTCGAGGCCGCGATGGGCCGGGTGCTGGGTGAGGGCTCGCTGGGGTCGCTGATCGATATCGGTACCGGGACCGGGCGGATGCTCGAATTGTTCGCCCCGCGCGCCGAACATGCGCTGGGGATCGACCGCTCGTCCGAGATGCTGCGGCTGGCGCGGGCCAAGCTGGCCGATGTCGGCAATGCCGAGCTGCGTCAGGCGGACCTGTACGCGCTGCCGGTGCAGGATGGCGGGATCGATACCGCGATCCTCCACCACGTCCTCCATTTTGCGCAGCAGCCCGGGGCGGCGATCGCCGAGGCGGCGCGCGTGCTGGCGCCGGGCGGACGGCTGCTGATCGCCGATTTCGCGCCGCACGAGCGCGAGGAATTGCGGACCAAGGACGCGCATGCCCGGCTCGGTTTCTCGGACGAGCAGATCCTTGGCTGGTTCGAAGCGCAGGGGCTGAGCCCGGTGCTGGTCGAGACCCTGGGCGGTGGCGAGCTGACGGTGAAATTATGGCTGGGTCGCAAGACCGGGTCGAAGGAAGAGAGAGTGAAGGCGGCATGAGCAGCCAGGTTGACCCGTTGGCGGCGCCTTTGTTCGCGGACGTCGCGGGCGATATCGACGTGTCGTTCGAATTCTTCCCGCCCAAGACCGAGAAGATGGAGGAGACTCTGTGGGAGTCGATCCAGACACTCGCGCCGCTGGGGCCGCGCTTCGTCAGCGTGACCTATGGCGCGGGCGGATCGACCCGCGAGCGGACGCACAACACCGTGGCGCGGATCGCGCGCGAGACGGTGATCGCGGCGGCGGCGCACCTCACCTGTGTCGAGGCGACGCGCGAGGAGATCGATGCGGTCGCGAACGATTATTGGGACGCGGGCGTGCGCCATATCGTCGCGCTGCGCGGCGATCCGCCGCGGGCGGGCGAGAAGTTTTCGTCGCATCCGGGCGGCTATGAGAATGCCGCGGCGCTCGTCGCGGGGCTGAAGAAGCTCCACCCGTTCGAGATCTCAGTCGCGGCCTATCCCGAATGCCATCCGGATTCGCCCGACGCGGCGGCCGATCTCGACAATCTCAAGCGCAAGATCGATGCCGGGGCGAGCCGGGCGATCACGCAATTCTTCTTCACCCCCGATTGCTTCTTCCGCTTCCGCGACGCGGCGGCGGCGGCGGGGATCGACGCCGAGCTGGTGCCGGGAATCATGCCGGTGATGAACTATGCCAGCGTGGTGCGCATGTCGGCGATGTGCGGGACCGAGGTTCCGGGCTGGATGGGCAAGCTGTTCGAAGGGCTCGACGATCATCCGGCGGCGCGGCAGCTGGTGGCGGCGACGCTGGCGGCCGAATTGTGCCGGAAACTCTATGCGGGCGGGGTGCGGCAGTTCCACTTCTACACGCTCAACCGCGCCGAATTGAGCTACGCGATCTGCCATTTGCTGGGGGTCCGGCCGACCGTGGCCGAAGTGGTGACGGCGTGATCTTTCTTCTCCCCCGTCATGCTGAACTTGTTTCAGCATCCATCGCGCAACGGGCGATGGCAGTGCGGGTGGAGAGATGGACCCTGAAACAAGTTCAGGGTGACGGAGGATTTGTGAATGACCGCGCGTGACAAACTGCTGACCGAAGCCGCCAAGCGTATCCTGATCACCGACGGCGCATTCGGCACCGAGATCCAGAACTGGAAGCTCGCGACCGAGGATTATGCCGGCGAGCTGGGGCTGACGCACGATCCCAAGGGCAACAACGACATCCTCGCGCTGACCAAGCCCGAGGTGCCGGAGACGATCACGCGCGAATATCTGGAGGCGGGGTCGGACATCGTCTCGACCAACACCTTCTCGGCCAACCGGATCAGCCAGGCCGATTATGGCGCCGAGCATCTGGTCAAGGAGATCAATTTCGCCTCGGCGCAGATCGCACGCCGGCTGGCGGATGAGTATGCGGCGAAGGACGGGCGCCCGCGCTTCGTGGCGGGGGCGATCGGGCCGACCAACAAGACGCTGTCGCTGTCGCCGGACGTCAACGATCCCGGCTATCGCGAGATCGACTTCGACTATCTGAAGGACGTGTACCGCGAGCAGATCGATGCGCTGGTCGAGGGCGGGGTGGACTTCATCCTGATCGAGACGGTGTTCGACACGCTCAACGCCAAGGCGGGGATCATGGCCTCGATCGAGGCGGGGCTCGCGCTGGGGCGCGACCTGCCGATCATGATGTCGATGACGCTGACCGATCTTTCGGGGCGCAATCTGTCGGGTCACACGGTCGAGGCCTTCTGGCACGCGGTGCGGCACTGCAAGCCGGTGACGATCGGGCTCAACTGCTCGTTCGGTGCGCAGCAATTGCGGCCGCATGTGAAGACGCTGAGCGAGATCGCGGACACGCTGATCATGGTCTATCCGAACGCCGGCCTGCCCAACGAGCTGGGCGCCTATGACGAGCTGCCCGAGGAGACCGCGGCGCTGGTGCACGAATGGGCCGAGGCGGGGCAGGTCAATATCCTCGGCGGCTGCTGCGGATCGACCCCGGCGCATATCGCGGCGATCGCGAGATCGGTGGCGGGGCTGGCGCCGCGCACGGCGGTGACGCCCGAGGTCCGGACGCGGCTTGCGGGACTCGAACCGATGATCATGGCGGCGTGATCTAAATTCCTCCCCCGGAGGGGGAGGGGGACCAGCGAAGCTGGTGGAGGGGTAGTCTCCACATGCGAGCCGGTCCGTTTGGTGCAACTAACCCCTCCACCATCCTTCGGATGGTCCCCCTCCCCCTCCGGGGGAGGAATTAGGAACGATAATGGCTTCGACTCCCTCCTCCTCCAGCTTCGTCAATGTCGGCGAGCGCACCAACGTCACCGGATCGGCGGCGTTCAAGAAGCTGATCATGGCGGGCGATTACGCCAGGGCGGTCGAAGTCGCGCGCCAGCAGGTGGAGAATGGCGCGCAGGTGATCGACGTCAACATGGACGAAGGCCTGCTCGACGCGCACGCGGCGATGACGACCTTCCTCAAGTTGATCGCAGCCGAGCCCGATATCGCGCGCGTGCCGGTGATGATCGATTCGTCCAAATGGGACGTGATCGAGGCGGGGCTGAAATGCGTTTCGGGCAAGCCGATCGTCAATTCGATCAGCATGAAGGAAGGTGAGGCGCAGTTCCTCCATCATGCGCGGCTGTGCATGGCCTATGGCGCCGCGGTGGTGGTGATGGCGTTCGACGAGGTCGGTCAGGCCGATACCGAGGCGCGCAAGGTCGAGATCTGCGAGCGGGCGTACAAATTGCTCGTCGGCATCGGCTTTCCGCCCGAGGACATCATCTTCGATCCCAATGTGTTCGCGGTGGCGACGGGGATCGAGGAGCACAACAATTACGCGGTCGACTTCATCGAGGCGACGCGCGAGATCAAGAAGCGCTGCCCGCATGTCCATATCTCGGGCGGGCTCTCGAACCTGAGCTTCAGCTTCCGCGGCAACGAGCCGGTGCGCAAGGCGATGCATTCGGTGTTCCTCTATCACGCCATCCCCGCGGGGATGGACATGGCGATCGTCAACGCCGGCCAGCTCGACGTCTACGACCAGATCGAGCCCGCGCTGCGCACCGCGTGCGAGGACGTGATCCTCAATCGCGACCCCGAGGCAGGCGACCGGCTTGTCGCGCTGGCGGAGAAGTTTCGCGGCACCGACGCGGTGGCCGAGAAGCAGGCGGCCGAGTGGCGCGGCTGGGGCGTCGCCAAGCGGCTCGAACATGCGCTGGTCAAGGGGATCGACCAGTGGGTGGTCGAGGATACGGAGGAGGCCCGCCTCGCCTATGCCAAGCCGATCGAAGTGATCGAAGGCCCACTGATGGACGGGATGAACGTGGTCGGCGACCTGTTCGGATCGGGCAAGATGTTCCTGCCGCAGGTGGTGAAGTCCGCGCGCGTAATGAAGAAGGCGGTCGCGCACCTCTTGCCCTTCATCGAGGCCGCGAAGGAGGAAGGCGGCGCCGAGGGCAAGGGGGGCAAGGGCAAGATCATCATGGCGACCGTCAAGGGCGACGTGCACGATATCGGCAAGAACATCGTCGGCGTGGTTTTGCAGTGCAACGGGTTCGAGGTGGTCGATCTGGGGGTGATGGTGCCCTGGTCGAAAATCCTCGAGGCGGCGAACGAGAATGACGCCGACATGATCGGGCTTTCGGGACTGATCACGCCGAGCCTCGACGAGATGGTGACCGTCGCCGAGGAAATGCAGCGGCTGAACATGACGATGCCGCTGCTGATCGGCGGGGCGACGACCAGCCGCGTGCACACCGCGCTCAGGATCGAGCCCGCGTACAAGGGGCCGGTAATCCATGTGCTCGACGCGAGCCGCGCGGTGGGCGTGGCGACGACCTTGGTCAGCGACACGATCCGCGACGATTATGTCGCGAAGATCGCCGCCGAATATGAGCAGGTCCGCGTCGCGCGCGCGGGCAAGGGGCAGAGCGAGCTCGTGCCGCTCGCCGCCGCGCGCGACAATGCGTTCGAGGCCGATATGAGCCTCAAGCCCGGCAAGCCGCGCCAGCCGGGCGTGCATGCATTCGACGATTGGGACCTCAAGGACCTGCGCAACTATATCGACTGGACGCCCTTCTTCCGCGCCTGGGAGCTTGCCGGCAATTATCCCGCTATCCTCGAGGACAAGGTGGTCGGCGAGAGCGCGACCTCGCTGTTCAACGATGCGCAGGCGATGCTCGACAAGATTATTGATGAGCGCTGGCTGGTGGCCAAGGGCGTCGCCGGCCTGTGGCCCTGCGCGCGCGAAGGCGACGACATCATCGTCCATATGGATGACGAGAGCCATGTCCGGCTGCCGATGCTGCGCCAGCAGATCGCCAAGCGCGAAGGCCGCGCCAATATGTGCCTCGCCGATTTCATCGACCATGACGGCGACTGGATCGGCGGCTTCGCGGTGGGCATCCACGGGATCGAGCCGCATCTGGCGCGCTTCAAGAACGCGATCGACGATTATTCGGACATATTGCTCAAGGCGCTGGCGGACCGGCTGGCGGAAGCCTTTGCCGAGCGGCTGCACCACTATGTCCGCACCGCGCTCTGGGGCTATGCCGAGGGCGAGCAGCTGACCAACGAGGCGCTGATTCGCGAGCAATATCGCGGCATCCGCCCGGCGCCGGGCTATCCCGCCTGCCCCGAGCACAGCCTCAAGCCGATGCTGTTCAAGATGCTCGACGCGCATCACGCGACGGGGATCACCCTGACCGAGAATTTCGCGATGCTGCCGACCGCGGCGGTTTCGGGATTTTATTTCGGGCACCCGCAGGCCGAATATTTCGGCGTTGCGCGGATCGGGCAGGATCAGCTCGAGGATTATGCCGCGCGGCGCGGGGTGAGCCTGGAGCAGGCGCAGCGCTGGCTGCGGCCCAATCTGGATTGAGTGAAATTCTCCCCTCCCTTGTGAGGGAGGGGAGCAAGCAGGTCCGCCCTCAGCTGGGCGTGTACGTCCCCTGGTACCAGCTCTTGCCGGGGTCGATGCACCATTCGGTCGTCGTGCCGCCATTGATGCAATAGACGCGGATGCTCGGCTGGCCGTTCACGGTCCACACGGTCGCCGAGACATGCGAGCCGGGCTGGGAGAATTGGCCGGTGGTCCAGCCCGACGTGCCCACGTCGCTGCAGCGTTCGGTGATGGTGTCGCCGTCGCTGCCATAGACGCGGATGTGCAGCCCGCCGCCGCTGTCGAACCAGTTCACCACTGCATTCGCGCTTTGAAAATCGTCGCCATTCGCCATTGGAATTTCCCCTTATCTCGATGCGGGGAGTCGTTGCTCCGATTCGGACCCGTTATGATCGGGCATTACCATGCCGGGACGGATCGTGCTTGATACGGATCATGGATGTGATATGTAACAACGTATCATCCAAGGAGATGGCCATGTCCCTGTTCCCGAAGATCGAGCGTGTCTGCCCCTATCTGGACCGGCTCGACGAGGCGATCGACGGCGATTTCTGCCGGATGTGCAAGCGCACCGTGCACGACCTGACCGAGATGGATGACGGGCAGCGCGCGGCGTTCCTGACGGCGTGCGGGGGCGATGCGTGCGTTTCCTACACCGCCTATGTGCGGCCCGCGGTCGCGGCGGCGCTGGTCGCGGCCTCGGCGGCGGTGCTGGTGCCCGCACCGGCGATGGCGCAGCGGCACGAGCGGATTCCCGCCCAGATCCGGCCTCCGCAACCGCCGGTGGTGATGGTGACGCTGGCGGGGGCGCCCCTGCCGATCCCGATGCCGCCGCCCGAGCCGGTGGCGATGCCCGAGCCGCCGTTGCCGCCCGCGCCGCTACGGTCCGAGCCGCCGGAGCCCGCGATCAAGCTGGACTAGGCTGAGACCCCAACTGGTGCCCGATTTCATACCGTCATCCCGGCCTTGAGCCGGGATCCCGCTTCTTCTTCTATGAGGTTAGACAGCGGGACCCCGGCTCAAGGCCGGGGTGACGGGGAGTGACTGAGTCCTCAACCTACGCCGCCTTGGCCATTCCCGCGCGATAGAGGCAGCAGCGGTTGCGGCCGCCGCGCTTGGCCGAATAGAGCGCCACGTCCGCAAGGCCGACCAGCTCGGTCAGGTCTGGGCCGGTTGCCGGGGTCCAGTGGACGCCAAGGCTGGCAGTGACATGCTCGCATTCGCCGAAATGGAAATGCTCGATCCGGCGGCGGATCTTCTCGGCGACGTGCTGTGCCTCGAGCGCGTCGGTGCCGGGACAGATGGCGAGGAACTCCTCACCGCCCCAGCGCCCCACCACGTCGCCGCCGCGCACATTTCGCCGGATCAGCGTCGCGATGGTCGAGAGCACTTCGTCGCCATAGCTGTGGCCGAACCGGTCGTTGAGCGACTTGAAGTGATCGATGTCGATGAGGATCACCGCGACGCCCGCAGGCGGGCTGGGCTCGTTTGACAGCGCCTCGAACCGTTCGGCGATGCCGCGGCGGTTGAGCGCCTTGGTCAGATGGTCCTGCCGCGCCTCCTCCTCGGCTTCCTGCGCCTGGCGTAGCGTGAGCGTCTGGAGCGCCTCGCGGCGCTGGAGCTCGCCCTTCAGGTTGCGCAGGCGATAGCCCAGATAGATGCCGATCAGCGCGACCCAGATACCCAGCAGCGAGAGATACCATTGCGCGTCGCTCATGATCGCGGTGCGCAGCACGATTTCCTCGATCTGGAATTCGTGGCGGCCCAGCGCGATCTCGGTGCCGGTCTGGACGTCGATCGAGGTGATGTTGTCGAACTGGGGATGGCTGAGCTGCGGCGCGACCTTGTGCTTGAACAGCCACCAGTCGGCCACGCCGAAATCGGCGAGCGTGAAATCGACCTGCTGCACCTTGCCCGGCGTGGTGTCGGCCTCGACGCGATTGAACTTGGACGAATCGTCCTCGACCGCCCTGGCGTAGCGCGGGTCGAAATTCTTGAGGTGGACGCGGAAGGACTTGCCCGGGCCGGTGTAGCGGAAGCGAATCGTCAGCGAGCGGAAATTGGTGAGATCCAGCCCCTTGGTCGTGCCGGCCTTGTTGAAGAAGACCTCATAGCCGCAATAGGGATAGTCGAAGCCCGCGCGCAGATCGCAGGTCCAGTGCATCGGCTTGATCGTGGTGCCGGAGGACTTGCCCTTTATCTCGGGATTATTGTCGGTGTGGATCAGGCTGGGATAGCTGGCGACACTCTCCGGCGTCAGCACCGTGGTGCGCAGCAGGAAGCGGTCCTGCCAGGTGACCGCGGCGACGGTGAGCAGCAGCAGGGCGAGCAGGACGATCTCGAACCGGGCGTTCGCGAGCAGCTTCGCGGCGCGCCGGACGCCCGCCATCGCGGGGGCGCTGGAGCGGGTGCTGGGCTGCGATTCCATCTTCGACCTCGTGACAAGGCGCGGCTCGCCCCTGTTCGTTCATAGAAGAGCAAGGCTAGCGGGAGGTTAATGCGGGCATCCGGACATGTCCCGCAGGGGTCCGGGCGATGCGGCGGAGGAAATGCGATGGCCCTGTTCCCCAAGATCCAGAGCCCATGCCCGTACCAGGCCGATCTGGCCGCGATCATGGACGGCGACATGTGCCGGATGTGCAAGCGCCCGGTGACCGACCTGACCGCGATGGACGATGCCGGGCGTGTCGCCTTTTTCGAGGATTGCGAGACCGAAGTCTGCGTGTCGTACCGGGTGCCGGTCCGCAGCGCGCTGGGCGCGGCGGTGCTCGCGGCTGCCGCTGTGGCGGCTTTGCCCGCGGCGGCGCAGGAGGTGCCGGACGTGACGGTGGCGGCGGCGTCTGTCGAGGAACCCCCGGCCGACGAGGGCGACGAACTGTTCATCGTCGTGGGCGGGATCGGCCGGCCGGCGGATGTCGAGTTCGTCGAGGCGCCCGAGGATGCCACGCTGCCCGAAATGCCTGTCGTCTATGAAACCCCGGCGCAGGCCGCGCCAGTAACGCGTAACTGAGGAGGAGGAAGTATCATGGCCGAGTTTCCCCGGATTTCGTACCGGCTGCCGCTGATCGCGGCGGCAGTGATTGCGGCGGGCGCGGCGCTGCCGGCGGCGGCGCAGGATCTGTCGGCGGTGACGCAGGTCACCGTGATGAGCCAGTCGCAGGGCGACGCGTGGGCCGAGGACGATTTCGTCGTCGTGGGCGCGATCGCCGATCCGAAGGCGGCCAGGCCGGCCGAGGACCCCGCCGACGCCAGATTGCCCGAAATGCCGGTGGTCTATGAGACGCCCGCGCCGGCCAAGGCCGCCAAACCGGCGGCGCCCGTCAGCGGGTCCTGACCTCGGTCATCGCCCGCCAGATCAGCAGGCTGCCGAGCTGGCTCGCCGCGCTGATCGAGCGGGCGTCGCCATCGCCGATGGTGAGCGCGATATGCGTGGAATCGAAGGCCAATAGCGCGGCGTCGTAGCTGCGCCATTGGCCTTCGACGAACGCGAGCACCCAGCTGTGCGGCATGAAGGCGTTGCCGACGCCGTGATAGCGTTCGCGCGAATAGACCAGCCCGTTGACGACCCGGGTGGGAATGCCCGCAGCGCGGCCCAAGGCGGCGAGCAGCACCGCCGCCTCGGTGCAATCGCCCGCGCCGCGCTCGACGGTTTCGAGCGCCGAGAAATGGCCGGTGAAGTCGATCCGCACGATGTGCCTCAGCGTCTCATCCCTGAGCAGGTCCATCTTGCGCGAATCGGAGACGCGAGACGGCGCGACGCGGCGGACGATGGCGGCGATCCTGGCGTTTCCGCTCTGGAGCCATGGCGTGGCCCTGCGCGCATCGGCGAGATAGGCGGGGTCGGTCGGCAGGCCGGGGCCGCAGGTTGCGCAGATATCGACCACCGCCTCGCCGTCCGCATGGGTCACGCGCTGTTCGCCGGTTTCGGGCGGGGCGAATTCGATGCCGTCGCGAAAGCCGAAGCGGTAGCGGATATGGCCCTGGGTCGCGGGCTGGGCGATGCGCACCGGCGATTTGATCATCACCGTGGCGAGCACGCGGAAGGGGGCGTGCGGCGCGAGCGCCTCGTCGCGGGTGGCGGGAAGGATCGCGATTCGCGTGCCGAACATCGGCTGCATCACCGACAGGATCCGCCCGCCGGGGCCGATTTCGAGCCGGGCGACCGCGCGGAGCTGCTGCCCGTCATAGCGTTTGCGGATCGCGCTGAGATCGCCGGATGCATGGGCATGGGGCAGCGCCTCGATCGTCATCCGCTCGACCGCCTGCGCATCGAGGCTGAAATTGAGGAATTCGAGGCGGTTCACGCCGTCCCAGCCGCGCAGCAGCCCCGCGCCCGAATCGAAGCGGACATCGGGCGGGAGCGCGACGGTGACGGTGTGGCTGTCCGAACGGGTGGTGCGAGTGATGACTGCCTTGCCGGGCTCGATCTTCGCGACGGTGCGCGTCCAGCTCCGCCCGGTCTGGCTATAGTCGGACATCGAGACGATGCGGCCGGTCTTGTCCTCCTTGATGACGGTCTGGCTGGTCACGCGGGTGACCGGGTCGCCGGGCTCCTGCAGCAGGATTTCCTGGATGCTAACCGACTCGCGGCCCTGCGCGGTGCGGGTGACCTGCTGCGAGCGATGGCCGATCGTCATGTCGTTGCCGGCGACGAGGCGGTACCAGCTCGCGGAGGCGTCCGCGCCGGGCGGGGCGACCTGTGCGTTGGCGGGACCGGCGAGGATCGCGACGGCGAGCCAGAACAGAATGCGCCAGGTCATTTCGCAAGCCTATCGACGGTCGGCTGGCATTAACATGAACAGGGGAAACTATTTTTCCGGAAGAGGGGCGTGCGGCTCTGGATGGTATCGCCGCGATCCCGATTTCCGGCTTTCGCCGGATCGCCGGCAGGCCCAAGCCCCCGGCCATTTCGGACAGTTTACTAAAGCCCCGCGCGCGCTAAACCTTCACGCACAAGGGTGGGGGAGCGAAGATGGGGACGATCGCGGAAGGAGCGGCCGCAGAGCCGAGTGCCGGGGACATGCGGCTGGTGGTCAGCGCGTCGTCGCTGGGCACGATCTTCGAATGGTATGACTTCTTCATCTACGGCACGCTGGCGACGACCGGCATCATGGCGAACACCTTCCTCCCCGCCGGGGACGAGACGTTCAAGACGCTGATGGTGTGGGCGGGCTTCGCGGTCGGATTCGGCTTCCGGCCGCTCGGCGCGATCCTGTTCGGCTATCTGGGCGACAAATTGGGCCGCAAATATACCTTCCTCGTAACCATCACGCTGATGGGCCTCGCGACCGCGGGCGTGGGGCTGATCCCCTCCTATGAAACGATCGGGATCGCGGCGCCGTTGCTGATCATCGTGCTGCGCATCCTTCAGGGGCTCGCGCTCGGCGGCGAATATGGCGGGGCGGCGATCTATGTCTCTGAACATTCGCCCGGGGGGCGGAGCGGCTATCACACCAGCTATATCCAGGCGAGCGTGGTCGGTGGCTTCGTGCTCAGCCTCGCGGTGGTGCTCGCCGTCAAGCTGCCGCTGCCCGCGGCGGACTGGCTCGCCTGGGGCTGGCGCGTGCCCTTCCTCTTCTCGATCGTGCTGTTGATCGTCTCGCTGTGGATGCGGCTCAAGCTCTCCGAGAGCCCGGTGTTCAAGGCGATGAAGGCAGAAGGGGAAATGGCGGCCAATCCCTTCGTCGAGAGCTTCACCTTCCCGGGCAACGCCAAAAGGCTGTTCGTCGCGCTGTTCGGGATCGCGGCGGGGCTGACGGTGATCTGGTACACCGCGATGTTCACCACGCTGGAGTTTCTCCAGAAGGCGATGAAGGTCGAGCAGACCGCGGCCCAGCTGATCGTCGGCGGATCGGCGCTGGTCGGTATGGTCTTCTATGTGATTTTCGGCGCGCTCTCCGACCGGATCGGGCGCAAGCCGTCGATCATCTGGGGCTATGCGCTGACCTTGGTGCTGCTGTTCCCGATGTTCTGGATCATCGGCGCGGCGGGCGATCCGGCGTTGGCGGTGAACGGCGTGCCGACGCCGGAGAACATCGCCAAGATGGTCGGCGCGCTGCTGGTGCTGATGTGCTTGTCCGGCATGACCTATGGCCCGGTCGCTGCCTTGCTGTCGGAGATGTTTCCGCCGCGGATCCGCTACAGCTCGATGTCGATCCCCTATCATATCGGCACGGGCTATTTCGGCGGATTCCTGCCGCTGATCAGCACCTATATCGTCTCGCGGACCGGCGATCCGCTCTCGGGTCTCTGGTATACCTGGGGCGTTGTGGCGATGGCGCTGCTGGTGTCGCTATGGGGCCTCAAGGAAACCCATCCGCGCAAGCACGCCTAGGGGTGGCGCGGGGCTTCGTGTCTCGCTAGTCCCGCGCGGATGACCGCGTCTCCGCTCCGTCTCCGGCTCGATTCCGCCGCCCTTGTGGGCAACTGGCGCGCGCTCGATGCGATGAGCGGGCGCGCGGCATGCGGCGCGGCGGTGAAGGCCGATGGCTATGGCCTCGGCGCGCGCGGGGTGGCGGAGCGGCTGCTGGGTGCCGGCTGCCGCGACTTCTTCGTCGCGACCTGGGCGGAGGCCGCGGAGCTGGCCGATCTGGGCGCGCCGGTATCGGTGCTGCACGGGGTCCGCGCCGAGGACATGGCGGGCGAGCGGCCGGCCAATGCCCGGCCGGTGTTGAGCTCGCCCGAGCAGGTGAGGCGCTGGCGCGAGGCTGGCGGGCGCTGCGACGTGATGATCGATACCGGGATGAACCGGCTGGGCCTCTCGGCGCGGCAGGTGGCGGACGGGCTGCTCGACGGGCTCGAGATCGACACGCTGATGAGCCACCTCGCCTGCGCCGACGAGGATGTGCCGCTCAACGCGCGGCAGCGCGACGCGCTGGCGGGGCTGGCGGGCCGGACCTCGGCCAAGCGGCTGAGCCTCGCCAATTCGGCGGGGATCGCGCTGGGTCCCGACTATGCCTTCGATCTGACGCGGCCGGGAATCTCGCTCTATGGCGGAGTGCAGGTCGCTGGATTTGCGGGGAAAATCGCGCAGGTGGCGACGCCCGAGGCGCAGATCCTGCAGCGGCGCCGCGTAAGCGCGGGCGAGACGATCGGCTATGCAGCTACCTTCACCGCGTCGGCGGATGTCGAGGTGGCGATCCTCAACATCGGCTATGCCGATGGCTATCTGCGCTGCTTTTCGGGCGTGGGCACCGCGCGCGCGGGGGGCGTGACGCTGCCAGTGCTCGGGCGGGTCTCGATGGACCTGATCGCAGTGGGGGTCGATGCCGCGCCGGGGCTGGGCGAGGGCGACTGGGTGTCGCTCGACTATGATCTGCCCGCGACGTCGAAGCTGAGCGGGCTTTCGCAATATGAACTGCTGACGGGATTGGGGCGGCGGTTCGACCGGGTTTGGGGCTGAGAGCTCACTCGTAAAATCAAAGATTTGCGCTGAGCGGGCCTCGGCAAAGCCGAGGCCTGTCGTCGGACGGGTTCGGCTGCGCCGACCCGCCGGCCGGTCGAGCGCGAGTCCGGCATTAGCTCCGCTAATGCTGGCCGCGCTCCGACAAAAAAGGGGCCGGAGGTTTCCCTCCGGCCCCAATTTTTCGAGCAATCGCGCCGGATCAGAACCGGGCGCGGAAGCCCGCGTAGAAGTTACGGCCACGGAAGCTGTAGATTGCGCTACCCGCACCGGTTGCCGTGGTCGCGCCGCGCGGCACGCCCATGTCGAGCACGTTGTCGATGCCGAAGTAGAACTTCATCGAGCTGCCATCGGCACCCTTCGCGACGTCAATGTCGAAGCGGATGTCGTGATAGGTCACCGACGGGAACTCGGTGTCCGGGAAGGCGTCGATGTCGGTCGGCACCTGGCCGTTCAGCGGGAACAGCGAGGCATAGGTGTTGTAGTACATCGGCCCGATATAGCGGACGCGATAGCCGAACGTGACCGCTTCGTAGCCAAAGTCGAAGTCCCACCGGAACTCGTCCTTCGGATCGCCCAGCTGGCCCAGCTGGATCGTTTCGAAGGTCGGGTTGGTCGGATCCTGGAAGTTGCTGTTCTCCAGGACGTGGACGTAGATCAGGTTGGTGCTGAAATCGATCGCGCCGAACTTGTGGCGATAGGTGAGGTTCACGTCGACACCACGCCGCGTGCGCTTGGCGAAGTTGAGCGGCGCATTGATGAGCGAGTTGCCCAGAATGCGGCCCGGGGTTTCACCGAGCGGACCCGCGCCCGGACCGCGCCAACGGCTGAACTGACCGCAGAAGATGTTGTTCAGGTTGGGCGAGTCGTAGCACTGGTTGACGATCGTCTGCGGCGCGACGGTCGCGATGATGCCGTTGACCGTGATGTCGTAATAATCGACCGACAGGCTCAGCCCCGGGATCCAGCGCGGCTGGAGGACGGCACCGAGCGTGAGCGAGTTCGAGGTTTCGACTTCGAGGTTCGGGTTCGAACCGCTGACGATCGGCAGCGACTGCGTGATGTTGTCGAGGCCGGCCAGCAGCGTCGCGCCGAGGTCCGCGAGGCAGTTCGCGGCGCGGACGCCCGAACCGATCTGCGACGGGTTGCACGGATCGACGAAGCCGTTGAAGAAGTTCGGCACCAGCGGGAAGCCGGTTTCCGAAACGTTCGGCGCGCGAACCGCGCGGCTGTAATTGCCGCGGAACCGGATGTCGCGCACCGGCGCCCAGTCCACGCCCGCATTATAGGCATAGACCGTGCCGACGGCACCCTGATACTTGGCGACGCGGCCCGCGCCGCTGAGCGTCAGTTCGTCGAAGAACGGCACTTCCTTCAGCAGCGGGATACGAAGCTCGCCAAAGGCTTCCTTCACTTCGAACGGATCGGGCTCGAACGACGGAATGGAAACGCCGTTGGTGAAACCGTCGGTGACGAACGGATCCTGACGGTAGAAGGCGTTCTCCTGCCGGTACTCGGCACCCACCGCGAAGCTGATCGGACCGCCGGGCAGCTCGAAGAGCTGGCTCAGGTCGCCCGACACGAAGCCCGACGCCACGAACTGGCTCAGCCCCGAGTCAACCGTGAACTCGCGCGCGAAATAGCCGATCGAGGCGCTGTTATCGGGCGTGCCGAAGGGGTTGTAGGGGATGCAGGCGGCGATGTCGGCCGCGAGGCGGGCCGCATTGCGCGCCGGATCGGCCGCGAAGCCCACCAGCGGAACCGCCGAGGCCGGGTCATACTGCGAACGGCACTTGATCCGGCCGTCCGCGGGATCGCGGCCGGCGTCCATCGCCAGCGCGAAGCGCTGCCGATCGATGAAGCCATCGGTCGTGACGCTCTCGCGGAACTCGCCATAGTTGACCGAAAGCTCGTAGCCCCAATCCTCGTTGAAGGTGCCGCGAATGCCGGCGACGACGCGCCAGGTATCGCGCTGGAAGCGCTCGTCGCGCAGGCCCACGTCGATCAGGTTGCGCGCGTTGACGAAGCGGAAGCTGCCGTCCGCGATCGCGGCCCGATCGGCGTCGGTGAGGTTACCCAAAATGGTGTTGTTGGGAGGACCGGAAACCGTCGACGTGTTCGGGCAGACCACCGTCAGGCTGGGGCGGCAGTTCGACGCGATGATCAGGTTGGCGAGCATCGCCCGGTCGTCCGGATGGAGGAACGGGTTGTCGAGCCGCGGCCGCTCGCGGAAGTCGGTCGTGCCGCCAGTGCCCTGGTTGAACGACGGACCGGCATTGTTGCCGAGCGCGTTGACCCGGTTCCATTTGGCTTCGGCGAAGAATTCGAGCGCCGGAGAAACCTCGAAATGCCCGAGCAGGTTGAAATTGTAGCGCTCGGTGAACGGCAGGACCGAGACGGTCTGGCCTTCACGGCCGGTCTGGCCGTTGCCGCCGATAACCGCGCTGTTGATGCCGGTACCGAAGCGGGTGCCGGTCTGAGCGGTCAGGCGGCCATCGCTCGTGAAGATATAGGTGCAGTTGAAGGCCGGGCCGGCGGTGTTCGGCGGGCCATTGTTCGCGGTGGTCGCGTTGCCGCAGCGGCCCGCGTTCGGGATGTTGCGCTGGTTGATCGGGACCAGGCCCGCATAATGGATCGTCGAGCTGCTGATGTTGAAGAAATAGTTGCGATCGGGAATGCCGTCGCCACCGTTGACGATGCCCGCGCCGCCATCGGCATCGACCACCAGAAAGTTCTCGTTCTGGCGGAAAGCCGGGACATCCGACGCGAAGACGCGGTCGGCACGGGCATATTCGCCATGGAGAGTGATGTTGCCGCGGCCGTCGGCGAAGTTCTTGCCGTACATCGCCGAGACATACTGGTTGCCGCCGAAGCCCGCGCCGGTGATGCCGGCCTGGCCGCGCACCTGCAGACCGTCATAGTCCTTGCGAAGCACGAAGTTGACCACGCCCGCGATCGCGTCCGAACCGTAAATGGCCGAGTTGCCGCCGGTCACGATGTCGACGCGCTCGATCAGGTCGTTCGGGATCGAGTTGGTGTCCACCGACACCGCGTTGTTCAGAATGTCGGCCGGCACGTGGCGGCGGCCATTGACCAGAACCAGCGTGCGCTGGGTGCCCAGGCCGCGAAGGTCGAGCAGGTTGAGGCCGGCGATGCCGATGCCCAGACCCGGGTTCTGCTGCGCGAAGGTCGAACGCAGCTGCGGAAGATCGTTCAGCGTGTCGCCGACGTTGGTCTGGCCCTGCTGGAAGAACTGCTCGCCGGCGATCGAGGTGATCGGCACGGTCGATTCGAGATTCGGCCTGCGGATGCGCGAGCCGGTGACGAGGATCGTGCTGTCATCCTGAACCGTCTCCTCCTGCGTGTCGGGCGCAGCCGGAACATCCTGAGCAAAAGCAGTGGCGGGTGCCAAAATCAGCATGCTGGCGAGCGCGGTCGCGCTCAGCAGGTGTGAGGTTTTCATCTATAAGCCCCTGCAGGCGGAATGCCTGAAAGACTATATCGAATAGCAACTACCCCAGCGTTGCAAGGCCGTTCCTGTTGCGCTGCGGGATTTTGACCATCACTGTTGCAACAAAGCTACACAGCGGCAACGTTCGGAAACGTGGCGGTGACATGGCGTGCTTTTGACGGCCTCAATCGCGTTCGACGCACATGGCGATCCCCATTCCGCCGCCGATGCAAAGCGTCGCGAGTCCCTTTTTGGCATCGCGCTTCGCCATTTCGTAGATCAGCGTGGTGAGCACGCGCGCGCCGCTGGCGCCGATCGGGTGGCCGATCGCGATCGCGCCGCCATTGACGTTGACCTTGCTGGCGTCCCAGCCGAGCTCCTTGCCGACCGACAGCGCCTGCGCGGCGAAGGCCTCGTTGGCCTCGATCAGGTCGAGGTCGGCGATCGACCAGCCGGCCTTTTCCAAGGCTTTTTTCGACGCGGGTACTGGACCGATGCCCATAATGGAGGGATCGACGCCCGCCGAGGCCCAGCTGGCGATGCGCGCGAGCACCGGGGCGCCGCGCTTTTCGGCCTCGGCGCGAGTCATGACGACGAGCGCGGCGGCGCCGTCGTTGAGGCCCGAGGCATTGGCGGCGGTGACGGTGCCGTCCTTCTTGAACGCCGGGCGCAGACCCGAAACGCCGTCCAGCGTGGCGCCGGCGCGGATATATTCATCGTCCTCGACCACGGTGTCGCCCTTGCGGCCCTTGATCGTGACCGGAGCGATCTCGTCCCTGAAGCGGCCCGAGGCGCGCGCGGCCTCGGCCTTGTTCTGGCTGGCGACCGCGAATTCGTCCTGCTCGCCGCGGGTGACCTGATACTGCTCGGCCAGATTCTCGGCGGTGATGCCCATGTGATAGCCGTTGAACACGTCGGTCAGACCGTCCTTGATCATCGTGTCGACCAAGGCGAGGTCGCCCATCTTGGTGCCCGGGCGCAGCGACTGGGCGTGGGTCGACATCGACATGCTCTCCTGCCCGCCCGCGACGACGATGGTGGCGTCGCCGGTCTGCACCGCCTGCGCGGCCAGGGCGACCGCGCGAAGGCCCGATCCGCAGACCTGCTGGACGCTCCATGCCGGCACTTCCTTGGGCACGCCCGCCGCCATCGAGGCCTGGCGCGCGGGGTTCTGGCCCTGCGCGGCGGTGAGCACCTGCCCCAGAATGACTTCCGACACTTCCTCGCCCTTCACGCCCGCCTGCTCCAGCGCGGCCTCGATCGCGACGCGGCCCAGCTCGTGCGCGGGGGTGCTGCCAAAGGCGCCGAGGAAGCTGCCGACAGGGGTACGCTTGGCGGCGGTGATGACGATGTCGGTGGGGGCGGTCATGGGAACTCCTCAGGGGAATCGGGTGTCGGCGCGCTATCTAGTGACGGGGATCGCGGTTAGCCAGTCCGCCAATGGCTGCCACAGCGTCGTCCGGGCGCGGGCGCCGATGATCATGCCGACATGACCCAGGGAAGTCTGCATCCGGACACCGGTATTGGCGCTGGTGGCGGCCGGCACGATGCGATCGCTGGTCGAGACGAAGGAGAGCATCGGCACGGCGAGCGCCTCGGGGCGGACGGGCTGGCCGCAAACCTTCCATTTGCCGCGTCCGGGGAGGTCGGCGACGAGGAAATCGTCGAACAGCTGGCGGCCCGCGGCGAAGGTGAGGGGGGCGCCTTCGTTCGCCCAATCCTCGAGCGCGACAAAGGCGCGGGCCTCGGCGCTGCCGGGCTTCATCGCCGCGAAGCGCTCGAACTTGGCGACGGTGCGCCGCGGATCGAGCTGCCAGAAGCCCGACTGGAGCACTTCCATCGGCACGAGGCCGAGTTTCTCGCACGGCTCGAACGCGGCGTCCCACAGCGCCGACATGGGCGCGAGCGCGTCGCCATAGCCGGCGAAATGCCAGGGCGCGGCGATCTGGACGAGTCCGGCGGTCTCGATGGCCGAAGCGGCGGCGGTCGCCATGGTGCCGCCAAGGCAATAGCCGGCGAGCACGGGCGGCGTATTGAGCGCACGCAGCAGCGGCAGGAGCAACTGCTCGACATGGCCGGTGACGTCGAGCGCGCGCTCCCCGGGGCCCGGCGTACCCCAGTCGACCAGCATCGGCCGCACGCCCTGGCGCGACAGCCAGCGCAGCAGCGAATTGCCCCGCGCGAGATCGAGCACGCGCGGCGGATTGATCAGCGAGGGGACGAAGACCACGGGGCGTCCGCTTCCGCCATAGTCGCGCAGCGTCGCGCGCCCGGCGGCGGCGCGGGCAGGTTTGGCGGCGCGGGCGGGAGGCCGTTCGGCAAGCTGAAACGCGCGCAATCCGGCCAATGCCGCGGCGCGGCGCTCGGGGCTTGTTGCGGTTTCGCTGCGCAACATCTCAAGAAACAGCGGCAAGGGGCGCGGGCCGTGTTGCGGTGCGGAATGAAATGGTGATAGACGCATATCTGTCACACGCGAGGGGCCCCATGAAAAAAGCGACTCCCGGCACTGGCCCGGTCATCATCAAGAAGTACGCGAACCGGCGCCTCTATAACACGGAGACGTCGTCCTACATCACGCTCGACCATCTGGCGGCGATGACGCGCGAAGGGCGCGACTTCAAGGTGATCGACGCGAAGACCGAGGACGACATCACGCACAACGTCCTCACCCAGATCATCATGGAGGAGGAAGCGCGCGGCCAGACGATGCTGCCGGTCAATTTCCTGCGCCAGCTGATCGCGCTTTACGGCGATTCGATGCAGGCGATGGTGCCGGGCTATCTCGAAGCCTCGATGGAAAGCTTCCGCCGCAACCAGGAACAGTTCAAGTCGGCGGTCGAGGGCGCGTTCGCCAATTCGCCCTTCGCGGAGCTTGCGAAGCGCAATATGCAGATGTTCGAAGCGGCGACCCAGGCGTTTAAGCCCGGCGGGGCGGAGGCGGCCGGAGCAGCGGCCCCCGAGGCGCCGGCGGCGGCTCCCGAAACCGGCGCGAACGACGATGTCGCGGCGCTCAAGGCCGAGCTGGCGCGGCTGCAGGACAAGATCGAGAAGCTGGTGAAGTAAACCGGCGATGACACGATTTCGAGGGCGGCGACGGCGACGTTGCCGTCCTTTTCGTATATCGCGAGGGCCATGCTAGGCTGCGCTCCCGAGGAAGGCCGGCGATGAAGACCCGATTCTACCTGCTGATCGCGCTGGGCGTGTTCGTGGCGGCGGCGGTGGTTGGCGACCTGCTCGCCGCGACCGCCATTGCCGGCCGTCCACTGGATCAGGCCTTGGGCGAGCATCTTGAATGGTGGCGCGGCCAGACGGCCATCGGACTCGCGTTCATGATCGCGCCGTTCGCGGCGCTCGCGCTGCTCTGCGGCTGGCTGAACGAGGGTCGGGCGACGTGGAAGGCGGTCGGCCTGTTCGCGGTGGCGATGGCGGTGCTCGCCTGGACCTATGTCGACACGTTCGAGCAGGCCCAGCACGCGCTGCAGGCGGAGCGCTGGACGGCGGCGGGGCTGGTGTGGCTCTTTCCGACATTGCTCGTCGGTCCGGCGGTCGTCGCCGTTGCGGGGCTGGCTGCGATCATCCTGGAGTTGATCGATCCCCCGCGCGAGGAAGAGGTCTGACAGGCGCGCGGCGCGGCGCGTCCCGGCTGCCCTATCTTTTTCCACGACTTAGGCCTATATCGGCTGCGCTGACGTCGCATGCGACGGATATCGGGCCGCTTAGGTTTCAGACCCTGGGGCCACCCTTTGTCCCTTTCTAGCCTCACGAAGCCGGGATGCGCCGCCTTTGGCGCATGCCCGTCATGCAATCGGACACAAGGAAGCCCGATATGATCACCGGAACCGTCAAATTCTTCAATGCCGACAAGGGCTATGGCTTCATCGCGCCCGAGGGCGGCGGCAACGATGCCTTCGTCCATATCTCGGCCGTCGAGCGCGCCGGCATGCGCACGCTCGATAAGGACCAGCGCGTCTCGTACGAGCTCGAGACCGACAATCGCGGCAAGACCTCGGCTGTCAATCTCCAGTCGGCGTAAGCCAGTCTGAAAAGGAGGCGGCGGAACCTTGATGGTTCCGCCGCCTTTTTCATGCGCTCTTGAAATTCGCGGCCGAAAGCGGGAAAGCGCGCGGACTATGGCAGGTTTCAAACTCCCCGATTTCAAGGATCGCGCAGCCGCGTCCGCGGACGCTCGCGCCAAGGCGCTCGAAAAGCTCAAGGCCAAGGCACCCGTCGATCCGGCGGTGCTCGCCGAGCGCGCAGCCGCGCGCGCCGCGAAGGAGGCCGCCGAGGCCGAGAAGCGCGCCGCGAAGAAGGCCGCCAAGGAAGCGGCCGACGCCGAGAAGCGCGAGCGCGCCGCGGCCGCGGCCGCCGAGGCGGCGGAGCGGGCAGCGCTGAACAAGCCCAAGACCGAGGCGGAGAAAAAGGCCGAGCGCGACGCGCGCTATGCCGCCCGCAAGGCGCGCAAGGGCAGATAGGCTCGCGGCGTGGATCTCGACACGCTGCTCACTCACTATTTCGGATCGGACGATCCCGACGCGATCGACCCCGCGCAGCTTGTGCTGGGGAAGGAGAAGCTCGCGGTCGATTTCGGAGTCGAGCGCGATCCCGGGCGGCGTTTCGCGCTCTGGACGCTGATGGACGCGTTCGGCTTCGCCCCGCTTCCCGCCGAGGCGTTCGAGAAGGAACCGGCGCTGAAGCGCGCGGCGGAGGAGTATCTGACCGCGGCGTGGCGCGCGGAGAAGGACTGACCGCTAGCGGTAGATCGACAGGCGCAGGTCGGCGAGCGTGGCCGGATCGAGTTCGGCCGCCGCGTCGAGGCCCGCGAAGATGACGATTCCCCGATCCGGCGCGAGGTGGCGGATCAGCCGGGTTCCCGCGACCTCGAAAATATGAGGCGCCTGCGCGGTCACCTCGGGCGTGATCCGGCGCCTGTCGGTGAAGGCGAGGATCATCCCGGTCTCGCTGCGAGGTGTCGGGAGCAGGAGCGGCGTGAAGCTGCCATCGGCCCCGACCTCGCTCACCGACGGCACGAACAGAGTCGCTTGCAGCACGGCGGCGTGGAGATCGGCCGCGGTCGCGCGGCCCGCGCTGCCTTCATGGAGGACGGTTTCGAGTTCGTTCAACGCCGTATCGGTCATGGCCGCACCTTGGCGGGGGCGTCCGCCGTCCGCAATGGCGCGCGGCGCACGATCAGTAAAATTCCGCCAGCGTCAGCGGGACGGTCCTGCCCGAGCACAGCCCGATGCTGAGCCTGGTGCCGACCGGCTGGCCCGCCCAGTTCTCGCGCGAGCCGGGGGTGCCCCGGGCGATCGAGGCGCCATCGACGGTGCAGACCATATCGCCATCGGCGATCCCGGCGAAAGCGGCCGGCGAACCCTTCATGACATGCTCGACCGCGAAGCCCTTCTCGGCCCCATGGCCGAGGATGCCGATCGTGCTGAGGGGTTGCGCGCCGTGCGGAACGCTGCGCGGGGAGAGGATCATGATGCGCGCCCGGGCATCGAGGAAGACGTTGAAATAGCGCAGCGCTTCCATGCCGATCAGCGCGTCGGCGGGGGTGTCGAGGATGCCGTCCTCGTCGTTGATGATCTCGACCTTGCCCGGAATCGGCGCGGGGCCGATCGCCGCCCCCTCGAAGCGGGCGAGAGGCCAGATCACCTTGCCATAGAGGCTATAGGCCTGGGTGGTGGTGACGCGGACCCCGGCGAGCGGCAGGCGCTTCCAGACCGGGGTGGTGACGCTGAGCGTGGCGTTGATGCCGGTGTCGATCAGCACGCGGTTCACGGGAACCTCGCCGATCCGCATCGAGATGATGAAGCGGTTGGCGGGCGCCATCATGGTGAGCGGGACGGTGATTCCCTCCGGCCCCTTGCTGCCGCTGGCGCGCAGGCGGAGGCGTGCGCGATCGAAGTCGAATTCCACCGCGAGGGTGCGCAGATAATCGGCGCCGAGAATCATGGTGATCGGCATCCCCATGACGTTGCCCATCCTGCTGAGGTCGATCGCGGCGAGGCGGCCCCCGGTCTGGGTGACCGGACCGACCCGCATCCTGTCGATCGCGCCGACATAGACGCTGACGCGATTCTTGCCAGGCGCGACCGTGCGGAGCAGCTTGATGCCGTTGAGCTGCGCGAAGCCGACGTCCATCACCGTATAAGGGGCGCCGGTATCGACCAGGGCGAGCATGGGCTTGTCATTGACCGTCGCGCGGACCGCGACGAGCCCGCCGGCGGTGCGCGCGAACGGAATCCAGTCGTTCGCCGCGCTCGCGTCCAGCACGACCTGGCCCGTGATCCCCGCGCCCCAGGGCCGCGCACGCTGGGCATGCGCGGGCTGGAGCGCGAGGAGCAGGGCGAGCCATCCGCCTGCGAACAGGCGGAGCGACGGTCTCACGGCTTTTTGAACTTGAGCGTCATCCGGTCGCTCTCGCCGATCGCCAGATATTTGTCGCGGTCGACATCCTTGAGGCGGAGCGACGGGGGCAGCGTCCAGACGCCATTAGGCCAGTCCGCCGTGTCCTTCGGATTGGCGTTGACCTCCGAGGCGCCGACATAGCGGAAGCCCGCGGCCTCGGCGAGGCGGCGCACGGTCGAGACCTTGATATAACCGCTCGATTTCTCGCGCTCGTCGCTCGCGCTTTCGGGGAGGCGATGATCCTCGATCCCGAGCGTGCCGCCGGGCTTCAGCATCGCGAACATCTGGGCGAAGGCCTCGGCCGAATAATCGTTGCCGCCGCGCTGATAGCCCATCCGGAAATTATGGACGTTGCGGAAGGTGAGCACGACGTCGGCGGTGCCGTCCGGCACGCGGGGCTGGTCGGCTGCGAAGGCCGGGAAGGCGGCGAACTTGATATGGCCATAGGTCGCGGCATCGGCGCCCGCCTTGTTCTGGACGCCCTTCATGCCGTCGGGCCACAGGCCGACGGCCCAGTAATTGCCCTTGCCCTTGGTCAGCGGCGCGAGAATCTCGGTGTACCAGCCGCCGCCGGGCCAGATCTCGACCACCGTATCGGTCGGCTTGACCCCGAAAAAGGTCAGCGTCTCGACCGGGTGGCGATACTTGTCGCGGAGCACATTGGCCGGGGTGCGGGTAGGCGCGGCGACCGCTTCGGCGATTGTCGCCGGCTTCGGGGCGGCGGCGATGGTGGTGCCGACGAGCGCGACGAGCGCTGCGGCGATCAGGGGCTGGCGCATAACCTCTCCGTACCTATCTGGGAGACCGGAACTTGATGGGCGAACGGGCGGGATGCAACCTAATTTGTGGATAATCGCGGGCGGCATGGTCGCGGTTGCAGTCGGCGCGGGCTTTGGCGAGCACCGGCGGCGCAAACGGCGCGACTTCGATGCGGTGGGGTTCATGCCCTGGGCGCTGATCCAAGTGCTGGCGCTGTTCGCCGCGGTGGGGGCGGCGCTGGCAGCGATGCACGGCTAGCCTAAAGGCAGGCCTCGAGCATCGCCTGGTCGAAGCCGAACTGGCGGGCCTTTTCCAGCGTGTAGGGGCGCAGGCCCATCGAGCGGTATTCGCCGATGATCTTGCCGTCGGCGCTCTCGTCGAGATATTCGAACTTGAACAGCTCCTGCGTGACGATCACGGGGCCTTCCATGCCGATCACCTCGGTGATGTTGGTCACGCGGCGCGAGCCGTCGCGCAGGCGCTTCACCTGGACGATCAGCTCGACCGAATCGGCGATCTGCTTGCTGATCGCTTCCTTCGGCATCTTGATGTCGCCCATCATCACCATATTCTCCATACGGCCGAGGGCTTCGCGTGGGGAATTGGCGTGGAGCGTGCACATCGAGCCGTCATGGCCGGTATTCATCGCCGCGAGCAGATCGAAGCACTCGCTGCCACGAATTTCGCCGAGGATGATGCGATCCGGGCGCATACGCAGCGCGTTCTTGACGAGGTCGCGGATCGAGATTTCGCCCTGGCCTTCGAGGTTGGGCGGGCGGGTTTCGAGCGGAAGCCAATGCGGCTGCTGCAGGCGGAGTTCGGCGGCGTCCTCGATGGTGAGCACGCGCTCGCCCGGGTCGATCATCTTCGACAAGGCGTTGAGCATCGTCGTCTTGCCCGAGCCCGTACCGCCCGAGATGACGATGTTGAAGCGGCTGGCCCCGGCGATCTTGAGCATCGTCGCCATTTTCTGGCTCATCGATCCGCCGTTCGCCATGATGTCGAGCGTGATCGGCTTGGCGGAGAATTTACGAATCGAGATGGCTGTGCCGCGCAGCGACAGCGGCGGCACGATGACGTTGACGCGCGAGCCGTCCTTGAGGCGGGCATCGGCGAGCGGCGTGGTCTGATCGACGCGGCGGCCGACCGAGTTGCAGATGCGCTGCGCGATCTGGAAGAGATGTTCCTCGTCGCGGAACTGGATATTGGCGAGCTCGAGCTTGCCCTTGCGCTCGATATAGGTCTGCTCGGGGCCGTTGACCATGATGTCGGTGATCGCCGTGTCGCTGAGCAATTCCTCGAGCGGCCCGAGACCGAGCAGTTCGTCGACCAGCACCTTTTCGAGCGCGAACTGTTCGCGGCGGTTGAGCGTGAGCTTCAGCTCGGCGAGCACCTCGCCGATGATCGGGCGGAATTCCTCGGCCAGCTCTTCCTTGTTGAGCGTGGCGGCGGCTTCGGGATCGACGCGTTCGAGCAGGCGCGGGAGGACCTGTTCCTTGATCCGGTGGACCGAGGCCTCGAAGCCTTCCATCCGCGACGCGCCGGCATCGCCCGACGAGGCCTGACGGTCGGCGAGGCGCTGGATCGCATCGCTGGTGTTCTGGCTGGGCGCCGGGGCGCCGTCCGAAGGGGGCAGGGGCTCGGCAAAGGGAGGGGCGCCGGGAAGCGGGATATCGAGCGGGGGAAACTGATCGCCGCCGCCGACATCGGCGGGACGCGCCGCGCCGCCGCCTTGCATCGGGCGCGCGACGCCGAACGCCGGCCGGCCGCCCGACGCGCCTCCGCCCAATCCGCTGCGTCGACCGAAAGCACTCATCGAATGACCTTCAAACCCCCAAATTCGCTCGCCCGGCGCACAGGGTTAAGCGCCAAGGTTTTACATTTGCCTAACCACCTCATCGGCGTTCCCAGATCGTCAGCGTGTGGACGTCATTGTCGTGGAACTGGTGAGTCAGCACCGCGCGGATGCGATAGTGGCGCGCGAGCTCGGCCGCGACAAAGGCATCGGAGCGGGGATTGCGGCGCGTCGGGAAGGCATCGACCTCGGTCGTGACGATCAGCGGGCGCTTCGCGAAGGCTTCGCCGAGGATGCCGACCTGATCGGCGCCGATCGCGGTGGCCTCGCCGGCCGAGTAGAAATGATAGGGGAAGGCGAAGCGCGAGACGAGGCAGGCGTCGGTCAGCTGGTAGAGAATCGGCGGGCCGCCATAGACGAGCATGCAGCGGTCGCGCACGCCCGGCGGGATCGCCGCGACGATCGCCGCCGCCTGGGCGCGCTGGCGCGATGCGAAGATGGGATTGAGCCCCAATTGCATCGCGACCGGCATCGCGCAGACCAGGATCAGCGCGATGCGGCCGCGCCGCCAGTGCGCGAACAAGGGCGCGCAGGCGATGACCAGCGGCATCAGCAGGGGCAGCGCATAATGCTGATAGAAATAACCGATCGAAACGAAGCCCATCAGCGCGGCAATCACCCAGCCGAGCAGGAAGCGCGATTCGGCGCGCGGCGCATCCGCGGGGCGGAACCAGAGGCCGGCGATCGCGAGGACGAGCACCGGCCCCAGCGGTCCCAGCGTGACGAGCAGATTATAGGGCGTGTCCGCGTTCCAGCCGTCGCGCCGCAGCGCCGCCGAGGTGGCGTTGGCGAACCAGAAGGCGTCGAAATGCCCGATCGCCGCGTACCAGGCCATGGCGGCGAGGAAGGGCGCGGCGCCGAGCGCCATGAAGAACAGGGCGGCCTGTGCCGTATCGCGAAGGTCGCGCCCCGCGCTCCAGCGGGCGGCGAGCAGGGTCAGGCCGAAGAAGCAGCTCTCGAAGATGGTGCTGGTCTTGATCGTCAGCGCCAGCCCGCACAGCGCCATCGCGGCGGCGCCGAGGCGCAGGCTGCCCGCGCCGGCGCCCTGTCTGGTGGCGCGCATGGTGAGCAGCGCCGCGCCAGCCATGGGGAGATTGTAGAAGAGCGGCGACTGGCCGTCCTGCCCGCCCATCGTGCCGACCCAGACGATATAGAGAAAGCCGCAGGCCAGCCCGGTGCCGAGCGAATGGAAGCGCCGGACGAAGAGCGCGATCACGAACCCGGTGGCGCCGACGCAGAGCGCCGCGAGCAGTTGATAGGCGAGCACACCGCTGCCGCCGAGCGAAGCGGCGAAGGCATAGATCAGGAACAGCCCGATCGGCTTGCGGTCCCAGATATCGACATAGGGGATCGCGCCGTCGAGCATCCGCGCGCCGGTGAGCAGGTAGAATTGCTCGTCATAGCCCGCGAGCGGATCGCCGAAGAGCGGCGAGCGGAGCAGCAAGGCGAGCGCGAGCAGCAAGACCGCGCCGGCCGTCAAGGGCCGCCGCATCCAGCCGGGCACGGCCACGGCGGGGGATCGGACGAGGGTCTGCTCCATTGCGGGAAGGTGCTGCCGTAATTCGGTTAACCCCGTGTAAATATGGCGCTACGCTAGCTGTCTGTATCGAGTGGGGAGGGTGACATGCGAGTGATTGCGCTGGGGGTCGCGGCGATGCTGGCCGGCTGGGCGATGCCCGCCGCGGCGCAGGGCAAGGAGCAGCCGATCAGGGCCTTTGAAGGCCGATGCTCGAGCGACAGCCGGGTGGCGGGCAATCCCTATCCGTGCGACCTGCTCGTCCAGGCCCGGATCGATCCGAAAGGACCGAACCTGATGCTGATGTTCGCGAAGAAGGGCGACGACGCGGTGCCGATGATCGGGATCGGCGGAAAGCTCGACGGTAGCGGCTCGCTCATCGTCGACGGCGTCCAGTTCAGGGCGGGCGACCGCATCCCGTTCGACGGGTCCTGCGCCTTCACCCGCAGCGGGCGTAAGATCACGGCGGTGCGCTGTACCGCGACCGAGAAGGGCGGGGAGGGACGGACGATCCTGATCGACTTCCCGGTCACGACCGAACTCAAGACCTCGTAACGGGAGGCGATGATCCGATGCGTGGAATCCTGATCGGGCTTGCGCTGCTGATCGGCGCGCTGGCCGCGAACCCCGCGGCGGCGCAGGATGCGGGCGCGCTGCAATGGCTGATGGGGAAATGGTGCGCCGACACCATCGAGCAGGGCAAGATCTGCCTGACCTATACGCCAAAAGCGGATGGCACGATCGCGAACGAATGGGCGAGCCAGTCGACCGATGTCGAACGGCCCGAGCATTCAGAGGCGGTGATGCGCATCGTCGACGGGCGAGTGACGTTGCACAGCGACGATCAGGACAGCGACTTCCGCGAGGTCGCACGCGGACCGAATTTGCTGGTGCTCGAGACCACGCAAGAGGACCTGCCCGCCGGCAGCGTGCTGCGGGTCAGCCATCGCCGGGAAGGCGACGAACTGGTGCTCGATATGGTCCTTGTCGGCGGCGAGAAGGCGACCAACCGCTACAAGCGCGAGAATTAGAGAAACGGCCCGCGTGCGCGCAGGCGCGCCTCGCGCGGGGGAACACCCGCGAGGCTGCGGAAATCGCGCGCCATATGCGCCTGATCGGCATAGCCCTGGCCCGCGGCAGCATCGGCGAGCGGGACGGCGCTTTGCTGGACCTCGATCATCGCGCCGCGGAAGCGCAGCAGGCGCAGATAGGCGCGCGGGGGCATGCCGAGATCGCGCGTGAAGATGCGCTGGAGCTGGCGGTGCGGGAGTTTCGCGGCGGCGGCGATCTCCCCGGCACTCGTGGAGGCGAGGATCGCGGCGCCGAGCGGATTGGGGCGGAGCCCGGCCGCCAGCAGGTTCGCGACCGGATCGCCGTCGAGCAGGGCCGCGAGCGGCGCGCCTTCGGGGATCTCGATCCAGCGGTCGGCGAAGCCCGGGCAGGGCGCGCCGCCCAGCGCGTGCCAAGCCCAAGGCCAGAGCTTGATGCCCGTGAAGCTCGCGTCCGGGCTGAAGCTCAGCTTCGCGGGCGCGAGGGCGAGGCCGGTGGCGAAGCAGCGCGGCTGCTCCTCGCGCCACACCGAACGGCCCGAATGGCGGCGGATCAGCTCGATGCAGCCGTCGGGGACCGCCTCATAGCCGAGCCAATCGCGGTCGCCTTCGACTTCGACTTCGACCGATACGGTCCACACCGCCGCGACGAGGCCGGTGAGTTGGGGCGGCAGCGGAAGCTCGGCGTAGCGCATCGTTGGGGGGATGGCATGTCGTGTCGGTTCAAGCCAGCATGGACGAGCAGGGCTAGGCAGGTGCGACGCGATCGAGGGAGGATGGAATGAAGCGGCTGATCGTCATGGCGAGCGCGCTGGCGCTGGGAACGCCCGGCGCGGCACTTGCGCAGGAGGGCGCGCCCGACTGGATGACGGGTAAATGGTGCACCGCGCCCGCCGCGAAGCAGAATTGCGAGGAGTGGTCGCCGGTCACGGGCGGGGCGGCGATGGGAGGATCGACAACGGTCAAGGACGGGAAGACCGTCAACACCGAGACGATGATGATCGTGACGCTGGGCGGCAAGCTGAC
The DNA here is from genome assembly GCA_966251045.1 of uncultured Sphingomonas sp. GTDB lineage: Bacteria > Pseudomonadota > Alphaproteobacteria > Sphingomonadales > Sphingomonadaceae > Sphingomonas. Next base: position 74,614 of record CBINJP010000018.1, read on the forward strand.
CTATGTCGCAAAGCCACGCGAGGCGGCTGAACCGACCCGCTTTGTGCTGGTGTCGCGCGGGCCCGGCGAGCTGGTGTTCGAGAATCGCGATCACGATTATCCGCAGCGCATCCGCTATTGGCGCGAAGGCGATGTGCTGATGGCGGAGATTTCGCTGGCGGACGGGAGCAGGCCGATGCGGTGGCGCTACGAGCGCGTGAAGTAGGGTGCCTATTTCCTGGGCGGCGCCATCACCGAGATGACATAGACCTCGGGGATGCTTCCCCGCGCGCTGACATGGCCCATGATCATCAGGAAGCCGCCACCGGGCGCGTCGGTCACATGGATCGGCCTTGGAAGCCATTGCGGCGCCGCAAGCTCGCGCGCGAAATCGACGGCCGGATAATTGCGCTTGGCGAAGTCCGTCCAGCGCGCCGTGAAGCGCGCATCGGCTGCGGCATCGCGCGCGACGGGCTGAAGGTGGCACACGGCCTGGCCGTGCAAATACGCCACCTCGATATCGATCGCGCGCGCGATGGTCGCGCCGCCTTGGTCCGAGACGAGCGTGAAACCGCTCGGCCCGAGGCGAGCCGGATCGCGCAGCAACGCACCGCCGGTGCGCACCGCCTCAGGGCAGATCTCGATCAACGCGGTGTCGAACCGGTCGCGATAGGCCTGTTCGGCGTCCTGCGCGGGAGCGGCTGCCTGAAGCAGCAGCGCCAGGATGAGAAGTGACAAGGGCATTCATCGACTCCCGGCGGAAAGGTGGGGAGTTCAGCCTGCCTTTTCGGCGAGGACCGTCAAGCCGCCGGCATTCACTTCCGCGAAGCCGCCCTCGATACGGATCGTCTCGGGCTCGCTCTTGTCGGTCTTGTAGATCGAGAGGTTGCCGTCGCGGACGGTGGACATGAAGGGGGCGTGGCCCTGGAGCACGCCGAAATCGCCCTCGGTGCCGGGGACGGTGACCATGTACACCTCCTCCGAACGGACCAGTTTTTCGGGCGTGACGAGTTCGAAGTGCAGCATTTTCTTACCTTGCTCCCTCTCCCCTTCAGGGGAGAGGGCTGGGGAGAGGGGGAGTGGGGTGCCCTAACGATAGGCCCCTCTCCCCGACCCTCTCCCCGCAAGCGGAGAGAGGGAGAAGAAAAAGAAGGCTTACGCGTCCTCGGCGAGCTTCTGGGCCTTGGCGACGACTTCGTCGATGCCGCCGACCATGTAGAAGGCCGCTTCGGGAAGATGGTCATACTCGCCGTCGACCACCGCCTTGAACGACTTCACCGTATCCTCGATCGACACGAACTTGCCGCTGATGCCGGTGAAGACTTCGGCGACGTGGAACGGCTGCGACAGGAAGCGCTGGATC
>CBINJP010000019.1:0-70901 GCA_966251045.1 uncultured Sphingomonas sp.
GGCGGCGGCACCGGCACCGGCGCGGCCCCGGTCATCGCCAAGGCGGCACGCGACATGGGCATCCTGACGGTGGGCGTGGTGACCAAGCCCTTCGCCTTCGAAGGCAAGCGCCGCGCGCAGAGCGCCGAGGCGGGCATCGAAGAGCTTCAGAAATATGTCGACACGCTGATCGTCATCCCGAACCAGAATCTGTTCCTGATCGCCAACGCCAACACAACCTTCAAGGAAGCGTTCGAGCTGGCCGACGAAGTGCTGCAGCAGGGCGTTCGCGGGATCACCGATCTGATGGTGATGCCGGGCCTCATCAACCTCGATTTCGCGGATATCCGCGCCGTCATGCAGGAGATGGGCAAGGCAATGATGGGCACGGGCGAAGCCGATGGCGACGACCGCGCTCTGGTCGCCGCGCAGAAGGCGATCGCCAATCCGCTGCTCGACGGTGTCTCGATGAACGGCGCCAAGGGCGTGATCGTCTCGATCACCGGCGGCGAGGACATGCGCCTGCTCGAAGTCGACGAGGCGGCGAACCATATCCGCGAGCTGGTCGATCCCGACGCCAACATCATCTGGGGTTCGGCGTTCAATCCCGAGCTGGAAGGCAAGATCCGCGTCTCGGTCGTCGCGACCGGCATCGATGCCGATGCGCAGGCCGCCGCGCCGCAGGCCGAAGCACCGCGCGTCTTCTCCTTCGCGACGCCGCGCCGCCCTGCGGTCGAAACGCCCGCGCCCGTCGCCGAGGCCGAGCCGGAGCTGGAGCCCGCCCCGGAACCCGGCTTCTCGCAGCCCGAACCGATGACGTTCGACGACGAGCCCGAGGCCGAGGCTCCCGCGATGCCCGAAGCCTATGAGCCCGAGGAAGTCGCCGCCGAGGCGCCCGCGCCGATCCCGCTGTCTTTCGGCGACGAGCCCGAGGATGAAGACGAGCTGGTGCTTGGTTCCGAAAGCGCCGTCGAGGATGACGTCGTGGAAGGCGAGGACGAGTCGGCCGCGACCCCGACCACGCCGTCGCCTGAATTCGGCAGCCGCCGCCGCTGGCTGACCTCGGAGCCCGACGATGCCGAGCCCGCGCCCGAGAAGCCGGCCAAGAAGGCGGGCGGGACGCTGTTCGAGCGCATGGCTTCGGCCTCGCGCGGCGGCAACAAGGCGTCGTCGGACGATGACGACAAGGATCCGCTGGATATCCCGCGCTTCCTGCGCAGCCAGAACAATCAATGATTTCTGGCAAGTAATTGTATCATCCTGGCGCTCCCGCGGCTCGCTCTGGCGAGCTGCGGGAGTGTGTCATTCGGCGTTCATGGTTAGACATGTGTACGCTGGGGGACGCATGAACCGGATTCGCATTTTCACACCCGCGATCGTCGCGATTGCCGCCGCCAGCGTTGGCGGGCCGGCGCTCGCGCAGACCGATCCCACCGCGGTCGCGGGACCCCCCGCGCCCTATATTCCGCACAATCCCGACGCCGACCTGCTGGCGAGCGAGATGCGGATGCTCACGCAGAACCCGCGCGATCTTCGCGCCCTGCTGTCGGCGGCGCAGATCAGCACGCGGCTGGGTGACACGTCGGCGGCGATGGCCTTCTATGCCCGTGCCGAGCAGGTCGATCCCGAAAATCCGCGTATCCTCGCGGGGCGCGCGCAGGTGCTGGTGAAGCTCGAACGGCCGGGCGAGGCGCTGGCCCTGTTCCAGACGGCCGAGCAGCGCGGGCTGCCGATGAGCGAGTATCTCGCCGATCGCGGGCTCGCCTATGACCTGCTCGGCGCGCCGCATCTGGCGCAGCGCGATTACCGCGCGGCGCTGGGCCGCGGGCGCGATGACGAGACCGTGCGGCGGCTGGCGCTCTCGCTCGCCATCACCGAAAAATATGACGAGGCGATGCGCGAGCTCGATCCGCTGCTGCGGCGCAGCGACCGCGCCGCGTGGCGCGCGCGCGCCTTCATCCTCGCGATGCAGGGCGATTTCGACGGCGCCGAGCGGATCGCGCAGAGCATGATGCCCGGCAATATGGGGCTCGCGCTCAGCCCCTTCTTCCGCCGCCTGCCCAGGCTCTCGATCGCGGACAAGGCATTCGCGGTGCATTTCGGCGCGCTGAGCCCGACCCCCGCTCGCACCGCCGACGCCCAGCTCGCCCCGCAATTCCCGGCCTATGTCGCCGAGCGCGAGCCGCCGCCGCCGCCGGTCGCTGTCGCAGCGGCCGTTCCGGCCGCTGCGCCGCCGCCGCCGCCAGCGCGGGGCAAGCGCCCGTCGCGCCGGGATCGCGAACAGCCCGCCGAGCTCGCGGCGGTGACCTCGGCCGCCATCCGTCAGCCCGCGCCGCAGCCCGAGGCCAACCCGCTGCCCCCACCGCCGCAATATGTGGCGCCGATGGTGCAGCCAATCCCGGCCGCGCCCGTCGTGACGGCCCCGCCGCCGCCGCCGAGCGCCCCGATCCAGGTTGCGGCCTCGGGCCCCGCTTCCGAGCTGCCGACGATGCGCCGCGTGCCCGGCATGCGCTCCCGGCCCGCGCCCGCTCCGCCGGGGCCCGCAAGGCCGGGCGAAGACGATGGCGTGCTCGCCAGCATCGTCGGCGGCATCGAGATTCCGGCCGAGGAACGCGCCGCGTTCGACGTCCCGATCGACGCGGCGCCGGCTCCGGTTGTTGCAGCCTCGCCACCGCCGGCCAAACCCGCGGCCGCACCGGCCAAGCCCAAGCCCGCGGCCACCGCACCGGCCCGCCCCGCGCGCAAGGCCGAGCCGAAGCCGCCGCCCGAACCGCGGCGCTTCTGGGTCCAGGTCGGGATTGGCCAGAACGAGAAGCTGCTCCCCGCCACCTGGCGCAAGCTGGTCAAGGCCAACCCCGCGCTATTCCGCGGCCGTACCGCCTGGTGGACCCCGCTGCGCGCGACCAACCGCCTCCTCACCGGCCCGTTCAAGAGCGCCGCCGAGGCGCAGGCCTTCGTCAATACGCTGCACAAGGCGGACGTGGATGGCGTCGCCTTCACCAGCGAGGCGGGCCAGAAAGTCACCAAACTGGAGGTGAAGTGACCGGGAGGGCGCCCTGGGCATCCACACCCGAACACAGTCACGGCCGCCTTCACGAAGAACAGACCGGGATCATCCGGGGTGGCGCGCGCGACGCTTTCCAGCGCGACCGCGACAGGATCATCCACAGCACCGGCTTTCGAAGACTGCGATCAAAGACCCAGGTCTTCATGGCCCCCGACGGCGATCATTTCCGCGTGCGCCTGACTCACAGCATGGAAGTCGCGCAGATCGGCCGCACGATTGCCCGGGCGCTCGGCCTCAATGAGGATCTGACCGAGGCGCTCTGCCTCGCGCACGATATCGGTCATCCGCCCTTCGGCCATGCGGGCGAGGATGCGCTGGAAGCGGCGCTGAAGGGGCAGGGCGGATTCGACCATAACGGCCACACGCTGCGCACCCTGATGGTGCTCGAACGCCCCTATCCGGACTGGGACGGGCTCAACCTGACCTGGGACACGCTCGAGGGGCTCGCCAAGCACAACGGGCCGGTGAAACACCCGCAATGGGCCCTAAGCGAGTGCGACGCGGCATTCCCGCTGGCGCTGAGCGATTGGCCCTCGCTTGAAGCACAGGTGGCGGCCATTGCCGACGACATCGCCTACGACAATCACGATATCGACGATGGATTGCGCGCGGGGCTGCTCAGCCTTGACCAGCTTCTCGCGGTGCCGATGATCGAGCAGGGCTGGCGCGCGGTCGAGACGCGCTTTCCCGGTGTGTCGCGGAAAAGGCTGATCGGCGAGTTGATCCGCCGCCAGATCGGCATCATGGTCAACGACCTCATCGAGACGACGAGAACCAAGGTGGCGGCGGCGGGAGTCCAATCGGTCGACGAGGTTCGCGCCGCGGGAGAAGCGCTGGCGGGCTTCTCGCCCGAGATGCGCGAGGCCGAGCGCGGCCTGAAGCGCTTCATGTACGCCAATCTCTACCACCACCCGAGCCAGCTCGACGCGGCGCGGGCGGCGCAGGGCGTGGTCGCGGGGCTGTTCGCGGCCTATTCGGCCGATCCGGCGTTAATGCCCGAGGAATGGCGCGAGGCGCTGCCGGCGGACGAGCCCCGCCGCAGCCGCCACATCGCCGATTTCATTGCGGGGATGACCGATCGCTATGCGATCCGCAGCTACAAGCGCGTGATCGGCCCGCTGGATTTGCCCGAGGGATTCTGACTCCGATATCCACTCTCTCCCGGAGGGGATTGACGGTCGAAGCGTGTCCCTTCCGCGCCAAACCGCGCGGGTGACAAAGTTCTGCGACAAGTCCGGCCTAATCGGATGACAGTCGCAAGGGAAAACCGGTCATGTCCGACGCCAGCATCGCCCTCAACCGCTTCGGCCTTGGCGCGCGGCCCGGGGAGACCGGGATCGACGCGCGCCGCTGGCTGCTCGGCCAGTTCGACGGGTTCGATGCCAGGCCCGCGCCGATCGCCACCCTGCCCAGCACCGAGTCGATCGCGCGGTCGCTCGCCGACTATCTGGTCGATCTGCGCGAAGCCCAGCGCGAGGCGCGGCAAAATCCGTCCCCCCAGAGCCAGAACCAGCGCCGCCCCGCGGGCTATACCCAGCCCCGGATGAGCGACGAGGCGATGATGGGCGATGCCGCCGCGATGCAGGGCGACACGATGGCGGAGATGAACGATGACGCCGGCCCGCGCGATCCAGTCGCGCAACTGCGCCGCTTCGCCCGGCAGCAGGGCCGCGACATCTATTCGGGCGCGGTCAATGCCCGCACGCTCTGTTCGATCAATTCGCCCGCACCGTTCGTCGAGCGGCTGGTGCATTTCTGGGCCAATCATTTCGCGGTCTCGATCGACAAGTTCATCATCGTCGGGCTCGCCGGGCAGCTCGAATTCGACGCGATCCGCCCGCATGTGCTGGGCAGTTTCCGCGACATGCTTTTCGCGGTCGAGCGGCATCCCGCCATGCTCCTCTATCTCGATCAGGCTGGCTCGATCGGGCCGAACAGCCCGGTGGGCATCCGCCTCGCCAATCGCCCGCGCGCCAATGGCCAGCGCGGCGGCCTCAACGAGAATCTGGCGCGCGAAATCCTCGAACTCCACACGCTCGGCGTGCGCACCGGCTACACCCAGAACGACGTCACCGAATTCGCCCGCGCCATGACCGGATGGACGGTCGCGGGCCTCACCCGTGGCCTTGCCGCGCGCTGGCTGGGCGCCGACGGCAAGGCGGGCGACTTCGTCTTCGCCGAGCCCATTCACGAGCCGGGCACGCGCACCATCCTGGGCAAGAGCTGGCCGCAACAGGGCTACTCCCAGGCCGCGTCGGTGCTTGAGATGCTCGCGGTGCACCCCTCGACCGCGCGCCACATCGCCACCAAGCTGGCGCGTCATTTCGCAGGGGACGATCCCCCTCCGGCGCTCGTCGCGCGGCTGGAGAAGCGCTTCCTCGAAACCTCGGGCGATCTTCCCTCGCTCTATCGCGTGCTGATCGAAGCGCCGGAATGCTGGGCGCCGCAGCCGCTCAAGTTCAAGACGCCGTGGGAGTGGAGCGTGTCGGCGCTGCGCTCGCTCGGCTCGCGCGAGCTGGAGAAATTTGCCGCAGTCGGCCTGATGCGCCAGCTCGGCCAGCCGGTGTGGCAGCCGGGATCGCCGGCGGGCTGGGACGATGTCGGCCCCGCATGGGCCGGGCCCGATGCGATCATGCGCCGGGTGGAGGCGGCGGAGCGGATCGCTGCGTGGACGCGCGATCAGGTCGACGCCCGCACCCGCGCCCCCGAAATCTTCCCCGGAACGCTGAGCCCGTCGACCGCGCAGGCGATCGCGCGCGCGGAAAGCCCGGGGCAGGGGATCGCGCTGATGCTCGTCTCGCCCGAAATGATGCGGAGGTAAGCCCATGTTGAACCGTCGCAGCTTCGTCACCGCCGCCGGGGTCACCGTCCTCGGCACCAGCCTTGGCGCGAAACTGGCGTTCGCAAGCGCCGCCACCGACCGGCGCTTCGTCTTCATCATCCAGCGCGGCGCGGCGGACGGGCTGGGGACGCTGGCGCCGGTTGGCGATCCGGCGTTCGTCAGCCAGCGCGGGATATTGGCGGAGGATTTCGCGTCCGCACCCAGGCTCGATTCGATGTTCGCGCTGCATCCGTCGCTCTCCAATGTCGCCGCGCTCCATGCGGCGAAGCAGGCGCTGTTCGTCCACGCCATCGCCTCGCCCTATCGCGACCGCTCGCATTTCGACGGGCAAAATGTCCTCGAGACCGGCGGGAGCGCCGCGTACAGCCTCAAGGATGGCTGGCTCAACCGCATGCTCGCGCTGCTGCCGCCCGCCGAGGCGCGCGCCATTGCCATCGCCGCGACGATTCCGATGGCGTTGCGGGGCAAGGTCGAGGTGGCGAGCTACGCCCCCACCGCACTGCCCGATGCCTCGGACGACCTGCTCGCTCGCGTCTCGATGATGTATCAGGACGATCCCCAGCTTCATGCCGCCTGGGAACAGGCGACCGCGACGCGCGCGCTCACCAGCGACATGGCCGCCGACAATGGCCGCAACGCCGCTGCGACCGGTGCGCTCGCCGCGAAATTGCTCGCGGCGGAGAATGGCTCGCGTATCGCGATGATCGAAACCGGCGGCTGGGACACGCACGCCCAGCAGCGCGGGCGGCTGGCGGCGCAGCTTCGCGGCCTCGACGGACTGATCGGTGCGCTCAGGGACGGGCTGGGCCCGCTCTGGGCGAACACGATGGTGGTGGTCGCGACCGAGTTCGGGCGGACGGTGAAGGTCAACGGCACCGGCGGCAGCGATCATGGCACGGGATCGATGGCGATGCTGCTCGGCGGCGCGGTCAATGGCGGGCGAGTGGTCGCCGACTGGCCGGGGCTGAGCGACGCCGCGCTGTATGAGGGGCGCGACCTGAAGCCCACCATCGACCTCGATGCGGTGATCGCCAGCGCGGCGGGCGCGCATTTCGGCATCGAAGGCATGCGCGCGATGAAGACCTTGTTCCCCGAGACGCGGAGCACGCGCGCGATCGAGGGGCTGGTGCGCGCCTGACCGCTTGCGCGGCGGGCAAATTGCCCGCACCCCTAGGCAATGATCTACCTGACGCTGTTCGCCATCGTCTTCGGCGTGAACCTGTTGCCGGCATTCGGGCCGCCGACCTGGTCGATCATCGTCTTCTTCCAGCTCAACAACGACCTGCCGGTCTGGGCGGTTGTCGCGGTGGCGGCCAGCGCCTCGGTGCTCGGGCGGCTGTGCCTTGCCTATGGCGCGCGGCTGTTCGCGGACCAGCTGCCGCAGCGTTTCCAGGACAATCTCGACGCGGCGCGCGAGGCGATCCAGCGGCGCAGGCATAATCTCTGGATCGGGCTGGGGCTTTTCGCGCTCTCGCCGCTGCCTTCGGGCCAGCTCTTCATGGCGGTTGGGCTGGCGCGCATCCCGCTGCTGGGCTTCACCCTAGCCTTTTTTGCGGGGAGGATCGTCTCCTACAGCCTCTATGCGCAGGGCGCGCGGTCGATCCGCTCCTCCGACCTGGGCGAGATGTTCGCCGACGGCTTCACCAGCCCCTGGGGAATCGCGTTGCAGCTGGTGATGCTCGCCGGGCTGGTGGCGCTCACCCGTATCGACTGGGCGAAGCGGCTGGGCAGGGGCGAAGCCGCCGCGAACCCCGAAGGTGACGAAGGCCGAGAGACGCGCTAGAGCGCGCGCTTCCCGCAATCATCGGACCCGGAAATGACCCTCTACGCCCGTTTCGCTGCCCATCTCGACGCCGCGCTCGATGCCCTTGTGGCTTCGGGCGATCTGCCGGTGGGGCTGGAGCGACGCGCGGTGACGGTCGAGCCGCCGCGCGACGCCAGCCATGGCGATCTCGCCACCAACGCCGCGATGGTGCTCGCCAAGCCGGCGGGAGCCAATCCGCGCGCGCTGGCCGAGAAGATCGCGGCCGAGCTGGAGAAGCTCGACGAGGTGACCGCGGTCGCGGTGGCGGGGCCTGGCTTCATCAACCTGACGCTCAACGAGGACGTCTGGCGCGCCGAGCTGGCCGAGATCCTCGATTCCGGCGGCGATTATGGCCGCGGGACAGCGGGGGAGGGCGTCACCGTCAATGTCGAATATGTCTCGGCCAACCCGACCGGCCCGATGCATATGGGCCATTGCCGCGGCGCGGTGGTCGGCGATGCGCTGGCCAGTCTGCTCGAATTCGTCGGGCACAAAGTGGTACGCGAATATTATGTGAATGACGCGGGGGGACAGGTCGATGTCCTCGCCCGCTCGGCGCATGTCCGGTACCGCGAAGCGCTGGGCGAGACGGTCGAGATTCCGGAGGGGCTGTATCCCGGCGACTATCTGATTCCGGTAGGTCAGGCACTCGCGGCCGAATTCGGCGGCAAATATGTTGGTGCGCCCGAGAGCGAATGGCTCGCCATCTTCCGCGCCTCCGCGGTCGCGGCGATGCTCGCGCTGATCAAGAACGATCTCGGCCTGCTCGGCATCCATCACGACCTGTTCGCGTCCGAAGCCGGCGTGCTCGCCGAGGGCAAGCCGCAGGCGGCCGAGGCGTGGTTGCGCGAACGCGGGCTGGTCTATGACGGGATGCTCGAGGCGCCGAAGGGTGAGTTGCCCGACGATTGGGAGCCGGTCGAGCTGCCGTTGTTCCGTTCGACGCAATTTGGCGACGATCAGGACCGGCCGATCCGCAAGTCGGACGGCAGCTGGACCTATTTCGGCATCGATCTCGCCTATCATTTCCAGAAGGCGCAATCGGCGGACCAGCTGATCGACATCTGGGGCGCGGACCATGCCGGCACAGTCAAGCGGATCGTCGCCGCAGTGCAGGCACTGACCGGGGGCAAGACCCGGTTCGACGTCAAGCTGATCCAGATGGTCCGGCTGATGCGCGCGGGCGAGCCGGTGAAGATGTCCAAGCGCGCGGGCAATTTCGTGACGCTCGCCGATGTCGTGGAAGAAGTCGGCAAGGATGTCGTCCGCTTCTCGATGCTCACCCGCAAGGCCGATGCCCAGATGGACTTCGATTTCGCGAAGGTGACCGAGACTTCGAAGGACAATCCGGTCTTCTATGTCCAGTACGCGCATGCCCGAATCGAATCGGTGCATCGGCGGGCGGCGGAGGCGGGCATTGCGTGCCCGGATCGGGACTTGTCTCTGCTTGATACACGCGAGCTGGAGGTCGCCAAGCTGGCCGCCCAGTTCCCGCGGATCGTCGAGTCTGCCGCGGCCGCGCGCGAGCCGCATCGGATTGCCTTTTATCTGTATGACTTGGCCGCCGAATTCCACTCGCTCTACAATCTCGGAAACGACGATCCGGGGCGCCGGTTCCTTATCCCCGATCAGGTAAGGTTAACGTGCGCCCGGCTTTCATTGGCGCGGGCTATCGGGCAAGTTGTCCGCAATGGTCTGGGTATCATGGGCGTGGAAGCCGTCCAGGAGATGTAAGTGATGAGTGGGCGTAGTGGCGAGGCCGGTTTCGGGGATGACGACCGCCTCCCGTGGCTTGAAACAGTCGAGGAGGATTACCGCGAAGGCCCCTCGATCTGGCGGATATTGCTGTTGCTCGTGCTCGCGCTCGCCGTGCTCGGCGCGGTCCTGTTCGGCGTCTGGTGGTACCAGAAGCAACAGGGGCTGAGCGGCAATGGCGCGCTGATCAACGCCCAGGAAGGCGACTACAAGGTCAAGCCCGACGATGAGGGCGGGATGAAGGTCGAAGGCGAAGGCGGCACCACCTTCGCCACCAGCGAGGGCGCGGAAACCAATTCGAGCGTCAACCTGAACGCGACCGCCGAGGCGCCGGTCGAAGGCAAGGTCGTGGCGCCCGCGGCGACCCCGACCACGGGCGAAAGGAAAGCGACCGTCGCAGTTCCCGCCAAGGACGCGCCTGCCGCGCCGAGGGCGAGCGCGGGCTCGGGCGCGCTGATCCAGCTCGGCGCCTTCCCCGACCAGCAGGGTGCCGAAGGCAACTGGTCGCGGCTCGCCAAGCGCTATCCGGTCCTCGCGCCGCTCGGCCATTCGATCGAGCGCGGCGAGAAGGACGGCAAGCCGGTCTACCGCCTCCGGGTGAACGCCGGTAGCAACGGCCAGGCCCGCGAGATCTGCGCGAAGCTGCAGGCGGGCAAGGAACCCTGCTACGTGGCGAATTGAATTAGCTCCTCCCCGGGACGGGGAGGTGGCAGCCGAAGGCTGACGGAGGGGGCTCGCCTCATAGGGCTCTCCTCGCGGCGCTCCCCCTCCACCATGCTTCGCATGGTCCCCCTCCCCGTGCCGGGGAGGATTGTGTAGACCCATCCCATGAAGCCCGTAATCTTCGGCCTTTCGGGCCACAGCCTCACCGACGACGAACGCGACTTCTTCCGGGAGACGGACCCGCTCGGCTATATCCTGTTCAAGCGCAATTGCGGCGATCGCGCCCAGATGCTGGCGCTTACCGATAGCCTGCGCACCCTTTCGGGACGCAACGACTTGCCGATCCTGATCGACCAGGAAGGCGGGCGCGTCGCGCGGATGCAGCCGCCCGAATGGCCTGCATTCCCGGCGGCGGCCGCGTTCGACGCGCTTTACGAGACCGCCCCCATCTCCGCGATCGAGGCCGCGCGCGCCAACGCCCAGGCGCTGGGCCTGATGCTCCGCGAGGCCGGGGTGAATGTCGACGCCCTCCCGCTGCTCGACGTCCGCCGTCCGGAGACGAGCAATGTCATCGGCGACCGCTCGCTCGGCAGCGAGCCGATGCGCGTGGCCGCGCTGGGGCAGGCGGTGATCGAGGGGCTGCGCCGCGCGGGCGTGGTCGGGATCGTCAAGCATATGCCCGGCCATGGCCGCGCGCTGGTCGACAGCCATCTCGAACTGCCGCGCGTCGACGTTTCCGCCGGCGAGCTTGAGACCGATATCGCCCCCTTCGCCGCGCTGTCCGGCGCGCCGATGGGGATGACCTGCCATGTCGTGTTCGAGGCATGGGACCCCGCCAATCCTGCCACCCTCTCGCCCAAGGTGATCGCCGAGATCATCCGCGGCCGGATCGGATTCGACGGCCTGCTGATGACCGACGATATCGACATGAAGGCGCTCAGCGGCACTGCGGGCGAGAAGGCCGCATCCGCCATCGCCGCGGGGTGCGACGTCGCGCTCGATTGCTGGGCGCGGATGGACGAGATGGTCGAGATCGTCTCGCGGCTGGACGACGCTTCGCCGCAAACCCTCGCCCGGCTCGACCGCGCGATGGCGACGGTCGCGGGCGGGCCGGAGGATGGCGAGTTCGCGGAACTCATCGCCAAGCGGGATGCGCTGCTGGCGCTGGCCTAGGTTAGCGGCCCGCAACCGGCGGCGTTGATTTCGCGGACGAGATCGGCGCGGAGGGCTGGGGGGAATTCACGGGCGTGCGAGGCACCGAAGAACGTGCCCAGATCATTCCGAACGCGCGGGCAGTTACCCTTGGCGAGCCTGACGCGGATCAGGCCGGCCCTCAGCTGAGGATGATAGCCTCTTAATTCACTGGCGTCACTGAGGCGCGCCTCGATCGAATCGAGGCTCGCGGCGGTTTGCCTGCCGCCGATCGGATAATAGAGGTCCCTGAGCGCCATCTCGATCGCGTATCTCGCCGAATCGCCGGCCGTCATCGCCGGGTCAGTGATGCTGGGTACGTCCCGGATTGTTCCCCGGGTCACGCCGTTGGTGACCGAATAATATTCGAGATATTCGACGAACAAATTCATGCGCACCGCGCGGCCGTCGTCGGTGGTCATTTCGAGATCGATCAGCGCCTGCATCAGCTCGGATATGCGCTTGTTGTCGGTCAGGGCGGGCAGCCGGCCGAGACGATCGACCTGAAACCGGATCAGCTGCATCAGGTCGGCCCGCACCGCATCGAATTGGGGGATACGCCGGCTCGGGCAATTTCCCTCATAAATCGCGTCCAATTCCTCGGGAAAGCCCTGTTCAGCGAGCTCGCGGAGCCGGGAGTGCCTGGCTTCGGCGATACCCCCCGGATCGGTGGGCCCAATGGATGGGCCTCCCTGAATCGCAAGAAGCAAGGTCGGCACGTCGGCCATCATTTTCATCAGGTTTTGCGAGCTATCGAGGCGGCACACGTAGCTGTCATGCGTTCCGGTTGTGGGGCTCCCCGGATCGGCAACATCGGCAAGCGCGAAGAGCAGCATCGCGAGCGACGCCGATTCCGGCCGTCCCACGATGACGCTGAGCGCCCGGAGCGCATAATTGTCGGCATCGAACTCTCTTTGCGGCGATGCCACGCGCCCCAGATGGCCCAGCGCGAGATGCGCGAATTCGTGGAGAAAGGTGAAGTCGAGCGCTTCGCTCGCATAGACTTCGCTGATCAATCGATAGGGTTCGGCCGGAAGGGCGGCGAGCGCGCGCTCGAACGCGCCGCCATAGCGTCTCATCAGCTCGTCGATGCAGTCATATTCAGACCGGTCCGCGAGGCATGTCCGGAAATCCGGCGCAATCACGGCCGGGTCGAGGTTTCCCGCACGCTGCATCAGGAGGAACGAGATCACTACGGCCTTGCATTGCGCGTCGGGGAAACGGCGCGGGATCGAAAGGAGTCCGGTTTCGTCGATCGACGGGCCCCAGGACTCGTCGTCGGTAAGGACGACTTTGAGCCGGCTGGCGTTACTCATGTCGCGAACCGGCGAGGAGGCGCGGAGGAATCGCCTGACCCCTTCCGGATCGGGAAGGATTCGTGCCGCTTCCGCTGCGCAAATATCGCGGATCGTCGCCGAGGCGGGCGCGGCACCAAGCGCTGCGAACAATCCCGCCACGACCAGCATGATCCGCTTCACCCCGCCCATGGGGCGCATCCTGCCACCAATTCGCGGCGGCTCACAGGGTCTTCATATATTCCAGCAGCGCCCGCTTCTGCGGCACGGTAAGGTTCACGCCGAACTCGTGCCCGCACCGGCTGTTGCCCGAATTGCGCTGGTCGCATCCGGTGGTGGTGCGGACATAGCTGCCCGGCTGGTTCGCCGCGAGGCCGAGATTGACCGGATCATAGACCGGTCCGACCGCGAAGCTCACCGGGCGCTGGTTCGCGGGCAACAGCAGGTCCCACAGGGTCGCGACCGAGCCATTGTGGAGATAGGGCGCCGCCGCCCAGATCCCGAACATCACCCGAGATTCATATTTGAAGGTCCCGTCGAACTGAGGCAGCGTGAAGCTGCTCTCGGCGAGCTGTTGCGCCTTGGTCATGGTCTTGCCGCTGGTGAAGCCCGGCGAATTCAGGAAATCCTCGCCGAGCGCCAGCAGCACGGTGCCCTTCTGCACCACCGAGCCGATCACGACATATTTGAGCAGGTCGAACGATTTGGAAGGGTTGGTTACCTTGAAGCTGGGATCAAGCGCGCTCTTGAGGTTGATCAGCACGCCCGGATCGGCGGTGCGCGCCATCACCTCATATTCGCGGCTGTCGGTGCCGACATCCTGCAGCGGCGTGTGCCAGGTGGGAATGTTGGGGAATCCCGGCTTGCCCGGCTTCACGCCGTGGCACGTCCCGCAATTGGTTTCGTAGAGCGGCTTGCCCTGCTCGACGAGCGTCTGGTTGATCGGGAAATGCGCTGGCCATTTGGGCGTGCCGATCTTCTTAATCAGATTCTCCAGCGCGAGCAGGCCCCAGCCGTTCATCGAGTTGATCTGGGTGAAATTGACATTGCCGATCCGCGGGCTCGGGCTGACCGGGTGAACCACCCCGAACACGCCGAACACCTCGCCCGCGTTGCGCGCCAGCCCGGCGACCGACGTGCCGTTGTCGGCGAATCCCGGCCATTGGGTCTTGTCCTGCTTCGCCGCGTTCCACAGGAAGGGATAGCGCACGGGCGCGTCGGCGGGCTCGATATTGTCCGCGATCAGATAGGTCGGCGGCGGCCCCAGATCGAGCCCGGTCACCCGGTTGAAGATCATCGCGACCGCATCGAGCCGCCCGAGTCCCCACATGTCCGGCGTGCCAAAGGCGCGCTGCTTCATCGCGTTCTCGCGCTGGTGCCAGATCTCGACCTGGCTGCGCAGCGCGGCGATCTTCGCGGTGGAGGGAAGCGGCCCCAGTACCGATTTGTAGAAGGCCTTCCACTTGGCGTCGTCGGCGAGCACCTCGCCGACGCTGTCGACCATGTCGGTCAGGAATTGCTGGAAATCGACCAGCGCCGGCCCGCCATCGATCCGGTAGGTCAGGGTGCCGCGCCTGATCTCGCGCGTGTGGCACGCCGCGCAGTTCATCCCGAGCTGGGCGTCCTGCCCGAGCCCCGCCACGGTGAAGCCGACGGGAATATCCTTGCGGAAGGGATCGTCGAGATAGCCGTAGCGCGCGAGGCCGTCCCACATGAAGGGCTGGCCGTCCTGCGTCCTGAGCGCCTTCATCCAGGCATAGGGGATCATCTGCGATCCTTGGTCGCGGCTGTAGAAATCCTTGCGGGTAGCGTTGGTCCAGCCCTTGCCCTGATCGACGCACTGGACGTCTAGGCCAGGCAGGCAGGGCACCTGAGCCTGCGCCGTCCCGGCCGAAGCCCAGATCGCCGCTCCAAGCAGCGACAACTTGAGTCCAATAGTCTTCAGGCTCAGCCCGACTCGCGTGCGCTCCATCGCAATTCCCTCAATAAACGTGCCCAACGCAACGCTTTACTGCACAGGTTTGCGACCTTCCGTGGTTTCACGGATGTTTACTGTAGTTGATTGCCAAAATCGGTCCGAATTGACAGAAATTACTATATGAGATCATCGTCGTTTCGTCAATCGCGGCCTTGCGCCGGCAGAGGGTGACTTCTCCCCGCCGCCCTGCTTAAGTCATGCGATGGACGCCGAAGCCTCGGACACGCTCACGATCGACATCGACGGCTGGGAAGGGCCGCTCGACCTGCTGTTGACGCTAGCGCGCAACCAGAAGGTCGATCTGCGCGCGATTTCGATCCTCGAGCTGGTCGATCAGTATATCGCCTTCATGGAGGAGGCCCGGGCGCTCAAGCTCGAGCTGGCCGCCGACTATCTCGTGATGGCCGCGTGGCTCGCCTATCTCAAATCGGCGCTGCTCCTGCCGCGCAATCCCGAAGAGACGCCGAGCCCCGAGGAACTGGCGCTCAGGCTCCAGCTCCGCCTCGAACGGTTGAACGCGATGCGCGAGGCGGGCGCGCGGCTGGTGGCGCGCGACCGGCTGGGCCGCGATGTTTTTCTGCGCGGGAGCCCCGAAGGGCTGCGGGTGGTTCGAAAGGGCAAGTACGAAGCCGAGATCTACGACCTGATCGCCGCCTATGGCCGGATCAGCGCGCGCACCCGGCCGGTGATGCACGTCGTCGCGGCGCGCGACGTGATGACGCTGGAGGAGGCGATCGAGCGAGTCGCGCGGCTCGTCGGCGCGCGGATCGACTGGACCACGATCGAGAGCTTCCTGCCCGATGGCGCGCAGGGACTCTATCGCAAGTCCGCGCTGGCCTCGTCCTTCGTCGCCGCGCTCGAACTGGCGCGGCAGGGCAAGCTGGAGATGCGCCAGAAATCGGCCTTCGCGCCGCTCTATCTCAAGGGGGCCGGAGCATGATCATCCAGGACGATCTCGCGCGCGCCGTGGAAGCGGTGCTCTTCGCGTCCGAAGTGCCGATGACGGTCGAGGAAATCCAGGCGCATGTCGGCGCCGAGGCCGATGTGCGTGGCGCGCTGGCGCGGCTGCAGGACATTTATGCCGGGCGCGGAATCGAGATCGTCAGGCGCGGCGACAAATATCATTTCCAGACCGCCGCCGATCTCGCCCATCTCCTTCGCCGCGACCGCGAGGAGAGCCGCAAGCTGAGCCGCGCGGGGATCGAGACGCTGGCGATCATCGCCTATCACGAGCCCGTCACGCGCGCCGAGATCGAGGCGATCCGCGGCGTCCAGATCAGCAAGGGAACGATCGACGTGCTGATGGAGGCAGGCTGGGTGCGCCCTGCGGGCCGCCGGGAAGTCCCCGGCCGTCCGCTGACCTATGCCACCACGCCGGGCTTCCTGACCCATTTCGGGCTGGCGAGCCGCCGCGACTTGCCGGGGATCGACGATCTGAAGGCTGCGGGGTTGCTCGATCCGGTCGATCTCGCCTTCGAATCGCTCGAAAGCACCGAGGAAGCCGCGGCCGGTCCCGAAACGGTCGCCGAGGACGAGTAGAATCGCGCGATCGGGGCCATCACGGACATTGCCGGTGACAGCCACAGCGCCTAAATAGCACGGGAATCAAGGAGAGTTTTGATGGGTGGAATGAGCCTCTGGCACTGGGTGCTGGTACTCGTCGTCGTGATGCTGCTGTTCGGCGGCTCGCGCGTGTCGAACATGATGGGCGACGTCGCGAAGGGCATCAAGCAGTTCAAGAAGGGCATGGCCGAGGACGATGATGACGTTCCGCCGACCCGGATCGAAGGCAAGGCTGCGCCGGAAGCCACCGTCAAGCGCGAAGCCGAAGCGGTTCGCGAGGAGCGCTGAGCTTCACCCGAGCGCTGCCGGCGCGTGCCGGAGCGCAGCCTGTGGCGGTAATCTGAATGCTTGATTTCAACGCTCCCGAATTCCTGGTGGTCGGCATCGTCGCCCTGCTGGTGATCGGGCCGAAGGATCTTCCCAAGGCGCTTCGCGTGATCGGGAAGTGGGTGGGCCGTGCGCGGAGCGTGGCGCGCCAGTTTCGCAGCGGCATCGATACGATGATCCGCGAATCCGAGCTGGCCGACATGGAGAAGCAATGGGCCGCCGAGAACGAGCGCATCATGCGCGATCATCCCCCCGCACCCGCGCTGCCCGCACCCATGCCGATGGCGCAGGTGAGGGATGGCGAACCGGTGATGGTCGAGCAGCCCGCGATCCTGTCCGACCCTGAAATGGTGGCGGATGAAGTCGCGGCGCCCAAAGGGCGCAAGCGCAAGCCGCCCACGACGGGCGACACGCTCGAAGCCCCGCCGCCCGCGAAACCGCGCAAGCCCCGCGCCAAGGCGCTTTCGTGAGAGATATCGACGACACCCAGGCGCCGCTGCTCGATCATCTGATCGAGCTGCGCCGGCGGCTGCTCTATTGCGTGGCGGCGCTGGCGGTGACGTTCGCGGGGAGCTTCTATTTCGCGCCGCAGATCTTCGGCTTCCTGGCGCGGCCGCTCGCCGCTGCCGGCCAGACCAAGGTGATCTATACCGAGATTTTCGAGGCCTTCATGGTCCAGATCAAGGTGGCCTTCTTCTCGGCGATGATGCTGTCCTTTCCGATCATCGCCAACCAGCTTTGGCAGTTCGTGGCGCCGGGGCTTTACCGCAAGGAAAAGCGCGCGCTGCTGCCGTTCCTGCTGGCGACGCCCTTGCTGTTCCTCGCGGGTGCTTCGCTCGCCTATTTCATCGCCATCCCGACCGCGCTGCATTTCCTGCTCGGCTATCAGGGCGAGGTCGCGAACGGGGTCGAGCAGCTCGCGCTGCCCGCGATCAGCAAATATCTCGATTTCATCATGCAGTTCCTGTTTGCGTTCGGCATCACCTTCCTGCTGCCGGTGCTGCTGATGCTGCTCGAACGCGCTGGGATCGTGACCTATGAGCAGCTCAAGGGCGCGTGGCGCTATGCCGTGGTCGCGGCCTTCGCGATCTCGGCGGTGCTGACCCCGCCCGATGTGGTGTCGCAGCTGCTGCTCGCGGTGCCGCTGATCGCGCTCTATTTTCTGTCGCTGGTGGGGATCTGGTTCACGCGGCGGCGCAAGGCGAAGCTGGAAGCCGAAGAGGCGGCCGCCGAATAGCCCCTCCCCGCAGGGAGGGGCTCGTCCGGATTATTTATTGTCATCCGCGGCGTCGGCGACCGTGTCGCCGGCGGAAGCCACGTCGCGGCCCACGCCTTCGACGGTGTTGCAGGCCGAGACGAGCAGGGCGCAGCCGAGTGCGGCGAAAAGGGTTATCTTACGCATTGGAACTCTCCATAGAGGCCGAGTGACGGCTGAGGGAAAAATGCCCGGACGCGCCAAATCGTTCCGCGCGCATATCGGGCCTGCCCGGCACAGACGCAAAAGCGGCGCCGCAAAGGGCGCCGGTGATTTTCTCAG
This sequence comes from uncultured Sphingomonas sp., assembly GCA_966251045.1. Lineage (GTDB taxonomy): Bacteria > Pseudomonadota > Alphaproteobacteria > Sphingomonadales > Sphingomonadaceae > Sphingomonas. The sequence continues at coordinate 18,002 of CBINJP010000019.1, forward strand.
GCTCTGGAAAGATTTAGGCCCGGAAGCGTCACCGGGGGGGGGAGGGTTGACGCTTCCGGGCCCATGTCTTGGATAGCGAGAGCGGGGGGGCAAAAGGTCACTATCCGAAGTGTAAAATGCATAGCGACGAAAGCGGTTCCCCAAAGTTCGAAATTTTTTTCAGATATTTTGTGGGAAGCGGTTCGGCCCTGTTTTCAGGGTCTTCCGTTGACAGCGATCGTTGCTTCATAGGCGCCCGAAAGCGGATCGTGATGCAATTGGGTGCGCAATTGGCGCGCCAGGCCCATCATCACCCGGCCATAGCGGCTGGCGAGCAGGTCGACGAGCTCGGTGCTCTCGACCAAGGCGGGGGAGACCACCCGGAGCACGGCCTTTCCGGCGTCGTCGGCCGCCTTGACCGAAATGCGCACCTGCGCTGCCGGATTGCAGGAGATCGCCAGCTCGACGATCTCGGTGATGAGGAAGGCGACCGCGACCGCGGTATCCTGCGAGACCAGGAAGGGCTCGACCTCAAGCGAGATTCCCGTCGCCGCCGCGCGCTCGGGAGCGGTCGCGCGGATGTTCGAGGCGAGTTCGCCGATCACCGACCGCAGTTCGAGGCCGCGATTGTCCTCCATCTCGGCATAATGGTGGCGGTGAACCACCGCGAGCGCGTCGACGCGGCGTTGGATCGAGGCATAGGCCTCGGCCGCCTCGGGGCCCTTGGCCCCGCGCGCGTGGAAATTGATGAGGCTGGCGATGACCTGGAGGTTGTTCTTGACGCGATGATGCACCTCGCGGGTCAGCTTGGTCTGGCGCACCAGCCCCTCGGCGAGATCGGCCTCGTGGAGCTGGACGGTGCGGCTGATCCCGCGGAAGGTCTCGCCCAGCTCGCGGATTTCCTGGGCGGGGATGCCCACCAGCCGCGAGGTGTCGATCACCTCGCCCGGCTGGTAAGTGCCCACCGTGGCGCGCAGCCGGCGCAATGGACGGATCAGCAGGCGGTCGACGACGAACCAGCCGATGCCGGCCGCGGCGATCCACATCAGCACGAGCAGGACGGTGGCGATGATCAGCGGCGAGGTGATCGGCGCGCCGAGCATCGCCATGCTGAGCTTGACGCCATCGACTCCCAGATCGGCGTCCATCGTCTCGCGGCGCGAGAGGGGGCCTTCATTGGCGAGCGCGCGCAGGACCAGGCGCTCGCCGCCGTCCTTGCTCAGCGCCGCGCCATATTCGGGAACGAAGCCGTTGGGCCGCCCCAGCGCCGCGAGCGAGGTCACCGGATAAAAGGCGGTGGCGGTTGCGCCCGCCTGGCCGCCGATGCGCAGGACCAGCCCTTCGTCGATCAGATTCGCCCGGACCTGGCCCGGGCTGAGCAGCGCGGCGCCGGTGACGGTCAGTCGCTGGCCACAGAGCAGCTCGCCGCGCTCGTCGGTGATCGCAAATCGCGTGCCCTGGTCGATCAGCGCGGCGAAGGCGCCAGCCACCCGGGTGCAGCTCGGCGCGTCGCCATGATCCCTTTCGAGCGCTGACAGGCCCTCGCGCAGCTCGACGACATGGTTGGCGAAGATGTTCGCCAGCACCCCCGAACTTTCCTCGACCGCCGACCGCAGCCGCTTGCGCGCCTCTTCATCGGCGGAGCGGGTGTTCTGCATCGTGGTGAAGAGCGCGATCAGCGCGAGCGGCGAGAGCGCGAGGACGAGGATCGAAAAGACCTTCGCCCCGGTGGGCATGCGCGACAATGCGCCTTCGATGCGAGTCAGTAACGCCGCTGGGCCTGTGCCGCGCGGCGTCTGATCTTCTTCTTCCATGGCGGAAGCGTTAGTCGAGCTTTTTCAGCAAATCGAGGAGTTCGTCCGGAATCGCTTCGCCGATTGCCTGGTCATAGGCTTCGCGCAGCGCATCGCCCACCGCCTTACCGGTAAGCTCGCCGTCCGTTCCGCCCTTGGTGTGCGGCTTCTTCGTCATTGGATCATTCGCGGAACGCACCATTCCCCCGGACTATAAACCAACGCCGCCGGACGCAAGCATCCGGCGGATTACGTACCGCAGATTGCGGCGCAGGATGATGAAACTAAAGACGCGTTTGTTTGTTCCACAGGCGATGCGATTCCGGGGAGGCGCTCCCACGGACTGCATGTAACATTTGCAATAACGGAGCACCGGCGCGAAAAGCCGGAACGTTCCGAGGGAGAAACAATCGCTTATGTCGCTTGGTCAGCAACTCGCGCCGCACCTTCCGTTCCTTCGCCGCTATGCGCGCGCCCTGACGGGCAGCCAGGCCGAGGGCGACCGCTATGTTCGCGCGGCGCTCGAGGCCATCGTCGCGGCGCCGGACGAATTTCCCCGCGACATCGAGCCGCGGCTTGGCCTGTACCGCACCTTCCAGGCGATCTGGCAGACCACGCATCTCGAGGAGAGCGACGCCGGGGCCGAGAACTCGAGCGAGCCCGAGGAGATCGCGCGCCGCCGCCTCGCCAAGCTGGCGCCGCTCTCGCGCCAGGCGCTGCTGCTCACCGCGATGGAGGGATTCAGCATCGAGGATGCGGGCTTCCTGATCGGCCAGCATCCGAACGATGTCTCCAATCTCGTCACCGAGGCGATCGCGGAAATCGATTCGCAGACACGCACGCGCGTGCTGGTCATCGAGGACGAGCCGCTGATCGCGATGGACCTCGAATCGATCGTCCGCGACATGGGCCATGAGGTGACCGGCGTCGCCGTCACCCGTGACGAAGCGGTAGCGCTGGCGATGGAGGAGCGGCCCGGCCTCGTCCTCGCCGACATCCAGCTCGCCGACGATTCGTCGGGCATCGACGCGGTGAAGGACATCCTCGCCGAATTTTCGGTCCCGGTGATCTTCATCACCGCCTTCCCCGAACGCCTGCTCACCGGCGAACGGCCCGAGCCGACCTTCCTCATCACCAAGCCCTTCCAGCGCGAAACGGTGAAGACGACGATCGCGCAGGCGCTGTTCTTCGACCAAGCGACCGTGCCCGTGGGCGGTTGACCGCTAAAATCCCACGGGAAGTCGTCTCGGGTTCCATCTGATACGGACCCAAAACGGTTCTCGTGGGTTTAGGGGGCATGGCTGAAAACGACGACTCCATCCATATCGACGCCAAGGCCGCCCGCGCCGGAGCTACCCCCCACATGACGCGCTATGTGCTGGGCTTCGGCCTGGTACTCGTCATCATCGCATTCGCCGTCATTCTTTACCTTTGACGGCGAGGAGGGCGCTTCATGCAATTGGCAAGCGCCCTCGCGCAGCCTATCTCCAAACCAAGCCGCTTTCGGGCGCGCCCAGACGAACGGGATCGAATGACTGAGTCCGCACAGGATCAAAACAGCGCGGCAAGCGCTTCGGACGATGCGGCTCCCGAGCATGTCTCGCTCTCCGATCCGGAGTTCAAGGAGCAGCTCGCGCTGGTGATCCCGCACCTGCGCGCGTTCGGCCGCTCGCTTTCGGGCAGCCGCGATACCGCGGACGACCTGGTGCAGGAGACGCTGCTCAAGGCCTGGGCCGCGCGCAAGCGCTTCCAGGCGGGCACGAACATGCGTGCCTGGACCTTCATCATCCTGCGCAATCTCTATCTCAGCCAGATGCGCCGCGCCCGCTTCAAGGGCGAGTGGGACGATCTGGTAGCGGACCGGCTGCTCGCCGCGCCCGCCAGCCAGGATCGCCATGTCGAGTTGGCGGACATGCAGCGCGCGCTGATGCATCTTCCCCAGCCGCAGCGCGAGGCGCTGATCCTCGTCGGCGCGGGCGGCTTCGCGTACGAGGAAGCTGCCGAGATCTGTCAGGTCGCGGTGGGCACAATCAAGAGCCGCGTCGCGCGCGGCCGCGTTGCGCTCGAGGCGCTGCTGAGCGAAGGCCAGCTTACCTCACGCCGGCTCGCCCCGCCCAATCCCGATGGCAAGAGCACGCTGGACACGATCATGGGCGAAGTGGACGATCTCAGCCGGGACCGGTGACCTGCATCCGTTGCTTCGGCGAAGACCGGAGCGCTGGCGGCAGGCGATTTTGGTGAGGCCAAGGCTCCGGCTTTCGCCGGAGCACAGTCAATCAATCAATAGATCGAACGCGTGTCGGCGCCGTTGAGGCGCCGCAGCAACTTTGCCATGTCGTCCGGCAGGCCGTAATCGCGCTCGAACGCGTCGCGCAGCGCCAGCCCGATCGCATCGCTCGCGCGCGGCCGCTCCACCTGATAGGGGGGCAGTTCGGCATTCGCAGGGGATGAGGCGGAGCGTGTCATGCGGCTAAAACGGCTTATCTTCACATTTGTTGCTTGATTCGTCGCAAAACAATCAAATCAGAGTCTTGTCGCCCAAATGCCGCATCGTTTCTCTTCCGAACGCTTGAAGAACGCCGTCGCCCGCGCGACCTCGCATTCGCCGTTTCTTGGCTTGTTGATCGAGCGTGAAGCCGCGCTGGTCGAGCAGTTGCAGGGCGCGCTCGCCGATCCGATGGCCGCCGCGCGGATCAGCGATGACGCGATGCCGGAGGGCCGGCGGCTTCGCCTCGAACGGCGGCGGCTGGCGCTGCTGGTGGCGCTGGGCGACCTGTCGGGCTCCTACGACCTCACCCAAGTCACCAGGTTTCTCAGTGACTTCGCAGACGAGGCGATTGACCGCGCCATCGCCGCCGCCATCGCCGAGCGCACGCCCGGCGAGGCGCCCCGGGGCTTCGCCGCGATCGGGCTGGGCAAGCTCGGAAGCCGCGAGCTCAATTACTCGTCGGATATCGATCCGATCCTCATCTTCGATCCCGAGACCCTGCCGTGCCGCCCGCGCGAGGATGCCGGCGAGGCCGCGGTGCGCATCGGCAAGCGAATGATCGAGCTGCTCCAGGCGCGCGACGGCGATGGCTATGTCTTCCGTGTCGACTTGCGCCTGCGCCCTTCGCCCGAGATCACGCCGATCGTGCTGCCCGTCGAAGCCGCGATCTCCTATTATGAATCGCAGGCTTTGCCCTGGGAGCGCGCGGCCTTCATCCGCTCGCGCTTCTGCGGGGGCGATCCGGCGCTGGGCCAGTATTTCCTCGACGCGATCCGACCATTCGTGTGGCGGCGCGGGCTCGATTATGGGACGATCCGCGAGATCCGCGACATCAGCCGCCGCATCCGCGATCATCACGCGCAGGGTCAGGCGTTCGGCCTCGGCTATGATCTCAAGCGGGGCAGGGGCGGCATTCGCGAGGTCGAATTCTTCGCGCAGATCCACCAACTGATCCATGGCGGTCGCGATCCCGCGCTGCGCACGCCCGCGACCCGCGATGCGCTCGCGGCGCTGGAGGCGGCGGGCCGGATCGAGGGCTATGAAGCCGGTGCGCTCACCGCGGCCTACACCCTGTTCCGCACGATCGAGCATCGCCTTCAGATGATCGACGACCGCCAGACGCATTCGCTGCCGAACGAGGCCGAAGCGCTCGAGCGCGTCGCGGCGTTGCACGGGGAGGGGGATGGCGCCGCGCTGATCGCGATGCTCCGCCCGCAGGTCGAGCGCGTCGGGCGCATCTATGACGGGCTGGCGAGCGAGAGCGAACCGCGCATGGCCGGCGACAGCACGATGCTCGAACGCCAGCTCGCCGAGGCGGGCTTTCCCGATCCGGCGAACGCGCTTCGCCTGATCGAAGGCTGGCGCGGCGGCGGCCACTATCCCGCGCTCAGGACCCCGGCGGCGCGCGACGCGCTCGAATCGGTGCTGCCCGGATTGATCCAGGCCTTTGCCGGCGCGCCCGATCCCGCCCACGCGCTGCTGCGTTTCGATGCGATGCTCGCGCGGCTGCCCAGCGCGATCAACTTCTTCCGCCTGCTCGAGGCTCAGCCCGCGCTCGCGCGGCTGATGAGCACGATCCTGTGCCACGCGCCGACACTCGCGGACCAGCTCGGACGGCGCGCCGAGCTGCTCGACGGGCTGATCGACGCAAGCGCGCTCAAGCCGATGCCGCCGGTCGCGGACCTCGTCGCCGAGATGCGCGAGCGCGAGCGGGACGGGGACTATCAGTGGCAGCTCGACCATGTACGCCGCCTCGTCGGCGAAAAACGCTTCGCGCTCGGCGCGCAGATCGTCGCGGGCGCCGCCGATCCGCTCGAAGTCTCGGCTGGCTATGCCCGCGTCGCCGATGCCGCGATCGAGGTGCTCGCCAGCGCCACCGTCGAGGAATTCGAGCGCGCGCATGGCCGCGTGCCGGGGAGCGAACTGGTCATCCTCGCGCTCGGCCGCATGGGTGGGCAGGCGCTGACCCATGCCTCGGACCTCGACCTCGTCTATCTCTTCACCGGTGATTATTCTGCGGAAAGCGACGGCGCGAAGCCGCTCGGCGCGGTGACCTATTACAACCGCCTCGCGCAGCGCGTGACCGCCGCGCTTTCGGCGCCCACCGCCGCGGGCCCGCTCTACGATGTCGATACGCGGCTCCGCCCCTCGGGCGCGCAGGGGCCGCTGGTGGTCAGCCTCGAAGGCTTCCGGCAATATCAGGAGAAGGACGCCTGGACCTGGGAGCATATGGCGCTCACCCGCGCCCGACCGGTGTTCGGCTCGCAGGCCGCGCGCGATGCGGTTTGCTGGGTCGTGAACGGCGTGCTGGAGGGCAGGCGGCCCGAACGCGATATCGTCTCGGAGGCGGCGAAGATGCGCGACGAGATGACGGCGCACAAACCGGCCAAGGGCCCGCTCGACACCAAGCTGCTCCCCGGCGGGCTCGTCGATCTCGAATTCGCGGTCCATACGCTGCAACTGCTCCACCGGACCGCGTTCGACGCGCGCCTCGGCCCGGCGATCGATGCGCTGACCAAAGCCGGGCTGCTTTCGCCGGGAATGCGCGCGGCATATGATTTTCAGGGCCGGCTGCTCGTCACGCTCCGTCTCGTCGCGCCCGACAGCCAGATTCCCCCCGAAGCGACCCGTCCGCTGGTCGCCCGCGCGGTCGGCGTGAAGGATTGGGACGCGGTGCTTGCCGAACTCGAGCGTACGCGGCAGGAGGTCTCCGCGTGCTGGGGCGCGATCAGGCAGAAGGCGAAGTGATGGCGATCGAGGAAGGCGACAAGATTCCGGCGATCGAGCTGGCGACACCCGGCGGCGGCAATATCGCGCTCCGCGACCAGATCGGCCGGCCCTTCATCCTCTATTTCTATCCCAAGGACGATACGTCGGGCTGCACCCGCGAGGCGCAGGACTTCTCGTCGCTGATGCCCGAATTCGAGGCACTGGGCGCGACGGTGCTCGGCGTGTCGAAGGACAATGCGATCAAGCACCAGAAGTTCATCAGCAAGTATGACCTCACCGTGCCCCTCGCGACCGATACCGACGACAAGGCGATGGAGGCCTTTGGCGTCTGGGTCGAGAAGCAGCTCTACGGGAAGCGCTACATGGGCATCGATCGTTCAACCTTCCTGTTCAATTCGGACGGTCGGCTGTTCCGCTCCTGGCGGCGGGTGCGGGTGCCCGGGCATGCGGTGGACGTGCTGGAATCGGTGCGGGAGATGGTGCGGGGATGAAACTCCTCCCCGGAACGGGGAGGGGGTCCGCGAAGCGGTGGAGGGGGCTCTCCCCATGCGGAATCGCTCGTGGAGAGCCCCCTCCGTCAGGCTGCACCTGCCACCTCCCCGTTCCGGGGAGGAGCTAATGCTGTCCATCGCCCAGGCCTGCCACACCGTCCTCACCACGGCCGATCCCCGCGCCAAGGTCATGGCTGCCCGCGCCGCCGCGCGCGACTGGCGCCTCGGCCGGCTCGCTCACAATTTCGACACCGCCATGCCCGATCGGCCCGCGCGGCCGGATCAGCCTGAGCTCCTGCCCCCAAACCGAATGCCCAAGCGCGGCAAGGGCGGTTCCGAACGCGGCCGGATCGCGCTCATCCATGCGCTCGCGCATATCGAATTCGCCGCGATCGACCTCGCGTTCGACATGGCGGGCCGCTTCGGCGGGCAGTTCCCGCGCGAATTCACCGACGACTGGATGAAGGTCGGCGCGGACGAGGCGATGCACTTCGCGTTGCTCGACCGGCGTCTGCGCCAGTTCGGCAGCCATTATGGCGCGATGCCCGCGCATGACGGATTATGGGATGCCGCGAGCGCCACCGCCCACGACGTCCTCGCCCGGCTCGCGGTCGTGCCGCTGGTCCTCGAAGCGCGCGGGCTCGATGTGACGCCCGCCACGATCGAGCGCTTCACCGCCGCCGGAGACATGGCAACCGCGCGCATTCTCCAGCGCATCCTGACCGACGAAATCGCCCATGTCCGCGCGGGAATCACCTGGTTCGAATCGGCGTGCGCGCGGGAAAATGTCGAGCCTCGCCCTCGGTGGAAACACCTGGTTCAGCGATACTTCCGGGGATTGCTCAAGCCGCCATTCAACGACTCGGCGCGCGACTCAGCCGGTTTGACCCGGGATTACTACCTGCCTCTTGCCGAGTCGTGACTCCTTAAGTCACACCCAATGGCGTCACGGCGCGGAGGGGCTGCTGCTGGGACATCGATGAGGCAATCGCCGGGAAATATTCCGGAGGGAGCCTTTTTTGCTTGCCGGGGACTCATGGCTAACGCTTCAAACACCAAGAACGCGACGCTGGGCGCCCGGTTCCGCAAATTTTTCACCGACCGCGATTTTATCTTCCATGACGGCCGCGACCTGCGCCGCTTCAGCATCGCGGGCCGCACCCAGGCCGTCGTTGCTGGCGTTGCCGCACTCACCGTCGCCTTTTCGGGCTATGGCGTCGTCCAGGCCGCGATGGGCGCCGTCGTCGTCACCGGCGTCGCCGGCGAGAACAGCTCGCCCGAGGCGCAGATGGAAAAGATGCGCCAGCGCGTCGAAGAGATGCAGAGCGATGTGCTCGCCGCGAAGGAAGCCGCCAAGGTTCACGCGGCGCGCGTCGAGAAGCAGCAGGCGATGATCCAGGCCGCGATGGGCGGTACCGTTGACCGCGCCAAGATCACCCAGCCGGTTCCCGCGGGCACCAGCGAGAAGACCAGCGCGATCGCCGACGAAGTGCTCGAGCCGCTGCGCCGCCTCGAAGCGCGCCAGGTCGCGATGGCCGGCCAGGCCCGCGCCGCCGCCGAGGCGCGGTACGAGCAGACCGCCGCGCAGATCCGCCGCCTCGGGCTCAGCCCCGAGCGTTATGTCGGCACGGTCGAGGGCGGCATGGGTGGCCCGTACGAGGCGGCTGACGGGGAGGATGAGGCGGGCTCGACCGCCGAAGCAGACGCCCAGTTCCGTTCGCTCTTCATCACCTGGCAGCGGCTCGATACGCTCGAGCAGACGGTGATCTCGATCCCGTCGATGCAGCCGGTCCAGGATATCCGCTTCACCAGCAGCTATGGCGTGCGCTCCGATCCGTTCCGCGGCACCGCGGCGATGCATGCTGGGGTCGACATCCCCGGCGCGATCGGCACGCCGATCTATGCGACCGCCGATGGCGTCATCCTCCGCGCGGGCCGCTGGGGCAGCTATGGCAATGTCGTGGTGATCAACCATGGCCGCGGCATCGAGACGCGCTACGGCCATCTCTCGAAGGTCCTTGTTCCCGAGAATACCCGCGTTCGCCGCGGCCAGATCATCGGGCTGATGGGTTCGACCGGCCGCTCGACCGGCAGCCACCTCCATTACGAGGTGCGCGTTGACGGCAAGGCGGTCAATCCGATCCCCTTCCTGCAAAGCGGCGACTATCTCGTCCAGATCCAGGATCGCCAGACCGGCGGCCAGGGCGGACCCGCGACCGCCAACTGAGTTTACCGTTCGGAGAGGAGAGGGGCTGCCCATGTAGGCGGCCCCCTTTCTTTTTGTGCGGCCAATCCTTCCCGCCAGGAGGAGGATTTGGGAAGCACCGGTTGCCTCTGTGGTCGCGCCCCACTATCTCCGCCCCATGGCCACCACCGCCCAACCCGATATCGCGCTTACCCCCGCCGCCGCGGCGCGGGTGGCGGCGATTGCGGGGAAGAGTGGCAAGCCCGCGATCCTGCGCCTCTCCGTCGAAGGCGGCGGCTGTTCGGGCTTCCAGTACAAATTCGGCTTCGCGGACCATGCCAATGCCGACGACAGCGTCGCCGAGACCGATGGCGTGAAGCTCGTCGTCGACGACATCAGTCTCGATCTCGTCCGCGGCTGCAGCGTCGATTTCGTCGATAATCTCGGCGGCGCCCATTTCACCGTCCATAATCCCAACGCGGCCTCGGGCTGCGGCTGCGGCACCAGCTTCTCGGTCTGACGCCTTGCCCCGGATCGTCACTTACAATGTCAACGGCATCCGCGCGCGGCTGGAGCGGTTCGTCGAGTATCTGGACGAGCAGAAGCCCGATATCGTCTGCGTCCAGGAATTGAAATGCGCCGACGAATCGCTGCCGGTGAAGGACATCGAGGCGGCGGGCTATGGCGCGGTGTGGCATGGGCAGAAAGGGTTTAACGGCGTCGCGGTGCTTGCGCGCGGCCAGCAGCCCATCGAGCGTCATCGCGGCCTCGCCGGCGATCCTGACGACGAGCATAGCCGCTATATCGAATGCGAGGTCGGCGATCTGGTGGTTGCGTCCATCTATCTGCCCAACGGCAATCCGCAGCCGGGGCCCAAGTTCGACTACAAGTTGAAATGGATGGAGCGGTTGAACGCGCGGGCGCGGGCGCTGCTGGCGGAGGAGCGGCCCGTGGTGCTCGCCGGGGACTATAATGTCATCCCGCATGACGACGACGTGTTTTCTGTCCGTGCCATGGCGGACGACGCGCTGATGCAGCCGGAGTCGCGCCAGCGATACCGCGCGCTGCTCGCCCAGGGCTGGACCGACGCGCTGCGCACCCACTATCCGGCGGGTGGCGTCTGGACCTTCTGGGACCTCAAGAGCAATGGCTGGTCGCGCGATCAGGGCTTTCGCATCGATCATCTGTTGCTGAGCCCTTTGGCGGCCGACCGTTTCACCGGCGCGGGCGTCGACAAGGACTATCGCGGGCGCGAACGGCCGAGCGACCATGCGCCGACCTGGGTGACGCTACGCTAAATCCTGTTCCCCGGCGAAGGCCGGGGCCCAGTATCGGCGGTCGTGTGGTGGTGCTTCGAACCTCAAAATGCCTTGCAACTGGACCCCGGCCTTCGCCGGGGAACGCCACATCGCACCATCTCATCCCATCACGTCACATATTACGTTTCGCACTATATACTAACTGTTGGTGTGTATTACTACACTATAGCACTAGTCTCGTTCCGCTACTTAAGCTAAACATCTGATATTACGTAAATATCACTCTGGCACGCCCCATGCAAAGCGAAAAGGGCAGGCGGCAAAGCCTGCCGAGTCAGGATGAGGAGTACCAGGGTATGAAGAATTTCCAGACGATCGGCCGCCTTTCCGCCGCTGCCGCCGCCATCGCGATGATCGCGACTTCCGCGGTTCCGGCCGCTGCCGCGATGCGCGATCCCACCACCGAGACCAAGCAGGAGCGCAAGGAGGCCAGGGATTCGCAGAAGATCTGCGTCAGCGACACGTTCGTGGGCAGCCGCGTGCCGCGCAAGCTCTGCAAGACCCGCGCGCAGTGGATTGCCGAGGAAGGCGCGGATCCGACCGAGCGCTGACGACCGCTCTAGCCCGCGGCGCCTGTTCGCGTTCGCGCCGCGGCTGGAAAACGGCGCCGGTTCGTTCCCACTGGGAGGGGGAGCGGCCCGGCGCCGTTGTTTCCACGCCAAATCCTCTCCCCCGGGGGGCGGATTTCAGAAGCTCAAAGCGTCTTCTGGTAGATCACATATTCGCGGTTGATCTTGCTCTCGATCGCATCGGCGATGGCGATCATCCCCTTGTTGTCGTCGAGGATCCAGCCGATCTCGCCGCGCTGGGAGCCGTATTTCTCCACGGTCGAACGGCGGATGTACGAGATCATCATGAAGGCCAACTGGCTCGCCATGCGCGAGGTCTGGAGCCGCTTGACCACCCCCATCAGCGGCACGCGCGCGCCGTGCGACATGGGCTTGCGTAGCCATAGCAGCAGCTTGAGCCAGCCGAAGGGCAGCAACGAGCCATTGAGCGCCTTCGCGGGCTCGTTCATGTCGGGCAGCGCGATCATGAAGGCCACGGGTTCACCGTCGATCTCGGCGATCCGGATCATCTCGGGATAGACGAGCGGCTTCAGCTTCTTGCCGACATCGTCCACCTCGCGCTGAGTGAGCGGCACGAAGCCCCAATTGTCCGACCAGGCATCGTTGAGGATGGCCAGGATGACCTGTGCCTCCTTGTCGAAATTGGCCTTGTCCACCTTGCGGATCACGATCCGCGGATTCTTCTCGCCCATCTCGACGATGCGCTGGATCAGCGGCGGGAATTCCTTGCTGACGTCGAGGTCATAGGTGACCAGTTTCTTGGCCTCGGCATAGCCCATGGCCTCGATCCAGCCCTGATAATGGGCGAGGTGATGGCCCATCATGAACATCGGCGGATGGTCATGGCCCTTCACCAGCAGGCCGGGTTCTTCCCAGATCGAAAGGCTCACCGGGCCCAGCGCGCGGGTCATGCCCTTGTTGCGCAGCCATTGCTCGGCGGTGTTGACCAGCGCCTTGGCGGTATTCTCGTCCTCGGCCTCGAACAGGCCCCAGAAGCCGGTGCCGGGGCCGAAACCCTGTTCGGGCGGCTGCTCGAGCGCGAGGAAATCGATATGCGCGGAGATGCGGCCCACCGTCCTGCCGTCGCGCTCGGCGATGAAGAGCTGCGCCTCGGCATGGCTGAACCAGCCATTCTTCCTGGGATCGATCATGCCCACGACTTCGCTGCGCAGCGGCGGCACCCAGTTGGGATCGCCGGCATTGATCCGGTATGCGACCTCGATGAACTTCTTGCGGTCGGCGTTGGTGGTGACCGGACGGATGGAGAGGGACATGGGTATGGCGCGCCTTTCAGAACCGGGGCGTGAAGTCCCGCCTCGCGCCTATCCTGTCAAGCTGTTCCTAAGGGGGATTGCGGATGTCGGCCCCCTCGAAATGCCACCATCTAGCCACTATCTCCATGCAAGGACCCGCCATGCAGAACTCGATTGCCATTGAACGCAGCGAAGCCGAGGCGTCGCCGATCGCCGCGCCGCGCGCGGCCCGGATCGCCGACGACAAGGCGATGCTGCGCGCCGCCGCGGAGACTGCGCGCGATCTCGCTGCGCACCGGCCGGCGATCTATTGGGCCGATCTGCTCGCCTCCGTCATCATCGGCTATGGCGCGCTGGCGCTCGCGATCGCCGCGACCGGATGGCTCGCCATGCTCGCCGCCGGGCTTGTCTCGGCGCTCGCCCTCTATCGCGCCGTGAGCTTCATCCACGAGATTTCGCACATGAAGCCAGGCAATGTCCCGGGCTTCCGTATCGGCTGGAATCTGCTGGTCGGCATCCCGCTGATGGTGCCGTCGTTCATGTACGAGGACGTCCATGTCCATCACCATGCCCGCACCAAATATGGCACGGTCGAGGATCCAGAATATCTCCCGCTCGCGCTGATGAAGCCGTGGACGCTGCCGATGTTCGTGCTCGTGGCGCTGCTGGCGCCGATCGGGCTGCTGATCCGTTACGGCATCCTCTCGCCGCTCTCGCTGGTGGTGCCGGGGCTGCGCCGCCATGTGGTCGAGCGCTATTCGGGGCTCGTCATCAATCCCGCCTATCGCCGCCGCATGCCCGAGGGGCGCTTCCGCGCCGAATGGCTGGCGATGGAGGCGGGGGCGAGCCTATGGGCGATCGCGGTGATCGCGATGGTCCTGACGGGCGTTATCCCGCTCAAGGCGCTGGCGATCGTCCTCGCGGTGGTTGCGGTGACCACCGTCACCAACCAGATCCGCACCCTCGTCGCGCATCTGTGGGAGAATGAAGGCGAGCCGATGACGGTGACCGCGCAATATCTCGACAGCGTCAACGTGCCCCCGCCGGCACTGCTGCCCGCGCTCTGGGCGCCGGTGGGGCTGCGCTATCACGCGCTCCATCATCTGTTGCCGAGCGTGCCGTACCATAATCTGGGCGCCGCCCATCGCCGCATCACCGCCGCGCTCGACGCGGACTCCCCCTACCACAAGGGCAATTACAAGAGCCTGCCCGGGCTGGTCGGCAAGATCGCGCGCAGCACGATGCTGCCGCGCTGACACGCGTCATCCCAGCGAAAGCTGGGATCTCCCGAGCTTCTTGTCCCGCCTTTGCCACATGAGATCCCAGCTTTCGCTGGGATGACGGCTTCTATTCCTCCGTCTTGATCAGCACTGCCTCGCCGATCGCGAGGAACAGCAGGAACGGCCCCGTCGCCGCGAGCCAGGGCGGGTAGGCGCCCAGATTGCCCATCGCCAGCGCGAAATTGTCCGCGACGAAATAGAGGAAGCCCAGCGCCATCCCGATCACGGCGCGCACGAACAGCTTGCCCGAGCGCGCCAGCCCGAACGCCGCGACCGCGCCGAGCAGCGGCATCAGGATCGAGGAGAGCGGCCCCGAAAGCTTGTGCCACAAGGATCCCTCGAGCGCCTTGGTGGGCCGGCCCGCCTCCTTCAGATCGTCGATCGCCCGGGCGAGGTCGAAGAAGGACAGGCCGTCCGCATCGACGCGGGACAGGGTGAACTGATCGGGCCGCACCCCCTCGCCGATATGCGCGGTGCCGATATCGGTCTGCTTGCCGCTCGCCACGTCGAAGCGCCGGGCGCCCTCGACGCGCCAGCCATTGCCTTCACGATGGCCGCGCAGCGCGGTGACGATCGACTTGATCGTCTGGTTGCTGCGCTCATAGACGGTGACGCCTTCGAGCTGGGCGGCATTGCCCCGGCCCCTGATCTCGTCGACCTCGATCAGATGGTCGCCCGCGCGCACCCAGACATTGCTGCGGTCGCCGCGGTCCACCGGAAGCTGGCGGTATTCGACCTTCTTCCACGCATCGAGCGCGGCGGTCGCGCGCGCGACGATGCGGTCGTTGAAGCTGAAGGAGAGGATCGCCACCGCGAACCCGGCGATGATCAGCGGCGCCAGCACCTGGTGCGCCGAGAGCCCCGCGGCCTTCATCGAGATGACTTCGCTGTTCTGGTTGAGCTGCGACAGCGTAATGATCGTGCCGAGCAGCACCGAAAAAGGCAGGAAGGTCTGGACGATCTGCGGCGCGCGCAGCCCGACATAGCGCCACACCTCGGCATCGCCATTACCCTCGATCGCCAGGATCTTGCCCGACTCGCTCAGCAGGTCGAGCGCCTGGAGCACCACCACCAACGCCGCGAGCACCGCGAAGGTGCGGATGACGAACATCTTCGACATGTAGAGCGAGATCGTCCGCGACGGGAAGAAGTCGAGCAAGCTCATGCCGCGGACTCCGCCGGCTTGCGCCCGAGCCCGGGAATGTAGCGCGCGATCGTCTTGAGCGCCTTGGCGAACCATTTCTCCAGCGCGCCGATCGGCTGTCCGCCGGGCACATTGGCGACCTGATGGTACATCCAGAACACCAGCCCCGCGAAGATGGTGAAGGGCACCCACATCGCGATGATCGGATCGATCTTGCCCAGGCTGCCGATCGCCTGCCCATATTCGTTGATCTTGTGATAGGTCACGATCATCACGATCGACAGGAACACGCCCAGCGCGGAGGTCGATCGCTTGGGCGGTATCCCCAGCGCCGCCGCGAGCAGGGGCAGCAGGAACATCGAGGCGATCTCGACCACGCGGTAATGGAAGGCCGCGCGGCTGGTGACGCGGACCTCGGGCTTCTCGGCCGGGTTGCGGCCCGACACCGCCAGCTCGGGCAGCGTCAGTTCGAGGTTGCGGCCGCCGCGGACGCGGAAGGGCTCATATTTGGGCAGCGGGATCGGCAGGTTGTGCGTGGTGAAGGTCAGCACGCGCGGCACCGGCGAATCCTTGCTCTTCTGGATCAAGGTGCCGTTGGTCAGCTGGAAGATGATCTCGTCGGGATTGTCGGTGCGCAGGAAGGTGCCGCGCTGGGCCGAGACCGAATACCAGCCGCCGTCGCTGGTCTTCATGTTGACGAAGATGCCCGACAGGTCCTGCCCGCTATTCTGGCTGTCCTCGATGCGCAGCGTCATGCGGCTGCCGAAGGTCGTGAACTCGCCCACCTTGATCGACGCGCCGAGCGCCCCGGTGCGCAGCTCGAAGCGCAACTGCTCGTAATTGTAGCGCGCCCAGGGCTGGAGGAAGCCAACGATCGCGAGGTTGAGCGCGGCCAGCGCGATCGCGAACATGAAGGGGACCCTGAGCAGCCGCGTATAGCTGAGCCCCACCGCGCGCAGCACGTCGAGCTCGGACGAGGTGGCAAGCCGGCGGAAGGCGAGCAATATGCCGAGCATCAGGCCGATCGGAATGCCCAGCCCCAGATATTCGGGAAGCAGATTGGCGAGCATCCGCCACACCGCGCTGATCGGCCCGCCCTCGGTCGCGACGAATTCGAACAGGCGCAGCATGCGGTCGAGCACCAGCAGCATCGCCGAGATCACCAGGGTGGAGATCAACGGCACCGCGATCAGCCGCGCCATATAGCGATCGATCGAATTCATGGCGCGCGCGCGGTGGCCTTTATCGTTCTTGGCGGCGGCTGGATGGCCGCGAAATGGTATAGCGCCAGGATATAGAGACGGTTCCCGACTCCGTCACCGGCAAAGTTTGGCGGCAATCCAACATAATGAGCGCTCCGGTGGGCCAAGAGTCACAAATGTCCTGCGGACTCGCGCACGCGGGTGCGCGGGGAGGGGATCATAACGATCACCGTTCCGGCGGGATTCGCAGGCGAAATCCAACATTGCAAGCGACTTATGCTGCTGCGCTCCCGGGCAGCGCTACCTTCGCGCCGCGCCCTCCACGGCCTTCGCGAGCGCCGCCATCGTGAAGGGCTTGCGCAGCACCGCATGGCCGCCGAACGCGCCGGCATCGGCCTCGCCGGCATAGCCGGTCACGAACAGCACACCCACGCCGTCGAGCCTATGGGCTAGCGCCGCGATCATTTCCGGCCCGGTCTGCCCCGGCATCAGCACGTCGGAGACGATCAGGTCGAGCGCCTCCAGTCCGTCGATCAGCGCGGGGACGGCGAGGGGGTCGGTGCAGGCGACGGGGCGGTGGCCCAGTTCGGTGAGCGCACCCATCGTCGCATTGAGCACGCGCGGATCGTCCTCGACGACGAGGATATCGAGCGCGCGTTCGGGTGCGTCATCGACTGGCGCCTCGGCGTCGGCTTCCGCCGCCGCCTCGCCGACATGGCGGGGGAGAAAGAGCGTGACGGTCGTGCCCTTGCCTACCGCGGTATCGATCGCGATCTCGCCGCCCGACTGGCGGACGAAGCCGAAGATCTGGCTGAGGCCGAGCCCGGTGCCCTTGCCGACCGGCTTGGTGGTGAAGAAGGGCTCGAACACGCGTTCGAGCACCTCGGCTGTCATCCCCGATCCGGTATCGCCCACCGCGATGCTCACATAATCGCCGCCCTCGCATTCGCCGATCTCGCCCTCGGCGAGCGTGCGCCCGCCGGTCGTGAAGCTGAGCACCCCGCGCGCATCCATCGCGTCGCGCGCGTTCACTGCGAGGTTGAGCAGCGCATTCTCCAGCTGGTGGCGATCGACCCACACCGCCCAGCCCAGCCCGGCATCGGCGGTCTCCACCGTGACCCCGCCGCCCAGCGTGCGGTCGAGCAAATCGGCCATGCCGTCGATCACTGTCCGCGCCTCGACCGCGCCGGGCAGCAGCGCCTCGACCCGCGAGAAGGCCAGCAAGCGGCGCGTCAGCGCGGCGGCGCGGTTGGCCCCCTCCATCGCATTTTCGATATGCCGCTGCGCATCGGGGCCGCCGGTGTGCAGATGCCGCTTGGCGAGTTCGAGCCCGCCCAGCACCACCGCCAGCATATTGTTGAAATCATGCGCGATCCCGCCGGTGAGCTGGCCCACCGCCTCCATCTTCTGCGCCTGGCGGAGCTGCGCCTGGGCTGCCTCGCGCTCGCGCATCTCCTCGCGAAGCTGCGCGGTCGCGGCATCGACCGCCTCGCGCAGTTCGGCGGCGCGGACACGCTCGGCATCGGCGTCCGCATCGGCCTCGGCGCGTCCGCCCAGCGCCTGCACCGTCATGAAGCCCAGCAGCACCATCCCGATCACCACGATCAGGCCGAACACCCCCAGCACCCGCGTCGCGAAGCGCGAGCGCTCGGCCAGCGCGGCGGAATCGCCCTTGCGTTCGAGCAACAGCCTGCGCTCGTCCTCGATCACGCGCGCGACCATTGCCTCGGTCTCGGCGCGGGCGGGTGTGGCGCGGATCTGGTAATAGCGGCCCAGTGCGTCGCGGTCGCGCTTGAACACCGAATAGAGCGCGGTGTCGGTCAGCTCCTTGCTGCGCGCGTCGAACGCGGCGCGCAGCCGCCTGATCGTCTCCTGCTGGCGCGGATTGTCGCGGGTCAGCGCGGCGAGCCGCTCGATATGCCCGCCCGCCTCGCTCCATTGATCGGAGAATTGGCGGCCCAACTCCTTGTCCTTATGGCCGCTGACGACATAGCGGCCGAGCGATGCCTCGGCCTGCGCCATCGTGCCCGACACCAGCCCGGCGCGGATCATCACCTCATAGGTTTTGGCCTGGCGGTCGAGCGCGGCGTCGCGGTCGCGGTCGGTCGCCGATTGCAGGTTGAGCAGGAACACCAGCACGCCGAAGCCCACCAGCGCCAGCACGCCGAGCAGGATCATCCGCCAGTCGCGGTCGCGGACCTGGCCTTCTTCCGGTGCGCCGGCTTCCTCGCTCATGCGTAACGATTAGGGCAGGGGAGTCCTTGAGGGAACCCTAGGCGATCACTCCGACTGCCTTGCCCACGGCACGGAACATCTCTGTGATGCGCGTGACCTGCTCGGTCGAATGCTCGGCGCAGAGCGAGCAGCGCAGCAGATAGGTGCCCGCCGGGGTCGCGGGCGGGCGGGCCATGTTGACGTAGAGGCCGGCCTCCAGGAGGCCCTGCCACATCATCACTGCCTGTTCCTGATCCTCCAGGATCACCGCGATGATCGCGCTGTCGGGATTCTCGGTGCCGAGCTTGAAGCCCATCGCCTTGAGCCCGCCATGGAGCTGCCGGGCATTCTCCCACAGATGCGCGCGCTTGTTGTGCGCGTGCATCAGCTTGCGGATCGAGGTCGCCGCGGTCGCGACCACGCTGGGGGGCAGCGAGGCAGTGAAGATATAGGCGCGGCAGGCGAGGCGGATCGCCTCGAACTTCGGGTGGTTCGACACGCAGAAGCCGCCCACCGTGCCGACCGATTTGGAGAAGGTGCCGACGATGAAATCAACCTCGCCCTCGACGCCCTGCGCCTCATAGACGCCGCGTCCGTTGGGGCCGAAAAAGCCCATCGAATGAGCTTCGTCGCTGAGCACCATCGCGCCATGCTTCTTGGCGACGCGGACCATCTCGGCCAGCGGGGCGATATCGCCCAGCATCGAATAGACGCCCTCGAGCACCACCAGCTTGCCCGCCTCGGGCGGCAGGCGGCCGAGGCGCTTGTCGAGATCCTCGACCGAGTTGTGGCGGAAGCGGACGATCTCGGCATAGCCCTGCTTGCAGCCGTCGTAGATCGAGGCGTGGCTGTCCGCGTCGAGGATGATGTAATCGCCCTTGCCCGCGAGCGTTGAGATCATCCCCAGATTGGCCATGTAGCCGGTCGAGAAGACGATCGCGCCGGTGGTGCCGTAGAACTCGCGCAGCGCCTGCTCGACTTCCATATGGTCGCGGAAGGTGCCGTTGAGCATGCGGCTGCCGTTGGTGCCGCTGCCGAACTGGTCGAGCGCGTCCTTGCCGGCCTGGATCACGTCCGGATCGAAGGTCATGCCCATATAATTATAGGTGCCGAGCAGGATCGTTTCCTTGCCCTTGATCACCGCGACCGTGGGCGATTTCACTTCGTCCATCACGATCGCGAAGGGATCGCGCACGCCGCTGTCCAGCAAGGCCCGGCGCTCGGCGATCAGGCCGTCGAACTTGCTCATCAGGTCGCCGGGCCGCGTATCCTGCAGCGGGTGCGGCGCATCGGACGTCTGGAGGGAGTCGGTCATTTCAACCCTTCAGCTTCTCGACGGCATCGATCAGCTGGCCGACATTCTCGATCTCAGCCTGCATGTTCATCGTGATGATGATGTCGAACTCGTCCTCGATCGCGGCGACGAAATCCATCACCGTCAGGCTGTCCCATTCGAGATCGCCGGCGAAGGTGGTCGCATCGGTGAGGGCGATGCCCTTCTTGTTGAAGGGCTCGATCAGATCGGTGACGGTTTGCTGGATTGCTGCGCGGTCGCTCATGGGCCGTGGTCCTTAATGATATCCCGCGCCAGTGCCAAGCGAATGCGGCGGAAACGCGCCGATGGCGGGGCCATGCTTGGCAGCGGCAAGGCGGCGTGCGAAGCTTCGCAGAAGGGGAAACGATATGGACGACGATCAGCCCTTCTCGCCGCATTTCATCCATGTGATGCGGACGACGCAGCAAATCCATTTGCAGCTCAGCCAGATGGCCGATCAGAAGGCCTCGATCCTGATGGCCGCGACCTTCGTGATCTTCACCATCACCATCGGCCAGGCGCATGGGACGATGCCCCCGCTGCCGCTGACGATCCTGGGCGGTTTCGCCTTCTTTTCGGCGATCCTGGCGATGTCGGCGGTGCTGCCCTCGATCGGCGGCGGCAAGCGGGCGGCGGAGGCGCCGCTCAACCTCCTCTTCTTCGGCTCGTTCACCGATCTCAGCGAGGCCGATTATGTCGCGCGCCTGCGCGAACAGGTGGGCAGCGATGGCGGCGTGCTCGAAGCGATGGCGCGCGACATCTACCAGAACGGACAGGTGCTCAAGCGCAAGAAATACCGGCTGCTGGGCTGGGCATACCGGGTGTTTCTGGTCGGGCTGGTGGCGAGTTTCGTGGCGTTTTTGTGGACGCTGGCCCGGGTCTAAAGCAGGCCCTGATCGCGATACCATGCGGCGGTCGCGGCCAGCCCCTCGGCGGTCGGCACCTGTGGGGTCCACAAATTCGCGGGCGGGCGCTTCGCCGCGTCGGTCACCCAATCCTGGTGGCAGAAATAGGCGACGCGATCGGGGGTGAGCTTGGCGCGCTTGCCGCGCATCAGCCGGTCGAGATGCGCGCCCGCCATCAGCAGTGGGCGGGGGAGCGCGATGGCGGCGACGCGCTTGCCGACCGCGGTGCCAACCGCGCGCCCGAAATCCTTGTGGCTCCAGCCGCCTTCGACGCCATCGTCGGCATCGAGCGTCATCCGGCAGGAGTCGCTCACCGCCAGCGCGAGCAGCAGCCGCGCGAGATCGCCCACCTCGATCACCGAGATCCGCCCGCCGCGCGGCATCAGCGCCAGCCCGCGCCTCGCGAGCTTGAACAGCTCGAGCATCTCCATATCGCCAGGCCCATAGATCGCCGGCGGCCGGACGATGTTCCAGTCGAGCGGTGACGCCTCGACCAGCCTGTCCCCCTCTGCCTTGGACCAGCCATAGGCCGACAGGCCCGGCTCGCGCGCGGCGAGCGACGAGACATGGACGAAGCGCTTCACCCCGGCGCCCTCGGCGGCGGCGAGCATGTTCGCGGTGCCCTCGATATTGCCGGCCGCGAAGCCGGCGCGGTCGGGCGCGTTCACCACGCCTGCGACATGGATCACCGCGTCGGCGCCTTCCGCGAGGCTGGCGAGGGCGGGCTGGTCCTGCAGATCGCCGGGGACCCACACAATCCCCTCGCGCGCCGCCTGCTCGCGCCGCGCGAGCGCGCGAACGCTGTGCCCGGCCTCCAGCGCGATCTCGATCAGCCGCGAGCCGACGAAGCCCGTCCCGCCCGTGATTGCGATGACGCTCACAGCAGCGCCATATGGCTGCGGTGCACCAGCGCCGCCCGGGGCGCGTACCCCAGAATCTCCGCCAGCGCCTCGCTGCGCTTGCCCACGATCCGCCCCGCATCGGCATGCCCATATTCGGCGAGCCCGCGCGCCAGCTGCGCGCCGTCGGGCCCGACGATCACCACCAGATCGCCGCGCGCGAACCTGCCTTCGATTCGGGTCGCGCCCGCCGATAGCAGGCTGCGCCCGGACGCCAGCGCCCTGGCCGCGCCCGCGTCGATATGGATCGTCCCCTTGGCGGTCAGCCCGCCGCGCAGCCACGCCTTGCGCGCTGGCGCGCCCCTTTGCGCGACGAACAGGGTGCCGTGCCCTGTCGCGTCGAAGCGCGACAGCGGATGATCGATCCGCCCGGAGGCGATGGCGAGGTGCGCGCCCGAGTTGGTCGCGATCCGCGCCGCCTCGATCTTCGAGACCATCCCGCCCGAGCCCATGCCCGATGCCGATCCGCCATCGGCCATCGCCTCGATCCGCGCATCGAGCTTTTCGACCACCGGGATCAGCCTTGCGTCGGGGTTGGCGGTCGGATTGCTGTCGTACAGTCCGTCGACATCGGAAAGCAGGATCACCCCGTCCGCGCCCGCCGCCGCAGCGACGCGCGCCGCGAGCCGGTCGTTATCGCCGAAGCGGATTTCCTCGGTCGCGACCGAGTCATTCTCGTTGATCACGGGCAGCACGCCGAGCTTGAGCAGCCGGTCGAGCGTGGCGGAGACGTTTAGATAGCGCCGCCGGTCCTCGAGATCGTCGAGCGTGACGAGAATCTGCGCCGCGGTGATCCCCTGTGCCGCGAGCAGCTCCGCCCAGGTCCCCGCTAGCGCGATCTGCCCGGTCGCCGCCGCCGCCTGCGCATCCTCCAGGCTGGCGCGCCCGCCCTTGGCCAGCCCCAGCCGCCGCGCCCCCAGCGCAATCGCGCCCGAGGACACCACCGCCACCTGCTGCCCCGCGCGCACTCGCCCGGCGAGATCGGCGACCAGCGTCGTCAGCCAGTCGCGCCGCACCTGCCCTTGCGCGTCGACGAGCAAGGCCGAGCCGACCTTGACGATCAGGCGTGGGCAGGCGGAGGGGGCGAATTGTTCCACGCGGGGTGGGTTAGCGGCGGTTTGGCCGAACGCCAATCGCGGTTTGGATTTAGGATGGGCAACGGGGGCTTTGGGGCTCTCGGTTCCCCGGCGAAGGCCGGGGTCCAGTTTCGGTGAGCGAGCGGCGGCGCGAGAACCGCGAGGCCTTCCCGACTGGGCCCGGCCTTCGCCGGGGAACAATTAGGTCAAATCGGCGACCACTCGATCGGGTCCTCGCCATCGTCGTCCTCGGCGACCTTGCCGCTCTCCGGCCCGATCGCCTCGAGCAATTTGTCGAGCACCCAATCGATCCCGGTGCCCGCCGCGCCCGAGATCGGGATGACTTCCGCGCCGCTCGCTTCCTCCAGCTCGGCCGAAAGCGCCGCGATCAGTTCGTCGTCGAGCGTGTCGATCTTGTTGAGCGCGACCACGACCTTCTTGTCGGTCAGCCCCGCGCCGTAATTCTCCAGCTCGTTGCGGACGATAGCGTAGCTGGTCGCGACATCCTCGTCATTGGCGTCGACGAGGTGGAGCAGCACCTTGCACCGCTCGATATGCCCGAGAAACCGGTCGCCGATCCCCGCGCCCTCGGCCGCCCCCTCGATCAGTCCCGGAATGTCCGCGACCACGAACTCGCGCTGCTTGTGCCGCACCACGCCGAGTTGGGGCCGCGTGGTGGTGAAGGCATAGGCGCCGACCTTGGCCTGGGCGTTGGTCACGGCGTTGATGAAGGTCGATTTGCCCGCATTGGGCAGCCCGACCAGCCCGGCATCGGCGAGCAGTTTGAGCCGCAGCCAGACATACATTTCCTCGCCCGGCCAGCCGGTGCCATGCTGGCGCGGAGTGCGGTTGGTCGAGGTCTTGTAGCTGGCATTGCCGCGCCCGCCATCGCCGCCGCGCAGGAAGACCTTGCGCTCGCCTGCCTTGGTGAAATCGAGCAGCAAGGTGCGCTCGTCGTCGTCGGCGAGGATCTGGGTCCCCACCGGCACCTTGATGACGAGGTCGTCGCCGCCAGCGCCGGTGCGGTTCTGGCCCGCGCCGCCATGGCCGCGCTGCGCCCGGAAGTGCTGCGTATAGCGAAAGTCGATCAGCGTGTTCAGCCCGGCGACCGATTCGAAGATGATGTCGCCGCCCTTGCCGCCGTCGCCGCCATCGGGGCCGCCATATTCGATATATTTCTCGCGCCGGAAGCCCACGGCGCCGGGGCCGCCGGTGCCGGAGCGGACGAAAATCTTGGCCTGATCGAGGAAATGCATCGCGGGGCCTTAGGCGCACCGGGACCGGAACGCTACCCTGGGGCTTGGCCTAGGGGGTCTTGGGGGTTGTACGCGGCGGCACCATCTTGCTCGAAACGATGCAGCGCGCCGGCGTGCAGGCCGCCGGACCCTCGATCGCGTCGGCGAGCTGCCTGACGGCGGCGCATTTGGCGTCGCTGGCGTCGATCACCAGCAGGTCGGTGCTGATCGCCATGTCGGGCCCGATCTCCGCCACCGCCCGCTCGACCGTGACGCTGCGGGTATTCCAGTAGATCCGCTTGTCCTGGACGAGCAGGACATGGCGGTCCTGATCCTCCGGCATCTCGGCCGGCAGTGCGGTGCCCCACAGCTTCGAGACCTCGCATTTGGCCAGGTGCAGCGGCGCGGGGTGCGCGGCGCCGAGGCTGGCCATCAGGAGCAGCGATGCGATCATGGGGCGTTCTTCCTCTTCATCGTGTCGCCCAATCCAGCGCAGGCTTCACCCAAAGGTCAAGCGGCCGATAGACGATGCCGTGGCCCAGCCCGGTATCGAGCCTGACCTCGGAGAAACGCCCGATGTCCGGCGATCGTTTCACCAGCGGCCCGCAACTCCCGCCGATATCGTCGCTGGATTCGTAGACCGACAGGATATCGCCGGTCAGGTGCGGGTCGAACGTGTCGATCAGCCAGTCATTGCAGCCGGCGAGCAGCACATAGCGGACTCCCGGCACCTTCAGCCGCGACGAGGCCAATATGGTGATGATCGCGCCCTTCGACGCGCCGATGACGGTGATATGCGATGCCGGCACGCCGGCCGCGATCCGCGCGCGGACCTGCGCTTCGATGCGCGCCGCATAGGCGGCGGGATCGGTATCCTTGGCCCGGATCTCGCTGATCACCTCGATCCCGGGCTTTCGCAGCGCGGCGAGGATCGCGGGGTAATCATAGCGGCCGAACTTGGGGCTCACGCCCTGCGGTCCCGAATCCTCGACGATCCTGCCGTGGAGATAATAGATGTAGCGCGGGCTCTCGGCGGGCGGCGCGGCCGGGGCGGCGCAGCCGGCCAGCGCGAGCGGCAGCAGCAGCAGCGCGGTCCGCTTCATTTGGGCGGGTGCAAATGCGCCGTGAGGAGCGAGTTGGTCGCCAGTTCGCGTGCTTTCTCGCGCGGCAGGCCCAATGCCTTGGCCATCGGCGCGCCGAGCAGCGCGTCGCCCAGCGCGGTCAGCACCAGCTGGAGCGTCTCTTCCTGCAGCGTCATGCCGACATGATCGTGATCCTTGGCGATCATGTCGACCAGCCGGTGGATCGCATCGAGGATCGGATCGAGCACGTCGTGATTGCCCGTCAGGATCATCCAGCTCGCCAGCGCCCCGGCGCCGCCCTTGTCGAAGGCGTCGAAGGTCAGGTCGACCACCTCGCGCGGATTATGATCGGTCTCGCGCGCGCGCAGGATCGCCTCGCCGATCTGGGCGGTGACTTCCTCGGCGAGGCTCGCGACCAGCGCCTTTTGCAGCCCGGCGGCCGATCCGAAATGGTGGAGCAGATTGGCGTGGGTCCGCCCGATCTTCGCCGACACCGCCTTGAGCGTCACCGCCTGCGGCCCCGCCTCGATCAGCAGCGTGCGCGCCGCCTCCAGCGCGGCATCGCGGGATTCTTCGGGGGAAAGGCGGCGGCGGACTGTTATTGACATTATTGTAAGTAATTTATATGACCCTGCGGAATCCCCGGCTTGTGGAGCAATCGCGTGGCGAAAGCAAAAACTCCCGCTGACCTCACCATCACCCCGCGCGACCGGCGCTTCGGCCGCGACACCGCGCAGGGCCGCTGCTGGTTCGCGGGCGATCCGGTCGCCACTGCCTTTCACAATTCGCTGTCGATCACCTTTCCGAAGGGCGAGGCGATGTTCATCGAGAGCGTGAAGGCCTTTCGCGAGGGCGCGCCGCCCAAGCTCGAGGCCGAGATCCGCGCCTTCACCCAGCAGGAAGTGATGCACAGCCGCGAGCATGTCGCGTTCAACAAGCGCGTCGTCGAGGCCGGTTACGACTTCGCCCCGCTCGAGGCGGTGGTCGACGAGATCCTCGCGATCATCAAGACCCGCCCGCCGATCGTGAACCTCGCCGCGACGATGGCGCTGGAGCATTACACCGCGATCCTCGCCTCGGTGATCCTCGGCGACAAGAACTACTTCAAGGGCGTCGACCGCGAACAGGCCGATATGTGGCGCTGGCACGCGATCGAGGAGCTCGAGCACAAGGGCGTCGCCTATGACACCTGGCTCCACGCGACCAAGGACTGGAGCAAGTGGCGCCGCTGGAAGCTCAAGTCGCTGATGATGCTGCTCGTCACGATCAACTTCTGGAAGAAGCGCGTCGCGGGGGCCGCCGAGCTGCTCCGGCAGGACGGGCAGGAGCGCTGGGCCCGCACGCGCGTCTGGGCCTATCTGATCTTCAAGCCGGGGCTGCTGCGGAAGATCTTCTTCCCGTGGGTCGCTTATTTCCTCCCGGGCTTCCACCCGTGGAACCATGACGACCGCCACCTGATCGGCAAGGCCGAGAGCGACTATCAGGCGGCCGCGCTCGCCGCCGCCTGAAACTGTTGCGCCGCGCCTAGCGGATCGTCGCGCTCCATTCCCCGCCGCCCGATGTGCAGCGATAGGTGCCCGACACGCGGTTGCCGGATAATGTGCCTTCATATTGGCAGTTGTTGGTGTCGCTGGCGTTGACGCGGTGGACCGAGACGCGGTTGCCCGAAATGGTGATGGTCAGCACCGCCTTCACTTCCCAGCCGCCATTGTTCCAGGTCGCGTCGAACGTGTTGCTCTGGCCGCGCCGCACCCAGCGTCCGCCCCAGCCGCCTTCGCTTTCGGACCATTCGGTGCCCAGCAGGTCGGCGGGGCCGCTGCCCTCGCAGGGGCGCATCTTCACCACCCCGTCGGGCTGATTGCGGTGGTAGCGCCCGAAATGATCGATATCGAGATCCGCCTCGGGCTGCGTGTTGCGCGTGCGGACGCGGCGATAGCCGGGATTGCCGTCATAGCGATTTCCCTCGACCCGTGCGGCATTGTACTGGATCGCGCAGGGATCGTCCCAGCGGCCCCCTGAGGCCGAGGCCCAGACGCCCCATCCCGGCTGCACGGTCGCGCCCACGTTGGAGACGGTCAGCGGCCCCGTGCTGGTCGTGCCGGGCAGGCGCCCCCGGCCGCGCCCGGTGCTGCCGCCACCGCCGCCACCGGCGCGCGTGCCCCCGCCGCCCACCATCGAGACGTGCCCGCGAGCGGGGCTTCTGCCGGTCACGCTCGCCATCAGATAGCACATTGCCGGATCGCCCGGGCTGTAGGTTCCGGGCGCGATCCAGGTGAAGCCCTTGCACTGCGCATTGCCCGCGCAATCCGCCTGGCATCCGGCGAAACTCGGCTTCGCGTAATAGGTCAGGTTGGTTCCCTGAAGGGCGGTTCCTTCTTCCCTGCCGCCGCTTCCCCCGCCACCGCCGCTGCCCCTGACGACCGAGACATGCCCGCGCGCAAGGCTCCTGCCGGTGATGTTGGCCATGAGGTAGCACATCGCTGGGTCGCCCGGATTATAGGTGCCGGCGCGGATCCAGGTGAAGCCCTTGCACTGGCCATTGTTCGCGCAATCGGCCTGGCACTGCGCGAAGTTGGGCTGCGCGTAATAGGTCAGGTTGGTGCCCTGGAGCGCCGTGCCCTCTTCGACGGGGTCCGATTGCTGGGCCGGTTTCTCGACCTCGGTGCGTAGCGGGGCGGTGGCGACGGCAGCAGCGCCGGTGATCAATCCGAGCGCGAGCACGAGCGGCGTGAGAAAGCGCATGGCGTACCTCTCCCTTTGTGCAGATAGGGTACGCAGGATTCGCCGGGGCAACAAGCCTATGCCGATGCGAGCGCTTCCCGCGCTGGCGCCTTGCCGTCGCTCCGCGCGATCCGGATCGCCGCGATCAGGCCCCACAGCGCGAAGGGCACGCTCGCGCCGAACGCCGCGAGCGCGACCCAGCGCGCGTTGCCCATGTCGAGCGCCGCGAACCCCGCCGCGTTCGCGCCGATGCTCGCCACCGCTGCGCCAACCGCCGCGCCCGCGCCGCGCACCGCCGCGATCGCGCCCGATCCGCGCGCGGTCTCTTCTTCGGAGAACATGGTCAGCACCCGCCGCCCGAGGAATCCGTAGGACACGCCGAATCCGCCGCCGAGGAGCAGGCCCGAGACCAGCACCAGCGGGATCGATCCGCTGGCGGTCACGAAGGCCTGCATCGTCACGCCGGCCAGGATCGCGGCGGGCCCGATCACCAGCCAGCGCCGCTGCCAGCGCTCGCCCGCGCCGCTCACCGCGATCGCCATCAGCGTCCACCCGACCGCTTCGCTCGCGACGATATAGCCCGCGCTGAGCCCGCTCAGCCCGAGCGTCGTGCGCAGCAGGGTGGGGCCATAGAGCGAGAAGCCGGTCGCGGCGGCATTGGTCATGAAATAGACGAGGTAGCCCGCGCGCAGCGGTGTCCCGGCGTCGCGGATCTGGCTCGGCAGCAGCCCGTAATCGCTGCGCATGTCGATACGGATCGCGAAGCCCAGCAACGCCACGCCGCCCGCCAGCAGCGCCGCGGCGAGCGCGCCCGATTCGATGACGCCCGCCGCCGAAATCCCGGCGATCGCGACGGTCAGCAGCGCAAGCGGCGTCGCGGGGACGCGCTGCGACGTCTTCTCTCCGGCGCGCACCGGGATCAGCCACAGCGTCGCCACCGCGAACAGCGCCGCCTGTCCCGCGAACAGCCAGAAGACGCCGCGCCACGATCCCAGATCGGCGAACAGTCCGCCGAGCAGCGGCCCGATCACGGTCGCCACGCCCCATACGCTGTTGGTGAGCGCGAACAGGCGCGGGAGCTGGGGGGAGGGGAAGCCCGTCGCCATCGCGATATAGACGAGGCCCAGCACCCAGCCGCCCGCAATGCCCTGAAGCACGCGCCCCGCGATGAAGATCGCCATGTCCGGCGCCAGCGCCGACAGCGCGCAGCCCAGCCCCAGCACGACTCCCGCCGCGACCATCGCCATGCGCAGCCCGATCCGCTCGGACAGCCAGCCGGCGCAGGCGCCCGCGACCACCGTGCCGGTGAGGAACGCCGAGGCGGTCCAGCCGAAATATTCATAGCCCGAGAGCGACGCGCCGACGCTCGGCAGGATGGTGGTCGTCACCAGCGCGTCCGCCGCGACCAGCCAGACGCCGAGAATGATCAGCGCGAGCAAGGGCGCGCGGCCCTCGCGCAGAAGGTCGCGCCAGCGATGCTCGGTTTCTGCCTGGAGGGCAGGGGCGGTGGTCATTCGAATCTCCGGTTCAGGGGTGCCGCTCGCGTTCATGCAACCTCAGCTTAAGGTGAGGTCAAGGGCCTTCTAATCCTCCCTCGCCAGGGGGAGGTGGCGCAAAGCGCCGGAGGGGGAGGTAAGCGACCCACAAGCCGCAGGAATCCTCCCCCTCCGTCAGCTTTCGGCTGCCACCTCCCCCTTGCGGGGGAGGATCAGAAGTTTACGCCGCCATTCGCGCGTCCGGATCGTCGCCTACGCCGTCCGAGCACAGATCGAGCTCGAACGTCGCGCACGGCGTCGCATGCCCGCGCGCGCGGGAGTCGCGCATGACGACGCGGCCGGTCGGGCGGAAGCCGAGCTTGCGCAGCACCTTCCCCGAAGCCGGGTTGTCGATGAAATGGCCCGACACCAGCCGCTTGAGCCGCAGCGTGTCGCGCGCGGTGCGGACCACCGCGGCGGCCGCCTCGGTGGCATAGCCGCGTCCCCAGGCGTCCGGGGTCAGCCAATAGCCGAGCTCGGATTCGCCCTCGTCGTTCGCATGGATGCCGACCCCGCCGATCATGCGCGGCGTCGCGCCTTCATGCGCGAACACGAAGAACATCGGATGCCGGATCTCGGCCGGCCTCGACAGGAATGCCTCCGCATCGCCCAGCGCATAGGGCCAGGGCACCTGCGCGAGCTTCGAGCACACTTCCCAATGGCCGATCGCGCGCGCCACCTGCGGCGCATCCTCGATCCAGCCGGGGCGCAATGTCAGACGCTGGGTACGCACGAACATGACCACTCTCCTCGTTCGTCGCGGGCCCCATGCTCCGCCAGGATGACGGGCCGAAGACACGCAGGGGAGGGAGCAATGAAAAAGGGAGCCGGGGTGATCCGACTCCCTTTTTGGATTTCGTCGCGAAACCCCGGATCACCCTGGTGGGCAACCCGGTTGGCTGCCCGATGTTATTCGGCTGCTTCCGCAATCATATCGACCGAGCAGAATTTGCGGCCGAGGCGCCCTTCCTTGAACGACACTCGGCCGTCGGTAAGCGCGAAGAGGGTATGATCGCGGCCGATGCCGACGTTCACGCCCGGATAGAATTTGGTGCCGCGCTGGCGGACGAGGATGTTCCCCGCGGCCACGACCTGGCCACCGAACTTCTTCACGCCAAGACGCTTCGACTCCGAGTCACGACCGTTGCGCGACGAGCCGCCTGCCTTCTTATGTGCCATCTCGAACTACTCCTGACTTACGCTTCAGCGGCCGGGGCTTCAGCCTCGGCAGCGGGAGCGGCGGCCTTCTTCGCCTTGGGCGCGGCCTTCTTCTTCTCTTCCTGGGCACCGATGGCGGTGATCTTCAGGATCGTGTGCTGCTGGCGATGACCGTTCTTGCGGCGATAATTGTGCCGGCGGCGCTTCTTGAAGACGATGACCTTCTCGCCCTTCGCCTGCGCGATGATCTCGGCGGAAACGGTCAGGCCGTCGGTCGCCTTGAGGTCGCCGCCCTCGCCCGCGAGCAGGACGTCACCCAGCGTGACCGTCGAACCGGCCTCGCCGTCGAGCTTCTCGACGACGATCTTGTCTCCGGCGGCGACGCGATACTGCTTGCCGCCCGTGCGCACGATAGCGAACATGGGTCTCTTCTCTACAAATGCATGTGCCCGCCAGGGTGACCCCGGCAGGAGGAAGGGCGCAGCTATGCGAGGAGGGTCGGGAAGTCAACCCGAAATGACCTACTTCCGTCATCCCGGCGAAAGCCGGGATCTGGCAAGGCAGAGGGGTGCGCTCGCGGCAAGAAACCCCGGCTTTCGCTGGGGTGACGGCGCTTTCAGTGCCGGTGCGTCCGCTTCAGCCGGTATTTGCCGCGGGCATAACCGTCGAACAGCCCGCCGATCGCCGGATGATCGACCGGCTCGTCGCTCTCGTCGGTCACCAGGTTCTGCTGGCTGACATAGGCGATGTAGCTCGAGTCCTCATTCTCGGCGAGCAGGTGGTAATAAGGCTGGTCCTTGCGCGGGCGGACTTCCTCGGGAATCGCCTCATACCATTCCTCGCTGTTGGCGAAGACCGGATCGACGTCGAAGATCACCCCGCGGAAATCGAACAACCGGTGCCGCACCACATCGCCGATCGCGAAGCGCGCGGTCGCGACCGGGGGCATCGGCACCCCGGGCTCATACGGTTCGGACGGGATGGCGGGACTGGTCATGCGCTTAATCTAATGCCTCTCCGGCGGCGCACAAGAAGCGAGGTGGGCGCGGAGTGTCCCACACCGGCTTGTGTGGCCCAAATCATTGCGCTAGAGGCGCCCGCTCATCGACCGGCGCCGCCCTTTTGGGAGGCGCGATATGACCTCGCGGAGAGGTGGCAGAGTGGTCGAATGTACCGCACTCGAAATGCGGCGTGGGTGCAAGCTCACCGTGGGTTCGAATCCCACCCTCTCCGCCATGGTCCCCTGACGCTGGGCGCGTATTTAGAAAATCGCTCGGGCCCGCGCGCGCGTATGCGAATCCCGCCGATCGCGGATTTTCTATTGTTACACCGCATAATTACTTGACCGCGCCGAGTGGCGTTGGAAAGATGCCCCACAACCTCAGGGAATGGGCCATTTTCAGGTTGGCCCAAATTGGGCGATTGTGACGATCCCCGCATAATAACGGCGCCGGATGTTAACGTAACATCGGAACGCCCTTCCGACATGCGGCATTTTGGCAACATTATTACAAATAACGCCGAATTTACGGCCTGTTTGATGTTGACAGCGTTGGCGGTGGTGGTAGCGGTACCATCGGAGCACGTTAACGACTCCAAGCGACTAATACCGGCGGCCGTAAGAAGCTTGCTGGTGAGGGAGAGGAAAATCATGAGAAGCTTTCGGCTATCGCCAGCGCTCGCGCGCTCGGCGTCCGCACTTGCAGTTGCGGCTTGCCTTGCTGTGCCTGGCGTCGCGTACGCGCAGGACACCGAGGAACCAGACATCGTCGTCACCGGCATCCGTGCATCGCTCGATCAGTCGATCGCGATCAAGCGCGATGCCGCGGGCGTCGTCGATGCGATCTCCGCCGAAGACATCGGCAAGTTCCCTGACACCAACCTCGCCGAGTCGCTGCAGCGCATCACCGGCGTTTCGATCACCCGCGCCAACGGCGAAGGTTCGCAGGTCGCGGTTCGCGGCTTCAGCGGCGGTTTCAACCTGGTGACGCTCAACGGCCGCCAGCTCGCGACCACCAACATCGACATGAGCACCGGCAACGCCTTCGCGCGCGGCACGGGCCGCTCGTTCGACTTCCAGAACCTCGCTTCGGAAGGCGTCTCGGCGCTCGAGGTCTACAAGACCGGCCGTGCCGACATCCCGTCGGGCGGTATCGGCGCGGCGATCAACGTCGTCACCCGCAAGCCGCTCGACGCGCGCAACAGCGGCCTGTCGGGCTCGATCGGCGCCAAGGCGCTTTATGACACCACGGTCGAGAATGCCGAAGGCGATCTCGCCCGGGTCACGCCGGAAGTCTCCGGCCTGATCAACTGGAAGAACACCGACGAAACCTTCGGCGTGACGCTGTTCGGCAGCTACCAGCTGCGCGAATCGACCTCGATCCAGTCGAACCCGAACTATTGGAACATCGTGCCGCTGGCATCGTTCCTCAGCACCGCGGGCCCCTACATCAGCCCGACGACGGTGATCACCAACACGCCGACCACGCCGTACGTTCAGATCCCGAACGACAGCCGCTACCAGTTCTCGGAGAACCGCCGCGAGCGTCTGAATGGCCAGGCGGTCATCCAGTTCCGGCCGTCGGACAGCTTCGAGATCACCCTCGACGGCCTGTATGCCCGCAACAAGCTCAGCGATGAGCGCAGCGAGCAGACCAACTGGTTCCAGCGTCCGTTCACCGCGGTGACCTTCGACAGCGATCCGAAGATGCAGAGCGCCGTGATCCTGGCCGAGGCCGTCCAGGCCGACAAGGGCTATG
Source organism: uncultured Sphingomonas sp. (assembly GCA_966251045.1). Classification (GTDB taxonomy): domain Bacteria; phylum Pseudomonadota; class Alphaproteobacteria; order Sphingomonadales; family Sphingomonadaceae; genus Sphingomonas. Next base: position 51,334 of record CBINJP010000019.1, read on the forward strand.
AGCAGCAGCGTTATGCCACCGACACCGAGCTCTATTCGGTCGGCGGCAACGTCAAGTGGAACATCAACGACAGCATGTCGGTGACGCTCGATGCCAACCACTCGAAGTCGACCACCAGCCCGGACAATTCGAACGGCTCGTCGGCGGTGACCTTCTCGATCGGCGCTCCGGTCCGTTCGACCCATCGCGTCGATTACACCTCCGGCTTCCCGCAGCAGTCCGAGACGATCAACGACTGCAACGCGACCAATGGCGGCCGCGGCGGCAACTGCAACAACATCCTCGACATCGGTGACGTCGGCACGCAGATCGCGCGCGTCATCACCTCGTCGCAGGAAGCGCGGATCAACCAGTTCAGCGGCGAGTTCGCCTGGGATCTGGGCGGCGACAGCCGCTTCGTCTTCGGCGGCGACTATGTCGATGCGCGCATGCGCTCGACGACCCGCAACACGCAGCAGATGCTGGGTGACTGGGGCATCACCGACACGGGCATCGTCTCGCAGAAGGCGAGCGATATCGTGTTCACCTACTGCATGACCTGCAAATTCTCCACCTACAACCCGAACTCGACCGGGTCGGCGCTGGTCGCGTTCCGCGGCAACGCGGTCGACCTGCTCAACGTGTTCTCGCCCTTCTACGAGAACCAGCCCGGCCGTAACACCGTGCTGCAGGGTTCGGCGGACGACACCGTGGGTGAGAAGACCTGGGCGGTCTATGGCCAGATGGCCTGGGGCGGCGAGATCGCGGGCCGCAAGGCGAACGCCCTGTTCGGCGTTCGTTACGAGCGGACCAACGTCACGTCGATCTCCGTTCAGTCGGTGCCGGCGGCGATCCGCTGGGCCGCGGACAACGACCTGTACGTCGATGGTGGGCCTCCGGGCGGCACCGTGACGGTCAAGGCGCAGTATGACAACGTCCTGCCTTCGTTCGACTTCAACATCGAGCCGCTGGACAATGTGATCGCCCGCGCTTCGTTCAGCCGCACGCTCGCTCGCGCGGATTACGGCAACCTGTTCGCATCCGTGACCGCGGGTGCACCGAACCGCCCGACGGCGCTCGGTGCGGCGCCGGCGGGGGCCACCCGGCAGGATCCGGCGCTCAAGCCGCTGCTGTCGGACAACTTCGACGTGTCGCTGGAATGGTACTACAAGCCCTCGAGCTACATCTCGATCGGCTTCTTCAACAAGAACGTCCGCAACTTCGTCGGCACCACGGTGACCAACGGCAACCTGTTCGGCCTGCGGGATCCGAGCTCGGGCGCCGCGGGAACCCGTTCGGGCGTCGCGCTGAACTACCTCACGACCAACGGTATCCCCGTGAGCGACATCAACCTGTTCGCCTACACTGCGCTGCTCGTGCAGAACAACGGCAACCAGGCAGCGGCGACGGCGCAGTTCCAGGCCAACTACACGCCCGGCGTGGGCCTCGGCACGGCGTTCTACAACCAGCTCGCCACGGCGGTCGACATTGTCGCCGACGCGAGCGATCCGCTGTTCAACTTCGCGATCAGCGGGCCGGTCAACAACCGTGAAGGCAACATCCATGGCTTCGAAGTGGCCTGGACTCACTTCTTCGGCCGGTCGGGCTTCGGCTTCTCGGCATCGTACACCAAGGTGGACGGTGACGTGAACGTCGATCCCTATGCCGATCCGAACGTGAACATCTTCGCGCTTACCGGCCTGGGCGACAGCGCCAACGTCACCGCCATCTACGACAAGGGCGGTCTGTCGGCGCGGGTCTCGTACAACTGGCGTGACAAGTATCTGGCCGGCGTGAACCAGGGCGGCAACCGCAACCCGCTGTTCACCGCCGCGTTCGGTACGCTCGACGCCAGCATCAGCTATGACATCACCCACAACATCTCGGTGTCGGCTGAAGCGGTCAACCTGACGAGCGAGCCGTTCCGTCAGTATGCCCGTACCGAGACCAACCTGGTCTATGTGCAGGAGCTCAAGCCCCGCTTCTATCTGGGCGCGCGCTTCCGCTTCTAAGAACCGTTCGGTGGGCCTCGGCCCACCGGACCCGGGAAAAGGGCCGCCGCCCCGCGCAGCGGCCCTTTTTCTTTTGTCCGCCGCCAGTGCGCTGCTAGACCCTGCGGTAACAGGACCGGATCGAATGAACCCCGTACAAATCAACAATATCGATCACGCCGATCTGCGCGTCAGCCCGCGGGCCGGCGCCGAATTCGGCGATGCCGTCAATCAGGTGCCGGTCTTTCCCGGCGAGTTCGAGGAGCTGCAGCGCGAGTTCGCGATCGTCTTTCGCCGGCTCGAGACGGGGCTCCATGCCTTCGTGCTGCTCGGGCTGGACAGCGGCGAGAACCTCTTCCTGTCCGGCGACCGCTGGACCAGCCGCTATGTGCCCGCGAACAACCGCCGCGGTCCCTTTTCGATCGGCATCGCGCGCACGGCGGACGGCACGCCGGGCGAGCCGATGATCCATGTCGACATGGACGATCCGCGCGCCGGCGACGCAGCGGGCCTGCCGCTGTTCCTCGAACATGGCGGCAATGCGCCCTATCTCGATCATATCTCCGACGTGCTGCGGCTGCTCTATCAGGAGATGGACCGTGCGCCGGCTTTTTATGCGATGCTCGACAAGGCGGAACTGCTCACACCGGTGACGCTCACCATCGATGTGAGTGAGGACAGGCGCTATACCGTGCCCGACGTGCTCGTGGTCGATACCGAAAGGCTCGCGGCGCTGAGTGGCGAGGCGCTCGAGCGGCTGTACCGCGCGGGCGTGGTGCAGCTCGCGATCCTCGCCACGGCATCGCTGGGCAACATCCAGCAGCTGATTGCGCGCAAGCAAGCGCTGCCGGATACCGCCGGCTGACCGCGATGTCCGCCATTTCCCGCCGGACGCGCGTGATCGAGGGAGCGGATGCGGCGAGCCTGCCGGTTGCCGATCTGATCGCCGATGGCCGTCCGGCGATCCTGCGCGGCATCGCGCGCGACGTGCCTTTGGTCGCGGCCGGGCTGAAAGGCCCTGAATCGGCCATCGCCTGGCTCAAGCAGTTCGATGGCGGCAAGCCCGTCACCGCCTATGTCGCCGATGCGGCGATCGGGGGCCGCTATGGCTACAACGCGGATTGCACCGCGCTGAATTTCGCGCGCGAGCGGGGATCGCTCTCCGCCTATCTCGACCGGCTGAGCGAAACGCTCGACGATCCCGCCGCGCCCACCATCTATATCGGGTCCACCGATATCGATCAGTATCTGCCCGGGCTGCGCGAACAGGCGGCCTTGCCTTTCGGCGATCCGCAACTGGCGGAATATCCGCCGCTGGTCAGCATCTGGATCGGCAACCGGACGATCGCGTCGGCGCATTACGACATGTCGAACAACATCGCCGTCACGCTTGTCGGGCACCGGCGCTTCACTCTGTTTCCGCCCGATCAGGTCGCGAACCTCTATCCCGGCCCGCTCGATCCGACGCCGGCGGGGCAGGTCGTCTCGATGGTCGATTTCGACACCCCCGATTTCGATCGCCATCCCCGCTTCGCCGAAGCGCTCGAAGCCGCCGAAGTCGCCGAAATGGAGCCGGGCGACGCGCTGATCTATCCGGCCTTGTGGTGGCATCAGGTGGAAGCGCTCGATTCGTTCAACGCGATGATCAACTATTGGTGGAACGCGACGCCGCGCTTCATCGATACGCCGCAGAACAGCTTGCTCCACGCGATGCTCAGCCTGCGCGACCGGCCCGAGGGCGAGAAGGCGGCGTGGCGCGCGCTGTTCGACTATTATATCTTCGGCCCCGCCGATCGGCCCGCCGCGCATCTGCCCGAGGCGGCGCGCGGCAATCTGGGCCCGATGGACGAGATGCAGGCGCGGCGGCTGCGCGCGACATTACTCAACAAATTCAATCGCTAAAGGGGGTTCCCGGTGAAGCCGAACGAAGTGAAGCGCGTCGTCATTGCCGGAGGCGGCACCGCGGGCTGGAATGTCGCCGCGATGCTCGGCGCGTCGCTTGGCACGCTGCTCGATATCACGCTGGTCGAATCGGAGGAGATCGGCACGATCGGTGTCGGCGAATCCACCGTGCCGACGGTGCGCCGCTTCCACGAGCTGCTCGGCATCGACGAGCAGGAATTCATGCGCGACAATCGTGCAAGTTTTAAACTCGGCATCTCGTTCGAGGATTGGGCACGCGAGGGCGACCGCTACATCCACAGCTTCGGCGTGGTCGGCAAATCGACCTGGATGGCCGATTTCCACCATTTTTGGCTGCATGCAAAGGCCAATGGCTGGGGCGGCGAGATCGGCGACTATTGCTTCGAGCATGAGGCGCTGAGGGCGAAGAAATTCGAGACGGGCCCCGATCACGGCATCAATTACGCCTATCATCTCGATGCCGCGCTCTATGCGCGCTTCCTGCGCAAGCTCGCCGAACGCTATGGGGTCAAGCGCGTCGAGGGAAAGATCCAGAGCGTCGAGCAGGATGGCGAGAGCGGCTTCGTCACCGCGCTCGCGCTCGAATCGGGGCAGCGGCTCGAAGGCGATCTGTTCATCGACTGCACCGGCTTCCGCGGGCTGCTGATCGAACAGACGCTGAAGGCGGGCTTCGACGATTGGGGCCATTGGCTCCCGTGCGACAGCGCGCTGCCGATCCAGACGCGCGCGGTCGGTCCGGCGATCCCCTATACCCGCGCGATCGCGCATGAGGCCGGGTGGATGTGGCAGATCCCGCTCCAGCACCGCGTCGGCAATGGCTTCGTCTATTCGAGCGATCATATGACCGACCAAGCGGCGCATGACGGCCTGCACGCGCGGATCGAGGGCGATGTCGTGTTTGCGCCCAAGGTGATCCGTTTCCGGCCCGGCACGCGGCGCAAGGTGTGGGACAAGAATGTCATCGCGTTCGGCCTCTCATCGGGCTTTGTCGAGCCGCTCGAATCGACCAGCATCCACCTGATCCAGGTCGGCATCACCCGGCTGGTCCAGTCCTTCCCCTTTGCCGGCATCACCCAGGCGCAGACCGACCGCTATAATGAGCGATCGCGCCACGAGCTCGATCAGGTCCGCGATTTCGTGATCATGCACTACAAGCTCACCGAGCGCGATGACTCCGACTTCTGGCGCTATTGCCGCAATATGAGCGTGCCCGATTCGCTTGCCGAGCGGATCGCGCTGTTTCGCGAGAGCGCGGGCGCCTGGCAGGGGCACGAGGAATTGTTCCGGGTCGATTCATGGCTCCAGGTGATGATCGGCCAGCGGCTCTATCCGGAAACCTATCACCCGATGGGCCATCTGATGCCCGAGGCGCAGCTGAAGGAGGCGCTGGGCCATCTGCGCACCAACATCGCCAATGCGGTGGCGCAGATGCCGGCGCATCAGACCTTTCTCGACGGCTATTGCGGGGCGGCGGAGCTGGCCTGAGGCCAGCCGCTTGCAATGTCGGATTTCGCCTGCCTGGCTCTCCGCGCCCGGGGCGGTCAGCGGCCCGGCTTCTGCTCGCGCCAGATCCAGCGCAGGATGTCGGGCAGCAGCATCCCGCCATGCGCGTCCGAATGGGCGCCGTCGCCCCAGACATGCTTCACCTCGTAGCGCGCGCCGGGGACATTGTTCTTGTCGGCATTGGCATTGGCCCAGTTGAACGCGGCGAGCATCTGCTGGTTGGCGAGGAACCAGCTGCCATGCTCATTGTCGAGATCGGCGCTGCCGTCCTGCAGGAAGATGCGGATGGGCCTGATCGGGCTCTTGCGGATCATGCCGGGATAGAGGTCGCCGCCCGGGATCAGCGGGGTGGTGGCGGTCGCGGGGCGATAGCCGATCGAGGTGTAGCTGCCGATCATCGAGATGACGTTTCGGAACGCGTCCGGACGGTTCCACGCCACGGTGAAGGCGCAGATCGCGCCGCTGCTGGTGCCGCCGATCGCGCGGCGAGCGGGGTCGCTGGTGAAGGCATAGTGCTTCGCGATTTCGGGCAGCAGCTCGCCGATCAGCATCCGCGCATAGGCGTCGCTCAGCGCGTCATATTCGGCGGCGCGGTTGTTCGGATTGCTCATCCCCAGCGTGTCGGGATAGTGCTCGCTGAGGTTGCCGGGGGTGATGAACACGCCGATCGTCAGCGGGATATCCCCCTTGGCGATGAGGTTATCGAGGACGTTCTGGATGCGAAGCGACCCGTTCGGATTGGTCGCGCGCTGGCCGTCCTGGAAGACGAGCAGGTTGGCGGGCTTGGCCGCGTTGTATCCGGCGGGGACATGGATCCAGTAGCGGCGGACGGTGCCCGGGATGACCTTCGAATGGAACTCGAACGGCCCCTTGAGCTCGCCATGCGCGATTGCCGGATCGGGAAGCGATTCCGCGGTGAGGGGATAGTCGCCGGGCTTGCGCTCCTGTGCGAAGGCGGTGTTCGCGAACAGCAATGCGGCGGCCAGCAGGATCGCTTTCATTATCCCCTCCATTTGTCGGAGTTGAGACTAGAGCAGGGTGCTGCGGGGTCAATCCTCCGCGTCGGCGTAACGCCGGGCGATCACCGCGCAGGCGATCAGCTGGATCTGGTGGAACAGCATGATCGGCAGCAGCATCACGCCGACCTGCGCCGCCGGGAACAGCACGCCGGCCATCGGCACGCCCGAGACGATGCTCTTCTTGGAGCCGCAGAAGAGCAGCACCACCGCATCCTCGCGCGGCAGGCCCAGCATCCGCCCGGCGGTCCAGGTGAGCAACAGCACCACCGCGAGCAGCGCGGCGCACAGCGCGAGGATGGTGGCGAGGTCGGCGGGCGGTACCTTGGTCCACAGCCCTTCGACCACCGCGGCCCCGAACGCGGTGTAGACGACGAGCAGGATCGAGCCCCGGTCGGTGTAGCTCAGCAGCTTCCGCTGCCGCGTAACCCATCCGCCGATCCAGGGCCGCAGCAAATGCCCGACGATGAAGGGCAGCAGGAGCTGAAGCAGGATCTTCTCGACCGAGGCGAAGGAGATGCCGCCCACGCCGCCGCTGCCGCTCATCAGCAGCGCGACCAAAGCGGGGCTCAGCGCGATGCCGATGAAGTTCGAGAAGGACGCGCTGCACACCGCCGCCGCGACATTGCCCCGCGCGATCGAGGTGAAGGCGATCGAGCTCTGCACGGTCGACGGCAGCAGGGTGAGGAACAGCATCCCCGCCGCGATCTGCGGGCTCAGCCCCCGCAGCGCCGCGATGCCCAGCCCGAGGACGGGGAAGAAGATGAACGTGCTGGCGAACACCGCGAGATGCAGCCGCCAATTGCCCAGCCCGGCGACGATCGCCTCGCGCGACAGCCGCGCGCCCTGGAGGAAGAAGAGCAGCACGATCCCGGCATCGGCGAGGAAGTCGAACACCCCGACCCACATCCCGCGCGGCGGCAGGACCGTCGCCAGCACGACGGTGCCTAGCAGCGCGAGGATATAGGGTTCGAAGACGGCGAGGATGCGGGCGATCATCCGTCCCTGCCATGGGCCCGGCGCCCGCGGAGCCAGGTCGCGGCCACCGCGCGGTCATCGCCGAGGATCTGCAGCGCGAACAGCGTGTCGTGAAGCGACGCCCCCGCCGTCCGCCGCGCGAGCAGAGGCGTGGCGGCCGGGTCGAGCTGCACGAAATCGGCTTCCTGCCCGACCAGCAGCCCGCCCACCCGGTCGGCGATCCCCATCACGCGCGCCCCGCCGGCGGTGGCGAGATGGAGCGCGCGGAACGGATCGAGCGCGGCCCCGCGCATCTGGCAGATCTTGTACGCCTCACCCATCGTATGGAGCATCGAGAAGCTGGTCCCCGCGCCCACATCGGTGCCCATCCCGATCCGCAGCCGGTGCGCGTCGCACGCGGCGAGATCGAACAGGCCGGAGCCGAGGAAGAGGTTGCTGGTGGGGCAGAAGGCGATGCCCGCCCCGGCATCGCACATGCGGGCCAATGCGGGGTCGCTCATATGGACGCAGTGCGCGAAGACCGATCGGCGGCCGACCAGCCCGAACCGGTCATAGACGTCGAGATAGTCGCGGGCGTCCGGGAAACGGCCCGCGACCGCGGCGATCTCGCCGGTGTTTTCGGACAGGTGAGTGTGCATCAGCACCTCGGGATGCGCCGCGACCAGCTCGCCCGCCTGCATGAGCTGCGCATCCGAAGAGGTGAGGGCGAAGCGCGGCGTGACCGCATAACCCAGCCGCCCGCGCCCGCGCCATTTGGCGATCAGCGCCTCGGTCTCGGCGCGGCCGCGCTCGGGCGTGTCGCGCAGATTCTCCGGGCCGAGATCCATCAGCACCTTGCCCGATGTGATCCGCATGTCGCGCTCGAGCGCCGCCTCGAACAGCGCATCGACCGAGCCGGGGTGAACCGTGGCGAAGACGAGCGCGCTGGTGGTGCCGTTGCGCAGCAGCTCGTCGAGGAAAAAGGCGGCGACGGCAGCGGCATGGGCGGGATCGGCGAATGCGGCCTCGGCGGGGAAGATATGGTGCCGCAGCCATTCGAGCAGCTGCTCGCCATGCGAGGCGATCTTCTCGGTCTGCGGATAATGGACATGCGCATCGACGAAGCCGGGAACGAGGATGCCGGACAGCGTCTCCACCGGCACATCGGCGAAACGCGCCGCGAGATCGGCATGATGGCCGATCGCGGCGATGATGCCGTCCTCGACCACCATCAGGCCGTCTGCATAGTGGCGGATCGCGGCGAGCTTGCCGCCGACGGGGTCGTCGGGGACGCTCAGTATCTCGGCTCGGAAGGCGTGGAGCGTCATGGCGCCTTTGATCCTTGGGGCCTCAGCGTGAGGAGCTGCGCGAGAGTGGCGATGGCGATCACCTCGGGTTCCTTGCCGATAATGCCGGGGATGCCGATCGGGCAGGTGAGGCGGGTGGCGTCGATGCGGTCCTTTTCGAGGCGCGAGAGGAAGCGGGCGCGCTTGGTGAGCGAGCCGATCAGGCCGACAAAGGGCGCGTCGCTGGCGAGCGCGGCGGCGGTGAGGCGGTAATCGAGGGCGTGATCGTGAGTGAGGATGACCACGGCGGTGTCCGCCCGGGCCTGGGCCGCGCAGGCGACCATGGCGTCCTCGTCCGCGAGCATCACGCCGGGAGTCTCGGCCTCGGCGGGGCGGGTGTCGAACCAGGCGAGATGGATCGGGAGCGCGGCGGCGTGGCCCGCGATGGCGCGGCCGACATGGCCCGCGCCGAACATGAGGAGGGGGAGGGAGTCCGCCTCGATGGGTTCGATGAATTGCGCGCCGCTGGTCGGGAGCGATCCCCTCGCCGCCATTGTTCCCCGGCGAAGGAGCATCGGGTCGAGCACGCCCCGCGTGCTCGAGGATCGTCCGGGGGACGATCCGACCCGATGTCGGCCCAGTATCGGGCCGTTCGCAACTGGGCCCCGGCCTTCGCCGGGGAGGCGTTTGCGCGTGACGGTATCCGTAAGTGAGACCAAATAGGGCCCGTCGCCGTCAGGAACCGCATCGAGCCGCTCCACCATCAGCCTTACTCGCCCGCCGCAGCATTGCCCGAGCAACGGCCCGAGCGGATAATCCTGCACGCGCCAGCTTCCCGGTGGGTGGCTGAGGATCGCCCGCGCTTGCTCCACCGCCTGATGCTCGAGCGCGCCGCCGCCGATCGTGCCCTGTAGCGCACCCTCGGTGACCACCATCCGCGCGCCCGGCCCGCGCGGGGCCGAGCCTTCGGTGGCGAGGATGGTGATCAGCGCGGCGGGCCCGCGGTCGAGCGCACCCCGCGCATGGGCGGTCCAGTCGCTCACCGCGCGCGAAGCTCTGCGATGGCGGCGAGGATACGTTCGGGGGTGGCGGGGGCGTCGAGCGCGGGCAGGCCCTTGCCGGGGGCCGCGGCGGCGACCGCCTCGGTCAGCGCCGAAAAGACCGACAGCGCGAGCATGAAGGGCGGCTCGCCGACCGCCTTGGAACGGTGGATCGTCGCCTCGGCATTCTCGCCGCGTTCCCAGATGCGGATATCCATATGCGGCGGGCGGTCGCTGGCGGTGGGGATCTTGTAGGTCGAAGGCGCGTGAGTGAGCAGCCGCCCGCGATCGTCGAACACCAGTTCCTCGGTGGTCAGCCAGCCCATGCCCTGGATAAACCCGCCCTCGATCTGCCCGAGATCGATCGCCGGATTGAGCGACTTGCCGACGTCATGGAGGATATCGACCGCCAGCACGCGATGTTCGCCGGTCAGCGTATCGATCACGACTTCGCTGAGCGCCGCGCCATAGGCGAAATAGAGGAAGGGGCGGCCCGTGTGGCTGGCGCGGTCGTATGCGATCTTGGGGGTGGCGTAGAAGCCGGTCGCGCTGAGCGAGACGCGTCCGAGATGCGCGCGGCGGCAGCGTTCGGCGAAGGTCCAGTCTTCGGAGCCGGGGTGGAGCGCGGCGAAGGCGTCGAGGCGTGCCTTGATCGTCTCGGCGGCGTTCTTCGCGGCCATCCCGTTGAGGTCCGCGCCCGAGGAGGCAGCGGTGGCGGAGGTGTTGGGGACCTTGTCGGTGCGTGTCGCGGTGATCTTCACTGTCTCGACGGGCACGCCGAACACGTCCGCGACGACCTGCGCGACCTTGATGTTGAGCCCCTGGCCCATCTCGGTGCCGCCATGGTTGAGCTGGATCGAGCCATCGGCGTAGACGAGTACCAGCGAGCCGGCCTGATTGAGATGAGTGGTGGTGAAGCTGATGCCGAACTTCACCGGGGTGAGCGCGAGGCCCTTTTTCAGGACGGTGTGAGTCGCGTTCCACGCGGCGACGGCCCCGCGGCGGGCGGTGTAGCCGGAGGATTCGGCGAGTTCGGCAATGATTTCGGGCGCCGCGTTGTCCTCGACGGTCATGTGATAGGGCGTGACGTCGCGGTCGGGGCCGTAAAGATTGGCGGTGCGGACGGTGAGGGGATCGCGGCCCAGATGTGCCGCGATGGCGTCCATGACGCGTTCGATTGCCAGCATGCCCTGGGGGCCGCCAAAGCCGCGAAAGGCGGTGTTGGAGACGGTGTGAGTCCGGAGGCGATGGCTGACGATCTCGACCGCGGGCAGATAATAGCAATTGTCGGCATGGAACATCGCGCGATCGTTGATCGCAAGGCTCAGGTCCGCGGTGGCGCCGCAGCGCGACGCCAATTCGATCCGGATGCCCTCGATCCGGCCTTCGGAATCGAAGCCCACGTCGTAACCGGCAGTAAAGTCGTGCCTTTTGCCGGTCATGACCATGTCGTCGTCGCGGTCTGCGCGGATCTTGGCGGGGCGGCCTGTCCTGGCGGTCACCAGCGCGCAGGCGGCGGCATAGGCGGCCGCCTGGGTCTCCTTGCCCCCAAAGGCGCCGCCCATGCGGCGGACCTCGACGGTGATGTCCGCGCTGGAGATGTTCAGCAGCGTGGCGACGAGGTGCTGGACCTCGCTGGGATGCTGGGTGGAGCTGAGGATATGGACCTGTCCGCCTTCGCCCGGTGTGGCGAGCGCGGCCTGGCCTTCGAGGTAGAAATGCTCCTGCCCGCCCATTTCGACGCTGCCGGTGAGGCGGTGCGGGGCGGTGGCGAGCGCGGCCTGCGCATCGCCGCGGGCCATGCGCTGTGTGGGTTCCAGGGCGGAACCGGCGCGCAGGGCATCGGCGATGGTGGTGAGCGCGGGGAGGGGTTCGGTCTCCACCTTCGCCAGCTTGGCGGCGAGACGGGCGGCTCTGGTGCTGGTGGCGGCGACCACGAAGAGGGGCTGGCCGGGATAGAGAATTTCGTTTTCCGCGAAGAGCCTGTCGTCGTGGAAGACCGGGCCGACATTGTTTTCGCCGGGGATGTCCGCCGCGGTGAAGACCGCGACGACGCCGGGGGCGGCGCGGACGGCGGTGAGATCGAGGCCCAGCAGTGTCGCATGGCCGTCCTGAGCGAGGCCGAAGGCGAGGTGGAGTGTGCCGGAAAGCTCCGGAATATCATCGACATAGCGAGCGGTGCCGGCGACATGGGCGGGGGCGCTGTCGTGGCGGAGGGGGCGGGCGACTTCAGACATCGAGCACGCTGACGGGTTCGTCGCGCCAGAGGCGGCGGAGCAGGTTGGCGGCGGCGGCGAGGCGGTAGTCGGCGCTGCCGCGCAGGTCAGTAAGCGGTTGATAGTCCTGTGAAATTGCCTGCGCCGCGGCTTCGAACGTGGCTTCGGACCATGGCCGGCCGGTGAGGGCGGATTCGGTGGCGGGGGCCCTTTTGGGGGTGGCCGCCATGCCGCCGAACGCGATTCGGGCGGAGACAATCTCGTTTTTGATACAGAGGATCGCGAAGGCGCCGCAGACCGAACTGATGTCGCTGTCGAACCGCTTGGAGAGTTTGGAAATGCGGATGCGCGTATCGGGCGCCGGGCGGGGAATGAACACGCTTTCGACCCACTCGCCCGGACGGCGATCCTGCTTACCATAGTCGATAAAATAGGCCTCGAGCGGGATCGTGCGGCGGTCGTCGCCGCGGCGCAGCGTCAGCGCCGCGCCGAGCGCGATGAGCGCGGGGGGCATGTCGCCGATGGGGGAGCCGTTGGCGATGTTGCCGCCGATCGTGCCGGCGTTGCGGACCTGAACACCGCCGATGCGGCGGACCAGCTCACCGAGATCCGGGTGGAGGCGGGCCAGCGCGTCGCGGGCTTCGGAATAGCGGACATTGGCGCCGAGGGTCAGGCCGTGTTCGTCCTCATCGCTGCCGTGAAGCTCGGGCAGGCCCGCGATGAAGGTCAGCGTCGCGGGCGCCTGAAGCTTCTTGGTGACCCAGAGCCCGACATCGGTGGCGCCCGCGACGATGACCGATTGCGGGTTTTCGAGCTGGAAGGCGGCGAAATCGCCGGCGCTTCTGGGCAGATAGGCGCGGCGTTGGGTGCCTGTGAGCGGATCGGCATAGTCGATCAGTCTTGAATCGGATTGCAGTAACTTAAGTTGCTCTATTAATTCTGAATCTTCGGTTTCTGGAACGGGCGGCACCGCCTCTCCGGCATCGAGGATCGGGCCGTAGCCGGTGCAGCGGCAGAGATTGCCGGCGATCACGTCCCTGACCGGGGTGCCCTCGGTTCCCTCGGCGGCGATGCTGCGCGCGTAGAGCGACATGACGAAGCCGGGGGTGCAGAAGCCGCATTGCGAGCCGTGGCGCTCGATCATCTCGCGCTGGACCGGGTGGTTGCCGCCCAGGCTCTCGACCGTCCTGAGCGCCTTGCCGTCGAGCATCGGCAGGAAGAGGATGCAGGCGTTGACCGCGCGCCACTTCACCCGCTCCCCGTCCAGCTCGCCCAGGACGACGGTGCAGGCGCCGCAATCGCCCTCGGCGCAGCCTTCCTTGGTGCCGGTGCGGCGCAGCGTGTAGCGGAGCAGATCGAGGACCGTGCCGGTGGGATCGGGGTTCTCGACCTCGATCACTTCGCCATCGAGGACGAAACGGATCATTGCGGCGTCCCCGCGGCAATCCAGGCGCCGAGCTTTTCGCGTTCCTCCTCGGTCATGCCGGTGCTGTTGCCCAGTGGCATGACTTCGGAATCGACCGCCACCGCCTTGATGCGCGGCGCGAGCGCTTTGGTGTGGCCGTAACTGTCGAGCACCACGCCCAGCGGCGGCTGCTCGAATTCGGGGTGAGTCGGTTTGGCGCTGTGGCAACCGGCGCAATGCTTTTCGACGATCGGCGCGACCTCGGCATAGGAGACCTGCCGCCCCGCCAGTGCCTTGCCCTTTTCGAGCGTGACATAGGTGACGCTGGCGAGCGCGAGGATGGCCGCGACCGCGATGGCCCGGCCGAAGGGCTGGCCGCGGCCGCGCAGGTTGAAGACATGGCGGATCGCGACACCGGTAAGGCCGAGCAGCGCGAGCACCAGCCAGGGGCGATCGGCGCCATAGGTCATCGGATAATGATGAGAAATCATGATAAAGAGGACGGGCAAGGTCATGTAGTTATTGTGCAATGACCGTGCCTTCGCCGCCGCGCCCAGCGCTGGATCGGGGGTGTTGCCCGCGATCAGATCCGCGACGACCTTTCGCTGGTTCGGGATGATGACGAAGAAGACATTGCCGACCATCGCGCTGCCGATGATCGCGCCGATATGGAGATAGGCGGCGCGGGCGTTGAACACGGTATCGAGCGCATAGGCGGCGAGCAGCAGGCAGATGAACCAGCAGATCCCGAGGACGAGGTTGCTGCTGCCCAGCGACGAGCGGCAGAGCAGGTCGTAGACCAGCCAGCCCGCGACCAGCGATCCGAGGCCGATGCCGATGCCCTGCAATGGCGAGAGCGCGGCCTTGGCGGGATCGATCAGGAAGCTGCTCGCGCCGACATAATAGACGAGGACGAGCAGCGAGAAACCGCTGATCCAGGTGAAATAGGCCTCCCATTTGAACCAGTGGAGGTCCTCGGGCATCGCCGCGGGGGCGACCGCATATTTCTGTTTGTGATAGAAGCCGCCGCCATGGACCGACCAGAGCTCGCCCGAGGCGTCGCCCTGTGTCGGCTTGGCGAGGTGATTGTCGAGCCACACGAAATAGAAGGACGAGCCGATCCAGGCGATGCCGGCGGTGAGATGCAGCCAGCGGATCGCGAGATTGAGCCATTCGGTCCAGTCGACGCCCATCAGCTCCCCCGGTAGGTCGCGTAGCTATAGGGCGAGACGAGCAGCGGCACGTGATAATGGCCGCCTTCATCGGCGAGGCCGAAATCGACCGTCACTTCATCGAGGAAGGGAGGATCGGGGAGGGCGACGCCCTGCGCGCGGAAATAGGCGGCGACCGAGAAGCGGAGCGCGTATTTGCCGGGAGGGAGCGTGCCCGCGATCAGATCGGGGCAGCGGCCATCCTCGTTGGTGGTGCCACGCGCGATCTCGCCGTGCGGGCCGGTGAGGGTCAGCGCGAGCCCGGCGGCGGGGCGGCCGTGCATCGTGTCGAGGACATGAGTGGAGAGGGTGTTCATGCGGGCGCCTCTGTAAAGCGCTTCCCCGGCGAAGGCCGGGGCCCAGTTGGAGAGGTTTTGCGGCTTGAGCACTGCGTCTTGCAACGAGCGTCCCCCAACTGGGCCCCGGCCTGCGCCGGGGAGGCCTGGAGGGCGATGCTCACGCGTTGAACTCCAGCCGCAGCCGCACGATCTCGCCGATCTGGTGGATCGCCTCGGCGATTTCGGTGTCGCGGTCGTTGGCGAGGCGCGATTCCATCGCGGCGAGGATGCCCGCCTTGTTGGTCAGGCGCACGCAGATGATGAAGGGGAAGCCGAATTTCTCGGCATAGGCGGCGTTGAGCGCGTGGAAGCGGTCGAATTCCGCCTGGCTGAGCCGGTCGAGCCCGGCGCTGGCCTGTTCGGCGGCGCTGGCCTCGGTGAGGCTGCCATCGACCGCGGCCTTGCCGGCGAGCTCGGGATGGGCGCGGATCAGCGACAGCTGCTCCTCCGGGGTAGCGTCGTGGACGACCTTCATCAGCCCCGCGTGGAGGCTGGGGAAAGGGAGCATCGCCGATGCGCGCTGCACCACCCACGGTGAATGCTCGAATAGCGCGCCGTAGCGGGCGATGAAGGAGTCGCGGTCCTCGAGCGAGGTCATGCCGCTTCCCCAAAGGAAACGTCACCCCGGACTTGTCCCGGGGTGACGAAGGGGGTGGGGGGAGCGCGGTGCACCATCATGACGCCACTTTCCCCATCAGCCGCAGCCGGCTGACGCCGCCATCGGGGATGATATTGAGCCGCACGAAGCGGACCGGGCCGAGATCGGCGATGCCTTCGCGGAAGGTGTGGATCGTGTCCGCTTTCAGCTTCGCTTCGGGCAGCAGCACCGGCCAGCTTTCCGCGGCGGCGGCGATCTGCTCCGGGGTGCCCTCCGCCGATGCGCTGGCCTGGATGAAGCAGCGATCCGGATAGTTGCCCTTGAAGTGGGCGGTGTCGACGGTGATCTCGTCGATCGTGCCGGCGGTGCCCAGTTCGAGGATTGCCCAGTCATGGCCGGGTTCGCGGCGGCGGCGGGTTTCCCAGCCATCGCCCATGTTCACGCCGCGGCCGGGGGCCGTGAGGTTTTCGGGGGCGCCGTAGTGCTCGTCATTGGCAATGATGCCGCGGCCGCCATTTTCCATCGCGAGCAGATCGAGCCGGGTTCCGGGGGCGACCTGCGACCAGTCCTTCGAGACGCGGCCCCAAACGCGCAGGCGCGCGACGCCGCCGTCGGGGAAGATGTGGAGGCGGACATGCGTGACCGGGTCTTTATGGTCGATGGGGACCCAGATACGGTCGTCGCCTTTCAGATCGAGGCGGGGGGTGACCTTGGTCCAGCCCGCATCGTCGCCGGGCACGGCTTCGCCGCTGTTGCAGACCTCGATCTCGGCGCCGGGGGGATAGTTGCCGGTGAAGTGGCTGGTATCGACCTCGAACCCCGCGACGATCCCGGGCGCGCCGAGCCGGACCACGCACCAATCATGCCCGGGGACGCGCTTCCGCCTGCTTTCCCAGCCGTCCATCCACTTGCCATTCTCGTCATATTTGCCGGGGATGAATACCGGCGGGGCCGGATCGATCAGGCGCGCCTTGTCCGCGAAGAAATCGTCGGTGGCGTAGACGACTTCCGCCCCCAGCCGGGGCTGGGCGAGGTTGACGTAGCGGCTGCGCAGCGTGTCGAGCATGGTCATTCCGAAAAGGGGTGCGTGGCGCGCCAATGGCGGGCGATCTCGATGCGGCGGCAGAACCAGACGTCCTTATGCCCGAGCGCGTGCTGGAGGAAGCGCTCGAGCCCCGCGATCTTGCCCGGCCGCCCCGCGAGGCGGCAATGGAGGCCGACCGACATCATCTTCGGGGTCTGCTCGCCCTCGGCATGGAGCGTGTCGAACGTGTCGCGGAGATAGGCGAAGAACTGGCCGCCGGTATGCATGTTCGCCGAGGCGAAGCGCATGTCGTTGGTTTCGAGCGAATAGGGGACGATCAGGTGCGGGTGGCCTGCGGCGGTCGTCCAGAAGGGCAGGTCGTCCGAATAATCGTCGGCATCGTAGAGGAAGCCGCCTTCCTCGGCGACGATCCTGCGGGTGTGGGGGCTGGTGCGGCCGGTGTACCAGCCGAGCGGGCGTTCGCCGGTCAATTGCCGGTGGACCTCGATCGCGCGGGCGAGATCGGCGCGTTCGACCGATTCGGGCACCGATTGATAGTTGATCCAGCGCCAGCCGTGCGAGGCGATCTCGTGGCCGGCTTCGAGGAAGGCCTCCACCACCGCCGGATTGCGCTGCATCGCCAGCGCGACGCCGAAGATTGTGACGGGAACCTGGTAGCGCTCGAACAGGCGGAGGAGGCGCCACACGCCCGCGCGCGAGCCATATTCGTAGATCTGCTCCATGCTCATATGGCGCGCGCCGAGGACAGGGGCGGCATTGGGGATGTCCGAGAGGAAGGTCTCGGCGCCCGCATCGCCATCGAGGATATTGGCCTCGGCGCCCTCCTCGTAATTCAGGACGATCTGGACGGCGATGCGCGCGCCGCCGGGCCAGGCCGCGTGCGGCGGGGTGCGGCCATAGCCGTGTAGATCGCGCGGGTAGCTATCGTGACTCAAATCCAGCCCCTATCAGAGGATTGTCATGAGCCGGAGCCGTGGGAGGCACAAGTCGAAATGATCACGCCGGAACCGCTGACCGCCGCCGCTTTTGCGCCGTTCGGGCGCGTGATCGAGGCTTCGGATGCCGCCGAGCGGATCGAGATCAACCAGGGGCATGCGGTGCGCTACGACCAACTGGCGACGCTGGATGTGGGCGATGGCGGGGGCGTGGGCGCGATCAGCCTGTTCCGGGCGCGGCCGCTGGCCGAACTGGTGCTGCGGGTGTTCGAGCGGCATCCGCTGGGGAGCCAGAGCTTCATGCCCTTGGGCGGGCGGGATTATCTGGTTGCGGTGGCGCCGGCGGGGGAGTTCGACGCGGGCGCGGTGCGGGTGTTCCGCGCGGGCGCGCATCAGGGGGTGCATTACACCAAGGGTGTGTGGCACCATTTCCTGCTGGTGCTGGAGGAGAGCGATTTCCTGGTGGTTGACCGGGCGGGGCCGGGGGATAATTGCGACGAGATCGCGCTGGAAGAGCCGATCCGCGTCTCAGCCCGCTGACAGCCACACGAAACGCGCGACGAAGATTCCCGCGAGGACGAGCAGCAGCCAGTCGGTCGTGGTGATCTTGCCGCGGATCAGCTTGATGATGGCGTAGGCGGTCAGGCCGAAGGCGAGGCCGTTGGCGATCGAGAAGGTCAGCGGGATCATCGCGACCGTCAGGAAAGCGGGGATCGCGACTTCGGGGTCATCCCATTCGATATCGACGAGCGGGGCCATCATGAGGCCGCCGACGAGGATCAGCGCGGGGGCGGTGGCGGCCAGCGGCACGAGCTGGGCATAGGGCGCCACGAACATGGCGAGCAGGAAGAGGATGCCCGTGACGACCGCGGTGAGGCCGGTGCGTCCGCCCGCCTGCACGCCCGCGGCGCTTTCGACGTAGCTGGTGACGGTGCTGGTGCCGGCGAGGCTGCCGAGCATCGTCGCGATCGAATCAGTGAAGAGGATGCGGTTGAGGCGGGGGATCTTGCCGTCGGGGCCGATCAGCCCGGCGCGGCGAGTGACGCCGACCAGGGTTCCGATATTGTCGAACAGATCGACGAACAGGAAGACAAAGAGGATCTCGAACAAGCCGAGGCCGTGGCTGTTGCCGAGGCCGAGCACGCCGGCGAGGTCGAGCTGGAAGGCGGTCTTCGAGATGGCGGTCAGGTCATAGGGTTCGGGCTTGAAGGTGACGAGGCCGAGCGCCCAGCCCGCGAGGGTGGTGGCAAGGATGCCGATCAGGATCGCGCCGCGCACCTTCCATGCCGCCAGCGCCGCGATCACGACGAGGCCGAACAAGGCAAGCATCGCGCCGGGCTCGTGGAGGTCGCCCAGCGTCACCGAAGTGGCGGGGCTGGAGACGACGATCCCGGCGTTCCTGAGCCCGATAAAGCCGATGAACAAGCCGATGCCACCCGCGACCGCGGCGAACAGGTGCTGCGGGATCGCGGCGATGATGAGCTGGCGGATGCCCGCGAAGGTCAGGATCAGGAAGGCGACGCCCGAGATGAAGACGCAACCCAGCGCCACCTGCCACGGCACCCCCATCGCGCCGACCACGGTGAAGGCGAAATAGGCGTTGAGGCCCATGCCCGGCGCGAGCGCGAGGGGCACGTTGGCGGTCATGCCCATCAGGATCGAGGCGAGACCCGCGGCGAGACAGGTCGCGGCGGCGATCGCGGCGACGTTCATGCCGGTGGTGCCGAGGATCGCGGGATTGACCAGCACGATATAGGCCATGGTCAGGAAGGTGGTGACGCCCGCGAGGATCTCGGTGCGGGCTGTGGTTCCGCGCGCGGTGAGCTCGAAGCGGCGATCGAGCGCTGTGGTGCCCCGCTGAGCTTCGTCGGCCATGTGCGTTCCCCCTGTTCGGGGGCAGCATAGCGTTGCGCGTGGAAAGGTTACAATCCTCCCCCGGGAGGGGGAGGTGGCATGCGCAGCATGACGGAGGGGGTCTTCCTCACGCGATATCGCGTGAGGAAGACCCCCTCCACCATCCTTCGGATGGTCCCCCTCCCCCCCCGGGGGAGGATTTGGAGCGAAGTTACTGCGCCTGCTGGCTTTCGTTGCCGCCGCGGTCGACGCGCGAGGTCATGCCGGTGGC
>CBINJP010000020.1:0-70586 GCA_966251045.1 uncultured Sphingomonas sp.
TGGTAGAGCACATCATTCGTAATGATGGGGTCACAGGTTCGAGTCCTGTAAGCGGCACCACCCTTCCCACATCTCCGTTTCCCCGAGACGTCGCGTTTGGTGCGGGATGTCCGGCGGTTGTGGGCGGGTAGTTCAATCCGGCGGGTATGAGAGACAAATCTGCCAGCCAGTCGTGGATCAGGACGGCGCGATATCTCTCACGCCTGTTTCAGTGCCAAGGTGCGCCCTTGACGATTTCCGGTTCAATCGATGCGCATATTCCTGTCAGGGACGGCCCATCGTGCCCGAGGAGTGCTTTGGCTGGCCCCATCTCACAGCCTCGCCAGCTTTTTGGCAGCCCCGCGGTGATCCGAAGACCATACCGCCCGGTAATAAAACCCATGCCGCCTTCCGATTTCTGATCGCTGCGGCCATGCGCCACAGACCGCCTCGCAAATGACCTCACGGGTCCAGACGAGGAGATACGCTCATGATCATCCGCACCTGCCTGAAAGTCGCGCCGCTGGCGCTACTCGCGCTCACGCTCGGCACGCCCGCCACTGCCGCCAATCCGGTACATACCGCCGCACAGGACCCGGCGACCGCCAAGGGCGTGATCCGCCTTCGCAGCACCAAGGACTTCGACGCCACGGTCGCCGCGATCAAGGCGGATATCGCCGCGAAGGGCATCCGCTTCTTCACCGAGATCGACCAGCAGGCGCTGGGCGCCGAGGCGGGGCTCAAGGTCCGCCGCTCGACGCTGATCCTGTTCGGCAATCCGCCGCTGGGCGTACAGTTCCTCCAGTCCAATCCCTATGCGGGGCTCGACTGGCCGGTGCGGATGCTGGTGCTGGAAGACGAGGCCGGGCAGGTCTGGGTCGCTTGGACCGATTTCGACTGGATCGCCGACCGCTATGGCATCGCCGATCGGGGGCCGCAGTTCCGCATGGCGAGCATGGTCGCGGCGTCGATCGCGTCTTCGGCCAATCGCTGAGCAATGCCCGTCATGATCGAGAGCGCGGGCTTCGCGCTCGCGCTGCTCTGCGCGGTGCTGATGGGCTATGGCGTCCAGCGCGGCGCGACCTGCGCCGTTTCGGCGATGGACGAGATCGTCAGCAAGCGCAGCGCGCGCAAGCTGATCGCCATTATCGAGGCGGGGCTGTGGGTCGCGGGCGGATTGCTCGTGTTGCGCGCGCTGGGCCTGACCATGGCGACGCCCACCGGCTATGCGGTGGGCGCGTCGACCGTGGCGGGCGGGATGCTGCTCGGGCTCGGCGCGTTGGTGAACCGGGCCTGCGTGTTCGGCACGGTCGCGCGGATCGGATCGGGGGAGTGGGTCTATCTGCTCACACCGATCGGATTCCTCGCCGGCTGTTTCGTGGCCGCGCCCTACGCCCTGCCGCTTCGGGCCGAGGCGATCTCGCCGGTCATCACCGCGTCCCTCTATCTGCTCATCCCCTTCGCATTGCTCGCGCTCTGGCGTTTGTGGCAGGCCGGACGCGCCGCACGATCGGGCGCGCTCGCGCGCCATATCTGGTCGCCGCACATGGCGACCGTGGTGATCGGCATCGCCTTCGTCATCATGCTGATCACCGTGGGCAGCTGGGCCTATACCGAGGCACTTGCCGATTTCGCGATGGGCAAGATCGGCGGGCTTAATCCGCGCATGATCCTGCTTGGCGGGCTGTTCGCCGGATCGGTGCTGGCCGGATGGATCGGCGGGCAGATCAGGCACCAGCGGCCGACGCTCGGCGTGGCACTCCGCTGCCTTGCGGGCGGCGCGCTGCTCGGCGCTGGCGGGGTGCTGGTGCCCGGAAGCAATGACGGGCTGTTGCTGCTCGGCATCCCGCTGCTCCAGCCCCATGCCTGGCTGGCCTTCGCGATGATGATGGCAGCGATCTGGATCGGGCTGGTCGCGATGCGGCGCCTGGCATGATCGGTCCCGCGATCGGGCTGGCCGGGCTCGCCGCGCGCGTGCCCGGCTGGCTGGCCTGTCCCGCGCGTTCGCCCGCCGCGCGCCGATACGAGCGCGCGGCGCTGGCCGGGATCGCGCGGGGCTTCCGCATTGCGCTGGAGGTCGAAGGCCTGCGGGCCGATGGCCCCACGCTGTTCGCCGCCAATCATGTGAGCTGGGCGGACATTGCCGTGCTCGGAAGCTTCCTCGACGCCGATTTCGTATCGCGCGCCGATGTCGCGGACTGGCCGCTGATCGGCCCGCTCGCGCGCCGCGTCGCGCCGGTCTTTGTCGCGCGCCATTGCCGCGCCACGACTGCCACGCAGGCCGACGCGATCCGCGCGCGATTGAGTGCCGGGCGATCGGTGCTGCTCTTCGCCGAAGGGACAACCTCGGATGGCGCGGACGTGCTGCCGTTCCGCTCGAGCCTCTTCGACGCCGCCGATGCGGCGCGGACGGTCCAGCCGGTGATGTTGCGCTATCTGACTCGCGACGGCGATGCGCTCGATGCGGCGCGGATGCGCGAGATCGCGTGGATCGGCGACGACCGCTTCCTGCCCAACGCCATCGCCCTCGCGCGCTCACCCGTGCTGGCGCGTATCGCCTTTCTCCGGCCGCTCGATCCGGCCACGCCGCGCAAGTCGCTCGCCGCCGAAGCGCGCGAGCGGATCCGCGCGGCTTATGCCGCCGCCCCGAACCGGTCGAGATAACGCGCCGAAATCGCCTCCACCGGCACCGCCAGGAAGACATCCACGGTATTGAATTGATGATCGATCACCGCCCCATCGCCCACCATCGCGCCGACGCGCAGATAGCCCTTGATGAGCGGGGGCAGCATCCGCATCGCCTGACGCGGATCGTAACCGCCCACAGGGAGCGTGTTCATCTCCACGCGCCGTCCGGGCAGCGCCCGGGCGCGCATCGGCGCCGGCGCCAGATGGTTGTGGAAGAGATAGGCGAGCGGCGCGGCATGCGCTGCGGGATCGACGCCGGGAAAGCTCGCGCAGCCGAACATCCGGCTGATCCCGTGCCGGGTGAGATAGTGCGCAATTCCGCGCCACAGCAGCTGGATCGTCCCAGCGTCGCGATACTCGGGCGCGACGCACGAGCGGCCGAGCTCGAGCAGCTCGCCCGTCGCCGAACCGAGCATTGGCGCGATCTCATATTCGCCCGCGGTGTAGAAGCCCGAATGGCGCTCGGCGACGCTCTGCCGCAGCAGCCGGTAGGTGCCGACGACCCGGCCATGATCCTCGACGAGAAGATGATCGCAGACCGCGTCATACGGATCCTGGTCGAGCCCCGCCGGGCTCGCCGGATCGGGCGTCGCGCCCATGTCGCCATAGAAGATGTCCCAGCGCAGCCGCTGCGCGGCCTCGATATCGGCGGGGCAATCGGCGAGGCGGACGCTGAGCTGGCGCGGCCGCGCGGGATCGGCAAGCGAGATCATGGCATGATTCCTATCTGCATGACTGGTGAAGTTCGTTGTGGGCGGGTAATGACCGGTCGAACCGGGCGGAGGCACTGACGCCGATGGAGATGCAGCAGGTCCGCTATTTCGTGGCGCTGGCGCGGACGCTTAATTTCACGCGCGCGGCGGAGCAGTGCAATGTCAGCCAGCCGGCGCTGACTCGCGCGATCCAGCAGCTCGAGCATGAGCTGGGCGGCCCGCTGTTCAATCGCGAGCGTAACAACACCCACCTTTCCGAACTTGGCCGGATGATGCTGCCCTATCTGGAGACGGTGGAGGCATCGACTCGCGCGGCCAAGGACGCGGCCAAATCGGCGAAGAAGCTCGACGGGGTGACGCTGACGATCGGCGCGATGTGCACGATCGGGCCGCAGCTCGTTTCCGATCTGATGGTCCGCTTCCAGGCGGCCAATCCGGGGATCGAAGTCCGCGTCATCGATTCCGCGCCCGATGTGATGGTCGAGCGGCTCGAGAAGGGCGAGCTGGAGATCGCGATCCTTGGCATCCCCGAGGAACTTCCCGAGAGCCTGCACCAGTTGCCCGTCTTCCAGGAACGGTTCGTGGTCGTGCTGCCGCAGAACCACCACCTGCTCGCGCGCAATCCGGTGCGGGTCGCCGATCTGCACGACGAGCCCTATGTCGCGCGCACCAATTGCGAAGTGTTCGACGTCGTCCATGCAGACTTCAAGCGGCGCGGTGTGCTCACGCGGAAAGTGTTCAGCAGCCCGCGCGACGATTGGGTTCAGGGGATGATCCAGGCCGGGCTCGGCCTTGGCTTCTTCCCCGAATATTGCGTGACCAATCCGGAAGTGGCGGTACGCCCGCTTGTCGATCCGGGCTATTCGCGCACCATCTATCTGGCGACGGTACGCGGGCGTCCGCATTCGCCGGCGGTGGGCGCGTTCGTGCGGGAGGCGCGGCGGCATCAATGGCCATCGCCCAATCCGGAGCTCTGGGCGGGGCTGCAGCCGCCTCCGGACGTCGAGAGCATATCGTGACAGCCGACGAGCGCGTTTAGCGCCGCCGGAAACCCCGCAAAGACGGCGACCTGCATGATCGCCTCGATCAGCTCCTCGCGCGTCCAGCCAAGGGTGAGCGCGGCGGCGACATGCACGCGCAACTGCGGCAGCGCATTGCCCATCGCGGCCAGCGCGGAAATCGCCGCGATCTCGCGGATCTTGAGGTCGAGGCCGGGCCGGGAAAACAGCTCGCCATAGGGAAAGGCGATCGCCATCCGCGCGAAGTCGGGCGCCACTTCGGCGGCGCGGTTCGCGGTGGTCTCGCTGATGGCGCTCATCCGCGCCAGCACTTCCACGCCCAGGCGGTAGCTGTCGGTCATCCGCAGACTCTCGGAAAAGGGGGGCGCGACGCCGCCGCATCCTCTCAGAAGACGGCGCCGCGCCTTGTGCCGGCGGGTCAGGGAAGGAGTCCCGCCGGCACCTGGGGGCTCGGGATCAGTCGTCGGCCTTGACGTCCGCCGACAGCAGCACGGCGGGCATGCGGCCATTGTTGCGCCAGTAATGGCTGATGCCATCGGCCTCGCGCGAGACGTCGCCGGCGCGGTGCGTGATCGGGGTGGCGCAGTTGCTGCGATATTCGGTGATCTCGCCCGAAACGACCGTGATCAGCGCCGGACGGCCCTTGTGGCTGTGCATCGGCACGACGCCGCCGGGCTGAACCACGAGGCGGCGCAGGCGCAGATCGCGGCCGGCGACGCCGATCTCATTGTCCAGATCGATCGCACCGATGATGTCGTCGGTGACCTTCATCGGCATGGTGGGAGCGCCGGCGAGCGCATTGGCGGCCTGCTGGCCGGCCGGGCATTCGCCGAGCGTGGTCGCCTGGGCCGGAGCGGCGAGGGCGAAGGGGGCGGCCGCGGCAATCATCGCCACGGCCAGACGGGTCTTGGTCAAACGCATTGCCATGTCCTTTGTCTGTTGAACGGGATCACGGAGCGCCGGCCGTCGGCACAGGGGGCGCGAAGAGGGGAGTGAGACGCCTGTGTGGCGGCCAGTGCCCCGTGACGGCCTTCCAACTAGACCGGGGTTCGCGGGCATTACATTCGATTGTCGGCATTGATTCGATGCACGATCCGTATTTCCGTCGCGCACCGCCTTTCCCGCATCCTTGGGCCATCGAGATTCCCCAAGGAGATTTGAAATGCATGTCGAGATTCTGGAGCGCGTCGATGCGAGCAAACCGCTCAGCGGGCGCATCGCCATCGTCACCGGATCGACCAGCGGCATCGGGCTGGGCATCGCCCGCGCGCTCGCCGCCGCCGGCGCCGATGTGGTGATCAACGGCCTCGGCGCGCCGCGCGACATCGAGATCACCTGCGATTCGATCCAGTGCGACTGCGGTACCCGGGTCGCCTATAATGGCGCCAACCTGATGGATCCCGCGGGTGCCCGCGCGCTGGTCGAAGAGACGATCGACCTGTTCGGGCGGGTCGACATCCTCGTCAACAATGCCGGCATCCAGCATGTCAGCCCGATCGAGGATTTCCCGCCCGAGAAATGGGATGCGATCATCGCGCTCAATCTCTCGGCCGCCTTCCACACCATCCACGCCGCGTTCGGCGCGATGAAGGATCGCGGCTGGGGCCGGATCATCAATGTCGCCTCCGCCCATGCATTGGTCGCCTCGCCCTTCAAGTCCGCCTATGTCGCCGCCAAGCATGGCGTGCTGGGGCTGACCAAGGTGGTCGCGCTGGAAGGCGCGCGCTTCGGCGTCACCTGCAACGCGATCTGCCCCGGCTATGTCTGGACGCCTTTGGTCGAGAACCAGATCGAGGCGACCGCGATGGCGCGCGGGATCAGCCGCGAGGCGGTGATCCAGGACGTGCTGCTCGCCGCCCAGCCGAGCAAGCGCTTCGCCGAAGTCGAGGAGCTGGGCGCGCTCGCGCTGTTCCTGTGCGGCGAGGGCGGCAAGTCGGTGACCGGCGCGGCGTTGCCCGTCGATGGCGGGTGGACCGCGCAATGATGCCGCACCTCACCCTGCGGCCCGAGCTGGCGGCATGCTTCGCCGTCCGCCACGCGAGCCCCGCCCCCGCCCCCGCCGCGCCGCCGCGTCCGGCGGGCGGCGTGCTGCGCGAGCTCGAACGCTACCGGAGGCCGCGATGACGCGGCCGCATATCGTCATCGTCGGCGCCGGTTTTGGCGGCCTCGCCGCCGCGCGCGCGTTGCGCCGGGCGGACGCCGAGGTGACGCTGATCGACCAGCGCAACCATCATTTGTTCCAGCCCTTGCTCTATCAGGTGGCGACTGCCGGACTTTCGCCCGCCGATATCGCCGAGCCGATCCGCGCGATCGTGCGCGGCCATCGCAACACCCGCGTGCTGCTCGGCCGGGTGGCCGGGGTGGATTCCGCGGCGCGCGAAGTGGCGCTCGAGTGCGGCCGCACGCTCGCCTATGACTGGCTGATCCTCGCGACCGGCGCGCGGCACAGCTATTTCGGCCAGGACGGCTGGGCCGAGCACGCCCCGGGCATCAAGACGATCGACGATGCGACGGCAGTCCGCCGCAAGGTGCTGCTCGCCTTCGAGCGCGCCGAGTCCGAGCCCGATCCGGCGCGCCGCCGCGCATTGCTGACCTTCGTGGTGATCGGCGGCGGACCGACTGGCGTCGAGATGGCGGGCGCGATCGCCGAGCTGGCGCGGCTCTCGGTCTCGAGCGATTTCCGCACCATCACGCCGCATTGCTCGCGGGTCGTGCTGGTCGAGGGCGGCGAGCGGCTGCTCGGTAGCTTTCCCGAAACGCTGTCGGCCAAGGCGCGCGCGGCGGTCGAGCAGCTGGGCGTCGAGGTCCGCACCGGGCTGGCGGTCAGCGCAATCGATGCCGAGGGCGTGACCGTCGGCAACGAGCGCATCCCCAGCCACACCGCGGTCTGGGCGGCGGGCGTCCGCGCCTCCCCCGCCGCGGCCTGGCTGAATGCGCCGAGCGACCGCGCCGGCCGCGTGATCGTCGGGCCCAATCTGCAGGTGCTAGGCCATGCCGATGTCTTCGCGATCGGCGATACCGCCGCCTGCACCGACGCAAACGGCAGGGTGCTCCCCGGCGTCGCCCCGGTCGCCAAGCAGCAGGGCCGCTATGTAGCCCAGGTGATCCAGGGCCGGACGCGGCGGGCGTTCCGTTACAGGGACTATGGCAATCTCGCCACGATCGGCCGCCACCGCGCCGTGATCGATTTCGGCTGGCTGCGCATGTCGGGCACGCTCGCCTGGCTGGTCTGGTGCACCGCGCACATCTTCTTCCTCGCCGGTTTCCGCAACCGCCTCGCGGTCGGCGCCACCTGGCTGTGGAACTACCTCACCTTCGAACGCGGCGCCCGGCTCATCACCGGCGACGCCCCCCGTGGAGATTTGCAATGAACGACCAACTCAAGGCCGAACTGGCCGATCTGGGCCAGCAGGTACTGGTGCTTCAGGGCGGCGGCGCGCTCGGCGCCTATCAGGTCGGCGTCTATCAGGCGCTGCACGAGGCCGGAGTCGAGCCCGACTGGGTGATCGGCACCTCGATCGGTGCGATCAACGCCGCGATCATCGCGGGCAGCTCCAAGGCGGAGCGGATGGAGCGGCTGCGCGAGTTCTGGAAGCGCGTCGAGCATGGGCACTTCTTCGACGAATTGCTGCCCACCCAGCTCTCCGCGCCGCTGCGCAACATGAGCGCGGTGATGGGCGGGCTGCCGGCCTTCTTCCAGCCGAACCTTTCGGCCTTTCTCAGCCCGCACGCGCATCTGGGGGCCGAGGGCGCGGGTTATTATTCGGTCGATCCGCTGCGCGAGACGCTTGCCGACCTGGTCGATTTCGAGCTGATCAACGGATGCGAGGTGCGGCTGACCGTCGGCGCGTCGAACGTGCGGACCAGCGAGATGAAATATTTCGACTCGCGCGACATGCCGCTCGATATCCGTCACGTCATGGCCTCGGGGGCGCTGCCGCCCGCCTTCCCGGCGGTCAGGATCGACGACGAGCTCTATTGGGACGGCGGCATCCTGTCGAACACGCCGGTCGAAGTGGTGTTCGACGATAATCCGCGCCGCAACTCGATGGTCTATGCCGTCCATATCTGGAACCCGCACGGCGCCGAGCCCCAGACGATCTGGGAAGTGATGAACCGCCAGAAGGACGTCCAATATTCGAGCCGTTCGGCAACGCACATCCAGCGCCAGCGCCAGCTCCACAAGCTGCGCCACATCATCACCGAACTCGCGGCCCTGCTGCCCGCCGATCGCGCGACCAATGCCGATGTCTCGGCTATGGCCGCCTATGGCTGCCCGACGCGAATGCACGTGATCCGGCTGCTCGCCCCCGCGCTCGAATGCGAGGACCATTCAAAGGACATCGATTTCAGCCCCTCGGGCATCCGCGCGCGCTGGGACGCCGGCTATCGCGATACGGTGCGCACGCTCGAGCAGGCGCCGTGGCGCGATGAGGTCGATCCGCTCGAAGGCTTTGTGCTGCACGAGGCGATGGGCGGGCAGATGGTCGAGACCCCGGCCGGGAGGCCGGTGTGATGCGGCTCGTCATTGTCTTCGCCTTCTTCGCCCTGTGCCTCGGATCGATCGCCGACCGCAAGCCGCACTTCCCGCCGAGCCAGGCGAGGGTGCTGTGAAGCGCCGCATCGTCCCGCGGCCCGCGATTCCCGGACCGCTTCCCCATCCAAGCTGGTCGCGGGAAGATCGCGTTCAGACCGAACCGCGCGAGCGCAAGCGGCTGATGCTACGTTTCTGGAAGGCGGTGGATTCGGACTAGCCGAGATGCGCGCGCACCGCCGCGAAGGCGTCGCGGTGGACCTCTTCGGTCTGGAGGTTCGATGCGAGCGGATGCGATCCGAAGCGGATCATCGCGAGCTGGTGGGTGGGATCGATCCAGATCCGCTGGCCGAACACGCCATTCGCGGCGAGCATCGGCGGATCGCCATGATCGACCCACCAGAAGCTGCGATAGGATCCCTCGCCGCGTCTGGTCCCGGCGCGCGCGAACAGCTCGCGGTCGCCGCCGGCGATCAGCGCGGCGAGCAGGCCGGGCTGCTCCATCAGCCACAGGCTGACCCGCGCCAGGTCGCGCGCGGTGGCGTTGAGCCCGGTGCCGCCCATTTCGACCCCGGCGGTGTCGAGCAGCATATAGGCTTCATCCGCGCAGCCCGCTGGCAGCCAGACATGCTCGGCGACGAGGTCGCTCAGCCGTTTTCCCGTCGCGTGCGGCAATACCTGACCGAGCGCATCGGCGACCGGGGTGCGGTAGCGGAAGCTCGCCCCCGCTTCGGCCGAACGCGCGGTCAGGGCGCGCAGCGCGCCCAGCGTCCCGCCCTCGCCGTCTCCCCAATAGGCGGCGGAGTAACGATGCACATCGGCATCCCGATTGGCGTAATCCTCATCGAACGCGACGCCATCGGTCATGTCGAGCAAATGGCGCAGCGACACGCCCGCGAAGCCGCTTCCGGAAAGCGCGGACACATGGCGCTCGACCGGCGACTCCGGATCGAGCTTCCCCAGCGCGATCAGCCGTTCGGCGACCAGCCCGATCACCGACTTGGTGATCGAAAAGCCCATATGCGGCGTTTCGGGGCCCATGCCGTTGGCATAATGCTCGAAGACGACGCGACCGCGATGGAGCAGGAGCAGCGCGTCGGCATAGGTCGCTTCGAGAAAGCCGGGCCAGTCGAACGCCATGCCGGAGACGTCGACAGGTTCGACGGGCAGGGCCCGGGGATGGGGCGAGCGCGGCAGCGCGCGGGAAGGCACCAGCTCGCGCGCATGCTGGAATGCCCAGCGCATATAGGGCCAGGTCCGCCAATTCTCGCTGGTCACGCGCCGTTCGGGCGGCAGCTCGGGATCGGGCCCGATACCGGCAGTGCGCCAATCGAGAGGGGGAGGGAGAGTCACGCCGTCTGCGGATAGCGCGAAACCGCCCGTTTTTCAGCCCGCCATCGCCGGATCAATGCGCGCCAGCCCTCGGGCCGGTGCCCGCGCTCGCGGTTAGTCGCGCCGATCGCGAAGAGTAGGCCATATTGATGCGTGAGGCTCGCCCAGGCGCCGCGCAGCGTCATCCGGCTGTCCCAGATATGCGTCGCCTCCGCGCCGGCGCCATTATATTCGACGATCGTCAGATCCTCGCCGCGCCGGAACGCCTCGAAATCGGAGAAGCGCACGTCGAAGCGGCCGAAATGGAAGCCCGGGATGCAATCGGCGATCCGGTCCATCCGGTCGATCAGCGCGCGGGTGACGTGCGCGGTCCCGTCGCGGAAGATCGCGCCGCGGCAATGATTGCCCGCGAACACGAGCGGCACGCGCTCGCCCTTCCCGGGCACCTCGCCCAGCCGGCCGGCGAGGCGCGGAAGATAGAGATGCGGCACCTGGCCCGCGCGCGGATCGGCGCGGACCAGCGCCTCGATGGTCGAGCGGCCGTCGCCTGTGACCGAGGGGAAATATTTGAGCGTGAGCGAGAGGATCTGCCCGCGATCCGCGTCCGGCGCGCGGACATAGAAGATGCCCGCCTCGCCTTTGGCGGGCACGAGCCGCTGAAGGATCAGCGTCTCGCCCACCGGGAAATCGGCGAGATAGGTGGTGAGCTCGGCACTGTCGCGCACCGGCCGCACCCCGGCACCGCGGCAGCCGATATCGGGCTTGGCGACCACCGGATAATCGAGCCCGCCGGTCCACATCGCCATCTCCGCCTCGGCGAGCTGCGCCGCCGCCGAACCGGATCGCCGCAGCGTGACCCAGGCCGCCAGCGCATCGCGCTCGGGCGGCTGAATCGCGGCGAACACCGCGCTCTTGGATTCGCCCACCAGTCCGCCCGCCGGCAGCCCGGGATTGGCGAGCAGCGGCAGCCGCAGCCCGCGATGCCGGATCGCCAGCCCCGCGATCACCGCCATCATCGGCAGATAGAAGATCGATGCCGGCCAGAATTCGAACCGCGACAGCAGCGGCGCGGGCTCGAGCGGGGGCATGGCCTCGCCATCACGCACAGGCGAGCGCTCCGCCGCCGGTGCGCGCCCGGGTCAGCCCGTCGACGAACATCTCGTCGAACCAGCGCCGCTGCACCTGGCTCCCGCCAAGCAGCGCCAGCCGCGAACGCGCCTGGCCGAGCGCGATGGCGGCCGAATAATAGTGCCCGCGCGCATGCGCGACCACGCCGCGCGCCAGCTGGTCGAGCGCCGAGCCCTCGGCATGGCCGCGAATCTCGATCGAGCGCAGCAGCCGTTCGGCGAGCGCATCCTCGCCCGCGCGGGTCAGCGCATAGAGGTAATGGAGGTCCGCGAAATCGCTGATCGCATCGCCGACGCGGGGCGCCGCGTGCACGGCGATATCATGCCAGCGCGCGCCGCCATGAACCCCGCGCGCCTCGATTCGGGCGAGCAGCGAGACGGCGTTGATCTGGTCCTGGCAATGGCCCTTGCGCACGCCCCAGACATGATCGTCGAACAGCGCCAGCGCGCCCTCGGCATCGCCCAGCCACAGCGCGAACAGCGCGGCATGCCACCAGTTATGCGTGAGCATGAAGGAGGAGCAGCGATCCCAGCTCGCGGCATGCGCGCGCATGAAGGCGCGGCCCTCGATCCAGTCCTCGCGCGCGCAATGGACATGCGCCATCGCATGTTGGGCCCAGGGATCGGTCAGCGGATTGCGGTCGACCGCGCGCGCGGCGATCGCGGCGGCGCGATCGGTCTCGCCCGCCTGGTCGAGTGCGAAGGCGAGCAACCCGCCGGCATAGCCCTTGGGATCGGCTGCGGCGGCGTGCGACGCGGTGCGCACCATCGAGACCGTCTCGCCCGAGGCGAGCTGGAGGATCTGGCAAAGCTTGGCGCTGACCACGTCATGCGGCCAGCGCATCACGACATCCGACAGCAGTCGTGCTGCCTTGCCTGGATCGCCCGCGCCCCAGCTCGCGATCGCCGCGACGATCCAGCGTTCGCGCTCGCTCGCATGAGTGGTCTGGAGCGCGGCGGCGCGCAGATGCGGACGCGCCTGGATTACCCCCTCTCGCGTGGTGAGCGAGAGGAAGAGGGCCGCGGCATAGGCATGCGCCACCGCGCAATCGGGGTCCGCCGCCAGCGCTTCGAAGATCGCCGAAGTGTGGCAGCCATGACTGAGCAGCTCGCCGCCGAACCGGTGGATCGCCGCCAGCGCCTCGGGGCTGCGCGTCGTTGCGTCGAGCTCAGGCACGGGCGCCTCCGAAGCGATGGAGCAGCAGCAGCGCCGCCGCCGAGAGCCACACGCCGCACGCCAGCGCGAACAGCAGCCCGCCATCATAGCTGCCATCGGCATTGCGCACCGAGACGCCGAGCGGGGTGAACAGATGAAAGAAGATCGCGCCTGAAATCACGCTGAGCGCGAGCAGCGCACCCCAGGGCTGCAGCCAGCGCAGCGCCGGAAACAGCGCCGCCAGCAGCACCACCGACGCGACCAGCTCGGCCGTGCCCACCACATATTGCGAGGCGATGCCGTGCGGCCCGAACGTGCCGCCCAGCCCGAACCCGCCCGCCCATTTGTCGAGCGTGCCGAAGATATATTGCGTCTCGGGCGAGTTGGTGAATTTGAAGAACAGCGACTGGACGAAAACGAAGCCGATATAGAGCGTCAGCGCCGCCGGCGCGTAGGTGCGGATCATGGGTCTGCTCCCTGAAATGGATGCAGCCCGTGTCGCGGCTCTGCGCCAAACGTGGAAATGCCGGTGCGTTACGGTTTCGATGCACGATCGGCATTTCAGCCGCGCATCGCGATTCCCTAGGTCGGGCGGATCACCCCCTATCGAAGGATCCGTACCATGATTGCCATGCTTTCCACGCTCGCCCTGTTCCTCGCGCCCGTCGCGGCCAATGACGGCCCGGACGTCCGCGTCTCCTATGCCGATCTCAACCTCGCCAGCCCTGCCGGCCGCGCCGAGCTCGATCGCCGCATCGACCGTGCGCTCGACACGGTCTGCCCCGCCGCTCCCACGCGGCTGCTCGCCGAAGTCGAGGCGGTCGAGCGCTGCCGCGCCGAAGCGCGCACGCAGATCGATGCCCAGCGCATGACCGCTCGCTGACGCATCCCGACCTTCACCGGAGTCCCAACATCATGCGTTACCTTGTTCATGCTTTCGCGTTCGTTCTCGCGCTGGCTGTCACCACCGCCGTCACCACCGGCACCGCATCCGCGCAAAAGGCGGAAATCTACACCGGCTGGTTCGGCAAGGTCGCCGTGGGTGGATACGATACCGTCTCCTATTTCACTCAGGGACGTCCGGTGAAGGGCGATGCGCGGTTCAAGATGCAGTGGAAAGGGGCGGAATTCCGCTTCTCCACCGCCGCGAACCTCGCCGCCTTCCGCGCCGCGCCCGCGCGCTATGCCCCGCAATATGGGGGCTATTGCGCCTGGGCCGTCGCCCATAACTACACCGCATCCGGCGATCCGCTCGCATGGCGGATCGTCGATGGAAAGCTCTACCTCAACTATAATGCCGAGGTGCAGCGCCAGTGGCAGAAGGACATCCCGCGCTATATCGCGTCGGGCAATCGCAACTGGCCGGCGGTGCTGAAGAAATGATGGCGGAGATGCTGGCCGGGTTCCTCGCGGACCTGGCCCGCCAGCCCGCCCTGCTGCTCGCCGTGATCTTCGCCGCATCGCTCCTGCTGGAGGATGCGGCGATCGTCGCGGCGGGTCTGCTTGCGGCGCATATGCTCGTCGATCCGCTGGCCGCGATCGCGGTGCTGGTGGTGGGCACCACCGCCGGCGACATGGCGCTGCATGTCGCCGGGCGCTGGGCGGAAACGCATCGCTGGGTTCGCCGTCAGCGCAGGCGACCCGCAGTCGATCACGCACTGCAATGGCTCGGACGTCATT
Organism: uncultured Sphingomonas sp.; assembly: GCA_966251045.1. Taxonomy (GTDB): domain Bacteria; phylum Pseudomonadota; class Alphaproteobacteria; order Sphingomonadales; family Sphingomonadaceae; genus Sphingomonas. Next base: position 14,229 of record CBINJP010000020.1, read on the forward strand.
GGTGGACAGCCCTTGCCGTGGCCCGCTTCACGCCGGGATTGCGCCTCCCGGTATATCTGGCCAGCGGGATGCTCCGGTTGCGGCCGTTACCCTGCATCGCCGTTATCGGCCTTGCCAGCCTGGTATGGACCCCGGGTCTGTTCCTGCTGAGCAAGGCGGGCGGAGAGGCGCTGCGGCAGACCCCGCGCCATGCCATCACCGCGCTCGTTCTGACTCTACTCGCCGTGTTCGCCGCGGCCCGGCTCGTCCACGCCGCCCGGATACGGAGGCGCCTCTATTCAACCGGAGAATCTTCGTAATACTCTCCTCGTGAGCGCCGCCGCCGCGCTGCTGGCTCCTTTGGCAATTGGCCGGGTCCACGCCACCGCCCGTACAGGCCGAGGCAGCGCAACAGGCGCCATTTCGATTGTGCACATACGAAAGTGCATTGCTATCAGTAAAAACCTGATTAGTAATCCTATTCGCTGACCTGCTCGCGGGACGGCGCGACAGGACGCCTCACCGCATCCGGGAATTGCCGGTCGATCGGAGCGCCGTGGCGTTGCTCCGCCTGCCCGCGTGATGAGCCAGCGGTCGGGGATGCCGGGGCAAGGGCGCGGCTGCGAGGCGAAAAAGACGCGCGGCCGGCGGAGACCCACCGGGATGCGTCGGACGAGCGGACGGGAGTGGATATGTACCTGAAGGGACCTGGGACGGCCGTTTTCGCGCGGGGCTCGCATGGCCTTGGCGTCGCGGCACGAGCGCTGCTCGCCGGGCGCCGCGCCGCAGCGTCCCTTGTCCACTGGCTGTGGGTCGTGGCGATCGTTCTTTCGCTTGCCCCCGTCATGTCGAGCGCCCAGATCCTGACGGACGAGCAGCGCTCGGCCGCCAAGGTTTCCGGCGGCGACCCGGCCCTCGCGCCCGACCTGCTGCTTCCCGAGCGGGATATGGCCTGGTGGCGCGACGCCAAGTTCGGGATCTTCATCCATTGGGGGCTCTACGCCATTCCGGGCCGTGGCGAGTGGCACATGTTCAACGACAAGGTGCCCGCCGAAGATTATGCGAAGCTCGCCGCCCGCTTCCGGCCGCGCCACTATGATCCGGACCAATGGGCCGCGCTAGCGGGCGCCGCCGGCGCGCGCTACATGGTCATGACCGCACGGCATCATGACGGCTTTTCGCTCTTCGACAGCCCATCGAGCTATGGCCGGTTCGATTCGATGCATTCGGGTGCCGCGCGCGACCTGATCGCGCCCTTCGTCAGCGCGGTCCGCCGCAAGGGCCTCAGGGTCGGGCTCTATTATTCGCCGCTGGATTGGCGCTTCCCCGGCTATTTCCGGCCGAAGGAGCTGCCGGACAATGCGCGCCTGCTCAAGCAGCAGACCTGGGGCCAGGTCGAGGAATTGATGCGCAACTATGGCCCCATCGACATTCTGTGGTGGGACGGCGGATGGCTGGCGCATCAGGGGACCGATGCCGACGCGGCGTGGTTTTGGGAATCCGACCGGCTCAACCGCATGGTCCGCCGCTATCAGCCCAGGATCGTGATCAACCCCCGATCGGGCTGGCAGGGCGATTTCGACATCGCTGAGGGACCCGCACCGATCACCGGACCCATCCGGACGCGTCCCTGGGAAAAGACATTCTCCCTCAATCGCGCGGCCTGGGGATTCACGCCGGGCGACACCGCGATGAGCGCCGACGAGGTCATCGTGCTGCTCGTCAACGCCGTGGTCCGGAACGGCAATGTCCTCGCCAACATGTCGCCCGATCCCGATGGCGTCATCCCGCCGAAACAGGTGGCGACGCTGCGCGCGATCGGGGTTTGGCTTCGGCAGAATGGGCGCGCGGTCTATGGCACGCGCCCCGGTCCGCTGCAGCCGGTGGACGGCATTTACGGCACCACGCAAAAGGGCCGCAGCGTGTTCGTCCATGTGCTTCGCTGGCCCGAGGGCGGATTGTCGCTGCCGCTCGAAGGAAGGGTCGCCTCGATCAGGGATTTTTCCGGCACGGCCCTGTCGTGGAAGCCCGAAGCGGGCGGAATCCGGATCCAGGCTCCCGCGCGATCGAACGGCGGGCCGGTGACAATTCTCGAGGTCAGGAGAGCGGGATCGTGAAACGGCATGCCGATCGCGGGGGGCGCCGGGTGGCGGGCAGGCTCGCGCTGTGCGCGCTACTCGCCGCCGCGATCATGGCGCCGGCCGGCGCGCAGCGGACCGGCCTGTCGCAGGACTGGCTTTTCCTCGGCGGCGATGCTCCGGGAGCGGAGCGATCGGGCTTCGATGACCGTGGCTGGCAAAATACTGTCGTGCCGCACGACTGGTCGATCATGGACTGGCCCGACGGTCGCCCGCCTTTCGATCCGGGGGCCGAATCCGGTCAGGACTCGGGCTATCTGCCGGGCGGGATCGGCGCGTACCGCCGCGCGCTGAACCTGAGCGCGGCCGACGCCGCGCGCACCGTGCTGTTGAAGTTCGAGGCGGTCTATATGGACGCCGAAATCTGGCTCAACGGCGAGCCGGTCGCCCGCCATCGCTATGGTTACACCGCCTTCACCGTGGACCTCAGCGGCAAGGTTCGTCCCGGCAAGAATATCGTCGCGGTCAGGGCCAATCATGCCGATCCCTCCTCGCGCTGGTACGCCGGCTCGGGGATCATCCGTCCGGTGACGCTCGAGATCCTGAACTGCGTTCATCTCGAGCCGGACAGCGTGTTCGTCACTACCCCGGAGGCGAACACGGAGGCGGGCGCCGTGGCCAGTACGGCGTCCGCCTCGAACTGCGCGGCCAGGGCGCAGCAGGTCACTGTCACCACCAAGATCGTGTCGCAGGCGGGCGATGTCGTGGCGCGCACCACGCAGACCGAGCGTGTCGGGCCCAAATCGCACGCGACCATCGCGTCGCGCCTCGCCGTGACCAGGCCCGCGCTTTGGTCGCCGGACTCGCCCAATCTCTACACGCTGGTGCACGAGGTGCGCGTCGGCGGCGCGCTGGTCGATACGCGGCGGACGCGGTTCGGCATCCGCACCATCACCGTCGATGCGCGGAACGGGCTGCGCATCAACGGCCAGCCGCTGAAGCTGCGCGGCGGCAACATCCATCACGACAATTACATGCTCGGCGCCGCCGGCTTTCCCGATGCCGACCGGCGCAAGGTCGCGCTGATGAAGGCAGCGGGGTACAATGCCATCCGCAACGCGCATAATCCCGCGAGCCAGGCGACGCTGGACGCCGCCGACGAACTCGGCATGCTGGTGATCGACGAGGCGTTCGACAGCTGGAACAAGCACAAGCGCCCGCAAGATTATTCGCGCTTCTTCGCCGAGGACTGGCGGCAGGATATCGACAGCCTGGTCATCAGCGGGCGCAACCATCCCAGCGTGCTGTTCTGGAGCATCGGCAACGAGATACCCGAATCGGGCACGCCCCTGGGTATCGAGACGGCCAGGAGCCTGACCGCGCGCGTGCGCCTGCTCGATCCGACGCGCCCGGTGACTCAGGCGATCAACAATGATGCGCCGCTCAGCACCAGCCAGGCCGCCGTGCTCGATGTGCCCGCCTATAATTACCACGCCGAGCTGTTCACCACGGATCACGCCGCGCTGCCCGACAAGCCGATGTATACCGCCGAATCGCTGCCGAAGGACGCATTTCCCTATTGGCGCGAAGTCGAGACCAAGCCCTGGGTGATCGGCGACTTTGTCTGGACCGCCTTCGACTATCTCGGCGAAGCTGGGATCGGCTGGATGGGGTACAGCCAGGACTGGCAGAAGCTCGGGCCCTATCCGTGGCACCTCGCCTATTGCGGGGAGATCGACGCCACCGGGCGCAAGCGCCCCGCGGCCTATTACCGCCAGGTGTTGTGGAAGACCGGCATCGATCCGATCGCGGCCTTTGTCCGCCAGCCCAAGGGGACCGAGGACCTGCCCGACCGCCATTATTTCCCGATCACGCCGCCGCATCTCGACTGGGCGCTCGACGATGTCCATCCGAGCTGGACCTGGCCGGGGCAGGAAGGCAAGCCGCTCGAGGTCGTCGTCTATTCGGAGTTTCGGGAGGTCGAACTGTTCCTCAACGGCCAGAGTCTCGGCCGCAAGGCGGCGGGCCTCGAGACCGAGTACAAGGCAGTCTATCAGGTCGGCTACGCGCCGGGCGATCTTGTCGCGGTCGGCTATCGCGGCGGCAAGGAAGCCGGACGCTGGACGCTGCGTACCGCGGGTGCGCCCGCCGGCGCGCGGATCTCGCTCGACCGCCAGCGGATGGCGGCCAACGGGCAGGATCTGGCCTATGTCACGGTGGAGCTGACCGATGCCGGCGGCGTGCCGGTCTATTCGCGCCGCGACGAACGCCGGGTGAAGGTACGCGTGCTCGGCGCGGGGCGGCTCGCGGGCATGGGCAATGGCGACCCGCAGGACCCGTCAAGCCTGCAATCGGGCGACCGCAGGACCTTTCACGGCCGCGCCGTGGCTGTGGTGCGGGCAGGGACCCGGGCCGGCCGGGTGACCGTGGAAGTCGATATCGAGCGGCAGCCCCTGCGCCGGGTCCGGCTCGACGTGACCGCGTGATCATGGGCCGCATTGCCGAAACCAGCACCATAGCCAGAGGATGATATGAAGATCAGCAAACGCAACTTCCTGGGCGCCCCCCTTGTCGCGGCGCTGGGCTATTCCGCCGCCGCGCGGGCTTCCGATTGCGATGGCTATGGCGCGCCCTTCATTCCGCCCCAGGAAACCGGGCCGTTCCGGTCCGATGTGGAATCGCTGAAGCAATATCAGGCCCCCGACTGGTTCCGCGACGCCAAGCTTGGCATCTGGTCGCACTGGGGCCCGCAGGCCGTGCCGCGCGCCGGGGACTGGTATGCGCGCTTCATGTATGTGCCGGGGCACCCGCAATACGACCATCATGTGAAGCATTACGGCCAGCCCTCGAAGTCGGGCTACAAGGACATCATTCCCCTGTGGAAGGCCGAGCGGTTCGATCCCGAGGGATTGATGGACAAATATGTCGCGGCGGGCGCGAAATATTTCGTCAGCATGGGCGTTCATCACGACAATTTCGATCTGTGGAACTCGCGGCATCACCGGTGGAACGCCGTCGCGATGGGGCCGAAGCGCGATATCGTCGGTGCCTGGCGCGCGGCGGCGCGCAAGTGCGGCCTGCGGTTCGGCGTGTCCGAGCATCTGGGCGCCAGCCATAACTGGTGGCACCCGAGCCATCTCTACAACCAGACCTGGCCGGCGATGGGCGAATATTATGACGGCGCGGACCCTGCCTATGCCGATCTCTATCATCCGCCCCACAACGAGCCGTACCGGGGCCTCGGTCAGACCTGGTACACGGCCAATCCGAAATTCCACAAGATCTGGTATGACCGCGTTCGCGACCTGATCGATAGCTATCAGCCGGATCTGCTCTATTCCGACGGCGGCATCCCGTTCGGCGATGTCGGCCGGTCGCTGGTCGCCCATCTCTACAACAGCAGCATCGCGCGGACCGGCAAGCTCGAGGCGGTCTATAATCACAAGGAGCTGGGCTCCGGCGAATTCTACAAGGAAGCGGGCGTCCAGGATGTCGAGCGCGGCGTGCTGAACGGCATCAATCCGCGGCCCTGGCAGACCGATACCTCGAACGGCGACTGGTTCTTCAACGAGCAGGACAAGTACAAGACCCCGGCGCAGGTGATTTCGATGCTCGCCGATGTGGTGAGCAAGAACGGCAATCTGCTGCTCAATATCGTGCAATATGCGGACGGCAGCCTGCCGCCCGAGTCCCAGCACCTGCTCGGTGAGCTCGCGGCGTGGATGAAGGTCAATGCCGAGGCGATCCATGGGACCCGGCCATGGAAGACCTTCGGCGAGGGCCCCACCCAGGGGGCCGGCGGCGCCTTTCAGGAGAATGTCGCCTATACCGCACAGGACATTCGCTTCACCACGCGCGGCACGACGCTCTACGCCATCACCTTGGGGGAGCCGGTGCAAAGCGTCGCCATCACGTCGCTGGGGCGGTCCGCCGGTGCGGTCAAGCGGGTGCATCTGCTGGGCGTCGCTGGCCCGTTGGCCTTCCGGCAGACCGAGGCCGGGCTGGTCGTGAATCTGCCCCCTTCCTTGCCGACGCGCCATGCGAGCGTCTTCCGGATTGCGTTTCGCGACTAGGCCGCGAACGCCCCTTGCCGCGGAGCATCGCATCAGATCACATCGAGTCCGATACCGGACCGGCAATTTGGAAGCGCTCCTCAAGCGGCCGAACTAGAAGGCCGCGCAAGCATCGGCCGACTCAGAAGCTGGCGATTGCCTTCAGCACATGGTCGGCATCGGCGATGAGCTGCGGGATGCGCTCGGGCAGCTCTTCGGCGGGGAAGCCATGGGTCTGAAGCGCGTCCGACGGGATCTGGCCGGACCGCATCGCGCGAATGACGCGCTCGAAATCCTCCGCAAGCGCATTGCGGCTGGCGAGCAGAGTGGTCTCCCGCTTGTGAAACTCGGGGGAGGCGAGGGCGAAATCGCCGGGCGCCACGCCGACAAAGACCAATGTGCCGCCGTGGCAGACATAGGTCAGGCTTTGCGCCATCGCCTCCAGCACGCCAGTGGCATCGAACACCACGTCGAACATGTCGCCGCCGGTTCGTTCGGCCAGGGTAGCCGTCAGATTGTCCTCCGCGAGGACCACATCACCAAAACCCAGATGCGTGCGCGCATAGTCGAGCCTTGCCTGGCGCCTGTCGGCCAGCGTCACCGTCGCGGCGTTCTGGCGCGCGAAAAGACCGGTGGCGATCCCGATCGGCCCGGCGCCCACCACGAGCACGCGGTCGCCGGGCCTGAGGCGCGCGCGGCCGACGGCATGCGCGCCGATCGCCAGGAATTCGAGCATCGCCGCCTGTTCGAGCGTCAGGCCCGTCGCGTCGAGGACCGCGTGTTCGGGAACCGCAAGAAGCTCGCACATGCCGCCATCGATATGGACACCGAGCACGCGGATATTCGTGCAGGCATTCGGCTTTCCCTTGCGGCAGGCGATGCAATCGCCGCAGGCCAGATAGGGATTGATCGCGACGGTCTGTCCCGGGTGGAAGCGCGAACCCGGCGGCGCGCTCAGCACCTCGCCCGCCAGCTCGTGTCCCATCACGCGCGGATAGGCCAGAAACGGATGGCGGCCGGCGAAGATATGATAGTCGGTGCCGCATAGCCCGATCCGGCGAATGCGCACCAGAATCTCGCTCTCGGCCGGCTGCGGCGCCGGATATTCGACAATGCCCAGCTCGAACGGCCTGGCGCAAATCACGGCTTTCATGGGTGCCTTTCACGTCTTGCCGGACGATTAGACCATAATTCTATATGTGCAATCCAGTTTTCACATATGCAATAGCTTGGCTGGCACGCAAATCACTTGCAAGGCGCCACCAGTGCGTGCGGTGCTTCCTCGAGCGCCTCTCGTGCCGGTTCCGAAGGGCCGGCCAATTGGCGCCGTACCCGGTCCGGCCCCTCATCGATGACCGCGCGCATCGCCCGCGCCGCCTCCTCGCCATCGCGGCGCTCGATCGCGTCGGCAATCCGCGTGTGGCTGGCGACCGCGGCCTCCATGGCGTCGATCTGCAACGGCGTGCTGAGCGCGAAATAGGCCTCGAGCGCCGCCTCGATCACGCTCGCCAGAGACCGGAACAGCGGATTGCCCGACGCGGCCGCGACCGCGATGTGGAAGTCCAGATCGGCATCGGAAAAGGCGCGCTTGTCGCTACCCGCCGCTCGCGACATCGCCGCGAGCGCCTTCCGCATGTCCGCGATATGGGCTTCGGTGCGCTGCTCCGCCGCGACCGCCGCCGCCGCCGGCTCGACGGCACGGCGCATTTGCACGAGCTGCTCGAGGAACTGACGATCGAACCCGAGCCGCACTTTCCAGGCAAGGATGTCCGGATCGTAATAGCTCCACTGTTCCGGCGGCGAAACGCGTGTGCCCACGCGGGGCTTGGCGATCGCCAGCCCCTTCGCAACCAGGGTCTTGGTGATCTCGCGCATCAGGACCCGGGACGCGCCGAACTGGGCGAGCATTTCCTCCTCCGTCGGGAGGCGGCTGCCCGGCGGACGGGCGCCCGACAGGATCTGGGAACCCAGGATCGCAACGATCTCGTCATGGCGCGCGACGCGGCCGCTACGCATGGGCGGCCGGCAAGCGGATATCAGGAGCGGAAATGAGCCTGGCCGTGATTGGCTGCATTGAAAATCTTATCCCCTCCGGAATCGTAAAGTCCGATATCATATATAAAAATCAGAGTTATTCACCCAAAAAGCGGCGCGGGGCTCCGGCTTCCATGCATGCGCGGCGCGGCAACGGCACCGAGGGTGGGGTGTCGCGCCACCCGCTGGCCGTCCTCCAGTCGACAAGGATGTGCCGCACCTAAAAGGTGCGGATCCGGATGTCGCGAAACCAGACGCGGTCGCCATGATCCTGCAGCGCGATGCGCCCGCGCGGGACCTTCGCGAAGTGCGGCATCGCCTTGAACTTCGATCCCGCAACCAGTGTGTTCCAGTTCGCGTCGCCATAGTTGGTGACGACGATCTGCTCGCCGTTGAGCCAATGCTCGATCCGTCCGCCGCGCACCATGATCCTGACGCGGTTCCACTCGCCCACCGGCTTGGCGGCCGCCTTTGCGGGTGCGATCAGGTCGTAAAGCGCCCCGGCGCGGTGCGAGGGCAGCTTCCCGTCCGAATGACGGGCGTCGTCGAGCACCTGCATCTCGAGACCGGTCGACCAGGTGTAGGGCGCGTCCCCCGGCTCCTGCACGAAATAGAAGATGCCGCTATTGCCGCCCTCGGAGATTTTCCAGTCGAGCTCGAGCTCGAAATCGCCGAATTCCTCGGTGGTGACGAGATCGCCCTCGGTTCCTTCCTTCCCCAGCGCGATCACGCCGTTCTCGACATGCCAGCGCGTCGGAACCGGCGCGTCCTTGTAGCCGCGCCAGCCGGTGAAATCGGTGCCGTTGAACAAAAGCCGCCACTCCGAAACCGCGGCATTTTCCGCCGGCGCGCAGGCGAGCACAGTCAGAGCGCACGCGAACATCGCCGCCAGGATCACTGTCCGCATCATTCGATTTCTCCCGTCACGCGCCCATCCTGGCGATCACCTGCTGGATATGCGCCATCGCCTCAGGCGTGGGGCCCGGATACGGCCCCTCGATCGGCGTGTTGCCCATATAGCCGAGCTGCGCCCAGCCTTCCTCGGTCGAATAGTAAGCGCGAAGCGTCAATCTGCGCACATTGGCGAAGAAGGAGGCAGGCTTCTCGAACCCGGGCTTCACCCGGCCGGCAAAGGCGATGTCGTCGCAGATCGCCGCGCGCTCGCCGTTCGCGGCGTCGGCGAAGGGCTTGCCGAACCGGCGGACGCTTTCGGCATCGATCCAGGCAAGGCCCGGCACGATCATCTCGCGATCCTGTTGCTGCCGGGGGTAAGGCGCGCTGATCCATTCGTCGACGAACGCCGGAACCCCGACGGCGGAGGCGGCACTGTACTGGCCGTCCGCCGGAAGGATCATGTCGCACAGCGCCGCCGCCGCCTTCAGCTCGGTCTTGTTCAGCGTCAGCGGCCAGGGGACCTTGGGATTGAGCAGGTCGGGATCGACGCCATAGCCCGGCGCGGTGATCGGCGTCAGCTTGATCTCGGGCCATTGCGTTCCCTCCAGCCCGCTGCCTCGCGCGGACTCCGGGACGGCAAGCGCGGCGGCGAGCCAGGCGAGGGTGGTGCGCCGATCGACGGCGAGCCCCCCGCTCACAGCTCGCCCTTCCGCAGGCGAGTGGCGATATGGTCGGCGGACCGCATCGCCAGCGCCATGATCGTCAGCGTCGGGTTCTTGTGCGCCTTGGAGGCGAACACCGCGCCATCGCCGATATAGAGATTGTCGACGTCCCAGCAGCGGCCATAGGGATCGGTCACCGAGGTCCTTTTGTCCGCGCCCATACGCGCCGTCCCAACCTCATGGATGATCTCGCCGCCCTTTCTCAGCGCGCGGTCCGCCGATCGTACCGGCGTGACCAGCTTGCCGCCCATCGCGGTGACGATATCCTGCGTCGTCTTGTGGAAATGATCGACCATGTTCCGCTCCTGATCGGTCCAGCCGAAGTGGAAGCGCAGCGCGGGGATGCCGAACTTGTCCTTCAGGTCCGGATCGATCTCGCACCAGCTCTTGTCGTTGGGGATCATCTCGCCGCGGAGGGTAAACCAGATGCTGGTGCCGTAGCTTTGCCGCGCCGCCGCGCGCAGCCCGGCGCCATAGCCGTCCAGCCCGCCCAGATCGCCGGGATCGTTGAATCCCCCGCCCACCTCGTAATGATAGCCGCGCGCGAAGTTGAGTTTGCCGGCCTTCTGCTCCTTGTAGAGCCAGAAGGGCATATAGACGTGCAGCCCCATCGCGCCGTCCTCATTGTAGCGCGGCCGGCCCTCGAGCGCGGGGAACACCGCGCCCAGATCGGCGCCGACGGTATCCATCAGGTTGCGCCCGAGCTGCCCGCTCGAATTGGCCAGCCCTTCCGACCGCCCCGCCACCTTGGTGTTGAGCAGGATGCGCGCGGTCTCGCCGGTGCTGGCCGCGAGGATCACGACCCGGCCGCGCGCCTCGCGCTGGGCCCGAGTCTTGCGATCGATGAAGCGCACGCCCGAGGCCTTGCCGGTCTTGTCGAGCATCACCTCATAGACCATCGCGTCGGTGCGCACGGTGAGCTTGCCCGTCGCGCGCGCCTGGGGGATCAGCGAGGTCGTGGTCTGAAACGCGGCGCCGATCGCGCAGCCGCGGCCGCATCCCGACGCCCAGTAACAGGGCTGGCGCGTATCGAGGGCGCGAGTCAGCACCGCCCGCCGCGCCGGGATCACCGGAACCCCGACCTTCCCCGCGCCCGCCTTCAGGAAAATCTCCCACGCGCGCGGCGCGGGCGGATCGTGCAGCACGCCGTCGCCCGAATTGGGGTGGTTCTCCATGTTCGGGTTGTTGCCGTAGACGCCGACGATCGTCTCGGTCCTGTCGTACCAGGGCGCCATCTCGTCATAGCTGACCGGCCAGTCCACCCCCATGCCGTCGCGGGTGAAGGGCTTGAAGTCATATTCCCCCATCCGGAAGCTGTTGCGCGCCCAATGGTTGGTGCGGCCGCCGAGCATCCGGCTGCGCCACCATTTGAATTCCGTGCCCTCGGCCATCGAATAGGGTTCGCCGGGAATGTCCCATCCGCCATCCACGGTCGCATCGTAATAGCCGAAATCCTTGTCCGGCGTGCCGACCCCGCGCAGCGGCGCGTCGCGCTCGAAGTTGAGCATCGCGGCCTCGCCCGGATCATAGTCGCGGCCGGCCTCGAGCATCAGCACCTTCGCCCCGGCCTTGGTGAGCATCCACGCCGCCATCGCGCCGCCGGCGCCCGATCCCACGACGACTGCATCGTAGCTCTCGATTGCCATGTGCGCCCCTCCTTTCGACATCCTGGTTGGCGGCGATCTTGCGCATCGTACGGGGTCCAAGGCAACCGGCCTCCGAACGATTCTTGCGCCCGCTTCGGCGCGACCCCGGAAAATCGCCCGATGCCAGCCGCCGCTTGCACCGCCACGGGCGTTAACTATGCTGCGCGCGAACAGAATCCGCCGGGGGGCGCGACATGTTGAGGATCATCGCGACGGTGTTGGCGGCTTCGCTCCTCTGGGCGATCCCTGCCAGCGCGCAACCGAAGATGGAAATCGACTATCGGCGCATCGCCAATTGTCAGGCTTATCGCGATTTCGTCAAAGCCTATGGCTCGCCTGCGGAACTGGCCGCAGGGCTGGCTCAGAAACAGCGTGAATATTGTATTCCCGCGCGCCCCCGGCCTGATCCGATCGCCCGCGAGTGGCGGCAGATCGGCGATTGCAGGTCTCTGGAAGCATTCGCCGCGCGCTATGGCAGGCTTCGCTATTACAGAAGCAGGATTCCGGCCAAGCGCAGCCAATATTGCAAGCCGTCGCCGCCCCCCAGTCCCGCGCCGCGCGCTCCGTCGCCCGGCGCCTATCTCTCCGGGTGGGACATGCTCGACCTCTATCGCGACAATTATTTCTGCTACAAATATGAGTCGGGAAATAGCTGTTCGGACTATGAGGAGCTTTACAGCTTCAACGACGGCCGGCTCACGCTGCGCAAATATCTGCTCTTCCCCGTGCCGGCCAGCAAGGTGCCGCTATGGGCGACGCGCAGGGAGCCCAATATGCGGCTCACGCTCTTCCAGACCCTGACGCCGCGTGCCGACGGGCTGTGCTGGGACCAATCCGCGCGTGTGGCCGCGGCATCCTTCGCCGAGGGCTCGGTCTATACCGCCAATCATTCCTATATCCGGCCCTTCACCGGCCCCGCGCTTGGTGATCTGCGCGGCATGCTGAGCCAGATCGCCCGGCAGAACAGCACGAGGCTGATCTGTTCGCGCTATCGCAGGGTCTCGGGATCGGTGATCGCTGAGGATGCATTCGACGGCGACGAACAATATGCCTTTGGCGACCGGATCGTGCTGATCCCGCGCGGGGAATATCAGCCGGTTCTGCGGCTCACCACCGACGGCTATGGCTGGAAATAGGCGAAGGCCGCCGCATCAGTTGCAATTGCTCCAGGTTTCCGACGGACCGTTTTCGGATCGCATGACGAGGCTCGCGCCATCGCGCGACGGCTCGTAGCGGTAGATCTTGCCACCCTCGCGTCCCACCACGGTCCCCGTTTCCCGATCGCGATCGATGATTTCCGCCCTGAACGGGGCCATGCCTTCCACGCGCACAACAAGGGTTCCGCCCTCCACCGCGACATTGCGGGCGACCTCGCACCGCGGATCGGTGGCATGGCGCCAGCGCCCCTCGACGCTTGGCGCATTCGCGACTTTTGGCGTGGGTGTGGGCGCGGGCGTCGGTTTGGCCTTCCGCTGCGGGACAGGTGTCTCGATCGCCGCATTCTCCAGCACGACCTCGTTATTCGTGAGCTCGAACGTGGGGACGGGTTCGGTGCCCCACCGCACCCAGACGATCGCCGCCGCCGCCGCTGCCATCACAAGCAGGCCGGCCGCGATGATCGACAGCGTCAGTCTCCGCCACCGCGGCGTATAGGTCGGCCAAGGCTCGCCACCACGATCGATCGGGCACGGATCTTTCTCGTCGGAGACGTACCCGGGCGGCTCCGATCTGGGCGCAGCGCCCGGGTCGAGCGTCAGCCTGTCGGCCCACGCCTCGAGGTCGCTGCCGCGCTTCGCGATGTCCGGCTCGAGCCCATCGACGATCGCGGCGATCAGCCGCTCGCCACGTCCGTTGGGGAGGTCGATCCGTCCACGAAGGATGTCCGCCATCGCCGCCGAGGCCCCGCGCAGGTCCGCGAGGCGGTCGCGGAAGTCGGGCGGCGCCTCGCCAACGATGGTCCGGAACAGCGTCGCGGCCAGCCCGTACAGGTCGGTCCACGGTCCGAGCAGGGCGCGGCGCGATGCGTCCCAGAGTTCAGGCGCGGCGAAGCCGATGCGGGCAAGTTCGCGATTGTCGGGCCGGAACGATGCGGTGGAGCGGATATCGATACCGCATCCGATCGGCGAAGCGCCGCTTTCCGTCATCTCGATCATCTCGGGGTGGACGTCGAGATGCAGCACCTGCCGGCGGTGCATCGCCGCCAGCTCCCTCGCCGCGTCGCGTGCGGTCGCGAGGAGCGCGAGCGGCTCCATCGGCGGCATTTGATCGAGTGTCGCGAGAGGCCTGGGCGAGACGGTCCACAGGATGCCGTCCTCGGAGCGGATCGCGTCCGTCCCGCCCGGGCGCCGCGTGCACGCCCCGGCCATGCCTGTGGAAAGCGCGCGATAGGCGTCGGACGCCTTGGCCGGGATGCCCGCGGCGGGTATCGCCATTCCGTCGGGTCGCAACGGCCCGGGCAGGAAGGCCCAGGCGAGGTTCCGGGGTTCCTGCCCCTCGATTTCGTAGATCTGCCATTGCGGCGTGATCCGCCACAGGGACGAAAGCCGACCCAACTCGGCGGGCGGAGTGGGCATGTCCGGGGTCATCGCGGGCAGGCCCTGTAGCGGCTGCGGCGCCTCATTTGCGCTCCGCCTTGTCCGCGTCCATCTCGTCGCGTTCGAAATGGATGCCCTCGTCATCGACCCGCAGATAGGGTTCCACGCGCGCATCCAGCCCATAGAGGCGAACCACGTCGCTCACGTTCGAGACGGGGCCGTCGCCGGTTTGCTGCGGAACCAGATCGTGCGAGCCGGCGCCAGGGCGCCAGAGGGTATCATAGGGGATGAGCGCGAATCCGATCATCGCGATGCTCGCCGCCACCGCGGCAGTAACGGGCCAGCGCATTCCCGTCTGCTCCTGGCGGGGCCCCGGGGTCTTGCGTTTCTGGATCCTCTGGAGAGCCATGGCGCGTTCCTAGTTTCCGGGCGCCGGCGCCCGGCAGGGCGTCGTCATCCATCGCAGATAGGCCGAATCGGGAGCGGTCAGCAGTTCGGCGGCGAAGGCGAGCGCGTCGGTGGTCCGGCGCTGCAGGTTGATGACCAGCACTTTCAGCCCGCAGATTTGCGAGGGCATGGCGGGCAGCGCGCCCGTGCTGGTCCGCACCGCCATCAGCACCAGGATATGCCCCTGTTCCTTCGCGGGCTGATCGACGTCGGCGGTACCGGTCTTGGCGAAGAAAAAGACACTGCCCTCCACGCCCTGGGGCTGCGCGAGCAGCTTCCATAACTGTTTGGCGGTGCCCTTCTGGACCACGTTCGACATGGCATCGCGAATCTCGCGCCAGGCCTCCGCATGCATTGCGACGGTATCGGGGGCGACGTCGCCCTTGGCGGGCGTGAGCCTGGGGCTGATCCCGCGGCCGGAAAGGATGCGCGCATAGGCCTGACCCAGATTGGCGGTACTCCACAGGCTCCGGTTTCCGCCGATCACGCTCAGGTAGAAATCGATAAAGTCATTGTCCCGCAGCCCCATCATCAGATTGAGCCGCGGCAGTTCGAATGCATTCGACCCGAGCGGCTGATTGTCCGCGTCGCGCCACAGATGAGGCGAGCAATGGCTGGTGGTCCCATCCCATCCAAGGTCGGGCGCGCCCGGCCGGATGCCATAGGGAATCACGCAGCCGAACCGCCAGAGATTCGCCGCCCAGCTTCTTTCGGACGAAAAGCTCTGGCCGGTCCGCTCATCATGCTCGACGCCCTTCTTGGCGAGCACCAGCGCATATTCGTTGTTGGAGAAAGTGAGGAAGGCATTGAAATCGACCTTCCCGTCGCCGCGATGCCCCGGGGCGTTTTCGATGCCCTGCTTGTCACCCAGCATCAGTTGATGCCCATCGACATCGTGAAAGACAGGACGGTAGGGAATGACGAGCTTCAGCAGGTCGGGATAGCGATCGGTCACGGCCGCCGCGAACGGCACCTTCGCGGCGGAGCCGATCGTCAGCCCCCGGAAATTCATGTTGGTCCGCAGCCAGTTGAGCCGCGTGCTATCCTCGCGATCGTCCATCGCGAGCTGGTTGACCTCGGTGGGGAAGGTCGCCGCGGCGGCGATCTCGCCCGTCAGCCCGTCCATCATCAGTGCCGCGCCGCGATACGAGAAGCGAGGGGGCGATCCGGGCGCGTTGTCGGCGGTCATCCGCACCGCCAGCCGGCGTTGCAGATCGAGATGCATCCGCCCAACGATCGACGATTCGAAATCGCCGCCCTCGATTCCCGATTGCTCGAACCATTGCGACACGTCGCGCAGGCTGGGCTCGCGGATCCTCCGGCCAGCCGAGAGTTCGGAAATCGACCCCGGCGTCTCGGCGAGCTGCAGCGTACGCTTGCGCCCGCCCTGACCTTCGATCGTCAGGAACTGATCGGGGCGGATCAGCCAGTAACGGACATTGTCATAGGCCGGCTTGGCCTTCCCGGCCTCCCCCTTCGCGACGAGGCGGCCATCGATATAGATCTGTACCGTGCCGAGCCGCGACGGAATCTCCACCAGCAGCGCCCGGCCGAGCGGCACCAGCGCGATCGCGGTGGGCTGGAAGGGCGAACCCGGCACGCGCGATTCGAGTGCGAGCACGACGCGCGATGCCTCGCCCCCGTCGAACTCGCCCGCGAAGAGCTGATCGACCGGGAATTCGGCTTTGGCGCGCCCGCGCGCAAACCTGAAGACGGCGCGCTTCCCGCCGACTTCGGAAAGAACCAGCATCGGCTGGGCGGGGTCATAGCCTTTCGCCTTGCCCGCGGATTCGCCGCGATAGTTGACGACGCCTTCCCATATCTTTCGCGGCCCGCCCGCCGCGATCAGCACATGCGCGGTGGGCTGCAGGCCAGCCACACCATTGTCCTCAAGCTGCCAGCGGTTGATCTGCCGCATGTCGAGATCGAGATAGCTGCGGCTCGCATAGGTCATCAGCCGCTTCTCGCACGGCCCCCGGGGATCCGCGACGAACCAGGGCAGGAAGCGCTGGCGCTCCCACAAGGTCCGGCAATCGCCCCCGGCCTTCAGCACGCGCGCGATCGCGTCCTTGTCCCACTGGACCCGGATCAGCGGCGGCTGGCCGGGACGCTCGACCATCGTCCGCTTGAACAGGCCTTCGTGCGCCATCTTGTCCACTGCCGCGCGATACCCGATCTCGGCCGAGAGCTGGCGCGAGCCCGAATTGCCCGCCGGCCAGGGCGGCGAGGCGAGGACCAGCAGCGTTAGCAGCGCGATGCTGAGCGCGATCAGCACCTTCTCGGCGCTGACTCGCGGCCACTTGCGCTTGACCTGCGCGGGGGCGTCGCGGCGCGCGAGTTTAGCCATTGCCCGGCGCCTCCCCGGTTGGCCGTCCGCAGACAAAGGGCAGCGCCGTCAGCAGCAGCACCGCCATCGCCTCGGCCAGATCGCCGCCCGAGGTCACCGCGAGCAGATAGATGTTCCGCCCGGTGAACGGGACCCAGTTCAGATTGGCGAGCACCATATAGGCCGCGGCCCAGAAAAAGGTGATTCGCGCCGCGACCCCGGCGATGCGCGGCCAGTCGCAGGCGGTATCGTCCCCGGCTTCGGCATCATCGCGCGGCCTCAGCGCGAGCATCCCCGCCAGGATCACCGCCAGCACCGCCAGCGCACCCAGGCGGCCCCAGGGCCAGATGATGTGAACCGCGGCGAGATTGTCCGAATATTGATATTTGCGCAGCGATTGCTGGATGTTCGACTGGGCGAGATATCCATGGCCGATCATCTCGCGGGTGAGGGGGCCGAGGCTGGTGGTCTGGTCGAGCGATTCGAAGGCGTGGGTGGTGCCGATCTGTTCGACGCGCGAAGGCCAGAGATAGGCGAGCATGCGAATGTCGTTGCGATCCCACTCGGAAGTGGTGGCCAAATGCTCGTTGAGCTTCTGCTGGGGTGAGGGAATCTCGCCGCTGAGCGCGATCCCCAGCGCGAACAAGGCGACCAGCGTGGGCGCCATGGCGAGGGGCATGAGCCACGGCCACCGCTTGACGATCCCGCCAAGCCCTTTCGCGTCCCGAAATCCGAACCAGGCGATCGCGACCGCGAGCGGTATGCCGTAGACGAGCATCGAACCGAAATCATGGGTCAGCCACGGAACCACGCCATAGGCGGCGAGGAAGAGGACGAGCATCAGTCCGGTCGAAAGCCCGCGTTTGCGCAGACGCTGCGTACCGTCGAGGAGCAGCGCGAACCCCAGGATCATCGCCGGCACGTAGATCAGGCTCAGCGGCACGCCGAAGGGCCGCTCGCTGAAGCGCGATCCCAGCAGATAGGCGCCGATCAGCAGCAGGAACAACCGGAAGGCGACCATGGCGACGATGATCGCGATGCCGAGCGTATAGGTCCGCGGCAGGCGGTCGATCCACGCGAGCAAGGGCCGGACGCGCTGCCAGATACCCTTCTCGCGACGCGGGACCTTCCCGCCGGGGGCTTGCAGCAGGGCGCCCAGCAACGCGCAGGCGAGCGCCAGCGGGCTCTCGCGTCCCGGCCATACCAACCGTGCCGTCACCGCGACGCCCGTCATGTAAAAGAGGGCCGCGGGGAGCCCGCCCCAGGCGACCCCGCCCAGCGCGATCGCGATCGCGGTAAAGCCGGCGAGCAGGAGCAATAGGAAAGCGCTCAACATCGGCCGCAGATCCGCATCGGCCTGCCGGAAGGCGAGCACGATCAGCATGGGCAGGCAAAGGAAGGATGCCAGTGGATCCCAGAGCACCTCGGTCAGCCCCTGGCGCGAATCATAATATAATCCAGCCACGCCAATCAGCAGCCGTAGCGCGAGCAGCCATTGCACCAGCGGCACGAGTACGCGCTCGGGCGTCGGCTTGCGCCACGCCGCGGCGCAGAGTGCATGCATCGCCAGTGCGCAGAATATCACGAAGAAGCCGGAAAAGACCGGCAGGAACACCTTGCTCGCGTGAAGCGACAACCTGGCGTCGGCCGCCTCGACGCCGCTGGGCCACGCGAAATCGGTGTCGGTCTTGGCGCAGAGCGACGAGGGTTCGGCCACCGGGCCCAGCCATTTGGCTTCGGCCACGGGATTGGCGCCGCCCAGCCCGAGTCCGGTGAAGACGAGATTGTCCGGATCGAGGAATTCCGGCTCCTGTCCGTCGCCGCCCGCCGCGGGCGAAAGGCGCAGGCGCGGGAGCTTGCACGAGCCGGCATCGGCGACCAGTGGCTCATTCAGGTTGAGCTCGATGACCGGCGAATCGCCGCCCCGCAGATAGAGCGTGAAGGAGCGCCGCGGGGCCCATTTGCCGTCGAGGTCGATTCTCGAAACGGTGAGCTCGATCGGCTCGCCCGGGATCAACTCGCGTGTCTCGGGCGCACCGGGCTGGAGCTCGGTATCGCCGATCTTCACGCCCATCCCCGGAATTTCCTGGTCGGACTGCGGCGCGAAGCTCTGGAGCACGATCTCGGCCTTCATCACCGCATCGCTGTCGGCGGGCCGAGACGGGGCCTTCGCGCGCACCGTCACAAAGGCGCGCGGATCGGCTGGCATCGAAATGCGTGAAAGGCTCTGATCGGCATAGGGCGGTACCACCAGGTCCGCCGAATCGCGGCTGTCGCCGACGATCAGGAAGGGCTGGAACTCCGGCGCGGCCGTGTCCTGACGCTTTGCCTCAGTCCCGTCCTCTGCCCTGGTCGCTTCCGTGGCGACGACGACCGACTGGGGTATCCGCAACTGCATGATCCGGACGGTCAACTGGTCGCCCTCGCCGCCGGCGAGCGCGGCGACGAAAGCGGCAAAGGGAATGGCGATCAGCAGGAAGGTGCGGAGCAGGCGAAAAACGCCCTTTTCGCCCAGTGACACCCGGTCGAACCATAGCAGCAGGCCGAACGCGACGTTCAATCCGGAGAAGATGAGGGTCTCGAACAAGCGCCGTCCTTCAGGAAACGACGTTGCTTGAGTAGAGCCAGAAATAGGCCCTGCGCGTGACGAAGAGCATCGCGATCGAAATGAGAGCGAGCACGAACAGCGCCGGCCACAACAGCGTGAAGAGCCATCCGAACCAGTTCGGCATCACGTCGAGCACGGGTGACTTCGCCGCGAGCCAGTCCGCAAAGCCGCAATCGCCGAAATCCTTCGTGACGAGCGTCCGGACCACCTCGCGATGCGCGCCCCATCCCTCGAGCCCGCAGACATGGGTGACCATCCATTCGCTTTCGCGCTCGGGAAGCGGGACCATCCCGGGGCCGCTCGAATCCAGCGCTCCCGAGCGGCGTACATTGTTCGCCTCTTCGGCAAGCAGCGTCCGCATGCGCAGCCCGAAACCCGCATCCAGCCTGGTCGCGGCCGCAATCGCGGCTGGCGGCTTCGGCCCCCTGAGATCCTGGTTGAACGCGGTATTCTGGCTGTCGTTGAAGGTCGGGTTCGTGAACACGCCCAGCACCCAGAGCGACACGAAGAACAGCACCCCCAAGGCCCCGGTCAGCGCCGCCCACCCCCAGCGGAGCTGGTCGCGAAACAGAAAGGCAAGGATCACCTTCATGGATGCCGCTCCACTTCAGAATTCCGGGATAACGCCGGCATGGGCAATCCCCGCGAGCCGCCTGCGCACATTGGCTGCCCAGGAATAATGCTGCCGGAACACCCAGTTGCGGCTTCCCAGTTTCCGGGCGAGCGAGATCCACTGCAGTACCTCGACCACGCCGTGCGGCGGATGCTTGCGGTAGTGCTCGCGGCTCAGCAGATCGCTGTCCGGCGCCCCGAAATATTCGGGCTGATGCCCGTAAAATGCAGTCGCATAATCGAATTTCGAGAGCGGAAAAACCGAGATCAGCTGAGCATGCAGATCGCGCCGCGCCTGATGGATCGTATCCCACGGATTTTCGAGCGGCAGGTTGCCGGCGCGGTCCGCCAGCGCCCGCAACACGCCGGTCTCCGGACGCTCGCGAAGCTCCGCGTTGCGCAGGCGCAGCATCGCGTCATTCTCGTCATTGTAGAAGAGCGACAGCGCCCGGTCCGCCTTGGTCAAGGCGAAGAAGGTCGGGCAATCGAACCCGTTCGGGCCGCCGATGGGGCCGCGATTGGTGACATAGTGGCTCTTCACCACCGCCGGCGTGACGCGCTTGAAAGCCTCGGCATCGGCAGGGTCGATATTCTCGTGGCGCATATAGCCGAGCACGCTCGCGACGCGGAATACGCCCGCCGCGAACTCCTCGAGCTGGTCGGTGCCCCTGCGGAAGTCCTTGGCCCATGCCAGCAGATGCGGCTTGGCCTGATTCACCTGCCTTGCGGCTGCGCGAAGCGCGGCGGGACTGGGAGCCTCGCCCTCCGGCATGCTCAGCTTGGCGAGGCCGGCCTTGGCGTCGGCCAGCACCTCCTTGTCGTCCGCCGGCATCAACTCTCCGAAGATCATCAGATCGGTCGGGAGCGCGACGATCATCGCCTTGGCGTAATCCATCGCGCCGAGCAGCATCCGCAGTCTGCTATAGTCGGCGCTGATCAGGTCGTGAGTCTGGTCGCCCGGCATGTCGATCAGCACGAACGTCTTCGGCTTGCCATGGACATAATGGAACTGGAGGTCGCTGGTGCTCGGCAACGTCGCCGATTCGCCGTCCTCCGCCGTGACCCGCTTGAATTCGGGATCGCTCGGCATGCTGAAGGGCGCCTTAAGCAGCTGCTCCTTCATCCGGTGCAGCAGCCAGGTCTTGCCGGCGCCGCCGAAGCCGACGAACAGAATCGCGAACAGGCCCTTCGCCTTGATCTCCTTCAACTCGTCGAAGAAAATCTCTTCCTGGGTCTTTGGCCGAATGGGAATGGTGCCGCCTCGCGCCGCGCCGCCGCCCGGCGCCATGGGCGGAGGAGCCGGGGTCGGGCCGGGGCCGGGACCGGGCACGGGCAGCGCGACGACCCGTTGAGTCGTCGGTTCGGGGGTCTTGTCGTCCTGCTCTTCCACCTTTTCCCCCGCGCCGAATATCTCGCAAAGGCTGCATCGACCCGTTTCAGGATCGATGGGTTCCCGGTGGACACCGCAGACCTCGCTGGCCACTAACGCGCCTTGAGCAGCATCATCGCGAAGAAGAGCGATTCAACCACCGGCCAATGCCGATGCCCGCACCCCTCCGAATAATATTCACGCTGCAGGACAGTGGTCGACAACGCTTCCAGAACCCCCCGAGACTTGGTTGAGATAATCTTCAACAAATCCTTGCTTGTCAAAACAAGAAGGTCGCGCCGGAATGCCGGAGGCCATGATTTGATGGTCGCCTTGAGCTTCTCGAACGATTCGTTCCGGGGTTCGAGCGTGTCGATCGATTTTCGAATCAACGAGATGATGTTTCCGCGCAGATCCGGATCGGTCGCGGTCTTGCCGGACCGCGTCGCTTCGAGCGCATATCCCACCAATTCGGACAGGTCGCCGGCATGGACGTTCCCGTCCATCTGCTTGCCGTAGCAGGCCAGCGCGAGCGCGGCGAAATCGGGCGAGCCACTGCCCATTGCCTTCAGCACGGCGCTCAGCGGCGCGTCCATCCCCTGTTCGTGAAGCGCCGCGACATATTCGGGCTGCACGCTGCGTACCGCGCCCGCCAATGCAGGCACCCCGGCATCCCGGAAAGTACCGAGCAGCTCGAGCATGGTCAGGGGGGGGAGCGCGCTGCTGGCCATGCGCAGCGCATCCGCCGCCACGCGCTCGGCCGGCAGCGCGCCATAGCCCTGGCGCCATTTCAGTGCGGACACTGCCGGCGCGAAATTATTCTTCCCGCCGATATGCTGCTTGGCCGCCTCCCAGGCGAGCCAGGCCGGCGGCGGCGGGGCGGCAGGCTTCTCGCCGTCCGATTTCATGGAATAGGGCAACAGACCCGGCGGCGGTGCCGCGACGGGCTCGGTAGCGACCACCAGCTGGCTGTCCCGAAGCAGATCGAGCCCTCCGCGCGGCACCAGCTGCGCCGAGGTCGCCCAGCCGGCTACTCGCGGCCGTTCCTCGACGGGCCAAACCGACCGAAGCGCTTCGATCAGGATGGCATCGCGGTCCTCGTCACGCTCGACCAGGATCAGGCGATCGGCCCAGGCCAGGCCCAGATCCGGCCAGTCCAACTGCTCCTGCTCCGGAACGGCCACCTCTACGGGATCGCGCCCGAAATTGCCGGTCCCGTCGGGCTCCTTGATCTCGCCCAGCACCAGTTCGGTGCGATGGCCGAGCGCCGCCAGACTCGCGCTGTCGATCATTACGCCATTCAGAAAGGCTTCTTCGCCCAGCGCGCCGCGACCGCGATACCACGCGCGGAACACGACCGCGCCCTCGCCCTCGGGCAGCGCCACGCACGCGGCGAAGCTCTTCTCATCCGTTCTGGACCATTCCATCAGCACCATCGCCAGGTCGGTGGCGCGGGTGAAGGCGATGGGCGAGGATTGGGCAAGCACGCGATAATTGCGCCCCTGCGATTGCGGCCCGATCACGAAGGTCGGCAGCGTGAGCCGCCCGCCTCCAGTCATCCGCCCGAACCTCTCCGCGTTGGCGCTGGCCCGCAATCGGTGCTCGCGTTGGGCCGTACCTTCGCCAAGTTTTGCTCAACCCTGCAAAGTTCGTTCGTATCGCGATACTTGTTTGTCGCCGCGCAACCCACTTTGAAGCCCTCAGAAGCGCGAATCCGCGCTATTTCCGCATCGATATTCCACCTCGCCTGGCAGATTTTCAGGTCGGCGTCGGACACTGCCTTACGTGCTTCATTGCCCAAGGCCAGTTCGCGCTCCTGCCCGGCGCTGTTTTGTGAGAAATAAAGGGCTGCGCCACCCAATAGTAACGCGAGCGGTAGCGCGATCAAAATAAACAGAAGGAATTGCCTCACTTGGACAGTCCGGGCCCACCGGCTTGTACCATCTTCGCCGGGCGGCTTGCCCTCGACCGGCGGATCGGAGTCCAGCGGTGCTTCGGCGGTCACGGGCTCGTCCGGCGGTATGGAAGGGAGCGGCGGGTCCGGGACTTCGCTCTTCGGTGGGTCCTTCGGGCCGAGGGTCTTCGGCAACTTTGCGATCACCGCATCGGCCACCGCCTGCGCGTCGGGCCAGGCGATTCCCTTCAGACTTGCCGTCATCGACGATTTAATCTGCGCGTCGATCGATTCCTTGAAGGCCTTGTCCAGCCCTGTCTGACGCCCCGCCGCGACTTCCCTCGCGATGAATTCAAGCACGAACTCCGCCATTTGCTGCTGGAGGGTCGCGAAGGCGTCCGGTTCTTCTTGTTCGTCGGTGGCGCTCATGACTTGCCGGGTCCCCGCAGCAGCTTGGTTCTCCTAATGGTGCTGCGGATTGCCAGCAATCGCAAGATGCGGGGCCATCGCTTCGACGATGGTTGCCGCGCGCTGGATGGGGGCGCCGGCATATCCTCTCGACGATTCGCCCGCCGATCGTGCCGCGCGTTGGCGCATGGCTGTCGAGCTGGCGTTCCAGTTGGTCGTTGCGGGTCGTTAATTGTCCACAACAAGATGTTGTTCGAATAGATTTTTTCAGATTCGAACGGTGCTCAGAATCGGCGCGATAAAATACTAGAAAACATTGTTGGCCGTGAATATGCTGACTGCGGCAATAAGCGGTATGCCGCTCGTTTGTAGCATTCCGACCGTATAGGCCGAGTATATTCTCGCAAACAGAGACTTGCCGTCAGCGCAAGCATTCCATGGTCGCATCGTCCCGCCTCGTGCACACGAGAGTGATCGACCATGCCGGCATCGACCAAGGCAGAGAATGGAAAAGAGGCGCCTCCGGCGGCGTCTCCCCCTGCCATCTCGCTCGCCAAGGGCGGCGGGGCGATCCGCAGCATGGGGGAGAAGTTCGCCGCCAATCCGGTAACCGGCACTGCCTCGATGACGATTCCCGTCGCGGTGAGCCCGGGACGGGCGGACTTCGGCCCCCAATTGTCGCTCAGTTACGATTCGGGTTCGGGAAACGGCATATTCGGCCTTGGCTGGAGTCTGTCGCTGCCCGCCATCGCGCGCAAGACCGCGAAGGGACTCCCCCGCTATCGCGACTCCGAGGAGTCGGACGATTTCATCCTGTCGGGCACCGACGATCTGGTGCCCGTGCTGCTTCCGGACGGAACCCGGCAGCGCGATGAGACGATTGCGGCGGGCTATATCGTTCACCGCTACCGGCCGCGCATCGAAGGGCTGTTTGCGCGCATCGAGCGCTGGACACGCAAGAGCGACGGCGATGTCCATTGGCGCACGCTCTCGCGCGAGAATGTCCTGAGCCTCTATGGCGCCAATGCGGACTCGCGAATCTTCGATCCCGCGGACAAGACCCGCATCTTCAGCTGGCTGATCAGCGAGACCCGCGACGATCGCGGCAATGTGATCCTTTACGATTACAAACCGGACGACGGCGTCGGCGTCGATCTGTCGCGGGTCTGCGAACGCAGCCGCGGCGTGGCGAACGCGCCGGGACGAGCCACCAACCGCTATCTGAAGTCGGTTCGCTACGGGAACAGGGCGCCGCTGCTGACGGCGGCGGGCAAGCGCCCGGCATTCCTGTCCGACCTGCCGGCCGCGAAGCTTGCCGGCGCCGAATGGATGTTCCGGGTCGTGCTCGATTATGGCGAGCATGACGGCGCCGCGCCCTCTCCGGGCGATGCGGGCGTCTGGGCCTTCCGTGCCGATCCCTTCTCGTCCTGCCGCTCGGGATTCGAGGTTCGCACCACGCGCCTGTGCCGCCGCGTCCTCATGTTTCACCATATCCCCGATCTCCCGACCGGCGAGGCGGGGTATGACGGCCTCGTCCGGTCGACCGACTTCACCTATCGCGGCGACCTCGATCCGTCCGATGCCCGCAATCCGGTCTATGCCCAGCTGGTCCAGGTGGAGCAGGCGGGATACCGCAAGCTGGGCGACGGCAGCTATGTCCGGCGCAGCCTGCCGCCGGTCGAGTTCGATTATTCGGTCCCCGAGATCGACGAGACGGTCCGCGACATCGACCCGGCGAGCATGGAGAATCTTCCGGGCGGGGTGGACGGCTCGCATTATCGCTGGGTCGATCTTCACGGCGAAGGGGTGCCCGGCATCCTCTCCGAACAGGCCGGCGCCTGGTTTTACAAACGCAATATAAGCCCGATCAGCGCCACGCCGGTCGGCTTCGCCCCGGCCGAATGCGTCGCCGCAAAGCCGAACCGGGCGATTGCGGGGGGGCATGCCCAGTTCATGGATCTGGCCGGAGACGGCCTCCCCGACCTGGTCGATCTGCGCGTGCCCGGCGCGGGCCTGTACGAGCATGACCTTGCCGAGGGCTGGGAGAAGTTCCGGCCGTTCGTCGCCCCTCTCAACCGCGATACGCGCGATCCCAATGTCCGCCTGATCGATCTGACCGGCGACGGCGCGCCCGACATCCTGGTCACCGAAGACGATGCGATGGTCTGGCATCCGTCATTGGCCGAGGACGGGTTCGGCCCGGGCCAGCGGGTCGCCTGGGCCGCCGATGAGGAAAAGGGGCCGCGGCTGCTGTTCGCCGACGCGACCCAGTCCATCCACTTCGCCGATCTCAGCGGTGACGGGCTAACCGACCTCGTGCGCATCCGGAACGGCGAGATCTGCTATTGGCCGAATCTCGGTTATGGCCGGTTCGGCGCGAAGATCACGATGAACGGATCGCCGCTGTTCGATCATGCCGATCGCTTCGATCACCGGCGCGTGCTGCTAGGCGATATCGATGGCTCCGGCACGACCGATATCGTCTATCTCCACCCCGACGGGATCAGGCTCTACTTCAACCAGTCGGGCAATGGCTGGAGCGCCGCGCGGCTGCTGCGGGTGCTGCCGCCGGCGGGGCCGATGGTGTCGGTGACCATCGCCGACCTGCAAGCCAACGGCACCGCGAGCCTGGTCTGGTCGTCGCCGCTTGCGAGCGATGCGCGCCGGCCGATGCGCTACCTGAACCTGATGGGTGCCACCAAGCCGCATCTGATGGTCAGGATGGCGAACAATCTGGGTGCCGAGACCCTCATCAGCTACGCGACCTCGACCAAATTCTACCTTCGGGACCGGCGCGACGGCACGCCCTGGATCACGCGGCTGCCCTTCCCGGTGCACGTCGTCGAGCGCGTCGAGACGCTGGACCGGGTCGCGCGGAACCGCTTCGTCACGCGCTATGCCTATCACCATGGTTATTTCGACGGGCCCGAGCGCGAATTCCGCGGCTTCGGCATGGTCGAGCAATGGGATACCGAGGATTATGCCGCGCTCGCCGCCGATGGCGTGCTCGCGCCGGGCGACAACGAGCATCCGTCCTCGCGCGTGGCGCCGGTCCATTCCAAGACCTGGTTCCACACCGGCGCCTGGTTCGGCCGCGACCATGTGTCGGACTATTTCGCCGGGCTGCTGAACGGCGTCGATCGCGGGGAATATTATCGCGAGCCGGGCCTGAGCGACGCCCAGGCGCGGGCAATGCTGCTTGCGGATTCAATCCTTCCGCCGGGCCTGTCGATCGAGGAGGAGCGCGAGGCGGTCCGCGCGCTCAAGGGATCGACTCTGCGCACCGAACTCTATGCCGATGACGGCACCGCGCGCGCGGTGCATCCCTATACGGTCACCGAGCAAAATCTCGCGGTCAGGCTCGAACAGGGACGCGGGATCAATCGTCACGCGGTCTTCTCCACCCATGCCAGCGAGACGCTCACCTACGAATATGACCGCGATCCCGCCGACCCGCGGATCCAGCATGGGCTCACGCTCGAGGTCGATGCGTTCGGCAATGTGCTCAAGGACGCGGCAGTCTCCTATGGGCGGCGCGTTCCGGACGCGGGGCTGCCGCTCCCGGCGGATCGCGCCCGGCAGGCGGTGCCGCTCGTCACTTATACCGAGCGCCGCTTCACCAACGCGATCGACGATCCCGCCCTGTTCCCCGGCGATCACCGCACGCCGCTTCTCTGCGAGACCCGCGCCTTCGAACTGACCGGCTATTCTCCGGGCGGTCCGGCGGGGCGCTTCCGCGCCGCGGACCTGGTGCAGCCGGTCGCGGGCAAGCTCCAGAACGTCTTCGACACCGAGCTTGGCTATGAGATGTCCGCGACGACCGGGCGCCAGCGCCGGCTGATCGATCTGGAACGCGGCCTGTTCCGGCGTTCCGATCTGACCGCGCTGTCGCCGCTGGGGACGATCGACTCGCTCGCGCTTGCCGGCGAAAGCTACCGGCTGGCATTCACGCCCGAACTGATCGCCGCGGTGTTCGAGCGCGACGGCACGGCGCTGATGGCGAGCCCCTCCGCCATTCTCGGGGCGAGCGGTGGCAGCGGCGGCGGCTATCTGCTCAGCCAGGCCGCCAAGGCCGATGGCCGGTTCCCGGCCTCCGACAAGGATCACTGGTGCTGGGTGCCGTCCGGCCGCAGCTATTTGTCGCCCGGGTCCGCCGACACGCCGGCGGCGGAGCGCGCCTATGCGCAGGACCATTTCTTCCTGCCGCTGCGCAAGCGCGACGGATTCCACGCGGCGGGCTTCAGTACCGAAAGCCTCGTGACCTATGACGGGCACGACCTGCTGCCCGTCGAGTCACGCGACGCCGTCGGCAACCGCGAAACGGCAGGCGAGCGCAAGGCCGACGGTACCCGCGATCCGGCCAGCCTCGGCAACGACTACCGGGTCTTGCGGCCGGCTTGCGTCACCGATCCCAACGGCAACCGGGGGCAGGTTGCCTTCGATGTGCTCGGCATGGTGGCGGGCTCGGCGGTGATGGGGAAGCCGGGCGAGAGCCTAGGCGATCGTCTGACCGGCTTCGCGCCCGACCTGACGCAAGCTGAGATAGCGTCGCACATCGCCAATCCACTCGCCGCGCCCGAGCTGATCCTGGGCCATGCGACGACACGCTCGGTCTATGATCTCTTCGCCTATCACCGGACGCGCACGGACCCGCAGCCTATGCCGGTCACGGTCGCGACCTTGATGCGCGACACGCATGACGCCGAGGTGGCGAGCGGCGCCGCGCTGGGCATCCAGCTGGGCTTTTCCTATTCCGACGGCTTCGGCCGCGAGGTCCAGCAGAAGGTGCGGGCGGAGGCCGGCGCGCTCGTCGACGGCGGTGCGCCGCTGGCGGTGCGGTGGGTCGGGACCGGCTGGACCATCCACAACAACAAGGGCAAGCCGGTCCGGCAATTCGAGCCCTTTTTCTCGGCCACCCACCAGTTCGAATTCGGCATCGCGGTCGGCGTCAGTCCGATCCTCTTCTACGATCCGCTGGAACGCGTCGTGGTCACGCTCCACCCCGACGAAACCTATGAGAAGGCGGTGTTCAGCCCGTGGCGCGAGGCCAATTGGGATGCCAATGACACGGTCGACGGCGATCCGCGCACCGACCCCGACATCATGGGCTACACCGCCGCCTATTTCGCTGGCCCGGCCCCGCCCGCGTGGCAGGGATGGAAGAACCGGCGCGCGGGCGGCGCGATGGGGGCGGAGGAACAGGACGCCGCCACCAAGGCGGCGCGGCACGCGGGCACGCCCAGCATCGTCCATCTCGACGTATTGGGGCGGGCGTTCCTCACGCTTTCGGACAATGGCCCCGATCCCGCCATGCCGGGCCAGCATCTCCTGTTCGCGAACCGGGTCGAACTCGACATCGAGGGCAATTCGCGCAGCGTGCGCGACGCGATCGTGCAGGCGGGGGACGCCGCCGGCCGGATCGTCATGCGCTACGCCTATGACATGCTCGGCAATCGTGTCCGGCAGGAGAGCATGGAGGCGGGCCGCCGGTGGATGCTCAATGACGCCGCCGTGAAGCCGATCCGCGGCTGGGACGATCGCGGGCATGTCGTCCGTACTGAATATGATCCGTTGCGCCGCCCGGTTCGGTCGTTCGTGCTGGGTGCCGATCCGTCCGATCCCGCGCTGGATGTGCTGACCGAACGGCTCGTCTATGGCGAGCAGCATCCCGATGCGGAGGCGCGCAACCTGCGCGACACGCTCTATCTCCATCTCGACCAGGCGGGGGCGGTCGCGACCGAGCGGAAGGATTTCAAGGGCAATGCCCTCGCCGCATCGCGCCGGCTGACCAAGGGGACCCTGTACCGGGGGACCATCGACTGGACCGCTGTCGACGCGGACGCCACCGCACTGCCCCCGGACGCGACCGCGCCGCTGGGCCTCGCCGCGCTGGCGACCGCACTCGGCGCGCAGCTCGAAGCCGATGCCTATGTGAGCGGCAGCAGCTTCGACGCGCTCGACCGCGCGGTCCTGGTCACCTCGCCGCATACCGCCGCGATGAAGCCCAGCGTGATGCGTCCGGCCTATAATCTGGCCGGGCTGCTCGAGCGGGTCGATGCGAACCTCAGGGGCGAGGAGGTGGCCGGCGTTCCCGTCTGGACGGCGTTCATCGCCAATATCGATTACGACGCCAAGGCCCAGCGGCGGCGGATCCTGTACGGCAACCAGGTCTCCACGCGTTACGATTATGATCCGCTGACCTTCCGGATGCGGCGCATGGTGACCGCGCGCGCCGCTGCCGCCTATCCGGCCGATTGCCCGAACCCGCCCGTCGCCGGCTGGCCGGGATGTGAGGTGCAGAGCCTCCACTATACATACGATGCCGTCGGCAACATCACCCGCGTCCGCGACGCCGCGCAGCAGGCGGTGTACTTCACGAACCAGCGAGTCGAGCCGAGCGCGGACTATACCCATGATGCGCTCTACCGCCTGATCGGGGCCACCGGCCGCGAGCATCTGGGCCTTGGCGGCACGCCGACCGCCTTCACCCATGACGAGTCCGCGCGCCTCCGGCTCCCCCAGCCGGGGGATGGTGACGCGCTGGGCACCTATGCGGAAACCTATATCTACGACGCGGTCGGCAACTTCCTCGAGATGCAGCATCGCGGATCGAACCCCGCGCACGCGGGCTGGACCCGCCGCTATCGCTATGGCGAAACCAGCCTAATCGAGGACGGGTCCGCCGGAACGCTGGTCAAGACCGGCAACCGGCTGACCGGCACGGCCACCGCCGCCGGACCCGTGCCGGCGGAAATGCTGTACGACGCGCATGGCAACATGATCCGGATGCCCCATCTCGGGGGGGCGCATCCAGCCGCGAACATGCATTGGGATTATCGCGACCATCTCCGCCAGACCGATCATGGCGGGGGCGGCACCGCTTATTATGTCTGCGACGCGTCGGGACAGCGGGTCCGCAAGATCTGGGAAAAGTCACCGACCCTGACCGAAGAGCGCATCTATCTCGGCGGCTTCGAGATTTATCGCCGGACTCAGGGCGCCAACCGGCTGGTGCGCGAAACGCTGCATGTCATGGACGCCAAGCGGCGCATCGCGCTGGTCGAGAGCCGCACCGAAGACACCGCCGGGACCGACACGGCGCCCGCGGTCGCGATCCGCTACCAGCTCGGCAACCATCTGGGTTCCGCGAGCCTCGAACTGGACGAGCTGGCGCGGATCGTCTCCTATGAGGAATATTCGCCCTATGGCGTCACCGTCTATCAGGCGACGCGCAACCTGACCGACACGCCCAAGCGTTATCGCTTCACCGACCGGGAACGCGACGAGGAAAGCGGATTCTACTGTCACGGCGCGCGCTATTACGCGCCCTGGCTCGGGCGTTGGACGAGCAGCGATCCCACCGGGATCGACGACGGCGTCAACACCTATCTCTATGTCCACGCCAATCCGGTGGAAGAGGTCGACGCGTCGGGCAAGGACGGTCAGCCCTGGTGGCGCTTCACTCAGGCCGGCATGCAGTATCCGACGGGGCGCAACCACCTTTTCGCGACCAATCCGGGCTACGACACCGGCTTCGCCCCTGCCAATCTGGTCGTGAACCTGGTCGTGACGGCCAGCAACATCTGCACGATTCCGATCAACGCCGTGACCGAGGCCGCGGCCCTGCCGGAAACGATCGCGCGGGCGGCTGGCGCGAGCGAGCAGGACATCGCGGCGATGAATTTCGCCTTGATGATGACCGGGGTGGGCGAAGTCGCGATGCTTCCCCGGCTCGCGCGGACCGTCACGGCCGTCAACGAGACCAAGGTGCTGGCGACCGAGGCGAAGGCGGTGCAGACCGTGGCGACTGAGGTGAAG
Source organism: uncultured Sphingomonas sp. (assembly GCA_966251045.1). Taxonomy (GTDB): domain Bacteria; phylum Pseudomonadota; class Alphaproteobacteria; order Sphingomonadales; family Sphingomonadaceae; genus Sphingomonas. The sequence continues at coordinate 45,650 of CBINJP010000020.1, forward strand.
GCGGTGCAGACCGCCGTGACCGAAGTGAAGACGGTGGCGACCGAGGCCAAGGCGGTGAGCACCGTGGTGGCCGATGCCAAGGCTGCGAAGACGGGCGCGACCGAGGTCAAGGCGCTCGCCCAGCCCGCCGCCCAGGCAAAACCGGTCGCCAACGCCGCCGCCGAAGCCAAGGCTGTGACGGCGGCGCCCAAGCCGCCCGCACCCGCGCCGGCCGCGCCCAAGCCCGCCCCGGTAACCGGCGCCGCCAAGCCGCAGGCTGGCCAGGCGCTGGTCGGGTCGAGCCGGGATCAAATGCGCCGCGCCGCGGCGAAGGTGATCAATGACGACCCCCAGCATCCGCTCAAGTTCCTGCTTAACAGCAAGGGCAAGTTCAAGAGCCAAAAGGGCCTGACCGGGCACGCCAACCTCGCCGACAGCCCGGACCTCGTCCAGATGGGCCATATCACCAGCAACAAGGCGGGGGGCGTCGAGCGCCTGATGCTGCAGGGCGCCTGGGAGAACCAGTTCAACAACGTGACGGTCGAGATGTCGCACATCGGCGGCGTCGTGCTCGATCAGACCGCGATCAGCATTCGCGGAGTCGCGGTCGATCTGGAGACCGCGAAATTCTGGGAAAAGATCGGGAGGATCCCGGCCGGCACCGTCGCCTCGTCGCCGGTGATCCTTCCATGACCCTGTTCGCCCATTGGGGAGAAGCAAGATGAGGAAGATCGGTTTTCCGCTCGGGCGGGGACAGCGCGGCGCTGGGGTTTCCAATCTCCACCGCATCCTCGGCGCGCTGCTCGATCGCGCCGGGCTGCTTGCCGACGATGACGACGAACGCGACCGGTCGCGCCTTGCGCTCGAGCCTGAGCGCGAATCCGGCGAATTCGGGGAAGCGACGCACGCGCTGGTCAGCGCTTTCCAGCAAAGCCGCGGGATCGATGCCACGGGCGAGGTGGATGAGGTGACCGCCGCCGCGATCCATGCGGCGTTCGGCGATGACGAATTCGAGGCGGGCTATCCGGGCTGGGGGCAGGCCCGGGCGCCGTTGCAGCTCGGCTCGGCCGGCCGCGACGTGCGTCTCGCACAGGAGATACTGAGCGGGCTTGGCCTCACCATCGCGTTCCAGGAGCGCGACGGCGGCGAATATGGCGCAACCACCGCGACGGCAGTCGCGGCATGGCGCAAGCGGCGCGGGCTGGCGGACGACAATGCGCTGGACCGCGCCGCGCTCGATCAGCTCGCCAGCGAGGGCAAGGACCTGCCGCGCATCGTGCGCGGCACGGTGACGCTCGCGGACGGATCGGCGGTGCCGGGCGTCCTTGTGGTGGCGTTCGACCGCGATTTCCGCACCGAGCAGGTGCTGGGCAATTGCCTGACCGACGCGAACGGGGCGTATCGCATCGGCTATAGCGCCGCGGCCTTTACCCGCGCCGAAAAGGGGCAGGCCGACCTTGGCGTCAGAGTCTTGGCGCCGGATGGCGAGACGCAACTGTTCGCGACGCCCGACCGCGATCTGGTGATGAACGCCTCCGACGACACCGTCATCCCGATCGTCGTGGCAGTGCCTGAAGGCGCGACGATCAGCGAATATGAGCGCGTCGACGAAGCGGTCGCGCCCCTGATCGGTCAGGTGCCCGTGGCCGACATCGCCCGTGAACGGGGGGCCGACGAAGGCGGGTTCCTCGCGCGCGAAATCGGCGTCGATGCGGCACGCATGGCGCATTTCGTGGTGGCGCACCGGGTTTCGGAAATGGCCAAGGCGCGCGCTGACTATTTCTACGCGCTGCTGCGCGAGGACGGACTCTACGGCATCCTGCCCGATCGCCCGCGGGCGGTGCAGGTGCCGGTGGGATATCACACCGACACCAGGGCGGTACTGTTCGAGGCCGCGTTGCTCGATGCCGATACGACAAGCAGCGCCATCGATCGTGCGGTGCGCGGCAATATCGTTCCGCCGTCGCTGCGCGGCGAGTGGGAAGCGATCTGGCGGGGCCTGCAGCATTATCGCGACGAGGCCCGCCAGTTCGTCGACAAGGAGCTGCCGGCCAAGATCCTCGATGTGGTCGAGCGGCTGATCGAGAGCGGCCGGACCGAGCAGCTCCTCCATGTGCTGGCCACATTGGACCCCGATGACGCGGCGGGGCTGTTCGACGGCCTCGATGCCGAGGGCGCCTTTGCCGACCGCGACCGCGATGGCGCCCGCACGCGGCTCGATCTCGGCAGCCTGCTGGGCTTCAACACGGCGCTGGTCGAAGACGTGGCGAAGCGGGCGGGGGTGTCGTCGCCCGACGATATCCCCGCGCTCGCCCGGCTGGACCGCAAGGAATGGGCGAAGCTGCTCGGCGGCGGCGGGAAAAAAGGCCGTTCCGCCGCACGCGCGGCGGAAACGGACGCAGCCGCGGTCGAGCGCCACGCTGCTGCGATCGAAGCGCGGTTCGAACGGAAATTCCCCGCAGTGGCGATCGCCGCCCGGCTCGGCCGCCAGAAGACCAGCGCGCTTCCCGAGCACAAGAAGCTCGCCGCGTTCCTCGACGCTCATCCGAACTTCGATCTGCGGCGGCACCGGCTGGTGCCCTTTCTCAACAAGGCCGGGGTCGATCCCGCCGCGATGGATCCCGCGGTGATGCTCGGCGCGGAAAAGCTGCAGCGCATGTACCAGCTGACCGGCGACTATGCGAAGACCCAGGCGCTGATCGAGGCGGGCTACAGCGCCTCCGCGGATATCGTCGATGCCGGGCGCTCGCAGTTCGTCAGGGATGCCCGGAAGTCGGGCATGCGCGAGGACGAAGCCGATGCGCTGTATCGCGTCGCCGAAAACAACAATATCGCGACGCTCGCTGTCGCCACGACCTTCCGCACGCTCTCCTCGCCCCAGGCGCTGTCGGGTGAGGCGGAGCTCAATCTCGCCAAGCATATCGAGAAGGTGGTCGCCGACCAGCCCGACCTGGCGTTGTTGTTCGGCTCGACCGATGCCTGCGAATGCGACCAGTGCAACTCGATCTACGGCCCCGCCGCCTATTTCGCGGATGTCATGCGCTTCCTGCGCAATCGTCTGGTCAAGGATGCCGCCGCACCGAACGCGCCGAGCACCAAGACCGCCAAGGAGGTGCTGTTCGAACGCCGGCCGGATCTGGGCGAGATCGACCTCAATTGCGACAATGCCCGTATCGAGGTGCCGCATATCGACATCGTCTGCGAACTGGCGGAGGAAGCGGTCTTTCCCGATCCCGGCTTCGGCTATTCGGGCGCGATCGCGGACGGGGCGGCGCCGGCCGATCTGATCGATGCGGTGCGGACGGCCAAGTTCGAGATCGGCGACGACGCGGTCATCTACGGCCCCTATGCGGCGGACCGCTTCATCCTGCGGGACAAGGGGATCACGATCGCGGTCGACGGGCCGGGGCCGAACTGGAAGCTGCGCCGCCTGCGCCAGACCCACGGCACCGCCGAGGAACGCGGCGCGGCGCCTGAATATGTCAACGCCGATGCCTATAAGGAGCTCGCAAAGGGCAAGGCCGCGTTCGGCCTGCCCTTCGATCTGTTCCACACCGAGACCTCGGCCTATCTCGCCGCTGCGGGGATCGATCGCGCGGCGCTGATGGCGGCGCTCGCGACGGGCGGCGCGCCATCGGCCGACGCGATCGCAGGACAGACGCTTGGCCTCGCCGCCGGCGAACAGGCGCTGATCTTCGCCGCCGCAGTCGGCGACCAGCCCAAGATCTGGTCGGTAACGGCCTCCCCCGCCTCGGCGAAAATGGCCAAGCTGGATCTGTTCTCCGATCGCACCGGCCTCGATTTCAAAGGGATCGAGCAGCTCCTGACGGGCGCTTATGTCCGCAGCGGCGCCGATCTGTTCGTCCACCACCTCGATTCGGGCTGCAATCTCGCGAACAAGCAGATCGAGAATCTCGACGACACCGCGCTCGACCGGATTCACCGCGTGCTCCGGCTGGCGCGCAAGACCGGGCTGACGCCGCGCGATATCGACCGGCTGGCGGCCGGGCCCAGGCTGGGCGGGGCCGACCTCGGCACCGCCGCGCTGCGCGCGCTCGCGGGGCTCGTGCGCCTGTCGGATGATCTCAAGATCGATATCCCCACGCTGATCACCTGGCTGGATCGCATTCCGGCGGATGGCGAACGCTCCGATCATGCGAGGCTGTTCGAAAATCCCACGGTCACGGGCGAGCTTTCAAAGGGTCTCGCCGCCGCCGCGATCGCGAAGAACGATGCCGATGAGAAAGTGACGCCGGGGAGCGCGCCGCGGCTCTCGACCGTCGCGGGCGATCTCGTCATCGCCTTCGGGGTGCGGCCCGCCGACCTCGACATTCTTCGCGACCGGATCGCCGATGCGGGCGTGATGGGCCCCAATCCGCCGCTGACCTCGTCCGCGCTCGGCGCGCTTTACGGACGCATCGGCCTTGCCCGCCAGCTCGGCCTCACCCTGCCGAACCTTGTCATCCTCGAACGGCTGGCGGAGATCGACCCGCTGGCGAGCCCCGACGCGCTCAAGGCGTTCGCCGATGCGGCGCGCGGCGTGGGGGAAGCGGGCATCTCGATTCCCGACCTCGCCTATCTGCTCAAGCGCGACGCGCCCGATCTGGCGGCGCGCGATCTCGCGGACACTGCGATCGGCCCGGTGCTGCTCGACCTGCGCGCGCAGCTCCTTGCGGCGATCGCGGAGAACAAGTCGGTTTTCGATCCGGGGCTGGCGCCCGCGGAGCAGATCGTCGCGCTCGAGGCGCTGCTCGGGCGGCAGCCCCAGCTCCAGGCCGGGTCGATCGCTGCCTTGCTCGATATCGTCCGCACCGCCGCGCCCAGCGCGGCGCTCGGCACGGCGGCGAAAGCGGTGATCGACGCCGATGTCGCCGGCGGCGGCCTGAAAGAGCTGGTCGACGGGCTGGCGGTCAAGGCGAAGATCGATGCGCTGGTCACAACACCCGGCGACGCGCTGCGGTTGGATATCCTCAAGCTGCTGATGGACGGCCTGTCCGCGAGCGCGACCGACCGCGCATCGCGCGAGATTGCGGACACGGTGATGGCGCAGATGCTGGGCCTGTCGAGCGAGCAGGCCGGGGCGATCCTGCGCGGCGCGACGCTCACCGTCGGCGTCACCCATCCCCGGCTCATCGCCCTGCTGACGACCGGCGACATCATCGCCCCGGCGGTCGCAATCTCGGCGGGCACCACCCCGGCGCTCTACCGGGCGCTCCGGCTGGCCTTCACGATCAAGACGCTCACCAGCCCGGTTTCGCCCAGCGCCGACACGCTGGCGTTCCTCTTCGCGAACGCGGCCGCACTCGATTGGCTGCCGCTCGATTCCACCCCGTTCGAGACCGCGGTGCCCGCAATCCCGCCGGTGCCGCTCGCCAGATATCTCGAGCTGGCCGATGGTTTCGCGCTGCTCGCCGAATATCCGGGCGTGGTCGTGCCGGGCCAGATCGACGCGACGATCGACGCGGCGGACGTGTTCCTGCTGGCGGCGGGCGGCGGTGGCAAGCCGGCGCTGCTCGATGCGCTGGCGACGGTTACGGGCTGGCCCCGCGATCTTGTCGGCGAGGCGGACGCACGGCTCGCTTTCCCGGTCGCCGACTATCGCAAGCCCGCCACCTGGCGCGCGATCGGCCGTCTCGTCGCGATGCTGAAGCAACTGGGTGTGCCGCTGGCCAAGGCCGTCGCCTTCGCGGCGCCCTCGCTCACCGAGAACGAACGCCGCGACGCCCGCACCATGCTCCGCGCGCGCTATGCCGATGCCGATTGGCTGCCGGCGCTCAAGGCGATCATGGACCCGATCCGCGAGCGCAAGCGCGATGCGCTGGTCGCCTGGCTGCTTGCGGAGAATCCGACACTCACCAAGCCCGATCTCTACGATCATTTCCTGACCGACACCGAATGGTCGGCGAAGATGCCGTCATCGCGCCTCGTCCATGCCCACAGCACTGTCCAGCTCTTCATCGAACGCTGCATCGCCCGGCTGGAGCCCAAGGCGATGGCCGATCTCGACGGCGACCGGGATTGGAAATGGTGGGACTGGATGAAGAATTACCGTGTCTGGGAAGTGAACCGGAAGGTGTTCGTCGACGCCCAATATTATCTCCGGCCCGAATGGCGCGACGACAAGACCGAGCCTTTCGCCGCGATGGAGAGCATGCTCCTCCAGAACGAGATCAACGGCGAGAATATCGAGGCGGCCTATGAAGGCTATCTCGACCGGCTGGACGAGATCGCGTTCCTCGACGTGCTCGCGACCTGTTATGATTTCGACCGGCAGGACATGCACGTCTTCGGCGCGACCAAGGGCGGCGAGCCGCGGTCCTATTTCCACCGCGTCCTGCAGGGCGAGCGCATCTGGACGCCCTGGACCAAGATCGAGCTCGACATTTCGGGCGAGCATCTGATCGCCTTCTTCCGGAACAAGCGGCTGTACCTCGCCTGGGCGACCTTCATGGAGAAGGGCAACGACCAGCAACAGGCGGTCTTCCCGCAAGCCAGCGGTTCGAAGCAGTCGCTTCCGCCGTCCGAGCGCTGGTCCGAAATCCAGCTCGCGGTCAGCGAATATACCGGCAAGAAATGGCTGCCGCGGCGCGTGTCGGAAGGGGCGGTGGCGACTCCGATCTCCACCGTGTCGCTCGACAAGAAGCGCATCTTCCTGACGGTCACGCCCGCCGCGGACGATTTCACCGTCGATGTCTGCCTGTCGGGCGACTCTTCTACTATGCATCGCATCGGGCGGTTCCTGCTGACCGGCTGCAAGGGCTATCCCGAGGCGGGCGGCGCCTCCGGCTCGGTCCTCGTCCTTCCCCAGTTCGACGAGGCGGTGCTGCGCGGCCAGCGCCAGGTCGAGCTCAACCCGCGCAGCCGCGAGCGGCTGGCGATCTACAACGGTTTCGGCAGCGACTTCTCGACGCTGTTCGCGAAGACGCCCGGCATCTTTCGCGTCACCTATCCCTATCAGGCGTCCGAGATCGACCGGCTGCTGTCGAGCTTCTTCAAGTCGGTGATGGGCGCCGCCTCGCACTATAATATCCGTTTCTTCGGAACGCTGATGCCGTTCTTCTTCGAGGATAATGTCCGCGGCTATGTGCTGACGCCCGGCTTTTACGGGCCGCTCGATCCCGCGACGAACACGCGCAAGACGCAGAAGACCTTTTCCAACGTTCGCAAGCTGCTGGTCGATATCATCGCCCTGATCACGCAATATCTGGAGCTGTGGACCGAGGCGCAGTCGCCCCAGGAGCAGCAGGCGGTGATCGACAAGCTGTTCGCGGATCAGCAGCTCCTCGACATATTGACCGAAATCGAATCCTATCTGGTCACCCAGCCCGGGATCGTCGTCCGCAATTTCTATCATCCGCTGGCCTGCCGGCTGCGCGAGCATTTCTTCGAGGGCGGCATCCCCAAATTGCTGGCGCGCGAATCCCAGCTCGAGGTCGGCGCCTTCCAGTTCGAAGACCCCACGAAAGGCTATGCGCCCGAGCCGATCATCCTGCCGCCCTATCCCAAGGTCGAGCTCGAATTCGGCAGCGACAGCGCCTATTCGGCCTATAATTGGGAGCTGACCTTCCACGCGCCGCACCTGATCGCCAGCAAGCTGATGGAGGCGGAGCAGTTCGACGATGCCGAGACCTGGCTTCGCTACATCTTCGATCCGCTCGGCTCCTCCAACGACCCCGCTCCGGCCCGCTACTGGAACACCAAGCCCTTCGTCCTGCGGGGCGCGGCCGATTATGCCGACCAGCTCGTCACCGAGATCATGGACCGGCTGGCGAAGGACCCGACCGGCGCGGTCGAAACCGAGCTTGCCAACACGGTGCTCGACTGGCGGCGCAATCCGTTCAAGCCCTATCTGGTCGCGCGCGGGCGTACCGTCGCGTTCCAGCAGGCGATCGTCGACCTGACCGTGCGGATGTTCATCGGCCGCGGCGATCAGTATTTCCGGCGCGACCAGCTCGAGGACCTGGTGCGGGCGTCGCTCGATTATTCGCGCGCGGAAAGACTGCTGGGGCCGCGGCCCAAACTCGTCCCGCCCGCGGTCCCGGTGCCGCCCGAAACCTACAACCAGCTGGCGGCAAAACTCGATCTGTTCGGGAATGCGCTGCGCAAGATCGAGAACCTCCTTCCCGATCTCTCGGTGCTCCCGCATGGCGGGGCGGAGCTGCCGCCGACGCCGCTGTCGCTGGAGAGCCTCTATTTCTGCATCCCGCCAAGCGAGAAGCTGTTCGAGCTCTGGGACCTGCTCGAGGAACGCCAGACCAATCTGCGCAACAGCCGCACCATCGACGGCGTCGAACGCTCGCTGTCGATCTTCGCGCCGCCCTTGTCGGTCGAGGAACTGATCAAGGCGGCCGCGTCCGGCCTCTCGGTCTCGGCGATCCTTGCCGGCATGAGCGCCCCCAAGCCGCCCTATCGCTTCCGCGTCATGCTGCGCCATGCCATCGAGCTCGCCGAGATCGCCGGCAGCTTCGGCAGGCAGATGGAGCAGGCGATCGCCAGCGGGGACGGGGAGGGCCTGTCCGTGCTCAAGGCGACCAACGAAGGCCGTTATCTCGAGCAGCAGGCCAATGTGCTGCGCGAGGAGGTCAAGGCCGCGGGTGGCGCCATCGCCAGCGCCAAGCGCGTGCGCAGGATGCACGCCGACACCGCGAAATTCTACAGCGAGCGGCCGTACATGAACGCGTGGGAGATCGCGGGGACGGCGACCGCCGGGGTTTCGCTCGGTCTCCAGGCGGTCCTGGCCATCGGCTATATCGCGGCGGGCGGGCTTGCGCTGATCCCCAAATTCATGGTCGGCGCGGCCGGCTTTGGCGGCTCGCCTACCGCCAATGTCTCCACCGGGGGCGACCAGATCTCGCAGGCAGCGCGCGATGCGATGGTCGGCGCGATCGGCGCCAGCGTCGGTGCGCTCGACAAGGCGGTGGGGCTGCTCGACAAGCAGGCGAGCTATCTGACGCGCCAACAGGATTGGGGCCAGGCGGCGGCGGTCGCGCAGGCGGAAGCCGAGCGCTCGGACATCGAGATCGCGGTCGCCGGCATTCGCGAAACCATCGCCAAGGAACAGTTGCGGCTCCACGGGATCCGGCGCCAGCAATCCGCCGCGGAACTCAGCTATCTCAAGGGCAAGTTCACCAATCGCGAGCTGTTCGACTGGCTGGCGCAGCAGACCCGCGGCCTTTCGAAACGGATGTTCAACCTGGCGTTCGAAGCCGCCAAGGCCGCCGAGCGGTGCCACAATTTCGAACTGGGCCTGACCGACAGCTTCGTCCGGGCGGGCCAGTGGAACGACACGCGCCGCGGGCTTCTCGCCGCGGAGAACCTGGTCGCGGACCTGCGGCAGATGGAGAGCGCGCATTTCAAGCGAAACGTCCGCGAGCGCGAGATCAGCAAGCAATTGTCGCTGGCCCGGCTGGATCCGACCGCCTTGCTGGAGCTTCGCACCACCGGGCGCTGCGTGATCCAGCTGCCCGAAGCAGTGTTCGACCTCGAGCATCCTGGGCACTATTTCCGGCGGATCAAGGCGCTGAGCGTGACGGTGCCGTGCGTCGCCGGCCCCTATGCGTCGGTGCCGGTAAAGGTCACCCAAACCTCGAACCGCGTCCGCGTATCGACCGCCAAGACCGTCGGCGCGATGACCGATGCCACCGCCTATGCGGAGGACCCGGCGGGCGATCCCCGGTTCAAATATAATGTCGGATCGATCCAGACGATCGAGACCAGCCGGAGCGAGGACGATGCGGGCCTGTTCGCGCTCGATCTCAACGATGAACGCTATCTGCCGTTCGAGGGTAGCGGCCTTTGCGGCACCTTCATGATCGAACTACCGCCGACGCTCAGGTCATTCGATTACGGGACGATCTCCGATCTGGTGCTGCACCTTCGCTACACCGCGCGCGATGGCGGCGGCAGCTTCCGCACGATGGTCGCCAATGGCGTACGCGAGCGGCTGAATGCAATTGTCCTGGCGACGGGCCGCACGGGCCTGTTCCACGCGATCGACCTCAGGCGCGATCGGCCCGACATGTGGCACCGCCTCGTGACGGCGGGCGCCGCCGACCTGACGCTGACGGCAGGCGAATTGCCCTATCTCACCAGCGGGCACGCCACCCCGATCTCGGCCACGCGGATCCTGGCGCGGGTCAAGGGAGCGCCGGCGACCTATGACCTCACCATCGGAGGCACCCCCACAACCCTCAGCCCGGCGGCGGAACCCCAACTCGCGGGATATCTGTCCGCCTCGATTCCGGGCCTGGCGCTGGACACGCCCTTGCCCATCGCCGCGCCGATCCCGAGCCTGATCGAGGAAATGGTCGTGATCGCGAACTATACGGTCAGTCCGTAAGCACGGGGCCATTTCGGTCAGCCGGGAATGTGAACGATTCCGACGCCTCCCTGCACGCGAATCTGTGTGCCGAACGGGCGCGAATAGTCGATCACCTGCTCGAGGATGCGGCGCGCCATGGCGGGGGAGGGACGGCGCGGGGTGCCGAATTGCGAGCCGGGGCGGTCGATCGGGCCGAGATCGACGGGATAGAGGCGCACCTCGACCAGCCGGCCCTTGTCGAACCGGGTTTGGGTCAGCAGCGCGACGAGGTTGGCGGGTTGCTGCAACCGGCTCCAATAGACCGCATTGGTCTCGCCCTCGCCGACGATCGGGCCGTCGAGCGGGGCCGGGGGCTGATCGCCATGATCGCTCCAGGTCCGCACCATCTGCGACTGGAAGACGAAGTTCGAGAGGCCGTAGAAGATCGGCTTGCCCTTGTAGATCTCGACGCCCTTCAGCGTGTGCATCCCGTGGGCGAAGAACAGGTCGGCGCCCTGATCGATCGCCGCATGCGCGAATTCGATCTGGAAGGCGGGCGGATAATGGTCGTTCGAATAGCGCTGAAAGGCGAAGCGGTTCTGGTGCCAGTGCGCGGTGACCGCGAGGAAATCGTTGAACTGCTTGCCGGTGCGGATCTCGCGCAGGATGTTGCGCAGCGATTGCGGCTCCATCTCGTAGTCGTATTCGCCGGGCCCGGGCATGATCTTGAAGCGTGTGCGGAACGCCTCGAGCGTGTCGCCGGTCCCCGTGTCGCCGGCAATCGCGCGGAGCTGCGCCATCTGTTCGGCGGTGACGCCGTTATAGGTAATCAGGTTGAGGTCGTTGGTCTTCGACGTCACCTCGCCGCGTTCCTGCTCGCGCCGGCGCTGGTTGGCGGCGAAGGGATGGTCGGCGGCCTCCGCGCCGCGCAGGCGGAAGCTGGTGCCGAACACAGTGACTTCGTCGGCGTTGTTCGCGGGGACTTCGATCGGATTGGGAGTCTCGCCGCGGCGCGCGACGATCGCGTCGCGCATCGCCCTAAGCTGCTCGAGCTGGGGCGCGGTGACATAGACCGGATCGCCGGTCGCGATGCCCGACATCCGGCTGGTGCTCTCGCTGCGCGCATAGACTCCGATCAGCCCCGCGCTGCCCCTGGGCGTAGCGAAGCTTCGCGTCAGCCGCGCCTCGGTCGCGCTGTAATCGGCGCCGGCATGGACGATGCCGACGCGGTCGAGCTCGCGGAAATTCGCCCAAAGCCCCGCCTCGCCCCCGTCCCAGGTGTGATTGTTGGCCTTGGTCACCATGTCGATGCCCATGCTGTGCCAGTCATCGGCGATGGTCGCGGGCGAGCGCTGGTGGCCGATGGGGCCGCGATAGCTGCCGAAATCGACGATGAAATTCTCGTTGTTGGCGAGCGTGAGGTCGGCGCCGCGCATCAGGCTGACGAGCGCGGCGATATCGGGATCGCTGCTTTGCGCGAAGGGGGCGACCTGGATCATGTCGCCCACAGCGACCACCGTGAAGCTGCCCCGGACCTTGAGCGCGAGTTCGACGCGCTGGTCGCGCTGGAAAACCGGGCCCGCATAGGGGCGCGCATCCTGCGCGGAAGCGGGGATCGCGAGCAGCAGGCAGGCGGCAACGAGCTTGGGGGCGAGCGTGCGGGCGATCATTGCGGGTCTCCCTTGCGCGTGAGCAGCACCGCGGCGAGGCTGATCGCGGCGGCGAGGCTGAGCCAGGCGCCAGGGATCGCCTTGTCGCCGGTCTCGGCGATCAGCCAGGTGGCAAGCGCGGGGGTGAAGCCGCCGAAGATCGCGGTGGCGCAGCTATAGGCGATCGAGAAGCCGGCGGTGCGCACGCGCTTGGGCATGATCTCGGTCAGGTGGACGATCATCGCGCCATTGTAGGTGGCGTAGATCAAAGCCAGCCAGATCTCGACGATCAGCAGCCGGGTGAGCGAGGGCGCTGCGACCAGCCACGACAGCGCCGGATAACCGGTGAGAATAGCAAGCAGGGCCGCGCCGATCAGCAGCGGCCGCCGTCCGATCCTGTCCGACACCGCGCCCATTGTTGGCAGCATCACGAAGTTGGTCAGGCCGACGCACAAGGTCACCATCATCGCGCCCGCGGCGCTCAGATGCAGGACGCTGTTGCCATAGGTCGGGGTGTAGGCGGTGATCATGTAGAAGAAGACGGTGGTCATCACCGCGGTGAACATACCCGCGAGCATGATCGGGGCGTTGGCGGCCATGCTGCGATAGAGCATGCCGAAGGTCGGCGGCGGCGCGCTCTTGTCGAACTCGGGCGATTCCTCGAGCAGGTGGCGGATGACGAACAGGAAGGGGACCATCAACGAGCCGATCAGGAAGGGGATGCGCCAGCCGTCCCCAGCCACTTCGGCGGGCGAGAGCCAGGTGTTGAGCATCATGCCCACGAACGCCGCGAAGATCACCGCGACCTGCTGGCTGGCTGATTGCCAGGCGACATAGAAGCCGCGGCGGCCGGGGGTGGCGATCTCCGAAAGATAGACCGAGACCCCGCCGACCTCGACACCCGCCGACAGGCCCTGGATGAGCCTGCTGAGCAGGATCAGCACCGGGGCGAGCAGGCCGATCTGCGCATATTCCGGCATCAGCCCGATCGCGAGCGTGCCGACGCCCATCAGCGCGAGGGTGAGTAGCAGCCCGTTCCGCCGCCCGTTGCGGTCGATATAGGCGCCGAGCACCACCGCGCCGACCGGGCGCATCAGGAAGCCCGCGCCGAAGGTCATCAGCGCCAGCATCAGCGACGCGGCTTCGTTGCCTGTCGGGAAGAAGGTCTGGCCGATCGCCTTGGCGTAATAGCCGAAGACCATGAAATCGTACATTTCGAGGAAGTTGCCGCTGGCGACGATGAAGACGTTCTTGACCGGCGAACGCCTGGTCAGGATTGCTGGATCTGTCATGGCAATAGGGCTCCTTTCGCCGGCGCGGGGCCGGCCGCCAAAGTCTTGTTGGAGGAAGGAGGGCTGCTCGCGCGTCAGCGCTGGCGCAGCAGCAGCCGTCCGAAGCGTTGGGGCGCCGCCCTGCCGCGGGAAACCGCCGCGCGCCCGTTGATGAAGAGGAAATCGACGCCTTCGGCATAGGCGTGCGGCTTGTCATAGGTCGCGGTGTCGCGGATCGTGGCGGGATCGAAGATGAGGATGTCGGCGAAAGCGCCCGCGCGCAGCACGCCGCGGTCGGTGATGCCGAAGACCATCGCGGGCAACCCGGTCGCGGCACGGATCGCCTGCGCCATGGTCAGCACCGGACGGTCGAGCACATAGCTGCGGATCTTGCGCGGGAAGGTGCCGTAGGCGCGGGGATGTTCGGAGCCCTCCCCGAACTTGACCAGCGCGCCATCGGTGCTGGTCATCGTCCAGGGCTGGCGCATGATCGCGTCGACATCTTCGTCGCTCATGTTGAACGAGATCGTCTTGGCGCCGCCCGCGATCAGCATGTCGATCGCGGTGTCGAGAGGGTCCTGCCCGCGCGCCGCGGCGATGACGTCGAGGCGTTTGCCTTCAAGGCTGTGATCGGCGGGGTAGCTGCGGATCTGGATCGTCGCCGCGCCCCCGCGCAGCGCGAGATTGGGCGCCATCGCAGCGCGAATCTTCGCGCGTTGCGCCGGGTCCTGGAGCCGCTTCGCCAATGCCTGCGCACCGCCCTCCTGCGCCCAATCGGGCACGAGCGCCGAAGCGAGGTTCGATCCAGATGCGGTATAAGGATATTGATCCGCCCAGATCGAAAGCCCCTCGGCGCGCGCGGCCTCGATCATCCGGATCGCCTCGGCCGATTGGCCCCAGACACTGGGCCCGAGCATCTTCATATGGGTAACCACGCCGCGAATGCCGGTCTGGCGCGACACCTCGATCAGCTCGCCGATCGCGCGGAGCACGCCAATATCGTAGGAGGATTCGTCGCGGATGTGGCTGGTGTGGACCGCGCCCGGATAGCGCGCGGCGATACGGGCGAGCGCGATCAGCTCGGGCGTCTTCGAATATTTGCCGGGGACGTAGAAGGGGCCGCTCGACAGGCCGAACGCGCCGAGGTCCATCGCCTTGGCGACCAGCCCCTCCATCCGCGCCAGTTCCTCGGGCGAAGGGTCGCGATTGGCGAGCCCCATCACCGCCTCGCGCACCGCGTTATGGCCGATCAGCGGCACCAGGTTCACGCCCGGTGTCAGCGCGCGGATCCGGGCGAATTGCGGGGCGAGATCGGCGGGGCCCTTGCCGTCGGGATTGATCACGACGGTCGAGACGCCCTGGTAGAGGATCGGCAACGCGGCGGCGAGCTCGGGGGTCTCGATTATTCCGGGCGCGGCGTGGCTGTGGACGTCGATGAAGCCCGGCGCGACGATCTTGCCGGTGGCGTCGATCACCGTGCCGGCGCTGGCATCGGCGGGGATCGCGCCGAGCTTGACGATGCGGTCGCCGGTGATGGCGAGATCGGCGCGGCGGCCTTCGCTGCCGGTGCCGTCGTACAAAGTCCCGCCGCGGATCAGCACGTCGTAATGCGCGGACTTTCGGAGCGGGTGTGCGGCGGTGAGGGTGCAGAGCATTGCCCCGGCGACGATTATGCGTCTCGACCATGCGGGCAGTCTCGACACTCTATCCCTCCCGGCCAGACGTTTTCGTTCAGCACAGACTGGCGCGCGTCGCGCCGAAAGGTCAATCGGCACGGCCTTTCAGAGGGTTTGGACACCCATAACCTCAGGGCATGGCTGCCTTGCCGAGGCCCGCGCGGGCCGATACGCTGCCGCGATCATATGCAGGTCGTACGCCATGATGAACCTCCGCCACATCGAAGTCTTCCACGCCGTCTATCAGTCGGGATCGGTCTCGGCCGCGGCGCGCGCGCTCAACGTGTCGCAGCCGTCGGTCAGCAAGGTGCTGCGCCACGCCGAGAGCCGGATCGGTTTCCCGCTGTTCCGCGTGGTCAAGGGCCGGCTGGTCGCGACCGAGGAGGCGCATGTGCTGTTCCACGAGGCGCGCGAACTCTATGCGCGCGTCCAGTCGCTCCAGGAGACGACCAAGAACCTCCGGCGCGGGGGCGAGGGGCATTTGCGGCTCGCGGTGCTGCCCTCGCTCGGGCTCGACGTGGCGCCGGCGGCGGTGGCGGCGTTCCGCGCCAGCCATCCCGAGGTCTCGTTCGAGATCCGCACGCTCCACCGCGAGGATGTGTTGCGCGCGCTCTATGAGCGCAACAGCGATCTCGCGATCATCTATGACGCGCCGCATCACCCCCAGCTGAGCGGGATCGGGATCGGATCGGGCGAACTGGTGATGCTGTTCCGCCGCGACGAATTCCCCGATGCGCCCGAGCGTGTGTCGCTCGACATGTTCCGTCACCGCGACCTGATCCGGCTGACTGATTCGGGCTTTGTCGGCACCCTGTTCGACCGCGAAGTGAGCGAGGAGGCGCCCGGCACCCCGGCGATCTCGGTGCAGACCTATTATGTCGCGGCCGCGCTGGTGCGGCGCGGCGCGGGCTTCGCGGTGGTCGACGAATTCACCGCGCGCGCCAATCTGGGCGGCGATCTCGATTTCCGCCCGCTGGTGGGCGGCGCGCGGTTCCAGGTCTTTTGCACCCATCTGGTCAGCCGGCCGCTGTCGCGGCTGGCACGCGATTTCGTCACCACGCTGGAAAAGACCCTGGCGCCGGCCGCCGTATAGCCGCCGGTTATGATAGTCGGTCTTCTCTGAATCTGGGCAGCCTGCCCCAACCTGCCATCATCGCGGGGAACGGCCGGAAGCGGCCAGATCTCAAGGCAGAGCGATGAACATTTCGGGTCCCTATCTCCTCTATCTCGGCGACGCCACCGATCCGCTGGCGGTGAAGACGTCGCGCGGGCTGGCCGTGTGGCGGCCGGAACTGTGCATCGGCGAATTTCGCGGCGAAGCCTGCACGCTGACGCTCGGGCTTCCCCGGATGGGGTTCGCCGAAGCCGCCGCCGCGGGCGCGCAGACCATGGTCCTCGGCGTGGCCAATGCCGGCGGTTCGATGGGGCCGCAGGCGATCGCGCATGTCGTCGAGGCGCTGCGGGCGGGGCTCAATGTCGCATCCGGGCTGCACGACCGGCTGAACGGATGCCCCGAAATCGTCGCGGCGGCGCGCGAGGCGGGGCGGCAATTGTTCGACGTGCGCGAACCCCCGGCGCATCTGGCGGTCGGCAATGGCCGCCCGCGCGCGGGCAAAAGGCTGCTGACCGTCGGCACCGATTGTTCGGTGGGCAAGATGTACACGACGCTCGCGCTGGAACGCGAGCTGCGCAAGCGCCACGTCAACGCCGATTTCCGCGCGACCGGCCAGACCGGCATCCTGATCGCCCAGTCGGGCATCGCGATCGATGCGGTGGTGGCGGACTTCATCTCGGGCGCGACCGAAGAGATCTCGCCGGCGCGCGACGATGGCGGCTGGGACCTGATCGAAGGGCAGGGATCGCTCTACCACCCCTCTTATGCCGGCGTGTCGCTGGGGCTACTGCATGGTGCGCAGCCCGATGCGATCGTGCTGTGCCATGAGCTGGGGCGCGAGCATATCCGCGGAATTCCCGGGCGGCCGCTGCCCGATCTGGCGGCGTGCATCGACGCCAACCTGTCCGCCGCGCGGCTGACCAACCCGCAAGTGATCGCGGTCGGCGTCGCGCTCAACAGCTCGCGGCTCGATCCCGAGGCGGGCCGTCTTGCCTGCGCGGCGATCGAGCGCGAACTGGGCCTGCCCTGCGAAGATCCGATGGTGAGCGGCGTCGCCCGCATCGCCGAACGGCTGCTGCAATGCTTCGAACCCTGCGCTGTAGCGTAGAGCGCTGGCCGCTCGCGACGCCCTTCCGCATCTCGCGGGGG
Organism: uncultured Sphingomonas sp.; assembly: GCA_966251045.1. Taxonomy (GTDB): domain Bacteria; phylum Pseudomonadota; class Alphaproteobacteria; order Sphingomonadales; family Sphingomonadaceae; genus Sphingomonas. The sequence continues at coordinate 62,788 of CBINJP010000020.1, forward strand.
GTGAAGACCGAGGCCGAGCTGGTCACGGTCGAACTGCGCCAGGGCGAGGTGACCGGCCGGGGCGAAGCGGTCCCTTATGCGCGCTATGGCGAGACGCCCGAGAGCGTGCGCGGCCAGATCATCACCGTGAAGGCGAGGATCGAATCGGGCGCGACGCGCGAGGAATTGCTGGGGCTGCTCACGCCCGGCGCGGCGCGCAACGCGATCGATTGCGCGCTGTGGGACCTCGAGACGCGGCTGGGCGGCCCTCCCCCCGGGCCGCCCCCCGCACCTGTCGCCACCGCGATCACGATCAGTCTCGACCGGCCCGAGGCGATGGGCAAAGCCGCCGCCATTGCCGCCGCGAGCGGCGCCCGGCTGCTCAAGGCCAAGCTCGATATGGGCGAACCCGCCGCGTGCTTGAAGGCGATCCGCGTGGCGGCGCCCGATGTCCGGCTGATCGCGGACGCGAACGAGGGCTGGAGCCTCGGCGACCTCATCGCGCTCCAGCCTTTGTTGGCCGAACTGCGCGTGGCGTTCGTCGAGCAGCCGCTGCCAGCGGGCGAGGATGGATGCCTGGAAGGGCTGGCGCTCCACGTGCCGCTCTGCGCCGACGAATCCTGCCACACCAGCGCCGATCTCGATCGGCTCGCGGGCCGCTATTCGGTGGTCAACGTCAAGCTCGACAAGACCGGCGGGCTCACCGAGGCGTTGCGGCTGGTCGCCACGGCGCGGGCGCGGGGCTTCGGAATCATGACCGGCTGCATGGTCTGCACCTCGCTCGGCATTGCGCCGGCGTTCCATATCGCGGCACTTGCCGACTTCGTAGACCTTGATGGTCCGCTCTGGCTGAGTCAGGACCGTGACGGCGGCGCACGCATGCGCGCCGACGGGTTGCTGGCCCCTCCCGGGCCCGCGCTGTGGGGAGGCCGGCACGCATGACCTTGGTGCGCGGATGGTTTGGAGTGGCGCTATGGAAGCGGGTGCTGGCGGGGCTGGCGCTCGGCGCCGCGCTGGGGCTGTTCGCGCCCGCGGCCACGCCCTGGTTCGCTTTTCTCGGCGAGATCTTTGTTCGCCTGATCCGGATGCTGGTGGTGCCGATCGTGCTGGTGACGGTCGCGGCGGGAGTCGCCTCGCTGGCCGATCCCCGGCGGCTCGGCTCGATCGGTGGCAAGGCGGTTTTGCTGTTCCTCGCCACGACCGTCATCGCGGTGTCGGTGGGGATCGCTGTCGGCATCCTCTTCCAGCCGGGCAGCCATACCAGCCTTGCTGGTGCCGCGCCGCATGCGCTGGGAGAGGCGAAGACCGTCTATGAGCAGCTGGTCGGGATCGTCCCGCTCAACCTGTTCGATGCGCTCGCCAAGGGTGATATGCTCGCGATCCTTTTCACCGCAGTGCTGCTCGGCGCCGGAACCGTGGCGGCGGGCGAGGCGGGGGCGCCGCTCGCCGCGCTGCTCAATTCGGTGTCGAACGTGCTGTTCCACATCGTTCGATACGTGATGGAGTTCACCCCGTTCGGGGTGTTCGCGCTCGTCGCCGGCGCGGTCGCGGCGAACGGCGTCGCGGTGTTCGCGAGCATCGGCACGCTGGCGCTGTGCGTCGTGATCGGATCGCTGGTGCAGATGCTGGTGGTGCACAGCCTGCTGGTCCGGCTGGTCGCGCGCATGCCCGTCCACCGCTTCTTCCGCGGCATCGCCGACGCGCTGGTCGTCGCTTTCTCGACCGCGTCGAGCTCGGCGACGTTGCCGGTGGCGATGCGCGTCGCGCAGGACAATCTCGGCATCGCCCGGCCGGTCGCGTCGATGGTGCTGCCGCTCGGCGCCAGCATCGGCAAGGACGGCACCGCCATGTATGTCGGGCTGCTCAGCATGTTCGGGCTCCAGCTGTTCGGGGTGCCGATCGACGCGGGGACGCTCGGGATCGTGCTGCTGACCGCGGTTCTGGCGGCGCTTGGCACCGCGCCCATCCCTTCCGCCTCCTTGTTCATGCTCGCCGCGGTGCTTTCCGCCGCCGGAATAGGGCCCGAGCAGACCGCGCTGATCGTGGGATTCATCCTCCCGTTCGACCGGCTGCTCGACATGACCCGGACCGTGCCCAGCGCGAGCGCGAACCTGACGGTGACGACGGTCGTCGCGCGGCTGCAGGGAGAAATCGCGGCCCCCGCGCCCGACGCGGCCCATAGCTCAGGGCTATAGGTGCCGGAAGGCTTGATATGCCGGGCTTTCGCGCGCGCGGCCTAAGAATGATTGGATGATGACTATCATGGGGAAGTCAGCAGTGCAGTGGTTTCGGGTCGCCGGCGCGGGGGAGAAAGACGGGGCCGGCCCGTCCCCCGCCGCCATGCCGACACGGCGCGAGCTGATCGGTCTCGCGGGCGGGCTCGCCGCCGCGAGCGCCCTGCCCGCCGGGCGGGCATGGGCTGCCGACCCCGAGGCGCTGAGCCCCGTCACCCTCGCGCTCAGCACCTATATGAGCGAGGCGCGCGAGCGCGCGCTGCCGCCCGCGGTGCTCGAGCGGGCCAAGCATCATATCCTCGATACCTTCGCCGCGATGATCTCGGGCAGCACCTTGCCGCCGGGCCGCGCCGCGCTCGGCTTCGCGCGCCGCTATGGCAGCGCGAAGACCGCGACCGTCGCCGCATCGAAACTCAGCTGCGGCGCGATCGACGCGGCTTTGGTCAACGGGACGCTCGCCCATTCGGACGAGACCGACGATTCGCTCGCGCGCGTCGATCCCGATGACGGCGACCGGTGGCGTTCGGTCGGCTGGCATCCGGGCTGCGCGGTGGTGCCGGCCGCCTTCGCCGCGTCGGAGCAGTTCGGCACCGGCGGCGCGCATTTCGTCCGCGCGGTGGCGCTCGGCTATGATGTCGGCGGGCGGATGCTCGATCTGCTGCGCCCGCTGCCCGCCTTCCGTTCGCGCAGTACGCACCAGATGTGCGGCACCTTCGGCGCGGGCGCGGCGGCGGCGGGCGCGATCGGTTTCGACGCGCGCCGGATGCGCTTCGTCCTCGAATATTGCGCGCAACAGGCCGCCGGGATGCGCGACTGGTATCGCGACCAGGATCACATGATGAAGGGCTTCGTGTTCGGCGGCGCGCCGGCGCGCAATGGCGTCACCGCCGCGCTGCTCGTCGAGGACGGCTGGACCGCGGTCGACGATTTCCTGTCGGGCGACGGCAATTTCCTGCTCGCCATGGGCGTCCCCGGCAAGGGCGAGGGGCTGGCCGAGGCGCTGGGCAAGCGCTTCGAGATCACGCGCACCAGCATCAAGAAATGGACCGCGGGCTTCCCGGCCCAGCCCTTCCTCGAAGCGCTCGAAAGCCTGCTCAAGCGCCAGAAGGTCGATCCGGCCCGCGTCACCGGGATCACGATCAGGCTCCGGCCCGGCTCGGTGGTCGACGATCGCGGCATGGCCTCAATCTCGGTTCAGCATCTCGTCTCGCTGATGCTGGTCGACGGCACGGTGACCTTCGAATCGGCGCATGACGACAGCCGCGTCGCCGATCCGCGCATCGCCCGCCTCACCAAATTGGTCCGGCTCGATCCGGCGCATCCGGCGACGATCACGCTCACGCTCGACGACGGCAGCCAGGTTTCCGAACAGATCGGCTTCCTGCTCGGCACGCCGGGCAATCCGATGTCGCGCGATCAGGTGGTCGCCAAATGCCATCCGCTGATGGCCCCGGTGCTGGGCGAGGCGCGCAGCCGCGCGCTGATCGCGGCGCTGCTCGACCTGGAGAACCGCCGCGACATGCGGACCCTGCGGCCGTTGCTGCAGCGTTCGTCCCCGGCGCCGGCGCCGGGCTGATCCAGGGGAAACGCCTTAGAAACACCACCGGAATTGAATGAAATCACGCGGCGGCCCCGCCTCGGGAGTCGTGTGCTCGTGTCGCAAAGGACGAAGGCTCGAGCCTTCGCAGGGAGGGAATCACCATGAAGTTGCTCAACGATCGTCTCGACAGCCGCGTGCGGCGACGTGCCATGGCCGCGGCCAGCGCGGGGGCGTTGATCGCCGCGCTCGCCAGCGCCCCGGCCCATGCCCAGAACACCGACGAGACGCCCGCCGCATCGGAACAGTCCGACGATAATAGCGAACCCGCGATCACCGTCACCGGCACCCGCGTCCAGCGCGACGGCTATCAGGCGCCGACCCCGCTCACGGTGATCGGCAGCGAGCAGATCCAGAACTCCGCCTCCGCCAATGTGGCCGACTTCGTCAACGATCTGCCGCAGCTTTCGGGCAGCGCCACGCCGGCCAACTCCAACTCGGCGATCTCCAGCGGCCTTGCCGGCCTCAACGCGCTGAACCTGCGCAATCTCGGCTCCTCGCGCACCCTGGTGCTGCTCGCTGGCCAGCGGTCGGTCGCGTCGAGCCTCACCGGCGTGGTCGATATCAACACCTTCCCGCAGGCGCTGGTCGAGCGCGTCGAAGTGGTCACCGGCGGCGCCTCGGCCGCCTATGGCTCGGACGCGCTGTCGGGCGTGGTCAACTTCGTCCTCGACAAGGATTTCACCGGGATCAAGGGTGAGATCAGCGGCGGCGTCACCACCTATGGCGACGACCAGCGCTACAACGCCTCGCTCGCGGCCGGCTTCGAATTCGCCGGCGGGCGCGGCCATGTGCTGCTCAGCGGCGAGCTTGCGCATGCCGACGGCATCTACGGAACCGGGGATCGCGCCTGGAACAAGACCGGCACCTTCATCATCGACACCAATCCGGCCTATGTCGCCGGCAACGGTCAGCCCGAGCGGCTGGTCGCCTCGGGCGCGCAGATCAGCAACTCGACTCCCGGCGGCATCATCACCAGCACCGCGCTGCGCGGCATCGCCTTCGGGCCGGGCGGACAGACCTATAATTTCGTCTATGGCGCCCAGACCAAGGATCCCTGGACGATCGGCGGCAACTGGCAGGCGAACCAGCTCAACGAGAGCGTCACCCTGACCTCGCCCGAGGACCGGCAGGGCGTGTTCGGGCGAGTCAGCTTCGACGTGACCCCGGACATCAACCTCTATGTGCAGGCATCGTGGAACCGCGATCACGTGATCAACAGCTCGTCCGAGCAATATCATTTGGGCGACCTGACGATCAAAGCCGACAACGCCTTCCTGCCGCAAAGCGTGCGTGATGAGGCGCAGCGGCTGGGTATCACTCAGTTCAGCTTCGGCAAGTTCATCACCGACCTGCCTCGCCGCGGCACCGACAATGAGCGCACCGTGCAGCGCTACGTAGTCGGCGGCGAAGGGCATTTCACGATTGGCGAATCGCAATGGGCGTGGAACGCCTATTATCAGCGCGGGGTCACCAATTCGTCGCAGACGCTGCCGGCGATCACCAACACCTCGCGCTTCAACGCCGCGATCGACGCGGTGCGCCATCCCACCACCGGGCAGATCGTCTGCCGCTCGACGCTGGCCAGTCCGAACAATGGCTGTGTGCCGCTCAATCTGTTCGGCACGGGCGTCGCGAACCCGGCGGCGATCGACTATGTGATCGGTTCGCCCCATCGCGACGAAACCTATACGCAGGACGTCGCCGTGTTCAGCATCACCGGCGAGCCCTTCTCGACCTGGGCGGGGCCGGTGTCGCTGGCGACCGGCGCCGAATGGCGCCGCGAGACGGTCGATGGCGTGGTCGATCCGGTCTACAGCTCGGGCTGGCGCAACGGCAATTTCCTGGTCAGCAAGGGCCAGTACGACGTCAAGGAAGCCTTTCTCGAGCTCGTGGTGCCGCTCGCCAAGGAACTTCCTCTCGCGCATTCGCTCGAGATCAACGGCGCGGTCCGCGCCACCGACTACAGCACTTCGGGCTATGTGACGACCTGGAAGGTCGGCGGAACCTGGGAGCCGATCCCCGACATCCGCTTCCGCGCCACCCGCTCGCGCGACATCCGCGCGCCCAACCTCTCCGAGCTGTTCACCGCCGGCGTGGCGAATACCAGCACGGTGCGCGACCCGACCCGCGGCAACGCGGTCACCTCCTATACCGGCCTCCGGGTCGGCAATCCCAACCTGACGCCTGAAATCGCGGAGACCCTGGGCCTGGGCGTGGTGTTCCAGCCGAGCTTCATCCCCGGCTTCAATGCCTCGGTCGATTATTACAATATCGACATCGCCGACGCGATCGGATCGATCACGCCGCAGGAAACCGTCGATTATTGCTTCGCGGGCAACACCACCGCCTGCAATGCGATCACCCGCGGCACCAACGCGGGCGGCCAGCCGATCTTCAGCCAGATCCTGCGCCAGCCGTTCAACCTCGTCTCGCAGACCGCGCGCGGGATCGATTTCGAGGCGAGCTATGTCCGCCCGCTCGACAGCATCGTGCCCGGCGCGCCCGGCCGGATCGCCTTCCGCGTGCTCGCGACGCACTATCTGAAAAATTATTCGAACAACGGCATCTCGCCCGCCACCGACACGGTCGGCAGCAACGGCGACAATGGGCCGCCCAACTGGCGCTATGCGATCAACCTCAACTATTCGACCGACAGCATCGGCGTGACGCTGGGCGGCCGGGGGATCAGCTCGGGAACGATCGACAATATGTTCGTGGAATGCGCCTCGGCCTGCCCCGCGAGCACCACTGCCAACCCGACGATCAGCTCCAACTATCTGCCCGGCGCCTTCTATCTCGACGCCAGCTTCGTCTATAAATTCAATGTCGGCGGGGCGCGGGTGCAGACGTTCGTCAACGTCAAGAACCTGACCAACGCCGATCCCGCGATCGTCCCGCGCGACGGCGCTGGCGGCGGTTTCTTCGCCTTCGCGGCCAACCCGACGCTCTACGACACGCTCGGCCGCATCTTCCGTGTGGGTATCCGGTTCGAGCGCTAGGGGCGTGCACCAGCGCTTCCAGCGCCGCTCGCTGCTCGCCCTGGCCGCGCTGCTGCTCGCAGCAGCCGGCCAGGGCGGGTGCGCGCCGCTTCGCGAACAAGCCTCCCAGCCGCAGCTGACGGTGATGGTCTCGGGCGCGTTCGAGCATACGCTGCGCAAGCTGGCCCCCGAATATGAGCGGCGCAGCGGGGTCCATCTCGTCATCGTGACCGGGCCCTCGATGGGCGCGACCTATAATGCGATTCCCAATCGCCTCGGGCGCAACGAGCCCGCGGACGTGGTGATCCTCGCGCGCGAATCGCTCGACCGGCTGGCGGGCGCGGGCAAGGTGCGGCCGGAAAGCGTGCGCGATCTCGTCCTTTCGCCGATCGCGATGGCGGTGAAGGCGGGTGCGCCGGTTCCCGATATCTCTACCCCCGAGGCGCTGCGCGACACGCTGTTGCGCGCGCGATCGGTCGCCTATTCGGACAGCGCGAGCGGCGTCTATATCTCGACCCAGCTCTTCCCGAGGCTCGGCATCGCCGATGCGATGACGGGCAAGGCGCGCAAGATCGAGGCGACGCCCGTCGGTCTGATCGTGGCGCGGGGCGAGGCCGAGATCGGCTTCCAGCAACTTAGCGAGCTCAAGCCGATCGCCGGTATCCGTATCGTCGGGCTCCTGCCCGCCGACCTCCAGAAGGTCACGCGCTTTTCCGCCGGCACCGTCACCTTGTCGGCGCAGCCCGAGCAGGGGCGCGCGTTCATCGCCTTTCTGCGCTCGCGTTACGCGCACCGCATCGCGACCGAAAGCGGGCTGCAGCCGGCACCCTGATCTTGCCCGGCGCGTGAGCGCCCCCGGCCGGCCCGAACGGCTGCCTGGGCGGCGATCCCCGGCGCTTGTTCATGAAAGGCGGATACCGGCCCTCGGAGTCCGGTAGTGGAGTGCAAAAAAACAGATTTAAAACTCAGTAATTAATCGACAAAACGATTCGGGGCATCCAACCGGCC
>CBINJP010000021.1:0-69615 GCA_966251045.1 uncultured Sphingomonas sp.
GCTTGTCGATCTTGTTGATCGCCACGATCATCGGCACGCCGGCCGCCTTGGTGTGGTTGATCGCCTCGATCGTCTGCGGCATCAGCCCGTCGTCCGCCGCCACCACCAGCACGACGATGTCGGTGACATTGGCGCCGCGCGCGCGCATCTCGGTAAAGGCCTCATGGCCCGGCGTGTCGAGGAAGGTGATCTTCGACTTGTCCTTCAGCGTGACCTGATAGGCGCCGATATGCTGGGTGATGCCGCCGGCCTCGCCGCGCACCACATCGGTGCCGCGCAGCGCGTCGAGCAGCGAGGTCTTGCCGTGATCGACATGGCCCATGATCGTCACCACCGGCGGACGCGGCTGGAGCGTATCCTCCGCATCCTCGGTCGTATCGATCGCCAGGTCGACGTCCGAATCCGAGACGCGGACGATGTTGTGGCCGAATTCGGTGACGAGCAGTTCGGCGGTATCCTGATCGATCGTCTGCGTCATCGTGACGGGCATGCCCATCTTGAACAGCGTCTTGACCAGGTCGCTGCCCTTTTCCGCCATGCGGTTGGCGAGCTCGCCGACCGTGATTGTCTCGGGCACCTGGACGTCGCGGATCTGCTTGGCCTGCGGCTCGCGCGGGCCGCCCAGGCGGCGATGTTCCTTCTCGCGCGCACGCTTGAGCGCGGCGAGCGAGCGCGCGCGGGCGCCGTCATTGTCGCCGAGCGCGCGGTTGACCGTGAGCTTGCCCGACTGGCGGCGGTCGTCCCCGCCCTTGCGGTCGCGCGAGGGGCGCGTGGGTTCGGGCGGACGCTTGAGCCCGGGCGCGCCGCCGGGGGCGGGACGCGCGGCAGGGGCGGACGCGGCTTCGCGCGGGGCCTCGGGCTCGGGCGCTGGCTTGGGCGCGGGGCGCGGGATTTCGGGGCGCGCGACCGGCGTGAAGCGGCGCGGCGCGGGGCGGCTCGGATCGAGCTGGAGCTCGACCAGCGGTGGCGGTGGCGCGACGGGCTCGGGCGCGGGTGCCGGCGCGGCTTCGACCGGCGCGGGCGCGGGTTCGGCGGCCGGCGCGCTCTTCGGCTCGGCGTCGGCGCGCGCCTTTTCCTCGGCGCGACGGGCTTCGGCCTCGATCGCCTCGGCGCGTTCACGCTCCTCGCGGCGGCGCGCTTCCTCGAGCGCGTTCATCCGCTGTTCGTCGGCTTCGCGGAGCAGGCGGGCCTGGCGCTCCTGCGCGGTCTCGCTCGGCGCGGCCGGGCGCGGCGCCGGGGCGGGCGCGGGCGCAGCGACCGGTGCGGGCGTGGGCTCGGGCGCGGCCTCGATATGCTCTTCGGTCGCGCGGTCCTGGGGGCCCAGGATACGGCGGCGCTTCACTTCCACCACGACGGTGTTCGAGCGGCCATGGCTGAAGCTCTGCTTCACCTTGCCCGTCTCGACCGTGCGCTTGAGGCCCAGCGGCGCGCGCATGCCCAGTTTCGGCTTTTCGTTTTCGGTGTCGCTCATGCGCTCGCTCAAAGTCCTTCGGTCAATTCATCGTGTTGGTCCGGCGTTCCGTCTTCCGGGAGCGCCGATGCGCCCTGCGAAAGCTTTTCGCAAGGCACGGGATAGGGTTCGGGTCCGATAAAGTGCAGCCAACGGGCAAGCGCATCGCTCACCCGCTTCGCTGCGCGCGGGTCGGTAAGGCCTGCATGTACCACGTTTTCGCGGCCAAGCGCCAATGACAATATGGTGCGCGGGACGGGCAAAACCAAGCCCTTGAGCCCGCTGCCTTCCCGATCGCTGCCCACGCGCCAGGCCTGGGCGAGCTTGCCCGCCCCGTCCGCGCCCGCGTCGCTGGCATGGAACAGCGCGTGGAGCTTGCCCGAGCGCGCCGCCTTGTCGAGCTTCTCGCCGCCGGTGACGACCGCCCCCGCCTTGGCTTCCAGCCCCAGCCGGTCGAGCGCGCCCCGCCGAAGCTGGGCCTCGATCCGCTCGGGCAGGTCGGCGGGGATGCGTATATCGCCGGTCTTGAAGGCACGCGCGAGCACGCCCTTGAGCTTGCCCTTGGGGCCGAGCGCGGCTTCGAGCTCGGCTTTGGTCACGCCGATCCAGGCGCCGCGGCCGGGAGCCTTGGCGCGGACATCGGGAAGCACCTCGCCATCGGGGGACAGGACAAGGCGCACGAGATGCGCGCGCGTCTCCCTGTCACCCGAAAGTATGCACTTCCGGATGGGTCCGTCGGTGGTGGGGGTCAGGCCCTCATCATTGTTCGGAGTCCGCAACAGCGTCCTCCCCACCGGCCGGCGCCGTTTCTTCGTCCGCGAACCAGTGCGCGCGGGCGGCCATGATGATCTCGTTGCCCTGCTCGTCGCTCAGGCCGTACTCGGCGAGCACGCCGCCCTTGTGCTCGGGGCGCTTGGGGGCGTCCTCGTTGCGGCGGCGCGGTTCCTGGCGCTTCTTCTCGACCAGCTCGTCGGTGGCGAGGTCCGCCAGGTCGTCGAGCGTCTTGATGCCCGCCTTGCCGAGCGTGACCAGCATCGCTTCGGTGAGATAGGGCATGGTCGCCAGATCGTCCTCGACGCCGAGCGAGCGGCGCAGCTCGCGATTGGCTTCCTCGCGGCGCTCGAGCGCCTCGGCGGCGCGGCTCTGCAGCTCCTGGCCGAGTTCCTCGTCAAAGCCCTCGATGCTCGCGATCTCGTCGAGCTCGACATAGGCGACCTCTTCGAGCGAGCCGAAGCCCTCGGCGACCAGCAGCTGGGCCAAAGTCTCGTCCACATCGAGCTCGTTCTGGAACATCTCGCTGTTCTGGACGAACTCCTTCTGGCGCTTCTCGCTGGCGTCGGCTTCCGTGAGAATGTCGATCGCCTTGCCGGTGAGCTGCGAGGCGAGGCGGACATTCTGGCCGCGGCGGCCGATGGCGAGCGACAGCTGATCGTCGGGGACGACGACTTCGATGCGGTCATCCTCTTCGTCGATCACGACGCGGCTGACATTGGCGGGCTGGAGCGCGTTGACCACGAAGGTCGCGGTGTCAGGCGACCAGGGGATGATGTCGATCTTCTCGCCCTGCATCTCCTGGACGACCGCCTGGACGCGGCTGCCCTTCATGCCGACGCACGCGCCGACCGGGTCGATGCCGCCATCGTGCGAGATGACGCCGATCTTGGCGCGCGAGCCGGGATCGCGGGCCGCGGCCTTGATCTCGATGATGCCGTCGTAGATTTCGGGCACTTCCTGCGCGAACAGCTTCTTCATGAACTCGGGATGCGCGCGGCTCAGGAAGATCTGCGGGCCCCGGTTCTCGCGGCGGACATTGAGAATGATCGAGCGGACGCGATCGCCGACGCGGACGATCTCGCGCGGGATCTGCTGGTCGCGGCGGATCACGCCCTCGGCGCGGCCGAGATCGACCACGATGTGCCCGAACTCGACGCGCTTCACCACGCCGGTGATGATCTCGTTCTGGCGGTCCTTGAACTCCTCGAACTGGCGTTCCCGTTCCGCATCACGGACCTTCTGGAAGATGATCTGCTTCGATGCCTGGGCCTGGATGCGGCCGAATTCGATAGGGGGCAGCGGATCGACGATGAAGTCGCCGACCTTGGCGTCCTTCTGGAGCTTCTGCGCGCCCTTGAGATCGACCTGCTTGAAATAATCGTCGACCGCCTCGACCACTTCGACGACGCGCCACAGGCGCAGGTCGCCGGTATTGGGGTCGAGCTTGGCGCGGATATCGTTCTCGATGCCGTAGCGGTTCTTGGCGGCGCGCTGGATCGCGTCCTCCATCGCCTCGATCACGATGGCGCGGTCGATCAGCTTTTCCTTGGCGACCGAATCGGCGATCGCGATCAGCTCGGCCTTGTTGGCGGAAATGGCAGTGGCCATCAGTCTTGTTCCTCTGTCTCGAATTCTTCGGCGCCCTCGCTGGAAAGGGGCGCGGTTGCGGCAATCAGTGCGTCGGTCATCGTCAGCTTGGCGTCGGCGATCAGGCCGAAGGGGACGGTGACGAGCTTGTATTTATGGACATCGACGGTGACGTTCTCGCCGCCGATCCCCATCAGGGTGCCGGTCAGCTGCTTGCGGCCATCCTCGGTCGGGCCGGTCAGGTTGACGCGGGCCTCATGCCCCTTCCAGTCGCCGAAGTCCTGGAGGCGGGTGAGCGGGCGGTCAATCCCCGGCGAGCTGACCTCGAGCCGATAGGCATGGTCGATCGGGTCCTTGCCCTCAGCTTCGAGCGCGTCGAGCACGTCCGAGATGCGGCGCGAGAGCGCGGCGCAATCCTCGATGGTCAGCTGGCGGGTGTCGGGGCGCTCGGCCATCACCTGCAGCGTCGGATCGCTGGTCCCGCCGAACATCTTCACGCGCACGAGCGCCAGCCCCAGGGCTTGCGCCTCGGGCTCGATCAGCGTCGTGAGTGCGGCGATATCCGCCATGCGGGTCCTTCGAATCAGATATGCGTCTTCGCTACCGGACCCTCGCGGGACCGGCTCGGCATGTTTGACGATGTCGAGAAAGCAGGGGCGATATACGCGTCCGCTCCCGTGGGGGCAAGTCCCAGATTATTGAAGCGCTTCCCCGGCGGAGGCCGGGGGCCCGGATCGGCGAACTGGCAGTAGCGCGAGAACCGCGAGGCCTTCCCAACCGGGGCCCGGCCTTCGCCGGGGAAGCGCTGGATTCAATTGGCCGGGTTATTCTTGTCCAGAAACACGCCGACGCGATTGAGGAAGTCGGCCTCGTTCACCGGATTGTCGAGGCCGTGGCCTTCGCCCGGATAGACGACGAACTCGTGCGGCCGCCCGAGCTTGGTCAGCGCGTCGTGGAGCTGGATCGACTGGATCACCGGCACATTATCGTCCGCCTCGCCATGCGCGATCAGGATCGGGGTGCGCAGCCGCGCGACCTGGGCGAGCGGCGAGATCGAGGCGAGCTCAAACCCGCGCGCGCCCTGGATCCGCGCCTGCCACCCCTTGAAGCTGCGGCCATTCTCGAAACCCGGCCGGTCGAAGCGGAGCTGGCCCGCAATGTCCGAGATCCCCGCGAAGCTGACCGCGCAGCGATACAGATCCGGATTGCGCACCGCCGCCCACATCGCCGCATAGCCGCCGAACGAGGCGCCCATGATGCAGACGCGCTTCGGATCGGCGACGCCCTGCGCGGCGAGCCAGCGGACGCCGTCGTCGATATCGTCCTGCATCCCCCGGCCCCATTCGCCATCGCCCTTGGCGACGAAATCGCGGCCGAAACCGGTCGAGCCGCGGAAATTGGGCTGGAGCACGGCATAGCCGCGCGAGGCGAGATACTGGACCCAGCCGTCATAGCGCATGTCGTCGCGCGCGAAGGGGCCGCCATGCGGCATCACGATCAGCGGCAGCCCCTTGGGGTCGCGCCCGGCGGGGAGGGTGAGATAGGCACGGATCTCGAGCCCGTCGCGCGCGGCGTAGCGCACCGCGCTGACCTGTGAGAGGCGCTTCCCCGCGAGCGCGGCGTGCGGGCGGGCGAGCAGCGACGCGGTGCCGCTCTTGCCGTCATAGACATACCAGGCGCCGGGATCGTTGGCGGCGCTACTCCATATGAGCAGCCGCGCCCGGTCGTCGCTCATCGATGCGATGCGGTTGACCGTGCCGGGCAGTACCGCGTCGATCCGCGCTTGAATCGCCTCGAGCGCGGGATCGAGCCAGAGCAATTCCTCATGATCGTCGGTGAAGATCACGCCGAGCAGATTGCCCTGATTGTCGGCCTGGAAGCCGTCGATATCGACGCGGGGATTTTCGTAGATCAGCTCGCCGATCCGGTCGCCGGTGAAGTCGTAGCGGTAGAGCGCGTAGCGGCCGTTGCCGCCGCCCGCGACGGCATAGCCGCGGTCGCTGCCCTTGACCGGCACGATCTGGTCGATCTCGAGGCTCTCGTCCTCGGTATCCTTGCGGCGGGTGCGCGCGAACGCCTGGTCTTCGCCCGCGCGATAGACCAGCCAGCGCTTGCCGTCGCCATAGCCGACCCCGGCGCGGACCACGCCATCAGTGTCGACGAACCAGCTCTGGATATGCTCCTGCGGCTGGACGATGCGGATCCGCTCGCCAGTGGCGAGATCGACGCGGTCGACTCCCGGCGCCCCGCGCCTGGGCCCCTTGCTGCTGAGCAGGAGGAAGCGGCCGGCGCCGTCGATATGGAGGATCTCGTCGCCCTCGCCGCGAACGCGCTCCGACAGCGGGGTGAGGCCCGAGGTAGCGGGATCGAGCGCGAACAGCCGCGTGCCCCGCGCGTCGGCGAGGCTGACCACCAGCCGGCCGCTCCCCGCCCAGCGGAACGATTCGAGCGTCTGTCCCGCGGGAAGCGTCACGGGCTTGCCCGCGAGATCGGGGGCGGCGGCATCGACGATCAACAGGCGCGATTTGCCGTTTCCGAGCCCGCGCACCGCGACACGCGCGCCATCGGGCGACAGCACCGGATCGGAAAGCGTGGGCGCCGCAGCGAAGTCAGCGGCGCTGGGGACGTCGGTCGGTGGATCGGCGGCGAGCGCCAATCCCGACAGTCCCAATACGCACGCGGCTAGCCCCGCGCGAAACAAGCCAAACTTCATGGATGGCCCCCGCCAAGCCCAGTGTCGCAAGATGCCAGACAAGCGGCTGTACGCAAAGGGGGTTTCAGCCGAAATCCAGCCCGGTTGGCCCGCAGCGAAACGATCGCTAACTGTGATCCATGGCCAAGCTCTATTTCTACTACGCGTCGATGAACGCGGGCAAATCGACCACGCTCCTGCAAGCCGATTTCAACTATCGCGAGCGGGGGATGCGCACCCTGCTCTTCACCGCCGGAATCCATGACCGGGGCGGCAAGGGCGTGATCGATTCGCGGATCGGGCTGAAGCAGAACGCGATTCCCTTCGACGAGGAGACCGATCTGCGCCGGATCGCCGAGGACGAGCATTTCAATGCGACGCTCGCCTGCATTCTCGTCGATGAATCGCAGTTTCTCTCGGCCGCGCAGGTCCGCCAGCTCGCGCATCTGGCCGACGAGGTGGGGATTCCGGTGCTCTGCTATGGCCTGCGCACCGATTTCCAGGGGCGGCTGTTTCCCGGCAGCGCCGAGCTACTCGCGCTGGCGGACGCGCTGATCGAGCTCAAATCGGTGTGCGAATGCGGGCGCAAGGCGACGATGAACCTGCGCGTCGACGATGCGGGCAACGCGATCCGCGAGGGCGCACAGAAGGAGATCGGCGGAAACGAGCGCTATGTCGCGCTTTGCCGCAAACACTTCATGCAGCGTACAGGTTCGGTCGCGTAAGGCCAAGCCAATCGAAAAGGGGCAAGCTGAGGAAATTGTTATGAAAATTCTTGCAACCGCCCTTGCTGCCACCATCGCTCTGACCGGGACCGCGCACGCCCAGAGCGAGCGGCAGGAAGCAGGCCCCACCGCCGGGCCCCGTTCGGGCGAGCGCGCCGACATTCCGTTCGCCAATACCCGCCACGGCATCCGCACCTTCACGCCCGAGCGGGGCGGTTATGGCGTCTATGTGCAGGATAATCACCGCGACTGGTATTATGTGAGCTTCTTCGCGCGCTGCACCGAGCTGCCCTATGCATTCGGCGTCGGGATCAAGACCTTCGGCGGCGGCAGCACGCTCTCGCGCGGGGACACGATCCTTGCGGGGCGCGAATCCTGCCGGATCCACGATATCGTCCGCAGCGGTCCGCCGCCCGAGAAGCAGCGCAAGCCCCGCAAGAGCAAGACGGTCTGACTGGAAGCCATTCCGCACCCGCGCTAAGGCCGGGTGACCGACGGAGGCTTTTCTGGACAAGATCTACGACCTGCTAACCTTCATGCCGGCGCTGGTGCTGACGCTGGTGCTGATGTCGATGGCGCGCGCCTATGTGGCGGATATGCTGGGCGATCCCACGCCGCGGCGCATGGGGCTGCTCACCGTCAATCCGGCCGCGCATGTCGATCCGGTGGGGACGCTGGCGATCCCGGCGATGCTCGCGCTGATCGGCGCGCCGGTGTTCGGCTGGGGCAAGGGCTTCATGCTCGATAGCGACAATTACCGACGCCCCCGTGCCGATGCGGCGGTGGTGGCGATCATCGGTCCGGTGGTGGCGTTGCTGGTCGCCGCGATCGCCGCGGTGCTGGCGGCGGCGCTGTACGATTCGGTGTCGAGCGGCGCGGACGTGCCGGTGATCACCTATCTTTTCCGCTTTCTGATCGCGCTTGTCACCACCGGTTGCCTGTTGGCGCTGTTCAACCTGCTGCCCATTCCGGGCTTCGATGGCGGCAAGATCGTCGAGCTGCTACTGCCGCGCGATCTCGCGGCGAAGTTCGCGGGGTTGGCGCAATACAGCCTGTTGCTGCTGGTCGCGCTGGTGGTGATCATGCCGATGCTGTCGCCCGAGCTCGATATCGTCCGCAAGGTGATCGCGCCGATGGCGATGGAGATTGCCACGACCTTCCTGTGGGGCGCGGGCATACCGATCGGGAGCTAGACGGCGTGCATGGCTGGCTCATCCTCGACAAGCCGCTGGGGCTCGGCTCGACTCAGGGCGTGAGCGCGGTCAAGCGTGCGCTGCGCGAGGGCGGCTATGGCAAGTGGAAGGTTGGCCATGGCGGCACGCTCGATCCGCTGGCGACGGGCGTACTGCCGATCGCGGTGGGTGAGGCGACCAAGCTGGCGGGGCGGATGCTCGACAGCGACAAGATCTACGACTTCACGGTGCGGTTCGGCCTCGAGACCGATACGCTCGATCTCGAGGGCAAACCGGTGGTGGAATCGGACGTGCGACCCTCGCTGGCTGAGATCGAGGCGGTGCTGCCCCACTTCACCGGGCCGATCGAGCAGGTGCCTCCGGCCTATTCGGCGATCAAGGTCGATGGCGAGCGCGCCTATGATCTGGCGCGGGCCGGCGAGGAGGTGGCAATCCCGAGCCGGGCGGTGACCATCCATTCGCTCAAGCTCGTCGCGGGCGACACCGACTCGGTGACCCTCACTGCCCATGTCTCCAAGGGCACCTATATCCGCAGCCTCGCCCGCGACATCGCCCGCGCGCTCGGCAGCGTCGGCCATGTCACCATGCTCCGCCGCACCAGGGCCGGGCCCTTCACACTCGCTTCCGCGATTTCGCTGGACAAACTGGCGGATGCCGCTAAGGCGCGCACGCTTGAAGACTGCCTCCTGCCGCTGAGGGCGGGGCTGGACGACATCCCGGCTCTATCCCTCACCCCCGATCAGGCAGGGCTGCTCCGTCAGGGGCGGGTCTTGATCGGGACCGCCGCGAACACCTCTGGTCTGAGGGATGGCCAACACTTCGCGATGCTGGGCGATACGCCCGTCGCGCTGGTGGAAGCCGAAGCCGGGCTCGTCCGGGTGGTTCGCGGGTTCAATTTGTAGAGATGTCGAAGGAAAACACATGACGATCACCGCCGAGCGCAAGGAAGCGCTCATCAAGGAACATGGCCGCGAGAGCGGCGACACCGGCAGCCCCGAAGTCCAGGTCGCGATCCTCACCGAGCGCATCGTCAACCTGACCGAGCACTTCAAGGGCCACGCCAAGGACAATCACTCGCGCCGCGGCCTTCTGATGATGGTCAACAAGCGCCGGTCGCTCCTCGACTATCTCAAGGCCAAGGATGCCGACCGCTACACCGCGCTGATCGGCAAGCTGGGTCTTCGCAAGTGACCTAATCGTTCGGCCCGCCTCGGCGGGCCGTTTACGTATTAGGTCATCCCCGCGCAGGCGGGGATCCAGGGCCACAAGCGAAATCGCATGTAACCCTGGGCTCCTGCCTTCGCAGGAGCACACTGGAGGGCGGCAATCCGGCCGCACTCCAAACGAGCCAAACCGGCTCGCTCAATAGGCCCCCCGCGCATCGGGCGTGGGGAGTGAAGGAAAACAAATGTTCGACACCAAGAAAGTGGAAATCCAGTGGGGCGGTCAAACGCTGACTCTGGAAACGGGCCGCGTCGCCCGCCAGGCCGATGGCGCCATCATGGCGACGCTCGGCGAAACCGTCGTGCTCTGCGCCGTCACGGCCGCGCGCTCGGTCAAGGAAGGGCAGGACTTCTTCCCGCTCACCGTCCATTACCAGGAGAAGTACAGCGCGGCCGGCCGCATCCCCGGCGGCTTCTTCAAGCGCGAGCGCGGCGCGACCGAGAAGGAGACTTTGGTCTCGCGTCTCATCGACCGCCCGATCCGCCCGCTGTTCCCGGAAGGGTTCTACAACGAGATCAACGTGATCTGCCAGGTTCTCAGCTATGACGGCGAGAACGAGCCGGACATCCTGGCGATGGTCGCGGCGTCGGCTGCGCTGACCATTTCGGGCGTGCCGTTCATGGGCCCGATCGGCGCCGCGCGCGTCGGTTATGTCGATGGCGAGTATATCCTCAACCCGACCAACACCCAGATCAAGGAAGGCGATCTCGACCTGGTCGTCGCCGCCACCGGCAATGCGGTGATGATGGTCGAATCCGAGGCCAAGGAGCTTTCGGAAGACGTCATGCTCGGCGCCGTCCAGTTCGCGCACAAGGCGTGCCGCGAGGCGGTGGGTGCGATCATCGACCTCGCCGAGCAGGCCGCCAAGGATCCGTGGGAAATGGCCGAGCAGGCCGATCTCTCGGCCGCCAAGAAGAAGCTCAAGGATCTGATCGGCAAGGACATCGCCGCCGCCTACAAGGTGGTCGACAAGTCCAAGCGTTCGAACCTGCTCAACGAAGCGCGCGCCAAGGGCAAGGCTGCCTTTGCCGACGCCTCGCCGCAGGACCAGATGGCCGCGGGCAAGCTGATGAAGAAGCTGGAAGCGGAAATCGTCCGCGGCGCCATCCTCAAGGACGGCACGCGCATCGACGGCCGCTCGACCACCCAGATCCGCCCGATCGAAGCGATGGTGCACTTCCTGCCCCGCGCGCACGGTTCGGCGCTGTTCACGCGCGGCGAGACTCAGTCGATCTGCACCACCACGCTTGGCACCCGCGACGCCGAGCAGATGATCGACGGGCTGAACGGGCTCAATTACGAGCACTTCATGCTGCACTATAACTTCCCGCCCTATTCGGTCGGTGAAGTCGGCCGCTTCGGCGCCCCGGGCCGCCGCGAAGTCGGTCACGGCAAGCTGGCATGGCGCGCTTTGCACCCGGTGCTGCCGTCGAAGGAGGACTTCCCCTACACGATCCGCGTTCTCTCGGACATCACCGAGTCCAACGGTTCGTCCTCGATGGCCACCGTCTGCGGCGGTTCGCTGTCGATGATGGATGCCGGCGTGCCGCTGAAGCGCCCGGTCTCGGGCATCGCGATGGGCCTGATCCTCGAGGGCAAGGATTTCGCGATCCTTTCCGACATCCTCGGCGACGAGGATCATCTCGGCGACATGGACTTCAAGGTCGCTGGCACCTCCGAAGGCATCACCACGATGCAGATGGACATCAAGGTCGCCGGCATCACCGAGGAGATCATGCGCGTCGCCCTGGCCCAGGCCAAGGAAGGCCGCGCGCATATCCTCGGCGAGATGGCCAAGGCACTCGATCACACGCGTG
Source organism: uncultured Sphingomonas sp. (assembly GCA_966251045.1). Taxonomy (GTDB): domain Bacteria; phylum Pseudomonadota; class Alphaproteobacteria; order Sphingomonadales; family Sphingomonadaceae; genus Sphingomonas. The sequence continues at coordinate 11,463 of CBINJP010000021.1, forward strand.
AAGAGCTGTCGGCGCACGCGCCGCGCATCGAGACGATGACGATCGACAAGTCGAAGATCCGCGATGTGATCGGCACCGGCGGCAAGGTGATCCGCGAGATCGTCGCCACCACTGGCGCCAAGGTCGATATCGACGACGAGGGCGTGATCAAGGTCTCGTCGAGCGACCACAGCCAGATCGAAGCCGCGATCAACTGGATCAAGGGCATCGTCGAGGAGCCCGAGGTCGGTAAGATCTACACCGGCAAGGTGGTCAATCTCGTCGATTTCGGCGCGTTCGTGAACTTCATGGGCGGCAAGGACGGGCTCGTCCACGTCTCGGAGATCAAGAACGAGCGCGTCGAGAAGGTCTCGGACGCCCTGAGCGAAGGCCAGGAAGTCAAGGTCAAGGTCCTCGAGATCGACCAGCGCGGCAAGGTCCGCCTGTCGATGCGCGTCGTCGATCAGGAGACCGGCGCCGAGCTGGAGGACACCCGTCCGCCCCGCGAGCCGCGCGAAGGCGGCGACCGTGGCCCGCGCGGTGACCGTGGCGGCCGTGACGGCGATCGTCGTCGCGACGGCGGCCGCGGCGGCGACCGTGGTCCGCGCCGTGAGGGTGGCGACCGGGATCGTGGCCCGCGCGGCGACCGTGGCCCGCGCCGCGAGCGCTCGGACGATGGCGACAAGGGCGGCGAGGATATCGGCCTGCCGGCGTTCCTGACGGGCGACCGCGACTGAGTTCCGGCCGCTAGCCGCTCAGGCGGAACGAAGAGGGCTCCCGGGGAACCGGGGGCCTTTTTCTTTTTTGGATAGAAAGGCCATCCGCCGCAGCCACATCCTGCGCAAGCTCGAGCGGTTCCAGGCGGCGATCGAGGCGGAGGGGCTGGTCGATCCCGCGCGGCAGGCGGCGGACATGCGCGAATGGGCGCGGCGGCGGCATGGCTAGCGCGGGCTTCAGTAACCCGGAGCAATGATCTGCCTCAGGGCCTTTTTGGTTGCGCGCGCGCCTCAGGCGGATGAAGATGGCGCCGCCGTCCGTTACCGGAGGACCGGCGCATCTGGGGCCGAGATGCGCCCTTCGGGGACGGCAGACTGAGCAGGGGTGGCATGGACGAGGCCCGGGGCAAGGAAGGCTGGCACGAGCGGTTGCCGCTGCGCACGCTGCCGCTGTGGCAGGCGCTTGCGATCATTGTCGGGATCGTGGGGCTGGCCTTTGTGGTGCGGCTGGCGATGCGGCCGGCGATCCCGGTGGGCTCGCCCTTTGTCACTTTCTTTCCCGCGGTATTGCTGGTCGCCTTCCTGCTGGGGGTGCGCCGCGGAGCGATCGCGGCGGCGCTGAGCACGGTGATCGGCGCGTATTTCTTCATGTCGGACCCGATGGCGCCGGGCTATTTCGCGACCGCGGTGCCCTCGGCGTTGGCCTATGCGATCCTCGTCACGGTCAATCTGACGCTGTTCCACTGGATGCAATCGGCCAACGCCAAGCTGCGCGAGGAGCGCGCGCGCTCGGCCGCGCTGGCGGCGACGCGCGAATTGCTGTTCCGCGAGCTGCAGCACCGCGTTTCGAACAACCTCCAGGTCGCCGCGGGGCTGCTCGCGCTCCAGAAGAAGCATGTCGAGGGCGACCGCGCGCGCGCGGCGCTGGAGGAGGCGTCGCGGCGGATCGGGGTGATCGGGCGGATCAGCCGCCAGCTCTACGAGCATGACGGGGGCACGCGCAGCCTGAACGCGCTGATCGAGCCGCTGTGCCGGGATGTACTCGACGCGGCGGGGATGCCGGGAGTCACGCTGCGGGTGAGTGGGGGCGAGCACCAGTCGCTTTCCGCCGACGCCGCGATCCCAGTGGCGCTGATCGTCGCGGAAGCGGTGGCGAACGCGGTCGAGCATGGCTTTGCCGGGCGCGAGCGCGGCACGATCTCGGTCGATTGCATGAGCGGTGGCGCCAGCGGCTTCAAGATCGAGATCCGCGACGACGGATGCGGCCTGCCCGAGGGCTTCGCGATCGAGCATGGGGCGGGGCTGGGGCTGCGCATCGCCGCGACCCTGGCCGAGCAATTGGGCGGGCAGTTCGAGCTGGTGGCGCGCCGGGCAGAGGGCGGCGGGGCGACCGCGCGGCTGGTGGTGCCGGGCTAGCCGCGCTGGATGAAGCGCAGCGTGTTGCCGCTGGGATCGTCGGCATAGAATTCGGTCGTGCCCCAGCTCTGGACGAGCGGCGACTGGTGGACCGGGGATTCGGGTTTGGCGGAGGTATCGAGCCCATGTTCGACGAAGCGCGCGAACAGCGCGGCCACATCGTCCGCGAGCACCGCGACCGCCTGGCCATAGATGCCATCGCCGCTGTGCGAGGAGAGGTGGAGTTCGTGTCCGTCACGGGTGACGATCGCGAAGGCGGGGTCGCCGGTTTCGGGCCAGGTTCCCTGATGCTCGAAATCGAGCACGCCGGTGTAGAATTGCACCGCCTCGGCGATGTCGCGGCATTTGACGGTCGGGATCAGGGTCATGCGCGGCCCTCGAATGAAGTGGGGGACTTCTGTTGCCCGGTGTCCCCCGTACCGCTGGAATCCCCTTCTGTTGCCCGGTGGGGTCCGACCGCGCTTTTGTCTGACTAACCTAGACCGTGAGGTCTTGGGTTAGGCCGCAATCGCGAGCGCCTCGTTATCGTTGGCACTTGTGTTACGGACCGTCACAGTGGCCCATGCTGGGAGATGGATGGCGCTTTTCAACACACGTCGATCCTGGTTCGGCCCCGTCAGAAACGGTGTCCAGTACACCACCATTTATGGTGGAGCCGCCGGGTACTGCCCCCGGGTCCGCTGCGCCTATTGCACGCCTTCGTTTATCCCCATAGCTGACCGAGGCCAGCGGCACCGATATAGGGATCCGGTCAGACAATTGAAAGTGTCGGCGGCGTAGGGCGTGAAAATGGGACAGGCACACGCCTTCACAAGACCGCAAAGAAGTTGCATGGGGTTCGCATCATGTTGACGCAGCGTTCCCGCTATGCCCTCCGCGCAATGCTGTTCCTGGCGACGCAACCGGTGGGCGGCAAGCCCATTCCGATGAACCGCATCGCCGCCGAGGCGAACGTGCCGCGCAAGTTTCTCGAGCTGATCCTGGCGGACCTGCGCGAGTCCGGCTTCCTCGTCAGCCACCGCGGCAAGATGGGCGGCTACGGCCTGTCGCGCCCGACCCATCTGATCTCGCTGGGCGAGATCATCCGGGTGATCGAGGGACCGCTGGCGCTGGTGCCCTGCGTCAGCCGCACCGCGTACCGGCCCTGCAACGACTGCAAGGACGAGGCCGCCTGCGCGATCCGCATCGCGATGGCGCGCGTACGCGACGAGACCGCGCGCATCCTCGATGGCACCAGCCTGGCCGACGCGGTGGCCGAGGATCTGGCGGCCGCCTGAGACGCCTTCGCTCGTTCCGCCCGCGTACCGGATCGGCCAGAGCGCACCAAATCGCGGCCAAAGCGTTGCGCCGGACCCTTCCGCCGCGCGGACGCCTCTTTTCGCCGCCGGTGTCCTTCCCATATAAGACACCGTGAACAGGGAGCGGAGGATTTCCCCCATGAAGATTCGTGTCGTTGTCGCGCTGGTGTCGGCGATGCTCTTGTCCGCGTGCGGACTGAACAGCGTTCCCACCGCGGAGGAAAATGCCAAGGCCAAATGGGCCGAGGTGCAGAACCAGTATCAGCGGCGTGCCGACCTGATTCCCAACCTGGTCGCGACCGTGCGAGGCGCGGGGGCGCAGGAAAAGGACATATTGGTCCAGGTGACCGATGCGCGCGCTTCGGCGACGCGGATCCAGATTTCCGATGCCGATCTGACCGATCCTGCCAAGGTCGGCGCGTTCGAGCGCGCCCAGGCGGGCGTGACGCTTTCGCTGCAAAGGCTGCAGGAAGCCTATCCCGAGCTCAGGAGCCAGGCCAATTATTCGACGCTGATGACTCAGCTCGAAGGCACCGAGAACCGCATCGGCATCGCCCGGCGCGACTATAACGAGGCGGTGCAGGCCTATAACACCCGCATCCGCACCTTCCCCGACGCGATCGGCGCCAAGATCTTCTATGGCGCCAAGCCGATGGTGCCCTTCCAGGCCGCGGCCGGCGCGGAGGCGGCACCCAAGGTCGATTTCGGGAACGGCAACTGATCAAGCCGCTGGCATCGCTGATCCTGCTGGCCCCGCTCGCCGCGTGCGGCGGGGCTCCGGCGGACAATGGCCCGGCGACGGCGAAGGTGGATATCCTCGCGCCGTCGCCGACGCCGACTCCCGCCGGGCGGATCGCCGATATGGCGGGATTGCTGTCGGCCAAGCAGAAGGCCGAACTTTCCGCGAAGCTCGGCTCGCTCGAGCTGCGCAGCGGCTATCCGGTGGTGATCGCGACGATCGGTTCGCTGGGCGGGCGCGATCTCGACGATGTCACCGACGAGCTGGGCAACCGGTTGGGCGTCCAGCACGGCGTGCTGCTGCTGATCGCGATCAAGGACCGCGAGGTCCGGCTCGCGGTCGGCGACGCGGCGCGCAAATTGCTGACCAATGACGAGGCGCAGCGGATCATCCGCCAGACCATGTATCCCGACCTCCATGCCAACCGGTTCGCTGCTGGCCTGCTCAAGGGCGCCGACCGGATCATCGCCGAACTATCGGAGACGCAAGCGTGACCCTGTTCCGCCTGATCCTCGCCGCCCTGCTGCTGGCGTTGCCCGCGACGGCCAACGCGCAGAAATTCCCGTCGCTCACCGGGCGCGTGGTCGATGCCGCCAATCTGCTCAGCCCCGAGCAGGAGGCGCAGCTCACTCAGCTTTCCGATGAAATCCAGAAGGCATCGTCCCGCCAGTTCGTGGTGGCGACGATCCCCGACCTTCAGGGCTATGACATCGCCGAATTCGGCTACAAGCTCGGCCGCGAATGGAAGATCGGCCAGAAGGACGCCGATAACGGCATCATCCTGATCGTCGCGCCCAACGAGCGCAAGGTCCGGATCGAGGTGGGCTATGGCCTCGAGCCGATCATGACCGACGCCTATTCGGGGACGATCATCGACACGATCATCCTGCCCCGCTTCCGCGACAAGGACATGGCGGGCGGGATCATGGCCGGCGCCGCGGCGATCGGCGAGCAGATGAAGTTGCCGCTCGAAGCCGCCGAGCAGCGCGCGAAGGATCAGACCGCCGCCACCACCAAGGCCAGCAGCAAGCGCAAGAAGGGCGCGGTGGGCGTGCTGATCGGCCTGTTCTGGACCTTCGTGGTGCTCGCGGTGGTGTTTGGGTCGATCTTCGGAGGGCGGCGGCGCGGACGGCGCTATCGCGGCGGCGGCAATGTGGGCAGCATCCTGCTGTGGACCGCGCTCGAAGCCGCGGCGCGCAGCAGCCGGTCGGGCGGCGGCGGCAGCTCCGGATGGGGCGGCGGTGGCGGCGGCTGGGGCGGTGGCGGCGGTTTCGGCGGCGGCGGGGGCTTTTCCGGTGGCGGCGGATCGTTCGGCGGCGGCGGCGCATCGGGGAGCTGGTAGAATGGCAGGGTTCAACTTCACGCCCGAGCAGCATGCGCAGGTGAGCGCGGCGGTCGCCGAGGCCGAGCGCAGCACCGATGGCGAGATCGTCACGATCGTGACCGAGCGTTCGGACGCCTATCACGATGTCGCGCTTCACTATGCGGTGGGGGCGATGCTGGCGCTGGTCGCGGGCGTGGCGCTGTGGCCCGGCATTCTCGAGATGAAGCTGGCCTGGTTCAACGGCGGCTGGGTGAGCGAGACCAATTTGCACCAGCTGCTGTTCCTGCTGCTGATCGGTGAGGCGGTGATCTTCCTGATCGTGCGGTACGCGCTGGCCTGGACCCCGCTCAGGATGCTGGCGACGCCGGGCGGCACCAAGGCGCGGCGGGTGCGGCGGCGCGCGCTGCAATTCTTCAAATCGAGCGCCGAGAAGCGCACCGTCGGGCGCGTCGGCATCCTCCTCTATGTCAGCATTGCCGAGCATCGCGCCGAGATCATCGCCGACGAGGCGATCCATTCGAAGGTCGCGCCCGAGCGCTGGGGCGAGGCGATGGCGGCGCTGATCGCCAAGCTGAAGCAAGGCGATCCGGCGGGCGGCATGGCCGACGCGGTCGGGCAGATGGCGGCGATCCTCAAGGAGCATTTCCCCAAGACCGAAGCCGATGTGAACGAGCTTCCCGACCGGCTGATCGAGCTTTGAGCGGCCCCGCCGAGACCGCATGGGCGGGCAAATGGCTGACGGTGAAGACCGAGGGGCCCTGGGAATATGTGTCGCGCGCGCGCGGCATTCGCGCGGTGGTGATCGTAGCGATCGACGATGAGGACCAGGTGTTGCTGATCGACCAGCACCGCGTGCCGCTGGGCCGGCGCTGCCTCGAGCTGCCCGCGGGGCTGGTCGGCGACGATCACGCCGACGACACGCCCGAAAGCGCGGCGGTGCGCGAGCTGGAGGAAGAGACGGGCTATACCGCGTCCGACATCGAGAATCTGGGCGAATATCATTCGTCGCCCGGCATGGTGAGCGAGGGCTTCACGCTGGTCCGGCTGCGCGGATTGCGGCGGATCGGCGACGGCGGCGGGATCGCGGGCGAGGACATCACCGTCCACCGCGTGGCGCTGGGTCAGGTGCCCGCCTTCGTCGCGGCGAAGCGCGGCGAGGGGATGGCGGTGGACGTGAAACTGTTGCTGCTGCTGGCTCAGTCGCTGCTCGACTGAGCGGCCCTACCGGAAATTATCGGCGTAGGCCTGCAGCTTGAGCTTGCGTTCGGGCGCGGCGATCACGTGGAAGGCGAGCCCCTCGCGCTCGGCATAGTCGCGCGCGGCCTCCATCGTCGGAAAGCCGAGGCGGAGCTGATTGCGCGTATCGCCCGAACCCGCCCAGCCGGTCAGCGGATCGGGGGTCTGCTTCTCCCCGGGCTCATATTCGAGGATCCAGCGATCGGTCCGCGCGCGGCCGGACTGCATGGCGTTCTTGGGGCGCTGATAGATGCGGGCGGTCTTCATGGGAGTGTCCTCTAACGCTTCGCGGCGGCCCTTGCATCCGCATTTTTGGTGCGCAGCGTGGCATTGGCTGAGGCCGGGTCGTCGGGCCATGGGTGGCGGGGATAGCGGCCGCGCATTTCCCTCGCGACCGCGGCCCAGCTGCCCGCCCAGAAGCCGGGCAGGTCGCGCGTGGTCTGGATCGGGCGGCCCGCGGGCGAGGTGAGGCTGAGCACAAGCGGCGTGGCGCCGACCATCGGATGCGTGGCAAGGCCGAACAGCGCCTGGGGACGGAGCTCGACGGTGGGGCCGGCCTCGGCGGCATAGTCGATCGCGTGGGTCGATCCGGCTGGCGATTCGAAGCGCGCGGGCGCGATCCGGTCGAGTGTCTGCTGCCCGTCCCAGCCGAGCCGGTTGTTGAGGGCGGTGGTGAGGCCCTCGACGGCATCGAGGCGGCGCTTGCCGGCGAGGAGCGGGGGGAGCCAGTCGTCGAGATCGGCGATCAGGGCCTCATCGGAAAGCGTTTCGATCCCGGCATAGCGCGCGCGGATACGGAGCGCCTGCGCGGTCTGGCTCCAGGGGAGCAGCGCGAGACCGTGGGTGCGGACGGCTTCGAGCAGCGCGGATTCGATCTCGGCGGGATCGGCGTTCGAGTCCGGGCCCGAGGAGAGGCGGATGCTGCCGAGGCGGCGCTCGCGCAACGCCTCGATGCGGCCGGTGGCGGGATCGAACCTTACCGAGCGCCGGGTCTCGATGCGGTGTGCGAACAGGGCCTCGACCGTGGCGGGCTCGATCTGCGCGGCGGAAAGGATGCGCGCGCCCGCGGCCATGCCCTGCGTCTCGGCGACCGCGAGCCATTCGGCGCGGGCGAGGGGCGAGGTGGGATCGAGCTTGAAGCCGCGACCGCCCGCGCTGGCCCATGTCTCGCCGCTTGCGTCGCGGCGTTTGGCGATGCGATCGGGGAAAGCGAGGGCGATGGTGGTGGCGACTTCATCAAGCCCTCTCCCCTCCGGGGAGAGGGTTGGGAGAGGGGCAGTCATCGCGGGCGATGCGCTTGGCGCACTGCCCCTCTCCCCGGCCCTTTCCCCGGAGGGGAGAGGGAGAAGGCGTGCCCAGCGCTCCGCCAACCGCCGCGCATTGTCCGCCCTCGGTCCGCGCTCGGTCCGCCAACGGCGCAGGCGAAGCTCCAGATCGGCGTCCTGTCCGCCCAGTCCGCGTTCGCCGAGCAGCACCGCCACCTCGGCCGCGGTCTTCGCCAGCCCGATCTCGCCCGCGCGGACGAGCATATGGCCGAGGCGCGACGGGAGCGGGAGGCGGGCGATGGCCTTGCCATGCTCCGTCGGGCGGCCGTCCGCGCCGAGCGCTTCGAGCGCGGTCAGGCGCGCGCGCGCCTCGGCGATGGCGGCGTCGGGCGGCGCGTCGAGCCAGCGCAGGCTGCGCGGATCGGCGACGCCCCACAGCGCGCAGTCGAGCGTGAGCGCCGAGAGATCGGCTTCGAGGATCTCGGGCGGGTCGAAGCGTGGCAGGCCAGCGGTCGCGCCGGCTTCCCACAGGCGATAGGCGACGCCCGGCCCCTGACGCGCGGCGCGGCCGGCGCGCTGGGTGACCGCCGCCTGGCTGGCGCGTTCGGTGACGAGGCGAGTCATCCCGGCGGCGCGATCGTAGCGGGGGCGGCGGGCGAGGCCCGAATCCACCACGACGCGGATGCCGTCGAGCGTCAGGCTGGTCTCGGCGATCGACGTAGCGAGGACAAGCTTGCGGCGGCCCTGCGGGTCCGGCGCGATCGCGGCGCGCTGGGCGGCGGGGTCGAGGCTGCCATGGAGCCTGTGGAGCACCACGCCCGGGATATCGGCGAGCCGCTCGGCGGTGCGCTCGATCTCGGCGACGCCGGGGAGGAAGGCGAGAATCCCGCCCTCGGCTTCGCGCAGCGCGGTGCGGACCGCCGCGGCCACGGAATCCTCGATCCGCGCCTCCGCCGCACGGCCGAGATGGCGCAGTTCGAGCGGGTGCATCCGGCCTTCGCTCTCGATCACCGGCGCGTCGAGCAGAGTCGCGAAGCGTCCGCCGTCGAGCGTCGCGGACATGGCGACGATCCGCAGATCGGGGCGCAAAGCCGCCTGTGCGTCGAGCGCCAGCGCCAGCCCGAAATCGCTGTCGAGGCTGCGTTCATGGACTTCGTCGAACAGCACCGCCGAAACCCCCGCCAATTCGGGATCGGACTGGATTCGCGCGACAAAAATGCCTTCGGTGACCACGGTCACTCGCGTCGCGGCCGATCGTTTGCTGTCCATCCGCGTGGCATAGCCATAGGTCTTGCCCGCGCTCTCCCCGGCGAGGCTCGCCATCCGCTCGGCAGCGGCGCGCGCGGCGAGGCGGCGGGGGGAGAGGAGCAGGATTTCGCCCGTGCACCAGTCTTCGCCAAGCAAAGCGGGCGCGACCGCCGTGGTCTTGCCCGCACCCGGCGGCGCGACCAGCACGGCATTGCTCTCCGCGCGCAGCAGCGCGAGCAGATCGGGCAGAACCGCGTGGATCGGGAGCGCATCCATCGCCGCCCCATGGCACAGTCGACGCTTCGTCGAAAATCGCGAAATCCCCTGCACCATTTTCGACTTCCAAGCGTTGGCGGCGGCGAAGGAGATCCGACATGGCGCGCACGCTTTCCCAATTCACCATCACCCCCGACGGCAATGGCGATTATGTGCTGAGCCTCGAGGATGATGACGGCGAGACGTTCGATTTCACCGCGAGCTTCGACCAGCTCGACCTGATCACCGAAGCGATCGATGATGTGCTCGACGAGGATGAGGAGGAGATGCTGGGCGCCGACGAGGACGAGGAAGAACCGGCGGACGAATAGCCGCTCAGGCGGGCTCGCGCGCTTTCGGGGAACCCTGCGCCGGCGGCGCGGGAACATTGCCCTCATGCGTTCCGGGCTGGAGCGCGCGGCGTTCCGAATCCTCGATCAACCTGGCGTAGCGGCGCAGCGAAGACATGCGAGACCCCCCTATGGGTTTGGCCGGACAGCGCGCGAGCCGGGGGCGGGTTCCACAGAATTGAGGGTTAGCCGCGGGCTAACGCCTTTTCTTCAAAAGGCGCGGGCGACCGCGAATTCGACCGCCTCGACCATCGCGTCCTTGGCGGCGCCGGCGGTGAAGCCCCCCAGCGCATCGATCGCGCGCTGGCCATAGTGGCGCGCGCGGGCGAGCGTGTCGTCGACCGCGCGGGTGGCGCGGACGAGGCGGACGGCTTCGGCGAAATCCTCGTCGGCGACGCGGCGGCCGGCGACGGCATCCTTCCAGAATACGCGGTCGCTGTCCGAGCCGCGCGCATAGGCGAGGATGACGGGCAAGGTCATCTTGCCCTCGCGGAAATCGTCGCCGGCATCCTTGCCCATCGCCTCCGCGGTCGAGATGTAATCGATCGCGTCGTCGACCAGCTGGAAGGCGATGCCTAGGTTGCGGCCATAGGCGTCGAGCGCCGATTCCTCGCGCTCGCCGCGCTCGGCAACCACCGCGGCGATGCGGCAGGCGGCGGCGAAGAGCGTCGCGGTCTTGGCGTCGATGATATCGAGATAGCGTTCCTCGCTGAGGTCGATCCGGCGGACGGCGGTGAGCTGGTTGACTTCGCCCTCGGCGATCGTCGCGCTGGCCCCGGAAAGGATCTTGAGCACCTTGAGGCTGCCATCCTCGACCATCAGCTCGAACGAGCGCGAGAAGAGGAAATCGCCGACCAGCACGCTCGCCGGATTGCCCCAGATGATGTTGGCGGTGCGGCGCCCGCGGCGCAGGTCCGACGAGTCGACGACATCGTCATGGAGCAGGGTCGCGGTGTGGATGAACTCGACCGCCGCCGCGAGCTTGTGGTGCCGCGTGCCCGAATATTCGAGCAGGCGGGCGCTCGCCAGTGTGAGCATCGGCCGCATCCGCTTGCCGCCGCCCGCGATCAGGTGCCCGGCCAGCTCGGGGATCAGCGGGATATCCGAGTTCATCCGGTCGAGGATGACCGCGTTGACCAGGTTGAGATCGGGGGCGACCAGGGCGAGCATGGGCTCGAGCGAAGGCTCGCCCCGGCTGCCGATGCGATGGATGGTGGCGCTCATCGTGAGGGGGCTGTGGCCCCTGCCGAAGCCAAAGGCAAGGGGGTTGCGCGCCGGCTCATCCCAAGCGAAAGGCGGGGCGGAGGAGGGCCCATGCCGGACGAGACGCTACGCCGCTATCGCCAGAGCATCGACAATATCGATGCGGCTTTGGTCCATATGCTCGCCGAGCGCTTCAAGATCACCCAGGCGGTGGGGGCGTACAAGGCCGCCAACAAGCTGCCCCCCGCCGATCCCGGCCGCGAGGAAGCCCAGATCGCCCGCCTGCGCGCGCTGGCGAAGGATGCGGACCTGGATCCGGAGTTTTCGGAGAAGTTCCTGCGCTTCATCATCGATGAAGTGATCCGGCACCATGAGCGGGCGCGGGGCGGGGCTTAAGCTTCGCATCGTCACCCCGGACTTTTTCCGGGGTCCACCCATCCGCGCTGGCTGGACAAGAGGCTCGATGACTTTCCTCAGACGCGCGGTGGACCCCGGAACAAGTCCGGGGTGACGGCTGTGGGTTGGCGAAGCCTTACTCCGCCGCCAGCAATGTCTCCGCCCCGCCCAGATCGACCGAGACTAGCCGGCTCACCCCCTGCTCGACCATCGTCACGCCGAACAGGCGGTGCATGCGGCTCATCGTCGCGGCGTTGTGGGTGACGATCAGATAGCGGGTGCGCGTCTCCTCGGTCATCCGGTCGAGCAGGTCGCAGAAGCGCTCGATATTGGCGTCGTCGAGCGGGGCGTCGACTTCGTCGAGGACGCAGATCGGCGCGGGATTGGTGAGGAACAAGGCGAAGATCAGCGCGACCGCGGTCAGCGCCTGTTCGCCGCCCGAGAGCAGGGTCAGCGACTGGAGCTTCTTGCCCGGAGGCTGGGCCATGATCTCGAGCCCCGCTTCGAGTGGATCGTCCGAATCGACCAGTTCGAGATGCGCCTGGCCGCCGTTGAACAAGGTGGTGAAGAGGCGGCGGAAATGCTGGTCGACCGCCTCGAACGCGGCAAGCAGCCGCTGGCGGCCCTCGCGGTTGAGCGTACCGATCGAATAGCGAAGGCGATTGACCGCCTGGATCAGCTCGTCGCGCTCCTTAGCGCTGTTCTGCGCGGATTCGGTCAGCTCGGCGAGCTCGCTTTCGGCGACCAGATTGACCGGGCCGATGCGCTCGCGCTCGGAGATCAGCCGGTCGTGCGCCGAGGATTCCTCCTGCGGATCGCGGACGCTGTCTTCCTTGAAACCGGCGCGTTCGGGCAGCAGCGGCGGCGGGCATTCGAAGCGCTCGCCCGAAAGCCGGCCCATCTCGATCCGGCGCATTTCCTGATTCTCGGCGCGGGCGAGCGCGCCGGCGCGTTCCTCGCGGGCCTGCGACAGCGCCTCGTTGGCGGCGCGGACATGATGGTCGGTGGCGCGGACGGCCTCCTCGGCCTCGCGCTCGGCGGCCTGCGCGGCGGCGGAGGCGGCACGGGTTTCCTCGCTATGCGCTTCGGCCTCGGCGATATTCCTGTCGAGTTCGGCGGGACGCGAGGCGAGCGCCTCGCTTTCCTCGGCGAGCTCGGCGGCGCGCTTGTCCATCTCGGCGCTGCGGCGGGCGGCTTCGCCGGCGCGCGATTTCCAGCTGCGGCTCTCGGCCCCGGCGGCGGCGAGGCGTTCGCGGGCGCTTGAGATTTCGCGTTCCAGCGTGCCGCGTTCGGCGCGGGCCTGGGCGGAAGCGGCGCGCCGGGTTTCGGCTTCGGCGGAGAGCTTCGCGACCTGGTCGCGGGTGGCGCTGCCGTCGGGGAGCGCGGCCTTGACGGCCTCCGCGCGGCCGAGTTCGGCGTTCGCCTCGTCGCCCTCGGCGGCGGTGCGGGCGCGGCGGGCTTCGAGATCGGCACGCTGCGAGTCGAGCCGTTCGAGCTGGCCGGCGGCGCGGTCCTCGCCGCGAGCGGCGTCGCGGCCGGCATTTTCGCTATGATCGAGCAGGCGGCGGCAGTCGGCGGCGTTGCGGCGCGCCTCGGCGATGGTCTCGTCGATCCGCGCGAGCTCGGCATCGGCGGCATCGACCGCGCGGACCGCGGCGGGGCGCGCCTTCTCGATCGCGTGGAGCCGGTTGACGCGTTCGAGCCGCTCGGCGGCGGCGGCGCCTCCCGATTTGGCGACATAGCCATCCCAGCGGCGCAGCGTTCCCGCAAGCGTGACGAGCCGCTGGCCGACCGCGAGCGGCTGTCCGGTATCGGTCTCGGCAACGAGGATTTGCGACAGGCGGCGCGCGAGTTCGCCCGGCGCCTGGACATGCGCGCCGAGCGGCGTGGTGCCCGCTGCGGCCTTCGGGTCGCCGGGCTTGGCCTCGGCACCGGACCAGTAGCGCTCGGCCTTGGTGTCGAGCCCGGCTTCGAGATCGTCGCCCAAGGCCGCCGCGAGCGCGCGTTCGTAACCGGCATCGACGCGGAGCTTGTCGAGCAGCCGGTCCTTGTCGCTGGCGCGCGTCGCCTTGGTCAGCGCGGCGGCTTCGCTGTCGAGTTGGGCGAGTTCGGCATGGGCGGCGGCGCGCGCGGATTGGGCGCGGTCGCGGCCCTCGATCGCGCCGCGTTCGGCGGCGTCGGCGCGGGCGAGCCCGGTGCGCGCGGTTTCGGCCTGCGCGGCGGCCTTGGCGCGCGCTTCCGCGGCACGGGCCTTCTCGGCCTTGAGCGGTTCGGGGTCGCCCAGCGCGCGGATCTCGGCTTCGACGCGCGCGGCGTCGCGCTGCGCCCGCTCGACCCGGGTGCGCGCGGCGGCGAGCGCGGCTTCGGCGACGCGCGCCTCGGCGGCCTCGCTCGCCTGCGCCGCCAGCGCCTGCGCCAGCGCGACCTCGGCATCGCGCGCGGCGCGTTCGGCCTCGGTGAGCGTGGCGTCGAGAGTGGGCATGCGCGCACTGGCATCGGCGATGCGCGTGTCGAGCGCCTGGGCCTCCTCGTCGAGCCGGGCCAGCGCCTCGGCGGCATCGCGGGCGAGCGCGCCCTCGCGGCCCTTGTCCTCGGCGAGGCGCAGCGCGGCGTCCTTGAGATCGGCGATGCGGCGCTCGACCGTGGCGCGCTCGCTGCGGAGCGTGGCGAGCCGGTGCATCGCCTCGGTGGCGCGGTCGCGGACGGCGAGGGCATCGGCGCGTATCGTGGCGAGCGTTTCGGCGGCGGCCTGCTGGACCGAGGCCGCCTGGTCGTGCGCCTGCGTCGCTTCGGCGACCCTTGCCTCGGCGCCCTGCGCCTCGGCCTTGGCGGCATCGGCGGCGGCGGCCGCGTCGCGCCAGCGCGCGAAGATCATCCGCCCCTCGGCGGTGCGGATCCTGTCCGAAAGCTCGCGGTAGCGCTCGGCCTGCCGCGCCTGGCGCTTCAGCGCCGCCGCGCGCGTCTCCTGATCGGTGATGACCTCGTCGAGCCGGGTGAGGTTGGCCTCGGTCGCGCGCAGCTTCTGCTCGGCATCCTTGCGGCGGACATGGAGCCCTGCGATCCCCGCCGCTTCCTCCAGCATCGCGCGGCGCTCGCCCGGCTTGGCCTGGATGATCGCGCCGATCCGTCCCTGGCTGACGAGCGCGGGCGAATGCGCGCCGGTCGCCGAATCGGCGAACATCAGCGCGACATCCTTGGCGCGGACGTCGCGCCCGTTGATCCGGTAGGCCGAACCCGCGCCGCGCTCGATGCGGCGGACGACCTCCAGTTCGTCATCCTCGCCCACTTGGTCGGCGAGGATCGAGACTTCGGCGAAATCGCGCTGGGGGCGAGTGGCGGTGCCCGCGAAGATCACATCCTCCATCCCCGCGCCGCGCATCGATTTGGGCGAATTCTCGCCCATCGCCCAGCGCAGCGCCTCGAGCAGGTTGGATTTGCCGCAGCCGTTCGGGCCGACGATCCCCGTCAGCCCCGGCTCGATCCTCAGATCGGCCGGGTCGACGAAGCTCTTGAAGCCGGTGAGCCGCAGCCGCTTGATCTGCATGGCCGCGCCCCGCGCCTCTCCCTTCCGCTCAGCGCGCGCCGGCGGCGCGCAGCAGCGGCTCGAGCTGCGCCCAGCTCACCGTGTTCTCGGGCGCCTGGACGTCGTTGATGAAGAATGTGGGCGTGCCGCCGACCTTCTTGACGTTGACCGCCTCTTCGAGCTGCTTGGAGAAGGCCGCGGTGGCGGCGGGATCCGAGAGGCATTGCTGGATCTTCGCCTCGGGCATGCCGCGCTGCTTCATGAAATCGGTATAGCCGAGCACCTGCGCCAGCGTGCGCGCCTGATCCTGACGGTTCATCCCCTGGATCTGGGCGTACATCGCGTCGGTCATGGTGCGGGCTCGCTCGTCGAAGGCTTGTTGATTCGCGTACATCTGATCGAGAGTCGGGAAGAAGGCTTCCTGCGAGACGCAGCGGCCGAGCAGCGCGATGCCCAGATCCTGCGGGTGGACGAGGAAATCGCGGAACTCGTAGCTGACCTGGCCGGTGTTGACATATTTCTCGCGGAGCTGCTCGACGCCGTTCATCGCGAACGCGCCGCATACCGGGCAGGAACGCGAGCCATATTCGATCAGCTTGACCGGCGCGTTGGGGCTGCCCTGGCGATACCAGCCCTCGCCGGTCTTCTCGACCACATCGACCCATTTCTTGCCGTCGGGGGCCTTGGCGATGACGGCGGGGCTGCCGCTGGCGACCGGCGTGGCGCCGTTGTTGGCGTCATCGCCGCCGCACGCGGTGAGCGCGAGCGGCGCGACCATCAGGGTCAGCCAGGTGGCGATGGATTTGATCAGGCGCATTTCTATCGTCTCCGTTCGGAATTTCGGTGCGAGGCGGTTCAGCCGCCCGCGGCTTGCAACTGGGGTTCGATCTGGGACCAGACAAAGCCGCTGATCTTGCGGCCATTGATGAAGAAGGTCGGCGTGCCGTCGACCCCCGCCTTCACGCCGGCCTGGAGCTGGTGGGCGAGGCTCGGAATCGCCTGCGGGTTCGAGAAACAGGCCTTGATCCGCGCCTCGGGCATGCCGGCCTGGCGGACCAATGCGGTATAGCCGATATCGTCGGACCAGGCCCTCGCCGCGGCGAGCGGCTGCATCGCGCTGATCTGATCGACTCGCGAGATCTTGAGCGTGCTGGCCCGGTTGTTGAAGTCGTTCTGGTTGGCGAACATCTGATCGAGGATCGCGAAGAAATTGCGGTCGCTGACGCACTGGCCGATCACCGCGCCGCCCAGATCCTGCGGATGGACGAGGAAGTCGCGGAATTCGTAGCTGACCTTGCCGCTGGCGACATATCGGGTGCGCAGCTCGCCCGCTTCGTCGGCGAAGCGCTTGCACACCGGGCAACTGCGCGAACCATATTCGACCAGCTTCACCTTCGCGGCCGGATTGCCCATGCGCACCCCGCCCTCGGGCGTGCGCGCGAAGGTCGTGGTCCAATCCACCGCGGCCGCGGCAGGCGAACGCGAAAGCGCCGGGGCCGAGGCGCCGAGGACGAAGAGCAGCAAGAGGACGAGAAAGCGCATCAGTCGATCCTGCCGATCTTGGGGATGGCGGCGCCGGCGACGCCCGAGGCGAGCGCTTCGAGCACGGCCTTGAGCTCGGGGTCCATGATCCCGCGCAGGCTTTCGCCCATCTCCTCGGTGATCGGGGCGAGTTCGGGCAAGGGGGCCGCGGCCTCGCGGCGGTCGACCGCGCCGTGACGGATATGAAGCCGCGCCACCGCGGTATAGCCGAAGAAGCGGTTGACCCGCTCGACGATCTCGGGGGCGATATGCATCATCATCGGGGCGTGCGCGCCCGAGACGACGAGGCTGAGCACGCCTTCCGACCGCTGGCCGGGAGGGAAGCGGATCGATTCGGGGGCGGAAACCTCGGCGTAGCGCTCGCCGACGATCTCCGCCCAGCGGCTGACCACCGAATGCTGGACGAAGCCGAAGCGGCGGAATGCGGCGCGGCCGACATCGGGCAACAGCTCCGAAACCGGCCGCGCGCGCATGCTGCGCTGGGGCTCGGGCCTGGGTTGCCGGATCGTTGTACGCGGGGACTTCGTCATTTGAGACAGTCCATGCCATAGCCGGGGCGTGCCCGACAACATCGCAGCGAAGCTTCTCCACTGGTATGATGTAAGCGCGCGTGATTTGCCGTGGCGCGCGCGGCCCGGGGCCAACGCGCCCGAGCCGTATCGGGTGTGGCTGAGCGAAGTGATGCTCCAGCAGACCCAGGTCGCGACGGTGATCCCCTATTTCGAGAAATTCTTGGACGCCTGGCCCGATTTCGAGGCGATGGCCGCCGCCGATGACGCGGACGTGATGAGCGCCTGGGCGGGGCTCGGCTATTATGCCCGCGCCCGGAACATGCTTGCCTGCGCGCGCGAAGTGGCGGCCAGGGGCATGCCCGACACCGAGGCGGGGCTGCGCGCGTTGCCGGGCGTGGGGGATTATACCGCCGCCGCGATCGCCGCGATCGCCTTCGGCCAGCGCGCGGTGGTGGTCGACGGCAATGTCGAACGCGTAGTGGCGCGGCTGTTCGCGGTGTCGGACCCGCTGCCTGGGGCGAAGCCGCGGATCAAGGCGCTCGCCGGCAGCATCACTCCCGATGCCCGCGCGGGCGATTTCGCGCAGGCGATGATGGATCTGGGGAGCGGGATCTGCACCCCCAAATCGCCCAAATGCCTGCTCTGTCCGCTGCGCGGGGCTTGCGCGGGATTTGCGAGCGGCGATCCGCAGGCCTTTCCGGTCAAGGCGAAGAAAGTGGCGTCGCCGCAGCGCCATGGCACGATCTTCTGGGCGGAGCGCGATGGGCAGGTGCTGCTGGTGCGCCGTCCCGCCAAGGGACTGCTCGGCGGGATGCGCGCGCTGCCGACCGGGCCCTGGGCCGATGCGCCGCCGGGGCTGGCGGATGCGCCGCTCCCGGCGGACTGGCGGATGCTCGACGCGGGCATCGTCCATGTCTTCACCCATTTCCGCCTCGATTGCGCGCTTGCGGTCGCCACAATCGGGGCGCAGGAAGCCGCGCAGGGTGAATGGTGGCCCGTGGCGGAGATCGAGTCGGCCGGACTGCCGACAATCTTCGCCAAGGCGGCAAGGGTGTTTGGGAGATTGCGATGCGAATGAAGTTGGTGATCGGCGCGGTGTTGCTGGCGAGCGCGGGCGTCACGGGGCTTGTGCAGGCACGGGTCGCGCCCGTTTCGGTGACCGCGCCCGACGCGGTGCAGGCGATGGCCGACCGCTATGTCGCCGAAGACAAGACGCCCGGCATCGTCATCGCGATCGGCCATGGCGACGCGCCGGCGCATTTCCACAGCGCCGGACGGATCGCGGTCGAGCCCAATGCCGCCAAGGCCGACGAGAACAGCCTGTGGCGCATCTATTCGATGACCAAGCCGATCACCGGCATCGCCGCGATGATCCTGGTCGAACAGGGCAGGCTCAAGCTCGACCAGCCGATCTCGGACTTCATCCCCGCCTTCAAGAATGTGCGGGTGATGGACGATCCCAATGGCTCGGTCGACAAGACCCATCCGGTCAAGACGCCCATCACCGTGCGGCATCTGCTCACCCATACTTCGGGGCTCGGCTATGATCTGGGTGCGACGCCGACCCCGGGTTCGCTGCTCGAGCAATATCGCAACCAGGGCATCAATCCGGCGCAGCTGAGCAACGCGCTCGAGCCGGTGCACCGCCAGACCCGCCCGGCCTCGCTCGAAGCCTTCGCCAACAAGGTGGCGACGCTGCCCCTGCTCTACGAGCCGGGCACCAAATGGAGCTATTCGATCTCGCTCGATGTGCTGGGCCGCGTGATCGAGGTGGCGAGCGGCATGAGCTTCGATGCCTTCCTTCAGAAGAAGCTGTTCGATCCGCTCAAGATGAAGTCGACCTTCTTCACCGTGCCCGAATCCGAGGCGGGTCGGCTGGCGACCAATTACGCGTTCGCCGGCGCGACTCGTATCGCGTTCGATCCGGGCATGGGCTCGCTGTGGCTCAAGCCGCCCAGCTTCCCCTATGGCGGCGCGGGGCTGGTCTCGTCGGCCAATGATTATGACCGCTTCCTGCACATGCTCCTCAACGGCGGCACGCTCGACGGCGTCAGGGTGCTCAAGCCCGAGACGGTGGCGCTCGCCCTGTCGAATCTCGTCCCGGCGGGGGCGGACATGAGCGGGCTGGGCACACTGACCAGCGCCGGCAAGCTCGGCTTCGGTGCGGGCGGCTCGGTCTATCTGGAAGATATCCCCGGCGGGGTGAGCAAGGGCACCTGGGGCTGGGGTGGCGCGGCGGGGACGATTGCGTTCGTCGATCCGGCGCGCAAGCTTCGCGGCACGGTGATGGTCAATTATTTCCCCGGGGAGAAATGGCCGCTGCGCGCCGATCTCAACACAGCGCTGATGGCCGAACACCCCCGGTGAGTCCCGGCTTCACCGGCGGCACGCTCGACCGCGCCGATCCGCTGCGGAACGACGCGGGGAAGCTCGCGGCCGCGATGGCCGATCCGCGCGCGCGGCTGCTCCGGCTGCGAGCGCTGGAGCCCGAGCTGGACGAGGATGGCGGGCTGGTCTGGGATTCGATCGCGGAGGCGCATCCGGACGGCGAGATCGTGCTGCTGGGGCTCGACGAAGGCGGCGTGCCGCATTTTGCCTGCGCCAATCCCGAAGAGGCGATCGTCACCGGGCGCGCCTTCACCATCTTCCGCATCCTCGAGCGGCTGAGCGCCGAGGATGCGGCCCATTATGCCGCCGCGCGCAGCGTGGTCGACTGGCATATGCGCCACCGTTTCTGCGCGGTGTGCGGGACGGGGACCGAGCCGTTTCGCGCGGGATGGGGGCGGAAGTGCCCGCGCTGTTCCGCCGAGCATTTCCCGCGGGTCGATCCGGTCGTGATCATGCTCGCTGAATTCGGGGACAAGGTGCTGATGGGCCGCGGCCCCGGCTGGCCGCCCGGCCGTTATTCGGCGCTCGCGGGGTTCGTCGAGCCGGGCGAATCGATCGAGGAGGCGGTGGCGCGCGAGACCTTCGAGGAAGCGGGCGTGCGGGTGCGCGACATACGTTACATCGCCAGCCAGCCCTGGCCCTTCCCCTCCTCGCTGATGATCGCCGCGATCGGTGTGGCCGATGACGATGCGCTCAGCATCGACCCCAACGAGCTGGAGGACGCGATCTGGGTGACCCGTGACGAAGTTCGCGCGGTGATGGCGGGCGAGCCCGGCCCCTTCGTCGCGCCGCCACCCTATGCGATCGCGTTCAACCTGCTGACCGCGTGGGTGGAGGGCGGTTAGTCCTCGTCCTCGCCCTCGTCGACCGGCTGGATCGTCCAACTGGCATGCAGTGTCGGCAGCGCCAATCCGTTCACTTGCATCATCATCGCGGTGGCGACCACGTCCATCAGCAGCGTCTCGCGCGTCCAGCGGAGCATCAACGTCAGCCCGGCGAGCAGGAGCAGGCTGATAAAGGTGAAGATCGTAACCGCCACCAACGCGACCAGATAGGATCGCATCGCGGCGGTCCGGTCGAACTCGTCGGCAAGCTCGCCGCCGCCGCCGATCTTCAGCGGGCCGAACAGCGGAAACCAGCAGCTAATGCCCGTCGCCAGCCCGATTGCCGTGAACCCCGTAGTCGATCGCGCGGGGCTCAGCAGCACCGCGAGATAGCCGCCAAAGCCCAGCAAGAGCACCAGGATCGGCAGCCAGCGAAGGCGGCGCCTGCGCAACGGGCTCAGGGCCATGCCAGGAATGCCGGTCTCTCCGGCGGCGGCATCGAGACGGTCGATCAGGGTCATGATGGGGTTCCGGTTCAGTCGCCCGGCCCCGCGCGCATCATCGTGCGCGAGACCGGTTCGAAGCGTTCGAAGGAGAAGAGGAATTCGACGGGGACCTCGAACACCAGGGCGATCTTCATCCCCAGCTCGAGGCTGGGGGCGTAATCGCCGCGTTCGAGATAGCCGATCGTCTGCGGGTTCACCCCCACCGCCTCGGCCAGCTCGCGGCGGCTCATCCCGCGTTCGGCGCGAAACAGGGCGATACGGTTATGGATAATGGCCACGGACGACTCGGTGTGAATAACGATATATTGTGTTTACACAACAGATCGTCGCGTCGTCAATCCTGCTCCGGAAAATCGCTTTCCTAATTGGATTTGGCACGCTCTACCCTGCCGGATGAGGCGCATCGACTCGCAGCACGGCCGATACGGCATGGCGCCCCAGCCGCCCGCGAAACTGCGCGTTTTCCCTCGGGCAAAGGTTACGAATGGCGTGACTTCCGGGACCTTATCGGGCCGCCGGCACCCGCGTCACCTGGATATGCACCGCCTGCCAGCGCCCGTCGATGCGGCGGAACGTGTCGGCGAAGCGGATATGGCTGGCGAAGGGGGTGCCGCCCGCGGTGCCGCGCAGCACGACCTCGCCGCCGACGATCCCCGCATCGGGGCCGAGCGGGATGACGTAGCGGCCGGTGATCGCGATCGGCTCGAATTTGAGCGCGGGATCGAGCCAGCCCGCGATGAACTCCGCCTTGCCCAGCCGCGCGCCGCCGCCGTCGATGAAGATCAGCTCGCCGGAGACCATCGCGGCGAGCGCGGTCCCGTCCTGCGCGATCTGCGCCTGATCGAACCGGTCCGCGAACTCGGTCAGCGTCTGCGCAGAAGCGGGAAAAGCGGCTATCAGCGCCGCGGCGGCAAGCAGGCCGCGCATCAGTCCCGCGCCCGCGCCTGCGGATAGGTGCCCAGCAGGCGCACCCATTTGGTGTGGAAGGTGAGCTCCTCCAGCGCGCGGTCGACCGGCGGCTCGCCGGGGCGGCCGACGATATCGGTATAGAATTCGGTCGCCGCGAAGCTGCCGCCCTGCTGGTAGCTTTCCAGCTTCGTCATGTTGACCCCATTGGTCGCGAAGCCGCCGAGCGCCTTGTAGAGCGCGGCCGGGACATTCTTCACTTCGAAGATGAAGGTGGTCATGAAAGGGCCGTCGCCGCGCAGCGGCGGGGCTTCGCGGGCGAGCACGACGAAGCGGGTCATGTTGTGATCGGCGTCGGCGATGTTTTCGGCGAGCAGGTTGAGGCCGTAGAGCGTCTCGGCACCCGGCGGGGCGAGCGCGGCGACGGCCGGATCGGCCATCTCGGCGACCAGCGCTGCGGCACCGGCGGTGTCGGGATAGGCGGCGGGGGCGATGTTGTTCACCTTGAGCCAGTGGCGGCACTGGCCGAGCGCCTGCGGATGGCTGGTCGCTTCCTTCACCTGGGCGAGCGAGCCCGTGCCCATCAGCGCGTAGCGAATCGGCAGGAAATGCTCGCCGGTGATCACCAGCCCCGATTCGGGGAGCAGGAAATGGATATCGGCGACGCGGCCATGGAGCGAATTCTCGATCGGGATGATCGCGCAATCGGCCTGCCCCATCCGCACCGCGTCGATCGCATCCTCGAAGCTGAAGCAGGGAAGCGGCAGGCAATCGGGGAAAGCCTGGCGCGCGGCGATATGCGAATTGGCGCCGGGCGCGCCCTGAAACGCGACCGCGCGCTCGGGATGCGCGGCGGCTTCGGCGATCATGCGTTCGACCAGCGGACGCGCGGGGGCAGGGAAACTCTCCATAAGCCGCGCGGGCTAGCCGCGTCCCGCCTCTGCGGCAAGCCACCGCTTGCGGGACCGAAATCGCCGCACTAGAGGGAGCACGACTTTTAACAGGGTGTCGAAGATGGACGATCGCACGAATACGATTGCGGGCTGGGCTCTTGCGGGCGGAATCCTCGCGCTTGGCCTGTCGATCGCGAGTGGCATGATCTACCATAGCGCCGAGCCCGAGAAGCCGGGCTATCCGGTCGAGGGCGCCGAGGAGCATGGCGGCGGCGGCGGTGCGGCCGAAGTGCCGATCGCGACTCTGCTCCCCACCGGCGACGCGGCGCACGGCGCCGAGGTCTTCAAGAAGTGCGCGAGCTGCCACACCATCACCCAGGGCGGCGCCAACGGCATCGGTCCGAACTTGTGGGGCACGCTGGGCGACGCGATCGGCCAGGGCCGCGGCGGCTTCGCCTTTTCCGACGCGCTCAAGGGCAAGGGCGGCAAGTGGGACTGGGAGTCGCTGAACGCCTGGCTCACTAAGCCGAGCAAGTTCGCGCCGGGCACCAAGATGACCTTCGCCGGCCTGCCCAACCCGCAGGATCGCGCCGATCTGATGCTCTACATGAACCAGCAGGGTCATCCGATCCCGCTGCCGCCGGTTCCCGCCGCGGGCGCCGCTCCGGCTGCGGGCAACGAAGCCGAGGCGAACGCCGCGGCCGCCGCTCCGGACAATGCCACCCCCGCCACCGGCGCGCCTTCGGTCGATCCGAACGCTGCGGTCGAGGCGGAGAAGAAGGGACATTAAGTCCCGCCTTCGGCTGACATGAAAAAGGCCGCCCCGGTGCGGACCGGGGCGGCCTTTTCACTTTCGGGAATCAGCTCCCGTCCGCGCTCCCGAATCCCGCGCGAGGGCGGTGGATGCGGGTGTGGTCCTTGCCGCGCCAGAATTCCATGACGATGTCCCAGCCTTCCTGGGCGGTCTCGACCATGTGGAACAGCTCGAGGTCGCGCGGGCCGATCACGCCTTCCTCGACCAGGGCCTCGAAATTGACGACGCGGTTCCAGAAGTCCTTGCCGTAGAAGAGCACCGGGATCGGCGCGATCTTGCCGGTCTGGATCAGCGTCAGCAGCTCGAACGATTCGTCGAACGTGCCGAAGCCGCCCGGGAACACCGCCACCGCGCGCGCATGGAGCAGGAAGTGCATCTTCCTGAGCGCGAAATAGTGGAACTGCATGCTGAGGCCCGGCGTGACGTACGGATTGGGCGCCTGCTCGTGGGGCAGGACGATGTTGAGCCCGATCGTGTCGGCGCCGACCTCGCGCGCGCCGCGATTCGCCGCCTCCATGATCGAGGGGCCGCCGCCCGAGCAGACCACGAAATGCTGCTTGCCGGCCTCGTCGCGCGGGAAGTTGCTCGCCAGATGGGCGAGCTCGCGGGCGACGTCGTAATATTTCGATTTCTCGATCAGCCGCTCGGCGATCAGCTTCTCCTGATCGGTGGTCGCGAGATCGCGCAGCAGCACCGCCTTTTCGGGCTCGGGGATGCGCGCCGAGCCATAGACGACGAAGGTCGAGGCGATGTTCGCCTCGTCGAGCACGACCTGGGGCTTGAGCAATTCGAGCTGGAAGCGGATCGGGCGGAGATCGTCGCGCAGCAGGAAATCGAGATCCTGGAAGGCGAGCGTGTAGGCCGGATGCTCGGTCTGCGGCGAGACGCCGTGATCCTTGGCGGTTTCGGCCTCTTGCTTGGCCGGGCGGAAGACCCGGGAGGGGACGCGTGTTTCTTCTGTCATTTGGCCGCGCTTAGCCCATCCGGAGCCCCGCGCAAACCGCGCCTAGGCGCAGAAGGGTCCCCTGCCCATGTCGAGATGCAGATGGTTGTGGTGCGCGGCGTTGTAATCCGGGCTGAGCACCGTCCTGAACCGCTTACACGCCGATTTGTGGATCGTCTCGAGGAAGCGGCGCACGTCCGGATCGCTCGAGCGCCAGCCTTCCTCGACGGTGATGCGGCGGCCGTCGCGCAGCACGAAGGCCGAGATGTCGACCGCGTTGCCAAGGCCATGCTCGGAGACCTTCTTCGCCGCCTCGGCGCCATTGCCGACGATGCCGCGGCATTGATAGGTGCCGAAGCTCTCGATCCTGACCAGCTCGCTGCCGAGGATCTGGTACGCCGCCGGGGCGACGCCGTTTCGGACCCAGCCGACAAAGGTGCGCGCGAGGCCGCAGCGCATGCCCTTGAGGTTGGTGACCGGCACGCCGATGTCGAGCAATTGCACCGCGCCCTCGACGACGCACCCGCCGCCATAATCGCGGTCGGGCAGCGCCGAATAACGCACTTCCTCGCGCATCAGATCGGTGAAGCATTGCTGGGTTTCGGGCGGGGTCGGCGCGATCAGCGTCACAGGGCCCGAGGCGCGCGGGCGGATCGGCTGGGGCGCGGGGCGATACTCATCGTCTCCGCCGAACACGCAGGCCGTGAGCAGCAGCGGGAACAGGGCCGTGATGAGCCGGATACGCATGGGATTTCCGTAGCTTCGTCATGGTTAACGCGCGTCTAACGCGGCCCCGGTCCGTCCGCTTGCGACACATAATTACGCCGATGCGCGCCCGAACGTAATTGACTTGTCCGCCGCCGCCGCTAGGGCCGTCGGCGGGCCACGCGGTCCCAACGCCGCGCGTGCTCTCTGCAAGGAGAGACTGACATGACTGACCTCGTTACGGCGCCCGCCACGGGTGCGCCGACTCTGCCGAACACCAAGCCGGCACGACCCTTTTTCTCTTCGGGACCCTGCGCCAAGCCTCCGGGCTGGGATGCGTCGAAGCTTGCCACCGAGGTGCTCGGCCGCTCGCACCGCTCGAAGCTGGGCAAGACTCGCCTCCAATATTGCATCGACCTGATGCGCGAGATGCTGAAGCTGCCCGACACGCACCGGATCGGCATCGTGCCGGGTTCGGATACCGGCGCCTTCGAAATGGCGATGTGGACGATGCTGGGCGCGCGCGGCGTGACCACTTTGGCCTGGGAGAGCTTCGGTGAAGGTTGGGTCACCGATGCGGTCAAGCAGTTGAAGCTCGATCCTACCGTGATTCGCGCCGATTACGGCCAGCTGCCCGATCTGGGCGCGGTCGATTGGTCGACCGATGTGCTGTTCACCTGGAACGGCACCACCAGCGGCGTGCGCGTGCCGAATGGCGACTGGATCCCGGACGACCGCGAGGGGCTGAGCTTCGCGGACTCGACCAGCGCGGTGTTCGCCTATGACCTGCCCTGGAACAAGATCGATGTCGCGACCTTCAGCTGGCAGAAGGTGCTGGGCGGCGAGGGCGGCCACGGCGTGCTGATCCTCGGTCCGCGCGCGGTCGAGCGGCTGGAGAATTACACGCCGGCATGGCCGTTGCCGAAGGTGTTCCGTCTGATGGCCAAGGGTGCGCTCGCCGAGGGCGTGTTCAAGGGCGAGACCATCAACACGCCGAGCATGCTCGCGGTCGAGGATGCGATTTTCGCGCTCGAATGGGCGAAGGGGCTGGGCGGGCTCGACGGGTTGATCGCGCGGTCGGACGCCAATGCGGCGGCTTTGGACCAGATTATCCAGGAGCGCGACTGGCTGGGCCATCTCGCGGCGGATGAGGCTTCGCGGTCGAAGACCTCGGTGTGCCTCACGGTCGAGGGCGCGGACGAGGCCTTCATCAAGAAGTTCGCTGCGTTGCTCGAGAAGGAAGGCGCGGCGTACGACGTCGCCGGCTATCGCGATGCCCCCGCGGGGCTGCGCATCTGGTGCGGCGCGACGGTGGACACCGCCGATATCGAGGCGCTCGGGCCCTGGCTCGACTGGGCCTACGAAACGGCCAAGGCTTCTAACTAATCACTGTCATCCCAGCGAAAGCTGGGATCTCGGGCCGCGCGCCTGCCGCCTGAGATCCTGACTTTCGTCAGGATGACGTTTGCAGAAAGACAAACGTCATGCCCAAGGTACTCATCAGCGACAAAATGGACCCCAAGGCCGCCCAGATCTTCCGCGAGCGCGGAGTCGAGGTGGACGAGATCACCGGCAAGACGCCCGACGAGCTGGCCGCGATCATCGGCGAATATGACGGGCTCGCGATCCGCAGCTCGACCAAGGCGACCAAGGCGATCCTCGACGCCGCGACCAACCTCAAGGTGATCGGCCGCGCGGGGATCGGCGTCGACAATGTCGATATCCCTTATGCTTCGTCCAAGGGCGTGGTCGTCATGAACACCCCGTTCGGCAATTCGATCACGACCGCCGAGCACGCCATCGCGCTGATGTTCGCGCTCGCGCGGCAGTTGCCGGAAGCGGATGCCTCGACCCAGGCGGGCAAATGGGAGAAAAACCGCTTCATGGGCGTCGAGTTGACGTCGAAGACGCTGGGGCTGATCGGCGCGGGCAATATCGGCTCGATCGTCGCGGATCGCGCGCTGGGCCTCAGGATGAAGGTGATCGCGTACGATCCCTTCCTCACGCCCGAGCGCGCGGTTGAGATGGGGGTCGAGAAGGTCGAGCTCGACCAGCTGCTCGCGCGGGCCGACTTCATCACGCTGCATACCCCGCTGACCGATCAGACGCGCAACATCCTGTCGAAGGAGAATCTCGCCAAGACCAAGAAGGGCGTGCGGATCATCAATTGCGCGCGCGGCGGCCTGATCGACGAGGCGGCGCTCAAGGAAGCGCTCGATTCGGGGCATGTCGCGGGCGCGGCGCTCGACGTGTTCGTGACCGAACCGGCGACCGAATCGCCCTTGTTCGGCACCGCCAACTTCATCTCCACCCCGCATCTGGGCGCGTCGACCAGCGAAGCGCAGGTCAATGTCGCGATCCAGGTGGCCGAGCAGATGGCCGATTTCCTCGTGTCGGGCGGGGTCACCAACGCGCTCAACATGCCGAGCCTGAGCGCAGAGGAAGCGCCGCGGCTCAAGCCCTATATGGCGCTTGCGGAAAAGCTCGGCTCGCTCGTGGGCCAGCTCGCCCATGGCGCGCTCGACGGCATCTCGATCGAGTGCGAGGGCGCCGCGGCGGAGCTCAACCAGAAGCCGATCACCGGGGCGGTGCTCGCCGGGCTGATGCGCGTCCATTCGGACACGGTGAACATGGTCAACGCGCCGTTCCTGGCCAAGGAGCGCGGGCTGGACGTGCGCGAAGTGCGGCACGAGCGCGAGGGCGTGTATCACACCCTCGTCCGCGTGACCGTCTCGACGCAGGCGGGTGACCGTTCGGTGGCGGGCACCTTGTTCGGCGACGCCGCGCCGCGGCTGGTCGAGCTGTTCGGGATCAAGGTAGAGGCCGATCTCGCCGGGCACATGCTCTATATCGTCAACGAGGACGCGCCGGGGTTCATCGGGCGGCTCGGCACCGCCTTGGGCGCGGCGGGGGTCAATATCGGCACCTTCCATCTCGGCCGCCGCGAGGCAGGGGGCGAGGCGGTGCTGCTGCTCTCGGTCGACGATGCGGTGAGCCCGGAGCTGCTGGCGACCGTCAAGGCGCTTCCGGGCGTGAAGACGGCGATGGCGCTGAAGTTCTGACGCGCGAATCGCGTCATCCTGACGAAAGTCAGGATCTCGTGCCGCGAGCGTGCGGCTTGTGGCGCGAGATCCCAGCTTTCGCTGGGATGACGGATGCAGCATAGGGCATCGACATGACCGGGCTCCTTCCCGAAGGGTTTCACGACCGCCTTCCCCCGCTCGCCGATGCGGCGGGGCGGGTGGAGGCGTGCGTGCTCGGGGTAGCGCATGGCTATGGCTATGAGCGCGCCGATCCCCCGCTTGCCGAATTCGCCGATGCGCTGGCGTCGCGGCTCAAGGCGGGCGGGATGCGCGACGCGGTGCGCTTCGTCGATCCGGTATCGCAGCGCACGCTGGCGATCCGGCCCGACATGACTGCGCAGATCGGGCGAATCGCGGCGACGCGGATGGCGCACCATCCGCGCCCGGTGCGGCTCAGCTATGCGGGTCCGGTGATGAAGCTGCGCGCCAGCGAGCTGCGGCCCGAGCGGGCGATGCGGCAGATCGGGTGCGAGCTGATCGGGCTCGATTCAGTCGCGGCGGCGAGCGAGATTGTGCGTGTCGCGGTCGAGGCGCTGCGCGCCGCGGGGGTCGAGGGTCTGGCGGTCGATTTCACCCTGCCCGATCTCGTCGATACTTTGGCCGGAAGCAGCCTGAGCGCCGATAAGCTCGAAGCGCTGCGTGAGCGTCTCGACGCCAAGGATGCCGGCGGCGTGGCGGCAATCGACGCGTCGTACCTGCCGCTGATCGAGGCGGCGGGGCCGTTCGATGCGGCGATGGACCGGCTGAAGGGGATCGCGGCGCTGGAGAGCCGCCTGAGCGGGCTTGCGCGGGTGGCCGCGAGCCTCGACGGCGTCGCGCTGACGCTCGATCCGACCGAGCGGCACGGGTTCGAATATCAGAGCTGGCTGGGC
The DNA here is from genome assembly GCA_966251045.1 of uncultured Sphingomonas sp. Taxonomy (GTDB): domain Bacteria; phylum Pseudomonadota; class Alphaproteobacteria; order Sphingomonadales; family Sphingomonadaceae; genus Sphingomonas. The sequence continues at coordinate 40,399 of CBINJP010000021.1, forward strand.
TTCTCGATCTTCGCTTCGGGCGTGCGCGGCGAGATCGGGCGCGGCGGCAGCTATGCGATCGTCCATGAGGATGGCCGCGAGGAGGCGGCGGTGGGCTTCTCGCTCTATGCCGATCCGATCCTCGACGCGGGGCTCGGCGGGGGGACAAGGCGGCGGTTGTTCCTGCCGCTCGGCACCGATCCGGCGCATGGCGCGGCGCTCAGGGCCGATGGCTGGGTGACGGTCGCGGCGCTGGAGGAAGGCGATACGCCCGAGGCGCAGCTTTGCAGCCATGTGCTGGGGGCGCAGGGGCCTGTCGCGGTCTGACGCTTCGCCGGAGCACGTTATCGAGCGAGGAGCGGTTCGGGCCGCCCGGCATCGAATGCCGCCAGCGCCTTCGCCACGGTGTCGCGGAAGCGCGGATCGGTGGCGACGCGCTCGGGGAAGACCTGACGGAGCGCGAGCATCGCATCTAGATCGGCGGCGGCGGCGATCAGCGTGTCCGCCAGCGGATCGGTGAGCTTCTCGCCGCTCGCGGCCTTGCGGCGGATAAAGGCGATCCAGGCGGCGATGGGGACCGCGAGGCGGTCCACGGACCGGCGCGCTTCGAGCGCGTCGCTGATCGTGTCGAGCAGGCGGTAGGGGAGCTTTTGCGAACCGTCCCAAGCAATCTGGTTGAGCAGATGCCGGATCGCCGGGTTGCGGAAACGGTCGAGCACCGCGTTTGCGTAGATCTCGGTGTCGAGGCCGTCGACCGGGGGAAGCGAGGCGCGGATATCCTGATGGACGAGACGCGTGACGAACCCGGCCAGCGCGGGATCCGACATTGCTTCGAACACCGTCTCGTGGCCGAGCGCGAGGCCGGTATAAGCGAGGGTGGAGTGCGCCCCGTTGAGGATGCGCAGCTTGGCTTGTTCGTAGCCGCGGACATCGCTGGTGAGCGTTACGCCCGCCGAAGCGAGATCGGGGCCGTCGGCCATGTCGAAGCGCTGGAGCACCCATTGGGTGAAGCGCTCGCGCTGAACCGCGGCATGATCGGCGACGCCCAATTCGGCCTCGATCCTGGTCAGGAAGGCGGAGTCGCTCGCCGGGGTGATCGAATCGACCATCGAATCGGGAAAGGCGATTTCGGCTTCGATCCATTTGGCGAGGTCCGCGTCATAGTCGCGGGCGAGCGCGGCGCATGCGGCGCGGAGCTTGCCGCCATTGCCGGTCATATTGTCGCAGCACAGCATCGCGAAGGGCGGCGTACCGGCGGCGCGGCGGTCGGCGAGGCCGGCGACGATCCAGCCGATCACGCTCGCCGGCTCGGCGGGACGGGCAAGGTCATGGACGATGTCGGGATGGCTCAGGTCGAGCTGGCCGTCGGGGCCGAGGCAATAGCCTTTTTCGGTGACCGTCGAGGTGGCGAGGCGGACCTGCGGGCTGGCGAGCAATGCACGGAGGCGCTTGCCTTCGCCCGGGCCCACCGCGTCGCTGTGCGCGGCGAGGATTCGCGTGGCGGGTTCGCGGTCGATCACCGCGAGCGTGTAGAGCCCGTCCTGCGCCTTGAGCGCGTCGACCGTTCCGGGGGTGCGCAGCGAGACCGCGGCGATGCCCCAGCGCGGATCGCTGTCCAGCACCCGGTCGATCACATCGGCCTGATGCGCGCGGTGGAAGGCGCCGGGGCCGAAATGGACGATGCCGGTCGAGACCGATGCGATGTCGTGGCGGGGGCGGGTGACACTGCCCGGAAGGCCGGCGAGCGTGGCGCGGGAGAGGCTGGTCATGGCGATGCCCCAAGCAGGGGGTCAGGGGCGTGTCAATGTGCGCCCGGATACAATCCTCCCCCGCAAGGGGGAGGTGGCGCCGAAGGCGTCGGAGGGGGAGGAGCCCCTGTCGCCGATGTTCTGGAATCCGCCCCCTCCGTCAGCTTCGCTGACACCTCCCCCTGGCGGGGGAGGATCGGATTCTCAGCGCATATATTCGGGCGTGCGCGTCGAGCCGCCGGGCTGGGGCCCCGGCAGGTTGCTCCGCTTGCGGCCCGCGCCGCGCTGCATCAGGAAGCGGACCTGGCGGTTCGGGAAATCGATATCGACGCGACGGAAGCTGCGCAGCGCGTCCATCCCGAGCAGCAGCGCGGGGCGCCGCGTAAGCCCGAAGCGCTTGAACGGCGCGACTTCGGCGAAGGCAACAGGCAGCGTGTCGAACTGAACCTCGCCGATGCGGACGTCGGGGACGAGCGTATATTGCGCCATGAGCTTGCCGCCGGTCACGCTGGTCAGCTCGATCGAGCGGAGCCCGCCGCGCATCCGCCGGCCGACCAGCTTGCGAAGCGACTCATTGCCCATGCTCACCGCCGATCCGGTGTCGAGCACGACCTGGATTCGCGTGCCGCCATAATAGGCGTCGGTCACGATCAGCTGGCCGAACTTGCTCTTGGCGGTGACGACGATCTCGTCGCTGTCCTCGGGCCGCGCCTTGCGGTTCGGCTGGGACGGATTGACCGTCATGACGCCCGTCTCGAAATCGATCGAGACGCGGTGGCTCGCGAGCGTGTCGATCCCGAGCAGCCCGGCGGCGCCGAGATGCCGCTGATCGAGCGAGGGGGCGATGATGGTGTGGCGAATGCCGATCGATTCGATCGAAAGCTCGGGGACGATCACCGTATCGACCGTGCTGCGCTCGGTCATCGAGGTGAGGTTGATCGGGGCGCCGGGGGCGAGCTGGAGCTGGCCGGCGAGCTGGCTCGACACAACGGTGCGCTCGGCCCCGGTATCGATGATGAAATTATAGGGCCCGCGATTGCCCACCGCGACCTGGACGGTCAGCCTGGCATCGGCCTCCTTGAAGCTCAGCAGCGTGCCGTCGACCGCCGATTCGGTGCCGACCGCTTCCGGGTCCTGGGGTGAAGAGGGTCCGTTTGCGACCGCGCCAAGCGGGAGCAGGAGGAACATGAGCGGGCGAGCGAGACCGAACATGGATGTAACATTATACCTGTTCATGCTGCGCAGCAATGACCCAGAAACATGTGGGACGGGTCGGTGCGGGACGTCTAATCGAGCCGCATCGCCTCGGCGGCGATCGCCTCCGCCTCCATCAGCAGCGCGTCCTCGGCCATGCCCTGGGGGAGTGTCTCGCGGCCGATCATGATGAGGACGGGGACCGCCAGCGGCGTGACGCGCGGCAAGTCGATGTGCAGCATTTTCTCCTCCGCTGTGTCGAGCAGATGGGCGAGGCGGCCGACATCGGTCATGCGCGCGCGGGCATCTGCCCAGGCGGCGCGCAGCAGCAGATGGTCGGGCTCATACTTGCGCAGCACGTCGTAGATCAGGTCGGTCGAGAAGGTGACCTGGCGGCCCGATTTCCGCTTGCCGGGATGCTGGCGCTCGACAAGGCCGCCGATGACCGCCACCTCGCGAAACGCGCGCTTGAGCAGCGCCGAGCCCTGCACCCAGTCGACGAATTCATGTTCGAGGATATCGGGCGAGAAGAGCGGGCGCGGATCGGCGATGCGTTCGAGGCCGTAGACCGCGAGCGCATAGTCGTTGGCGACGAAGCCGAGCGGCTTGAGCCCGAGCGCCTCCATCCGCCGCGTGATCAGCATGCCGAGCGACTGGTGGGCGTTCCAGCCCTCGAAGCTGTACACGACCATGTGGTGGCGGCCTTCGTGCGGGAAGGTCTCGACGAGCAATTGGTCGGGCTTGGGCAGGGCGGAGCGTTTCTGCTGCATCTCCAGCCATTCGCGGACATCGTCGGGGAAGCGCGGCCATTCGCGGTAATCGTGGAGGAATTTGCGCACCCGGTCGGCGAGATTGGCGGTGATGGCGAGGCGGGCGCCCATATAGCTGGGGATGCGCGCCTGCTTGGCGGTGGCGCGGACGATCAGATCGCTATTGTCGATCCGCTCGACTTCCAGCGCGGTGCCCGCGAAGAAGAAGGTGTCGCCAGGGCTGAGCGAGGCGGCGAAATTCTCCTCGACCTTGCCGAGGCGCCGGCCGTTCCTGAAGCGGACGTCGAGCATCGGCGCCTCGACGATGATGCCGGCGTTGAGGCGATGCTGCGCAACAAAGCTGGGATGGCTGACGCGCCACAGCCCGTCCTGGCCGAGCGTCAGCCGCTTGAACCGGTCATAGGCGCGCAGCGCATAGCCGCCATCGGCGATGAAACTGAGGACGCGTTCGAACGTCGCATCGGGAAGCGCCGAATAGGGAAGCGCGGACCTGATCTCGCGCAGCATTTCGGCGGCGGTGAACGGCCGGGCGCAGGCGCAGGCCATGATGTGCTGGGCGAGCACGTCCAGCGCGCCGGGGCGGAAGATGTCGGCGTCGAGTTCGCCATCCTCGACCGCGTCGAGCGCGGCGCGAGCCTCGAGATACTCGAAGCGGTTGCCCGGGACGAGGATCGCTTCGCTGGGTTCGTCGAGCCGGTGATTGGCGCGGCCGATCCGCTGGAGCAGGCGCGAGCTGCCCTTGGGCGCACCCATCTGGATCACGCAATCGACATCGCCCCAATCGACCCCGAGATCGAGCGAGGCGGTGGCGACGAGCGCGCGGAGCCGGCCGTCGGCCATCGCCGCCTCAGCCTTGCGGCGGGCTTCGAGCGACAGGCTGCCATGATGGACGCCGATGGGGAGCTTGAGCTCGTTGACCTTCCAGAGCTGCTGGAAGACCAGCTCGGCCAGCCCGCGCGTGTTGCAGAAGATGATCGTGGTGCGGTGCGTCTCGATCTCCGCCATCACCTGCTTGATGGCGTAGATGCCCGAATGGCCGGACCAGGGGACGCGGTCTTCGGGGAGCAGGATCGCGACATTGGGATCGGCGCCCTTCTCGCCCTCGACCAGCGTCACGGCGCCGATATCGCCGTCCGGCGCGAGCCAGGCGCGATAGCCGTCGGGATCGGCGACGGTGGCCGAGAGCGCGACACGGCGAAAGCCGGGGGTGATCGTCTGGAGCCGGGCGAGCGCGAGCGAGAGCAAGTCGCCGCGCTTGCCTGTGGCGAAGGCATGGACCTCGTCGATCACCACTGTCTTTAGGTCGGCGAACAGGCTGAGACTGTCCTCGTAGGAGAGCAGCAGGCTGAGCGACTCGGGGGTGGTGAGCAAAATCTCGGGCGGGCGGGCGCGCTGGCGGGCCTTGCGGTCGGAGGGCGTGTCGCCGGTGCGGGTCTCGACGCGGATCGGGAGGCCCATCTCTTCTATGGGTGTGAGCAGGTTGCGCTGGACGTCGACCGCGAGCGCCTTGAGCGGGGAGATATAGAGGGTGTGGAGGCGGTCGCCCTCCCGTCCATTAGCCTGCTGCTCGACCAGCTCGGCGAGCGTGGGCAGGAAGCCGGCGAGCGTCTTTCCCGCGCCGGTGGGGGCCACGAGCAGCGCATGGCTTCCGGCGCGGCCGGCGGCGAGCATGTCGCGCTGGTGCCGCCGGGGCGCCCAGCCGCGCGATGCGAACCAATTGTCTAGCGCGGGAGGAAGCTGGGAACCGGCGGGCATCACGACCATATAGGCAGGATGGCGAAGCTCGGCGACTGGATCGATCCGCAACCCCAGGGGATCTACATCCCCGCCGCCGATGCATGGGTGGATCCCTCGCAACCGGTGCCGCGCGCGCTGGTGACGCATGGCCATGCCGATCATGCGCGCGGCGGGCATGGCGAGGTCTGGGCGACGCCCGGGACGCTGGCGATCATGGAAGCGCGCTACGGCGCGCAGACCGGGCACGCGGTGGGCTATGGCGAGAGCGTCACGCTTGGCGGGGTGACCGCCCGCTATGTCCCCGCGGGCCATGTGCTGGGATCGGCGCAGATCATACTCGAGCATCGCGGCGAGCGCATCGTGGTGTCGGGCGACTACAAGCGCCGCGCGGATCCCACCTGCGCGCCGTTCGAAGTGGTGCCGTGCGACGTGTTCGTCACCGAGGCGACCTTTGGGCTCCCGGTGTTCCGCCATCCCGAGACGCATGACGAGATCGACAAATTGCTCGCCGCGCTGCGGGCCAATCCCGAGCGCTGCGTGCTGGTCGGCGCCTATGCGCTCGGCAAGGCGCAGCGGGTGATCGGCGAGTTGCGCGCGATGGGGTTCGACGATCCGATCTATCTCCATGGCGCGCTTCAGCGGCTCTGCGATCTCTACCGGGAATGGGGCGTCGAGCTGGGCGAGCTGCGGCCCGCGACCGGCGTGGCGAAGGGTGAGCTGGCGGGACGCGTCATCCTGTGTCCGCCGGGCGCGCTCAACGATCGCTGGTCGCGGCGGCTGCCCGATCCGATCACCGCGATGGCATCGGGCTGGATGCGCGTGCGGCAGCGGGCCCGGCAGCGCAATGTCGAGCTGCCGCTGATTCTTTCCGACCATGCCGACTGGGACGAGCTGACCCGGACGATCCTGGAAATATCCCCGAAAGAAGTGTGGGTCACCCATGGGCGCGAGGACGCGCTGGTCCATTGGTGCCGCCAGCGCCAGATCAAGGCGCGGGCATTGGAGCTGGCCGGCTTCGAGGACGAGGACGATTGACCCCGGCAAGATCGCGATTGTCTGATAGCGCTAACAGACTTAGAGTTGCGCAAAAGGAGAGATGCCGATGACGTCGATGCTCAAGCTTGCCGCGATCGTCGGTGCGGCGACGCTCGCCACCGGAACCGCCCATGCGCAGGGCGGCGCGCCCGCGGGCGGCGGCGCACCGGCGGGGCCGGGCTATACCGCGGAGAATACGACGGTGAAGAATGGCGGCGATTTCACCGATCGCGATGCCGAAAAGGCGCGCAACGACGCGATCGAGGCGCAGCGTCAGCGCGAGCGGGCACCCAAGGCCGCGCGCTCGGTTCCCGCCAAGCCCGAAGAGGTGATTGCCGGCGCGGACCTTTATGACCGCCGCGGCGCGGCGATCGGCAAGGTCGAATCGGTGAGCGTCGGCTCCGCGATCGTCGTCACCGCGGTCGGCAAGGTCGAGCTGCCGCTCGACGCCTTTGGCAAGAATGCCAAGGGGCTGCTGCTCGATACGACCAAGGCCGATTTCGAAAAGGCCGTCGCCGAGGCGAACAAGGGGAGTTAGGGCGCGCCGGGCCGAGTCGCCGCCCGGTGCTCTCGATCAGGCCGCTTCGGCCTCGTCGGCCGGGCCGAACAGCCAGGCTTCGGCCGACCAGAAATCCTCGAAGATGCGCGCCCGGCGATCCGCGAGCGCGCGCACGACCTGAGTGCGCGCCAGCGTGGCGCTGACGACGAAGGCGAGCCGGCGGGAGCGATAGGCGGGATCGGCGAGCATGTCGCGAAAGGCGTCGACGATCTCCTGCGACTGGATCTTCATGTCGCGGATGTCGTTGATGGTGAGGTGCTGGTTGCGCCCGCAGGTCAGCTCGCGGTGCGCGACGCGGCGCGCCTCGAGGAAGCCCTCGATATCCTCGCGCTCGAAAAACCCGCCCATCCGGATTCGGACGAGATCGCGGTTCGGCTCCACTTCGATCGAATATTCGGCGCTCATGGATCGAATCGATAGCCCGGATGCCCCTACCAATTCCTGAATCCTGGCGCCGGAATCGGGGCGGATGAAGACCGCATTTTCGCCGTATCAGGATTGGTCCGCGGCACCGAAGCGTGCCCGGGCGGCGGTCAGCCCACGCCTTCGAGCGCCTTTTGACGGCGGCGCTGCACCGAGCTGCCGATGCCCATCGCCTCGCGATATTTGGCGACGGTGCGCCGGGCGATGTCGAAGCCCTTGGCGTTGAGCATTTCCACGAGCGTGTCGTCGGACAGGATCGCCTTGGGGCTCTCGGCGGCGATCAACGTCTTGATCGCGTCCTTGACGGCGTTGGCGGAGACCGCGTCGCCGCCGTCCGACGACTGGATCGCCGAGGTGAAGAAATATTTGAGCTCGAACAGGCCGCGCGCGCAGCTGAGATATTTGTTCGACGTCACCCGGCTCACGGTCGATTCGTGCATCTCGATCACATCGGCGACCTGGCGCAGCGTCATCGGCTTCAGGTGCGCGACGCCGTGGAGGAAGAAGGCCTCCTGCTGCTTCACGATCTCGCTCGCGACCTTGATGATGGTGCGCTGGCGCTGGTCGAGGGCTTTCACGAGCCAATTGGCGCTGGCGAGCATGTCGCTGAGCCAGGCCTTCGACGCCTTGTCCTGCGGGCCGGTCGAGATCTCCGCATAATAAGCGCGGTTGACGAGCAGGCGCGGGAGGGTCGCGGCATTGATCTCGACCGCCCAGCCCGCGCCGCGCCTTGCCACGAAGATGTCGGGCGTGACCGATTGCGCCGCTTCGCCGCCGAAACGCAGCCCGGGCTTGGGATCGTAGGCGCGCAGCTCGCGGATCATGTCCGCCATGTCCTCGTCATCGACGTCGCAGATGCGCTTGAGCCGCTGGATGTCGCCGCGCGCGAGCAGATCGAGATTGTCGATCAGCCGCGCCATGCACGGATCGTAGCGGTCGGCCTCCTTCGCCTGGAGCGCGAGACATTCGGCAAGGTTGCGCGCGCCGACGCCGGTGGGATCGAAGGTCTGGATCGCGGCGAGCACCGCCTCCACGCGCGCGAGCGCGACGCCCAGCCGGTTGGCGATGTCGAGCAGCGGGACGGTGAGGTATCCGGTCTCGTCGATCTGATCGATCAGATGCGCGGCGATGAACAGGTCCGCGCCGTCGATGCTCGCGCCCGCCTGCGCGGTCAGATGATCGGCGAGGCTGAGATCGGGGCTGGCGAAACTGTCGAAATCGAGCCCGTCGTCGCTCAGCCCGCCGCCGCCGGTGGCGCCCATGCCGAGGCTGCCGTCGAGCCCGGCCCCCGAGTCCGGCATCGAATCGCTGGCGCTGTCGTGATGGAAGGTCTCTGCGGTGAAATCGACGTCGAGCGCGGCTTCGCCATTGGCGTCGCCGCCCCCCGCGAGCAGTTGGCTGGCGTCGGCCGGGCCGGCGGGCTCGTCGAAATCGCCGTCGAAATCACTGCCGGGATCGGCCTCGCGCTCGCGGGCTTCCTCGCCTTCGCCGCCGCCCGATTCGAGCAGCGGGTTCTTCTCCAGCTCTTCGGCGATGAAGGTCTCGATCTCGAGGTTCGACAGCGCCAGCAGCTTGATCGCCTGCTGCAGCTGCGGCGTCATCACCAGCGATTGAGACTGCCGTAAGTCGAGGCGAGGCGCGAGACTCATGGCTTCAGAGCGTAAAGCTTTCGCCGAGATAGAGGCGGCGGACATTCTCGTCCTTGACGAGATCGTCGGGCGAGCCGGCGAAGAGCACGCGGCCGTCATAGATGATGTAGCCGCGATCGACGATGTCGAGCGTCTCGCGGACATTATGGTCGGTGATCAGCACGCCGATGCCGCGCTTCTTGAGCTCGCAGATCAGGTCGCGAATGTCGCTGATCGACAGCGGATCGATGCCCGCAAAGGGCTCGTCGAGCAGCATGATCGTCGGGTCCGCCGCGAGCGCGCGGGCGATCTCCGCGCGGCGGCGCTCGCCGCCGGAGAGCGCCATGGCCGGGCTGTCGCGGAGGCGCGTGAGGCCGAACTCGTCGAGCAATTTGTCGAGCCGGGCCATGCGCGCGGCCTTGTCGGGCTCGGCCAGCTCGAGCACGGCGAGGATGTTCTTCTCGACGCTCAGGCCCCGGAAGATCGAGGTCTCCTGCGGCAGGTAGCCAAGGCCCAGGATCGCGCGGCGGTACATGGGGAGTTTGGTGATGTCCTCGCCGTCGAGCATGATGCGGCCACTGTCGGGCTTCACCAGCCCCATCACCGAATAGAAGCTGGTGGTCTTGCCCGCGCCGTTGGGCCCGAGCAGCCCGACCACTTCGCCGCGCGCCACCGACATCGAGACGTCGGCAAGCACCACGCGCTTGTCGTACGACTTGGCGATCGAGACGACGGCGAGCCCCTTGTCGGGGATCGGCGCGGGATCCGCCACCGGATGCTCGAGAATTTCTTCGAGGGTTTCGCCGTCGCTCATGCTGCCCCTGATGGACCATGTTGGTTACCGGATTCTTTCCCGAATCCGATTTGGCAGGATTCCTGCATGAGAAAGCGGGCCAAGGGAAGGCCCGACGCGATGGGCGGTTGAAAATCCGCGTTTATTGCTTGGGGGCAGGGTCCTGGGCGGGCGGAGTCGTGTTGCGCTGGGGCACCGAGAAGCGGCCCGTGACGCGGCCGCCCTGGCTCTGGACGCCGGGTGCCGATCCGCCGACGCCCGAGCCGTCGATCGTCGCGCGGCCGGTGTCGAGGTTGATCGTCAGGCGCGAGCCCTGGATGACGTTGGGCCCCTGGCGCAGCGTGACCCCGCCGAGCAGCGTCACCACGCGGGTGTTGAGATCGTACACGCCATATTGCGCCGAGGCGCTCTGATCGGGGCGGTTGATCGTCACGTTGCCCGAGGCATCGATGCGCGTGACCTGAGGATCGGTGATCTCGCCGGTATAGCTCAGCGTCATGCGCGCCGAATTGAGCGTCATCTCGGCCTGGGTGATCTTGACCGCGCCGGTGAGCAGGACGCGATTCGCGCGCTCCTGGATCTCGATATGCTCGGCGCCGAAATCGATCGGCGCGGAGCTGTCGTGACTCTGCTGCGCGGCCGCGGGCGCCGAGGCGGAGACCGCGAGCGCGAGACCGAGCGGCATCAGGGCGAGAAACCGGATCATCACTGCCTCTTCGCCCGCTTGGGCCAGATCCGCAAGCGCGCATTGCCGTCGAGGCTGACGGTCCGCTTCTCCAGATCGGCGGTCATGCTGTCGCCGCTGAACACGCCCATCGGCGTGCGGCCCGAGACCGCGCCGGTGCTCTGCATCCGCCGGGTCTTGAGATCGACCGTCGCGTCATGCGTGTCCAGCGTATAGCCGTCATTGGTCTGGAAGCGGATCGGTCCGTCGACCGCGACCTGCTGACTGTTGAGATCGTAGCGCCCGGTATCGGCCTTGAGGCTCGCGGGCCCCTCGGGCAGCCCGATCTCGGCGGAGAGATCGTTCAGCCGGACGATTGGCTCGGCCGAGCTTTTCTGGACCGCCGAGCCCGCGCGCAGGCGGAAGGGCTGGCCCTTGGCGTCCTCGCCGCGATACTCGGCCGACTGGATGCGCAGCCGCTCGCTGGCGACATCGACCTGGTTCTTGTCGAGCACGAAGCTGACATCGCCCCCCGTGAAGAGCGGCGCGAGCACTAGCCACGCCGCGAGGATGCCGATTGCGCCGGGAAGGACATAGAGCGCCCAGCGCACCACACGGTCGTGGCTCGAGCCGGGATGGGCCCAGAGCCGCCGCTGCGCGTGAAGGCGGTCCGCGACTTCAGACATTTTTGCTGCCTTCGGCAGGGCGGCGCGAGCCTTCAGGCATGGGCGAAGATATCCACCTCGGGCCAGCCGGCCAGATCGAGCTTCGCGCGCGCCGGCAGGAAATCGAAACAGGCCTGCGCGATCGCGGTGCGGCCTTCGCGGGCGAGGCGCTTGTCGAGTTCGGTGCGCATGGCGTGGAGATAACGCACGTCGGACGCGGCGTATTCACGCTGGGCGTCGGAAAGTTCGGGACCGCCCCAATCGGAGCTTTGCTGAACCTTGGAAAGCTCCTGCCCCAGCAGCTCGCGGACCAGATCCTTGAGGCCGTGCCGGTCGGTATAGGTGCGCACCAGGCGGCTGGCGATCTTGGTGCAATAGACGGGCGCCGCGACCACGCCCAGATAATGCTCGATCGCCGCGAGATCGAAGCGCGCGAAATGATAGAGCTTCACGCGCTCCGGATCGGCGAGGAGCGCGCGAAGGTTCGGCGCGGTATAGTCCGAGTCCGGGCCGAAGCGGACGAGATGCTCGTCGCCGCCGCCGTCGGAAAGCTGGACGACGCACAGCCGGTCGCGCGGCGTGATCAGCCCCATCGTCTCGGTATCGACGGCGATGTCCGCACCGGGAGCGAATATGCCCGCGGGCAGGTCTTCTTCATGGAAGTGAACGGTCATGGCGTGCGCCTAATCCCGTTCGCCCTTGGGCTCAATGCCCCTCGCCATCCCGTGCCTTCCTCGCCTTGGCGCGCCGCGACCAGATGTTGAGGCACTCGACGCCCGCCGAGAAGGCCATGGCGGTGTAGATATAGCCCTTGGGGATGTGCGCGCCGAAGCCCTCGGCGATCAGCACCATCCCGATCATCAGCAGGAAGCCCAATGCGAGCATCACCACAGTGGGGTTGTTGTTGATGAAGTTGGCCAGCGGATCGGACGCCAGCAGCATCACCGCGACCGCGACGATCACCGCGACATACATGATCTGGACATGCTCGGTCATGCCGACCGCGGTGAGGATCGAATCGATCGAGAAGACGATGTCGAGCAGCAGGATCTGGACGATGGCCGAGGCGAAAGTGAGCTGGACCACCTTCTTCTTGTCGAGCAGCGCGTCGGTGTCCTCCACGTGCGAATCGACGCTGTGGTGGATCTCTGTGGTCGCCTTCCACATCAGGAAGATGCCGCCCGCGATCAGGATCAGGTCGCGCCACGACATTTCGGTCTCGAACGCGGGCACCCCATGCGAATCGAGCGGGCCGACAATGCCGAGATTGAACACCGGCGCGACCAGCCCGACGATCCAGGCGATCATCGTGAGCAGCGCGAGGCGCATGATCAGCGCGAGGCTGATGCCGATCCGCCGTGCCTTTTGCCGCGTTTCGGGGGGCAATTTGTTCGACAGGATCGAGATGAAGATGAGGTTGTCGATGCCCAGCACCACCTCCATCACGATCAGGGTGAGCAGGGCGGCCCATGCGGCGGGGCTGGCGATCAGTTCGAGGATGGCTTCCATGGCGTAGCTGTGCCGTGCGGTTTATGGTCGCGCAAGCCGATGATGCGCTTGTTTGCCGGCCTCAGGGCGAGGATACGGCGCCGGCCCGCTCCCCCACCCGGCCTCCCACAGACTAATAAAGTAAGGGAGGCCGGGTGGGGGAGCGGGCCGGCGCGGCTATTCGGCTGAGGCCGAATCAAACATCCGCCCTAATCAAGTCGAATTTCGTTCGCCCCCTGTCCAGTTTTGGGCTATGACCGATTCTCGTGGCACGCCTTTTTGTGCCCGAGAACCTGCGTTTTCGTCCGGCGCATTGGTTTTATTGGATTTCAGGGCGAACCGGGAAGACGAACAGGGCATGAGTTTCGATAGAGGGCGCCGTGGGGATCGCGGCGGGCGCGGCAGAGACAAGCGCGACGGTTTTGGTGACGACGGCGGTTTCGGCGGCAGCAGCTATGGTGATCGCGGCGGCTTCGGCGGCGGCGGTTTCGGTGATCGCGGCGGCTTCGGCGGCGGTGGCGGTGGCGGCGGTTTCCGCGGCGGCGGCGACCGTGGCGGCTTCGGCGGCGGTGGCGGCGGCGGTTTCCGCGGCGGCGGCGGTGGCGGCATGCCCCCGCAGGTCGTCGGCGAAGCGACCGGCGTGGTCAAATTCTTCAACGCGCAAAAGGGCTTCGGCTTCGTCGTCCGCGATGACGGCGGCGAGGATGTGTTCGTTCACATCTCGGCGGTCGAGCAGGCCGGGCTGACCGGCTTGGCGGAAGGCCAGCCGATGGGCTTCACGCTCGTCGATCGCGGTGGCCGTATCTCGGCGACCGAGCTCAAGATCGAGGGCGAGCCGCTCCCGGTCGAGGATCGCGGTCCGCCGCGCGACCGCGACGGTCCGCGTGGCGCCGGCGGCCCGCAGCGCCAGCTCACGGGCGAGAAGGCGACCGGAACGGTCAAGTTCTTCAACGCGATGAAGGGCTTCGGCTTCATTCAGCGCGATGACGGCCAGCCCGACGCGTTCGTCCATATCAGCGCCGTCGAGCGCGCCGGCATGCCGACGCTCAACGAAGGCGACCGGCTCGAGTTCGAGCTCGAGGTGGACCGCCGCGGCAAGTACGCCGCGGTGAACCTGACGCCGGGCAGCTGATTTTCGGCTGATCGACACGAAGGGGCCGGGGGGAAACCTCCGGCCCTTTTCGTTTGGACGGAAAAAAGAAGAAAGAGGTTCACGCGACGACGCAAAGACGCAAAGATGTCTCGCCCTGCGCGCCAGCGGCGCTCATCTCCAGCGCTTGCCAAACTGGGCCGTGATCGGAAAGGCGGCTGACGCCGCCGGAGCATGCAACATCTCCGCGTCTCCGCGCCTTTGCGTCTTTGCGTGAACCCTTTCCCTCTTCTTGCTTCGCTAACGCGTCAGAACCAGCACGGCACCGCCGAAAATCCCCGCCACGCTCGCCGCGCGGAGCCATGTCACTCGCTCGCCGAGGAACAGCGCAGAAATCAGCAGCGCGGTGATCATCCCCGTCTCGCGCAACGCCGCGAGCGGGGCAGTGGGGCCGAGCGCGAAGGCGTTGAGCGCCAGGCCATAGGTGACGATCGAGAGCGCCCCCGCGATCAGGCCCGGGCGCCACTGGGCGCGCACCCCGGCGAGCAGGCGCCCGCGCGCGATCAGCGCGAACATGGTGACGATCGCCGCGCCCGAGCAGACGAACGACCAGACGATATAGCTGGCCGGGACCGGCGCCGCGCGGACGCCATTGGCGTCGGTGACGGTGTAGCAGCCGATCATCGCCGCGGTCAGCAACGCCCAGCCAACGCCGGCGCGGCCGATATGGCGACCGAAGACGAGCGCCGAGACCGCGATACCGATCACCGCGATCCCGGCCAGCTCGACGGGGCTGGCGGGCTCGCCGAACAGTCCCACCGCCAGCGCGGCGGTCAGGAGCGGCGCGGTGCCGCGCATGATCGGATAGGCGGCAGAGAAGTCGCTGGTCTCGAACGCGCGGACCAAAGCGTAGAGATAGAGGCAATGGATCGCCGCGCTCATCCCCAGCCAGTGCCACGCGCCGTGCGGGAGCGGCACCAGCAGCGTCGCGGGCAGCAGGATCAGCGCGCTCGACCCGTCGATCGTCGCGCGGCCCGCCATCTTGTCCTTGCCGCCCTTGAGGATCGCGTTGACCACCGCATGAAGCGATCCCGACATGATCATCATCGCCGGGGCCAGCCATTCAGCGCTCATCGGTCACTCCCCTCGGGCGGCCCTTAGGTCGGCCGCGCCCAAGGCCGCAAGCAATTGGTAATCTGCGGTTCATCGGCCGCACCGATAATCCAGCCCGCAGCCACTCGGCCTTGAAGGGGAGGACCGTGATGCGTGTTCTGGTAATGGCGGCGTCGGTGCTGGGCCTGGCGGCGATGCCGCAGTCGGCCTTGGCGCAGGTCGCGGGTGAGGCGGTGTTCGAGGGGAAGCCGGGACCGAGCCTCAGGCATTTCTCTTCCGACAGCGCGTTCGCGCGCTATGTCGCGCAGCATCGCCGTCCGGCGTACAAGCCCGGCGCGGGGGACGAGGACGAACAGATCCTCGTCACCGGATCGCGCGCGCCGCCCGCGGCCGCGACGGGCAATCCCGAGATCACCAACAACCAGACCAAGGGCGTCGACGAGGGCGGGATCGTTAAGCAGATCGGCCACCATCTGGTCGTGCTGCAGGACGGGCGGCTGTTCAGCGTCGATCTGGGTAGCGGTGCGGGCGCGGCGATGCGACTGACCGGCAGGATCGACGTCTATCGCACCGAGGCGGTTGCGGCGAGCTGGTATGACGAGATGCTGGTGCTTGGCGACCGCATCCTCGTCACTGCCTATAATTACGAGCTCGAGGCGAGCGAGATCACCGTGATCCGGATGGACCGCGAAGGAAAATTCCGCCGCGAGGGGCGCTATCTTCTGACGTCGGGCGATTATTATTCGACCGACAATTACGCGACGCGGCTGATCGGCGACAGCCTGGTCTTCTACGCGCCCTTCCGTCTCGACGGCTATGGCCGCTTCGAACGGCCGCGCATCCGCCGCGCGCGTGGCGACGGCGAGCCTGATCGCGGCGCGCCCACCTTCGACGGCACCGACATCTATGCCCCGCCGGGGGAGGTCGACGATCCGGTGCTCCACACCGTCTCGGTCTGCCCGTTGGGCGAACGGATGGAGTGCCACACCACGGGTTTCGTCGGAAACGACATGCGCGAAATCTACGTCTCGCCGACCGACGTCTATCTCTGGGTGGGCCAGCCCGCCGAACTCCCCTGGGAGATCGATTACGGCAACATCGTGCGCAGCCAATGCGCCAAGGGCGAATATTGGGAAGATGGCGAGGAAGGCTCCTTGCTCTATCGCGTGCCGATCGACGGCGGCGGTGTGGGCGCGGTCGCGGTCGATGGCTCGCCGACCGATCAATTCTCGTTCGAGGCCAGGGACGGCCGCTTCCGCGCCCTATTGGCCGACACCGGGCCCGGTTGCTCGGGCAACGACCGCAAGCCGATGGCGCTGCTCGATATCCCGCTAGACGCCTTCTCGAAGCGGCTGCGCAAGGTCAGCAAGCGCGCCTATACGCCGCTGCCGCGGATCGAGGGCGGGCAGGTGGAGAATCACTTCGTCGGCGACTGGGTGATCTATGGCGGGCGCGAGGAGTGGTACAGCTTCGATCCCGAAGAGGGCGGCCCGCGCTCCAGCGCGCTGTTCGCGGTGCCGCTCAAGGCGCCGCGCGATTTCGTGCGGTTGAACCTGCCGCACAACGCGATCCGCATCGAGCAGGCCGGAAATGGCGCGGTGGTGACCGGCTATCGCAGCGTCGAGGGCATGTCGGTGAGCTATGT
This sequence comes from uncultured Sphingomonas sp., assembly GCA_966251045.1. Lineage (GTDB taxonomy): Bacteria > Pseudomonadota > Alphaproteobacteria > Sphingomonadales > Sphingomonadaceae > Sphingomonas. The sequence continues at coordinate 56,930 of CBINJP010000021.1, forward strand.
CGCGCTCGGCGGCAAGCCCGCCATCGCCTCGACGGTGATGCTGCCGGGCCGGTTCGAGACCGAGAGCCGCAGCCATGCTTTCGGCGCGCGGATGGCGGCGGACGGCAGCGGGCTGATCGGCTTGCCGACCTCGATCCGCAGCTGGCGCGCCGATCGCGGCTGGTCCGACAGCGAGAGTTCCGACCTGAGCTATCTCATGCTCGCGCCAGGTGGGCGGCTGACCCTCGTGGGCGAACTCAGCGTCAAGCGGCCGATGGATGCCGATGGCGAGTATGACCGCACGATCCCCGGCTATGAATGCAAGGTCTCGTGCATCGACTGGTACGGCAATTCGCGGCCGATCTTCACCAGCGGGCGGATCTTCGCGCTGATGGGCACCGACCTGGTCGAGGGCGAGATGCGCGGCGGCCGGATGGTGGCTGTGGGCCGCGTCGATATGACGCGGCCGCTCAAGTAGCGAGCTTCATAAGGCCGGCGATGGTGTCGGCTTCGGCGGCGGGCTTGTCGGTGCGGATGCGGGCGATGCGGGGAAAGCGCATCGCGAGGCCCGATTTGTGGCGCTTCGATGGGTGGATCGAATCGAACGCGACTTCGAGGACGAGCGACTTTTCGACTTCGCGGACCGGGCCGAAGCGATTGAGCGTGTGATTGCGCACGAAGCGGTCGAGCCACTTCAGCTCGTCGTCGGTGAAGCCGAAATAGGCCTTGCCGACGGGGAGGAGCTCGCCCGAGTCCGTCCAGGCGCCGAAGGTATAGTCGGAGTAGAAGGAGGAGCGCTTCCCGCTGCCGCGCTGGGCGTACATCAGCACGCAATCGGCGGTGAGCGGATCGCGCTTCCATTTGTACCACAGGCCCGCGCGGCGTCCGGTGACGTAAGCGCTGTCGCGGCGCTTCAGCATCACGCCCTCGATCGCCGCATCGCGCGCGCCGGCGCGGATTTCCTCGAGCGCGGCGAAATCGGGGGCGTCGATCAGCGCAGAGAGATCGAAGCGCTCCGGGTCGAGGCCGGGGACGAAGGTTTTGAGACGGGCGCGGCGGTCGGTCCAGGCCAGCGCGCGCAGATCTTCGAGGCCGTCGAAGAGAATGTCGTAGAGGCGAACGAAGGCGGGATATTTGGCCAGTGTCTTCGCGCTGACAGTCTTGCGGCCAAGTCTTTGCTGGAGCGCGTTGAAGCTGCCCGCGGCACCCCCCTGCGCCTCGCCGCGCACCAGCAATTCGCCATCGAGCACGCCGGGAACGGTGAAAGCAGCGGTGACCTCGGGGAAACTGTGCGAGATGTCGTCCCCCGCGCGGCTGTAGAGCCGCGTCTCGCCCGCGACATGGACGAGCTGGACGCGGATCCCGTCCCATTTCCACTCGGCGGCATAATCGGCGAGGTCGACCGACTCGGCCTCCAGCGGATGCGCGAGCATGAAGGGGCGGAAGACGGGGACATTGTCGGCGGTCGGCTGCGCGCCCTTGCCCTCGGCCCAGTCGAACAAAGGCGCATAGGGCGGGGCGAGGCCGTGCCATACCTCCTCGACCGCATCGACATCGAGCCCGAACGCCTGCGCCAGCGCGGTCTTGGCGAGGCGCGCGGAGATGCCGACGCGAAGCGCGCCCATGGCGAGCTTGAGCAAGGCGAAGCGCTCGTCGGCATCGAGCCGGTCGAGCATCGCCGAGAGCACCGCCGGGGTGTCCGAGCGCGAGAGGCGCGAGAGGGTGTCGACGACTTCGGAGAGGGTGAGCTCCCTTCCGCTCGAAACGAACGGGTTGGAGGGTTCTGGCCAGAGCAGGGCGATCGTCTCGGCCGAATCGCCGACGAAATCGCGGCTCATCGCATAGAGGACGGGATCGACTCGCTCCTCGACCATCGCGCGGACGATGGCGGGCTTGACCGCGGGCAGGTCGAGCCCTCCGGCCAGCGCGGCCATTGCCCAGCCCCGGTCGGGATCGGGCGTCGCGCGGAGGTAATCGCCGATCAGCCGCAGCTTGGCGTTGCGCGAGCGCGTGTAGATCAGCCGGTCGAGCAGGTCGGAAAAGGCGCGCATCGCAGCGCCAACATGGGACGAAGGCCGGGGTTCCGCCAGCCATCGAGATCGGGTGCAGCCGCCAAGGTGTTTTGGTGCAGGCGCGCGCCGCGCATGGCGGGCCGCAAGAACGGCGGTTAGCGTTGCGCGCATGTGGAGGATCCTGCGATACCCATTGCTCGCCATCGGCGTGCTCGCCGCGCTGGGGACGGGCTTGTTCGTCTGGGGGCTGATCGAGGCGCGTTCGGATCCGCGCGTGCGCCGCGCCGAGATCGCGCTTGCCGGCTGGCCCGGCGGCGCGCCGCCGGTCCGCGTCGTGCTGCTGAGCGACATCCATGCCGGCACGCGAACGACCTCGCCCGAGCGGCTCGCGCGGATCGTCGCGCAGGTGAATGCGCTCAAGCCCGACCTCGTCCTGATCGCGGGCGATTTCACCCCGGGCTCGGATCCCGTCGAGGCGGGCAAGCTGCGCGGCTGGCTCGCGCCGCTGGGCGGGCTGCGCGCGCGGCTGGGGGTGATCGCGGTGCCCGGCAATCACGATCACTGGACCGGAATCGGCCCGCTGAACGCCGCGCTTGCCGCAGCGGGCATCGACATGCTCGCGAATCGCGCGGTGGTGCGCGGGCCGCTGGTGATCGGCGGGGTCGATGACGATTATTCGGATCATGCCGACCTTGCCGGGACGGTCGGGCAGATGCGCGGGCTTCCCGGCGCGCGGCTGATCCTGACGCATTCGCCCGACATCGCCCCAGACCTGCCACCGGGGTTCGCGCTGCTGCTCGCCGGGCATACCCATTGCGGACAGGGCGTGATTCCGGGCCTTGGCGGCGTGGTCTCGGTGTCGAAGTTCGGCGAGCGCTATCGCTGCGGCCTGATCCGCGAAGGCGCGCGCACGGTGGTGGTGACTGCCGGGATCGGCACCAGCGGGCCGGGGCTGCGGATCAATGCCCCGCCTGATCTCTGGCTGCTGACCATCGGCGGAAAGACTGTGCCGGTTGAATAAAACACTTCGCGCGCGCCGGCTTTTGCGGCTAACATCGATGTCAGTGGAGCGGGGACTCCATGTTCGCCGATGGAGGGATTTCAAATGAAGCTGATCTACGCCGCCGCTGCCGCCGCCGCCTGCATGATCCCGGGCGCTGCCTTCGCGCAGACCACGCCCGAGCAGACCGCGCCCGCCGCCAAGTTCAACCTCGATACGCCGATCGAGACGATGGCCGCCGACGAAAAGGCAAAGGCGGTGCTGAACGCCGACCTGCCCGACCTGCTCGGCCATCCGATGTACGAACAGTTCAAGGGCATGAGCCTGCGCCAGCTGCAGCCCATGTCGCAGGGCGCGCTGACCGATGAGCTGATGAAGCGGGTCGAGACCGACCTCGCCGCGATCAAGTGATTCGGCGCCGGGGGCGCTTGGCGCTCCCGGCCCCTAAATCAGGCGCATGGCGCCCAGGGCGATCACCGCGCCGGCGATCAGGAACAGCAGGCCGACCAGGATGCGGAAGCCGCGGAAACGGATCCGCAGCCAGCTGAGCTCGCCCAGCACCGCCGCGACGAACGCCACGGCGCCCGCGCCCGCGGTGGCGCCGGCGGCGGCGAACCAGGGATCGCCGCGCACGGCGAAGGCAAGCGTGAAGAAGGGGGTCTGCGCGCTCAGCGCGAGGCTGAAGATGCCGAGAAAGGTGGTGGGGATCGATCCGATTCCCCAGCTTTCGAGCCGGTCGGGGGTCTTGACCGGCAGCAGCGCGGAGAAGCCGCCGACGACAAAGGCCACCGCCAGGAACAGCGCGCGGGCATTGGGCGTCAGCGTCGGCGCGATCGCCTGCCCGCCCAGCGCCGCGAGCGCGTTGATCGCCGCATGGGCGAGCCCCGCTACGAACACGACCGTCAGCGGCCGGCCGTAGCGGTCGGCGAGAATCGCGGTGAGGATCGCGGGCCGATCGCCGAGCTGGGTGAGCAGCGCGGCGATGAAGGCGGGGACGAGCGCTTCCATGCTTACAGGCTAGCGTAATGTGGTTAAGGCCACATGATCCTTGGGGCGGCTTGACTTTTGCCGCTCACTGAGGCATCCGCCCCCGCTCACAGCGGTGCGCATGCGCGCCGCTTTTTCAATTTTGCAGAATCAAGGGTTTCGGGTCATGGCCAAGCCGACCACTGTCAAGATCAAGCTCGTCAGCACGGCGGACACCGGCTTCTTCTACGTCACCAAGAAGAATCCCCGCAACCAGACCGAGAAGATGTCCTTCCGCAAGTACGATCCCGTCGTGCGCAAGCATGTCGAGTTCAAGGAAGCGAAGATCAAGTAATCCGGCTTTGCCGAATTACGCAGTCCCCGCGAAAGCGGGGACCGTTAGCGCCGTAGGCTAACCCTCGGAAGATTCCGACTCGGCGGGCACCAGCGCCCGCACCTCCTCCATGAATCGCGCGAGGCTGATCGGCTTCGACACATAGGCGTCCGCGCCGGCCACGCGGATTCGCTCTTCATCCTCATGGCCCGCATAGGCGGTGACCGCCATGATCGGTATGGTCCTGAGCCCGGTGTCCAGCTTCATCTGGCGGATCAGCTCCTCGCCGCTGACATAGGGCAGCTGGATATCCATCACCACCAGATCGGGCGCGAACTCGCGCGCCCTGGCCACCGCGTCGCGCCCGTCGCGCACCGCCTCAGCCGAGAAGGCGTGCGCGCGCAGCAGATCGCAGAACAGCTTCAGATTGAGTTCGTTGTCCTCGACAACGAGCACCCTTTTTGCCACGCGCAAAAGCCTCATGAATTTGCGCACCCTCTAGGCCATGGCGGCCACGGAAACAAATGCGGCGTTGGCGCTTCAGGCCTTGGCGTGGACGCTGGGCGAGCCCGCGCGCGCCTCGCGGCTGCTCGACACGACCGGCCTCGATCCGGCCGAGCTGAGGGCGCGCGCCGGAGACTCTGCCCTGCTCGCCGCCACGCTCGGCTTTCTCGAGGCGTACGAACCCGATCTGATCGCCTGCGCCGAAGCGCTGGGCGTCAAGCCCACCGAACTGACCGCCGCGCGCGCGGCGCTGGAGACTCCATGAAGCCCCTGTTGATCACCGATTGCGACGAAGTGCTGCTCCACATGGTCCGGCATTTCGGCGTGTGGCTCCACGAATCGCACGATATCGATTTCAGCCCCAATGGCGGCGATTTCGCCAGCTCGATGAAGCGCCGGTCGGACGGAAGCGCGATCGGGCGCGAGGAGATGTGGGAATTGCTGGGCGGATTCTTCCCCGGCGAGATGGATCGGCAGACGCTGGTTCCCCATGCGCGCGAGGCGCTGGCGGTGCTGGCCGAAGCGGCGGACATCGTCGTGCTCACCAATCTGGGCGACCATTGCCGCGAACATCGCATCGCGCAGCTCGCCACGCACGGGATCGCGCACCGGGTCGAGACCAATCAGGGCGGCAAGGGCGATCCGGTCGCGCGGCTGGTGGCCGAGCTCAATCCGAGCGTGACCGTGTTCGTCGACGATCTCGCGGTGCATCACGAATCGGTGGCGAAGCACGCGCCCGGCGTGTTCCGGCTCCACATGATCTCCGAGCCGAGCCTCGCGCCGAGCGTGCCCCCGGCGCCCTTCGCCCATGCGCGGATCGACGATTGGCGGGAGGCTGAGGCGTGGATCGCCGCGCGATTCGCGGCGGGGTTGACCGCGGAGGCTGCGGGCCTAGTTACCCTCGCATGAGCATCGAAGCGAAACTGGCCGAGCTGGGCCTCACCCTTCCCGAAGCCGCCGCGCCCGTCGCGGCCTATGTCGCGGCGGTCGAGGCTGGCGGGCTGCTCCACATCTCCGGGCAGCTGCCGTTCAAGGACGGCGCGGTGATGACCGGCCGGCTGGGCGAGGACCGCGACGAGGCCTATGGCACCGAGGCGGCGCAGCGTTGCGGTCTGATGCTGATCGCCCAGATGAAGAAGGCGCTGGGCAGCCTCGACCGCGTCGAGCGAATCGTGAAGCTCGGCGCCTTCGTGAACTCTGCCGGCGATTTCACCGCGCAGCCCAAAGTGGTCAATGGCGCGTCCGAGCTGATGGTCGCGGTGTTCGGCGAAGCGGGGCGGCACGCGCGCAGCGCGGTGGGCGTGCCGGTATTGCCGCTGGGCGCCGCGGTCGAGATCGACGCGATCGTCGCGATCAAGGGCTGAATCTGCCCAAAATCCGGGCAGGGCGTCACGCATTGCGCACAAATCCGCCACAGCGCTGTTGCGGTACCGCAACACGTTGGGCGTATTCCTGAAACAGGACGGCAAATAATGTTGTGCGGCGCAGCGCGAACCTGCAAGGTTCGTGCGTCGGTGCAAGCCGGGCGGCGCCTTCAGGGCAGCCAGACCCATCCGCATCGCCGGCAGCAGGCGGGGACGATCCGAATTCCATTGAAGGGGAATCCCGATGCGCTTCTCGATGATCACTCTGGGCGGACTGATGCTCGCCGCCGCGACGCCCGCCATGGCACAGGACGAGACCGAGCCTGCCGACGCCATCACGGTTTCGGGTTCGGTCACCGCCGTGACCGACTATCGCTTCCGCGGCATTTCGCAGACCGACGAGGATGTCGCCCTTCAGGGCGGCGTGACCGTCGCCCATGATTCGGGCTTCTACGGCGCGCTCTGGGCCTCGACGATCAAGGGCCAGGAAGCCCCGGTGGTCGCTGGTTACGGCGAGGCCGAAGTCGATCTCTCGGTGGGCTATGCCAAGACCTTCGACAATGGCGTGGGCGTGGATATCGGCCTGCTCTATTATCTCTATCCGGTCGACAAGATCTCGGGCCTCGATACCGATTTCTTCGAGCCCTATGCGTCGCTCAGCTACGCCATCGGGCCGGTCAGCGCGAAGGTTGGCGCGAACTGGGCCTGGGGCGGCCAGCCGGGCCTTGTCGGCAATGACAGCCTCTATCTGCGCGGCGATGTGAGCGTCGCGGTCCCCGGCACGCCGGTCAGCTTCATCGGCCATGTCGGGCATTCGGACGGCCAGCTGGCCTTCTTCGCGCCGAACACGAAATATTGGGACTGGACGCTCGGCGCCGAAGTCACCCACAGCTTCGTCAAGCTCGGCGTGCAATATGTCGATACCGACCTGCCGACCGGCACGCTCTTCACCATCCCCAACTACGCCAAGACCATCGGTGGCGACGCGGGCTATCTGGCCTATATCACGCTCAGCTTCTGAGCTTCGGCCAATCGAACGGGAAGAGGGGTCGCCGCGGTGGCCCCTTTTTCTTGTTCTCAGCCCGCCTCGACGAGCGCGCGCAGCGCCGGGCTTTGCGGGCTGGCGATCGCGGCGGCGGTGTCGCCGGTTTCGACGATCCGGCCCGCATCCATCACCGCGATCCGGTGGCACAGCGCCCGCGCGACCGCGAGATCATGGGTGATCGCCAGGATCGCGAGCCGGCGGCTGGCCTGGAGGCGGGCGAGCAGTTCGAGGATGCGCCCCGCGACGAGCACGTCGAGCGCCGAGGTGGCTTCGTCCAGCACGATCAGCTCGGGATCGGCGGCCAGCGCGCGGGCGATCGCGACGCGCTGGGCCTGCCCGCCCGAGAGCGTGCGGGGACGGCGCTGGGCGAAATCGCTGCCCAGCTCGACCTCGTCGAGCGCGGCGGCGGCCCGTGCCTGCCGGACCTCGGGCGTAAGCTCGGGATAGAGATGGCGCAGCGGTTCCTCGATGCTTTGCTGAACGGTCCAATGGGGATCGAGGCTGGCGGCGGGGTCCTGGAAGACGGGCTGGAGCCGGCGGCGATGCTCGGGGCGCATGCGCGCGCGGGGCGGGAGGGGCTCGCCGCGCCACGCGACCGCGCCCGAATCGCATGGGCCGAGCCGGGCGACGGCGCGAGCCAGTGTCGATTTGCCCGATCCCGAGCGGCCGACCAGGGCGAGCGCTTCGCCTTCGCGGAGATCGAATGAGGCGTCAGAGACTGCGCAGAGCTTGCCGAAGTGGACGCCGATCCCGCTGGCGCTCAGCAACGGCACGCCCGCTTCGGGCAGCACCGGCGCGGGCGAATCGAGGCGCGGGCTGGCGGCGAGCAGCGCGCGGGTGACCGCGTGCTGGGGGCGTTCGAGGACCTCGCCGGCCCGGCCGTCCTCGACGACCTTGCCGGCATCAAGCACTACGACGCGATCGGCGTGCTTCGCGACCAGCGGCAGATCGTGGCTGACCAGCAGCAGCCCCATGCCCCGCTCGCGAAAACGATCGAGCAGGTCGAGAATCGCGTGGCGCAGGCCCGCGTCGAGAGCGCTGGTGGGTTCGTCGGCGACCAGCAGCACCGGATCGTGCGCGGTCGCCATCGCGATCAGCGCGCGCTGGCGCTCACCCCCCGAAAGGCGGTGGGGGTAGTGGTCGAGTTTGCCTTCCGGGAGCCCGCACCGGTCAAGCATCGCCGCCAGCGCGCGCCGGTCGCGCGTGCCCGCCGCCTCGGCGAGCTGGTTGCCAATGGTGAGGTGCGGGGTAAGCGCGGTGAGAGGCTGCTGGAAGACGAAGCCGGCGCGGGCGCGGATTGGGCGGAGCGCGGGTTCGGCGAGGCCTATGAGTTGGGTGCGCTCGAGCCTTGCCGATCCGATAGCCGCGCCGGGAGCCAGGCCGAAGGGGGCGAAGCAGCTCATCGTCTTGCCCGATCCCGAGGCGCCGACCAATGCGGTGCAGCCGCCCCGGGCGACCTCGAAGCTGACCCCGTCGAGCAGGTGCGCGCCGTTCAGCGTCAGGCTCAGTCCCTCGACTGCGTACACCGTCATCGCGCCATCCGGTCGCGCAGGTGCTCGCCGAGGCGGTTGAGGCACACCACCGTGGCGACGAGGACGAAGCCGGGGACGATCAAGGTCAGCGGCGCGATGTCCATATCGTCGGCGCCGTCATGGACGAGGATGCCGAGCGAGGTGAGCGGCTCCTGCACACCGAGGCCGAGAAAGGAGAGGAAGCTTTCGACCATCACCACCTGCGGCACGGTCAGCATCAGATAGGCGATGGCGACGCTGGCGATGTTGGGGAGGATATGGCGGGCGAGGATGGCGGAGGTCGGCGCGCCGCCGGCTTCGGCGGCGAGGATGAAGGGGCGGTTGCGCAAGGCCAGCACCTGCCCGCGCACCACCCGCGCCATGGTCAGCCATTCGACCGCGCCGATGCCGAGAAAGACGAGCAGCACCGAGCGGCCGAACACCACCATCAGCACGATCACGACGAACATGAAGGGTAGCGCGTAGAGCGCATCGACCACGCGCATCATGAATTCGTCGACGCGTCCACCGCACCATCCGGCGACGGCGCCCCAGGCGGTGCCAATGACCAGCGCGACCAGCGCAGCAGCAGTGGCGACCGCGAGGGTGACGCGGGTACCAGCAAGCGTGCGCGCGAGCAGATCGCGCCCGACGCTGTCGGTGCCGAGCAGATGGCCGGGGCTGAAGGCGGGAGCGCGGACGGCGTCCCAGTCGATGGTCGCATAGCCCCAGGGCAGCAGCGGCGGGAGCAGCAATGCGGCCACGACGATGGCGACAAGCAGGGCGGCGGCGATCTTCATCCGCGTGCCCTCGGATCGAGCCAGCCGTAGAGCAGGTCGGCGATCAGATTGAAGAGCAGGATCAGCCCCGCGTATAGAATCACCACCCCGAGCACGAGCGGGTAATCGCGGTTGAGCGCGCCCTGCACGAAATAGCGGCCGAGCCCGGGCAGGCCGAATACCGTCTCGATCACCACCGCGCCGGAGAGCAGCCCCGCCGCCGCCGGCCCGAGATAGGAGACCACCGGGATCAGCGCGGGAGCGAGGGCGTGGCGGATCAGCACATCGAGCGGCTTGAGGCCCCGGGCTCGGGCGGTGCGGACATGATCCTGCGCCATCACTTCGGCGAGGCCGGTGCGAGTGAGCTTGGCGACGGCGCCGGCGGTGGGGATGCTCAGCGCGAGGACGGGCAGGATGTAGGAGGCGCCACTGTCGAGGCCGGAGACGGGAAGCCATGACAGCCAGAGCCCGAAGACCAGCACGAGCAGCGGCCCGGTGACGAAGCTGGGCAGCGCCACCGCGACCGCGGACTTGAAGCCGATCCAGCGATCGAGCCACCCGCCCGGCTTCATCGCGCCGAGGATGCCGCTGGTGATGCCCAGCAAGGCCGCCAGCACCAGCGCCAGCCCGCCCAAGGTCAGCGAGACCGGCAGCCCCTGCGCGATCAGGCCGGAGACGGTGAAGTCCTTATAGACCAGCGAGGGCCCGAAATCGCCCTGGAGCACGCGGGCGAGATAGCGGCCGAGCTGGACGATCAGCGGTTGATCGAGCCCGTACGCCTTGTCCATCGCGGCGCGCGTGGCGGCGTCGAGCGGGCGCTCGCTGTCGAACGGGCTGCCGGGGGCAGCCCGCATCAGCACGAAGCTGAGCAGGATAACGGCGAAGAGCGTGGGAAGCGCGGTCGCGAGCCTGCGGGTCAGGATCGCCAGCACGCTCCCGCGCTACTTATTGCGGCGTGGCTGCGCGCGCGTCCTGGCCGTCGCCCTCGGGGGCGGCGACGATGTCGCGGGTGGTCTGGCCCTTGTCGACGACATTGGTGGCCGGGCTGCCCGCGGTCGAGCGCGCGCCCTGGTCGGCGCCGGTGCGGCCGGCGGCGTCGAGAGTCGAATTCTCGCTCGCGCTGCGGATCGCCGCGCCGCCGAACATCGCTTCGAGCGCCTGGTTCTGCGCGGTGCCGTCCTGGGTGCGCGCGGTGCCGGGCTGAGGCGGAACCAGCGCGAAATCGGGCGGGATCACCAGCGGCTGCGCGCGCACCACCGCGAACTCATCGGGCCGCATACGGTCCATGCCATTCTTCTGGCAGGCCGAAAGCGAGGTGGCGACGCCGAGTCCCGCGACGATCATGACGAACTTACGCATTGATATTCTCCACAGGATCCTGGGCCGCCGGGGTCTTCTCCCGGAGGAATAGCGCGCGGGCCAGCAGGACCAGCACGCCGATGGTAATCGCGGCATCGGCTACATTGAAGACCAAAAAAGGGCGCCAATCGCCAAAATGAAGATCGGCGAAGTCGACGACATAACCGAGCCGCGTCCGATCGAGGATATTTCCGAGCGCGCCGCCGAGCACCATGCCCAGCGCGATCACGTCGCCCAGCTTGCGTTCGCGCAGCATCCACCAGACCACCCCGGCGGCAATGGCGCCGGTCAGCGCGACCAGCCCCCAGCGCATCGCCTCGCTGTTCGCGCGCATCAGGCCGAGCGAGACGCCGATATTTTCGACATAGCGGATATCGAAGAAGGAAGTGACGCTGAGATAGCGGCCGTCATAGGAGATGCCGAGCGGGCCCGTGACATAATATTTGGTGCCCTGATCGATCAGGAACACCAGCACCGCCACCATCAATCCTATTCCGCGAGTCACGTTCATGCGTTCACCACCCCTGTGCATCGGTCGCACAGAGCGCCGTCCTGCGCAACTTCGGGAAGGTGCCGCCAGCAGCGGCCGCATTTGAGGCGTTGGGTGGGCGTCACGGTGACGCCTGCATCGCCCTGGGATACTGAGGCCACGATGAACAGTTCGGCCAGCGCATCGCCGGGCAGCGGCAGCGCGGGCACGGTGACTTCGGCCTCGAGGCTCGAACGGACCTGCTTCTCGCGGCGATAGGGCTCGATCGCCTCGGTGACCCGCTCGCGGAGCGCCCGGACTTCGGCCCAATTGGCGCTGAGGCTGCCGGCCAGTTCGGGAAGCACAGGCCATTCGAGGAAATGGACCGAACCGTCCTCGCTTGGGAATCGCGACTGCCACACCTCTTCGGCGGTGAAGGAGATGATCGGCGCGGCGTAGCGGACCAGCGCGTGGAACAGGATATCGAGCACCGTCCGGTAGGCGCGGCGCTTCGGGTCCGTGGCGGCGTCGCAATAGAGCGAATCCTTGCGGATATCGAAGAAGAAGGCCGACAGGTCCTCATTGGCGAAATCGGTGAGCGCGCGGGTGTAGCGGTTGAACTCGAAGCCGTCCGCCGCGGCCTTCAGCTCGGCATCGAGGTTCGCCAGCTTGTGGAGGATGTAGCGCTCCAGCTCGGGCATCTCGGCAACCGGCAGCTTCTCGGCATCGGTGAAGCCGTCCAAGGCGCCCAGCAGATAGCGGAACGTGTTGCGCAGCTTGCGATAGGCATCGCCCACCCCGGCAAGCACTTCCTTGCCGATGCGGACATCCTCGAAATAATCGGTCTGCGCGACCCACAGGCGCAGGATATCGGCGCCGCCAGTCGCGATCTCCTTGAGCGGATCGACGACATTGCCGAGGCTCTTGGACATCTTCTTGCCCTGTCCATCGAGCGCGAAGCCATGGGTGAGCACGGCGTCATAGGGCGCGCGGCCACGCGTGCCGCAGCTTTCGAGCAGCGAAGACTGGAACCAGCCGCGATGCTGGTCGGACCCTTCGAGATAGAGATCGGCACGGACGCCCTCGCCGAAGCGCTTCTCGATCGTGAAGACGTGCGTGCTGCCCGAATCGAACCAGACATCGAGGATGTCGGTGACGACCTCATAGTCATCGAGCACGTAGTCGGCGCCGAGCAGCGCCTGGTGATCGGCGGCGAACCAGGCATCGGCGCCGCCCGCGCGGAAGGCGTCCAGGATGCGCGCGTTGACCGCCAGGTCGCGCAGATACTCGCCCGACTTGCGGTGGACATAGATCGGGATCGGCACGCCCCAGGCGCGCTGGCGGCTGATCACCCAGTCGGGGCG
>CBINJP010000022.1:0-68561 GCA_966251045.1 uncultured Sphingomonas sp.
CGACGTGCTGGTGGAGACCTATTGAGATGGCGATCGAACTCAAGATGCCGGCGCTGTCGCCCACCATGGAAGAGGGCACGCTCGCCAAATGGCTCGTCAAGGAAGGCGATGCCGTGAAGTCGGGCGATATCCTCGCCGAAATCGAGACCGACAAGGCGACGATGGAATTCGAGGCGGTCGATGAAGGCACGATCTCGAAGATCCTGGTGGCCGAGGGCACCGACAATGTGAAGGTCGGCACCGTGATCGCGCTGATCGCGGCCGAGGGTGAAGATGCCAGCGCGGCGCCCGCGCCCGCTCCGGCCCCTGCCGCCGAAGCTCCCAAGGCCGAGGAACCCGCCGCCGGCGAGGATGGCGGCCCCAAAAAGGCCGAGAGCGGCACCGCCAAGCTCGCCAGCGACAAGGCGGCGACGGTCAAGGACCCCGACGTGCCCGCGGGCACCGAGATGGTGAAGGTGACGCTGCGCGAGGCGCTGCGCGACGCGATGGCGGAGGAAATGCGCGCCGATCCGCGCGTGTTCGTGATCGGCGAGGAAGTCGCCGAATATCAGGGCGCATACAAGGTGACGCAGGGCCTGCTCGACGAGTTCGGCCCCAAGCGCGTGATCGACACGCCGATTACCGAATATGGTTTCGCCGGCGTCGGCACGGGCGCGGCGATGGGCGGGCTGCGCCCCATCGTCGAGTTCATGACCTTCAACTTCGCGATGCAGGCGATCGACCACATCATCAATTCGGCCGCGAAGACCAATTACATGTCGGGCGGCCAGATGCGCTGCCCGATCGTGTTCCGCGGCCCCAATGGCGCGGCGAGCCGCGTCGGTGCGCAGCACAGCCAGAATTACGCCCCCTGGTATGCCAGCGTTCCCGGCCTGATCGTGATCGCGCCCTATGACGCGCAGGACGCGAAGGGCCTGCTCAAGGCGGCGATCCGCAGCGAGGACCCGGTGGTCTTCCTCGAAAATGAGCTGCTCTATGGCCGCAATTTCGAGGTGCCCAAGCTCGACGACTGGGTGTTGCCGATCGGCAAGGCGCGCATCGTCCGCGAGGGCAAGGACGTCACCATCGTCTCCTACTCGATCGGCGTGGGCGTGGCGCTGGACGCCGCCGAAACGCTCGCCGGGGAGGGGATCGATGCCGAGGTGGTCGACCTGCGCACGCTGCGCCCGCTCGACACCGCCACGGTGCTGGAGAGCCTGAAGAAGACCAACCGCATGGTGGTGGTCGAGGAAGGCTGGCCGGTCTGCTCGATCGCGTCGGAGATCGTCGCGGTGGCGATGGAGCAGGGCTTCGACGATCTCGACGCGCCGGTGCTGCGCGTCACCAACGAGGACGTGCCCCTGCCTTACGCGGCCAACCTCGAGAAGCTCGCGCTGGTGGATGCCGCCCGGGTGGTGAGCGCGGTGAAGAAGGTGACGTACAAGGGCTGACAGGAGCTATGTCGTCGTCACCCCGGATCTAATCCGGGGTCCCGCTTCTTCTTATCTTGCGGGCAAAAGCGGGACCCCGGCTCAAGGCCGGGGTGACGATGAGTAATGGGCTCAGGTCGAGGAATAGGTCGAGCAGCTCGACGGGGTCACGCCCGTCACCTGGTACACGCCGTTGGTCCCGCCGGTCGTATCGCGGCGGTCGCGGACCATCATCGAGGCGATTTCGGTCATGTTGCTCGACGGCGCCAGCGACGATTTCACCAGCGGCTGATATTCGTAATAGACCTCGACGAACATCGCGACGCCGCCTTCGGGCGCGATCGTCTGGCGGCCCGCGGGGCCCATGCCGGTGAGGTTGGTCTGACCCGCGGTGCCATAGGTCGAGGTGCGAACCTTCGCGCCTTTGCAGCGCTGCCACGCGATCTTGTAGCGGCTCGTGGTGTTCGGGGTCGCGATCGGCTCGAGGCTCGACAGGATGATGCGGCCGTTGGTGAACAGGCCGAGCTCGCCCGATTGCAGGTTCGCGCCGATGAACAGGTCGTTGATGTCGCTTTCGGTGATCGTCTTGACCGACAGCTGGCTGCCGGCGCCGATCCGCGCGGCATTGTCCGCGAGGTGGAGCGCGATCTGGCTGACGCGCATCTTGGTGGTGATATAGTTGGTCAGCTCCGCGCCCGTCAGGCACATCACCAGCAGCACAGGCAGCGTCAGCGCGAATTCGAGCAGCGCGACGCCGCGATCGTTGCCGCCGATCCGCCCGGTCGCGCCGGCAAGGGTGCGCAGCGTGGCGATCATGTGCAGTTCCTCACGGTCGGCACGGCCTGGTCGCCATAGGGCTGGTTGCGCAGCACGGTGGAGGCGGTGAGCACGGTCGTGTTCGATCCGCCGACCATCTGGTAGATCGGGAAGAAGCGCGGATAGCTGACGGTCACGGTGTAGAGCATCGCGTCCTTCGCGCCGCCCGCGCCGGTATTGCCGCCGGTCGCGTCCCACGATCCGTTGTTGTTATTGTCCTGATACGGCTCGCCGCCGTTGCAGGTGCCGTTGCCGTTGGTATCGGTATAGGGCTCGAACTGGTTGGCCGCGGCGTTGGTGAACGAACGATAGTAGCGCCGCGAGAAGGTGATCGTCGAATTGTTCGCGAGCGCGCGGACCTGCGAGCGCACCTTGTTGTCGAGCGTGGTCTGGGTGTTGGCGTCGAGGCCGGTCTCCAGCGTCGCGTCGCGCGCGGCCTTCTGGAGGATGCCCTGGAGCACCGAGCGCATGTAGAGCGTGTGCCCGATGTCGAACGCGCCGAGCAGCACCAGGCCCATGACGGGCGCCACCATCGCGAATTCCACGATGGTGGCGCCCTTCTCATCGCGCCCAAGGCCGAGGCCCGGCACGCGCGAAAGCCGGCGGGAGGATAGTGCGCGGGGCATTCCGCGCAGCCATCGATGGGAGACCTGCCGGGTCATCTGGTAAGCCTGAGTTGCGAGATCTGGTCGGCGATCGACTTGAAGGTCGCCTGGATCGTCGCCTTGTTGGTGGCGTTGAAATAGCGGCCCGGGGTGGCGCATGCGGTCATCCGCGTCACCGTGTCCGCGGACAGCGTGCCGAAGGTGATCACCCACAGCGTGATGTTCTTGTTCTTGATCGCGGTGCAGATCGCCGCGGTGCGCGCATTGACCTGGGTGGTCAGCGTGCCCGTGGTGGTGCAGCCGTCGGTGGGCGCCGTCGAGGCGTCGGTCTGGCGGCGGTCGAACCACGCCACGCCATAGGCCTGGTAATTGCCCACGCCGGTGCAGGGATCGCCGTCGGTCATGAAGATGATGTGCCGCTCGATCTCGCCGCCCTGGGGCGTGTAATCATTCTCGTCGGCGAAGATGCCGGTGGGCGAGGCGAAGCGCGCGCCCCACAGCAGGCCGATATCGTGATAGGTGTTCCCGTTCGCCGACAGGCTGTCGACATAGGTGTCGAACGTGTCAGGGTTGGTCCAGGTCTGGAGCTTGCGAGCCTCGGTGGGGCAGTAATAGCCCGAGCCATTGGCATAGTTGGACGTGGTGTAGCTGTCCGATGTGGTCCAGTAGCCCGATCCGCCGCCCCAGCCGCCGGGATCGTTGCGCAGATAGATGACCTCGTCGAGCGCGGGCGCCCACAGGGTGGTCGCGTCGCTCTGGGTCGGCACCAGGTCGATATCGAGGTCCTTCGCGCCGCTCGGAATCGGATCGTAGCTCGCCGCCTTGACGGTCGCGCGCTCCTCGATGCAGCCATCCCAGGTGATCGTGCGCGAGGCGCCGTTCGACCCGATCGGCAGCGTGAACGAGTTGTTCCACGACGTGCCGTTCTTGAGTCCCGAGATATTCTGGGTGATCCGGCCATAATGCCAGCGGTTGAATTCCTGGTTGGTCACGGTCACCGGGGTCTGGGTGTGGACGACCACGGTATAGGTGCCCGTGCCCTTCTGGCGCTTCATGACCTGGCAGCCCCACCAGCCGCTGTCCTCATATTCGATATTGTATTTGCTGTAGGTGCGCGTGGTCCAGGTCTTCACGCCGCTGCCGTTGGTCGAGACCGAGGTGTCGATCGTGAAGGTGCCGGTGACGTTGTTCTGGTCCGACGGCGTGTTCGAGCAGGAATGGCCCGAGGAAACGCTCCAGTCGCTCCAACTGCTGTCGCCCGAGCCGCTGCTGCCGGTCGTGTCGACCGCGGGGTTGGGATAGGTATAGCTGGTCGTAGTCGTCCATTCGGCCTCGCGCGACTGATAGGCCCAGCTATCGGCGAAATAGCTGGTCGGCAGCAGCTTCCCCACGTTCACATTGGTCGCATAGGGCACGAAGCCGAAGCGGATCTGGACCTGGTCGCCGGTGCCGCCGCTGGGGGTGCCCGTGGTGCAGGGCTCGTCGGTATCGAGCCGCGCGACGATCTCGTAAAAGCATTTCACCGCGCTCTTGAGCGAGGACATCTTGGTCACGGTGTCGCCGCTGGGGGTGTCGCCCATCGAGCCGGTGACGTCGAGGACGAACATCACATCGGTGTTGGGAAGCCGCATTTCGGCATCGCAGGTGACGCTGAGCGTCTCGGTGTTGCGGCCGAAGATCTTCATCAGCGTCATCGGCAGCGTCGCCGAGGCGGTGCCGCTGACCTTGCCGGCATTTTCGGTGAAGGTTTTGGTGACTCCCGTCGCGCCATAGGCGTCGGACTGGTAATTGGCCTCGAAGAACTTCGTCGCCGCGACATTGGGATAGTTGGAGGTGCCGTTGACCGTCTGCGACCAGGTGCCGCCGCCCATCGCCTTGCGGCCCGCGAGCGCGCCGGCGTCGCAGGCGTGTTGCAGCCGCGTCTTGACGATGTACATGCGGGCGATGTCCACGCCGCCCCCGACCATGCCCGCAAGCGGGATCAGTGCCGCGCCCATGATCGCCATGGTGTTGCCGCGCACGTCGCGCGCGAGCCGCGTGAGGAAGCCCGGCCCGCGAGTCACGCGCACTTGGTCTGCGTTGGACATGTTCATCCCCGTTCCCCGATCGAAACAGTTATGCGTCGGGCACCGCTAATGGGGTTTAAAGGAGGCTGGTTAATCCCCCGTAACCCCCACCCCCGGGAAAGGACGGAGGCATGACGCCACCGGACGCCGAGCGGGCGTTGATCCTCACCTATGCCCCGCCGGCCGGGCGCGCGGCGCTCGCGGCGCTGCTCGGGCTCGACGATGCGCTGGCGCAATTGCTGCGGACGACGCGCGAGCCGGCGATCGGGCAGATCCGGCTGACCTGGTGGCGCGAGCGGCTGGAAGCGTTGGACAAGGGGCCGCCGCCCGCCGAGCCGGTGCTCCAGGCGATCGCCGCGAGCGGCGTGCCGGGGGCGCCGCTGGCGGCGATCGCCGATGGTTGGGAAGTGCTGCTCGAGGAACGGCTGGACGCCGACGCGCTGGCGCGGTTCGGCGCGGGGCGCGGGGCGCTGTTCGTCGCGGCGGGCAAGGCGCTGGGCGCGACGGGGGATCCGCTGGAGGCGGCAGGGCAGGGCTGGGCGCTTGCCGATCTGGCGCGGCATCTGGGCGAGCCCGGCGAGGCGGCGGCGGCGCGGGCCATGGCGTCACCCCTGCTCGCTGCCGCCACCGCCGCGCGCTGGAGCCGTGAGGGGCGGGGATTGGGCGCGATGGCGCATCTCGCCCGGCGCGACCTGGCGCTGGCGGCGGGCGAGGCCGCGCCGGTGGGCGCGCCGTCGCGCGTGGCGCGGCTGCTCTGGCATCGACTGAGCGGGCGATAGGGGTTAGGTTTTCGCCGGCGAAACGGCGGGGGGAGAGTCGGGATGTGGCGCTATTGGGTAGGGGGAGCGGGTGCCCTGCTGCTGGCGGTGGCCGGCATGTTCCTGTTCCGCGGTTCGGCCGCGCCCGAGGTCAAGACGCCACCCCCGCCGGTCGCGGCGGTCCAGGGCGAGGAGGAGCTTCCCGCCGAAGCCCCCCGCGCCAGCGACCGCACCCGCGAGCAGAAGCGCTTCGACCGGCTCGACAAGGACCGCAACGACAGCATCACCCGCGAGGAATTCCTGATGGCGCGGCGCAAGGCCTTCGCCAAGCTCGACACCAATGGCGACGGCAAGCTCTCCTTCGAGGAAGCTGCGGTGCGGACCACCTCGCGTTTCGCCGCCGCGGACAAGGACAAGTCGGGCGCGCTGACGCGGGCGGAGTTCGCCACGACCGCGCCCAAGCCGCGCAAGCCGGCGGCACGGTGCCGGTGTCCGGAGGGGAATGGGCCGGTGGCGAAGGGGCCGCCGAAAGAGGCTGCGGGTGAGGAGGACTCCGAAGAATAAGTCCTCCCCCGGAGGGGGAGGTGGCAGCCGCAGGCTGACGGAGGGGGAGCTCCGCAAGCGATGTTGCCCGTGGCAAGCCCCCTCCACCGCTTCGCGGTCCCCCTCCCCCTCCGGGGGAGGATTACGTTACGCCCGGACCCATCCCCGAAACGCTTCCCGCGCCCGCGCCGTATATATCAGCTTGCGGTCGGCCTTCTTGGTCCGCCCCTCGATCGGGGGCATCAGGCCGAAATTGACGTTCATCGGCTGATAGGTCTCGGCTTCGGCGCCGCCGGTGATATGCGCGAGCAGCGCACCCAGCGCGGTCTCGACCGGCGGGGCCGCAAGCGTCGTTCCCGCCAGCTCCGCCGCGGCGAAGCGGCCCGCGAGCAGCCCGACCGCGGAACTCTCGACATAGCCCTCGCACCCGGTGATCTGTCCGGCGAAGCGGATATGCGGCGCGCTCTTCAGGCGGAGCGTCGGATCGAGCAGCTCGGGCGACTTGATGAAGGTGTTGCGGTGCAGCCCGCCCAGCCGCGCGAATTCGGCATTCTCCAGCCCGGGAATCGTCCTGAACAGAGCGACTTGCTCGGCATATTTGAGCTTGGTCTGGAAGCCAACCATGTTCCACAATGTACCCGAGGCATTATCCTGCCGCAGCTGGACGCACGCATAGGGCCAGCGCCCCGTATCGGGCCGGTCGAGCCCGACGCCCTTCATCGGGCCGAAGCGCAATGTGTCCACCCCGCGCTCGGCCATCACCTCGATCGGCATGCAGCCTTCGAAATAGGGCACATTCTCCCATTCCCGGAATTCGGTCTTCTCGCCCGCGATCAGCCCGGCGTGGAAGGCCAGATACTGGTCCTTGTCCATCGCGCAGTTGATGTAATCCTTGCCCGATCCCTTGTTCCAACGCGACTGGAACCAGGCCTTTTCCATGTCGATGCTCTCGAAATGGACGATGGGGGCGATGGCGTCGAAGAACGCCAACTGGTCCTTGCCCGTCGCGCGCGCGATGCTCCCCGCGAGCAATTCGCCGGTCAGCGGGCCGGTGGCGACGATGGTCATGCCGCCATCGGGCAGGCTGTCCACCCGCTCGCGGATGATCTCGATATTGGGATGCCCCGCGAGTGCCGCCGTGACGCCATCGGCGAAGCCGTCGCGGTCCACCGCCAGCGCCGATCCCGCCGGCACCTTGTGCGCATCGCCCTGCGCCATGATCAGTGAGCCGAGATCGCGCATCTCCTGATGCAGCAGGCCGACCGCATTGCGCTCGGCATCGTCGCTTCGGAAGCTGTTCGAGCAGACCAGCTCGGCCAGCCGGTCGGTCTGGTGCGCGGGAGTCATGCTGCCGCCGCCGCGCATCTCCGAGAGCCGCACCTTGTGCCCCGCCTGCGCGAGCTGCCACGCGGCTTCCGATCCGGCGAGACCGCCGCCAATGATATGAACCTCATGCGTCATGCGGCGAGCCGATAGCCTAGCCGCGAGGCCGCCGCTATGGTCGCGCGATGAACAATATCCGCTTCTTCTGGCTCTTCGTGATCGCCGGCGTCGAATCCGGCCTTTTCTTCGGGCATTCGCGGCTCGAACCGATGAGTACATGGCTCATCGTCGAGAAGGGTGCCGCAGTAGGGCTGCTTGCGCTTTGGGCCGGGCTGAACGCGCGCGACCGCGATGGCTGGCTGATCGCTGCTGTGCTCGCGCTGGGCGCGCTTGGCGATGTGCTGCTGGAGACCAACGGCATGACCGTCGGCGCGCTGGCCTTCCTTGCCGGGCATCTCGTGGCAGTGGCGCTCTATTGGCTCAATCGCGGCCCCGATTTCTGGATGGCGGTGCCCGTCGCGCTGGCCGTGTCGTTCATCGCGTGGCTGATCCCGGCCGATCGCGCCTCGGCCCCGGGGATCGCGCTCTATGCGCTGGGTCTCGGCGCGATGGCGGGCGCGGCGTGGTTCAGCCGCTTCCCGCGCAAATGGGTAGGGCTGGGGGCGGTGTTGTTCGTCGTCTCGGACCTGCTGATCTTCGCCAAAGCGGGCATGCTCAAGGGATCGATACTGCCCAGCCTCCTCATCTGGCCGCTTTACTCGATCGGGCAGGCGCTGATCGCCTGGGGTGTCGTCTGGACATTGCGCATGGAGCGGCGCGGATGAAGATCTTCACCATCGGCTATGAAGGCACGACGATGGCCGAGTTCATCGCGACGCTGAAGGCCGCGGGCGTGGAGCAGATCATCGACGTGCGCGCCGTGCCGCTCTCGCGCCGGCCGGGTTTCTCGAAGAACATCCTCGCCGCCAGCCTTGCCGAGGCGGGGATCGGCTATGTCGGGCTCAAGGCGCTCGGCACCCCCAAGCTGGGCCGCGATGCCGCCAAGAAGGGCGATACCGCGACGCTGGAGGCGGTGTACGACGCGCAACTCGGCCTGCCCGAGGCGCAGCTCCAGGCGGCGAAGATGCGCGAGCTGGCGGCAGAGAAACCCTCGGCACTGCTCTGCTTCGAACGCGATCCGGCGCATTGCCATCGGACTTTACTTATTGCTGCCGAGGGGCAGGGCGCCGAAGTCGTCGACCTGTTTCCCTGAAAGGAGCGCGTTCATGATCGACCATATCGGCATCGGTGCAGGAGATTTCGACGCTTCACGCCGCTTCTACGAGGCGGCGCTGGCACCGCTTGGAATGGCCCTGGTGATGGAAGCCACGCCCGAGATGAGCGGCGGCTATCACGGGATCGGATTGGGCAAGGACGGCAAACCCAGTTTCTGGCTTTCAAGCGGCGGGTCGCGCGGGGCCGGCATGCATATTGCGTTTACGGCCGGGACGCGTGCGCAGGTTGACGCCTTCCATGCCGCCGCGATCGAGGCTGGCGGCCGCGACAATGGCCCGCCGGGGATCCGTGCGCACTATCATCCCAATTATTATGGCGCTTTCGTGCTCGATCCGGATGGCATCAATGTCGAGGCTGTGTGCCACGCACCTCAATAGGCTAGCCGGCCACGGGCAGCTTCAGGCCCCCGTCATGCTCATATTCCACCGGGCCATAGGCGATCACCGCCGATAGCGGCAGCGGCGCATAGACATGGGGGAAGAGCGCCCCGCCGCGCGATTCTTCCCATTTCACCGCCTCGCCCAGCACATCGAGATCGACCGCGGCGATCCACAGATCGCTTTGCCCGGCGAAATGCTTCTCTAGCGTCTCCTGCGCCTGTGCGGCGGTCGAGAGATGGACATAGCCGTCGGCCAGATCGATCGGCGCGCCGGCGAACTCGCCGTCATGCTCCAGCACGTCCATCTGCTGCTTTGTCAGTATCTTGTACGCGATCATGTCCATGATCGGAAAACCCTTCAGCTTGCCCGATAGTTGCACCCTCGTTATCTTCAATTGCAGGCAAGCGTTAGAGGGGATGGGGATGCGTTCCTGGTTCTTGTGGGTCGCGGCTGCGGCCGTGCTGTTCACCGCTACGGCCGCTGCCGCGCAGAAGCTGCCCTCCGCCTATGAAGACCGCCGCGACGGCTATGTCTACAACGGCAAGCAGAACATGCCGCACCAGCTCTATGGCGTCGCAATCAAATGGGAACGGGATTGCAATGCGGGCAAGGCGGCCGAGTGCATCCGCCTCGCCAAGGCGTTCGAGACCGGGCTGGGCGATCTCGAGGCCGATATGCGGGTGGCACTCGGCTATTACATGCGCGCTTGCGAGAAGGGGTCGGGGCTGGGGTGCGCGACCGCGGCGGCGATGCTGCGCGACGGCACCGCCGGGCACACCAATGCCGCCGAGGCGCAGAAGATGGCCGAGCGCGGCTGTAACGTGCTCAAGGATCAGGCCAGCTGCGCGGGGATGGCGGTGGGCCTGGCGAGCACTGACAAGGGGCGTTCGGCGCAGTTGATCGACGATGCCTGCAAGGCGGGCGCCGATGACGGGTGCCGGTTGAAGGCCGAGGACCTGTTCTACCAGAAGCGCGATCCGGCCTCGCGGACGCAGGCGATGGGGATGTTCCAGACCGCATGCACCGCCAAACGGGCCTGGGGCTGTCAGGGGTTGGCGGACGCCTATGGGCAGGGACTGGGCGTTCCCGTCGACCGCGCCAAGGCGGCCGATTATGCGCGGCTCGGCTGTACGCAGGGGCAGGGCAACCGGCTGCGGCTGTGCACGCTCCACGGCATCGCGCTGACCCGCGCGGGCAGCCCAAAGGCCGAGTTCAACAAGGGCGAGCAGTTCCTCGACGCCTCGTGCAGGGGCGGCGACGGGATCGCGTGCAACCAGATCGGCCGGATCGGTCTCAACCACATGTCCGGCGCCACCACGACCGAGAATGAGGGCCGCTACTATCTCCGCCGGGGCTGCGACCTGAATTACGGCCCGGCCTGCACCTATCTCGCCGCGGCTTATATGGGCGGGATGGGTGTCAATCAGGACAATGCCGTCGCGCTCTCGCTCAACGAGAAGGGGTGCCGGCTTGGCGACCGGGAAGGCTGCGATCTCGCGAAGAAGCTGCTTGCGGGCGATCCGGGGCTGCGCGCGAAGATCCCGGCGATCGATCCCTCGCTGCCGGTCGATACCCAACTGCGCCGCGCGCGCGCGGTAGCGGAGGGCAATGGCGACAAGATGCCCGGCGTGTTCGCCGTCTACCGTCTCGTCCAGGAGAGCAACGAGGATGCGGAATGGCTGTTCGGCGGCTGGCTCTATTACGGCCTGCCCGGCGTGTTCGACACGTCGCGGCGCAAGGACGGGCTGATCCTGTTCGAAAATGCCGCGCGCGTGGGGCATGTCGACGCCGCGATCTTCATGGGGATGGCCTATTGGTATGGCGACGGTGTCACCGAGGATCGCGCGAAGGGCGAGAACTACATGCTGATCGCCGCGAACCGCGGCAATCCGATGGCCGCCGCCATCTACCGCTCGATGCGCGCCGAGCCGATTCGGCAGGAAAATGCCCGGCGCCAGAAGGAATGGGAGGAATGGCAGGAGAGCCGCCGTGCGAGCTGGAGCGCGAGCTGGGCGAACTGGACCCCCAGCTTCTCGGGCTCGAGCTGGTCGCCGCCCTCCTATTCGGGCCCGTCGACCTCGCAGATCATCAACGAGAGCAACTGGAATCAGCGCATCGACTATCTTTCCGGCTACACCACAGCCTGTCCGAAGACGAATTCATATTGTTGAATCATAGGAGGATGGATGCGTAACCTGAAACTGGTTCTGAGCATTGTTGCGGTGCCTGCACTGCTCGCGGCATCGCCCGCCTTCGCGCAGATCAATGCCAGCTTCTCGCAGAATTCGCGCAACGGCGTCTGCTATTTCAGCGTCGAGGGGCCGAACGCGCCGGGGACCGACAAGCCGATGCGGCTCGAATTCAGCTACCGCGTGCGCGACGGCAATCTGGGCGCGACGATCCTGGTGAATGGCTGGACCAAGGCGCAGCAGGCCGATCCCGACAAGATCGTCAACGTCACACTGATCCTCGACAGCGGCAAGACCGGGCCGTCGCGCTCCGGCGGCTATGCCAGCGGCTTCAACGATCGGCTCTGGGCGGGCTGGGGGGCTGAAAACTCGCCGCCGATCATGGAGTTGCTGAAAACGGCGAAGGTCGCGCGCCTGGAAGCGGATGGCATGAAGCTCGGGCCGTTCGACCTGCAGATCAAGGGGCTGGCGCATGTCTCGCTGACGCAATGCGCCGAGCGGGTGCGGGCGGGGAAGGAGTAGCCAATCACGTCATCCCCGCGAAAGCGGGGATGACGGGCAGCTCAGCCCTCACCCTCGCTCATATCGCCATCCGGCGCCGGCTCGGCGGCCACGGCGCCTTCCTCGCCCTCGTCCTCGCTCTCCTCGATCCGCGCGGCCGAGACGACATGTTCCTCATCGGCCACGTCGAACAGCTTCACGCCGCCGGTGCCCCGGCCCATCACGCGCAGGCCGCCATCGTCGTCGAGCAGGTGGCGCAGTTCGATCTTGAGTCGGATCAGCTTGGCCTGATCGGTGACGAGCATCAACTGGTCGCCATGGCGAGCGGGGAAGCTCGCGACGACATGCGCGTCCTTCTTGAGGTCGATATTGGTGATGCCCTGGCCGCCGCGCCCGGTGCGGCGATACTCATAGGCTGAGGAAAGCTTGCCCATGCCGTTGCTGGCAACGGTAAGGATGAACTGCTCCTTCGCCTTGAGCTCCTCGTAGCGCGCATCGTCCATCTTGCGTTCGGCGCGTTCGGGGTCTTCGGCCTTCCACGGGGCATGGCGCAGATAATCCTCGCGCTCGTCCTGGTCCTGCACGCCGGCGCGGTGGAGGATCGACAGCGACATCACCTCGTCGTCCTTCGCCAGCTTGATGCCGCGCACGCCGGTCGAATTGCGGCTCTGGAACTCGCGGACATCGTCGCCGGGGAAGCGGATCGCCTTGCCCTGCTGGGTGGCCAGCAGCACATCGTCGCTCGCATCGAGCAAGGCGACGCCGATCAGCCGGTCGTCCTCGTCCTCACCCTCGAACTTCATCGCGATCTTGCCGTTCGAAGGCACGTTGGTGAACGCGTCCATCGAATTGCGGCGCACGCCGCCCTTGGCGGTGGCGAACATGACGTGGAGCGCCCCCCATTCGTCCTCGTTCTCGGGAAGCGGCAGCACGGTCGAGATCGTCTCGCCCGCCGCCAGCGGCAGCAGGTTGATCATCGGCCGACCGCGGGTCGCCGGCCCGCCCTCGGGCAGGCGCCACACCTTGAGGCGATAGACCCGGCCCGCGGTCGAGAAGAACAGCACCGGGGTGTGCGTCGAGGTGACGAACAATTCGGTGACGATATCCTCGTCCTTGGTCGCCATGCCGGCGCGGCCCTTGCCGCCCTTGTTCTGCGCGCGGAAGGTGTCGAGGCTGGTGCGCTTGATATAGCCTTCCATGGTCACCGTGACGACCATGTCCTCGCGCTCGATCAGGTCCTCGTCCTCGATTCCGTCGGCCGCGGCGGTGATCTCGGTCCTGCGCGGGGTGGCATAGGCGTCGCGGACCGCGGTCAGCTCCTCGACCATCACCTCGTAGAGGCGAGCGCGGTTGCCGAGGATCTCGAGCAACTCGGTGATCGCCTCGGCCAGCTTGGCGAGCTCGTCGCCGATCTCGTCGCGGCCGAGCGCGGTCAGGCGATGCAGGCGCAGATCGAGGATCGCACGGACCTGGACGTCCGACAGGCGATAGGTGTCGCCGCTCACCTCGGCATCGGTGGCCTCGACCAGCCGGATATAGGGCGCGATCTCGGCGATCGGCCATTCGCGGGTGAGCAGCCGCTCGCGCGCCACCACCGGGCTCGGCGATCCGCGGATGATCCGCACCACTTCGTCGAGATTGGCGACCGCGATCACGAGGCCGAGCAAGATGTGCGCACGGTCGCGCGCCTTGGCGAGCTCGAACTTCGAGCGGCGGGTGATGACCTCCTCGCGGAACTTGACGAAGGCCTCGATGATGTCGCGCAGGTTGAGCAGCTCGGGCCGTCCGCCGCGGATCGCCAGCATGTTCGCGGGGAAGGAGGACTGCGCGGGCGTGTTCCGCCAGAGCTGGTTGAGTACGACGTCGGGCGTGGCGTCGCGCTTCAGGTCGATGACGATCCGCACGCCTTCGCGAGATGATTCGTCGCGGATGTCGCTGATGCCCTCGATGCGCTTGTCCTTGGCGGCCTCGGCGATCTTCTCGACCAGCGCGTTCTTGCCCTGCTGGAAGGGGATTTCGGTGAGCACGATCGAGCGGCGCTCGCCGCGCTGCTCGGTGGTGTGGCGGCAGCGGACGATGATCGAGCCGCGGCCGCTCTGATAGGCCGCGCGGCAGCCCGAACGGCCGAGGATCAGCGCGCCGGTGGGGAAATCGGGCCCGGGCACGATCTCCATCAGTTCGTCGACGCTGATCCCGCCATTCTCGATATAGGCGAGGCAGGCGTCGATCACTTCGCCCAGATTGTGCGGCGGGATATTGGTCGCCATGCCGACCGCGATGCCGCCCGCGCCGTTGACAAGCAGGTTCGGGAAGCGCGCGGGGAGGACGCTGGGCTCGCTCTCGGAGCCGTCATAATTGTCCTGGAAGTCGACCGTATCCTTGTCGATATCCTCGATGAGGTACGTCGCGACCTTGGCGAGCCGCGCCTCGGTGTAGCGCATCGCCGCGGGCATATCGGGGTCCATCGACCCGAAATTGCCCTGACCGTCGATCAGCGGCACCCGCATCGACCAGTCCTGCGCCATGCGCGCCATCGCCATGTAGATCGAGCTGTCGCCGTGCGGATGATATTTACCCATCACGTCACCGACGAGGCGGGCCGATTTGCGATAGGGCTTGTTGGCGAGATAGCCGCCCTCCTGCGCCGCATGCAGGATGCGGCGATGGACGGGCTTCAGGCCATCGCGAACGTCGGGAAGCGCGCGCGCCACGATCACGCTCATCGCGTAATCGAGGTAGCTGGTCTTCATCTCGTCGACGATCGAGATGGGCGTAATGTCGGAGGGGTCCGCGAGGACGGTCTCGTCGGTCAAGGGCTCAGGTTTCCGATGGTATGTTGCAAAACTGAGGCGGCTCTAGCGGGCTAGTTCGGCGCTGCCAAGCCTCGCGTGCGCGTGCACGCACGCGCACGCGAGAGCCGGACAAAAGCCGTTCAATTACGACTTCATCATCCTTTTCGACGTCGCCAACGCGCAGCTTTCGCAGGGCGATTTCATCCTCGCCGGCGCGACCTCCGGTGGAGGCGCGACCTTGGGGGCGAAGGCCGCGCCGGGCGGCCCCGCGCTCATCGCGATCGAGGATGCGGGGCTCTCCGACCCCGGTCCGCTCCCTGTTGCCTTCACCGATCCGTCGCAGCCGCTGCACGACGGCGCGCTGTCGCATCAGCTCATATCATGGTGGAGCGGGACGGGTGACGGCTATTTTCTGAGCTGAGCACCGCACCGATTCCCGTTCAATGGGCGTTAACGGGACGATTGGCATCGGCGTGGGACAAGCCCCCGCTTGTCTGGCGGCGGGCGGCGCTTTAGAGCGTGCGCGTTTCCGATTTCCGATGTTCCGGACAGGAGTGTTCTTAGACATGAAGATGGTTTCAACGCTGGCG
Organism: uncultured Sphingomonas sp.; assembly: GCA_966251045.1. Taxonomy (GTDB): domain Bacteria; phylum Pseudomonadota; class Alphaproteobacteria; order Sphingomonadales; family Sphingomonadaceae; genus Sphingomonas. Next base: position 15,248 of record CBINJP010000022.1, read on the forward strand.
CTCGCCGCAATTCTGTCGATGGGCGTCGCCATGCCCGCCCAGGCGCAGAAGCGCGGCAAGGAAGAAGCCCCCGCCGAGCCGAAGTTCGTCCTGAGCAACGAATTCCGCAAGGCCGGCGCGAACGTCGAAAAGGCGATCAATGCCGGCGACTGGGCGGGCGCGGAGACTGCCCTGGGCGTCGCGGAGGGCATCGCCAAGAATGACGACGAGAAATATTACACCGCCTTCTGGCGGATGCGCGTCGAGGTTCACAAGCAGAACAAGGAAGGCGTGATCCGCGCCGCCGACGCGCTGATCGCCAATCCCAAGACCCCGCCGGCGCACCTCGCGGAATACCAGTACAAGCGCGGCCAGGCGACCTTTTACTTCGACAAGGACAACAAGGAAAAGCGTGCCCAGGCGCTGCCTTTCCTGCTCAAGGCGCGCGAGCTGGGCAGCAACGAGCTCGACCTGGGCTTCATGCTCGCCCAGATCTATGGCGACGCGGGCAAGACCCCCGAGGCGGCCGCCGAAATGGGCAAGGCGATCGACGCGGTGAAGGCCGCGGGCAAGCCGGTCGATGAGAACTGGTACGAATGGGCCTTCACGCGCGTCTACCGCAGCGGGGACCGCACCGCCTCGGCGGTGTGGATGACCAAGATCGTGCGCGAATATCCGACGCTGAAGAACTGGCGCCGCATGATCGTGCTCTATCGCGAGAGCCTCAGCGCCGCGAAGACTCCGCTCGACAAGAAGGTGCAGCTCGACATCTATCGTATGATGCGCGGGACCGGCGCGCTGGTCGATTATGGCGACTATTACAACTACGCCAAGGCGGCGATCGAATCGGGCCTGCCCTGGGAAGCGATCGCGGTGATCGACGAGGGCCGCAAGTCGGGCGCGATCCCGAAGGACGATGTCGATCTCGCGAAATTCTACACCTCCGCGCAGACCGGCGCGAAGAATGAGGGATCGCTCGACTCGCTGGCGACCGCTTCGAAGGACGGCAAGGAATCGGCGGCGATCGCCGACGCGTTCCAGGCCTCGGGCAATTCCGAGCGGGCCCTCGCGGTCTACGACCAGGCGGCGACCCAAGGCGGCGTGGACGCCAATGTCCTCGCGCTGCACCGCGGCGTCGCGCTGGTCAGCCTCGGCCGCAAGGACGAGGCGCGCGCGGCGTTCGGCCAGGTCGCCGGCTCGCCGCTGGGCGATATCGCTCAGCTGTGGCTGGTATGGATGGACCTGCCCGCGTTCAAGTGAGCCGGGCGATCGCCGACGGAACAGGGAAGGGCGGCCCGAGGGTCGCCCTTTTCTATTGCGGAACCGGCACGCCCGGCAGCGCCTTCGAGGTGCGGATCGTGAAGCTGGTCTTCACATGCTCGACGTTCGGCGCCGGTGTCAGCCGGGTGGTGAGCAGATTCTGGAAGGTCTGGAGATCGGTGGCGACGATCTTGAGGATGAAGTCGATCTCGCCGTTGAGCATATGACATTCGCGGACTTCGGGAATCTCGGCGACCAGCTTTTCGAACGCCTGCAAATCGGCCTCTGCCTGGCTGCGCAGGCTGACGAGCGCGAAGACGGTGAGGTTGTAGCCCAGCGAAGCGGGCTCGAGCGCGGCATGATATCCGCGAATCGCGCCATGCTCCTCAAGCGCGCGGACGCGGCGCAGGCAGGGCGGGGCGGTCAGCCCGACGCGTTCGGCCAGTTCGACATTGGTCATGCGGCCATTTTCCTGGAGGAGCGCCAGGATCCGCATGTCGATCTCGTCGAACCGCATAATCGTTCCAACCCCGTGTTTCATTCGTACCCGATTTGGCAGTTAAGCATAAGATTATTACGTGGCAACGCATTTGTCCCACATTGCGACGTGCCGAAAAGAGTGAGTGCGAAGGGGCCGCTCGCCAGTTAAGGAATCCTTACGGCGCCGGTGTTTGGTGCCGGCCAGGGAAATGAGCGGCGGGTGCGTTTCGACGATACTCTTGAGACGGTGCTGTCGGGCGATTTCAGCACGCCCTCGGGCATGCAGTCGGCCTGGCGGCAGCTCGTCGACCTGATCGGGCGGCGGCGCGTGTATCCCGATCCGCGCGCGCTGGGCCTGCTCCGCCATATCCGCTCCCAGATTCCCCTCGCGGTTCGCGCCGCCAGCGCCCGCGGCCTCGAATATGCCAATCCGCCCGCGCCGCTCGTCCGGCTGTTCGCGGTCGACGAGATCGCGGTGGCGCTCCCGGTGCTGCGCAGCGCGCGGCTGACCTCGAACGACTGGATTCTGATCCTGCCCGACCTGGCGCCCGCGGGCCGCGCGGTGCTGCGCAACCGGCGCGACCTGAGCCCGGCGGTCCGCCGCGCGCTGGAAAGCTATGGTCCGATCGATTTCGTGCTGCCCGACGAATCGGCGCGGGCCGCCGAGGCAGCCGAACCCGTGCCGGTGCCCGAACCAGTGTCCATGTCCGAACCCGAGCCGGTGCTCGAATCCAAGCCCTCGTTCGAATCCTTGCCGGTGCTCGAATCCGATTCGGCGCCCGAGCCCGCGCCGATTGCCGCGGGCGCGGAACCGGCCAGCGAGCCCGCGCCGGCGCTTCTGGTTGCGGAAGAGCAGCTTATCGACTGGACCGATGTGATCGGCCCGCAGGAGCTCGCGCTTCCGGTCGCCGCCGCCGCTGCGCCGGAGCCCGAATCCGCCGAATCGGAGCCAATTGCGCTTGCGCCGCAAATCGCCGATTCGGCGCCGGCCGAAATCGAGCCCGAGGCCGTGGAAGCAGCGGTCCCAGCGCCCGTGGCGACTCCTGAAGCCATTGCAATGGCAGAAGATTTCTCCTTCGTCGAACTGGCCGAGCGCGTGCCGTCGCTCCCCAATCCGACTATTTTCGCGCCTGTCGCGCCGGCCCCGATCCAATCCGGGACAGTCGAGGCAGCACCCCACGCCGAGCCGATTGCGGAAGCCGCCGAAGCGGCCCACCAAACCCCCATGGCACCCGTGGATAACGCCGTCGCACAAACGTCCGCAGAGACGTCCGAACCGATCGAAACCTTGCCGCAGGTCGAGCCGCTCTCCGACGCGCTCGGCCCGCAGCACGAGCCCGAGGTCGTCGCGCGCGAGACCGAGGCCGATGGGTCATTCGCAATCTCCGAGGTCGTCGCCCGGATCGACGCCTTCTGGAAGAAGCGCGAGGAGGGCGCGGAGGCGCCGCGCATCCCGCCTATCCCCGCCGAGCATTTCCGCTTCGAGACCGACGCCAAGGGCGTGATCCGCTGGGTCGATGGCGTCAGCCGCGCGCCGATCGTCGGCCTTTCGCTCGATCTCCAGGGCGGCGCCGCGAGCATGGCCGAGGGCTCGGGCGTCGATGGCGTCGCCGCCGGAGCGTTCCGCCGCCGCGCGGGCTTTTCGAACGCGCGCATGGCGATCGAGGGCGAATCGGATGCCTCGGGCGACTGGCTGATCTCCGCCATCCCCGTCTTCGATCCCGCCAATGGCCGCTTCACCGGCTTTCGCGGCACCGCCCGGCGTCCGCGCGCCGATGAGCGCGCCGAGCCCGTGCGGCCCGAGCCTCCCACCGGAACCGCGGCCGAGTCGCTGCGCCAGCTCGTCCATGAACTGCGCACCCCGACCAATGCGATCGCCGGCTTCGCGGAGATGATCGAGGCCCAGATGCTGGGGCCCGTCTCCGATCCCTATCGCGACCGTGCCGGCACGATCCGCAGCCAGGCGCGCGAACTGCTCGGCGCGATCGACGACCTCGATCTCGCCGCGCGGATCGACAGCGCGGCGCTGGCGCTGATCCCGGGCCGCGTGGCGCTGCGCCCGGTGCTCGCGGGAATCGCCGACGATCTCGCCCAGCTTGCCGCGCTGCGCGGTTCGGCGCTGTCGCTGCCGATCGACGATCTCGCCGTCACCGGCGACCGCCGCGCGGTCGAACGCCTCCTGGCGCGCCTGATGGCCACGCTCGTCTCGGCCAGCGGCCCCGGCGAGCGGCTCCGCATCCGCACCGCGCTCGAATCGGACGACAAGGTGACGATCATCATGGATCGCCCCCGCGCGCTTTCGGACTATCCCGGCGATTCGGTGCTCGGCATCGATGACGAGGGTGGCGATTCGACTCTGCTCGGCACTGGCTTCGCGCTTCGCCTCGCCCGCAATCTGGCGCGTGAGCTGGGCGGCAGCCTGGTGATCGAGCCCGAAAGCTTGACTTTGCGGCTTCCGGCCGCCGTAAACACTCCGGTGGGACAGGCGCATCTGAGCTGAGCATGGGGGGCGACACGCAAGCGCGCGGATACCGCGCGCCGGCCCCCGACCCGGCGAGCTTCATTCACTGGCCGGACGATTTCGGCACGCGCTTCACGCTGTTCGTCGATACCGAGGAGGAATTCGACTGGCGCCAGCCGCTGCGCCGCGATTCGCGCAGCGTCACCGCCATCGCCGCCATGCCCGAGGCGCATCGCCGCTTCGCCGAGCGGGGCGTGGGGGTCACCTTCCTGGTCGATCACCCCGTCGCGACCTCGCCTCAGGCGGCCGAAGCGCTGAACCAATGCCTGGCCGGCGGGCGCTCCACGGTGGGCGCCCAGCTTCATCCCTGGGTCAATCCGCCCTTCGACGAAGACGTCAACGGACCCAACAGCTTCACCGGGAATCTTCCGAAATCGCTTCAGGCCGCCAAGCTCGCCGAACTGACCCGCGCCATCGCGGCCGCCTTCGGTGCGCGCCCGCTCGCCTATCGCGCCGGGCGCTACGGCATCGGGCCCGACACGTTCGCGCTGCTGCGGGCCGAGGGCTACCGCCTCGATAGCTCGGTGCGCCCGGCCTATGACTATTCGCCCGAGCAGGGTCCCGATTTCCACGCGATCCCCAACCGCGCGTATCGCGCGGGCGGCCTTGTGGTACTGCCCTTCACCACCGTCTTCACCGGGGCGCTGCGCGGCAGCGGCGCCGGCCTCTATCGCGCGCTGGGCGGCATCCCGAAGGGCAGGGGAATCGCCGCGCGCCTCCATCTCCTCTCGCGCGTCTCGCTGACGCCCGAGGACATGCCGCTCGCCGACGCGCTCGAAGCGGTCCGGGTGGCGGAGGGGGAGGGGCTGCGCGTGCTCAACTTCGCATTCCACTCGCCGTCGGTCGAGCCCGGCCATACGCCCTATGTGCGCGACGCCGCCGATCTCGCAGCCTTCTGGCGCTGGTGGGAGGAGGTTCTGGCGCTGCTCGACCGGCTCGGTGTCCGCAACGCGTCGCTGGCGGAACTGCTGGAGGCTAGCGAGCAATCCGCCAGCTGATCGGCCGGATCGTCGCGCAGGCGGGCGTGCCGTCCTTGCCGGTGCCGTTGAATCGCCCTTCCAGCACGCCGCCTCGCGCCGCGGCGTCGAGCAGTGCCTGCGGGATGTCATGGATGTCGATCTTTATCCGGCGGCTCCATTCGCACACATGCTGCCCGGCCTGCGACCCCACCGCGACATAGACGAAGCGCCGCTCCGGTCCCTCGCTGCGCACCTGTTCGCCGAAGAATTTGGGGCCCTCCGCGATGCGGATCGGAAAATCGAACGCCAGCGGCGCGCCGTCGTCCGACTGCTTGGTGTCGACGGGGGCGCTCCTCTTGTCCTGCAGGCTGTGAAAGACGCCCGCGACCGGGCTTTCGACTACCAGCCGCATGCTGATCTCGGTCTGGGGAAGCCGGGCCATTCGAACCCCCTTGAGAAGATGGTCGGGGAGACAGGATTCGAACCTGCGACCCTCTGCTCCCAAAGCAGATGCGCTACCAGGCTGCGCCACTCCCCGACGCCGCCGCGCCTTAGGGGCTTGGCAAGCCCAGCGTCAAACGCATTTCGATCAGGATCGGGGCTCGGCGCGGTTCGGCGCGCGCGTATCGGCCTCGGCGCGGGGCCGGCGCAGCCAGACGTCGCCCGACCAGCCCCCGATGAGCAGCAGCTGGAGCCAGGCGATCGCGGTGAGCGCCGAATAATAGGGCCAGGCGTCCGCCGAATTGAGCAGGCCATAGGCGAGGTGCATCACGATCTGCAGACAGTAAGTGAGCCCCAGCGCGACCTGCCACTGGTTCGAGAGGCGATAGAGGATGACCGCCGCCGCGACCGCATCGATCGCAAGGCTGAACCACCAACCATCGGTGATGTCGGTGGCCAGCGCAAACACCGTTCCCGCCACCCAATTGGCGAACACCACCAGCGCCGCACGCGCCAGCTGCCAATTGGGATAGGCCGTCACGGTCAGGCTGGCGGTCACCATCGCGGCGGCCAGCCCGAAACCGTAAAGAAGGAACGGCAGGTCCGTCATCCGCCGATCGGCTCGTCATTCTGCGGCGGAGTCGGGCTCGGCGTGGGCTTGGGCGAGGGCGTGCCGCCGCTGTCGTCGCCTTCGCCGCCATTGTCATATTCGAACATGCTTGCTCTCCTTCACGATGCCTTTGCCTCGCACAGAACAGTCTACTCCGTTTCGGCGTCGATTTGAAAGCGGCGAAGAGCGTCAACGGAATGTTGCCGGCGGGCTCCCTCGAAAAGGCGCCAGCGGGCGCTCGGGCGCGGCGAGGGGGCTGGTGGGCCCGGCAGGACTTGAACCCGCAACCTAGCCGTTATGAGCGGCCAGCTCTAACCAGTTGAGCTACAGGCCCCCAGCCGCGCGGCGATAGCGGAGGAATGCCGCGGGGGGCAAGCGCCGCGCCAGACAAACGAAAAGGGCGCCCCCTAAGGGACGCCCTTCGCATGTCGCTTCCGGCCCGCCAGGGCCGGGGCGAAATATCAGTGCGCGGCGTTCTCGGCCGGCGCAGCCGCATTCGCGTCGGCGGCCGGAGCCGTGGCGTTGGCGTCGGCCATCGGAGCCGCCGCGTTGGCGTCGACTTCGTTCGTCGCGGCAGCGTCATACTCACCGGCATTCGCCATGTCGTTCGCCGGCTCGGCAGTGTTGTTCGCAGCGGGCGTGCACGCAGCGAGCGACATCAGGCCGGCGGCAGCAGCAACAAAGAGGACTTTCTTCATTTCGGTGCTCCCAATGGAAACCATAGTATCGCGGCCGGCCCGAATGCCGACGCGAGGCTCTTCAAATAACGGTCGTTGCGGATGCGTCAATCGCAAATTCACTGCGCCGCAAGGTTATCGACAGATTTCGGACAGATTCGCGCCACCGCACCGCCACGAATGATGACGCGCGCCGGGGGGTTGTTGCGTGATCGTAACCAGTGTGTTGCATTGCGGCACGAATCGGGTGGTCACGGATAGCCCATTTCCTGCATCTTCTTGCGCAGGCTGAGCGGCCGCATGTCGGTCCAGACTTCCTCGATCCAGGCGAGCACCTCGGCCTTGGTGCCCTGCTTGCCGGCATCGTTCCAGCCGAGCGGATTCTCGCGGTCCGCCGGCCAGATCGAATATTGCTCCTCGTGGTTCACCACGGCCTTGTAGATGGTCGTGTCCTCGCGCTCGTCGCCCATCGCCCCCTCCATTGGTCTGGAGGCCAGACTATCACAGCCCCTGGCGCGGAGTCACCGGGCCGATATCCTCGGGCGCGTTGGCGACGATCGCGAGCATCGCCGTCCATGCCGCGACATTCTGACGCAGCTGGGCGGGATCGACCTTGTCGAGCGTGTCGTCGGGCGTGTGATGCAGGTCGAAATAGCGCGAGCCGTCCTGCGCCAGGTCGATCGCCGCGACGCCCTGCTTCATCATCGGCTGGACGTCGGTGCCGTCGCCGGCGAGATCGCGGCCCCGCGCGATGCCCAGCGGGGCGAGCGCGGCGGCGAGCCGGTCGGCGACCGCCTTTGCGCTTTCGGGCAGATTGACGTCGAACTTCCAGATCCGGTCTGCGCCGAAATCGGATTCGGATGCGCTGACATGGCGCTCGCCGGCGCGCTCGGGCGCCTTGGCATAGGCGATCCCGCCGAAGCCGCCCGGTTCCTCGGCGCCGAACCAGACGACGCGGATCGTGCGGCGGGGCTGGCCCGCATCCATGACGCGCTTCGCGGCGGCGGCGACGATCGCGCAGCCGGTCGCGTCGTCGATCGCGCCGGTGCCCAGGTCCCAGCTGTCGAGATGGCAGCCGACCAGCACGATGCCCGCGTTCGGATCGCTGCCCGGCACTTCGGCGATGACATTCCCCGATTCGCCCTCGCCGGTGAATTGCGGGGTGATCAGCAGCCGCATCCGCACCGGCTGGCCGCGCTTGAGCACGCGCTCGAGCTGTTCGGCGTCGGGGACCGTAAGCGCGGCGGCCGCGATCGGCTTGACGTCCTTGCCCCAGCCGGTGCCGCCGGTGTGCGGATTGCGATGATAGTCGGTGCCGATCGAGCGGATCAGCACCGCGACCGCGCCCTTGCGCGCCGCGACCGCCGGGCCCTGGCGCCGCGCCGCGCCGAACTGGCCGTAGGAGGAGCCGTCCTGCGTCGAATGCATCGCATGGCTGATGAAGACGATCTTGCCCTTCACCGCCGAATCGGGCGCGGCCTGAAGGTCGGCGAAGGTCGGGAAATAGACGACTTCGGCCTCGATGCCCTTGGGCCCGGTCGATCCCGAATTGCCCAGCGCGGCGATCACCATCTTCTGGGGAAAGGGCGCGACGATCTCGGCCCTCTCCTCGCCGCGCACCCAGACCGGCATGCGGAAGGTCTCGATGCGGACATTCTGGAAGCCCAGCGCCTTGAGCTTGCGCACCGCCCATTCGCGCCCCCGCGCCTCGGCCTCGGTGCCCGCGAGCCGCTGGCCGACTTCGGTGGTCAGCCCTTCGGCGATGTCCCATGCGATCTCGTCCTTCAGCGCGGCGTCGCGCAGTGGCGCCGGATCCCCGGAGGCATTTGGCGGGGCCACCTGGGCGAAAGCGGGAAGGGGCAGGGCGAAGGCGGCGACGGCCGCGAGCAGCATGCGCAAGTTCATGAAATTGCTGCTAGCGGCCCGCGCGCCGATTGCCAACGTTACACGGCGGCAAATCTCACTGCGCGAATTTTGACCTGCCATAGGCGCGCGCCGCGTCGATGTCCGCCAGCGTGCTGTTATCGGCCGACAGGCGCGTGCCGTCGCACACATATTCGCCGACCAGCGAGGTGAGTCCTTCGCCGAAAGGCTCCGGACCATTGGGCGTCACCGATTCCAGCGTCCCGACATTCGCCGCCTGAAGATAGGAAATGCCGCCCCGATCGTTCGCCGTCCTGGCACTGCAATCGACGGTCCAGCGATTGACCGAATTGTCGACCCCGCCAACCGCCTCGGGCAGCATGATGAACATGCTGATCTCGCGCGCGGTCTCCGGTCCACTGACCGGGCCGGCGAAGATCGCGATGTCGGGAATCGCGGCGACGACCTTCCACGGTCCGTTCTGCGCCGCGGCCGGCATCGCCCATATCGCCGCGACCGCCGCCGCCGCCAAACCCAGTTTCCGGACCATGCCAATCTCCTTTGTCGGCCGTCAGGCTGGCGGTGCGGCGCATCCAAGTCAATCGCGCATCCTCGCGTTGCCAATCGCCCGGGCCATCGCTACATCGCCGCCAACTTCCGCCAGACCATTTTACCCAACGGAGCATCCAGTGGCCGCGCAATACGCCTTTGTCATGAAGGACATGACCAAGACCTTCCCCGGCGCCCAGAAGCCGGTGCTCAGCAACATCAACCTGCAATTCTATCAGGGCGCCAAGATCGGCATCGTCGGCCCCAACGGCGCCGGCAAGTCGACGCTGATGAAGATCATGGCGGGCGTCGACAAGGATTTCACGGGCGAGGCCTGGCCGGGCGAATATATCACCGTCGGCTATCTGGAGCAGGAGCCCCAGCTCGATCCGACCAAGACGGTGCTGGAGAACGTCAAGGAAGGCGCGCGCGAGACCGCGGACCTGGTCGAGCGCTTCAACGCGATCTCGGCCGAGATGGGCGACCCCAAGGACGACACCGATTTCGACGCGCTGATGGAGGAGATGGGCGATCTCCAGACCAAGATCGACGCGGTCGATGGCTGGACGCTCGACAACCAGCTCGAAGTCGCGATGGAGGCCCTGCGCTGCCCGCCGGGCGACTGGCCGGTCGAGAATCTGTCGGGCGGCGAGAAGCGCCGCGTCGCGCTCACCCGCCTGCTGATCCAGAAGCCCGGCATCCTGCTGCTCGACGAGCCGACCAACCACCTCGACGCCGAGAGCGTCCAGTGGCTCGAAAACCACCTCAAGGAATATGCCGGCGCGGTGCTGATGATCACCCACGACCGCTATTTCCTCGATAACGTGGTGGGCTGGATCCTCGAGATCGATCGCGGAAAATATTTCCCCTACGAGGGCAATTACTCGACCTATCTCGAGAAGAAGTCGAAGCGCCTCGAGCAGGAGGAGCGCGAGGAATCGGGCCGCGCCAAGGCGATCAAGGACGAGCTGGAGTGGATCCGGCAGGGCGCCAAGGGCCGCCAGACCAAGTCCAAGGCGCGTATCGCCAAGTTCGAGCAGCTCGTCGAAGCCCAGCAGAACCGCACCCCGGGCAAGGCCCAGATCGTCATCCAGGTGCCCGAGCGTCTCGGTGGCAAGGTGATCGAGGTCGAGAATATCTCCAAGGCCTATGGCGACAAATTGCTGTTCGAGGATCTGAGCTTCACGCTGCCGGCCGGCGGCATCGTCGGCGTGATCGGGCCCAACGGCGCGGGCAAGTCCACGCTGTTCAAGCTGATCACCGGGCAGGAGACGCCCGACAGTGGCACGATCGAAATGGGCTCGACCGTTCGCCTCGGCTATGTCGATCAGAGCCGCGACCATCTCGATCCGTCGAAGAATGTCTGGGAGGAAATCTCGGACGGGCTCGATTACATGAAGGTCAACGGCCACGACGCCTCGACCCGCGCCTATGTCGGCGCGTTCAACTTCAAGGGCGCCGACCAGCAGAAGAATGTCGGCAAGCTCTCGGGCGGCGAGCGCAACCGCGTCAACATCGCCAAGATGCTCAAGCGCGGCGGCAACGTCCTGCTGCTCGACGAACCGACCAACGATCTCGACGTCGAGACTTTGGGCGCGCTGGAAGAAGCCATCGAGAATTTCGCGGGCTGCGCCGTGGTCATCAGCCACGACCGCTTCTTCCTCGACCGCCTCGCGACGCACATCCTCGCATTCGAGGGCGACAGCCATGTCGAATGGTTCGAGGGGAATTTCGAGGCGTATGAGGAGGATAAGCGGCGGCGCTTGGGTGACGCTGCGGATCGGCCTACGCGACTGGCGTACAAGAAGCTGACGCGGTAAGCTGCTCCGATACGGTCGGCGGGAGGTTCGAAATGCGAGGCGTTTCGTCTCGATCGTTACTGTGGCGCCGTCAGCCAGCTTGTTTCAACTGCCGACGATGGCCTTGCATGGCAAGCGATGACCGTTGAGGGTTTACCGCCCTGAGTGATGGACCGCAGACCCCGCTACCAGCTGTTTACTTCCGGTCTCGCGGCAAGGCACACATTCCTGATGAACGCGACAACGGGTAGGAGCTGGGTCCTTGTGTCGGGAAACGACGGAGAAGTGCTATGGCAGCCGTTCGAACCATAGTGGCGTCTGGGCTTGGCCCGTTTGACAGCTGAAGTTGGTATGACCGTCCAAGCTCCATCATCTTTCTAATGCCCCGCAAGTCCCCCGGCTTCGGTGACACCCTCGATGAATGGCTCGTCGCCGAGGGCCTCGTCCCCGACGATAGTAGCGCCAGCGCCATCGCCGATGTTCCCCGCGTCCGCGCCATGCTGATCGCGGCGGCGCGGGAGCGGCGGGCGCTGAGCTATTCGGAGGCGCTCGCCAATCTCGGCCTGCGCTTCAGTCGCCCCAAGATGCGGGCTTTCTGCCGGACGCTGGACAGGATCGACGAGGATGGCGCCGCCGCGGGCGAGCCGGGGCTGGCGGTGCTGGTGGTGCGCGAGAGCGACCGGCTGCCGGGGCAGGGCTGGTGGAATGGCGCGCGTGAGGCGCATGGTTACGAGGGCGACTGGACCGGTCCGGATGCGGTCGGGCTGGTGGCGCGGCTGCAAGCGCTGGCGTTCGACCATTGGGCGGCGCGGCGCGGCTAGCCGCGGCGGACGCTCTGGCGCCAGCGATTCAGCCGCGATAGCATTGGCCGGGTAACGTGGGCGGGAGGATTCGATGCGCAACCTGTTGAAATTGGCGGCGGCGGTCGCGCTGTTGGCCGGCTGCATGCCGGCGGCGCAGGCACAGCAGGGCAACTACACCTTTCCCGAGCGGCAGATCGATTCCTGGCTGGTCTATGGGTACAAGGACAAGTGCTGGATGCTCCAGCGCAACGCGGTGAAGAACACCACCGTCTCGTTCGCGTTCAGGAGCGATAGCAAGGTGCTCTATATCGGCGCGGAAGACCGTAGCTGGACCTCGCTCGAAAGCGAGAAGCGCTACGATGTCCGGGTCGAAATGGGCCCGGTTTCCGGAATCATGACCGGCTTCGGCCTTCAGGATACCGCGCTGGGACCGATGATGGGCGTCTTCGTCACCGACGATGGCGGGGATTATTTCAAGACGCTGCGCCGGACCGACCGGCTGAAGCTCAGCATCGGCGGCACGACGATGGTCGACCTGCCGATGGGCGGAAGCGGCGCGGCGGTCGACTATTTCCAGCAATGCGCGCGGGCGGTCGGCGTCGGCCCATATGCGCGATGACCGGCCCGTCCGTCACTGCCTACCGCCGCTGGCCCGGCGCGATCGGGGAGGCGGCCGAGCCGCTGCTGGCGCTCTACCGCGCGGCCTTCGATCAAGCCGACGACGCCTACCTCCTCTCCCGCCTTACCCATATGGCCGATCCCATGCTCTGGATCGCCGAGGATGCCGGAGGGTGGGTGGGCTTCAAGCTCGGCTACCGGCGCGGCGCCACGCTGCTCTATTCCTGGCTGGGCGGCGTACATCCCCGGGTCCGGGGGCAGGGCATCGCCTCCGCACTGATGGTCCGCCAGCATGAGGCCGCGCTGGGCGAGGGCTACACGCATGTCGAAACGCGCACCCGCGCGGCGAACAACGCGATGCTGATGCTCAACCTGCGCCATGGCTTCCAGATCTGCGGCTATGAGGTCGATGCGCGCGGCAATCCGGTGGTGACACAGCGCAAGAGGCTCACGGCATAGCCGCTTTTGCGAATACCCACCGTGCTCCGGCGAAGGCCGGAGCCTTGGTCTCACGCGACGTGCTTCGACTTCCAGCGCTCCCGCCTTCGCCGGAGCACCACAAGACCTGGGCCTCCCGCGAGTTCTAGTGCTGCTGGTGCGCCAGTTCGACGATGCAGCCGCCCTCCAGCTTGATCAGCCCGGTCGCGTCGGTGCCATCGCTGCCACGGGTGCGCACCACGACATTGCCGGCGTCGTCGAGCGTCATGTCCTTCACCTCGAGCCGCGCGCCCGCGGGAATGTTGCTCAGCAGGCCGGCAAGCTCGAGCGTGTCGCCAGGGCCCATCACCATCCGCGCGCCCGGCTTGATGAGGCTGCCCATCGCGGCCTGATCGCCCTTGTTGAACGCATCGAAAAAACTGGCGGCGGTTTCGAGCTTGGTCAGCTTCGGACTGTCCGACGGAACGCAGGTGGCGGTCACCGCCAGCATTGCAATTATCACGCTCATCCCACCCTCCCGCTGTATTGCCTCGATAAGACACTCTCACAAGGCGATGCGCGCGTCAATCCGCGCGGCTGGATCGCCGGCTTGCTCTAGGTTAGGCTCGTCTCCTGGATCATCTGCGTAGGGGCGCGCATGAACATCTATCATTACATCGTCATCGGGCTGTTTCTCGCTTTCGCGGCCGCGGACACGATCGGCCGGCGCACCGCCTTCCCCAACGTCCGCTACTGGCGCGTGATGGGGGTGATCTCGTTCGTCCTCTATTTCACGATCGCGACCTATGCGCCCTTCCTGTGGGATGAATGGTTCGGCGCGCACCAGCTGGTCGACGGATCGGCCTTGCCCTTCTGGGCGCAGGTGCTCACCGGCTTCCTGATCCTCGAATTCGGCATCTATTTCTGGCACCGGCTGATGCACAGCTGGGACCCGCTGTGGCGCGTCACCCACCAGATGCACCATTCGGCCGAGCGTGTGGACATCTGGGGCGCCTATTATTTCCACCCGGTCGACATGCTGGGCTGGGCGCTGCTCGGCTCGCTGTGCCTGGTCGGCATCTTCGGGATGACGCCCGAGGCGACATTGATCGTCGCGGTACTCACCACGATCCCGGGCATGTTCCAGCATCTGAACGTGCGGACGCCGCACTGGCTGGGCTATATCGTCCAGCGGCCGGAGAGCCACCTGATCCACCATCAGCGCGGCGTGCACGCCTATAATTACGGCGATATCCCGCTGCCCGACATGATCTTCGGCACCTTCAGGAATCCGCGCGAGTGGGAAGGGGAGAATGGCTTTCATCCGGGATCGACGCACCAGATCCCGGAGATGCTGATCTTCCGGAAAATCTCCTGAGCCGCACCCGTCTCGCCGCGCTGCTGATCGTGGCGGCGCTGTTCGCGGCGCCGGTGGCGGCGTTGCTCTGGATGACCGCGGTGCCCGGCAAGTCGCACGAAGGCCCGCTCCCGCCGCTCACGCCCGCGCAGGGCCAGCTCGCCCAACGCCTGCGCACTCACGTCACCGCGATCGCCAGCGCGCCGCACAATCTCGGTCACCCCGAGGCGCTGGAGACCGCCGCCCGCTACCTTGCGGCTGAACTGATCGGCATCGGCTACCAGCCCGCCTACCAGGACTTCGAAGATGGCCGGACCCGCAACATCGAAGTCGTGATCGAGTCCGCCGATCCGAAGGCGCCAACGCTCGTCATCGGCGCGCATTACGACAGCGCCTTCACCGCCCCCGGCGCCAACGACAATGGCAGCGGCACCGCGGCCCTGATCGAGCTTGCGCGCGGCCTCGCCGGTCTGCGCGGCAAGGCGGCGATGCGCCTCCGCCTCGTGTTCTTCGCCAATGAGGAACCGCCCTTCTTCCAGACCGAGCGGATGGGCAGCCTCGTCTATGCCAGGCGCCTCGCGGCGACGGGCGAGCCGGTCGTGGGCATGATCTCGCTTGAGACGATCGGCTGGTTCAGCGACACACCCGGTAGCCAGAAATACCCATTCCCGCTCAGCCTCCTCTATCCCGATACCGGCAATTTCATCGCGTTCGTTGGCACCACATGGTCGCGAAGCTGGGTCCGCAGCGTCACCGGCGCCTTCCGCGAGGCGGCGCCTTTCCCCAGCGTCGGCGGCAGCGCGCCGGGGTTCGTGCAGGGGATCGACTGGTCCGATCACTGGGCGTTCGAGCAGGCCGGCATCCCCGCGCTCATGATCACCGACACCGCGCCGTTCCGCTATCCTTACTATCACAGCCTCAAGGACACCCCCGACAAGGTGGATTACGAGCGCCTCGCGCGGGTCGTCACCGGACTCGAAACGATGATAAGACGCTGGCGATGACCCATGATCCCGCCCTCGTCACCCGCGCCTATGAGCTGGCGCTAAAGAGCTACAATGACGGCGGCTGCCCGATCGGATCGGTGCTCGCGCGCGGTTCTGCGATCCTCGGCGAGGGGCACAACCAGCGCGTCCAGAAGGAGGACCCCATCGCGCATGGCGAAATGGACGCGCTGCGCAACGCCGGACGGCAGGCGAGCTATGCGGGGACGACGCTCTACACCTCGCTCAGCCCCTGCATGATGTGCGCGGGCACGATCGTGCAGTTCAAGATCCCGCATGTCGTGGTCGCGGAGAACACGACCTTCGGCGGAAACGAGGATTTCCTCCGCGCGCACGGCGTGACGGTGGAGGTGCTCGACGACGAACGCTGCATCGCGCTGATGCGCCGCTTCATCGCCGAGAAGCCGGCGCTGTGGAACGAGGATATCGCGGAGGACTAGCGCCGCGCCGCCGCGCTCTTCTCGCGGATGCCCTCGAACTCGAAGCCTTGCCGCCAACGCGGCCAGTCGCGGCCGTTGGCGATGCGCAGCCCCATCGCGTGGAACAGGTCCACATCCTGCGCCGCGCCGGTCAGGTTCCAGCCCGCGTCCCAGGCATCGCAGGCCTGATGATAGCATTTCATGTATCCGTCGAGCCACGCCTGCCCGGCCGTGAGCCCGCCCTCGGCCAGATCGGGCGCGCCGCCCAGCTGCATGATCAGCAGCGACGGCACCCCGCGCCGCGCGACCGAGAAATGATCCGCGCGGAAGAACAATCCGCGCTCGTTGAACGTCTCGCCGACCACCACGCGACCCTGCGCCTTGGCTGCGTCGGCCAGCAGCGCGTCGAGCGAGCTGTTGCCGTTGCCGACTAGCACGACATTCTTCGACGGTCCGGCGCTGTTGAGGATGTCGAGCGTCAGGTTCGCGGCGGTCGTCTCCAGCGGATAGAGCGGGTGGCTGCCATAATATTCGGAACCGAGCAGCCCGCGCTCCTCGCCGGTCCATAGCGCGAAGACCAGCGTGCGGTCGGTCGGCGGCCCCGCCTTGAACAGCCGCGCCAGCTCGAGCACCCCCGCCACGCCCAGCGCATCGTCGTTCGCGCCCGGACGGATGGTGCCGTCGGCGGCCTTGCCGTACGCGTCCCAATGCGCGCCGAACATGACGGTTTCGTCCGGATGCCCGCTGCCGGTCAGCTTCGCGACGACGTTGCGGCTCTCGATCCGCTCGACGCCGACGCCGATATCCGCATTGAAGTTCACCTTGAGCGCCACCGGCTTGAAATCGCGCTGCCGCGCGGCCTTGCGCAATGCGTTCAGGTCCAGCCCGACGCTGGTGAACAGCGCGTCGGCGATGTCGTGCTGGATCCAGCCCTGCAGCGGGAGCTTGGGATCGCCCTTGCCGCGAACAATGTCGTAATTCTCGCCATTGTTGGCGATCACCGTCGACCAGGGATAACCCACGCCGGCCGTATCATGGACGATCAGCGCCGCGACCGCGCCGCGCCGCGCGGCTTCGTCGAACTTGTAGGTCCAGCGGCCATAATAGGTCATCCGGCGCCCGCCGAACCTGCCCATGGCGCCGTCGCCCTCGACCGCCTCGAAATCGGGATCGTTGATCAGGAAGACCGCGACCTTGCCCTTGAGATCGACGCCCTTGAAATCGTCCCATCCGGCCTCGGGCGCGTGCACGCCATAGCCGACAAAGACCATCGGCGCGTCGATCCGGATGCGCGTATCGGGCTTGACCGTGGTGACGCTGACCGTGTCGCCCTGCTGCTGATTGAAGACGCCGAACGCCATCTCCGCGCGGGTCACCTTGGTGTGGATCATCGGCACCTTCTGGATGAAGGTCCCGTTCTCGCCGCCGGGCTCGAGCCCCAGCGCCCTGAACTGTCCTTCCAGCCAGGCGACGGTCTTCTCCTCGCCCGGTGTGCCCGGCCCGCGCCCCTCGAATTCCGGCGAGGCGAGGGTCTTCACGGTCTCGGAGAGGCGCGCGGATCGGCGCCCAAGGGGGTGCTGCTCGCGGCGAGGAGGATCAGCAGGGGGAGCAGGCAGAAGCGCTTCATCGCACGCGCTTCACGAACACGTGCCCCTCGCGCAGCTCTACCTGGAAGTTCGAGACCTTCTTGATCATGTCTGACAGCCGTTTGTATCCATAATTGCGCGTGTCGAAGCTCGATTTGTTGCCCGCCAGCCTGCCGACGTCGGACAGGCTGGCAAAGCCGCGCTCGTCGCGCTTGGCATTCTCATAGGCTTCGATCAGCAGCTCGATCACCTTGCGGTCGATCGCCCCCGCCTCCGGCGCGGAAGGGGGAGGAACCTTCTCCTTCTCCTGGACCTTGGCCAGCGCATCGACATCGATGAAGCGCGTGCATGCCTCGCGGAAGCCCACCGGCGTCGAGGCCCTGCCGAAGCCATAGACCGGGATGCCCTCCTGCCGGATCCGCATCGCGAGCGGCATGAAGTCCGAATCGGAGGACATGATGCCGAAGCCGGTGACGCGCCCGCGAAACAGCAGGTCCATCGCGTCGATCGTCATCTTCATGTCGGTCGCGCTCTTGCCCTTGGTCAGATCGAATTGCTGGAACGGCTCGATCCCGTGGCTCAGCGTGCGATCCGCCCAGCTCTTGAGCGTGGTCTTCTTCCAATTGCCATAGACGCGGCGGATATTGACCGTCCCCAGCTCGGCCAGCACCGTGAGAACGGGGTCCAGCGAGGCGGGCGAAGCGTTGTCCGCGTCGATCAGCAACGCGATATTCCCGCCCGCCGGGGTATTTGCCGGCATCAGGGTTTGCCGCGCTGCGCGTCGATGCTCCAGGCGCCGCCGCCCGCGGCCGCCAGATAGAGGAAGATGAAGCAATAGAGCAGCGCGCCCTCACCGCCATTGACCATCGGGTAGAAGCTCTTGTCCGGGTGGCCCCACCAATGCGCCCACCAATAGGCCACCGCCATCTGGCCGGAGAGGATGAAGGCCACCGGCCGTGTGAACAGCCCGAACACGAGCAACAGCCCGCCGCCGAACTCGAGGATGCCCAGCGGCAGGGTCAGCGCGTCGGGCGAGCCGAGCGCTCGGGGGAAGTGCCACAGCTTCGAGGTGCCGTGCTGCATGAAGGCGAGTGCGGAGGCGATCCGCAACAGGCTCAGCAGCCTGGGGGCCCAGCTTTCGGGTATCGGCATGGATTTTCTCCCTCGTGATCGGAACGGGGAAGCTGGCACCGGGCGGCGCGGGGGTCAATCGGCGCGAGCGGCAACGCACTGTTTCCGCAGGTCCGTGCTCCGGCGAAGGCCGGAGCGCTGGAGGCGGGAGCGCGCCGCTCTTGGCCAGGGCGCCGGCCTTCGCCGGAGCACTAGGGGCGTTACGCCGTAAAACGCTTGGTGAACCCCTTGCACCATTTGTCGATCACATCGGGCACCGCGCTGACATTCTCGACGCGCGCCAGCGGCGGGCCTTCGCGACAGGCGTCGACGAGCTGCGCGATCGCTTCCTCCTCGCCATCGGCCAAAATCTCGACGCGGCCGTCGCGCAGATTGCGCACCCAGCCGATCAGTCCGAATTTCTTGGCGGTCCGTACCACCCAGTCGCGGTAGCTCACGCCCTGAACCCGCCCCGACACGTAGATACGCTGTGTCGCCATGGTCCCCTCACTCTTGCAGGCACCGGAAAACGCCCCGGCCCGCGCACAGACTAGCAGCCTCGCGCGCGACGGCACCTGCATGGCCGCGCAACTCACCGCAAACCCGCGTATTTCCGTCGCTTTTCAGGGATAGGTGACCGCAGTCACCTCATATTCGCGCTCGCCGGCGGGAAGAGTGACTCGCCGCAGATCGCCTATCGCCGCTCCGCGCAGCGCCCGGGCGAGCGGCGCGTTCCACCCGATCCGCCCCGCGCCCGCATCGGCCTCGTCATCGCCGACCAAGGTGAGGGTGCGTTGGTTGTCGTCCTCGTCGGCGACGGTCACGGTGGCGCCGAACCACACACGCGACCGGTCTTCCTGCCGCGCCGGATCGACCACCTTCGCCGCCTTCATCCGCTTCGAGAGCCATCCCAGCCGCCGGTCGATCTCGCGCAGCCGCTTCCGGCCATAGATATAGTCGCCATTCTCGCTGCGGTCGCCATTCCCCGCCGCCCAGGCGATCGTCTCGACCAGCTTGGGCCGCTCGCCCGCGAACAGCGCGTCATATTCCGCCTTGAGCGCGGAATAGCCTGCCGGAGTGATGTAATTGGGACGGTCTTCCATTTCTCTCATCGTCATCCCGGCGAAAGCCGGGATCCCGGGCCGCAAGCGCGTGCCCCATCTCAGGAGACCCCAGCTTTCGCTGGGGTGACGTCCCACTTCACCCCGGCCGGTTCTTCCCCAGATACCAGCTCAGATTGGCCGGCCCCTGGCTTCGCGCGCGCTGGGGGTTGAGCAGGTCGTAGACCACGGCGTTCTCGAGCACGCGCTGGACATAGTTCTTGGTCTCGAAGATCGGGATCTGCTCGATCCACTGCACCATGTCGCGCCCGGGCATGCGCGGATCGCCATTCGCGGCGATCCATTTGTTCACATTGCCCGGCCCGGCATTATACGCCGCCACCGCGAGCGGATAGCTCTGGTACAGGTCGAACATCCGCTGGAAATAGCTGCTGCCCAGCTGGATATTATAGTCGGTATCGGCGGTCAGCGCGGCGCGGTCATAGCCGAGGCCGAGCTTGCCCGCCGTCTCGCGCGCGGTTCCCGGCATCAGCTGCATCAGCCCCCGCGCGCCGGCATGGCTTACCGCGGTGCGATCGAACTGGCTTTCCTGCCGCGCGATCGCGTGGATCATCGTCCACATGCCCTGCTGCCCGTCGGGCACGCGTACCGAGGGGTAGCCCGCGGCGGTATAATCGGAGAGGCCGTTCTCGAGCGCGCTGCGGCCGACCATCACGCCCAGATCGGGCCGGCCGATCGCCCGGCTCAGCTCGGCGGCGAGGATATGGTCGGTATCGCTGCTCGCATCGCGCGCGATCTGGCGGATGAAGAGGCCCTGGCTCTCATAATCGCCCAGCGTGCCGAGCAATTGCGCCGCGCGCACCGTCTCGCGCCGGTAGAAATTGTCGCGTACCGCCGGATCGCTCACCTTGGCAGTGAATTCTGGCGGGCGCTTGAGCGGGCGGCCCAGCCGCTCGGTCGCGAGCTGGCCGTAGAAAAGGTCGGGAAAGCCCGCGGCCTTTTCGAGATAGACGTTCGCCGTTGCCGATTGCCCCGAAGCCTCCGCCGCGCGGCCCGCCCAGTAGAGCCCCTTCGAATTGGTCTGCGGGGTCTTTGAGCCATGGCCATAGCGGTCGAACATGCCCACCGCATCGGCGGGCCGCCCGAGCTTGTTCATCGCGACCTGGCCGGCGAGCCAGACCAGGCTGGTATAATCGTCGCGCTCGCCATAGGGGCGGTCGCTCACATCGGTGCCCGCCGGATAGGCGTCGTCGACCTGGCTGGCGATGCGATAGGCGGTCTCATATTGCCCGTCGGCATTGGCGCCCTGCGCCGCGGTCAGCAGCACCTCATACCATTTCTCGACATGGCCGGGCCGGCTCGCGAGCCGGCGCGGCTGGGCGAGATAGGCGCGCGCCGCCATCCCCTGGCCACTCTCGCGCAGCCAGCGCGCGCGGTCGGCAATATAGCCCGGATCGTTGCGCCCGGCGGGTTCGGCCAGCGCGCCCTTGTCGCCCGCGTCCGCCGCCTTGGTGCGGAAGGCGATTCGCGCCTCGAACACGGTGCGCTTGGAGCCCGAGGTCATGCCGATCTGGCGCTGCGCCCCGGTGGTTGCGCCCTGCCACAGCAGCATGTCCATCCGGGTGTCGTGATCGTCCACCGTCAGCGCGCCGCTGAACGACGCGATCAGCTTGGTTTCGTCGGCGGGACGGAGCACGCCCGCCCGCCACGCGCGCCGCGCCTGCTCACCGGCCTCGGCCGGCCGGCCCTGTGCCGCCAGCGCCTCGGCGAAGCGGAGATTGCCCGCGGGAGTCAGCGGCGGGAAGCGCTCGAAGAAGCGCGTCACCAGCCCCGGCGAGAAGCCGCCGTCCGCCAGCACCGTCTCCGCCGCCGCGCGCCGGCTGGTCTCGCCGGGCCAGCCGGGGTGGATCAACAGGAAGTTCGCGTAATCGGCGAAGGGATAATTGTCGGATTGCTGGAGCCGTTTCCATTCGAGCACCGCGCCCGCAAGCTCGTCCTGCTGGATATAGGCGGGCGGCGTGCGCGGCCCATCCTGCAGCAGCGCGGCGCGATACCAGTCGATCTGCGCCTGCGTCATCTGCGACGACACGGCGAGGCCGGATACGCCAACGAGTAACAACGCGCTCTTGATCACGGGAGCCAGCATCTGGACATGATACGAATTCCGCTCCTATCTGCCAGTCCCCATTTCGTTAATTTAAGGATGTTTTCGGGACTATGTTTTCCGGCTCGATCCCGGCGCTGGTGACGCCATTCCGAAACGGCTCCTTTTCGGAGTCGGATTACCGCGACCTTGTTGAATGGCAGATTAGCGAGGGTTCGTCGGCACTTGTGCCCTGCGGCACCACCGGCGAGGCCGCGACCATGCCCGCGGGCGAGCATTTCGAGGTGGTCCGGGTCTGCGTCGAGCAGGCGAAGGGCAGGGTGCCCGTCATCGCCGGCGCGGGATCGAACGACACCGCGGTCGCGATCGCCAATTGCAAGAGCGCGAAGCAGGTCGGCGCCGACGCGGTGCTGATGGTGCCGCCCTATTACAACCGCCCGAGCCAGGAAGGCATCTTCCGCCATTTCGAGGCGGTGCAGGCCGAATGCGACTTGCCGATCGTGCTCTACAACGTCCCCGGCCGCACCGTCACCGACATCCAGCCGGCGACGATGGCGCGGATCGTGAACAGCTTCCCCGGCAAGTTCGTCGCGGTGAAGGACGCCACCGGCGACCTCGCGCGCGTCACTCAGCACCGCGCGGCATGCGGCGCGGGGTTCGTGCAGCTCAGCGGCAATGACGATCTCGGGCTGGCGTTCAACGCAAACGGGGGCAGGGGCTGCATCTCGGTCAGCGCCAATGTCGCCCCGAAGCTGTGCGCGGCGTTCCAGGCGGCCTGCCAGTCGGGCGATTACACCAGGGCACTGGAGCTCCACGACAGGCTCTTCCCCCTCCACGTCGCCCTCTTCACCGACGCTTCGCCGGGCCCGGTGAAGTACGCCCTCGGCAAGGTCCGCCCCGGCTTCCCGACCGAGCTGCGGCTGCCGATGGTCGAGGCGAACGAGGCGAGCCGCGAGGCGGTCGACGCGGCGCTGAAGTATGCGGGGCTTCTCTAACCTACCGTCACCCCGGACTTGATCCGGGGTCCCGCTTTCTTGATCGACCACGCAGAAGCGGGATGCCGGATCAAGTCCGGCATGACATGAGAGGCATGTAAAGCGTCCTTGTGTAAAATAAGCTTGTCATTGCTCCGCGACTCGCCTATGGAAAAGAAGCTTTCCATAGGGAGGGTCCAATGGACTCGACGTTCAAACACGAAATTCGCCGCGCGCTGCGCATCCAGGGCGGCTGGACGCTCGCCTATGTTCTCGCGCTGATCGCCGCCGTCTATGTCGCGGTCGGATATCCGCAGCTCGGCAATTGGCGCACCGCGATCATGCTGGTGCCGCTGATCCCCGCCTTCGGGATCCTCCGCTTCGTCATCGCCCAGTTCCGCCGCGCCGACGAGATGATGCGCCAGAACCAGCTCGTCGCGCTCGCCTGGACCTTCGGGATCGTCCAGTTCCTGATGGTGACCTATGCCCTGCTCGAGATCGTCGGTTGGGCGCGGCTGCCGATGTGGGCGATCTTCACCGCGATCCAGGCGATCTGGGTTGTCTGTATCTGGACCCAGGTGCTGAGGTACCGGTGAGGAACATCCTCAAGCAGCTCCGCGCCGAGCGCGGCTGGTCGCAGGTCGACCTGGCGGAGAAGCTTCGCGTCTCGCGCCAGACGGTCAACGCGATCGAGAATGGCCGCTACGATCCCAGCCTGCCGCTCGCCTTCGATATCGCGATCCTGTTCGAGATGCCCATCGAGACCCTGTTCTTCAAAGACTGACTTTCACGCAAGGAGACGAATGATGACCCATGCAAAGCGCCTCGTGGCGCTGACGGTGGCGCTCGCCCTGGTGACTCCGGGCTTCGCCGCGGCCCCCGACCCCGACCGCGCCGCCATCGAGGCGCGCGAGGCGGCGATCTTTCCCACCGCGATCCGCGAAGTCCGCAGCGCCAATGGTGTCGTCGCGGGCACCGCCTCGCCGATCGCGGTGGAAGCCGGGGCGAAGGTTCTCCGCGAAGGCGGGACCGCCGCCGATGCCGCCGTCGCCACCTCGCTGGCACAGGTGACGACGATGCTCGGCGCCAATGTCTCGCCCGCGGGCGTGCTCCAGCTCGTCTATTATCAGGCGAAGACCGGCAAGGTTCACGTCCTCGACGCCGGCTGGGCGACCTGGCGTGGCGAGAAGTCTCCGGGCACCGTCCCCGCGACCGATCTCAGCCTCATCACCGGCGGCACCGCGACTGCCCCGAGCGGGGCGCAGGGCCGCAAGACGCTCGTTCCCGGCTTCATGGCGGGGATCGAGGCGATGCACGCCCGCTTCGGCCGCCTGCCGATGCGCCGGCTGTTCGAGCCCGCCATCTGGTATGCCGAGCATGGCGTGCCGATCACCGGCCTGCTCGCGGCCTATTTCCAGATGGGCACCGCGCAGATGCTCAAGACGCCCGAAGGCCGCCGCTTCGCGCTGCCCGACGGGACCAACGCGCCCAAGCTTGGCGAACGCTACAGGCAGCCCGAACTCGCCGCGCTCTACCGCGCCGTCGCCGCCAAAGGCGCGCGCGAAATGTATCGCGGCGCCTGGGCCCGCGCCTATGTCGATACGGTCAACGCGGCGGGCGGGTTCGCCTCGATGACGGACATGGCCGCCTATGCCCCGCGCTGGGGCACGCCGCTCACCGCTGCGTACAAGGGCGCGACCGTCGCCGGGCCGGGCGCGGACAACACCAGCAGCTGCGCGATCCTCGAGGCGCTCAACCTGCTCGATCACGCAAAGGGGGAAGGGGAAGCCGAACGTTTCCGCGACACCGCCCTCGCGCTGCGCGTCGCGATCTGGAGCCATTACGGTCCCGCCGTTGCGGCGTTCGAGAAACAGGCTGGGGTCGGCGGCAACTGCCGGGCGCGGGTGAGCCCGGCCTATGGCGCCGCCGCCGCGCCCGCGATGGCGGCGATCCTCGGCGGCACCGCCGATCCCGCGCCCGAGGGGCATCACAGCGCCTCGGTGGTGGCGGTCGACCGCTGGGGCAATGTCGCGGCGCTGATCCATTCTAGCAACACGCCGGTCTGGGGCGATTCGGGCATGGTGGTGGGCGGCATCCCGATCCCGGTTCCGGCGGGCACCTATCGGCATCTGCTCGCCGCCATCGTGCCGGGCGCGCGCGTCCTCAGCGACATGGCGCCGATGATCATGCTCGAAGGCGGCAGGCCCGTGACGGCCGTCGCCACGATCGGATCGTCGCTGGCCCCCGAGACCGTCCGGCTGATCACCGGCCTGCGCCATCCCGGCGACCTCGCCGCCATCCTCGGCGCCCCGCCACTGCTGCTCAATTACGAGGATCTGAGCCAGCCGCTGCTCGCCCGTGATGAACTCATCCCCTCCGGCCGCTACTCGCCTGCATTGCTCGATCAGGTCCGGGCAGGGGGCCTGCGCCTGCGCGAACTGGAACCCCAGCGCACGCTTGCGGTGCGCGGTACGGCTGCGGTGGCGGTGATCGGGAAGGAAGGCCGCCGCAGCGCGGAGGTGCCCGGCGTGCTGACCTTCGCGGCGGGGGAGTAATGCTTCCACCGTCATGCCGGACTTGATCCGGCATCCATGTCGGGACATCGGCGGCAAGCGCGCGGTAGCGGTTGTACATGGACCCCGGATCAAGTCCGGGGTGACGGCCATAATGTTTCGGTGTCCCGCTTCCCCTTCGGCCCATCACCCCCTACATCGCGCCCTCCATGGCCCGTCCGCGTCACCCCGTCGAAAAGCTCAAGACCGTCGCCGAGAACCGGCGCGCGCGGTACGAATATTTCATCGAGACCGTCTACGAAGCCGGAATCGCGCTGACCGGCACCGAGGTGAAGTCGCTGCGCGGCGGCGAGGGATCGATCGCGGAGGCCTATGCGGAAGTCCGTGACGGGCAGGTTTGGCTGGTCAATTCCAACGTCCCGGAATTTTCGCACGGCAACCGATTTAATCACGAGCCCAAGCGTCCCCGTAAATTGCTCCTTCATGAGCGGGAAATAAACAAGCTGCATGGCGCAGTGGCGCGGGAGGGCATGACCCTCGTTCCGCTGAGCATTTATTTCAACGGGCGGGGGCGGGCGAAGGTCGAGCTCGCGCTCGCCAAGGGCAAGAAGACGCATGACAAGCGGGAGACTATCAAGGAGCGCGACTGGAAGCGCGATCAGCAGCGGATCATGCGCGATCGCGGCTGAACCTCCCAGCAAGAACCGCGTCCGCCGGATGATCGACAAGGCGACTCCCACCAAGGAGTCGGTGGCCGGGAATCGCTGGCTCAAGCCCGTCGCCGATCGCGTCCTTCACAGCTCGCTCTGGCGCTTCACCCGCCGCTCGGTCCCGCGCGGCGTGGCGCTGGGCATGATCACCGGAATCCTCGTGCCGATGGGCCAGATCCCCGCCTCGGCGGTGTTCGCGCTGCCGCTGCGGGCCAATATCCCGGCCGCCGCGGCGACGACCTTCCTCACCAATCCCTTCACCACCCCGCCGCTCTGGGTCGCGGCCTATTATCTGGGCAGCTGGATGCTCGGGCAGCAGGCGGTGAAGCAGGAAACTAATCTGCACGAGGCGATCACCTGGTCCGACTGGCTGGTGCATCAATCCGATTGGCTGCTCCACCAGGCTGGCCCGGCGACGCTGACGGGACTCGTCACGATCACCGCTGCGCTAACGTTGCTGGGATATTTCGGAACGGCATTGGCCTGGCGCTGGTGGATCGCACGGAAATGGCGTCGCCGGCAGGATATACGAAATGATATGACGCGAAAAGCCGTGGAATTGGAAGACTCTGCAAGTCTGTGATGAGTTGGTGCGCCTCTGATTGACGAGGCGTGTCACGGGTCTAAGACGGCGCGTCCTGATTTCATGGGGGAATTCCAATGCGTCGCACCTTGATCCTCTCCACCCTGCTCGCGGGCACGGCGATCGTCGCCGCCTGCGCTCCGAAGGAGGCCGCGCCCGTCGTCGAGGCCGCCCCCGCGCCGCCGGTCGCTGTGGTCGAAGCGCCCGCGCCCGCGCCCGTCCTGCCCAAGCCGACCTTCGGCAATTTCGGCTTCGACGTGGCCGGCATGGATACCGCCGTCACCCCCGGCGACAGTTTCTACAATTTCGCGAACGGCAGCTGGGCGAAGAACACGCCGATCCCCTCGGACAAGGCGAATTATGGCGCGTTCAACCTGCTCGCCGATCTGTCGCAGAAGCGCACCAACGAGATCCTCGAGGAGCTGAAGGGCGATCCCAATTCGAAGATCGGCGTCGCCTATTCGACCTATCTCGACACCGCGACGATCGAGGCCAAGGGTCTCGCGCCGATCCAGCCCTGGCTCAACCAGATCAAGGGCCTCAAGAACAAGGCCGGCTATCCCGCTTTGCTCGCCCAGGCCGACCGCAACGGCATCCGCATTCCCTTCGGCTGCTTCGTCGGCCAGGACGACAAGGATCCCGAAACCTATGTCCTGAACATGTTCCAGGGCGGCATCGGCATGCCCGATCGCGACTATTATCTCTCGACCGACGCCAAGCTGGTCGAGACCCGCGCCGCCTATCTCAAGCACCTCACCAACGTGCTGACGCTGGCGGGCGAGCCCAATGCCGCGCCGCGCGCCGCCGCGATCCTGGCGTTCGAGACCAACATCGCCAAGGTCCACTGGACGCGCGTCGACAGCCGCGACGCCAACAAGACCTATAACATGATGACGGTCACGGACCTGAAGAAGAAGGCCCCGGGCTTCGACTTCACTGCCTATTTCGCGGGCATCGGCGCGCCGGTCGAGAAGCTGATCGTTGCCCAGCCGAGCTCGGTGTCGGGGATCGCCAAGCTGATCCAGTCGACTCCGATCGCGGTGCTCAAGGACCAGCTGCTTGTCCGCTCGCTCGACGGCTATTCGGACGTGCTGCCCTCGGCCTTCGACAAGGAGAATTTCTCCTTCTTCGGCACCGTCCTCTCGGGCACGCCCGAGCAGCAGGTCCGCTGGAAGCGCGCCGCCGACTGGACGTCGAACGCGCTCGAGGACGAAGTCTCGAAGATCTACGTCGCGAAATATTATCCGCCCGAGACCAAGGCCAAGGTCGATCTGCTGGTCAAGAACGTCATCGCCGCGATGGGCCGCCGGATCGACGCGCTCGACTGGATGGCGCCCGAGACCAAGGCCAAGGCGCACGCCAAGCTCGCCGCCTTCACCCCGAAGATCGGCTATCCCGACCGCTGGCGCGACTATTCGTCGCTGACCATCACCGCGGGCGACGCCTTCGGCAACCAGGTCCGCGCGAACAACTGGGCGCATGAGGAGAATGTCTCCAAGCTCGGCAAGCCGATCCAGCGCTGGGAATGGGGCATGACCCCGATGGAAGTGAATGCCTATGCCAATTTCGGCATGGTCGAGATCGTCTTCCCCGCCGCGATCCTCCAGCCGCCCTTCTTCGATCCGAATGCCGACGACGCGGTCAATTATGGCGGCATCGGCGCGGTGATCGGGCATGAGCTCAGCCACCATTTCGACGACCAGGGCGCCAAGTACGACGCTTCGGGCAAGCTCACCGACTGGTGGACTCCGGCGGACGTCGCCGCGTTCAAGACCCGTACCGACGCGCTCGTCGCCCAGTACGACCAGTATGAGCCGCTGCCCGGCCTGCATGTGAAGGGCGCGCTGACGCTCGGCGAGAATGTCGCCGACCTCGCCGGCCTCACGGTCGCGTACGACGCCTATCGCCACTCGCTCGGCGGCGCGCAGGCGCCGGTGATCGACGGCTTCTCGGGTGATCAGCGCTTCTATCTCGGCTGGGCCCAGGTGTGGCGCCGCAACTATCGCGAGCCCAATTTGCGCCAGCGGCTCCTCACCGACCCGCACTCGCCGTCCGAACAACGCGCCGCGGTCGTCCGCAACCTCGACCCCTGGTACTCGGCCTTCTCGCCGGACCCGATGTCGAAGCTCTACCTGACGCCGGCCAACCGCGTGCGGATCTGGTGATCGATTCCCCTCCCGCTTGCGGGAGGGGTTAGGGGAGGGCGTGTCCTGATGGGCTGCCCTCCCATTTCTTTTCACACCCTCCCCCGACCCCTCCCGCAAGCGGGAGGGGAGAGAAGCGCTTGACCCTCAAGCGCGCCCGTCACACACGGCGTTGGATGGCGACGCTCCCCGCATCCCCCGCGCCCAAACCGCTCCTACCGCTGCTCGCGGCGGTGCTGGCAGGCTTCGTCGCGGCCGCGGTCGTCCTGCTCACGCTCAACGACCGCGCCATCGCGGTCGGCTTCGTCGCGGCGGGGCTGGTCGCCGCCGGCACCGTCTTCGCCGCGCGCCGCGTGATCCAGCCCGCCGCCGATGCCGAGCCGCTGGTCGACTGGTCGGTCGCGCAGGCGCTCGCGTCGGCGTCCGACGACGCCCTTGCCGTCACCGATCGGTCGGGCCGGCTCGTCTGCGCCAATGACCGGTTCGAGATCCTGTTCGCCGGCTTTCCCACACCCCCCGACCTGCCCGTCAGCGACCATGATTCCACGCGTCTCGCCGATGCCGGCCGCGCGGCCTGGCGCGACGGGGAGGGCAGGGCCGAGGGGCTGCAGGTGTTCGGCTCCCCCGTCGCCGCGCGCGTCAACCGGATCGGCGAGGATATCCTCGTCTGGCGCTTCATCGGGGTGCAGGCGCTCGATCTCACCGCGCAGGTCCAGGCGCTGATCGCGGGGCATACCGGCGACCGGATGGGCGGGGCGGGGATCATGACCGCCCTGGTGACCCCCGAAGGCCGCATCCGCACCGCCAACCGCGTCTTCCGCGTCCGCGCGCTCGGCAGCGCCGAGGCCAATCCCGAAGGCCGCGACTTCGCGCGTCTGCTCATCACCGATTCCACCGGCATGGTCCGTTTCGAGCGCGAGGGGCTGACCGGCACGCCGCTGCGTGTCCTCCAGATCCCCTTCCTCGAAGGCGAGGACGCGCCGATGCTGGTCGCCCTGCTCGATGAGGAGCCCGGCAAGGGCGCGAGCCCAGCGATCGGCAGCAGCACGACCGCGCATGTCCGCTCGCTGATCGCGCTGCTGCCCTCGGGAATCGCGCTGGTCGACCGCGACGGCCGCTTCGTGAGCATGAACGACGCGTTCGTGCGCGCGACGCGGATCAATACCGCGGCGCCGCCGCTCTATCCCGGCGATCTGGTGGTGCGCGAGGACAAGGGCCCGCTCGCCGACGCCGTGCGCAAGTTCGCTGGCGGCGCGCCGCAATCGGCAGAGATGGCGGTGCGCTTCACCGACGCGCCCGACGAGCCGGTATCGATCAAGCTCGCCGGCGCGCGCGGCCTGGGCGATGCCGCGGTGTTGATCAGCCTCAAGGATTCGGGCGAGGAGGGCAAGCTCAAGCGCCAGGTCGCGCAGGCCACCAAGATGCAGGCGGTCGGCCAGCTCGCGGGCGGCGTCGCGCATGATTTCAACAATATCCTCACCGCGATCATCGGCCATTGCGACCTGATGCTCGAGCGCCATAGCCCCGGCGACGGCGATTATGACGACATCCAGCAGATCCGCGCCAATTCGAACCGCGCCGCCTCGCTGACCCGCCAGCTCCTCGCCTTCTCGCGCCAGCAGACGTTGCGCCCGCAGATCCTCCAGCTCCCCGACGTCATCTCGGAGGTCTCGAACCTGCTCAAGCGCCTGCTGGGCGAAACCGTCACGCTCGAGGTCAAGCATGGCCGCAATCTCGGCCCGGTCCGCGCCGATCCGGGCCAGCTCGAACAGGTCGTGGTCAATCTCGGCGTCAATGCCCGCGACGCGATGCTCACCGCGAACCCCAATGGCGGCGGCACGCTTACCATCGAGACGATGGCGGTCGCCGCGTCGCAGGTCCGCGACATGCAGGACGATATCCTGCCCGTCGGCGATTATACCGCGCTGCGCATCTCGGACACCGGCACCGGCATTCCGCCCGAGATCCTCGGCAAGATCTTCGAGCCCTTCTTCACCACCAAGGAAGTCGGCAAGGGCACCGGACTCGGCCTCTCGACCGTCTATGGCATCATCAAGCAATCGGGCGGCTTCATCTTCGCCGACAATAATCCGGCCGGCGGCGCGGAGTTCACCATCTTTCTCCCCGTCCATGCCGCCGCCGAGGAGGCGGTCGCCAAGCCGCCGCTGCCGTCCAAGGAGAAGCCCTCGGATCTGTGGGGAAGCGGCACCATCCTGGTGGTGGAGGACGAGGACATGGTGCGCGCCATCGCCGAACGCGCGCTCAGCCGGCAGGGCTATACCGTCATCACCGCCGAGAATGGCGAGGTCGCGCTCGAATTGCTCGAAAATGCCGGGCGCCCCGACCTGCTGGTCAGCGACGTCGTGATGCCGCTGATGGACGGCCCCACCATGGCGCGCCAGGTCCGCCAGAAATATCCGGACCTGCCGATCCTGTTCATGTCGGGCTATGCCGAGGAGCAGCTGCGCAAGTCGATCGATCTCGACAATGTCGCCTTCCTGCCCAAGCCCTTTTCGGTCCAGCAGCTCGCCGAAGCCGCGCGTGACATTATGCCCGCGAAATAAAGCATTTGGCGTTCAGCTAACCGGCTGTATGACCGCGGTCATGTCCGGACCCCGCCGCATCCTGATCGTCGAGGACGAGCCGCTGATCGCGATGATGCTCGAGGATTTCCTCGAGGCGCTCGATTGCGCGCATGCCGGCACCGCGGACAGTGTCGCCGATGCGCTGGCGCTGGTGGAAAAGGGCGGGATCGACGCCGCGATCCTCGACGTCAATCTGCGGAACGGCGAACAGAGCTGGGCGATCGCCGATGCGCTCGCCGCCGCCGGCACGCCCTTCATCCTCGCCACGGGCGGGGGCGGGGACAGCATTGCCGAGGCACACCGCGCCCGCCCGGTGCTCTCCAAGCCCTTCACGATGGATGCGGTGGAAAAGGCGCTGGACGGACTCGGCTAAGGGCCCCAACCCCAGGCCGGTTGGAATGGCGCCGCTAACGCGCCCAATGCTCCAGAAACTCGGGCATATTGGGCAGCACATCGATCATCCCGTGAAGCATCGCCACCAGCAACAGGCTGCGCGTCCGCGCCCAGACCACCCCGAAGAACAGGCTGAGCGGCGACAGCGTCGCGACAGTGAATGCCATCACCTGCACCATGTCCGTCGACCAGCCATCGGTCTCGGCGTTGCCGCGCAGATAGAGGCCGGGTGCGTGCGCCAGCGCGAAGACGATCGACGCGATCGGCACCGCCGCCATCGCAGAGCGCAGCACCGCGGCGATCCGCGTCTGCAGCACCGCGCGAAACAGGAATTCCTCGCACAGCCCCGCCTCCAGCGTGATCCAGAGGTACGAGGCAGGCGCAGCCCATAGCAAGGTCGTCACGCCGGGGCTCAGCGCGGCGATCTGCTTGAGCGACGGGCTCACCACCGCGAGCAGCCCGAGAAATACCAGGCTCATCAGGATCAGCACGGGCCAGAACCCGCGCCGTCCGAGCCCGCTGTCGAACAACGGCTTCACGCGCGCTCCGATCGCGATCAGCAGAAAGGCGGGCAGGGCGACATGCACGATCAGCTTGCCCGCGAGCACGATCACGTCCTGCTCCTGCCCGGCCTCGGCCAGCGCCCGGAGCGCGCCCATCCCCCAGCCGAGGAACGCAAAGGCATAGAGCAGGACATAGACCAGCACCGCGCCCAGCTCGAAGCCGGGCCTGTCCACCGGCACTTCGGGCGGATCGCTCCGCCGCGTCAGCCACCAGGCGATAGCGGTGCAGGCACCTCCGAAAATACCCAGCGACACGAAGGGGAAGACCCAGTCGGCCCCCTTCATCGCCAGATAGCCCGTCGATGCCGCCCAGAGCAGCGCATAGATGCCCCAGCTGACCCAGCCCGCGCGCGCGTTCGTCATATGCCGTTTCCCAAAAACCAATCCCGTTACCCTAGCGAAACGTCGGTCCGTCGCACAGCCCATGGACGCAGGCTCGCCGCGCATGCCAGCGTGTGCCGATGCCGCTCTCCGTCACTCGCCGCCGCGCGATCGCCGCCGGCTCGATCTTCGTCGCGATCCTGGCGCTGCTCTACGCCACCTTCGCGATCAGCAAGGCGGCGTGCTTCCAGTTGATCGGCACCCCGCTGTGCAAGGTCGATACCGGCGAGAAGCTGATCGCGCTCACCTTCGACGACGGTCCCACGCCGCTCGGCGTCGACGCGGTCCTCCCCGTGCTCGCGAAATATGGCGCCCACGCCACTTTCTTCCTCGTCGGCGCGCCGATGGAGGACAATCCCGGCCAGGCCCGGCGCCTCCATGCCGCGGGCCATGAGCTCGGCAACCACAGCTACTATCACAAACGCATGTGGGGCCTCTTTCCCGGCACCTATGAGGCCGAGATCCGCCGCACCGACGCGCTGCTCCGCGCGGCGGGGGAGGCGCACCCGCGCTTCTTCCGCCCGCCCAACGGCAAGAAGCTCACCGGCCTGCCCATCGCGGTCGCGCGCGCCGGCTACATCACCGTCACCTGGGACGCCGAGGATCCCATGACCGCGGAGAGCGCCCGCGCCTTCGCCGACCGCACCCTCGCGCGCGTCCAGCCCGGATCGATCGTGGTGATGCACGTCATGTACAAGCCCGGCCAGGTCCAGCGCGACGCGCTTCCGCTGATCCTCGAAGGGCTGAAGGCGAGGGGGTATCGCGCGGTGACGGTCGGCGAATTGCTCCGGCACCAGAAGAGCTGAACTTTTTTCCGCGCCCATGTCACATCGGGCGAAGCTGTCTCGTCATGTCGTCACACGCTAACAAGGAGCCCGTGATGACTGCCCGAATGAACCCCTATGCCCATGCCGAATTCACTCAGCCGTTCATCGATTATGCGAACAAGGCGGCCGAGGCGAGCGGCCTCGAACACAACCTGCTCGAACTGGTCAAGATCCGCGCCTCGCAGATCAATGGCTGCGCGATCTGCCTCCACATGCATTCGCGCGACGCGCGCAAGGCGGGCGAGAGCGAGATGCGCGTGATCATGCTGAACGCGTGGCACGAATCGCCGCTCTATTCGCCGCGCGAGCGCGCCGCGCTCGGCTGGACCGAGGCGCTGACCCGGCTCGCGGACAATCCGCCCACCGACGAGGCCTATGCCGCGGTCGAGGCCGAATTCAGCGAGGCCGAACGCGTCGCGCTGACGCTCGCGATCGGAACGATCAACAGCTTCAACCGGATCGGCGCGGGCTTCCGCCTCGGCCATCCGGTCGCTGCGGCCGACCGGGCGGCCGCGTGATGGCGAGCGCCGCCCCGCCCGGCGATCGCGGCGCGGCGGCGTTCGACGCGCTGCGTCCGCGTCTGATCCGCATCGCCTATCGCATGCTCGGATCGGTCGCGGACGCGGAGGATGTGGTGCAGGACGCGTGGCTGCGCTGGCAGGGCACCGACCAGACGGCGGTGCGCGAGCCCGAGGCGTTCCTGCGCCGCGTGGTCACGCGCCTGTGCCTCGATCTGCTCAAATCGGCGCGGCGTCAGCGCGAGACCTATATCGGCCCCTGGCTTCCCGATCCGGTGATCGAGGAGGAGGCGCTGGCGGACGATGTCACGCTGCCGCTGATGCTCGCGCTCGAACGGCTCTCGCCGCTCGAACGCGCCGCCTTCCTGCTTCACGACGTGTTCGGCCAGGGCTTTGACGAGATCGCCGCGACGATCGGGCGCGATTCCGCCGCCTGCCGCCAGCTCGCCGCCCGGGCGCGCGCCCATGTCCGCGCCGAACGTCCGCGGTTCGACGTTCATCCCGAACATGGCGGCGAAATCGCGCGCGCCTTCTTCGCCGCCTCGCGCAGCGGCGACATGGCCGGGCTCAGCGCCCTGCTCGCCGCCGATGTCGCGATGCATTCGGACGGCGGCGGCATTCGCCCCGCGGCGCCCGAAATCATCGTCGGCGCGGACAATGTCCTCAAGCTGCTCAAGGGCCTCGCGATCCTCATCGCGCGCCATGGCTCCGATCTGGTGCGCTATGCCACGATCAACGGCCTGCCCGGATTCGTCACGCGCGAAGGCGACGGGATGGTCCAGACCACTGCGTTCGAGATCGAGGACGGC
Organism: uncultured Sphingomonas sp.; assembly: GCA_966251045.1. Lineage (GTDB taxonomy): Bacteria > Pseudomonadota > Alphaproteobacteria > Sphingomonadales > Sphingomonadaceae > Sphingomonas. Next base: position 49,865 of record CBINJP010000022.1, read on the forward strand.
CGGATCGCCGCCATCTATATCCAGCGCAATCCGGAAAAGCTGCGCCATCTGGAGGCGGCGCATCGGGGCCATCCGGGCCATTAGGAACAAACCGCGAAAATATTTTCGTTCCGCTCTTGTTCCACAAGAACAAACGCGATACACGATGCCCAACGGCAACGAATGGGTGGACATCTTTCAGTGGCGAGGGCATCGAAAATGGCGGCATCTCTGAAGGTCATCGACAGCAAAATGGCAGCTCCCACCAGCGAAAAGCAGAAGGCGCTCGACGCCGCGCTAGCGCAGATCGACCGCGCTTTCGGCAAGGGCAGCGCGATGCGCCTCGGATCGAAGGAAGCGATGCAGGTCGAGGCGATCTCCACCGGATCGCTCGGGCTCGACATCGCATTGGGCGTCGGCGGCCTGCCGCGCGGCCGCGTGATCGAAATCTACGGCCCCGAAAGCTCGGGCAAGACCACGCTGGCGCTCCACACCATCGCCGAGGCGCAACGCAACGGCGGCACCGCGGCGTTCGTCGACGCCGAGCATGCGCTCGATCCGGTCTATGCCAAGAAGCTGGGCGTCGATATCGACGAGCTGATCGTGTCGCAGCCCGATACCGGCGAGCAGGCGCTTGAGATCGTCGACACGCTCGTCCGTTCGAACGCGATCGACGTGCTGGTGGTCGATTCGGTCGCCGCGCTGGTCCCCCGCGCCGAGATCGAGGGCGAAATGGGCGACAGCCATGTCGGTCTTCAGGCCCGGCTGATGTCGCAGTCGCTCCGGAAACTGACCGGCTCGATCAGCCGCTCGCGCTGCATGGTGATCTTCATCAACCAGCTCCGCATGAAGATCGGCGTGATGTACGGCAATCCGGAGACCACGACCGGCGGCAACGCGCTCAAATTCTACGCCTCGGTCCGCCTCGACATCCGCCGCACCGGCCAGATCAAGGACCGCGACGATATCATCGGCAACACCACCCGGGTGAAGGTCGTCAAGAACAAGGTCGCGCCGCCGTTCAAGCAGGTCGAGTTCGACATCATGTATGGCGAGGGCATCTCCAAGATCGGCGAGATTCTCGATCTCGGGGTCAAGGCCGGGCTCGTCGAGAAGTCGGGCGCCTGGTTCAGCTATGACAGCGTCCGCATCGGTCAGGGCCGCGAGAACGCCAAGATCTTCCTCAAGGAGAATGTGGACCTCTGCAATCGCCTCGAAATGCAGATCCGCTCGCGCACCGAAAAGGTCGCCGAGGAGATGATGACCGGCCCCGATGCCGATGCCGAGGGCGACGAGGACGATCTCTGAGAACCGGGCCTTGGCCTCCATTTAATTCCACATAAGGCCGCGCCGCCGCGCTTGATGCGCCCGGCAGTGGTCACGGGACCCGCTCCCATCGGAAGGCCCGGCACGACTTGCCCGTCGTGCCGGGCCTTTCTGCGGTGACGGATCGGGTTTAGAAGGGAGCGAAGCGGAGGGGAAGTCGTATGACCGTCATCGTCCATCACCTCGAAAACTCGCGCTCGCAGCGCGTGTTGTGGCTGCTCGAGGAGCTCGGCCTTCCCTATGAGGTGGTCCATTACAAGCGCGACAGGAAGACCTCGCTCGCCCCGCCCGAGCTGCGCCGCATCCATCCGCTCGGCAAGTCGCCGGTCGTGGAGCATGGCGGCCACACGCTGATCGAGACCGCCGCGATCGTAGAATATATCGTCGAGCTCGCCGATGGCCGCCTCGGCGCCCCGGCGCACCGCGAGGATGCGCTGCGCTACCGCCAGTTCATGCATTACGCCGAGGGCTCGATGATGCCGCCCTTGCTGCTCAAGCTCGTGCTCGGCCGCGTGCCTTTGTTCGGAAAGAAGGCGCAGCAGCGCATCCAGCCGATGATCGACGTCCATCTGAACTTCGTCGAATCCGAGCTGGCGACGCGCGACTGGTTCGCCGGCGACGCGATGACCGCGGCCGATGTGATGATGAGCTTCCCCCTCGAAGCCGCCGTCAGCCGCGCCAACGCCGCCGAGGGCCGCCCCCATCTCGCCGCCTGGCTCGCCAAGGTCCATGCCCGCCCGGCTTACCAGGCGGCGCTCGAACGCGGCGGGCCCTATGCCTATGCCTAACATGTTCCCCGGCGAAGGCCGGGGTCCAGTCAGGAATGCGTAGAGGCTAGGGTACCGCGGCTACGCAATCGAAACTGGGCCCCGGCCTTCGCCGGGGAACAGCATGCCTTACCCCTTCGGCATATCCCCGAAACTGTCGACGTCCGGCGTCACCGCCGGCTTGACCGCCGCGATCGCCGGTTCGGCCTCCTCCGGCGGATCGAGTTGCCCCTCCCAGCGCGCCACGACCACACTGGCGACGGCATTGCCCACCACATTGGTTGCGGTGCGGCCCATGTCGAGGAAGTGATCGACCGCGAGGATCAGCAGGATCCCGGCCTCGGGAATGTTGAAATGCGCCAGCGTCCCGGTGATCACCACCAGGCTCGCGCGCGGCACGCCGGCGATGCCCTTGCTGGTCACCATCAGGATCAGCAGCATCGAGATCATCGTCGGCCAGTCGAGATGGATGCCATAGGCCTGCGCGATGAAGATCGACGCGAAGGTCATGTACATCATCGAGCCGTCGAGATTGAACGAATAGCCGAGCGGCAGCACGAAGCTGGCGATCTTTGGCGGCACGCCGAACCGGTCGAGCGCATCGAGCGTGCGCGGATAGGCCGCTTCCGACGAGGCAGTCGAGAAGCCGAGCAGGATGGGATCGCGCAAATAGCGGAACAAGGTGCCGGTCCGCGCCCCGATCACGAGGAAGCAGGCGAAGAGCAGCACGCTCCACAGCACCGCGAGGCCGATGTAGAACGAGCCCATGAAATAGGCGAGGTCGCCGATCACGCCCAGGCCCTTGGTCGCCAGCGTCCGCGCGACCGCGCAGAACACCGCCACCGGCGCGAACATCATGACGTAGCCGGTGACGGTCAGCATCACCGAGACCAAAGCCTCCATGCCGCGCACGATCGGCGCGCCCTTTTCGCCCACCGCGGCCAAACCGACGCCGAAGAAGAGCGAGAAGATCACGATCTGGAGAATGTCGTTGGTCGCCATCGCGTCGATCGCGCTGGTCGGCACGATGTGGATGAAGAATTTGGCGAGGTCGAACGCGGCGCGGTCCACCCCGCTCGACGCGGTCTCGGGGGGCAACGCAAGCGCGACTCCCACGCCCGGCTGCAGCACATTGACCAGCACCAGCCCGAGCGACAGCGAGATCAGGCTCGCGCAGACGAACCACAGGAACGCCTTGAAGCCCACGCGCCCGATCGCGCTGCCCCCGCCCATATGCGCGATGCCGACCACGAGGGTGGAGACCACCAAAGGCGCGATGATCATCTTGATCAGGTGGAGGAACATCTGCGTCGGGATGTCGAAATAATAGGCCGCGCCCGCGAGCCATTTCGTCCCCGCGCCGCCGCCATCGTCATATTGCACGTTGAGCTGCCAGCCGATCAGCCCGCCCAAGATCAGGCCGGCCAGAATGTACCAGGTCAGTCGCTTGCCCACGCGGAATCCCCTTTATCGTTGCCGGGCAGGGAAGGGGATTGTGGCGGCCGGGTCAAGCGCCGTATCGTTCGTGCACGAAAGACAGAGGCTATGCCTGCCGGCGGGCTGGGCGGCGCGGTACAGACGAAGTCCAAAGCCTGTTCGGGGATTCAGCACGATGTTCGCCAGCCGCCGCACCATCCTGAAAACCGCCGCCGCGCTGCCGCTGATCGGCGTCGCCGACATGCTGCGCGCCGCCGCGCCGGACCTGGCCGAGCTCCAGAGCCTCACCGCGAACGCTGTCCCGATCGGCCCCGAGGAACGCCGTGCGCGTATCGCCCGCGCCCAGGCGCTGATGAAGGCGAACGGCATCGGCGCGGTGCTGATCGAGCCGGGTTCGTCGCTCGTCTATTTCACCGGGGTGCGCTGGTGGCGCAGCGAGCGGCTCACCTGCGTCGTCATCACGGTGGAGGGCGATCCGTGCATCGTCACGCCCTTTTTCGAGGAGCCCTCGGCCCGCGAATCGCTCGGTATCGCGGCGGAGGTCCGCGTATGGCAGGAGGATCAGGACCCGCTCGGCGTCGTCGCGGGCTTCCTCAGGGACCGCAAGCTGGCGAAGCGCCCGGTCGGGATCGAGGAGACCAATCGCTACTTCATCGTCGATAATCTCCAGCGCGCATTGCCGGGGGTAAGGATCGTCTCGGCCAATCCGGTCGTGCGCGGGTGCCGCATGATCAAGACCGCGCCCGAGATCGCGCTGATGCAGCTCGCGGCGGACGTGACGGTCGCCGCCTATCGCTGGGCTGTGCCGCGGATCGAGACGGGGATGACCCCGCAACAGATCGGCGCGCTGATGGCCTCCGCCACCGAGAAACTGGGCGGCGATCCCGAGTTCAACCTCATCCTGCTCGGCGAGGCGGCCGCCTATCCGCACGGCAGCGGCAAGCCGCAGCGCGTGGCGAAGGACGAGATCGTGCTGATGGACTGCGGCTGCACCGTCCATGGCTATCAGTCGGATATCTCACGCACGCTCGTCCACGGCACCGCGACCGCCGAGCAGCGCAGGGTCTGGAACGATGTGCGCCGCGGCCAGGCGATCGCCTTCGAAGCCGCCCGGCCCGGCACACCCGCCGGCCAGGTCGACGATGCCGTTCGCAGCCATTACGCCTCGCTCGGCTATGGCCCGGACTACAAGCTTCCCGGCCTCTCGCACCGCACCGGGCACGGCATCGGGATGGACGGGCACGAGCCGGTCAACCTCGTCCGCGGCGAAAGGACCCCGCTCGCGCCCGGCATGTGCTTCTCGAACGAACCGGGCATCTACATCCCCGGCAGGTTCGGCGTGCGGCTGGAGGATTGTTTCCACATGACCGAGGGCGGCCCCAAATGGTTCTCGGTCCCGCCCACCACGATCGACGCGCCGCTGGGCTGAACGATGCGTCTGATCGCGGCCCTGGTCTATCTGATCGGCGTGTACGCCGTCCTCCTTGCGCTGCCGAACTTCTATCTGCCGGGCAATCTCGGCGCCCGGCTGGCGGCGGTATGGCTGGCCGTCTTCGTCGCGACCCTGGCGCACGAAATCGGCCACGCCTGGGCGGTGCGCGCGCTCGGCGGGCAGGTCCGGGTGTTCATGGTCGCGCCGTTCAAGCTCCAGCTGAAACCGCGCCGCCTGACGCTGGCGATCCCGATCGGGAACGGCGATCTGGGCGGCTATGTGAGCTATACGCTGGATCGGGTCGAGGCGCGGCGCGGGCACGCGCTCATTGCCGCAGCCGGGCCCGCGGCCAATATCGTCCTCGCGCTACTGGCGGCCCTTGCCGCGGTCCTGATCGCCGGGCCGCAGGGGATCGCGGCCGTCGCCACCGGATATTCCGGCGGGCATCCGCCATCGCACGCGGAATTCCAGGCCTGGATGACGCGCCGCGACCATATCGCGCTGGCCGAGTTCCTCGCGGTGGTTTCCGCCGGGATGGCGCTGGCGAACCTGATCCCCTTCAAGGGCAGTGACGGCGGCAGGATTTACGGTGCGCTGACGCATCGTTCGCGCGGCAAGCGCGGTTGATCACCCTGATCGAACCGTTTCGCTTGAGTGTGACACCGCGCTTCCCTAAGTCGCTCCCATGACGTCCACCAACGATATTCGCCGCTCGTTCCTCGATTATTTCGAAGGCCAGGGGCATGCGCGCGTGCCCTCGGCGCCGCTCGTCCCGCACAACGACCCCACTTTGATGTTCGTCAATGCGGGCATGGTGCCGTTCAAGAACGTCTTTGTCGGCCTCGAATCGCGTCCCTATTCGACCGCGGTCTCCTCGCAAAAGTGCGTCCGCGCGGGCGGCAAGCATAACGATCTCGACAATGTCGGCTATACCGCGCGCCACCATACCTTCTTCGAAATGCTCGGCAATTTCTCGTTCGGCGATTATTTCAAGGAACAGGCGATCACCCATGCCTGGACCCTGCTGACCAAGGAATGGGGCCTTGATCCGAACCGGCTGACCGCGACCGTCTATCACACCGACGATCAGGCGTTCGATCTGTGGAAGAAGATCGCGGGCCTGCCCGAGGCGCGGATCATCCGCATCCCCACCAAGGACAATTTCTGGGCGATGGGGCCGGACGGACCGTGCGGGCCATGCTCCGAGATCTTCTACGATCATGGCGACCATATCTGGGGCGGCCCGCCGGGATCGCCCGAAGAGGATGGCGACCGCTTCGTCGAGATCTGGAACCTCGTCTTCATGCAGTTCGTGCAGGAGGCCGACCAGATCATCGGCGACCTGCCCAGGCCGAGCATCGACACCGGCATGGGGCTCGAGCGCGTCGCTGCGGTGCTGCAGGGCGTGCACGACAATTACGATACCGACACCTTCAAGGCGTTGATCGCCGAGAGCGGCGCGCTGACCAGGACCGCCACCACCGGCGACAATCAGGCGAGCCACCGCGTGATCGCGGACCACCTCCGCGCCTCGGGCTTCCTGGTCGCGGACGGCGTGCTGCCCGCGAACGAGGGGCGCGGCTATGTCCTTCGCCGCATCATGCGCCGCGCGATGCGCCACGCGCACCTGCTCGGCGCCAAGGAGCCGTTGATGCACCGGCTGGTGCCGTCGCTCGTCACCGAGATGGGCCAGGCCTATCCCGAACTCCAGCGCGCCCAGCCGCTGATCGAGGCGACCCTGCTGCAGGAGGAGACCCGTTTCCGCCAGACGCTCTCGAACGGCCTGCGCCTGTTGGACGAAGCGACCGCGACCATGGCGGAGGGCGATACGCTCCCCGGCGAGACCGCGTTCAAGCTCTACGACACCTATGGCTTCCCCTACGACCTGACCGAGGACGCGCTGCGCGGCCAGGGCATGACCGTCGACCGCGCTGGTTTCGACGCCGCGATGGCGGAGCAAAAGGCCAATGCCCGCGCCGCCTGGAAGGGCTCGGGCGCCAAGGCCAGCGACGATCTGTGGTTCGACATCGCCGAGGAATACGGCAGCACCGAGTTCACCGGCTACACCTCGACCGAGGGCGAGGGCCAGCTGGTCGCGATCGTCAAGGACGGCGCGCGCGTCGAGAAGGCCGGGGCGGGGGAGGCGGTCACGATCCTCACCAACCAGACGCCCTTTTACGGCGAAAGCGGCGGCCAGATGGGCGATGCCGGAACCGTGTCGAGCGACAAGGTCCGCGCGACAGTCACCGACACTTCCAAGCCGCTCGGTCGGCTCCATGCGCATCATGCGAAGATCGAGAGCGGCGAGCTGTCGGTCGGCGACGCGGTGCACCTGACCGTCGACGCCGTGCGCCGCGACCAGATCCGCGCCAACCATTCGGCGACTCACCTCGTTCATGCCGCGCTGCGCAAGCGGCTGGGCGGGCATGTGACGCAGAAAGGCAGCCTGGTCGCGGCCGACCGGTTCCGGTTCGACTTCTCGCATCCCTCGGCGCTGACCGCGGAGGAGATTGCGGACGTCGAGGCCGATGTGAACGCCCAGATCCGCCACAATGAAGCGGTGACCACGCGGCTGATGACTCCCGACGATGCGATCGCCGCGGGTGCGATGGCGCTGTTCGGCGAGAAATATGGCGACGAAGTCCGCGTGCTCTCGATGGGCAGCCTCGACGAGCTCGCTTACTCGGTCGAATTGTGCGGCGGCACCCATGTCGCAGCGACCGGCGACATCGCGATCTTCAAGATCATCTCCGAAAGCGCGGTCTCCTCGGGCGTGCGCCGCATCGAGGCGCTGACCGGCGAGGCGGCGCGGCAATGGCTGAACGCGCGCGACGAGCGGCTCAAGGAAGCCGCCTCGGTGCTCAAGGCCTCGCCCGACGAAGTCCCCGCGCGCGTCGCGGCCCTGGTCGAGGAACGCCGCAAACTCGAGCGCGAGCTGGCCGATGCCAGGAAGGCGCTCGCCATGGGCGGCGGCGGGTCCGCGCCCGCGGCGGGTCCCGAGCAGGTCGGCGGCGTGGCGTTCATCGGCCAGGTGATCGACGGGCTCGACCCGAAGGAACTGCGCGGCGCGGTCGATGAGGCCAAGGGCCGGATCGGCTCGGGCGTGGTCGCCTTGGTCGCGATCAACGATGGCCGCGCCTCGGTCGCGGTCGGGGTGACGCAGGACCTGCTCGCCAGCCACAGCGCGGTCGATCTGGTCAAGGCGGCGGTGGCGGCGCTCGGCGGCCAGGGCGGCGGCGGCCGTCCGGACATGGCGCAGGGCGGCGGACCCGAAGGCGGCAAGGGCGCCGAAGCGCTCGCGGCGGTCAAGGAAGCGCTGGCCAACGCGACGGCGACGGCGTGATTGCGCTGGCCGTTGCGGCTGCGGCGATCCAGACCGCGCCGACCTATGCCCAGGCGCTCCGCTGCGAAGCGCTGACCATGGTCGAGGCGGCGCTGCTCGATGTCAACGCGCCTGCGCATGCCGCGGCTTTCGATGCCGGGGCGGAGTGGCACATGGCAACTGTCCGTATCGTGGTGAACGAGCGGATCACGCCTGAACGTTATGGCGCCGATCTCGAAGACGCGGTCACGAAGGCGCGCATCGATCTGGCTGCGGGCGGCCCCGCCGTCCGCGCCGAACTCGCCACCTGCATCAAGACCGCGCCGCCGCTTTCCCGCTGACGGCCCCGGCCGTCACGGCGTGCCGAGCTTGTACCCCTCATCCGGGCTGATCCAGATGAAGCGCTGGGTCAGCTCGGGGCGCGCGACGCCGTCGAGCGTCACTTCCGAAACCAGCACATCGCCGTCGGCGCGCTCGCTCGAACAGCCATTCTTGCCGTCCATCGTCGAGACCACCGCGAGCACCTGGGCCTTGATTCCGTCGGCCATCGCCGCATCCATCGGCGCGCCGTCCAGGGTGAAGGTCGAGGCGGCATAGTCTTCCTTGCGAATGATGCCGCAGACCTGCCCATTCTCGACCTTGCCCTTCGCACGCGTCTCCATCGTGATCGCGGGCGAGGGATTGACCAGCACCGTCACCGTCGACTGATAGCTGCCATCGGCGTCGACCTGATAGCGGCCAAAGGCGAGGCAGGTCTTCTTCTCCTGGTTCGGGCCGACGCACTGGATCTTGCCGGCGCGCGCCGGGGCGAGGGGATCGGTCTGAGCCGGGGTGGCGGCGGCGGCGAGAAGCAGCAAGCTGATCAACATGGTCTGATTCCTATCATCTCAACAAGGGTTCATGAACGTTGTGGCAATCAGCGGCCGACACGATAGCCCTGATCGGGCAGCACCCAGATCACGCTGTCGTCGAACTCGGGGCGGCGAACGCCGCCGACGCTGACAAGCGCCTTCATCATCTCACCATCGGCGGGATAGCGCGTGCAGATCAGGGCTCCGAAAAACCCCGCCTTTTCCTCGATGTCGGCAAAGAAGGTCAGGACTGGCGCCGCCTGTTCAGGCGATTGCGGGACGCCCGCGATGGTCAGCGCGCCGCCGAGCGCATCGGAACGCGTCAATCGTCCGCAAACGCCATCGGATGAGACATGAACCACGGTCGTCGTCTCAAGCACGATGTCCCGCGCCGGATCCAGGAGGATTCGGGCGGTGTTGAGATAGCTGCCATCGGCCTGCTTCACGTAGCTCGCCAGCGCCCGGCACGTCTTGCGCGCGACATCGGGCGTATAGCATTGCATCTCGCCGCGCTCGGCGGGGGCGAGCAGGTCGGGCTCCGACGCTCCGGTGAGCAGGGCAAGCGCCAGCGCGAGCGTCATGCCGGTCCCTCGGCCTCGGCCTTGCGCACCCGCCGGATCCTCGGATCGCGGGATAGCTGCGCAGCCGCCTTGATCTCCTGCCGCATCTTGTCGCGCTCCTCGTGGATCGAGGCGATCACCGGGCCGACCGCGATGCCGAGATCAACCAGCAGCGCCTCCGAAAGCTGGAGCGAGCTCTCCAGCGTCTCGGGCACGGCGTCGGTCGCGCCTGCCTTGTAGAGCTCGGCCGCATGGACCGCGTCGCGCGCGCGCGTGATGATCGGCAGGTTGGGCACCCAGCCGCGCACGCGCCGGGTGAGGCGCACGGTCAGCACGGGATCGTCCATCGTCAGGATCAGCGCCTTGGCATGGCCGAGGTTGAGCCGGTCGACCAGTTCGCTGCGCGTCACATCGCCGTAGAGCACCGAATAGCCGTCGCGCCGCGCCGCGTTCACATTGTCGATATCGGCATCGACGCCGACATAGGGCAGTCCGTGCCGCTTGAGCATGTCCGCCACGGTGCGGCCGACGCGTCCGAACCCGAGCACGACCGTACCGGGGCCGGCCGCATCGACCGGCGTTTCGTGCACTTCGTCGGTCGCGGTTCGCCGCTCGATCATCCGCGCGATCAGCTGACCGCCCTTGGCGAGCACCGGCGTCGCGGTCAGCCCGATCGCGGTCACCGTGGTCCAGAAGGCGGCGGTATCGGGAACGATCAGCCCCGCCGCGCCCGCCACACCGAGCACGATCAGTGTGGTCTCGGACGGGCTGGCCATCAGCACGCCGGTCTCCGCCGCGGTGCCCGGCCTCGCGCCGCTGAGCTTGAGCAGCCCCGTCGTCACGCCGGTCTTCACCACCATCACCAGCGCCGCCGCGCCGACCAGCTCGGCGATGTGGGTGAGCACGAACGCGAAATCGAGCCGCATGCCGACCGTGATCAGGAACACACCGAGCGCGAGCCCCTTGAAGGGCGCGGTGATCGCCTCGACTTCGCTGTGATATTCGGTCTCGGCGATCAGCAGCCCCGCGATCAACGCGCCGACGATGGGGGAGAGGCCGGCCGCCGCGGTCGCCAGGCTCGCGACGATCACCACCAGCAGGCTCGCCGCGAGGAACAGCTCGGGGCTCTTGGTCCGCGCCGCCTGGCCGAACATGCGGGGCAGCAGCAAGCGCCCCCCCACGAACAGGATCGCCACCGTCACCGCGCCCTTGAACAGCACCGCCACCAGCGGCCACCATCCCGCCGCCGCCGCGCCGGGCGCCATCGCGCCGAGCAGGAAGATGATCGGCACCAGCGCGAGATCCTCGAACAACAGCATCGCGAACGCCGCCTTGCCCACCGGGCTGGTCGTCCCGGCGATCGGCACGACCAACGCCGTCGAGGACAGGGCGAGCGCGAGCCCGAGCCCGATCGAACCCCCCGCGCTCAGCCCGGTCAGCCAGATCGCCGCCCCCAATATCAGCCCCGCCCCGAACAATTCGGCCGCGCCCACCCCAAAGACGAGCGTCCGCATCGCCCATAATCGCTTGAACGACAGCTCGAGCCCGATCGAGAAGAGCAGCAGAATGATCCCGAATTCGGCGAAGGGCTCGATCGAATGGGCATCGGAGATGGTCACGAAGTAGAGCCAGGGCTGATCGCCCACCAGCTTGCCCAGTCCCGCCGGCCCCACCAGCGCGCCGACCAGGATGAACCCGATCACCGGACTGATCCGGAAGCGCGCGAACGCGGGAATGACGAGGCCGGCGGCCCCCAGGATCACCAGCGCATCGCTGAATCCGCTATTCTGCAAGTTGAGCATGCGCCTATTAGAGCGTTTCACGACGCGCTTGTCATGGGCGGGGGAGGAAAAAGTAGAGACCGGCGTCTGCATCGTCGGTGGCGGGCCCGCCGGAATGGTCGCCGGGCTATTGTTCGCGCGTGCCGGGGTGGAGACGCTGGTGCTGGAAAAGCATGGCGATTTCCTCCGCGATTTCCGCGGCGACACAGTCCACCCGTCCACGCTCGCGATCTTCGACGAGCTCGGCTTGCTCGAAGCATTGCTCCAGCGGCCGCACGATGCCGTGACCCAGCTCGGCGGCCGCGTCGCTGGGCAACAGATACACCTCGCCGATTTCAGCCATTTGAACGCTCCCGCGCGCTTCATCGCGATGATGCCGCAATGGGAGTTTCTCGATTTCGTCGCCGATGCCGCGCGGCGCTATCCCGCCTTCACGCTCCGCCAGAATGTCGAGGCCGAGGCGCTGATCGAAGAGGGCGGCCGTGTCGCCGGCGTCCGGCTCGCGGGCGGCGGGGAGGTCCGCGCGCGCCTGACCATCGCCTGCGACGGCCGCTTCTCGGTGCTGCGAGACCAGTCGGGCCTGCCGTCGAAAGTGATCGGCGCGCCGATGGACGTCTTCTGGTTTCGCCTGCCCAAGGCGCGCGGGCCCAACCAGTCGATGGGCGTGTTCGATACCGGGCTGATCCTCGCGCTGATCGATCGCGGCGATTATTGGCAATGCGCCTTCGTCTTCGCCAAGGGCAGCGCCGATAGGGTGCGCGCGCAGGGACTGGAGGCGTTCCGCGCCCGCATCGCCCGCGCCGCGCCCGATCTCGCCGAGCTGACCGATGCGATCCGGAGCTGGGACGATGTGAAGCTGCTGACCGTCACGGTCGACCGGCTGGAGAAATGGCACAGGCCGGGGCTGCTGGTGATCGGCGATGCCGCCCACGCCATGTCGCCGATCGGCGGGGTGGGGATCAACCTGGCGGTCCAGGATGCCGTCGCCGCCGCCAATGCGCTTGCGGGGCCGATGGCGTGCGGCGAGGATCCGGATCCCTTGCTTCACAAGGTCGAGGACCGGCGGCTATGGCCGACCCGAATGACGCAGGGGATGCAGAAGGCGATTCAGGACCGCATCATCGCGCCGCTGCTGGCGAGCAGCACCCCACTCGAGCGCCCGCCGTTCGCCGCGCGGCTGATCGATCGCTTTCCCTTGCTCCGCCGCATTCCGGCGCGCATCATCGGCATGGGGTTCCGCCCCGAACATGTGAGGTCGCCCGAAGCATGAAAGCCCTTCTCAGCACCGCCCTCATCCTCGCGCTCGCCGGCTGCTCCGCCGCGGAACAGCCCAGGCGCGAGAAGGGCGAACGCGCTGCCGCGCAGGATGGGAATGCCTCGGACGTCGCGCCCCTGTCGGTGCCCGAGTCATACGAGGTCTTCCCCGCGGAGGTTCGCGCGGAGATTTATCGCTGGGATCTGCTCAACCAGAAATGCAGCGGCGGCTTTCGCAGCAAGCGCGATGGGGATTGCGACGAGGCCGACAAACTCAGCCGGGCGCTGCTCGCCAAGGGCTGGTGCTATGGCGGCGCGGAGGAGCCGGCCAGCGCACACTGGGTGTTGTGCGCACAGGATTATCCGGGCGGCGAGGGCTGGATCGCCGGCCCCGCCGAGGCATTGCCCAAGCCCTAGCGCTTCCCCGCGCCAGGGCAGTGCCCATCCGCCGAGAGTGACGAAGACCGCCGCGAGCGCCTATTCGATGCGGCGAACGCGGCGGCCGCATTCGGTCAATTCCAGTTCGCCATTTCGGTTTCGAGATTGACGCGGACCGCCTCGAAGAATTGCTCGGTGGTCATCCAGGCCTGGTCGGGCCCGATCAGCAGCGCTAGGTCCTTGGTCATCTTGCCGCTCTCGACGGTCTCGATGCAGACCCGCTCGAGCGTCTCGGCGAACTTCACGACGTCGGGCGTGTCGTCGAACTTGCCGCGGAACTTGAGCCCGCCGGTCCAGGCGAAGATCGAGGCGATCGGGTTGGTCGAGGTCGCCTTGCCCTGCTGGTGCTGGCGATAGTGGCGGGTGACGGTGCCGTGCGCCGCCTCGGCCTCGACGGTCTTGCCGTCGGGCGAGAGCAGCACCGAGGTCATCAGACCCAGCGAGCCGAAGCCCTGCGCGACCTGGTCCGACTGGACGTCGCCGTCGTAATTCTTGCAGGCCCAGACGAACTCGCCGCTCCACTTGAGCGCCGAGGCGACCATGTCGTCGATCAGGCGGTGCTCATAGACGATGCCCGCTTCCTTGAACTTCGCGGCGAAGCCCTCGGTGTCGAACACTTCCTGGAACAGGTCCTTGAAGCGCCCGTCATAGGCCTTGAGGATCGTGTTCTTGGTCGAAAGATAGACCGGCCAGCCGAGGTTGAGCCCGTAGTTGAACGAGGCTCGCGCGAAATCGCGGATCGAATCGTCGAGATTGTACATCCCCATCGCCACGCCCGCGGCCGGGAAATCGAACACTTCCTTCTCGATCTTCTCGCCATTGGCGCCTTCCCAGATCATGCGCAGCTTGCCGGCGCCGGGCACCTTGAAATCGGTCGCGCGATACTGGTCGCCGAACGCGTGGCGGCCGACGACGATCGGCTTGGTCCAGCCCGGGATCAGGCGCGGCACGTTCGAAATCACGATCGGTTCGCGGAAGACGACGCCGCCCAGGATGTTGCGGATCGTGCCGTTGGGCGACTTCCACATCTCCTTGAGGTTGAATTCCTCGACGCGCGCCTCGTCCGGCGTGATCGTCGCGCACTTCACGCCGACGCCGTACTGCTGGATCGCCCTGGCCGAATCGATGGTGATCTGGTCGTTGGTCTCGTCGCGCTTCTCGACGCTGAGGTCGTAATATTTCAGGTCGATATCGAGATAGGGGAGGATCAGGCGCTCGCGGATCCACTGCCAGATGATCCGCGTCATCTCGTCGCCGTCGATCTCCACGACGGGCGTCACCACCTTGATCTTCGCCATTTGCTCGCTTTCCTGTGAGGGAGGTTTGGCGGTGTCCCTAAGCAGAAGGCGCGGGGGGATCAATGGTGGTCAGAGGGCCTTCCTGAAATAGACCACCCGCTCGGTCTCGACGAAGCCTACCGCGGCGTGGAAGGCGTGGCTTTCCTCATTCTCGAGCAGCGCGTCCGAGGCATATTCGACGCAGCCCCGGTTGCGGCCCCATTCGGCGACGCGCTCCACCAGCGCCGCGGCCACATGCCGGTTGCGGTGCGCGGGGACGACATAGATGCCCTCGAGGAAGGTCACCGGCGAGGTCTCGCATCCGTTGACATAGTCGCGGCGAAGGCTGCCTTCCGCGAAACCCGCGGGCTTTCCGCCGATCCGGCAGAGCAAGGCGATCCCCTCGCCGGGCTCCGCGAGCATCGCCTCCGCGCCCTCGCGCAGTTCCTGGGGAGAGTAATCGGGCCAGAGCGCGACCCGAAGCCGGGTCCAGTCATCGAGGTCCGCCAAAGTACATAGCGTGATTTCCATTGCGCCAATCTAGTCCGGCGAAACAATAGGGCAATGACATCCTACTATTTCTTCCGCCGAAATCGCGCCGTGTCGGAATCCGTACGGGAGTCCATGACGCGTTGTGATGCCCGGACAACCCCGCTAGAGGGCTGCCATGGCCTCGAATGACAAGACCCCGTCCGGCGCGCCGGCGGTCAAATGGCGCTTCCCCGACGTGCATCCCGAGGGGCGCAAGTTCGCGCTGATCGCCGCCACGATCACGCTGCTCAGCCTCTTCTTCTGGGATTTCATCACCTGGCCTTTGGTCGGGCTGACCCTGTGGGTCGCGGCGTTCTTCCGCGATCCGGTGCGCGTCACGCCGCAGGGGGAGGGGCTGATCGTCTCGCCCGCCGACGGGCTGGTGACGATGATCGAGCGCGTGCCGTTGCCGCGGGAGCTGGCGGGGCCGAACGGGCTGGGCGACCAGCCGATGGTGCGCGTGTCGGTGTTCATGTCGGTGTTCGACGTGCATATCAACCGCACCCCGATTACCGGCACGATCCGCAACGTCATCTATGTCTCGGGCAAGTTCCTCAACGCCGATCTCGACAAGGCGAGCGAGGAGAATGAGCGGCAATATTTCATCGTCGAGGACAAGAACGGCCTGCGCGTCGGCTTCACCCAGATCGCCGGGCTGGTCGCGCGGCGGATCATCGCCTTCACCAAGGCGGGCGACATGGTCGTCGCGGGGCAACGCGTCGGGCTGATCCGCTTCGGCAGCCGCGTCGATGTGTTCCTGCCCGAAGGCTATGGCGCCGCGGTGGCGCTCGGCCAGCGGGCGATCGCGGGCGAGACCGTGCTCGGCCGCAAGGGCGGGCCGGCCGTGACCGGGATTTCGCAGTGAACGAAGCGCTTGCCGTCTGCTGTTCCCCGGCGAAGGCCGGGGCCCCGTATCGGCGCCTTATCGACTGCATGGTGCCCTCGCTTGTTCAGTGCAACTGGACCCCGGCCTTCGCCGGGGAACAAGAGAAATGAAACCCCCGCGCGTACGGCCCCGCGCGCTCCGCCCGCCGCGCTTTCCGCGCCCACAGCGCGGCATCCCGCTGCGCGCGATCCTGCCCAACGCGGTCACCGCGCTCGCGCTCTGTTCGGGCCTGAGCGGCATTCGCTTCGCGATGGACGGGAAGTGGGAGATCGCGGTGCTGATGGTGCTGCTCGCCGCGGTCCTCGACGGGATCGACGGGCGCATCGCGCGGATGGTGCATGGCGAAAGCCGGTTCGGCGCGGAGCTGGACAGCCTGTCCGATGCCATCTCGTTCGGCGTGGCGCCCGCGCTGATCCTGTTCATGTGGACGCTGAACGCCGTGCCGCGCGTCGGCTGGCTGGTGGCGCTCGTCTATGCCCTGTTCTGCGCGCTCCGCCTCGCGCGGTTCAACGCGCAGATCGACCATATCGACCAGCCGCACAAATCGGCCGGCTTCCTCACGGGCGTGCCCGCGCCGGCGGGGGCGATCATCGCGATGGTGCCGCTCTATCTGTGGCTGTCGACCGATCAGGCTGTGTTCCGCTCGCCCTGGCTGGTCGCGCCCTGGCTCGCCTTCGCCGCGCTGCTGATGGTGTCCAGCCTCGCCACCTGGTCGGGGTCCGCTCTCAAGCTGCGCCGCCGCATCCGGTTCGAGGCGATCCTGGTGCTGGTCGTGCTGGCCGCCGCCGTGATTTCGGCGCCCTGGCCCTCGCTCACTGTCGTCGCGCTGATCTACCTCGCGACGATTCCCTTCTCGATCCGCGCGTATCGCCGGGTCAAGCGGCTGCGCGAAGCCGCGGCGGGACCGTCATCCGCATCGGGACCTGCCGACCCCGGAGCGTGACGCGCGGGGCAGGGGGAAGCTCGGCGCCGCCGACGGGCCCATATTGCAGCAGGAACGCGATCCGCCCGATCCGCGGGCGAACGCTGTCGACGATCGACCAGAGCGACACCGCCATCACTGCCATGAAGAACAGGGTTCCCAGAATCGCGACCATCATCATTCTCCATCCCGCCACGCCGGACGTTCCCGCGTCCGCCTCATGAACCCTTTATGTTCCGTTAATGTTTCACCTGTCAAGCACCTGGTCGCGATTTGTTCCAGATAGCTCCATTTGTATCGGCCTCGCCCCTATGCTGTGATGCGCCCTAGGGGGTTTCAGTGACGAATCGGCTGCTCGGCACCTATCTCGATCTGATCCGCATCACGGCGGCGCTGGCGGTGGTGCTCGTGCATGCGCGCCTCGCCGGGCTTGGGCCGGGGATGCCTTCGCGCGATGTTTTGACTCGGCTGCTCTATTTCGTGACCGGCCAGGGGCATGCCGCGGTGATCGCCTTCTTCGTGATCAGCGGCTTCCTCGTCGGCGGCAAGCTCTTCCATGCGGGCAGGCCGGGCTTTCTCGGCAAATATCTGCTCGATCGCGCGACCCGCATCTATGTCGTCGCGCTGCCGGTGCTGCTGATCGCCTATGCGCTGATGCATCTGTCCATCGCGCTCTACGGCCAGTCGTACCGGCTGCGCGGCGATGCCTGCGTCGTCACGCCGGGCGACCTGATGATGATGCTCGGCATGGTCCCTCGGGGCCTGGGTGTGAACCAATGCCTCGACGCCCCGATCTGGAGCCTCGCCTACGAAGTCTTCTACTATATCTTCTTCGCGCTGATCGCCGTTGCCCTGGCGCGGTGGCGCGAACCGCTGGGCTGGGTCTGCGCCGCGCTGGCGGTGGCGGTTGGCGGCTATGCCCTGCTTGAGCCGGGGCCGATGCTGGCCTTCTCGACGATCTGGCTGGTCGGCATGGCGATGGCCCAGCAGGAGCCGTTGCGGGGCAGGGGGCTGGTCTTCACTGCCGCCGTCCTCGCGCTGTTCCTGCTTCAGACGGTGCTGCGTTTCGGACATCAGCACTTCGTATCGACCGAGTTCGTGGTGACGCTGGGGGTGGCGGGCGGCATCCAGATCCTGCGGCGTTGGCACGGGGTCCCGGTCCCTGCATGGGTCGGCGCGGCGGCGGCGGCGGGGGCAGGGGCCTCCTATTCGATCTATATGAGCCATGCACCCATGATCGTCCTGGCGCGCGGTATCGCCAGGCACGGTCTCGGCATCCCCGTCACCCGCGCCGCGCTGACGGTTACCACCGTCAGCCTTTGGATGGTGCTCACCGTGCTGGGCGTCGCCGCGGGGGTCGCGATGTGGTGGCTGTTCGAACGGCACACGCGCTGGATCCGCCTGCATGTCGGGCGCGCGCTCGGAATTCCCGAACCGGGGGCGCATCAGCCTATTCCCGCCGAAACCCCGATCCCGCCCAGCCCGGCCACGGCGTAAGTCCCGTATAAGCGGGCTTGCCTTTCCCGGAACATGGCGCTAACGGCGCGCCCTCAACACCGCATGGGCAGCAACATAACCCGGTGGTTCAGGCCACCCCCGCCATATTTGGCGTGGGGATCAAAGGCTCCGAACTTCCCGCTGCCCAGAGGAACAACCGGAAGGATTTATCCCTATGGCGGCACCTGTCGTCTCCATGCAGCAATTGCTCGAATCGGGCGCGCACTTCGGCCACCAGACGCATCGCTGGAACCCGAAGATGAAGCCTTACATCTTCGGCGACCGCAACGGCGTCCACATCATCGATCTCTCGCAGACCGTGCCGCTCTTCGCGCGCGCGCTCGAGTTCGTGAATTCCACCGTCGCCGCGGGCGGCAAGGTTCTGTTCGTCGGCACCAAGCGCCAGGCGCAGGAGCCGATCGCCGACGCCGCGCGCC
>CBINJP010000023.1:0-65588 GCA_966251045.1 uncultured Sphingomonas sp.
CGATTACCAGGTCGGCCAGACCGGCAAGATCGTCGCCCCCGAAGTCTATATCGCGGTCGGCATCTCGGGCGCGATCCAGCATCTTGCGGGGATGAAGGATTCGAAGACGATCATCGCGATCAACAAGGACGAGGACGCCCCGATCTTCCAGGTCGCGGACATCGGCCTGGTCGGGGATCTGTTCAAGATCGTCCCGGAGCTGACCGAGAAGCTTTGAACGTGACGCTCGAGGAAGATGGGGCGGCGCACCTTCCGGGTGCGGCCGCCCCTTTTCTTGGACGACTTGAGGCGGTGCTGGCCGGATTGCCCGCCGACCAGGCGGGCATCCGCTTGCATGGCGTCACCGGGCTGGAAGCCATCCTCGGGGAGATCGCAAGTCGCACCGCGCAACTTGAGGGGCGCCGCCCGGTGCGCGCGCTTCTGTTCGATAAGAGCGAAGCGGCGAATTGGGCACTGGGCTGGCATCAGGACCGCACCATCGCGGTGAAGGCCCGCACCGACGCCCCCGGCTACGGCCCCTGGTCGGTCAAGGCGGGGCTCCGGCATGTCGAGCCGCCCTTCGCGCTGATCGAGGCAATGCGTACGATCCGAATCCATTTCGATCCCGTGCCTGAGGACAATGCACCGCTGCTGATCGCACCCGGATCGCACCGGCTGGGCCGGATCGCCGAACCCGATATCGATCGCGTCGCGGCCGATTGCGGGAGCACCGCCTGCCAGGCCGAGCGCGGCGATATCTGGCTTTACGCCACCGCGATCCTCCACGCCTCGGCGGCGGCGCGCGTGCCGAAGCGCCGGCGCGTACTTCAGGTCGACTATTCCGCCGATGCGCTCCCCACGCCGCTGGAATGGCTGGGAGTCTAGCCGGCCACCGCCTTCTCGAACCCGCCGAGCAGCATCCCCCAGCCCGCATCCATGCCGGTCAGCAGATCGGGCACATCGCCGAACCGCTCGAGGTTGCGGTGCTCGAACGCGACGACGGTCTCGTCCCCGTCCTCGGTGAAGGTCACTTCGACTTCGGTCTCGAACCCGGCATCATATTCGAACGCGCCGGTGAGCTGCCATGCCAGCACCAGCCGGGCGGGCGGATCCCAGGCGAGCACGCGGCCCCAATCATATTCGGCGCCATTCTCGCTGATTTCGTACCAGCGCCCGCCGACGCGCGGCTCGATCACCACATCGGCCTGGGGCGACTGATTCACCTGCGCGCCGACCGAATGCTCCTTCGCCCACCAGCCGCCCATTCGCGACGTGAACACCTCGAACGCGCGTTCGCGGCTGGCCTTGACCCGCAGCGTCTTGCGGATCGGCGCGGGGACGATGCGTTGTCCGGTCATTCTTCCTCCTCCACCGCGGCCTGGAATTCCACAAGTGCGCGTTCCCATTTCTCGTCGAGCCAGCGCCGGAGCTGCCCCAGCCCCCTGGGATCGATGCGATAGACGCGCCGCGTCCCCACCGCCTCGTCCGCGACCAGCTCGGCTTCCTTGAGTATCTTGAGATGCTGCGACACCGCAGGCCGAGTGACGGGCAGCTGTGCCGCGATCTCGCCGACCGATTTCGGCCCTTCCGAAACCTGATCGAAGATCGCGCGCCGGGTCGCATCCGAAAGCGCCGCGATTGCCTGATTAGCGTTAGCCATGACTGACGGTTAGTATATGCTTACGCTTGAGTCAAGCGAAGCCCGACAGGAAGGAGGCGACGTTGCGCCCCAGCGCCTCGCCGGCATAGCCGCCTTCCATCACGATCACCCCGGGCCAGCCGCGCGCGGCGATATCCGCGCCCAGCGCCGCATAGTCGGGCGTTTCCAGCCGGAAGCTCGAGATCGGGTCGTCGACAAAGGTGTCCGCGCCGAAGCTGACCACCAGCAATCCCGGATCGAAGGCGGCGATCGCGTCGAGCGCCTGCGCCTCCGCCGCGCGAAACACGCCGAGGTCGGCGCCGCGCGCCAGCGGCAGGTTGAGCGTCGCGCCCCGGCCCTCGCCTTCGCCCCTCTCGTCGGCATGGCCCCAGTAGAAGGGATAGTCGGTCGCCGGATCGGCATGGATCGAGGCGTAGAAGACGTCGCCGCGCTCCCAGAAAATGTCCTGGGTGCCGTTGCCGTGATGATAGTCGATGTCGAGGATCGCGACCCGCGCCACACCGGCATCGCGCGCCGCCTGTGCCGTCACGGCGGCATAGTTCAGGTAGCAATAGCCGCCGAGATAATCGCGCCCGGCATGATGCCCAGGCGGGCGGCCCAGCGCGAAGGCGGCCCCGTCGCCCCCCAGCACCGCATCGAGCGCGGAGAGCGCGCCCTGCGCGCTCCAGTAGCTCGCATCCCAGGCTTCGGGGGTCAGCGGCGTGGCCGAATCGAAGCTGTACTGCCCCAGCAGCGCATCGATCCGGCTGAGGCGAAGTGGGCGCCGCCCCACTACGGGGAAGATATAGCCGATCGCCTCGCCCGGCCGGCCCGCCTCGGTCCAGAGCCGCGCGCCCTCCTTGAGGAATCGGACATAGTCCGCGTCATGCACCGCGAGGATCGGCGCCTCGCCATGATCGGCGGGCGTCTCCAGCCCCGGAAGCGCGGCCACGACCGATTCGGCGCGCAGCGGCACATCGGCATGCGGCACGAAGGCGCCATTGTGCAGCTCCAGCCTGGGGGCATGGGCGAGCTGGCGCGCATCGAAGAACATCCGCATCAGCCGCGAACCCGCGCCATCCGCAGCACCAGATAGCCGACCACGGCCGACAGCAGCGAGCCGCCCAGCACGCCGATCTTAACGGCATCGGCCAGTTCGGGCCGGCCCGGAAAGGCCAGCCCCCCGATGAACAGGCTCATCGTGAAGCCGATCCCCGCGAGCAGCGACATGCCGTAGATCTGCGCCCAGCTGGCATTGCCCGGCCGCGGCGCGAATCCCGTCCTGGCCGAAAGCCAGATGCTGCCGAAAATGCCGATCTGCTTGCCCAGGAACAGTCCCAGCATGATCGCCAGCGGCAGCGGCGCGAGCAGCACCGCCAGCGACAGGCCGGTCAGCGACACCCCGGCATTGGCGAACCCGAACAGCGGCACGATCAGATAGGCCGACCAGGGATGCAGCGCATGTTCGAGCCGGTGGAGCGGCGACGTGATATCGTCGGGAAGCCCCGGGGACTTGACGATCGGGATCATCATCGCCGCCGCGACGCCCGCGATGGTCGCGTGCACGCCCGACAGAAAGACCAGCACCCACAGCAACAGCGCGAGCGGAAGATAGATGCCGAGACGCGTCACCCCGCTGCGGTTGAGCACATACATGGCGGCGAGCACGATCGCCGCCGCGGCGAGCGCCAGCGTGTTGAGATGCGCGGTATAGGCGAGCGCGATGATCGCCACCGCCCCCATATCGTCGACGATCGCGACGGTGGTCAGGAACAGCTTGAGCGACGCGGGCGCGCGGCTGCCCAGCAGTGCGAGCACGCCGATCGCGAAGGCGATATCGGTTGCCGCAGGGATCGCCCATCCGTTCGACAGCCCCGGCTGCCCGCCCGTCACCGCCAGATAGACGAGCGCGGGCGCGACCATCCCCGCCGCCGCCGCGATAATGGGCAGCCGCCGCCGTTCCCAGCTCGCCAGCCGCCCGTCGACGAACTCGCGCTTGATCTCGAGCCCGACCAGCAGGAAGAAGATCGCCATCAACCCGTCATTGATCCACAAATGGATCGTCATCGGCCCGTGGCTGCCCATATCGGGCCCCACGGCCAGGTGAAGCAGATCGAAATAGGTTCTGGACAGGCCCGGCATGTTCGCCGCCACCAGCGCCGCCGCCGCCGCGACGATCAGGAAGATGCCGCCCGCCGCCTCGCTGCGGAGGAAGTCGCGCAGCGCCGATTCGGTGCGCGATGCCGCATCGGCGACGATCTCGGTCACCGCTTCGGCGACGCTCGGTTCGGGTTCGGTCATGCCTTGGCCAGCGCCTCCGCGATCAGCCTGCGCGAATTCCCGACACCATAGAGCGCGATGAAACTTCCCATGCGCGGTCCCTGCGAGCTGCCGAGCAACGTCTCGTACAGTGCCCTGAACCAGTCGCGCAGCTCGGCGAAGCCGCCGCTCTTGCCGATCTCATAGACGATATTCTGGATATCCTCGGCCTTCGCGTCCTCGGGCAGCGCCGCCAGCTCCTGATCGAGCCGCTGGAGCGCCGCCACCTCCACCCCCTCGGGCGCCCGCCGCACCGGCTTTTCGGCGACATCGCGCACATAGGCGATGGCATAGCCGATCAGCGCGTCGAGCGCCGGCCAGGTCTCGGGCGTCGCCCCGGGGACGTAATTCGCCAGATAGCCCCAGACCTGCTCTTTGGATGCCTCGCGCATCACCCCGACCAGGTTGAGCAGCAGCCCGAAGGTCACCGGCAGCGTCTCGGCGGGCGGCGGGCCGTTATGGATATGGTGAACCGGATTGCCGAGCTTCTGCTCGACCGGCTGCGCGGCGTAATTGCCACGGAACTGCCAATAATCGTCCACCGCGCGCGGGATCAGTCCGAGGTGCAGCGCCTTGGCCTTTTTCGGCTCGCGATAGATGTAGAAAGCGAGGCTCTCGTCGGGGCCATAGGTCAGCCATTCCTCGATCGACAGGCCATTGCCCTTGGTCTTGGAGATTTTCTCGCCTTTGGCATCGAGGAACAGCTCATAGGTGAAGCCCTCGGGGGGGCGCCCGCCCAGCGCGCGCGTGATCTTCGAGCTCTGCTCGACCGAGCTGATCAGGTCCTTGCCCGACATCTCGTAATCGACGCCGAGCGCGACCCAGCGCATCGCCCAGTCGACCTTCCATTGCAGCTTGGCATGGCCGCCGAAGATCGTCTGTTCGATGCGCTCGCCTTCGTCCGTGAACGCGATCATGCCGGTCTCGGGATCGACCACCTCGACCGGTACCTGGAGCACCACGCCGCTCTTCGGGCTCACCGGCAGCACCGGCGAATAGGTCGCCTGCCGCTCCTTACCGAGGGTCGGCAGCATGATGTCCATGATCTTGCTATAGTTGCGCAGGATCGCCTTCAGCGTCTCGTCGAACGTCCCATTGGCATAGCAATCGGTCGACGACAGGAACTCATACTCGAACCCGAACCGGTCGAGAAACTGGCGCAGCATCGCATTATTGTGATGCGCGAAGCTCTCATATTTGCCGAAGGGATCGGGCACGCGCGTCAGCGGATGGCCGATATAGCGCGCCAGCATCTCGCCATTGGGAACATTCTCGGGGACTTTCCGAAGCCCGTCCATATCGTCGCTGAACGCGATCAGCCGGGTCGGCATGTCCGAGATCGTCTCGAACGCGCGGCGCACCATCGTGGTGCGCAGCACTTCGTTGAAGGTGCCGATATGCGGCAGCCCCGAGGGACCATAGCCCGTCTCGAAGATCACCGGCGCCCCGCCTGGCTTGCCGTCCGGATAGCGTTTCAGCAGCTTGCGCGCCTCTTCGAAGGGCCAGGCCTTGGAGTCGAGCGCGGCGGCGCGCAGGGCTGATGCGTCGGTCATAACCGGGCGCGTCTAGCTGAGAGCGGCGCGGGGTGCCAGCGATAGCGAAACAGGGCTGGCGTCGCGGAACGAAGCGGGTACAGGTAGGCCGTGACTCCGCCGCTCCCCTATCCCGCGCTGCACGCGAGCCATGGCGGCATCTGGATCGCGACCGCCGAAGAGACCCGCGCGGTGGGGCGGGGCGAGGCGATCCGCATTGCCGCCGACACGCCCGTCATCCTGCTCAACGCCCCGCTGATCGGCCAGCGGCTGGGCCATCCCGAGCTCAACGGGCTCGATCTGCTCGAACTCTTCGCCTTTCTCCGCCCGGCGCGCTTCATGGTGCCGACTCCCAGGGGGCTCGCGCGCGCCGCGGGTATCCGCGCGCCCGAGAATGACGCCGAGGTCGCGCCCTTCCTGCGCGATGCCGCCGAGGCGCTGCTGGCGATCACCGCCAAGGACTGGCCCGAGCGCGAAGGGGCGTGGAACGCCGCGCAATCGCTGTCGCGGCTGCGCTGGCCCTGGGCGCCGGTGGTTTCGATGCGGATCGCCAAGCCCGAAAAGGCCGAGCGTTGGCTCTTCTCGAAGCTCCCCGAATGGAGCGAGCGACCGCCGCGCGCGGCCCCGCGCACCGTCACGCTCCACGACGAGGATGTCGCCCAGCGCCTCGCCAGCCTCACCGGCGACGGCGCCGAACGGCGGCAGGGCCAGCGCGACTATGCCGCCGCAGCCGCGCGCGCCTTTGCCCCGCGCGAGATGCGCGATTCGCCCAATCTGGTGCTCGCCGAGGCGGGGACCGGGATCGGCAAGACGCTCGGCTATCTCGCCCCGGCCTCGCTCTGGGCCCAGCAGGCGGACGGCGCTGTGTGGGTCTCGACCTTCACCAAGGCGCTGCAGCGCCAGCTCGGCCATGAAAGTGAGCGGCTCTATCCCGATGCCGAGACGCGCAAGGCCAGGATCGTCACGCGCAAGGGGCGCGAGAATTATCTCTGCCTGCTCAATCTGGAGGATGCGCTGCAGGGCGGCTTTCTCGGCCGCGCCGCGATCCTCGCGCAGCTGGTCGCGCGCTGGGCGGCGTACAGCGCCGATGGCGACATGGTCGGCGGCGACTTGCCCGGCTGGCTGCCCACGCTTTTCCGCCGCGCCGGCTCGACCGCGCTGACCGACCGGCGCGGCGAATGCATCTATGCGGGCTGTCCGCACTACCGGAAATGCTTCATCGAGCGCGCCGCGCGGGCGAGCGCCGACGCGGACATCGTCATCGCCAACCACGCGCTGGTGATGGTCAACGCTGCGCGCGGCCGCGAATCGGCGACGCGCCCGACCCGTTATGTGTTCGACGAAGGCCATCATTTGTTCGACGCCGCCGACGCGATGTTCTCGGCGGCGCTGACGGGCCAGGAGGCGATCGAGCTGCGCCGCTGGGTGACCGGCCCCGAATCGGGATCGCGCGGGCGGCGGCGCGGGCTGGGGGCGCGGCTGAGCGACGTCGCCAGCTATGACAATGAAGGGGGCGAAGCGATTGCGGCGGCGGTGATCGCCGCCCAAGCGCTGCCCGGCGATGGCTGGCTCCAGCGCCTCGCCGAGGGCCAGCCCTTCGGGGCCATCGAGCGGCTGCTCGCGGCGGTGAGGGGGCTCGTCTTCGCCCGCGATGATGGCGGGGAGACGGGCTACGGCCTCGAAACCGAGCTGGCCGAGCCCGATCCCGCCTTGGTCGAAGCCGCGGGACCGGCGGGCGAGGCACTCGATTCGCTGCTCCGGCCCTTGGTCGCGCTCGGCCGGCGCCTCGAAGCCGTGCTGGCGGACGCGCCCGACTGGATGGACGGCGCCGCGCGCGCCCGGATCGAGGGAGCGATCGCCTCGCTCGGCTGGCGCACCGATACGGTCGGCGCGTGGCTCGCGCTGATCGCGCGGATCGGCGGCCCCGCCGACTCCGAGTTCGTCGATTGGCTCGCGGTCGATCGGGTCGAGGGGCGCGAATATGATGTCGGGCTCCATCGCCACTGGCTCGATCCCTCGCGGCCCTTCGCGAAAACAGTGCTCGAGCCCGCCCATGGCGCGGTGATCACCTCGGCGACGCTCAAGGCGGGCGGCGACTGGGACGTGGCGGAGGCGCGCAGCGGCGCGACTCATCTGCTCCGCCCCGCCGGCCGCTTCGAGGCGCCAAGCCCCTTCGATTATGCCAGCCAGTCGCAGGTGCTGATCGTCACCGATATCAAGCGCGGCGATTTGCCCGCGCTCGCCAATGCCTATGCCCGGCTGATCGTGGCGGCCGAGGGCGGCACGCTGGGCCTGTTCACCGCGATCCGTCGGCTGCGCACGGTCCATGCCAGGATCGCCGACCGGCTGGCGCGCGAGGGGCTTCCCCTGCTCGCCCAGCATGTCGATCCGATCGATACCGGGACGCTGGTCGACATTTTCCGCAACGATTCGCGCACCTCGCTGATCGGCACCGATGCGCTGAGGGATGGGGTGGATGTCCCCGGCCATTCGCTGCGGCTCGTGGTGATGGAGGGCGTGCCCTGGCCCAAGCCGACCGTGCTCCACGCCGCGCGCCGCCTCGCCGGGGGCGGCACCGCCTATGACGACCGCATCGTCCGCGCGCGGCTGGCGCAGGCGTTCGGCCGCCTCATCCGCCGCGCCAGCGATTCGGGCAGCTTCGTCCTGCTCTCCGCCGCGATGCCCTCGCGGCTGCTCACTGCCTTTCCGGACGGCACGCCGGTCCACCGCGTCACGCTCGACGAGGCGGTCGAGCGGGTTCGACTTTCCTTGGCAACACGCTTGCGGCATGAGGCGAGCGCACCCAGCCCGACCGGAGCCCGATGAAGACGCTCATCCTTCTGCGCCACGCCAAATCGGGATGGGACGATCCGGTCGCGCGCGATTTCGATCGCCCGCTCAATACCCGCGGCCAACGCGCCGCGGTGGCGATGGGCAAGCATATGAAGTCGCTCGGGCTCGAATTCGACGCGGTGATCGCCTCGCCCGCCGCGCGCGTGGTCGAGACGCTCGAACATGTCGGTGCCGGCTATGGCGGCGATCTCGCCCCCGCATGGGACAAGCGAATCTATCTCGCGTCCGCCGCGACCCTGCTCGATCTGGTCCACGCCTTGCCCGAAGCGGCCGCGACCGTGCTGATGGCGGGACATAATCCCGGGCTGGAGGAGCTCGTACTCGGCCTCGTCCCCGGCGGCGCGCTGCGTCACGATGTCGAGGTCAAATTCCCCACCGCCGCGCTGGCCGAGATCGCGTTCGAGGCCGAACGCTGGCAGGATGTCGAGCCCGGCGATGGCGAGCTGATCCGCTTCGTCCGCCCGCGCGATCTCGACGCGAGCCTCGGGCCCGACGGCAGCTAGGCCCCGTCCGCTTCCAGCGCCTCGACCAGCGAATCGCGAATCGCGCGAAGATTGCCGCTTCCCGCCCGCGATGCCGATGCGATGGGCGCCTTCCCGCCCTTCTCCGCCGCCAGCAACCGCTGGACCCCGCGGATCGTATAGCCTTCGCTGCTCAGCAGGTGATGGATCCGCCGCACCAGCGCGACATCGTCGGGCCGGTAATAGCGCCGCTGGCCCGCGCGCGTCAGCGGGCGGAGCTGGGGAAAGCGCGTCTCCCAATAGCGCAATATGTGCTGGGGCCGCCCAATCTCCTGGGCCAGCTCTCCGATCGTGCGGAGCGCGCCAGCGGCCTTCTCGGGCGCCGGCATCGCGCTACCCGTCAGCCGGCCGAGACGATGCGATCGCGCATCATCTGGCTGGCGCGGAAGGTGAGCACCCGGCGCGGCGCGATCGGCACCTCGACTCCGGTCTTGGGATTGCGGCCCACCCGCTCGCCCTTGTCGCGCAGGATGAAGCTGCCAAAGCCCGAGATCTTGACGTTCTCGCCCTTGGCCAGCGATTCGCACATGTGCGACAGGATCTGCTCCACCAGCCGCGCGGCGTCAGCCCGCGACAGCCCCACTTCGTGATGGAGCGATTCGGCCAGATCGGCCCTGGTCAGCGTGCCCGCGGCGGCCATGGTCGGCATTCTCCCCCTTCAAGCCAATGTTACGCTCTAACAGATTGGTCCGACGCCGCAAATGCGAACATCACGCAACGGTAACAAAATGTTGCCGGAATGTTGCTGAACTGTCCAGTAGGGACATCGCCGCGAGGCGATCGAATCAAAACCGCGCCACCGCCGCGCCCCAAGTGAAGCCGCCGCCCATCGCCTCGAGCACGATCAGGTCGCCCTGCTTGATCCGCCCGTCCCTGACCGCCGTATCGAGCGCCAACGGCACCGATGCCGCCGACGTGTTGGCATGCTGGTCGACCGTCACGATCACCTTGCCGGGATCGAGCCCCAGCTTGCGCGCGGTGGCGTCGAGGATGCGGGCATTGGCCTGGTGCGGCACCACCCAGTCGACATCTTCCGGAGTGAGCCCGGCCGCCGCGAGCGACTCGTCCATCACCGCGGCCAGATTGGCCACCGCATGGCGGAAGACCTCGCGCCCCTTCATCCGGAGCTTGCCGACCGTTCCCGTGGTCGAGGGCCCGCCATCGACATAGAGGAGATCATTGTGCCGCCCATCGGCATGGAGCTTGCTGGCGAGGATGCCGCGCCCGCCCGCCTCGTCGGTGTCCCGGCCCTCGAGCACCACCGCTCCCGCGCCGTCGCCGAACAGCACGCAGGTCGCGCGGTCGTCCCAGTCGAGGATGCGGCTGAAGGTCTCGGACCCGATCACCAGCGCGCGCTTCGCCGCGCCCGAGCGGATCATCGAATCGGCGACCTGGAGCGCGTAGAGGAAGCCCGAGCACACCGCCGCGACATCGAACGCGACGCAATCGTCGATTCCCAAAGCAGTCTGCACCCGGGTGGCCGAGGCCGGAAAGGTCTGGTCCGGGGTGGCGGTCGCCAGCACGATCAGGTCGATGCTCGCGGCCTCCACCCCCGCCGCCTCGAGCGCCACCTCGGAGGCGCGGGTCGCGAGCGTGCTGGTGGTCTCGTCGGGCCCGGCGATGTGGCGGAAGCGGATGCCGGTGCGCTCGACGATCCATTCGTCGGTGGTGTCCACCCGCTCGGCCAGCTCGGCGTTGGAAACGCGGTTGGGCGGCAGGGCAGCGCCGGTGCCGATGATGACGGAACGGAGAGTCATCGTGAGTGTCTTACGCCGCCTTTGCTTCGAAGTTCCCGAGATCCTCGGCGATTCGCCGCATCAGATCGTCGCGCAGCATCTTGGCCGCGAAGCCGATCGCGGTCGCGACGCCGGTCTCGTTGGCGCTGCCATGGCTCTTCACGATCAGGCCGTTGAGCCCGAGAAAGACCGCGCCGTTATGCGTGTTGGGATCGAGATGGTGGCGCAGCAGCTCGGTCGCGGGGCGCGAGATCAGGAAGCCGATCTTCGAGCGCGTCGAGCTGGAAAAGGCGCGCTTGAGCAGGTCCGCGACGAAGCGCGCGGTGCCCTCCACGGTCTTGAGCGCGATATTGCCCGAGAAACCGTCGCACACGATCACGTCGATCTCGCCGCGCGACAGCTTGTTGCCTTCGATGAAGCCGCGGAAATCGAGCCGGAGATGGTCGGCGGCGCGCAGCTGGGCGGCGGCCTCCCTGATCTCCTCGGTGCCCTTCATCTCCTCGGTGCCGATATTGAGCAAGGCGACGCGCGGCCGTTCGAGATCGAGCGCGGTGCGCGCATAGGCGGCGCCCATCACCGCGAACTGGACGAGGTTGCGCGCATCGACCTCGGTATTGGCGCCCAGATCGAGCATCACCGTGTCGTTCTCGCCAAGGCTCGGCATCAGCGCGGCCAGCGCGGGCCGGTCGATCCCCTTCATGGTGCGCAGCGCGAGCTTGGACATCGCCATCAACGCGCCGGTATTGCCGCTGGAGACCGCGGCGCCGGCCTCGCCGCGCTTCACCAGATCGATGGCGATTCCCATCGACGTCGTCTTGGCGCGGCGAATCGCCTGGCTGGGCTTGTCGTCGCCCCCGATCACATCGGGTGCGTGGACGATTTCCGAAGCGGCGGTCAGGTTGGGGTGGGTATCGAGCCCGGCGCGAATCTGCGCCTCGTCGCCGACGAGCAGGAACTTGAGTTCCAGGCCCTGGCCCTCGAATCGGCGGCGGGCCGCGGCGACGCCGGCCAGCATGACCGCGATCCCCTCGTCACCGCCCATCGCATCGACGGCGATTCGAGAGGAGTTCGTCATGATGCCACGCCCCCCGTTTCCGCCCCGTGGTTCAGCCTTGCCCGTGATCAGTCTTCGGCAGTGACCGCGCGGCCGTTATAATGGCCGCAGGCGCCGCACAGCACGTGCGGGCGCTTCAGTTCGCCGCAATTGGGGCATTCCTGGAACGCCTCAACCTTGAGCGCGTCGTGCGCCCGGCGCATGCCACGCCGCGAGGGCGAGGTCTTTCTCTTGGGAACGGCCATTTCCGGCTAACCTTCTTAAGCGTCTTCAATCGATGGGCCGCGATACGCCCGCAGGGTCTTTCGGGCAAGCGACGGAAGTCCGGCGCTCGCCGGACCAGCGGACAGGTCACGAAGCGAGCGTGCGCCTATAGCGATTTTGCCCCGCGTTGCAAGCGCGAGGGCGCCGTGCGACTGATCCGGTTTCGAAGAGGGGGCCTGCAACCATGATCCTGCCTATCGCACTCACCACCGCTGGCGCCGCCGCGCTCGTCAATATGTGGCTCGGAACCCGGATCGGGCGCATCCGCATCTCGGAGAAGATCTCGATCGGCGATGGCGGCAATCCCAGGCTCGTCGCGCGGATGCGCGCGCAGCTCAACTTCGCCGAATATGCGCCGATCGTACTGATCCTGATCGCGTTGATCGAGGCGGCGATCGGCACCCAGCTCTGGCTGTGGGTCGTGGCGGCGGTCTTCATCCTCGGCCGCGTCGCGCACGGTTTCGGCATGGACGGATGGAGCCTTGGGCGAAACCTCGGCATCATGACCACCTTCGTGATCATGCTCGGCCTCGGCCTCTTCGCGGTGTCGATTCCCTATCTCTATCCCGCGACGGTCGCGCCCCTGGTGGGAACCGTTCAGCTGCGCTGAATCACCGAATCGGCGACGAACGGATTGGTCTTCCGCTCGTGGCCGAAGGTGCTGACCGCGTTGTGCCCGGGGACGAACACCGTGTCGTCCCCAAGCGGCCATAGCTTGAGCGTGATCGAATCGAGCAGGTCCTGATGATTGCCCATCGGGAAATCGGTCCGCCCGATCGATCCCTGGAAGAGCACGTCGCCCACCAGCGCGAGCTTCGATTCGGGATGGTGGAACACGACATGGCCGGGCGTGTGGCCGGGGCAATGGATCACGTCGAGCGTGAGGTTGCCGACAGTCACCTGATCGCCATCGACCAGCCAGCGCGCGGGCTCGAACGGCGTCCCGCGTACGCCGTATTTCCGCCCGTCATCCTCCAGCCGGCTGATCCAGAATCGGTCGGCCTCGTGCGGCCCCTCGATCTCGACTCCCAGCTCCTTCGCAAACTCGCCCGCCGCGCCGCAATGATCGATATGGCCGTGGGTCAGCAGGATCTTCTCGATGGTGACGCCATGCTGCGCCGCCGCCGCGCGCAGCTTGGGCAGATCGCCGCCGGGATCGACAAAGGCACCCTTCATCGTCTCGGTGCACCAGATCAGCGAGCAATTCTGCTGAAGGGGCGTGACGGGCACGATCGCGGCGCGGAGCGGGGGATTCGACATGGCGCGGAGATAGGCGGACCACCCCCGGCGGGCAACATGGGCTTGCCGCATCGGCTCGCGCGCGCCATTCGGGCGATGCATGCTGCCTGCCCCACCCTTCGTATTGCTCGACGATGCGCGGCCCGGCGGCGCGCCCGCGCGGCTTTATGCGAGTCCGGTGGAGATCGTCGCGGCGAGCGGCGAGGACGACATCGTCCCCGCGCTCGACCGGCTGAGACAGGCGCGGGCACGCGGCCTCCACGCCGCTGGCTTCCTCACCTATGAGGCGAGCGAGGCGCTGGAGCCCAGCGCCTGGCCGCGCGCCGCGGGCGGCGAAACGCCCCGCCTCTGGTTCGGCCTGTTCGAGGGCTATCGGGAGATCGCCGACGTCCCCGTCTTGCTTCCCGATCCGGCGGGCGCCTGGGCCGGCGCGCCCCAGCCCTGGATCACCCGCGACCAATATGGCGCGCAGTTCGCTTCGGTCGAGGAACTGATCGCCGCGGGCGACATCTATCAGGCCAACCTCACCTTCCGCGCCTGGGTCCGCCGAGCGGGCGGCGCGGGCGCGCTCTATGCGCTGCTGCGGAGCCGGGCGGCGGCGGGCTATGGCGCGATGATCGCGACCGGCGAGCAATTCCTCCTCTCCTTCTCGCCCGAGCTCTTCTTCACGGTCGAATCGGGCACGCTCACCGCCCGGCCGATGAAGGGCACCGCGATTCGCGGAACCAGCGCGGACGAGGATCACACGCTCGCCGAAGCGCTGGCGAACGATCCCAAGCAGCGCGCCGAAAACCTGATGATCGTCGATCTGATGCGGAATGACCTTAGTCGCGTCTCGCGCGCGGGCAGCGTAGAAGTTCCCCAGCTTTTTCATGTGGAACGCTACCCGACCGTGCACCAGATGGTGTCGACGGTCACGGCCACGCTGGACGACGGACTCGATGCGATCGACGCGCTCAAATCGCTGTTTCCCTGCGGATCGGTCACCGGCGCACCCAAGGTCCGCGCGATGCAGATCATCGGCGAGGTCGAGGGTGCGGCCCGCAACATCTATACCGGCTCGATCGGCCGGCTCGACGCCAATGGCGACGCGATGTTCAACGTCGCGATCCGCACGCTGATGCTCGAACCGACCAGCGACGCCGCGGTGCTGGGGCTGGGCTCCGGCATCGTCGCCGATTCGGACATGGGCGAGGAATGGGCGGAATGCCTCGCCAAGGGCGCCTTCGTCACCGCGGGCGAGACCCCGTTCGATTTGATCGAGACCATGGCCTTCGATCCCGACCGCGGCATCCCGCTGCTCGAGCGCCATCTCGCGCGAATGCGGGCCAGCGCGCAATTGTTCGGCTTCGCGTTCGACCGGCATGGCGTCAGGAACGAGCTCCAGGCCGCGACCTTCAGGCTGCGCGACCCCAGCCGGATCCGGCTGCTGCTCGCGCGTTCGGGCGCCATCGCGATCGGCATCGCCCCGATGCCCGCCGCGCCGCAGGACCCGGTGCGCGTCGCGATCCTTCCCCTGCCAGTCGCGCCAGACGACTTTCGCCTTGCCCACAAGACCAGCAGGCGCGGCTTCTACACCCGCGTGTCCGAAGCCTTCGAGACGATCTATGTCGATCCTGACGGCTATCTCACCGAAGGCAGCTTCACCTCGATCTTCGTCGAGCGAAACGGGAAGCTGGTCACGCCGCCGCTCTCGCGCGGGTTGCTCCCCGGTGTGCTCCGTGCCGAATTGCTGGAGTCGGGCCGTGCCGTGGAAGGCGATCTGACATCGGCCGATCTCGAAAACGGCTTCCTGCTCGGCAATGCGCTGCGCGGTTTAGTATCCGCCGTTACATTTGCGCATCGCAGCATGGCGGACTAAACGCGCGGCGCACTCCAAGACAGGCGCCTCTCCACCATGAAGACCTCGGCCGCGCTCGACCGCATCCAACCCTCCGCCACGCTCGCCATGACCACCCGCGTCAACGAGCTCAAGGCACAGGGTGTGGACGTGATCGGCCTCGGCGCCGGCGAGCCCGATTTCGACACGCCCGAATATGTCCAGGAAGCCGCCATCGCCGCGATCCGCGGCGGGCAGACGCGCTACACCAATGTCGACGGCACCAATGCGCTCAAGGAAGCGATCCGCGCCAAGTTCAAGCGCGACAATGGGCTCGATTACGCGCTCAACCAGATCAGCGTGAATGTCGGCGGCAAGCACACCTTGTTCAACGCGCTGGTCGCGACGGTCGAGGCCGGCGACGAGGTCATCGTCCCTGCCCCCTATTGGGTGAGCTACCCCGACATCGTCCAGTTCGCCGGCGGCACGCCCGTCTTCATCGCGGCGGGCGCGGACCAGCATTACAAGATCACCCCCGAGCAGCTCGAGGCCGCGATCACCGCCAACACCAAATGGCTGATCCTCAACTCGCCATCGAACCCCACGGGCGCGGCCTATTCGGCCGACGAGCTGCGCGCGCTGGGCGAGGTGCTACTGCGCCATCCCCAGGTCTGGATCATGGCCGACGATATGTACGAACATATCGTCTATGACGGCTTCGAATTCGCGACCATCGCGCAGATCGTCCCCGCGCTGTACGAGCGCACGCTGACCGTCAATGGCTGCTCCAAGGCCTATTCGATGACCGGCTGGCGGATCGGCTTCGCGGGCGGCGCGCCCTGGCTGATCAAGGCGATGGCCAAGCTCCAGTCGCAGTCCACCTCGAACCCCTGCTCGATCGCCCAGGCGGCGGCCACGGCGGCTTTGAACGGGGATCAGAGCTTCCTCGCGGGCCGCAACGCCGCGTTCCAGGGCCGCCGCGATCTCGTCGTGTCGATGCTCAACCAAATCAACGGCATGACCTGCCCGCGCCCCGAAGGCGCCTTCTATGTCTATCCCGAATTCGCCGGGCTGATCGGCAAGACCACCCCCAAGGGGCAGCGGATCGACACCGACGAGCAGATGATCGGCTATTTCCTCGACGAGGCCCGCGTCGCGGCGGTGCACGGCGCCGCGTTCGGCCTCTCCCCGGCGATGCGGATCAGCTACGCCACGTCGGAGGAACTGCTCCGCGAGGCCTGCGAACGCATCCAGACCGCCTGCGCGGCCTTGCGCTGAGCCGATAATCCTCCCCCCGCCAGGGGGAGGATTCGGCTACATCTTGCGCTGACGCCCTGCACGCACGATCTTGCAGCCATGCTCAAGATCGCCCTGCCTGTCGCCGCGGTTGCCGGCCTGCTCTATCTCTCCGCGCCCCTCACCGGCGCCGCCGCCGAGCGCGCGGTGCCGATCCCCGCGCCGGCCACCGACGTCACCGGGGTCAAGGGCCCGCAGGCCGCGGTGCTCGCGGGCGGCTGCTTCTGGGGCATGGAGGCGGTGTTCGAGGGGATCAAGGGCGTGAAATCGGTCACCAGCGGCTATGCCGGCGGGACCAGGGAAACCGCGACCTACGACCAGGTCTCGACCGAGCGCACCGGCCATGCCGAGGCGATCCGCATCGTCTACGATCCCGCAAAGGTGAGCTACGGCACGCTGCTGCGCGTCTATTTCTCGGTCGCGCACGATCCGACCCAGCTCAATCGGCAGGGCCCCGACAATGGCCCCTCCTATCGCTCGGCGATCTTCCCGCAGAGCCCGGCCCAGCGCGCGGCCGCGAGCGCCTATATCGCCCAGCTGGGCAAGGCGAAGGCCTTCCCGCGTCCGATCGTGACCAAGGTGGAGAACGGCGCCTTCTATCCCGCCGAAAGCTATCATCAGGATTTCTTCCGCCGGAACCCGACGCACCCGTACATCGTCCGCTGGGACAAGCCCAAGGTCGCTGCGTTCCGCGCGGGGTTCCCGGCGCTGGCGAAATAACCCCTCCCGCTTGCGGGAGGGGGACTTAGATCAACCCCAACCCGGCCAATTGCCCGGCCAGCTCGGGCGGCAAATCGGCGGCGGCGCCCTCGCCCAGATCGACCGGCGCGTCCTTGCCCTCGAGATAGCGCCAGCCCTGATGCGCGCGCTTGGGCCGCGGCTGGACGAGGATCAACTCGGTCGCCAGCCGGATCGCGGTCCGCCCGCCCTCGGCCTCGCCGAACCCGAGGATCGGCGACCGCCCGATCAGCTGGTGCTTGATGATCCAGTAAAGCGACCCGCCCGTCATTTCGGCGAAGCGCTTGGGCATGTAGCGCGTCGTCATCGGGAATTCGGGGCCCTGCGCCGCGCGCCACGCGATCCGCTCGCGCAGCGTCTCGACTTCGGAGCAACCGAACGCCACTTTCGTAAGATTGAGTGCCATCGGGCCCTAGCTGGCGAGCCCCGCCGCGGATGCAAGGCCGAGAAAGACGAGGAACCCCATCGAATCGGTCGTCATCGTCACGAAGATCGACGAGGCGACCGCCGGATCGGCATTGTAGCGGTCGAGCGTCAGCGGCACGATCACGCCCGCAAGCCCCGCGATCAGGATGTTGAACAGCATCGCCGCCGCGATCACCGCCCCCAGCTCGGCGTTCCAGAAGAGCAGCGACACCACGACTCCGATCGCCGCCGCGATCGTCCCGCCATTGAGCAACGCCACCTGCATCTCGCGCCGGATCGTCCGCAGGCTGTTCGAATCGGTCAGCTGGTTGGTCGCGAGCGCGCGCACCGTCACCGCCAGCGTCTGCGTGCCGGCATTGCCGCCCACCCCCGCGACGATCGGCATCAGCGCCGCGAGCGTCACCATCCGCTCCAGCGTCCCCTGGAACAGCCAGATGATCGTCGCGGCGATCGTCGCGGTGCCCAGATTGGCGATCAGCCAGCGCACGCGGGTCTTGTACGAATCGACCACGGGCTCGTTGATGTCGCCCTCGCCCGCGCCCGAGAGCAGCAGCACGTCCTCGCCGGCTTCCTCGGAGATGATGTGGACGACATCGTCCACCGTGATCATCCCGACCAGCCGCCCGCTGGGATCGACCACCGCCGCCGAGATCAGCGCGTATTTCTGGAAGCGCAGCGCCACTTCCTCCTGATCCATCTCGACCGGGATCAGCGTCTGCTCGCGCTTCATGACGTCAGAAATCGAGATCGCGCGCGGAGTGCGCAGGATCCAGGAAAGCGCGCAGGTGCCGATCGGCTTGTGCGCCGGATCGACGACGAAGATTTCCCAGAAATCGGTGGTCAGATCGTCGTTGCGCCGCATGTAATCGAGCACGTCGCCGACGGTCCAATGCTCGGGCACCGCGATCAGCTCGCGCTGCATCAGGCGGCCGGCGGATTCCTCGGGATAGGAGAGCGCTTCCTCGATCGCCGCGCGATCGTCGGGCTCCATCGCGCGGAGGACCTCGCGCTGG
The DNA here is from genome assembly GCA_966251045.1 of uncultured Sphingomonas sp. Classification (GTDB taxonomy): domain Bacteria; phylum Pseudomonadota; class Alphaproteobacteria; order Sphingomonadales; family Sphingomonadaceae; genus Sphingomonas. Next base: position 18,429 of record CBINJP010000023.1, read on the forward strand.
TCCTCGGGTTCCATGTCCTCGATGATCGCGACCGCGTCGTCGGTATCGAGCTCGGCGGCGATGTCCGCCACCTCGTGCGGCTCGAGCGCGTCGATCAGGTCCTCGCGGACATAATCGTTCATCTCGGCGAACACGTCGCCGTCGAGCAGGTCCGCGAGCGCGCGGGCGAGACCGGCACGGTCCTCGTGAGGGGTCAGCTCGAACAGGTCGGCGATGTCGGCGGGATGGAGCGGATCGACCAGCGCGCGCGCGCCCTCGTCGTCGCCGGCTTCGACCGCGTCGAGCACCGCGCGGACGAATTCGGGCTTCAGCCGGTCGTCCTCGTCGAGCTCGCTGGTCTGGGCCGCCTGGGGTTCGAGTTCGGTCTCGCTCATCGTTCGACCTCCCTCGGTTCGCGCGGCTGGCCGGGGCTTACTCCCGGGAGAGGGATTTGCAAGTCGGCGCAAGCGCGCCTAGGGGCGAGCCAAGTATTCAGGAGTATCCAATGTCCGATTTCACTACCCTCACGCTGACCCTCGACACTGGCGACGTGACGATCAAGCTTCGTCCGGATCTCGCCCCCAAGCATGTCGAGCGGATCGCGACCCTCGCCAATTCGGGCTTCTATGACGGCGTCGTCTTCCACCGCGTGATCGACGGCTTCATGGCGCAGGGCGGCGATCCCAGCGGCACCGGCTCGGGCGGCTCGAAGGAACCCAACCTCCCCGCCGAATTCAGCCGCGAACCGCATGTGCGCGGCGTCGCCTCGATGGCGCGGACGATGGATCCGAACAGCGCGAACAGCCAGTTCTTCATCTGCCTCGACGACGCGACCTTCCTCGACGGCCAGTACACCGTCTGGGGCGAGGTCACCCAGGGCATGGAGAATGTCGACGCGCTCCCCAAGGGCGAGCCGCCGCGCAATCCGGGCAAGATCGTCAAGGCGCACGCCGAATAAGCGCGCGCCCCTGGCCGAAGCGAAGAGCCCCGCCCTCACCGGCGGGGCTTTTGTTTGGGTCGCTGGCACCTGCCTCACATGCGCCGTCACCCTGAACTTGTTTCAGGGTCCAACTGTCCAAGGGCAAAGGCCATGCGGGTGGCGCGTTGGATGCTGAAACAAGTTCAGCATGACGGAGCATGGGAAGGTTGCCCGCCCAACCTTGCCTTCCACACCGACCCCGGCTATCCGCCGCCCCATGAACCGGCTTTCGCCCCTTTTCGCACCTAGCAGTCCGTACCGATATTGACGGACGGCTTTCTGCTGCCCGTCGCTGATGGCGGGTGGTGCTCGATGACGATGGGCAAGCTTTAAGGGTTCGACTCCCCACTCGCCGCTACTCAGGAGCGTGAACCGGTCAGGTGGCCGGGTCCGCCTGCTAAGCGGCTCGCACCCGCAGGGTGTTTGGTTCGAGTCCAACGCGCTCCGCCAGTTCCCCGAGCACCTTCACCGACATGGGAAGGTAAAGCCGTTCGGATACGGCAGCCCGCCTGTAAAGCGGGTCCTTCGGGGAGTGGTTCGAGTCCACACCTTCCCACCACTCTTGTTGGAAGGGCCCCGCATAAGCTCGGGCGGCCGTTCGGCCTTGCGGGCCCTGGCGGGCCCGTGGGTTATTCGAGTGCGCCGAGCACCCCGATCAACCAGTCATGGAAGATTCGCACCGGTCGCGTGGTCAGCGCGCGCGGCCGGCACACGAACCAATAAGAATAATGGCTCTCCACCGTGAGGTCGAAGAGCTGGACCAGCCGCGGATCGCGCGCGGCCTCGAAATGCGTCTCGAGCATGAAGGCCACGCCCAGCCCCTGCGCCGCCGCCTCGAGCATCAGCGTGCCCGAATCGAAATGATCGATCGCCAGCGGCTCCAGATCGGGCAGGCCGGCCGCCGCGCGCCACTGAGTGAAGGTATCCGCCATGTCGCGATGGACGAGCGCAGTGAGCCCCGCAAGCTGCTCGGGCCGCGTCACCGGATCGGGCCCCTCCATCAGCGCGCGAGCGCCGATCACATGGACGCGGTTGCGATCCAGCCGCCGCGCGTACAGTCCCGGATCGACATCGCGCGCGAGCACGATCGCCGCGTCCAGCCCATCGCCCAGCCGCGCGACGGCATGGCCCGCCGTATCGACGTCGAGGTGCAATTCGGGATGCCTGTGCTTGAGATCGGGGAGATGCTGCATCAGCCGCTGGGTGGCGAACAGGGGCAGCACGCCGAGCCGCAGCCGCAGCAGCTCGGCCCCGCTGGTCATCGCCTCGACCGCGTCGGTCATCGAATCGAGCGCGGGCGCGATCAGCCCGAGCAGCCGTTCGCCATCGTCATTGAGCTTGAGCGCCTGATGCCGCCGTTCGAACAACGGCTTGCCGATGAAGCGTTCGAGCGACTGGACGCGGCGGCTGAGCGCGGGGGACGACAGGGCAAGCTCCTCCGCCGCGGCCTTGATCGAGCCGAGCCGGGCGACCTGGACGAACGCCTCGATCGCGGTGAGGGGCGGCAGCCGTCGCATCGCTCTCCCTTGTCTGATCAAACTTTGTGCGCTGCGTCAGAAGCTTTCCGCTCCGCCGTCAGCACCTGAAGCGCCTTGTCTCCCCACTATCGTGCCGCACTGACACGATTGCAAGTACCGCAATCGCAGAGGATAAATTTCGCACTTGCACATATTCACGCTGCGGTGCACAAAGATCGGGCCTTTCAGGCATCCTCTCCTAAACCTTTCCAAGGCCGCCCCTCGGGGCGGCCATTTTTTTGCGCGGCGGGCGGCGCTACGAGCGCTGACCGACGACGCGGCTTTGCCGCGGCGCTACTTCCGCAGCCCCCCTCGCCATTGCGGAACCGTTCCCTATGTTACGCGCTTCCCCGCGCACAGGAGAGCGACTGGAATGGCCGACGACGAGAAAGCGCCGCGCAAACTGCAGGTGGCCAATGCCCGGCCCGAGGATAGCGGCCGCGGGCTCGCGCATCTGCCGCGCGCGCTGATGGCGGCGCTCCAGCTCGCCGAAGGCGATGTGATCGAGATCGTCGGCAAGCGCACCACGCCCGCGCGCGCGGTGTTCCCCTATCCCGAGGATGAGGGTCTCGAGCTGCTGCGCATCGACGGGCTCCAGCGCGCCAATGCCGGAGTCGGCTCGGGCGATTTCGTCGAGGTGCGCAAGGCCGAATCGAAGCCCGCCACCCGGATCGTCTTCGCCCCGGCCCAGGCCAATCTGCGCCTCCAGGGGTCGGGCATGGCGCTCAAGCGCACTTTCTACGGCCGTCCGCTCTGCCAGGGCGATATCGTCGCGACTGCGGGCCAGCAGCGCGTCGGCAATGTGCCGCCGGAGATCGCCCAGCATCTGCGCGCGCCCGCCTATGCCCTTCAGGAGATCCGCCTCGCGGTGATCCAGGCGAGCCCCAAGGGCATCGTCCATGTCGACGAGAATACCGAAGTCGAATTGCGCCCCGAATATGAAGAGGCGGGCGACAGCCGCCGCGCCGACGTCACTTATGACGATATCGGCGGGATGGGCCCGACGATCGACCAGCTGCGCGAGATGGTCGAGCTGCCCTTGCGCTATCCCGAACTGTTCCAGCGGCTCGGCGTCGATCCGCCCAAGGGGGTGCTGCTCCACGGCCCGCCCGGCACCGGCAAGACGCGGCTCGCCCGCGCGGTCGCCAACGAATCGGACGCGACCTTCCATCTGATCAACGGCCCCGAGATCATGGGCTCGGCCTATGGCGAATCGGAAAAGCGCCTGCGCGAAGTGTTCGAGGCGGCCAACAAGGGCGCGCCATCCATCGTGTTCATCGACGAGATCGATTCGATCGCGCCCAAGCGCGGTTCGGTCTCGGGCGAGGCCGAAAAGCGCCTCGTCGCGCAATTGCTCACGCTGATGGACGGGCTGGAGGCCCGCGCGAACGTCGTCGTCATCGCCGCGACCAATCGCCCCGAGGCGATCGACGAAGCGCTGCGCCGTCCGGGCCGATTCGACCGCGAGATCGTGGTCGGCGTCCCCGACGATCGCGGCCGCCGCGAGATCCTGGGCATCCACACCCGCGGCATGCCGCTGAGCGAGGATGTCGATCTCGCCGAGCTGGCGCGCACGACCTACGGCTTTGTCGGCGCCGATCTGGCGGCGCTCACGCGCGAGGCGGCGATCGAGGCGATCCGGCGGCTGATGCCCAAGCTCAATCTCGAGGATCACACCATCCCGCCCGAGATTCTCGACACGCTGTCGGTGACGCGAGACGATTTTCTCGAAGCGATGAAGCGCGTCCAGCCGAGCGCAATGCGCGAGGTGATGGTCCAGGCGCCGACGGTGCGCTGGGAGGATGTCGGCGGGCTCGACGATGCGCAGATGCGGCTCAAGGAAGGCGTCGAGCTTCCCCTCAAGGACCCCGACGCGTTCCGCCGCCTCGGCATCCGTCCGGCCAAGGGCTTCCTGCTCTATGGCCCCCCGGGCACGGGCAAGACCCTGCTCGCCAAGGCGGTCGCGCGCGAGGCGGAGGCGAACTTCATCGCCACCAAATCCTCCGACCTGCTCTCCAAATGGTATGGCGAAAGCGAGCAGCAGATCGCCAAGCTGTTCGCCCGCGCGCGCCAGGTAGCGCCGTGCGTGATCTTCATCGACGAGCTCGATTCGCTGGTCCCCGCGCGCGGCGGCGGGCTGGGCGAGCCGCAGGCGACCGAGCGGGTGGTCAACACCATCCTCGCCGAGATGGACGGGCTGGAGGAGCTGCAATCGGTGGTGGTGATCGGCGCGACCAACCGCCCGAACCTGATCGATCCGGCGCTGCTCCGGCCGGGCCGGTTCGACGAGCTCGTCTATGTCGGCGTGCCCGACCGGGCAGGCCGCGCGCGTATCCTCAAGATCCAGACGGCGAGGATGCCGCTCGACAAGAGCGTCGATCTCGACGCGATCGCCGCCCGGACCGAGCGCTATACCGGCGCCGATCTCGAGGATGTCGTCCGCCGCGCCGGCCTTGTCGCACTGCGCGAATCGCTCAAGACCAAGGCCGTCACCCAGGCGCATTTCGAAAAGGCGCTCGAGGATTCGCGCGCGACCGTCACGCCCGAGATGGAGGCCGAATATGAAGCCATGTCGGCGCGGCTGAAGCAGGATGCGGTCTCGATCCAACCGATCGGTTTCATCGCGCCGGGGATGCTCCACGGCCGGGGCCCGAAGGGCGCAGACTGAGAAAGGCGTAGACGAGCACGGCCACGAGCCAGCCCGCTGCCGTGAGATAGGGCAGCGGGCGCCATAGCTCGTACAGCCCGACGCCGATGGAGGGTCCCAGCACGAAGGCGGCGCCGTTGATCGACGTGACCTTGCCCGCGACCGACCCCTGCGACTCGGGCCCAACCGCGAGCGACGACCCCGCGGTGAATCCCGGCCGCGCGAAGCCGAAGCCCAAAGAGGCGAGCGCATAGCCGGTCCCGATCCCGTAGAGCGTGGCCGCCGTCCCGGTCACCACGCAGCCCAGCGCCGCCACCACCAGCCCGATCAGCACCAGCGCGCGGGGCTTGAGGTCGAACATCGGGATCAGCCCCCATTGCGCGAGCAAAGCTGATCCCGCGCCCATCATCAGCACCAGCCCGGTCGGCTGGAGCGCCTCGATCGGCGAGACGCCGAGCCGGTCGATCACCAGGAAGCCGATCGCCTGCCCGGTCATCGCCTGGGCATGGCCGAGCACCAGCCCGACGATGATCCAGGCGCGCACGCGCACATCGAAATAGCCGACCTTGGTGCTGCTGACTTCCGAAGCCGCCGCGGTCACGCTCGCCCCCGACCCCTGCCCGCCGATCGACGGATAGGCGACCGCCGCGCCGTGCGAATGCGCCTCCTCGCGCGGCAGCAACCGCGCCACCGCGATCCAGATCGCCAGCCCGATCGCCGCCGCGGCGAAGGCCGGCCCCGCCAGCCCGATCATCGGTCCGCCGTCCCAAAGCGCGCCCATCACCAGATAGGGGGCGATCGCGGGCCCCAGGATCGTGCCGAGCCCGAAGGCCGAGGCGAGCAGGGTCAGCGCCTTGGTCCGCTCGGCGCGGCTGGTCCGCCCCGCCACCAGCGCCTGCACCGCCGGCGGCGCCGCCGATCCGAAGGTCCCATAGATCACGCGCCCGATGATGAACGCGACGAAGGTCGCCACCGGCCCCAGCACGCCATTGATGCCGAGCATCAGGAAGATGCCGCACAGCAGCAGCGAGACGGTGAACCCGGCCACGCCGACCAGCACCATCGCGCGCCGCCCCTGCCGGTCCGAGCGGTTGGCCCAATAGGGCGCGGCGACCACCCAAAGCAGGGCCGATACCGAGAAGACCGCCGCCACCGCGCTGTCCGCCGCGCCCAGCGAGCGGCCGAGCGCGGGCAGCACCGATTGCAGCGCGGTGTTCCCCGCCGCGATCGCCAGCATCACGGTGAATAGCAGCGCGAAGGTCTTGTCGAATCTGGGCGCGGCCATGCCTGTCAGCGGGCCCACGTATAACCGCGGCGCACCTCGGTCACGAACAGTTCGTAGCGCTCGTACCAGCGCTCGCGGCCGCGGTCCCGAATCGCCGCATGCTCGGGATTCTCGCGCCAGGCGACCGCGCTTTCCTCATCGGCCCAATAGCTTACCGTGATGCCGAATCCGCTTTCGTCGCGCGTGCTGTCCATCCCGCGATAGCCCGGCTGCCGCTCGGCCAGCGCCACCATTGCCTCGGCGGCGGCGGCATAGCCTTCGACGTCCTCGCCGGTCTCCTGCGAGACGAAGATGACCGCGATCTGCCCTCGCCGCGCCTCATGACTGTTGTGTGACATGCCGCACTCGACTAACCGGTTTCGCTGGCCGCGCAACCACGGCCGTGTTTGCCCGTTCAATGGAGCCTTATGACGTCCACCCGATCGCTCGCGCGCGCAAGCAGCCGCAGGACCGCCTCGGACTGGGGGCTGTTCGTGCGGGAATTCATCAAGCACCCGGCGATGGTGGCGTCGATCGTCCCCTCTTCGGGCCGCGTGATTCGCCGGATGCTCGACCGGGTCGATTGGGCGAACACCAAGGTGTTCGTCGAATATGGCCCCGGCGTCGGCACCTTCTGCCAGGCGGTGCTCGACCGGCTGGGCCCCGATGCCGAATATATCGCGATCGATCCCAATCCCGAATTCGTCGAGCATCTGCGCCACAAATTCCGCGATTCGCGATTCGTGCTGGTCCAGGGCTCGGCCGAGGATGTCCGCCAGATCCTCAAGGATCGCGGGCATGATCATGCCGATTACATCCTGTCGGGCCTGCCCTTCACCACGCTGCCCGCCGGCGTCGGCGACGCGATCGCGCGCGAGACCGCGGAAGCGCTCCGCCCCGGCGGCGCCTTCCTCGTCTATCAGTTCCGCCCCAAGGTCCGCAGCTTCTTCGAGCCTTACCTGCCCAAGATCGATTCCGCGCTCGAATGGTGGAACGTGCCGCCCGCCCAGCTCTGGTGGGCGTGGAAAGAGTAGCGCCGGCGCAACGGCGCGCGGGATTCAGAGTTACCGGAACCGATCCAGATTGACGCGCCCGTTCGCGCGGAACACAGGAATCGCCATGGAGCATATCAACCTGCCCGAAGCCGAGTGGCGCAAGAAGCTCACGCCCGAGCAATATCATGTGCTGCGCGAGGCCGGGACCGAGCGCGCCTTTGCCGGCAAGTACGACAACAACAAGGCCGACGGCGTCTATCGCTGCGCCGGCTGCGCGCTCGAGCTGTTCGACAGCGCCGACAAATATGATTCGGGTTCGGGCTGGCCCAGCTTCACCCGGCCGATCGCTGCGAGCCATATCGTCGAGCATGCCGATTCGTCGCATGGCATGACGCGAGTCGAGGTCCGGTGCGCGCGCTGCGACGGGCATCAGGGCCATGTCTTCACCGACGGCCCGCCGCCCACGGGCTTGCGTTACTGCATCAATTCGGTGAGCCTCGACTTCCGTTCACGCGGCGCTAACGGCCCCGCGGCTAATGCGGGCGAAGCGGCAGGCTCTTGAATTCCTTGTGAGCCGGCGGATCAGAGCGTAATCCACCCCATCGATGGCAAGAACCCCGTTACCTTTCTACCAGCGATGGCTGCCCAAGCGCTGGCCGACCAGGGCCGAGTGGAAGCGCTATGGCATCTGGACCGGCGGCACGCTGGGCGTGCTCGGATTGCTTGGCTTCATCGCGCTGCTGATCGCGGTCTATTCGACCAAGGCGTCGCTTCCCTCCTATGGCGAGCTCAAATCCTCGCCCAATGGCCAGATGATTCGCGTCCATGCCGCCGACGGCACGGTGCTGGTGTCGATGGGCCCCAGCTATGGCGAGTGGATCGAGTACGACCAGATCCCGCAGGTGATGAAGGACGCGATCATCGCGATCGAGGACAAGCGCTTCGAATCGCACTGGGGCGTCGATGCCTGGGGCATGCTCCGCGCGGTGCGCGTCGGCATCGCCAATTCGGGCACCGACAAGCGCCTCCAGGGCGCCTCGACCATCACCCAGCAGGTCGCGCGCACCATCTTCCTGTCGAACAAATATGATTTCGGCCGCAAGATGCGCGAGGGGATCCTGGCGCTCGCAATGGAGCGCAAATTCACCAAGAATCAGGTGCTCGAGCTCTATCTCAACAAGGTTTATTTCGGCGGGGGCGCCTATGGCATCGACGCCGCCTCGCGCCGCTTCTTCGGCCATCCCGCAACCAGCCTGACGCTCAGCGAGGCGGCGATCATCGCCGGCCTGGTCAAGGCGCCCTCGCATTACTCGCCTACCGCCGATGCCGAGGCCGCGATCGGCCGCGCCAGCGTGGTGCTCGAGGTGATGGCCGATCAGGGCAAGATCACCGAGGCGCAGCGCGCCGCCGCCAATCCCAAGATGGTCAGGATGGCGCCCGAGCCCAAGCAGAACAGCGTGCGCTATTTCACCGACTGGGCGCTTCCCCAGCTCGAGGTGCTGATCGACGAGACCGACGCGCCGCTGGAGGTGTGGACCACGCTCGATCTGGGGATGCAGCGCAGCGCCGACGAGGCGATCCGCGCCAACACGCCCGCGGGGGCGCAGGGCGCTTTGGTCACGCTCGACCGCGACGGCGCGGTGCGCGCGATGGTCGGCGGCAAGGATTATGTCGCGTCGATCTACAACCGCGCCACCCAGGCCGAGCGCCAGCCGGGCTCGGCGTTCAAGCTGTTCGTCTATCTGTCCGCGCTTGAGGCGGGGCACCGGCCCGAGGATCTGGTGATCGACGAAGCGGTGACGATCCGCGGCTGGACCCCACGCAACAATTCGGGGCGCTTCAACGGCGAGATGACACTGCGCAACGCCTTCGCCTTTTCGATCAACACGATCGCGGCGAAGCTGGGCGACGAAGTCGGCTTTGGTTCGGTCGCCAGCATGGCGCGCCGCTTCGGAATCACCACGCCGGTCAATACCCAGCCCGCGATGGTGCTCGGCACCTCGAACGTCCGCCTGATCGACATGACGCGCGCCTTCGCCTCGGTCGGCGCGCGGGGCGTGGCGGTGACGCCCTATGGCATCACCCGGGTGACCGCGAACGGCGCGGTGATCTATCAGCACGAAGTCGACACCAGCCGCCAGCTCGTCTCGGAGGATGTCGCCAAGCAGATGACCGACCTGCTCCAGACCGCGGTCAATACCGGCACCGGCAAGGCCGCGCAGATCGGCCGCCCGGTCGCGGGCAAGACCGGCACCACCACCTCGAACAAGGATGGCTGGTTCGTAGGCTTCTCCTCTGGCCTCACCACCGGGGTGTGGATGGGCCGCGACGATGCCAAGGTGGTGCGCGGACTGCAGGGCGGCACCGCCCCCGCACGCGCCTTCGGCATGTATATGAAGCGCGCCGTCGCCGGCCGGCCCGTCGAGCAGTTCGATACCCAGGTCACGCTGCCCGAATGGGCGATCGAGAACGAGACCGATCTCTACGGCGCGCCGGACAATAGCGTGTTCGTCGACGAGGACGGCGCCGCGATCGATCCCGGCGCGCGCGATCCCGCGCTCGAGGGCGATCCGGACCCCAAGATGGACCAGGACTGGATCGACCGGATGACTCGCGATCCCAATCCGGGCGACGAACGTCCGCAACCGCCGCAACAGCAGCCGCGCGAAATCCCCCGTCCGCCGGGCGCCCAGCCGACGCCCCAGCGCGACCGCGACAATCGCGATCTCGCCGAACCGGCAAGGCGGCCGGGGAATCCGGACTGACCCCCGGATGCTCCGGCGAAGACCGGAGCGCGATGCGCTAGGCCTTCCCGATCCAGTGCAGCGCGGCCCCGTGCCGGCGCAGCCAGGTCCGCGCCGGGGCCGGATCCGCCTCGAACAATGTCGCCACGAAGCGGTGAAACGCTGGCCCATGGTTCATGTGCACCCGGTGCGCCACTTCATGCGCCACCGTCGCGCGCCGCACGAAGCTCGGCGCGAGGATCAGCCGCCAGCTGTAGCGGATCGACCCCGACGCCGCGCAGCTTCCCCAGCGCCCGCGCGGATCGCCGATCGACACGCCGGTGACATGCACCCCCGCCCGTTCGGCATATTCCGCCGTCTCCTCGCTGAGGATGCGCAGCGCCTCGGCGCGGAACCAGCGCTCGACCCGCTTTTCCAGCCCCTCGCGCGGGCCTCCGCAGATCAGCCGGTCGTCGACCAGCCGCGGCGTCCGCCGCCCTTCGGGCGCGGGCCAGACAATGTGGATCTCGTCATCCTCAAGCGGCACCACCGCCCCCGGCGCAAAGGGCCGCCCCGCGGGCAGTTTCGCCGTCTGCTGCTCGATCCAGCCGCGCTGTTCCTCGGCCCAGGCGAGCGCCTTTCGCAGCGACGCGCGCGCTGGAATCGTCAACCGCACCCGCCCGCTGCGCGGGTCGACCGCGAGGCGCATGTTCTTCGACCGCGCATTGCGGACCACATCGACATCGACGCTCAAAGCTCGCGGTCCACCAGATGATGCTCGAAATCGCCCGCCAGATCCTCCGACACGGTCCAGCCGCGCACCGATTCGCCCGCGCGGTGCACCGCGTCGCGATCCCCGCTCACCAGATAATGCCAGTCGGGCAGAGGCTCGCCATTCGCGCGCAGCCGATAGGCGCAGGTGCGCGGCAGCCAGGCGATCGAATCGACATTGGCCGCGGTCAGCCGCACGCAATCGGGCACATAGGCGCGGCGATTGCGGTAATCCTTGCACTGCGCGGTCGCGCTATCGAGCAGGCGGCACGCGACATTGGTGGCGTGCAATTCGCCGGTATCGGCATCCTCGAGCTTGTGCAGGCAGCATTTGCCGCAGCCGTCGCACAGCGCCTCCCACTGCGCGCGGTCGAGCTGGTGGAGCGGCGTATCCTCCCAGAAGCGTCCGGTCGTTTTGGCCGTCACTTCACCCATTTCTCGATCTCGGCAGTCATCGCCTCCGGCGTCATCTCGTGGCTGAGCGGTGCGATCGGCTCGCCCTTGGGCCCCATCAAAAAGGTTATGGTGCCGTGATCGACCAGATAGCCCGCGCCCGGATTGACCGGCTTCTGCGCCTGGAACGGCACCGCATAGGCCTTGGCCACCGCGGCGATCGCCTCGGGACTGCCGGTCAGCGCGACGATGCGCGAGTCGAACGCGCTGGCGAACTGCTTGAGCTCCTTGGGCGTGTCGCGCGCGGGATCGACGGTGATGAAGATCGGCACCAGCTTCGCCGCGAGCGCCGGATTGCTCTTGTCGAATCCGCGCATCACCGCCGCCACCTTCATCATGTCGTTGGGGCAGACATCGGGGCAGAAGGTATAGCCGAAATAGACCAGCCGGTATTTGCCGGCGAAGTCGGTATCGCGCACGGTCTTGCCGTTCTGGTCGGTGAGCGCGAACGGCCCGCCGATCGGCGCGCCGGCCAGCGGGGGCTCGGCCGGCTGGGCCGCGCCTCCGCAGGCGCTGAGGGCGAGGGCGGCGGCGAGCGCCGTTGCAATGCGGTACATCTTGCTGTTCATGGCGCCGCCAGCCTTGATCTGATAGGGCGTTGCTTGCAAGGTTTTCCCGGGGAACATGCGGGCAAGAGCAAAGGGTTTCCATGCGTATGACGTTGTCCAGACTTCTCCACACCCTGATCGCGGCGCTCGCGCTGCTGCTGGTTTCGAGCCCCGCGCGCGCCCAGCAATTCTCGGACAGCTATCAGTTCATCGAGGCGATCAAGAAGCAGGATGGCGGCAAGGTCATGCAGATCCTGACCGACACCAATGGCAGCGTCATCAACACGAAGGACAAGTCGAACGGCGAAGGCGCGCTGCATATCGTCGCGCGCCAGGGCGATTCGACCTGGCTGCGCTACCTGATCCAGAAGGGCGCGAACCCCAATATCCAGGACGATCGCGGCAATACCCCGATGATGATCGCGGTGGAGCTTTCCTATGCCGAGGGGGTGCAGATCCTCCTGCGCTATGGCGCCAATGTGAATCTCGCCAATTCGAGCGGCGAGACTCCGCTGATTCGCGCGGTTCAGCTGCGCAAGCTCGACCTTGTCCGAATCCTGCTCGAGGGCGGCGCCGATCCCGACAAGCCCGACAATCTCGCCGGCCAGTCGGCGCGCGATTATGCCCGGATCGACCGGCGCATGCCCCCGTCGATCGCCAAGCTGCTCGCCGATGCGCCCAAGGTGAACCGCGCCGCGGTTTCGGGACCGAAGCTCTAGAAAGTCAAAAGCTCTCGGCGTCCGGGTCGGTCAGATGGATCACCCGGCGCGCGGCGCGGCGCGCAAAGGCCAGAGTGCATTTCCTGCGCGTCGCCGCGGCCAGCGGCACAATGTTCGCCTCGCGCGCCACCGCCGCGTCGTAGCGGTCGGCGACGATCAGCCCCGCGCGGCCGGGCAGGAAGCATTCCTGCTCGAACGGCCTCAGGTCGAATCCCTCGGGAACCGCCCAGAAGAAGCGGTCGCAATGCGCGAGATAGTCGTTCCACTTGCAATCGCCGAGCAGGTCCGCCCGCGACACCTTCACCTCGACGATGATGATGTTGCCGCGCGAATCGAGCGCCATCAGGTCGGCGCGGCGGCCGTCGCTCAGCGGCACCTCGGCAATCGCCACGCAATCGTGGCGCAGCAACATCCGGCAGACGCCGCGGACCACGTCGGCCGCCAGGAGGGGAGTGGCGACCGGCGTGGCCGCAGCCGGGGATGAAAGCGATTCCATCCCCGAATGCTAGAACATTTGCGGAACGCAGGGAAGCGTTCCTTGTTCTGCCGCGGTGAGGCGATCAAACCAAATCGCGTCAGCGGTAGAAGATGTGGTTTCCGACCGTGCCGACCCGCGCGCGCTTCCAGCGCGGCGAGACGTAGCGCGCATGGAAATAGAGCGCGTCGTCGACGGGCGAGTCCCACAGGTCCTTTTGCGCGACCTGCGCCACCGCCATCGCCTTGCGCCACTGGGCATTGTTCGGCGGGGTGGGCAGAACGCCCCCGCGCACGAACGAGAATTGCCCGCGCTGCTTGAGCACGCCGCATACCGAGCGCGCGAAGCGGCCCGAGGCGGCGCGGTTGAGGATCACCTCGGCGACCGCGAGCTGGCCCGCGAGCGGCTCGCCCTTGGATTCGTAATAGACGCCCACCGCCAGGCAGTGGAGCTCGCCATCGGCCTCCTCGGGCATGTCCTGCGCCGCGACTGCGTCCGAAAGCGTGGAATAGCTGGCCGTCTCGACAACGGCCCTCGCGGCGGTTTCGGGAAGCGGCTGCACGATCTCCTCGCGCTTCGCCATCACCGGGGCCGGCGCCTGCGCCAGGGGCAGGGCGACAGGAACAACATGGTGCTCCTGGACGTTAAGCTGTTGAACGGGAAGGTCCTTGTGGACCGCTCCCAGGTCGAGCGTGGCGGCGTTCGCAAGCGCGCCTGCGCCAAAAGTCACAGCCGCGAAAACCGCGGCGCGCGAAATGAACTTCATTATCCGTCGTTACTATGCGGTGAGTGCGCGGCACGGCCCCCTTTTCTGTTTCGGGCCGCCGGGCTTCCCCCCGACTGCGTAACCGTTCGATCTCTGACCTCGATCGGCACAACGCTATTATCAGTGCCGGGCCTTTCGGGACCCCGTGGTTAAAAGTCAATGAAGACCCATCGTTTCAGCGGCGAACCGTTCCGCATGCACGATGTCCAGTTCAATGACCCACAGGTCCGAATCGCTTTTCCGCCGCCGCTGCCAATAGGAAATGATAGCGTTATCATCCTCGAGCAGCGCCGGTCCGGCGGGAAGCAGGGCGGGCTCCCCAGCGGGGCCGATTCCCCGCTCGAAAAAGCGCGGATTTCCGCCCTTCTCCATGGTTAACAACAGGATACCGCCCGATGTCGCGTCGCCGCGTGCGAGGATCATCGCCGATCCTCCTTCCTGATTCACCCGCCGCACGAGCGCGCTGACCATCACCGCGCTGGTGACGCGCGCGCTCACGCCGCCCGGTATCCTGGAAGCCCCGCGAGCGGGATGCGCGATCGCATGAAGGTGCCGGTGCCGCGCGCGGCCTCCTCGCCGGTCGCGTCGATCAGCCGCGCCTCCGCGACGAACACCCGCCTTTGCCCGCTCACCCAGCGCCCTTCGGCCGTGACCGGGCCTTCTCTCAGGGGCTTTGTGAAGAGCAGGTTGAACGCCGTGGTCAGCAGGAAGCGGTCGGTCACCAGGCTGTTCGCCGCATAGAAGGCGGCGTCGTCGAGCATCTTGAAATAGGCGGTGCCGTGCGCCGCGCCCGCCGCGTGGTGGTAACGGCCATCGACGGTGAAGCGGATCCGCGCCACCCCCGGCGAGGGGATTTCGAGCGTCGATTCGAACCACTGGTTGATCGGCGCCGCCGCATAAAGCGATTCCAGCGCGCGAAAATGCGCCGATTCGCCGGTCTCGGGCCCGGAATCAGGCCCTGAATCAGGCGGCGTCACGCGCCTCGACACCGGTCAGCAGGGCATAAAGCGCATCGGGCGACCCCGCCCCGCGCAGCTTCGCCGCGAAGCCGCGGTCGCGCAGCCGCCGCGAAACCCGCGCCAAGGCTTTCAGATGCTCGGCCCCCGCGCTCGCCGGCGACAGCAGCACGAACACCAGATCGACCGGCAGCTCGTCGACCGCGGCGAAATCGACCGGCTTTTCGAGTTGTGCGAAGACCCCGACGACCTGGCGCAATTCCTCCAGCTTGCCATGCGGGATCGCCACCGCGCCGCCGAATCCGGTCGAACCGAGCTTCTCCCGCTCCGCAAGCCGCTCGGTGACCAGCCTGGCATCGAGCCCATAGACGCGCGCCGCCACGCTCCCCAATTGCTGGAACAGCGTCTTCTTGTTGTTGGCCGCGAGGGACGAGATCACCGCATCGGGCGTTAGCAAATCGCTGAGATCAGTCATGAATCTTCCGTGAGACGCCTTGCGGCGCCATGAAAACGAGTCCGCCGGCGATCAGGATGCGCGGTTGGGTTCGACCCAGCCGATCGTCCCGTCGCCGCGGCGATAGACCATGTTGAACGCGCCCGTACCCGAATTGCGGAATAGAAGCGCGGTCGTATTGCGAAGATCGAGCATCATCACCGCGTCCGAAACCGTGGCCTCGGGCACATCGACTCGCGTCTCGGCGATGATCAGCGGCGCGTCCGCGGCTTCCTCGGCGTCGGCGGCCTCCTGGAACAAGGTGTAGCCGGCATCATAGGCGCTGCCGGCGTCATAGGCCTCGCCATTGCCGTTGCTTCCGGCATGGCGGTTCTTCAGACGGCGGGTGTAGCGGCGCAGCTGGGTCTCGATCCGGTCGGCGGCGCCGTCGAACGCGCCATGCGCCTCCATGCCCTTGTTCGAGGCCTTGAGCACCAGTCCCTGCATCACATGCGCGACGATATCGCAGGTAAAGCCATTGTCGTGCGGCCCCTTGCCGAAGGTGGTGTGAGCCGAAATCGCGCGCGAGAAATATTTGTCAGCAATACCCTGGAGCCGGTCGTTGACGTGGAGCTTGAGCGCTTCGCCCGTGTCGACCTGATGGCCCGATACCCGGATATCCATGACTTACTCCTCCACAAAAACGAGGGCGTGCACCTAGGCACGCGGCCCCGAAGCGTCAATAAAGGCGCGCGTCAACCTGACGCGGCCGTGCCCCAGAGCGGCTCCTCCACCAATTTGAGAAAACTTGCGTGGCGCTCAAGTTCCGCCTCGGACGGCGTGAAATGCCGCGCCGGCCGGACATGAACATGCGTGCGCGCCTCCTGCGGCGTCTCGCGCAGCGCGGGCGTGTCGACCGAAAGCCCCATGGTGATCTGCCGCCCGCCGGTCAGCTCGACATAGACCTGGGCGAGCAGTTGCGCGTCGAGCAGGGCGCCGTGCAGCGTGCGCGCGCTGAGATCGATGCCATAGCGGGCGCACAGCGCGTCGAGCGTGTGCTTGGCGCCGGGATGCCGCGTCCGCGCGATCACCAGC
Organism: uncultured Sphingomonas sp.; assembly: GCA_966251045.1. Classification (GTDB taxonomy): domain Bacteria; phylum Pseudomonadota; class Alphaproteobacteria; order Sphingomonadales; family Sphingomonadaceae; genus Sphingomonas. Next base: position 34,749 of record CBINJP010000023.1, read on the forward strand.
GTATCGACCATCCGGTCCATCGCGACGATCGGGCGCCCGCACCGCCCCAGCTCGCCATTGAGGAATCCGAAGTCGAACCCCGCATTGTGCGCGACCAGCGGGCAATCGCCGTCGCCGATAAAGTCGAGCAGGTCCTCGACCACCTCATGGAACAGCGGCTTGTCCGACAGGAACACCGCGCTCAGCCCATGGACCTTGAAGGCCTCGGCCGGCATGTCGCGCTCGGGGTTGAGATAGGCGTGGAAGGTCCGCCCGGTCGGCACGCGGTTGACCAGCTCGACGCAGCCGATCTCGACCAGCCGGTCCCCGCCCGAGAAGCTGAGTCCCGTCGTTTCCGTGTCGAACACGATTTCGCGCATGAGTCGGCTTATCCTCCCGTGCCGCCGATGAGGCAAGCGATCACCGCATTTACCTGCGCGCGTGTCGCCTCGAACGGCCCGTCGGTGTCGATCACGAAATCGGCGCGGGCGCGCTTCTCGGCATCGGGAAGCTGCAGCGCGAGGATCGACTCGAAGCGCTCCTCGGTCATTCCGGGCCGCCCCAGCACGCGCGCGCGCTGGACCTCGGCCGGGGCGGAGACCACCACGACCCTGTCGACTCGCGCGTCGCCGCCGGTCTCGAACAGCAAAGGGATGTCGAGCACCACCAAAGCCGCATCGGCGTGCCTCGCCAGGAACGACTCGCGCTCCGCCGCCACCGCTGGATGCACCACCGCCTCCAGCCGGGCGAGCGCCGCGCCATCCTCGAACACCGCCTCGCGCAATTTGGGGCGATCCACCCCCGATTCGCCGGTGGTCCCCGGAAATTCGGCCTCGATCCGCGCGACAAGCTTCCCGCCCGGCCCCTCCAGATCGTGCACCACCGCATCGGCATCGAACACCGGCACGCCGGCATCGGCGAACATCGCCGCGACGGTCGACTTGCCCATCCCGATGGAGCCGGTGAGGCCGACCACGATCATGACGTCAACAACGCCCGAAGGTCGTCGTCGCGGTCGCGCGGCGGTTCGGCGCCGAAGAAGAGTTCGAACGCGAGCGCCGCCTGCCCGATCAGCATGTCGAGCCCGTCCACCGTCGCCAGCTCGCGCGCATGCGCCTGAGCGAGCAAATCGGTCTCGAGCGGCGCATAGACGATGTCATAGACCACCGCGTCCTCGGGCAGCGGCGCGAGGTCGATCTCGAGCGGCGGCTGTCCCTTCATCCCGAGCGCGCTTGCATTGACGAGCAGATCGACCGGTGGGATCGGCGTGCCGAGCGGCACGGCGTCGCCCCTGATCCCGAAACCGGAGAGCAACGCCGCGGCCTTGAGCACATTGCGATTCTGGATCGTCACCCGCCCGATCCCCAGCTTCGACAGCGCGAACAATATCGCCCGCGCCGCCCCGCCCGCCCCGATCACCAGCGCATGCCGCCCGGCGAGATCGAGTCCCGCGATCGGGGCATAGAATCCGCCGGCATCGGTATTGGTCCCGACCAGTGCATCGCCGTCGCGGATCACCGTATTGATCGCCCCGATCGTGCCGCGGACATCGCCGCGATCCTCGACGAATTCGAGCGCCGCCTGCTTGTGCGGAATGGTGATGTTGCATCCGCGCCATTCCGGGTCGGCGCGGCGCGCCGCGAAATAATCGCCCAGGCCCTCGGGCACCACATGCTGCGCGCGATAGTCGGCCTCGATCCCGAGTTGCTGCAGCCAGAAGCCATGGATCCCCGGCGATTTGGAGTGGCCAATCGGGTCACCGATCACTTCGGCATAGGGTCGCGTCATGACGTCAGAACTCCCCTAACCCGCAGATAATCGAGGATACTCAACAGCGGCATTCCCAGGATCGTGAACTGGCTGCCCTGCAATCCGCTGAACAGTTGCACCCCCATCCCCTCGACACGGAAGCAGCCGACACACCCCGAAATCGCGGGCCATTCGGCGTCGAGATATTCCTCGATGAACTGCGCCGACAGCGTCCGCACCGACAGCCGCGCGCGATCGACATGCCGCCACACCGCTCTCCCGCCCTCGGCGATCACCGCCGCGCTGTAGATATCGTGCGTGCCCCCCGACATCGCCCGCAGATGCTCGGCGGCATTCTCGCGGCTCGCCGGCTTGTCGAGCAATCGCCCATCGGCCAGCGCCACCACCGAATCCCCGCCCAGCACCAAAGCCGTGGGATCGAGCCCCGAAAGCTTGAGCGCCTTGAGTTCGGCCAGCGCATCGGCAAGGTCGCGCGGCGCGACTTTCGCCGCGAGCAGGCTCGCCTTGGCCGATTCCTCGTCGACCTGCGGGCTGACCGCCTCATAGGGCACCCCCGCGGCATCGAGCATCGCCCGCCGCGACGCGCTTTGCGACGCCAGCACCAGCCTCATTGCGCGCTCGCGGTCACGCGCTCGTTGCACAGCTGGATGATCGCCGCCGCGGTCTCCTCGATCGAGCGCCGCGTCACATCGATCACCGGCCAGCCATTGTCGGCGAACATGCGTCTTGCGAACGCGATTTCGCGCGCCACCGAATCCTGGTCGACATAGGCGGTCTCGGGCTGCTGGTTGAGCGACAACAGCCGGTTGCGCCGGATCGCCACCAGCCGGTCCGCGCTGGTGGTCAGCCCCACCACCAGCGGATGCTTGAGCGAATAAAGCTCGGGCGGCGGCGGCGATTCGATCACGATCGGGATGTTCGCGGTCTTGTATCCGCGGTTCGCCAGATAGATCGACGTCGGCGTCTTGGACGAGCGCGAGACGCCCGCGAGCACGATATCGGCGTCTTCCCAATTCTCGGCACCGATCCCGTCATCATGCGCGATGGTCCACTGGATCGCCTCGACGCGCGCGAAATAAGCGGCGTCGAGCATATGCTGCCGGCCCGGCCGCGCCTTCGCCTCCTGCCCGAGCAATTGCGACAGCGCATGGTTGACCGGATCGAGCGGCGCGATCGCCGGCAGCCCCATGGCGCGGCAGCGGCTCTCCAGCGTCCGCCGCGTCTCCGAATTCACCAGCGTGAAGATCACCAGCCCCGGATTGAGCGCGATTTCCTGCAGGATCCGCTCGAGATGCGCCTCGCTGCGCACCATCGGCCAGAAATGGCGCAGCGTCTCGACATCGTCATATTGGGCCAGCGCCGCCTTCGCGATATTCTCCAGCGTCTCACCCGTTGAGTCGGAGAGGAGGTGCAGGTGCAGCCGCATCAGCGGGACAAGTCTGTGGGTAACATGACGGACAGGCGCTAGCGCAACCCCGGGCGGGGGCCAAGCGCGCGATTCCGCCGGAATCGTCCATGACAATCCACAAGCCGGTCCCCAGCCCCCGGTTTCAATCCACAGCCTGTGGGAGTCGGGAGTCCCTGCGGCGACTCCAAGCGAGTCCGTGCGGCCATGCGAGTCAAGCTGTTGGCAAGCCCGGGGCGAACGCATAAGCCCCGGCTTCAACGCCCCAACTACCTCCAACAACCTTCTTAGATTCTCTATTATAGTATTAGGAAGAGCCCGCTGACCGGTCCCATTCCCAAACCCCTGCTCGCCACCCTGCGAGGCGAGAAGCAGGCCATCCCACCGATCTGGCTGATGCGTCAGGCCGGGCGCTATCTGCCCGAATATCGCGCGCTCAGGGCCGAGAAGGGCGGATTCCTCGATCTCGCGCTCGATCCCGAAGCCGCGGCCGAGATCACCCTCCAGCCGATCCGCCGTTTCGGCATGGATGGCGCGATCCTCTTCTCCGATATTCTGATGGTGCCGATGGCGCTGGGGCAGGATCTCTGGTTCGAAACCGGCGAAGGCCCCCGCCTCGCCCCGGTCGTTCAGAGCCGGAAGGTCCTCGACGGGCTGAAACTCTCAAGGGCGGCGCTGGAGCCGGTCTACGAGACCGTCCGCCGGGTCGCCGGGGCCTTGCCCCCCTCGACCGCCTTTCTGGGCTTTGCGGGCAGCCCCTGGACCGTCGCGACTTATATGATCGCTGGCCAGGGCAGCCGCGAACAGGCGGAGGCGCGCCGCCTTGCCTATGCCGATCCCGGGCTGATGCGCGCGCTGATCGAGCGGATCGTCAATCTTACCGTCGAATATCTCGCCAACCAGATCGAGGCGGGTGTCGAAGCGGTGCAATTGTTCGACAGCTGGTCCGGCAGCCTGTCGCCGGCCGAGTTCGAGCGATGGGTGATCGAGCCGACCGACCAGATCGTGCAGATGCTAGACGATAGCCATCCGGGAACGCCGGTCATCGGTTTTCCCAAGGGCGCGGGCGGCAAGCTCGCCGCCTATGCGCGCGAAACCGGCGTGGATGCGATCGGTCTCGACGAGACGGTCGATCCCGCCTGGGCGAATGAGGTCCTTCCCGAGGGCCTTCCGGTCCAGGGCAATCTCGATCCGCTCGCCCTGATCGCCGGCGGCGCGACCCTCGACGCCGCCATCGACCGCATCCTTGCCGCCTTCGCCGACCGGCCGCATATCTTCAATCTCGGTCACGGCATCCAGCAGGACACGCCCATCGCTCATGTCGAGCAATTGCTTGCCAAAATTCGGGGAGTGACGTCATGATCGCTGCGGCGCGGAGGCGCATATGATCGGATTTCTCGGCGCCGCCTATCTCTGGGCCAAGGCGGCCCATATCATCTTCGTGATCTTCTGGATGGCGGGCCTGTTCCTGCTGCCGCGCTACCTGATCCACCATCAGGACGCGCTGGGCACGCCCGAGGCGATCCTGTGGGAGGAGCGCGAGAAGAAGCTGCGCAAGATGATCCTCGAGCCTTCGATCGGGATCGTCTGGGCGCTCGGCCTCACGCTCGCCGCCAATGTCGGGCTGTTCGATGGCGGGCCCGGGCTCGGCTGGCTCCATGCCAAGCTGCTGATCGTCTTCGCGCTTTCGGGTTATCATGGCTGGGCCGTCGGCTATTCGAAGAAGCTCGCGCGGGGCGAATCCCCGCTTGCCACGCGCCGCCTGCGCATGCTGAATGAAGTGCCCGCGCTGGCGGTGATCCTCATCGTCGTGCTGGCCGTGGTCAAACCCTTCTAGCCTGCCGGAGGCGCCCCGTGCCGCTGATCGCTCTCGCCCTTGCCGCCGCGCTTTCGAGCGCCCCCGCCGATCCTGCGGCGGATAATGAGGCCGATGCCCGTTGCGTCGCGGCGATCGCGGCGATCATCGGCTCCGGCGAGGTCGAAGGCGATGTGCGGGCGGGACTCTTTGGCGGGGTGATGTTCTTCGTGGGCCGGATCGAAGGCCGCGATCCGGGCTACGATCTGAAGGCGGGGCTGCTCAAGCTCGCCGAACGTCCCGATTATGAGACGATCCTGAAATCCGACCGTGCGCGCTGCGGGAAGATCATGCAGGAGCGGGGCAATATGATCACCGATATCGGCGATGCGCTGAGCGCTGCCGGCCACTGAGTTTCCGGCGCCTTGCCGGCCGCGGATTCGTGCGGTTGACTTGGGACCTCTCGCCACCTAATTCCGCGTCGTACCCCGGTTTCCGGGCGTATCCCTCCTTTCAGCATCGCATGTCCGCGCATTTCGCCGACCGACGCTCCCCCCACGATTTTCCGTATCGAGAGTCTCCATGCATCTCAAAGACTTGAAAAAGACCCCACCCGCCGAGCTGGTCGAAATGGCCGAGGAGCTCGGCGTCGAGGGCGCGTCGACGCTGCGCAAGCAGGACCTGCTCTTCGCCATCCTCAAGGCCCAGGCCGAAAATGGCGAGCAAATCATGGGGGAGGGCACGATCGAAGTGCTCCAGGACGGCTTCGGCTTCCTGCGCAGCGCCCAGGCTAATTATCTCGCCGGCCCCGACGATATCTATATCTCGCCCAACCAGGTCCGGAAGTTCGGCCTGCGCACCGGCGACACGGTCGAGGGCGAGATCCGCGCGCCCAAGGACGGCGAACGCTATTTCGCGCTGACGCGCCTCGTCTCGGTCAATTTCGACGATCCCGAGGCGGTCCGCCACCGCGTCAATTTCGACAACCTCACCCCGCTCTATCCCGAGCAGAAGCTCACCCTCGATCCCTCCGACGTCGCCCAGAAGGACAAGTCGGCGCGCGTGATCGACATCGTCAGTCCGCAGGGCAAGGGCCAGCGCACGCTGATCGTCGCCCCGCCGCGCGTCGGCAAGACGGTGATGCTCCAGAACATCGCCAAGGCGATCACCGACAATCATCCCGAGGTGTTCCTGCTCGTCCTGCTCATCGACGAGCGGCCCGAGGAAGTCACCGACATGCAGCGCAGCGTGAACGGCGAGGTCGTCTCCTCGACCTTTGACGAGCCCGCGACGCGCCACGTCCAGGTCGCCGAAATGGTGATCGAAAAGGCCAAGCGCCTCGTCGAGCACAAGAAGGATGTCGTCATCCTGCTCGATTCGATCACCCGTCTCGGCCGCGCCTACAACACTGTGGTGCCGAGCTCGGGCAAGGTGCTGACCGGCGGTGTCGACGCCAACGCGCTCCAGCGCCCCAAGCGCTTCTTCGGCGCCGCGCGCAACATCGAGGAAGGCGGCTCGCTCTCGATCATCGCTACCGCGTTGATCGACACCGGCAGCCGCATGGACGAAGTCATCTTCGAAGAGTTCAAGGGCACCGGCAACTCGGAAATCGTCCTCGACCGCAAGGTGGCCGACAAGCGCATCTTCCCGGCGCTCGACGTCGGCAAGTCGGGCACGCGCAAGGAAGAGCTGCTGGTCGACAAGGCCAAGCTTTCCAAGATGTGGGTGCTGCGCCGCATCCTCATGCAAATGGGCACGATCGACGCGATGGAGTTCCTGCTCGACAAGATGAAGGATTCGAAGACCAACGAGGATTTCTTCGACAGCATGAATCAGTGACCTCTCTATACCCCTCCCTGCAAGGGAGGGGTTAGGGGTGGGTGAGACAAAGGCCGGGCTCGATGCCGGGCCTTTTCTTCATCTGCGTTTGCCGAGGGCTCGCTACGCGCGCCACCCACCCCCGGCCCCTCCCTTGCAGGGAGGGGAGGAAGACCGCTAAGCGAATCGCATGATCCTCCACGCCCTCGCCGCCGCTTCCACCGAAGCCATGTCGCTCACCTGGCTGTGGAATCACATCGTCAGCGACTTCGCCAATATCGGCAGCGCGTCGGCGCTGACCGCCTTCGCGACCGTCGTGCTGCTCGATATCGCGCTCGCAGGCGACAATGCGATCATCGTCGGCGCGCTCGCCGCGGGACTGCCGGCGGACCAGCGCAAGAAGGTCATCTTCATCGGGATCCTCGCCGCGCTGATCCTGCGGATCGTTTTCGCGGTCGCGGTGCTCTACGGGCTCGAGCGGTTCAAGGAATATGGCCTGGTGCTCGGCGGCGGGCTGTTGCTGCTCTGGGTCGCGTTCAAGATGTACCGCGAGCTGCGCCCGCACGGCGCCAACCGGCTCGACGAGGGCGAGCATAGCGGCATCGCGCCGGCCAAGAGCTTCGCCGCCGCCGCCTGGGCGGTCGCGGTCGCCGATGTGTCGATGAGCCTCGACAATGTCCTCGCGGTCGCGGGCGCCGCGCGCGAGCATCCGGGGATCATGGTGATCGGCCTGATCCTGTCGGTCGCCTTGATGGGGATCGCGGCGAACATCATCGCCAAATATATCGAGCGCTATCGCTGGATCGCCTGGCTCGGCCTCGCGATCATCCTGTGGGTCGCCGGCAAGATGATCATCGACGGCTGGCGCGACATGGCGCCGCTCTTCGCCTGAGTTCCCCCGCTTGCAATGTTGGATTTCAACGGCTTAGGTCGAGCCGCCGCACCCGTGCGGCCGCTCTTTGAACCGATGAATCAGACGCCTCTGGCCGGCGCGGAAAGTGCGGACCAGTGTAAAGTTCGTGTCAACTTCCGAAAGAAAGCGTGGCTCAGTCCAGATTGGCCGCAAAGAATTCCGCCGTCCGCCGGTCCGCCAGATCGGCCGACTGCGGCGAGCGGCGCTTGCCCATTTCGGTCGCGAAGCCATGGTCCTCGCCGGGATAGTCGTAGATCGTGACCTTGGGATGGTCGTCGAGCCCCGCATGGATCCGCGCCTGCGCATCCTTGTCGACGAAATGATCCTCCTCAGGGATATGGAGCAGCAGCGGATGGGCGATGCCGTGCTTCTCGCCGAGCAGCCCGTCGAGCCCGACGCCATAATAGCCCACGCTCGCATCCACATCGGTGCGCGCCGCGGTCATATAGGCGAGCCGGCCGCCCAGGCAGTAGCCGACCACCCCGACCTTGCCGCCGCTGCGCGCTCGCGCTTCCCGGATCGTCGCCTCGATATCGCGGACGCCGGCGTCCTGGTTGAACTTGCCCATCCAGCCCAGCGCCTGCTGGAATTCCTCGGGCACATCGGGGTCGAGCTCGATTCCGGGCTCGAGCCGCCAGAAGAGATCGGGGGCGATGGCGACATATCCATCGGCCGCGAGCCGATCGCACTTCTGCCTAATCCCTTGATTTACGCCGAAAATCTCCTGGATCACGACAATGGCGCCGCGCGGGGTCCCGGCGGGCTCGGCGCAATAGGCGGAGAAGCTGGCGTCACCCTCAAGCGTTTGAATCTCGATCATTTTCTTGTCTCCGTGACGCCGCCCGCGACCCGGCCATTGCTAGGTCGCCCCAGTCGCGCGCATAGGTCATGTTTCGCACGATAGCGGCCACGCGGGAGAGCGCCAAATGAAGATCAACGTCGAAATCGATTGCACCCCGGAGGAGGCACGCCGCGCGGTCGGGCTGCCCGATCTCACGCCGCTCCACGAGCGCTATATCGCGATGATGACCGAGACGATGGAGAAGGGCGCCAGCCCCGAGCTGTTCGAGACGATGACGCGCGCCTGGGCACCGATGGGCGAGGCGGGGATGAGCATGTGGCGCGGCCTGTTCGACGCGGCGACCAAGACCCCAAAATAATGGACACGATTTACGCGGTATCGAGCGGCGCCCCGCCCGCCGCGATCGCGGTGCTGCGGCTGAGCGGGGCAGGGGCCTTCGCCGCGGTCCGCGCGCTCGCGGGCGAGCTTCCGGAGCCGCGCCGCGCCGCTCTCCGGGCCTTGCGTCAAGAGGGCAATCTGCTCGACCGCGCGCTCGTCCTGCTCTTCCCCGTCCCCGATAGCGCCACCGGCGAGGATGTCGCCGAACTTCACGTCCATGGTGGCCGCGCCGTGATCCGCGCGGTGGAAGCGGCGCTCGCGGGCATGCCCGGTCTTCGCGAGGCCGACCCGGGCGAATTCACCCGGCGCGCGCTCGCCAATGGCCGAATCGACCTGAGCGAGGCCGAGGGCCTGGGCGACCTGCTCGCAGCCGAGACCGAGTTCCAGCGCCGTGCCGCGATTCGCTCGGCCGAAGGCGCGGTCCGCCGTGAGGTCGAAGGCTGGACCGCGCGCCTGCTCGCCATCGCCGCGCGGGTCGAGGCGATCCTCGATCATAGCGACGAGGACGATGTCGAACCCGACGCCCAGCTCCACCGTGCCGCCGAGCTGGCCGCCGATATCGAAGCCGTGGTCGAACGCCCCCCCGTCGAGCGCCTGCGCGACGGCATCCGCATCGTCCTCGCCGGTCCGCCTAATGCCGGCAAGTCGACTCTGCTCAACGCGCTCGCCGGCCGCGACGCCGCGATCGTCTCCCCCATCGCCGGCACCACGCGAGACCGCATCGAGGCCCCGGTGGTCCGCGACGGGCTCGCCTATCTGCTGATCGACACTGCGGGGCTGGCCGAGGCGACCGAGGACGTCATCGAAGCCATCGGCATAGAGCGCACCCGCGCCGCGCTCGCCGAAGCGGACCTAGTGCTCTGGCTCGGCGACGATCCGGGGCCCGAAGAGGCAATCGCGATTCACGCCCGCGCCGATGCCCGCGAACATGCGCCGGAGGGCAGCATCGCGGTCTCCGCAAAGACCGGGGAGGGGATCGACGCACTGTGGTCGGAGATTGCGACCCGGGCCCGTACGCTGCTTCCGCCTCTCGATCTCGTCGCGCTCAACCAGCGTCAGCGCACCCTCTGCGCCTCGGCCGCGGAAGCCCTCCGCCACGCAGCCGGGGAGCATGATCTGCTCCTTGCCGCCGAGCATCTCCGCAGCGCCCGCCGCGCATTCGATGCCGTCACCGGCCGCGCCGATGTCGAGGCGATGCTCGATGCGCTATTCGCCCGCTTCTGTATCGGCAAATGATGTTCCACGTGGAACGCTTCTGAGCTAGAGGCGGCCACATCATGCAATTCGATGTGATCGTGATCGGCGGCGGCCATGCCGGGACCGAGGCTGCGGCGGCTTCCGCCCGGCGCGGCGCGCGCACTGCCTTGCTCAGCTTCGATCTGGCCAAGCTGGGGGCGATGTCGTGCAATCCGGCGATCGGCGGGTTGGGCAAGGGCCATCTCGTTCGCGAAGTCGACGCGTTCGATGGCCTGATCGCGCGCGCCGCCGATGCCGCCGCGATCCATTACCGCATGCTCAATCGCAGCAAGGGGACCGCCGTCCAAGGCCCGCGCATCCAGGCGGACCGCACCCGCTATGCCGGCGCGATCCAGGCGATGCTCAAGGCGCAGCCCGGCCTGACATTGGTGGAAGGCGAAGCGGCCGAACTGCTGCTGACCGGCGGCGCGGTCTCCGGCATCCGTCTCGCCGACGGCGCCGAGCTGGCCGCACCGGCCGTGGTCCTCGCCACCGGCACCTTCCTTGGCGGCCGCATCTTCCGCGGCGAGGAGCGGCTCGATGGCGGCCGCATCGGTGAATCCGCCGCGCACCGCATCGCCGCCCAGCTCCGCGAGCTTGCCCTGCCGATGGCGCGCCTCAAGACCGGGACGCCGCCGCGCCTCGACGGCCGAACCATCGACTGGACCCGGGTCGAGGAGCAGTCCAGCGACGCCGACCCCTGGGCCATGTCGCCGCTGACTCAGAGCCGCACGCTCCCCCAGCTCCATTGCGGCATCACGCGCACCAATGAAGCCACCCACGATGCGATCCGCGCCGGGCTGGACCGTTCGCCGCTCTTCACCGGCGCGATCGACGCGCAAGGGCCACGCTATTGTCCGTCGATCGAGGACAAGATTCACCGGTTCGGCGACCGCGACGGGCATCAGATTTTCCTCGAGCCGGAGGGGCTCGATACGCATCTGATCTATCCCAACGGCATGTCGACCTCGCTCCCGGTCGATATCCAGCAGGCAATGGTCACGTCGATCCCCGGGCTGGAGCGCGCCGAAATCGTCACCCCTGGCTATGCCGTCGAGTATGACCACATCGATCCCCGCGCGCTCGGCGCCACGCTGGGTCTGCCCGCCATCCCCGGCATCTTCTGCGCAGGACAGATCAACGGCACCACCGGCTATGAGGAAGCGGCGGGGCAGGGGCTCGCCGCCGGCGCCAATGCTGCGGCCTACGCGCTCGGCATCGTCCCGCTGATCCTCGACCGCGCCACCAGCTATCTCGGCGTCATGATCGACGATCTGGTACTGCAGGGCGTGACCGAGCCCTATCGCATGCTCACCGCCCGCGCCGAATATCGCCTGCGCCTGCGCGCCGACAATGCCGAGACCCGACTGGGTCCCATAGCCGAAAGCCTCGGCCTGCTGGGCGAGGAACGCCGCGCGCGCCTCGCTGCCCGGCAAGCGAAGCGCGATGCGCTCGACGCCGCCTTTGGGCGCGAGATCACCGCCAGCGCGCTCGGCCAGCTCGGGGCACCCGTCTCTCAGGACGGCGCGCGCCGACCCGGGCGCGACTGGCTCCGCTTCCCCGGTGTGGAGGTGGCGCACGTCGCGGCCGGTCTCGACGCCGACCCGGCGCTCCTCGCCGAATATGTCGAGGACCAGCGCTATGCCCCCTATCTCGAGCGGCAGGAGGCCGAGATCGCGCAGCTGCGGTCGAACGACGCCGTCCGCCTCGGCGCGCTCGATTTTGGAGCGATCCCGGGCCTGTCGAACGAGATGGTCGAGCGCCTCTCCAAGGCGCGGCCGGAGACTTTGGGAGCGGCCTCGCGAATTCGCGGCATCACCCCGGCGGCGCTGTCCGCGATCCTCCTCCACGCCCGCCGGGCCGCCGCATGACCGAGGATGAAGCCCGGGACTGGGTCCGCGCGCGCTTCGATGTTTCACGTGAAACGTTGCTGGAGCGCTACGCCGCGATCCTGCGCGAGGAGTCCAAGCGCCAGAATCTGATCGCCGCCTCGACCCTCGATCAGCTCTGGAACCGCCATCTCATCGATTCGGCCCAGCTGGTCCCGCTCGCCGACGTCGATGGCCCTTGGATCGATATCGGCTCGGGCGCGGGCCTTCCCGGCATTGTCGCCGCCATCCTGACCGATCGTGAGGTCACTCTGGTCGAGCCCCGGACCAAACGCGCCGAGTTTCTCCGCTCGACCGCCAGGGCCCTCGGACTCGCCAATGTCACCGTCGCGGCCAGCCGAATCGAGACCCACAAGCCCGCAAAGCGCGCCGCGATCATGTCCGCCCGCGCGGTTGCCCCGCTCTACGAACTCTTTGCCGGAGCGGCGCATTGCACAGATTCGTCCACAGTCTGGTTGCTTCCAAAGGGCCGAAACGCCGAATCGGAGGTGGAAGCCACGCGCGGCGCATGGCAGGGTGTGTTTCACGTGGAACCAAGCATCACCTCCCCGGATTCGGGAATCGTGATTGCGCGTAAGGTACGCCCGAGATGATCTGTATCGCCATAGCCAATCAGAAGGGCGGGGTGGGGAAGACCACCACGGCGATCAATGTCGGGACGGCGCTGGCCGCGATCGGCAAGCGCGTACTGCTGATCGATCTCGATCCGCAGGGCAATTGCTCGACCGGACTCGGCATCACGCGCTCGGAACGCGAGCATTCGAGCTACGACCTGCTGGTGAGCGACACCACCCTCGAAGCGGTGGCGATGCCCACCCGCGTGCCCGGGCTCGATATCGTCCCCGCCACCCAGGACCTGTCGGGCGCCGAGATCGAGCTGATCGAGTTCGAGGCGCGCACCCATCGGCTGGAGGCCGCGTTCCGCCGCGACACCGGCAATCGCTGGGACGTGATCCTGATCGATTGCCCGCCCTCGCTGGGCTTGCTGACGATCAACGCGATGGTCGCCGCCAATTCGCTGCTCGTCCCGCTCCAGTGCGAATTCTTCGCGCTCGAAGGGCTCAGCCAATTGCTCAACACGGTCGAGCGCATCCGCAGCCGCTTCAACCCCGGTCTGGGCATACTCGGCGTGGTGCTCACCATGTACGATCGCCGGAATCGCCTCACCGACCAGGTGTCGGACGATGTCCGCGCGGTGCTGGGCAATGTCGTGTTCAACACGGTGATCCCGCGCAATGTCCGCCTCTCCGAAGCGCCCAGCCATGGGCTGCCGGCGCTGATCTACGACTATAAATGCCCCGGATCGGAGGCCTATATCGCGCTCGCCCGCGAAGTGATCGAGCGCCTGCCCAAGCACAAGAAGGCCGCATGACCGAAGAGAATTCCGCTTCGCCCGTTGCGCAACGCAAGCCGCGCCCCGGCCTCGGCCGCGGGCTCAGCTCGCTGCTCGGTGACAATATCCGCGAGGAGCCGGTCACCGGTTCGCCCGAATCGACCGCGGGCGGCATCCGCATGCTGCCGGTGAGCTCGCTGACGCCGCACCCTGACCAGCCGCGCCGCCATTTCGACGAGGATGCACTGGAAGAGCTCGCCAGGTCGATCGCCCAGCGCGGGCTGATCCAGCCGATCTTCGCGCGGCCCCACGGCAAGGATTATCAGATCGTCGCCGGTGAGCGCCGCTGGCGCGCCGCCCAGCGCGCGCGGCTCCACGAAGTACCCGTGATCATCCGCGAGCTGAGCGACGCCGAGACGCTTGAAATCGCGCTGATCGAGAATATCCAGCGGCAGGATCTCAACGCGATCGAGGAGGCCGAGGGTTATGCCCGCCTCATCAAGGAATTCGGCCACACGCAGGAAGTGCTCGGCAAGATCGTCCACAAGTCGCGCAGTCATGTGTCGAACCTGATGCGCCTGCTCGAGCTGCCGCAGGGCGTGCGCGATCTGCTGATCGAAGGCGCGATCGAGATGGGCCATGCCCGCGCGCTGATCGGCGCGCCCGACGCCGAGAAGCTGGCGCGGCTGGTCGCCGACAAGGGCCTGTCGGTCCGCGAGGCGGAGAAGCTTGCCCGCAGCGCCAAGCCTTCGAAGCGCAAGGAAGGCGCGGGCCGCGATCCCGACATCCAGGCGCTCGAACGCCATCTGGGCGATGTGCTCGGGCTCAACGTCCGCATCGCGCATGGCGCCAAGGGCGGTACGCTGACGCTCGCCTATTCGACGCTCGACCAGCTCGACATGGTCTGCCAGCGGCTGACCGGCGAGAAGATCTAGGCGGCGCGCCGACCTTATGTGGAATTAAATGGAGGCCAAAGCGCGTTTCGAAGGCTGACCGCGCGCGATCGGCGTGCGTTGCATCCAGGGATGTCAAAGAGCGGCGGGATCGGCGGGTGGTTCGCGCCCGCGCTGAGCCAAGCAGGGGAAATCCAACATTTCAAGCTGGTCCTTCCCTCCCCCGCGAGCGCGGGAAGAGGGAGCTGGCTCAGCGCCCCTGCCGCGCCGCCTGCCGGGCGATCACCACGCATTCGGCTTCGGCGAGCACCTCGCCCGCGCTCGACGAGCGCATCATCCCGCGCTCGGCCTCACGCACCCGGTCGATCGCGCGTGCCAGCTGCCCCGAGTTCCAGCGGCGCAGCGCGCGATGGGTCGCGGCCTTTTCCTTGAAGAATATCCGATGCTTCTCAATGACTTCGTCGACCCCGGCACCGGCCTCGACCTCCGCGCGGAGTTCCGCCAGCGTCAATAGCCGCCGCGCGAGTTGGCGCAGCAGCGGAATCGCCATGCCGTCGCCGATCCCCGCCAGCTCACCGCCCAGATCGGCCGCGCGACCGTCGATGACCGCCTCGATCGCGCCGAACATCTCCGCGTCGCCCAGATCCGCGCCAATCGCGTCGAGCGCGCGCCCATCGGCTTCGCCCGGCCGGTCGGGCGCCGCGTCGAGATACAGCGCCAGCTTCTCGATCTCGCGCGTCAGGATCGCACGGTCGCCGCCACATGCCGCCGCCATCCGCTGCGGCACGTCGCCTGAGAGGCGCAGGCCGTGCTCGCGCGCGATGGTCTGGACGAGCCGCTGTGCGTCGAGTCCCTCGGGGACGTAGCAGGCATGCGCCATCGCCATGGGCGAGGCGATGGCGAGCTTGACCAGCTTGCCCGTCGCCTTGAGCCCCGATCCGATCGCGACCACGGGATTGCCCGCCTGCTCGGCCGCGAGCAGCAAGGTCACTGCCTCCACCGCATATTCGTCGATTCCGGTGACGCGGATCAGCCGCTTGCCGCCGAACAGCGACAGCGACGCCGCTTCATCGGCCATCCGGCCCGGCGAGCTGCGTAACTCCCTGGATTCTATGTCGATGCGTTCGACATCCGGGCCGATCGCCCGGGCCAGCCGTGCCGCCAGCTCGTTCGCGCCGGCTTCGTCGGGGCCATGGAGCAGATAGAAACGCGTGTCGGGCTTTGGATTGTCGAGCGCGGTGCGGATCTGCGTCGCGCTTGCCTTCACTTGGCTGCCTGTGACTGAGACGGCTGGGATTGGGCGAAGCGGGCAACGCGCGCCACGATCTGGTCGGCGACGATCCCCGAAAGCCGCTCGAGCGCGGACCGCTCGGCCGCGATCGTCGCATATTCGCTGCCGACCACGTCGATGCCGGCGTCGGAGCCCGCGGTCGCATCGAGCACCACCGTCCCGGTCGAAATCTCGACAAGCTGATAGCGCGCGCGCAACGTCCGCCGCTCGCGCGCCACCGAATCGTCGCGCCGCACGCCAAGGCCGGCGATCTGATCGTCGAGCCGCACCTCGAGCCGGTAGCGCGGCGCGACATTCTGCCCGGTTTCGAGCCGGTCGCGCAGCGCATTGCCCATCAGCCAGCCCGCCTGGCCCTCGATCGGCGCGACCTGCACCGCGGCCATGGTCGACTGGACCGGCCCGTTCACTCCGCCGCCATAGAGCGGCTGGAGCTGGCAGCCCGAGAGCAGCACCAGGCCGAGCAGGGCGGCGGGCGCCTTCATGCGACGATGTTCACCAGACGGTCGGGCACCACGATCACCTTTTTCGGTTCGCCGCCCGACAAGATGCGCTGAACATTGGCGTTGGCAAGCGCAATCGCCTCGAGCGTGTCCTTGGGCGTGCCCTTGGCCACCATCAGCGTATCGCGGAGCTTGCCATTCACCTGCACGGCGATCGTCACCTCGTCGTCGACCAGCATCGCCGGGTCCACCTGCGGCCAGGGCGCGTCGGCGATCAAGCCGCTCTCACCCATCTTCGCCCAGACTTCCTCGGCCAGATGCGGAACCATCGGCGCGGCGATTCGTGCCACGGTGCGGATCGCATTATTGCGCGAGGCCGAAGGCGGCGCCTTTTCGATCGCGCCGACCAGCTCGTAGAGCTTGGCGACCGACTTGTTGAAGGCCAGCGCCTCAATATCGGCCGCGACCCCGGCGATGGTCCGGTGGAGCTTCTTGTCGAGCGCCGAATCCACGCCTTCGCTGCCGTCGAGCGCGTCGAACAGCCGCCACATCCGGTTGACGAAGCGCCATGCGCCCTCGATCCCGTTCTCGGACCATTCGAGGTCCTTTTCGGGCGGGCTGTCCGAAATCACGAACCAGCGCACCGCGTCGGCACCATATTGATCGACGATCGCGGTCGGATCGACCGTGTTCTTCTTCGATTTCGACATTTTCTCGACGCGGCCGACCGAAACCGGCCGGCCGGTCGCGATCTCCGTGGCCGCGCCACCCTCGATGCGAAGCTCCTCGGGAGAATACCAAGTCACTCGGCCAAGGTCGTCGAGAGCGTAATAGGTCTCGTGCGTCACCATCCCCTGGGTGAACAGCCCCGCAAAGGGCTCGGCGACGTCGAGCATGCCCATATGGCTCAGCGCCCGCGTCCAGAAGCGGGCGTAGAGCAGGTGCAGGATCGCATGCTCCACCCCGCCGATATATTGCGCGACGGGCAGCCATTGCTCGGCGACCGCCTTGTCGAACGGCTTGTCGTTCGGCTGGCTGGCGAAGCGGATGAAATACCAGGACGAATCGACGAAGGTGTCGAGCGTGTCGGTCTCGCGCAGTCCCGGGCCGCCGCATTTGGGGCAATCGACATTGCGCCAAGTCGGATGCCGGTCGAGCGGGTTGCCGGGAATCTCGAAGCTCACATCCTCGGGCAGCACGATCGGCAGGCTCTCGCGCGGCGCGGGGACGACGCCGCATGCCTCGCAATGGATCACCGGAATCGGCGTGCCCCAGTAACGCTGGCGGCTCACGCCCCAGTCGCGCAGCCGCCACGCGGTCTGGCCCTGGCCCCACCCGTCCGCTTCGGCGCGGCGAATGACTTCGCGCTTGGCATCGGCGACGTCCATGCCGTCGAGGAAGTGCGCGTTCACCAGCGTGCCCGGACCCGTATAAGCCTCGGCATCGTCGAACCCGGGATCGGTCTTGTCGCCGTCGGAGACCACGCGGCGGATCGGCAGCGCGTATTTGGTCGCGAATTCGAAATCGCGCTGGTCGTGCGCCGGCACGCCGAACACGGCACCGGTGCCATAGTCCATCAGCACGAAATTGGCGATATAGACCGGCAATTCCCATGCCGGATCAAAGGGGTGCAGGGCGCGCAGCCCGGTGTCGAAACCGAGCTTCTCCTGCGTCTCCAGCTCGGCCGCGGTGGTCCCGCCCTGCTTGCACAGCTCGATAAAGGCGGCCGCCTCGGCGCTGCCCTCGGCAACCTTTTGCGCGATCGGATGGTCCGCGGCGATCGCGACGAAGCTCGATCCGAAGATGGTGTCGGGCCGCGTGGTGAAGACCTCGACCTCGCCACCGTCCTTGAGCGCGAAGCGGAACTGCAGCCCCTCGGACTTGCCGATCCAGTTCTCCTGCATCAGCTTGACCTTGTCGGGCCAATGCTTGAGCGCCTTGACGCCTTCCAGCAGCTCGTCGGCGAACTGGGTGATCTTCAGGAACCACTGGCTCAGCTTGCGCCGCTCGACCGGGGCGCCCGATCGCCAGCCCTTGCCGTCGATCACCTGCTCGTTGGCGAGCACGGTCATGTCGACCGGGTCCCAATTGACCGCCGATTCCTTGCGATAGACCAGGCCATGGTCGAGCAGGTCGAGGAACAAAGCCTGTTCGTGCCCGTAATAATCGGGCTCGCACGTCGCCAGCTCTCGCGTCCAGTCGAGCGCGAAGCCCAGGCGCTTGAGCTGCGCCTTCATCGTGGCGATATTTTCGCGGGTCCAGCCGCCGGGATGGACCTTCTTTTCCATCGCGGCATTTTCGGCGGGCATGCCGAACGCGTCCCAGCCCATCGGGTGGAGCACCTCCATCCCCTGCATCCGCCGGAAACGCGCGAGCACATCGCCCATCGTGTAATTGCGGACATGCCCCATATGGATGCGCCCCGAGGGATAGGGGAACATCTCGAGGACATAGCTTTTGGGCTTGGGCGACGCGTCATCGGCGGCGAAGGTGCGGTTTTCCTCCCACACCTTCTGCCACGCGGCATCGGCCTTCAGCGCATTGAAGCGCGATACTGGTTTTTCGTCGTTGCTCACACTCGGGCCCTAAATAGCGTGCCGGGGGCGATCAAGCGTCTTGCGCCGGCAGGGAAACGGCACCAGCCCGCTCCCCCACCCGGCCTCCCAACGCCAGTGTATTCTATGGGAGGCCGGGTGGGGGAGCGGGCTGGTGCCGCACGATCGGCGTGAGCCGATCCACAAAAAGCCTCTTAGTCGCTCGCAACCGCCGCGCGGCGAAGGTCGCGAGCGCGGGTAAGGATGATGTCCTCGAGCTTCTGGACGGTCGCCGCCTGAACCGGAGCCGAAACCCACTGGCCGCCGCGCAGAACCTCACGCGAGGCGGCGACGCGCAGCGCGTCGGCGCGCAGATCCTGATCGAGGATGCTGACGGTCAGCTTCATCCGCTCGGTCGGCGAATTGGGGTTCACATACCAGTCGGTGACGATCACGCCGCCCGCCGAATCGGTCTGCAGCAGCGGCATGAAGCTCAGCGTGTCGAGTGTCGCGCGCCACAGATAGGCGTTGACGCCGATCGTCGTGACCTTCGAGGCCGCGGTGTCGGCGCGGGCACGGTCGCCCCCGCCTCCGCAGGCGGCGAGCGGCAGGACGAGCGACCCCAGGATCACGGTGCGCAACAGGCGGTTCATCAACACATTCCTAAGGCAGTCATAAGCAAGGCCCGCATCTATAGAGGCTCTTGTGGCGGGAGCAAGGCGAGCGCGGACGGCGCGGGACGAAGGCTTTATGTGGGTACGGAGCAACACTATCTAGGAAAATGGTGCCGGTTGTGGAACTTGGCTTCCGAATCATGGTAGTTTTCCCCATCTAGGAGGGATGAAAATGCGACTCGCGCGCTGGACAGCAGGAATCGGACTGGGGACGCTCGCCGTCGCCGGCCTTTTTCTCGCGCCCGCGCTCCAGGCGCAGGAGAGCCGGCAGCCGCGGATTTCCGCGCCCAAGCGGAGCGTATCGCTTCGCGGAATGGGCATTTTCACGCCCGCCTCGGCCGATCCGAAGCTCGCCGCCGTGCTCGCGCGTGGCGGCCTGCCCGATTCGGGTTTCCGCTTCACGCCCTCCGATTCGCGCCGCACCGGCAGCCGCGCGGTCACTGTCTCGGTCCGCGCGCGCTCCACGCGCACCGCCGTCGCTGCGGCGGACCGCAGCGTTTCGCCCACTGTCGGCGTCGCGCCGGTCGCCTATAATCTCGGCGTTTCGGTCGGCTGGAAGCGCTTCTCGGTTTCGGGCGATGTCACTCGCGTCGATCTGGTCGCCGAGCCGGGCAGCCGCGAGCGCACCAATGTCGGCGTCTCCTATATCGGCAAGCGCGCCGGGGGCCGCGTCCAGGCCAGCACCGATCGTCCGCTGGCGAACACGCCGGCGCTGATCGGCGATAAGCCCAGCTACTCGATCGATGTCGGCGGCAGCTATTCGCTGACCCGCAACTTCGATCTCACCGCCGGTGTGCGCTACAGGAGCGAGACCGAGCGCGAGCGCCTGCCGCGCCTGACCGACAACCGCCGTGACAGCCAGGCGGTCTATGTCGGCACCGCTTTCCGCTTCTGACGCATAGCCTCATCCCTGCGAAAGCAGGGATATCAGGTGGTTAGTCCAACCAGGCGTCGATCCCCGCCCAGCCATGTGCTCCAGGCAGCGATTTCGCGCGCCGGGCGTCCATCCCTCCCAGCGCGATCACCGGAATCCCGAGCCCGCGGGCGATCAGTCCGAACCTCGCGCGCCCGAGCGATGCGGCCCCGGGATGCGATCGCGTCGCGAACACCGGGGACAGGAACACCGCATCGGTCCCCCGGCGTACCGCCTGAATCGCCTCGCGCCGCGAATGCGCCGAGGCCGTGACGAGGGCCCCGCGCCAACCCGGGCGGCCATTGTGGACGTTCGCGCGGCCGCGCCCCTGCGCGACGACCAGAACCAGCCCGCGCCTCCGTGCCACCTTCGCCACCCGCCGGATCAGGGCTGCGCGGTCCGGTGCGCCCCGATGCCGCACCACCACGCCGGCGCCGCGCGGCAACCGCTCCAGCGCGGGCCAAAGCGCTTCGCCCATGCGCGGATCGGTCATCAGCCAGAGGGTGGGAATCGGGGGGTGGCGGGGTCGCATCGCCCCTCCTATAGCGGCGCCCATGCTCTCCGACGATGCCAGTTCAAGGATCGACGCGGTCCGCCAGTCGATCGCGCGCGCCGCGAAGATCTCCGGCCGATCGCCCGGCAGCGTCACGCTGATCGCCATCTCCAAGACGCATGACGCCGCGGCGATCCGCCCCCTGATCGCGGCGGGCCAGCGCGTGTTCGGCGAGAACCGCGTGCAGGAAGCCGCCGCCAAATGGCCCGAACTGCGCGCGGAGACGCCGGGGATCGCGCTGCACCTTGTCGGCCAGCTCCAGTCGAACAAGGCCGAGGAAGCGGTCGCGCTGTTCGATGCGATCCATTCGGTCGATCGCCCCTCGCTCGCCGATGCGCTCGCCAGGGCGATGGCGAAGCTGGGCAAGGCACCCATGCTCTTCGTCCAGGTCAATATCGGGGCGGAGGAGCAGAAAGGCGGTTGCGCCATCGCCGATCTCCCCGCGCTGCTCGATCATGCCCGGGAGCTGGGGTTGGAGATCGCCGGGCTGATGTGCGTTCCCCCGCTCGATGTGGAGCCCGCCCCCTATTTCGCATTGCTCGCCAAACTGGCGCGCGACCATGGCATTGCCGGGCTCAGCATGGGCATGTCAGGCGATTTCGAGACCGCGGTGACGCTGGGGGCGAGCCATGTCCGGGTCGGCACCGCGCTGTTCGGATCTCGCCAGTGAAGTTCGACGCGATAATCTTCGACTTCGATGGCGTCCTTCTCGAAAGCGAATATGCCGGGAACAAGCAGATCGCCGATTACCTGACCGGCATCGGCCATCCGACCTCGCCCGAAGACTCGATGGCCAATTTCATGGGGCTCGCCGGTGGCGACTTCCTCGCCGCGATCGAGCGCTGGATCGGCCGCGCCATTCCGGACAGTTTCCACGAAGCGCGCGAGGAAGAAGATCGCCGCGCCATCGCGGAGGGCTATCCATCGGTAGCGGGCGCCATCGACTTCATCCTCGGCCTGCCGGCGGAGCTTCCCAAGGCAGTCGCCTCGTCGAGCTCGACCCGCTGGATCACCAGCCATCTCGCGCATCTGGGGCTGGGCGATGTGTTCGAAGGCCGGATCTTCAGCGGCGCCGAGCATGTGACGCGCGGCAAGCCCGCCCCCGATCTCTATCTCCATGCCGCGGCGGCGCTGGGCGTGGACATCGCCCGGACCGTGATCCTCGAGGATTCGCCGGTGGGCGTCACCGGCGCGGTGGCGTCGGGCGCGCATGTCATCGGACTGTGCGCGGGGATGCATTGCGGGCTGGGCCATGCCGACACGCTGCGCGCGCTGGGCGTGACCGAGATCGCGCATGATTTCGATGAGGTCGCGCGGCTGATCGCCTGACAGGCGGCACCGGGCGAAGCCCGGCCTCATTTCCTTTTTGTGCCTTCGTGGCTCTGTGTGAGCAAATTTGACTCACACAAAGGCGCAAAGACGCGAAGAGAAGAAGCGGTACCCCGGCTTTCGCCGGGGTGACGGAGTTTAGAATTGATGCCCCGTCCGGTCGCGCTTGGTGGCCAGATAGCGTTCATTGTGCGGATTGGGCGGCAGGCTGTGGGGGACGCGTTCGGTCACCTTCACGCCGGCGGCTTCGAGCGCCGCCACCTTCTCGGGATTGTTGGTGAGCAGCCGCACCTTCCCCTGCCCGAGCAGCGTCAGCATCCGCGCCGCCACCGCGAAATTGCGCGAATCGACCGCGAAGCCGAGGCGGGTGTTGGCGTCGACCGTGTCGAAGCCCTGATCCTGCAGCGCATAGGCGCGCAATTTGTTGATCAGCCCAATCCCGCGCCCTTCCTGCCGGAGATAGAGGAGGATGCCCCAGCCGCTCGCCTCAATCGCGGCGATCGCGGCCTGAAGCTGCGGCCCGCAATCGCATTTGAGGGAGCCGAGTACGTCGCCGGTCAGGCACTCGCTGTGCAGCCGCACGAGCGGCGGGCTCCCGTCGGGGGCGCCGATCAACAGGGCGACATGCTCGCCGGGCATCTCGTCGGTGCGGAAAGCGACGATCTCGGCATCCTCGGCTCCCGCGACGGGCAGCCGCGCGCGCGCGACGATGCGCAGCCGGTCGGCATCCTCATGCGCGTCGATATCGGCGGGGGTGATCGCCGCGCCGGTGCTCGGCATCACGAAGAAGGCGGGCAGCACCCCCGCGATCCGCGCGAGGCGGAGCGCGGCGGCGGCCGAATCGGGCTCGCGCACGGGGATCGCGCGGAACGGCCCCTTCATCGGCGTGGCGAGGTCGAGCTGCGGGTCGGCGAGCGCGGTGGCGGTATCGAAATCGAGCCAGGCGACGCGATCGATCAGCACCGGCGCATCGGGCACCGCCGCTTCGAGCTGGTTCGCCAGCTTGAGCGTCAATGCGCGCCCCGCCGAGATCAGCAACGGCGCCCAGGCATCTGGATCGAACGCCTTGAGCCGCTCGCGGTCCGCCGTCTCGACCGCGAGCAGACGCAGCCCGCCGATCGCCACCGGCCAGCCGCGCCTGAGCGCGTCGATGGCGTTGGCGACGGCGTGCGGATCGCTCAAAAGTCGAACTCGGTGACGATGGGGACGTGATCGGAGGGCTTGAGCCAGCTGCGGCACGGCTCGCAAACTTTATGGCTGGTCGCTGTGTCCGCGATGGCGGGGCTCGCCCACATATGATCGAGCCGCCGCCCGCGGTCCGACGCCTCCCAGTCCTTGGCGCGATAGCTCCACCAGGTGTAGCAGCGCTCGGGCGCGGGGATGAAACGGCGGCCGAGATCGACCCAGTCATGCGCCGCCTGCAGCCGCGCCAGCGCCTCGACCTCGATCGGCGTATGGCTGACGACATCCAGCAATTGTTTATGGCTCCACACATCGCATTCGAGCGGGGCGATGTTGAAATCGCCCGTGAGGATGGTGGGCACGTCGAGCTGCGCAGACCACTGCGTCATCCGCTCGACGAAATCGAGCTTCTGCCCGAATTTCGGGTTCACCTCGCGATCCGGAATATCGCCGCCGGCGGGAACATAGACATTCTCGAGCCGTACACCGTTGGGCAACCGCACGCCGACATGCCGCGCCTCGCCATTGGCCTGCCAGTCGAGCCGGTCGTCCTCCACCACCGGCACGCGCGCGATGATCGCGACGCCGTGGTGCATTTTCTGGCCATGGATGATGACATGATCATATCCGAGCTTGCGGAACGGCGCGGCGGGGAAATCGCCGTCGATCACCTTGGTTTCCTGAAGGCAGAGAATGTCGGGCGCCTCCTCGCGGAGGAACTGCTCGACGATGTCGATGCGGAATCGGACCGAGTTGATGTTCCAGGAAGCGATCTTCATCGCCGCGATGTAGCGTTTTTGTCAGGCGGTGCCAGCCCGCTCCGCCAGCCGGGCTCCGCACGGATACGCTATGGGAGGCCGGGTGGGGCGCATTGGGTCGGCCATGCCCCCCGGCATGGTCTGAACAGCGCGGGGCGCTGTTCACCCGATACGGGGCTGGCACCGCCCATCGCCGAGAGACGATCAAATAAAAAGGAAAGGCCCTCGCTCCGGGGGCATTGGAGCGAGGGCCGACCTGGCGTTCGTCACGCAGGCGGGAGATGGGCCGTCCGGGCAACAG
Organism: uncultured Sphingomonas sp.; assembly: GCA_966251045.1. Classification (GTDB taxonomy): domain Bacteria; phylum Pseudomonadota; class Alphaproteobacteria; order Sphingomonadales; family Sphingomonadaceae; genus Sphingomonas. The sequence goes on from CBINJP010000023.1 coordinate 58,935, forward strand.
GGGGAAAATCCCGGGCCGCCCCACATCCGCACTTGCTGTTCTAGTCGGGTAAAGCTGTCCGCCACATGAACAGAATTAACGATTCGGACGGCTCGGCGTCCGCGGATCGTTCCAGCGGAACGTCCCGTCGGCGACAGGCGCGTTGAACTTCTGGTTCGACAGCCGGATCAGGGTCCGGTTGTTCTGCGAATCGAGCGCGATCCAGCCTTCGAGCATCAGCCCGCCGGGGGCCGAGGCGTTCTTCTGGAAGATCATCGTGATCCGGCCATATTCGGGATGCTTGGGATCATGCACCTCGACCGAGATCACGTTCGCGCTGCGCGAAGGCACCAGCTTGGCGAACTGGGCGATATCGCGCTTTGGGTTGAGCAGCACCGCGAGCGGCGAGTTGCCGATCGGCCAGCGCTCGACCTGGCGCACCTGATAATCGATGAAATAGAGCGAGCGGCCATCGGCGACGATCAGCTGGGGCACACCCTTCTGATACTGGAAGCGGATCTTGCCGGGGCGCTTGAGGGTCATCGTGCCGGTCAGCACGCGGCCGTTGCGGTCCTGCTGGCTGAAGGTCGCGGTCATGGTCGAGACCGCCTGGAGGTGGCTCTGCACCTGCACCAGCTCGGCCACCGGTGCGGCCGAAACCAGCATCGGGGCGGCAAGCGCCATCGCGAACGTCGTCGGCAATCGAAACACACTCTTCTCCAAACTAATCGGGACCGCCGCTACCCGGAGCGGCTTGAATGCCCGGTGAACCCCTCGGCGCCGCGAACGATCCCTCTCACAGCGGTCGCCCATCGGTATCCATCAGCACCTCACGCCGCCCGACATGATCGGGTTTCGAGACCAGCCCGTCGCGCTCCATCTGCTCGATCAGCCGCGCCGCGCTGTTATAGCCGACGCGGAGCTGGCGCTGGAGCCATGAGGTCGAGGCCTTCTGGCTCTCCGCGACCAATTGCGCCGCGCGGCGATAGAGCTGCTGCTCGGGCGAATCGTCGCCCTCGGGGGCGCCATCGAGCGAGAAGCCGCCATCCTCGGGCTCCTCGGTTACCGCGGCGATATAGTCGGGTTCGCCCTGGCTGCGCCAGAAATCGGCGACCGCCATCACTTCCTCGTCGCTGACGAAGGGGCCGTGGACGCGGGTGATCTGCTTGCCGTTCGCCATATAGAGCATGTCGCCCTTGCCCAGCAGCTGCTCGGCGCCCTGCTCGCCCAAAATGGTGCGCGAATCGATCTTCGAGGTGACGTGGAAGCTGATCCGCGTCGGCAAATTCGCCTTGATCACACCGGTGATGACATCGACCGAGGGGCGCTGGGTCGCCATGATCAGGTGGATGCCCGCCGCGCGCGCCTTTTGCGCGAGCCGCTGGATCAGGAACTCGACTTCCTTTCCCGCGGTCATCATCAGGTCGGCCAGCTCGTCGACCACCACCACGATCTGCGGCAGCGGGGAGAGATCGAGCGTCTCCTCCTCGTACATCGGCCGGCCATTCTCGTCGTAACCACACTGCACCTTGCGGCCGAGCTTCTGGTTCTTGGCCTTGGCCTGGCGCACCTTGTCGTTGAAGCTCGCGAGGCTGCGGACATTGACCGAGGCCATCATCCGGTAGCGGTCCTCCATCTGCTCGACCGCCCATTTGAGCGCGCGCACCGCCTTGGGCGGATCGGTGACGACCTCGGCGAGCAGATGCGGGATACCCTTGTACATGCTCAGTTCGAGCATCTTGGGATCGATCATGATCATCCGGCACTGGTCCGGGGTCAGCCGGTAGAGCAGCGACAGGATCATGCAGTTGAGCCCGACCGACTTGCCCGATCCGGTGGTGCCCGCGACGAGCAGGTGCGGCATCGGCGCCAGGTCCGCGATCACCGGATCGCCGCCGATATTCTTGCCGAGCACGAGCGGCAGGCTCGCGCCCTGATCCTCGAAGCTCTGGCTGCCGATCAGCTCGTGGAGATTGACCGGCTCGCGCTTGGCATTGGGCAATTCGATGCCGATCACGCTGCGCCCCGGGATGGTCGCGACGCGCGCGGAGATGGCGGACATGTTGCGCGCGATATCGTCGGCGAGCTGGATCACCCGGCTCGCCTTGATCCCGCTGGCGGGTTCGAGCTCGTACATGGTGACGACCGGTCCGGGCCGGACCTCGACGATCTGCCCCTTCACATGGAAATCGTCGAGCACGCTTTCGAGCAGCCGGGCGTTGCGCTCGAGCGCCGCCTTGTCGACGGCGTTATTGGTGCCGGGCGCTGCGGCTTTGAGCAGGTCGAGCGGCGGCAGCGTGTAGGTGTCGCGGAAATCGAGGCTGGCCTGGGTCGGGGCCTTGGCCCGCGCGGGGCTCGGCTGGAGGTTGCGGTCGGCGATCACCGGGCCGGGGCGCGCATCGGGCATCGCCACCTTGCGCGGCTGGGGCTTGAGCTGCCCCTGGGCCGCCGGCTCGGGACCCTTCAGCAGCTTGGGCGGGCCATCATCGTCATTCTCGGCCTTGAAGGGCAGCTTGGGAATGCTCCAGTTGCGCTCGGGCAGCGAGAAATCAAGCGCGCGCCACCAGATCCAGCCGCCCAGGCCCGCGAGCAGTACCGCGAGCCCGCGTCCGATCCACAGCGCGGTGCCGGCATCGCCGATCAGCCCCAGCGCCCAGCGGATGCCGCCCGCGGCGATCAGCCCGATCAGCCCGGCGCGCTGCGCCGGCAAGGTCGAATCGAAGGGCACATAGGCAAAGGCGGTGGCGATCAGCACCGCGCCGATCGTCGCGCCGCGCAGCATCCGGCCCCACTCGCCGACAGCGGAATCGCGCAGCAGCCGGTTCGCGGCGATCAGCGCCACGGGGATGAGCAGATAGACCGACACGCCGAAGACCGAGAAGAGCATGTCGGCCAGCCACGCGCCGAACGGCCCCATCAGGTTCCGCGCCGGGCCGCCGGACGCGGTGTTCAGCGACGGATCCTGCGCATGATAGCTGGCCAGCGCGAGCGCGAGCATCAGCACACCGAGAAACAGCAGGATGCCGCCGATCAGAGCGCCGCTGCGGCGGGCGCCAAGCTTCATGTTATCGCGCCACGACGACGCTTTTGCCCGGGTCGCCAACGGCCCAGCCTCCAGATTTTCAGGGGGTGCGGCGGAATCATCGCGTAGTGCGAGTCCCGCGTCAAGATGGACTTGTTTTGTACTCGCTTCCGACACCATTCCGGCGAAGCCGGAGCTGATTTCGTCCTTCTTCTTTTCGTGCCTACGCGTCTTTGTGTGAGAAATGCCGACTCACGCAAAGACGCGAAGGCGCAAAGAACAAGCTCGGTTCCGGTTTGCCGGGATGATGCTTTGTTTTTGGGGTAAACAGGCTCTAGGGCGTGACCATGGCCAATGACGCAGATCGCGCGGACATCTTCATCCTCGGCGGCGGACTGGTCGGCAGCGCGCTCGCGGTCGCGCTCGACCGCCACGGGATCAGTTCGATCGTGGTCGATCCCGCCGATCCCGCGCAGATCCTCGCCGCCAGCTTCGATGGCCGCGCCTCGGCGATCGCCAGCGCGCCTTACCGGATGTTCGAGGCGATCGGCGTGGCGGAGCGGCTGTCGGGCAAGGGCTGTCCGATCGCGGGCATCCGCGTTTCGGACGGGCTGGCGCCGGGCGCGCTCGATTTCGAGCCCGACCCGGATACCGGCGCGCTGGGTTACATGTTCGAGAATCGCGACTTGCGCACCGCGCTGCTCGAAGCGGCGCAGGCCGCCCCCCTCGCCGATGTCCGGATGAAGACCCGCGCCATCTCGGTGGAGCGCGCCCCGCACGGCGTCACCGCGCAACTCGATTCGGGCAGGACCGTCCGCGCGCGGTTGCTGATCGCCGCCGAGGGCCGCAATTCGCCGACGCGCGAGGCGGCCGGGCTCAAGGTCGCGCGCTGGACCTATGATCATGCCGCGTTGGTCGTCTCGCTCCATCACGAGCGTGCCCATGAGAATATCGCCTTCGAGATCTTCTATCCGGAGGGGCCCTTCGCGATCCTGCCGTTGATCGACGACGCCGTTGGCCATCGCTCGGCGATCGTCTGGTCGGTGCGGCGCGCGCATGCGCCCGGCATGCTCGCGCTGTCGGACCGTGCCTTCCTGCACGAGGCAGAGAAGCGCATGGGCGGCTTCCTCGGCACGCTGAGCAGGCTCACCCCGCGTTTCAGCCACCCGCTCGGCTTCCACCACGCCGCGTGGATCACCGCCGACCGGCTCGCCCTGGTCGGCGACGCCGCGCACGGCATCCATCCGATCGCCGGCCAGGGCGTCAATGTCGGCTTCCGCGACGTCGCAACGCTCGTCGAGGTGCTGGTGGAGGGCAAGCGCCTCGGGATGGACCTCGGCGATGCGCAATTGCTCGCACGCTACCAGCGCTGGCGCGGGCTCGACACGCTGATGGTCGCCGCCGCGACCGACGGCCTGACGCGCCTGTTCGGCATCCCCGGCAAGACCGCCAGCGCCGCGCGCCGTTTCGGCCTTTCGGCGGTCCAGAAGCTCCCCCCGCTCAAGCGCGCCTTCATGGCCGAAGCGCGCGGTGAGAGCGGTGAGGTGCCAAAGCTGTTGCAGGGGCTTACGGTCTGACGATGCCGGTGGTGCGCGCCGAAATCGAACTTCTGCCGACGGAATTCGGCGGTCGTTCGGGGCCGGCCATGGGCGACTATCGTCCAAGCCACGATTTCGGATTTGCGACAGGCTTCGCGATCGGACGGATTCTGCTCGATCATCCGCTCGCGCCGGGAGATCGGCGCGACGTCGAAATCGCGTTTTTCGACTGGCCGGAGCTAGCCGACGCCCTGCAACCGGGTCGCGAATGGACGATCCGTGAGGGATTGCGCGTTGTCGGGCGAGGCAGAGTTCTCGGATAGAAGGGCCTGCTATTGCAGCGTCGAAACCCCCTCATCCCCGTGCCGCCCATAGAATTGCATCAGCTGGATGATCAGCTCGGCCCGGTCGGATAGCCGGTCGGCTTCGAGCAGCGCCTGTTTGGACGCGACGTCGAACGGCGCGATCTGGGCGATGCCGTTGACGAGCGATTCGTCGTCGAGCCGCGCCACCGCTTCCCAATCGACGGCATAGCCCTGCGCATCGGCGAAGCGGCGCGATTCGATCTCCAGCGACGCGCGCTCGGCCAGCGCCAGGATCTCGCCCTCGCTTCCCGGCTCCAGCTCGGCCTCAACCTGGCGGAACAAGGTGGTGACGTCGAGCTCGCGCAGCACGGTGAAGCGCGCCAGCCCTTCGAGTACGATGTCGAACCGCCCATCGTCGAGCGCCTCGACCTCGGCGATGCGCCCGACGCAGCCCATGTCGAAGAGCGGCGCGGGCTCGCCGGGCCCGCGCGGCTGGATCATCCCGATTCGCCGGTCGCGCGCGAGCGAATCGGTCACCATCGCGCGGTATCGCGGCTCGAAGATATGGAGCGGCAAATGCATGCGGGGGAAGAGCAGCGCCCCCGCCAGCGGAAAGATCGAAAGCCGCGTGGCCGTCACCGCGGCGCGCTCATCCGAACAGGATCGCCGAGAGCCTCCGGCGCTGCGCCGAGACCCAGGGGTCCTCGAGCCCTACCGCCTCGAACAATTTGAGCAGCCGCTGGCGGGCCGCGCCGTCATTCCACGCCTTGTCGTCGGCGATCATCGCCAGCAGCGTATCGGCGGCGGCGTCGCGGTCGCCATTGGCGATCTGCCCGCCGGCCAGTTCGAGCCGCGCGTCCATATTCTCGGGGTTCGCCGCGACCTGAGCGGCGAGGCCGGAGATGTCCTCGACCGGCACCGCTTCCCTCGCGATCTCGATCGCCGCCTGCGCGCGTTCGACCTCGGGAGACCTGGCGATATCGTCGGGCAGGTCGGCGACGGCGATCTCGGCCTCGCCGGTCCGTCCCAGCGCCAGCAATGCGCGCGCCCGGCCGGCGGTGACGCCGGGATGGTCGGGGGCCAGCTCGGCGATCTGGTCGAAGATCGACAGCGCGCGCTCGGCATCGCCATCGGCCAGTACCTGCTCGGCCATCGCGATCAGCGGATCGATATCGGCTGCCAGATCGTCGGCGCCGCCCTCGCCCGGGATCGGCAGCTGGCGAAGGATCTGGTCGAGCGCCGATTTGAGCTGCGTCTCGGTGCGCGCCTGGCTCAGATCGGTGACGAGCTGGCCCTGGAACATCGCATAGACGGTCGGGATCGACCGCACCTGGAATTGGGCGGCGATGAACTGGTTCTTGTCGACGTCGATCTTGGCGAGGACGACGCCCTTGTCGGCATAATCCTCAGCGACCTTGTCGAGCACGGGTCCGAGCTGCTTGCAGGGGCCGCACCATTCGGCCCAGAAATCGACGATGACGAGCTTGGTCATCGACGGCTCGACGACATCGCGGCGGAAAGCGTCGACGGCTTCGCGTTCGGCGGTGGTGAGTGCGGCACTGGCCAAGGGAGCGCTCCCGATTCTCTTAGGCTTGGGTTTGGGGCTATGTGGGGGCTCAAGGCGCGGAGGCCAAGTCTTTTCCCTCTCGCGGACAATGGCCGATTCAGGGGGTTGCCCCGCACCGGGACCGATGCTAGTGGCCCCGCCTCACCCGCCCGGACCCACTGGTTTCCGGGCAGAACGCCAGAGCGGGCGTAGCTCAGGGGTAGAGCACGACCTTGCCAAGGTCGGGGTCGAGGGTTCGAATCC
>CBINJP010000024.1:0-61298 GCA_966251045.1 uncultured Sphingomonas sp.
CGGCCGTGTCGGGATCGAGCGACAGGTTGAACTGGTCGCGCCAGCGGAACTCGAATCTCGCCTTTGACAGGGCGTTGTCGCGGACCTGCGCGGCGGGGTGGCCCTTGGCGAGATCGGCGGCGTGGGCGGCGAGCTTGTAGGTCACCACGCCGACCTTGACGTCGTCGCGGTCGGGGAGGCCGAGATGCTCCTTGGGGGTCACGTAACAGAGCATCGCGGTGCCGTACCAGCCGATCATCGCGGCGCCGATGCCGCTGGTGATATGATCGTAGCCCGGCGCGATATCGGTGGTGAGCGGCCCGAGCGTGTAGAAGGGCGCTTCGCCGCAGACCTCGAGCTGCTTGTCCATATTCTCCTTGATCTTGTGCATCGGCACATGGCCGGGGCCCTCGATCATCACCTGGACGTCCTGCTTCCAGGCGCGGTGGGTGAGTTCGCCGAGCGTGTAGAGCTCGCTGAACTGGGCTTCGTCGTTCGCGTCGGCGATCGAGCCGGGGCGCAGGCCGTCGCCGAGCGAATAGGCGATGTCGTACGCCTTCATGATCTCGGTGATCTCGTCGAAGCGCTCGTAGAGGAAGGACTCGCGGTGATGCGCGAGGCACCATTTGGCCATGATCGATCCGCCGCGGCTGACGATGCCGGTGACGCGCTTCGCGGCCATCGGGATATACCCCAAGCGAACACCGGCATGGATGGTGAAATAGTCGACGCCCTGCTCGGCCTGCTCGATCAGCGTGTCGCGGAAGATTTCCCAGGTGAGGTCCTCCGCCACGCCGCCGACCTTTTCGAGCGCCTGATAGATGGGGACGGTGCCGATCGGGACGGGCGAGTTGCGCAGAATCCATTCGCGGGTGTCGTGGATGTTGCGGCCGGTGGAGAGGTCCATCACGGTGTCCGCGCCCCAGCGGATCGACCAGACCATCTTGTCGACTTCGCTCGCCACGTCGCTGGCGACGGCCGAGTTGCCGATATTGGCGTTGATCTTGACGAGGAAGTTGCGGCCGATCGCCATCGGCTCGCTTTCGGGGTGGTTGATGTTGCTGGGGATGATCGCGCGGCCGCGGGCGACCTCGTCGCGGACGAATTCGGGGGTGACGTAATCGGGGATGGATGCGCCGAAATCCTGGCCGTCGCGGATGTACTCGGCGAGGCGTTCGCGGCCGAGATTTTCGCGGGTGGCCACGTACTCCATCTCGGGAGTGACGATGCCCCGCCTGGCATAGTGCATCTGAGAGACGTTGTGGCCGGCACGCGCGCGCAGGACGCGCTTGCGGACATTGGGGAAGGGTTGGACCCCACCCGAACGGTCCGGGCCGAGCTGGCCATTATCCTCGGGGCGGACCTCGCGCTGGGCGACTTCCTCGACATCGCCGCGCGCGCGGATCCAGTCGCGGCGGAGCTCGGGGAGGCCGGCCATGATGTCGATGCGGGCGTTCGGGTCGGTATAGGGGCCGGAGCAGTCGTAGACGCGCAGCGGGGGCTCGCCGGAGGAGGGTTCGAGATGGATCTCGCGCATCGCGACCTTGAGCGGGCCGACATGGATTTTCTTCGAGCCGCGGATCGGGCCGGTGGTGACCATGAGTTCGGTGCTCGCGGGCCCCCGGCTTCCATCGGAAGCCGGATTCTTCACATCAATGTCGGCCATGCGTCTTCTCCAAATTTGCCGGGAGAAAACGGACCTCTGGCGAAGCCGCGCCCACTCCCTACGCCGGTGTCAGCCGGATCAGGTTCAGCGGGTCGAAGGCTGCTGCCTCCCTCTCAACCGCGCGTCAGCGGTCCCCCGGGGATGGACTGGTTCTAGGCGCGCGGAAGCGATGGGGAAAGCGCTATTCGACCATGTCGGCCAGCCGCCGGCGACAGGCCCTCAGAAGGTGTAGGCGAGGCCGAGCAGGCCGGTGAGCTGGTCGCGCGAGCCCGCGACGCTGGTGACGGGGGACGCCGCGGCGTCGTTCAGCATGCGGCGATAGGAAAAGCCCGCCATCATCTGGAGCCCGCCGGTGAGATCGCCGCTGAGCGAGAGCACCCCGACCGAGCTGAACGTCCAGTCCTTCCACCCCTTGTGCGCGGCGAAGACGGGAAGGGTGCTGGCGGCGCTTCCGGCCGCATCGACGCTGAAATAGGTGTCGGCATAGCCCTCGCCCATATAATTGGCCGAGACGTTCAGCCCGACATAGGCGGTGGTGCTGAGCGGGGTGCCGTAATCGATGCTGGGCGTGACGACATAGCTCGAATGCGTGCCCGACACGTCATAGGTGACCGCGACATTGACGCTGAGCTTGTCGTAATCGCTGGTGATCACGCCCTGCTTGCCGATCCCGGCATAGCCCCCGACCTCGATCGCGGTCTTGCGCTTGGGGAGCGCGCTGACGCGGGGATCGACGAGCGCGACCGAGCGGTTGAAGTTGAGGCTGGCGATCGGCCCGAGCTGGACGTCCCAGCCGGGGCCGCCGCGCGTGGGGATCAGGTCCGCCGAGAAGCGGTTGCCGCGCAGCATGAAGTTGATCCCCGAGACCCTGCCGCGCACCCCGGGCACGACGGTGAGCACATAATCGTTCGAGCCCTCATAGCTGGGTGTGTACCCCCCCGCGACGCCGATGGTGATCATGTCGCCGTCGAGCATGTCGGGATCGATCCGGGGCGCGGGGGAGCCCGACGGGTCCGGCGCCTGCTCCTGCGCAAGAGCGGGCGTCGCGAGCAGGAGGGGCAGCAGGAAGGCGGTACGGAATCGACGATACGCCACAGGCAAACTCCGATGTTGCAGATGCGAAACGCCGCGCGCCGCCATTCGCTCCATTTGCACGGCATTACAGCAGGATGCGATTCGCGTCAGCGGCCGGCGCGGCGGTCGAATCCCGCCAGTCCCTGATCGGTACCGCAAAGGCGGTCCCAGAAACGGAAATAAAGGCCGTAATTGCAGCCGTAGCGGTCGTGATGGCGCTGGTGATGGCTGGCGGTGATCAGCCAGGGTCCGCGCGCGAGCCAGCGGGGGAAGAGCTCCCAGCCCAGATGATTGGCGGCGCCCATCACCGTCATGACCGCGAGCACCGCGCCCAGCGCGACGGGGTGAATGGGGATGAGGAAGACGAGCGCGGGGATGACGACGGCGCCGGTGAGCGCCTCGAGCGGATGAAAGCTCATCGCCGCCCATGCGGTGGGCGGGCGGCTGGCATGGTGGACGCCGTGCGCGAGGCGGAACAAGGCCGGGCGATGCATCAGCCGGTGAGTCCAGTAGAACCAGGCATCGTGCGCGAGAAGATAGAGAGCGACCGAGGCCGGGAGATACCAGAGGGGGAAGGCGGCGGGATCGGTGTAGATCTGGGTCCAGCCCCTGTTCTGCCAGCCCCAGGCGACGATGCCCGCGGGGATTCCATAGATCGCGGCCGAGGCGAGCGACCAGCCGATCTCGCGGCGGATTTGCGCGGCGAGGCCGGCGTAGAGGCCGCGATGGCGGACGCGCGTGGCGAGGGCGAAGGCCCCCGAGACGATGAGATAGCGGACGCCGACGATGAGGGCCATGGCGAGGGCGGAGAGGAGAAGGGCTGGGGTCAGTCCAGCCATTTACGCGGGTCCATCGATTGATGGAGGATGCGAGCGATGACGATGCTCTCCCCCCTGATGCTATAGAAGATGCGGTGCTGCCGGCAGGGCAGGAAGCGCGTGCCGCGTTTCAGCTCGACCGCGGGCGCGCCGAGTTTGGGGAAATCGACGAGCCGCGTGAGCGCTTGCTGAAGATCGGCGAGATAGCGGGCTGCCACGTCATTCCCGAAATTCTCGACGCTGTAGAGTTGAACGCCATGCAAGTCGCTCCGTGCAGCACGGCTCAGCTCGACTTTGGCCATGTTTCAGGCGGCCTCGTCACTCGAATGTTCGATCTTGCGGTAGAGTTCGGCGAATACTTCATCCACCGATTGTTCGCTGATTCCGGAGGCAAATCCCTCATCGATCGCCTGCTGAAGCCGCTGCAGCTTTTCCGCATATTCCTGGTCGCGTCGCATCAGGTCGCGGATATAGTCGCTGGTGCTGCTGTAGCGGCCCTCGGCGACGCGGGCCTCGGCCCATGCCTTGAGCCCTTCGGGGAGCGATACGTTCATCTGTGCCATGGCGGCGCTTATACGATTCTGCGCTAAATTTGGCAATCACCCGCCCTGCCAGAGCTTGATCGCCTCGACCGGCCAGACCAGCATCAGCACGTTGAGCGTCAGATTGTCGCGGATCAGCGCGAGAGTCATGAGTTCGAAGCCGATGGCGAGGGCGATGATGGCCTTGGCCGGCAGGCGCGCGGCGAGCCAGAAGCCGAAGGCCATCCAGCCGATATCCGAGAGCGAATTGACGATGCTGTCGCCCGAATAGCCGAGCGCCATCGTCGCTTCGCGGTAGCGGTCGATGACGATGGGCGAGTTTTCGAGGATTTCCCACAAGCCCTCGACCGCGACCGCGGCGGGAAGCGCCCAATCCCGCGCGCGGCCCTTCAGCCAGAAATGCGTGGCGGCATAGAAGAGGAAGCCGTGGATGAGGTGGCTGAAGCTGTACCAGTCGGCGATATGCTGGCTGTTCTCGCTCGAATGGACCACGCCGTGCCACAGCTTGACCGTGCCGCACGCGCAGATCGGCGGGCGATGCATCCATAGCAGGATGAGCCCGATGGCGGCGGCCAAGGCGAGCGCGGCGAGCGCGGCCGGGCGCGCGATGCGGAGCGGGAGACGCGTCAGGCGGCGGGCCCCGCGACCAGATCGGCGCAGTCGCGCGCGAGGCGCATCATCGCTTCCTTCGATTCGCCCGCGCGGGCGCGGATGCTGAGCGAGTGGAGCAGCCCGGTGACGATGGCCTTGTGCGCCTGCGGGGCCGGGCTGCCGGCCTGGGTGAGGATCGCCTCGACCATGCGGTCCTCGAGCGCGAGGACGCGGCGCAGCGCGGCGGCGATCTCGGGATCGGTGACTGCCTCGACCGTGGCGGTGTTGAGCGCGATGCAGCCCGAGGGTCCGGTCTCGCCGCTGAGATAGACGTCGATCGAATAGAGCAGCATCCGCTCGACCGCCTGGCGGAGCGGCAGATTGGCGCGGAGCAGGCCGGCGAAGCTCTCCTCGAGCCAGCCCTCGGTCCGCGCGAGCGCGGCGAGGTAGAGCGCGCGCTTGTCGCCGAACGCGGCGTAGAGGCTGGGGCGGTTCACGCCCGTCGCCTCGGCGAGATCGTCGAGCGAGGTCGCGGCGAAGCCCCGGGTGCGGAAGCGCTGGCCCGCGGCGCCGAGCACGGTGTCGCGATCGAAGGCACGGGGGCGGCCGCGCGGGCGCCGTGTTATTTCTGTACTGGTTCGCATTTTAATCCTTGACCCCGTTATTTCTATGCGAGATGGTACAGAAATCAAGGCCAAAGGGAGTCGTGCCATCATGAAGCTGTATTTCAGGCCCTTCGCCTGCTCGCTGGCTGCCCGGATCGCGATCGAGGAGGCGGAACTCGATGCCGATTATGTGCGCGTCGACGGCGCGCGCTTGCCCGACGGGCGCGACTTCGCCGAAATCAGCCCTATGGGCTATGTCCCCGCGATCGAGACGCGCGGCGGCTTCGTGCTGACCGAGGGGCCGGCGGTGCTGACCTATATCGCCGAGCTGGCCGCCGAGGGCGTGCTTGCCCCGCCCGCCTTCTCCGACGCGCATTACCGGATGCTGGCCTGGCTGAACTTCACGAGCACCGAGCTGCACAAGGGCGTGTTCGCGCCGCTGATGGGCAAGAAGGCGGGGCCCGAGGGGCGCGCTGCGGCCAAGGCGCGGGTGGTGAAGCCGTTCGACGTGCTGAGCGCGCATCTGGAGGGACGCGACTATCTGGAGGGCTCCTTCACTGTCGCCGATGCGTACCTGCTCGTGATCCTCAACTGGTGCGAATATGCCGGAATCGATCTGAAGGCGTGGCCGGTGCTGCGCGCGTACCGGGGCCGGCTGCGCGCGCGACCCGCGGTGGCGCGGGCGATGGCCGAGGAATTGCCGCTGCTGCAGGCGGCCTGATCTCCGGAGCTCGCTCGCATCACGGCGGCTCCCATCACCCTGCCCGCCCTCGCTCCGGTGAGGGCGGGCATTTTTTGACCTTCAATCCTCCCCCGGAGGGGGAGGGGGACCATCCGAAGGATGGTGGAGGGGGCTCGCCACGAGCGGTATCGCCCGTGGAAAGCCCCCTCCGTCAGCTTCGCTGCCACCTCCCCCTCCGGGGAGGATTGGCGGGGCGGGATTCACAACACCGAATCGATCCGCTAGGCGAAACCATGCCCACCACCCACACTTGCGACGTCGCCATTGTCGGGGGCGGACTCGCGGGCGGGCTGATCGCACTGGCGCTGGCGAAGAAGCGGCCCGATTGCGACATCCGGCTGATCGAGGCCGGGCGGGGGATCGGGGGGAACCATCTCTGGTCCTTCTTCGCGACCGACATCGCCGCCGCCGACCGCTGGCTGGTGGCGCCGCTGATCTCGTACGGCTGGAGCCGCTATGACGTCAGCTTTCCGGGGCATGGCCGCACGATCCGCGCGCCCTATTATTCGATCGAGTCCGAGCGGTTCGACCGGATCGTGACCGGCGCGCTGCCCGAAGGCGCGCTGATGACGCGGCGCAAGGTGCTCGCCGCGAGCAGCAAGGCAGTGGTGCTGGCCGATGGCGACCGGGTGGAAGCCGGGGGCGTGATCGATTGCCGGGGGCCGGGCGAGCTCGCGCTGCTCGATCTGGGCTGGCAGAAATTCCATGGCCGCGAAATGGCGCTGGGCGACGCGCACGACCTGCCCAATCCGCTGATCATGGACGCGACCGTCGCGCAGGCGGACGGCTATCGCTTCGTCTACGCCCTGCCCTTCGCGGCGACGCGCGCGTTCGTCGAGGACACCTATTACAGCGACTCCCCCGATTTCGACGTGGCGGCGAGCGCCGCGCGGATCGACGCGTGGATCGCGGCGCGCGGCTGGCAGGTCGAGCGGGTGACGCGCGAGGAGGCCGGGGTGCTGCCCGTGGTGATGGGCGGCGATTTCGAGGGCTATTGGAACTCGGGGGGCAACAAGGTCGCCAAGGCGGGCGGGCGGGCGGGGCTGTTCCATCCGCTGACCAGCTACTCGCTGCCCGATGCGGTGCGCACCGCGGCGTTGGTCGCGAGGGCGAGCGATTTGAGCGGGGCGGGGCTCCACGATCTGCTGCACGGATTCGCCAAACGGACGTGGCGGCGGCGCGGATTCTACCGGATGCTCGCGGCGATGCTGTTCCGCGCGGCGGAGCCCGGCGAGCGCTACCGGATCCTCGAACGATTCTACCGGCTGGACGCGGGGCTGATCGCGCGCTTCTATGCGGGGCAATCGTCGATGTTCGACCGCGCGCGCATCCTCGCCGGCAAGCCGCCGGTGCCGATCAAGCGCGCGGTCGCGGCGGTCAGAGGAAAAGCGAAATGAGGCGCGCGGTCGTCATCGGTGCGGGGATTGGCGGGCTGGGGCTCGCGATCCGGCTGCAATCGGCGGGGATCGACACCACCATCGTCGAGGCGCGCGACAAGCCGGGCGGGCGCGCCTATTATTGGGAGAAAGACGGCTTCACTTTCGATGCCGGGCCCACCGTCATCACCGCGCCCGATGCGCTCAAGGAACTGTGGCGGCTGAGCGGGCGCGACATCGGCGAGGATGTGAAGCTCCTCCCCGTCTCGCCCTTCTATCGCCTTAGCTGGCCCGACGGGACGCGGTTCGACTATTCGAACGACGACCGGCAATTGCGCGGCGAGCTGGCGCGGCTGAGCCCCGAGGATGTCGAGGGGTATCGGCGGTTCCTCGCCTATTCGGCGGGAGTCTATGAGGCGGGCTATCTGAGGCTTGGCCATGCCGCCTTTCTCGACTTCATGTCGATGGTGCGCGCGGCGCCCGCGCTGGTGAAGCATCAGGCGTGGCGCTCGGTCTATTCGGTGGTCGCGTCCTATGTGAAGAATGAGAAGCTCCGCCAGGCGCTGAGCTTCCACACCTTGCTGGTCGGCGGCAATCCGATGACCGCCTCGGCCATCTATGCGCTGATCCACAAGCTCGAGCGCGATGGCGGGGTGTGGTGGGCCGAGGGCGGGACCAACCGGCTCGTATCGGGCATGGTGGCGCTGTTCGAGCGGCTGGGCGGGGTGATCCGGCTGGGCGATCCGGTGACCGCGATCGATACGCTGGGCGACCGGGTGACGGGGGTCCGCACCCGCGGCGGAGCCGAGTTCGCCGCCGAGATGGTCGCGAGCAATGCCGATATCGTCCATAGCTATCGCGACCTGCTCAGGGGATCGCGGACGGCGCAGCGGACCGCGGCGACGCTGGAGCGCAAGCGCTTCTCGCCGTCGCTCTTCCTCGTCCATTTCGGGGTGAGGGGGAATTTCCCCGAGATCCCGCACCACAATATCTTGTTCGGACCGCGCTATCAGGGGCTGCTAGACGATATCTTCGAGCATGGTGTGCTGAGCGAGGACTTCTCGCTCTATCTCCACCATCCGAGCGCGACCGATCCGCGCATGGCGCCCGAGGGGCATGCGGCCTTCTACGCGCTCGCCCCGGTGCCGCATCTGGGCAAGTTCCCGGCGGACTGGCGCGACGTGGGGCCGGTGCTGGAGGCACGCATCCTCGCCGAGGTGCGGAAGCGGCTGATCCCCGATCTCGCTGCGCGGATCGTCACCAAGTTCAGCTATGCCCCGCCCGATTTCGCGAGCGACCTGAACGCGCATCTGGGCAGCGCCTTCAGCCTCGAACCGCTGCTGAGCCAGAGCGCCTGGTTCCGCCCGCATAATCGCGACGACGATATCGCGAACCTGTACTTCGTCGGCGCGGGGACGCATCCGGGGGCGGGAATTCCCGGGGTGCTGGGCAGCGCCAAGGCGACGGCGGCGCTGATGATCGGAGAGAGCAAGTGAAGCGTATCGCAGTCTATTGCGGATCGGCCACCCCCGCCGACCCCGTCTATATCGAGGCCGCCCGGATGGTGGGCCATGGCCTCGCCAAGCGCGGGATCGGGGTGGTCTATGGGGGCGGGAAGCTCGGGCTGATGGGCGCGGTGGCGGACTCGGCGCTCGAGGCCGGGGGCGAGGTGATCGGGATCATCCCGACCGCTTTGGTCAATGCCGAGGTGGCGCATCGCGGGCTGACCAGCCTCGAAGTCGTCGACACGATGCACGAGCGCAAGGCGCGCTTCGTCGATCTCTCCGACGGGTTTATCAACCTGCCCGGCGGCACCGGCACGATGGATGAACTATGGGAGGCGCTGAGCTGGGCGCAGCTCGGCTATCACAGCGATCCGATCGGGCTGCTCAACATCGCGGGCTATTACGACAAGCTGGTCGAATTCTGGGAGCATATGGGCGAAGTCGGCTTCGTGCGGCCGCAGCATCAGGGGCTGTTGCTGGTCGACGAGACGCTCGACGGCTTGCTCGACAAGATGGCCAATGCCGAGCCCTCCGTCCCGATCATCCATATGAAGCGCAACGACCTTTGAAACCGGCGCGCTCCGCGATCGTCGCGACCGCCGGGGAAGCGATCAGGCGCGGGTCGCGCAGCTTCGCCGCGGCGAGCCGGCTGTTCGACCGGAGCAGGCGCGAGCGGGCCTGGCTGCTCTATGGCTGGTGCCGCCGCTGCGACGACCTGGCCGACGGGCAGGATCATGGGCACGGAACGACGGCCGTGGCCGATCCCGCCGCGCGAATCGAGGCGATCCGGGTGCGGACCGAGGCGGCGCTTCGCGGCGACTGGATCGGCGATGCGGCGTTCGACGGGCTGCGCATCTTCGTGGCCGAGACGGGCGTGCCCGAAAACCTGGTGCGCGACGTGGTCGCGGGGTTCGCGCTCGATGCCGAGGGATGGCGGCCCGCGAGCGAGAAGGATCTCTACCGTTATTGCTACCATGTCGCGGGGGCGGTCGGCTGCATGATGGCGGTGGCGATGGGGGTTTCGCCCGACGATGAGGACGTGCTCGACCGGGCGAGCGACCTCGGTATCGCCTTCCAGCTCGCCAATATCACGCGCGACCTGGCCGAGGACGAGGCGGCGGGGCGGTGCTACCTGCCGCCCGAGTGGCTGGCCGAAGGGCGCGTGGCTGCCGCGGCGCGGCTCGCGGAGCGCGCCGAAGCCTATGCGGCGAGCGGGCGCGCGGGGACGGCGGCGCTGGGCTTTCGTTCGGCCGGGGCGGTGCTGGCGGCGGCGGGAATCTATGGCGAGATCGCGCGCAAGGTGACCGCGCTGGGCGACGCCGCGTGGGACAGGCGAGTCAGCACCTCGGCGCTGGAGAAACTGGCATGGATCGCGCGCGCGCTGGGCCAGGCATGGAACCGCAAACGGCTTTATCCACAGGAATCGCGCGAAAATCTCTGGACACGGCCGCGTTAACCAGGGTCCGCAAGGACGCGCTAAGCCTCGCGGGCGCATGCGCGATCCATGACGCTGCTCTCGCTCCAACTTTCCCGCGCGCTGGCCAAGGGCCGTACCGAGCCGGCCCCGCCGCAGACGCGCGCGGACCTGCTCGTCACGCTGCTGCGCAAGCGCGCCGCCGCGCATAATGTCGGCGCCGAGGAGCTGGAGAAATTGCTGCGCGACCAGATCCGCTGGGCGCTGCCGATCGAGCGCGAGCCGGCGAACGACGGCGCGGTTGCCGGGGATGGCGCCGCCTGACCAGCGCACCGATTGACTGAACCACGCTTCGCGCCTTCCCTGTCCGCAACAGGGAGACGAGTCGATGATCACCGGCGCGCATGTGATGCTCTATTCGACCGACGAGGAAGGCGACCGCGCATTCCTGCGCGACGTGCTCGAATTGCCGCATATCGATGTCGGCGGCGGATGGCTGATCTTCCGGCTGCCGCCGTCGGAGATGGCGGTGCATCCGGCAGGGGCGCAGAGCCACGAGCTTTACCTCATGTGCGATTCGATCGACGCGACGGTGACGCATATCCGCGCGAAGGGGTTCGAATGCAGCGATCCGTTCGAAGCCTCATGGGGCCGGGCGACCGCCGTGACGATGCCGGGCGGCGGGCGGCTCGGCATTTATGAGTCGCGCCACGCGCGGCCCTAGCACGATGGCGGGCAGATCAGGACGCGCCTGAAACCACCAGCCCCGCGACGAAGGGCGTGAGGATGCCGCAAAGCTGCATCCACATGGGCTGCGGCACGAGCTGGGCGCTGACCACGCCGGCAAAGGCGAGCAGCACCGCCACCATCCAGCCCGCGGTCGACCAGTTGGCGGCGCGCACCGCGACCAGCCCGCCGAACAGGGTGGCGATCGTCCAGCTTCCCGCGATCATCGCGTGCGCGGTCATCGGCGCCGCCGCGAGCGCGTCGCCCCATGCCTGGGGGCTGCGCCAGTCGAAATCGGGCCAGGGGAAGAGATAGAGGTTGAGCTTCGCCATCCCCGCGATCGCCGCCAAGCCGAGCGCGGTGCCGAACAGCACCCCCAACAGCTTTCGCATGGAAGTCCCCCAATCATTGCCCCTGGGGAAAGGCTAGTCGCAATCGTTACGGCTTGCCAACGCCCTTGTGGTTTCGGCTGCCCCGAAACGAACCGCACCGGCCCGCTCATCGCCGTGAGGCGATCAAACTAGCTGCGCGGCGCGCCCGGGTTCGGGACACGGTCCGCGAATCGCTCGCCGTTGCGCATGCACGACGCGCCCACCACCGGATAATCGAGGTCGGCGTTGCGGGCGAGCGCGCCCTGCATCGCGGCCCGGCATTGGGCAACGCTTTCGTAGCGCGCGGGCTCGATGCGTTCCTGGCGGCAGGCCATGCCGCCATCGTCGCAGCCCAGGATCGCCATCACGAAAACCACCGGTTCCATCGCCTCGTCCTCCACCCGGTTAAACCCGCGGGCGGCGGACTCAGTTCCGGCGAAGCGTTGCATCCGCGCGCCCGCCGCCCCAAATCGCACTTGATGTCTGTGATGGATCCCGCCTCCGCGCCCGAGCGGCCGATGCTCGCGACGCTGAGGCGGTTCGGTCCCTATCTCTGGCCCGCCAATGCGCCGAAGCTGCGCGCGCGGATCGTGGTGGCGATGACCTTCGTCGTCATGACCAAGCTGGTGCAGGTCGCGGCGCCCTTCGCGCTGGGCGCGGCGATCGACCGCATGGCGAACGGCGCGCACGACGCGATATGGCTCGTGGTGGCGCTGGTCGCGGGCTATGCGCTCGCCCAGTTCACGACGACGGCGTTCAACAATCTGCGCAACGTCGTGTTCGAGCGGGTGGGGCAGGATGCGACGCGCCGCCTTTCCGCCGACGTCTTCCGCCATCTCCACGCGCTTTCGCTGCGTTTCCATCTCGAACGGCGCACGGGCGCGGTGACCAAGGTGATCGAGCGCGGAACCAAGAGCATCGACACGATGCTCTATTTCCTGCTGTTCAACATCGCCCCGACGGTGCTCGAGCTTGCGCTGGTGATCCCGATCTTCGGGGTGAAATATGGCGCATGGCTGGTGATCGCCACGCTGGTCATGGTGGTCGTCTATATCGCCTTCACTCGCTGGGTGACCGACTGGCGCGCCAAGCTGCGCGAGCGGATGAACGATCTCGACACCGGCGCGGTGGCGCATGCGGTGGATTCGCTGCTCAACTTCGAAACGGTCAAATATTTCAACGCCGAGGAGCGCGAGGCGAGGCGTTACGAAAACGCCGTGACCGCCTATGCCAAGGCGGCGACGGTCAGCGAGAATTCGCTCGCCTGGCTCAATATCGGCCAGAGCCTGATCACCAATTTCATGCTCGCTCTGGGGCTGGCGCTCGTCGTGTTCGGCTGGGCGCGCCACGATCTTACGGCGGGGGACATCACCATCGTCTCCGGCCTGCTCAGCCAGCTCTTCCGCCCGCTCGACCTGCTCGGCATGGTCTACCGCACCGTGCGGCAGGGGGTGATCGACATGGGCGCGATGTTCGACCTGATCGACACGCCCTCCGAAGTGGTCGATGCCCCCGATGCCATGCCGCTGGCGGTGGGCAAGGGGCATGTGCGCTTCGAGGATGTGCGTTTCGCCTACGATCCCGAGCGCGAAATCCTCAAGGGCATCGATCTCGATATCCCCGCCGGGATCACGGTGGCGGTGGTGGGGCCTTCGGGCGCGGGCAAATCGACGCTCGCGCGGATCCTCTATCGCTTCTACGACCTGACCGGCGGGCGAGTGACGATCGACGGGCAGGATATCGCGCGAGTGACGCAGGACAGCCTGCGCGCGGCGATCGGGATCGTCCCGCAGGACACGGTGCTGTTCAACGACACGATCGGCTACAATATCGGCTATGGCCGCGAGGGCGCGAGCCCGGCCGAGATCGCCGACGCCGCGCGCGGCGCCGCCATCGCGGGGTTCATCCAGTCGCTTCCGCAAGGCTTCGAGACGCGGGTGGGCGAGCGCGGGCTCAAGCTTTCCGGCGGCGAGAAGCAGCGCGTCGCCATCGCGCGGACGCTGGTGAAGAACCCGCCGATCCTGATCCTCGACGAGGCGACCAGCGCGCTCGACAGCCGGACCGAGGCCGATATCCAGGCTACGCTCGACGCGATCGGGCGCGGCCGCACCACCATCGTGATCGCGCACCGGCTCTCGACCGTGGTCAATGCCGACCAGATCGTGGTGCTCGAGGGCGGGCGCGTGGCGGAGATGGGCAAGCACGCCCAGCTCTTGCGCAAGGCGGGCCTCTATGCCGAGATGTGGGCGCGCCAGGCGCAGGAACGCGAAGATGGCGAAGCCGCCGCGCAGGGGGAGGATGCATGACCACCGGTTTGCTTTGGATAATCGGGGCGCTCGCGCTGATCGCCGGGCTGCTGGCGCTGTGGACCTGGTGGATCGTCCGCAAGATCGACGCGGCCTTGCCGGCGCAGGGCCAGTGGGTCGATGTGGCCGGCGGACGCATCCATTATGTCGAGATGGGGCCCAAGGACGCCAAGGGGCCCGTGGTGGTGATGATCCACGGGATCATGGGCCAACTGCGCCATTTCTCCTATAATTTCGCCGAGCGGATCGCGGCGGATCACCGCGTGATCCTGATCGACCGGCCGGGCTGGGGCCATTCGACGATCAGCGGCAAACGGCCCCCGATCGGCGTGCAGGCCGACATGATCGCCGAGGCGCTGGGCAAGCTCGGCATCGAGAAGCCGGTGGTGGTGGGCCATTCGATGGGCGGGGCGGTGAGCCTGGCGCTGACGATCCGGCATCCCGAGGCGGCGCGCAGCCTGGCGCTGATCGCGCCGCTGACCCAGCCGATCGAGAAGATCGTCGACACCTTCGCCTCGTTGCTCGTGCCGCAGCGGATCGCGCCGATCATCGCCTGGACGCTGAGCCTGCCGATCGGGATCAAGACCGGAAGCACCAAGGCGGCGCAGGCCTTTTCCCCCGATCCGGTGCCGGCCGATTTCGGCCTGAAGGGCGGGGGCATGCTCGCGCTCAAGCCGGCGAGCTTCCAGTCCGGCGTGTTCGAGATCGCCTCGGGCCCCGCCGAGATGGAGGCGCAGGCGAAGCGCTATGGCGAGATCGCGGTGCCGGTGGCGATCCTCTATGGCCGGGGCGATTATCTGCTCGAGCCCTCGCTCCATGGCGAGAAGACCGCGGCGGAGATCCCCGGATGCAAGCTTACCCTGATCGACGGCGGACATATGCTCCAGGTCTGCCATACCGACGCGACCGAGGCGTGGCTGCGTGAGGTGCTCAGCGGCAGCTGAGCGTGACGAGCTTCGCCCGTTTGTCGAACAGGATCGACGAGCAGCGGTCGAGCTGGTCGCGGCCAATCAGCAGGCGCTGCTCGCCCTTGCGCTTCCTCTTGCCGGTCACGAGGATCTCGTCGGGATCGACATCGGGCAGCTCGCCCTCGGGGATGCTCGCCGCGCTGCCGAAATCGCCGGTGCGCACCATCAGCCCCGCGACCGAGAGCGGGCCGACCGTGAAGGGCGTGCCGAGCGCCATGTGGCGGACCGGGCGGACGACGCCCAGATGGATCGGCATCTGCTCGGGTTCGGCGTCGAAACGGCCGGCGTTCGACGCGGCGAGGCTCGCGCCCGCGCTCGCGGTGGCGAAGCTCAGCGGGCGATCGAGGCTGAACGAGACCGCGATGCGCTCGCCCCCCGCCATCAGATAGACGCCCATCCCCAGCCGCCCGAAATTGGCGAGCGGGATCGACACGCTGCGCTCGCCGGCGCGCGCGGGGCCGAGGACGAAGCGCACCCGGTCGGCGGGAAGCAGGCCGGGCCCGGCCGAGACGTCGGCGCCGGCGACATAGGGCGCATCGAACCAGGCGATGCGCCGCTTGAACTCGCCCCCTCCCAAATCAAACTCCCCCAGATCGAGCCGGATGACCGCGGTATAGCCCGGCACCTTCACCGGCCCGATCCGCGCCTGGATGCCGATCCATAGCGGCCGGAAGCCCGCCCGCTTCGCGAAATCGGGGTTGAAGATCGGCGCGGTCGGCGCGCCGGGATCGATGCGCAGCCGCGCGAGGACGCCGCCCGCGGTGATCGCGATGGTGCGGTCGCCGGTGACGGTGGTTTCGCTGGGCTCGGCCGCGCCGGTCAGGAGCAGGGCCACAGCCGCAAGCGCGCAAATTCGTACTGTCATCGTCCCTCCGCCATCGTCCCGCGCCAAGGCTGGCCGCAAAGCGTGGCCGAAAGGCGGCTGCGATGGGGCTATCCCCAGGAGGCCGGCTGTGCTGATCTGTACGCGGGGCGGATGAGGAGCGAGAGGATGCGGAACTGGATCCTGGCGGTGGCGCTGACTGTCGCCGCGCCAGCGAGTGCGCAGGTGGTACTGACTTCCGGGCAGGGCGTGGCAGTGACGGTCGGCGCGGACGGCGAGGCGGAAGCGGGGAATGTCCATCCGTCAGCGCTCGGTCCGCACGACCTTGAGGCGCTCGATCAGCTGCGGATCGCCTACAAGGCGGTCGAACCCAGGTCGGGCGTATTGCCGCCGGTGATGATGAGCGCGACCGAGGCCACGATGCCCGATGTCGCACCGGGCAGAATCGAGATCGTCTTCGTCGTGATCGGCGAAAAGGATAGCGTGCTGGTGATGCTCAACGGCTATGACCAGGGCCTGACCTATCGCGCCACCATCACCGCACGGGGACGAACCGCGCCCACCGATGTCTGTCTGGTGATACCGGGCAGACGCGGATACGAGCATTGGCCCTATGCGATCGAGAAGATCGAGCTGACCGCGTTCAGCCTTGCCGATTGGTCGCCGGAGGATGGCGTTCCCTGCAAATAGGGGATTTGCACTGGCATGGGGCGGCGGGAGCCCGCTAAGGCCGCCGCATGGCTTCGCCGCTCGACATCCTCCATTCGACCTTCGGCTTTCCCGCATTCCGCGGCGTACAGGAGGATGTGATCGGGCGCGTCATGGCGGGGCGGAACACGCTCGCGGTGATGCCGACGGGCGCGGGCAAGTCGCTCTGCTACCAGATCCCGGCGCTGGCGCTGGAGGGGACGTGCGTGGTCGTCAGCCCGCTGATCGCGCTGATGCACGATCAAATGAGAGCGGCCGACGCGGTGGGCATCCGCGCCGCGACGCTGACCAGCGCCGACGAGAATCGCGAGGAGACAGTCTCCCGGTTCCGCGCCGGGGAGTTGGACCTGCTCTATGCCGCGCCCGAGCGGGCCTCGGGTGAGGGGTTCCGCAACCTGCTGCGCAGCACGAAGATCGCGCTGTTCGCGATCGACGAGGCGCATTGCGTTTCCGAATGGGGACATGATTTCCGGCCCGACTATCGCCTGCTGCGGCCCTTGCTCGACAGTTTCGCGGAGGTGCCCCGCCTCGCACTGACCGCGACCGCCGACGCGCATACCCGCGCCGATATCCTCGAGCAGCTGGGGATTCCGCAGGACGGGCTGGTGATCGCGGGGTTCGACCGGCCCAATATCCGCTATGTGATCAGCCCGCGCGAGAACATGACCGCGCAGGTCGCCGATCTGGTCGCCGAGCAGCCCGGGCCGGGGATCGTCTATGCGCAGACGCGGACGGCGGTGGAGAAGCTGGCCGAGAAGCTCGCGGCCACTGGGCGACCCGTCCTCCCCTATCATGCCGGGCTCGATCCGGCGGTGCGCAGGCGCAACCAGGCCAAGTTCGTGGCGTCCGAGGAGATGGTGATCGTCGCGACGGTCGCGTTCGGGATGGGGATCGACAAGCCCGATGTCCGCTTCGTCGCGCATGCCGGGCTGCCCAAGTCGATCGAGGCCTATTATCAGGAAACCGGTCGCGCCGGGCGCGACGGCGATGCGGCGGTGGCGCATCTCTTCTGGGGCGCCGAGGATTTCGCCAAGGCGCGGCAACGGATTTCGGAGGTGGAGCGGGGGCGGCAGGCGGGCGAACGCGCGCGGCTCAATGCGCTGGGGGCCCTGGTCGAGACCTCGGGGTGCCGGCGCAGGATATTGCTCGCCCATTTCGGCGAGGACGCGCCCGAGCAGTGCGGCAATTGCGACAATTGCCTGAACCCGCCGAGCGCGATCGACGCGACATTGGTCGCGCAGAAATTCCTCTCCGGCGTGTTCCGCACCGGGCAGATGTTCGGCGTGGGCTATGTCGAGAGCATATTGCTCGGCCAGTCGACCGAGCGCAGCCTGATGAACGGGCATGAGAGGCTCTCGGTGTTCGGAATCGTCGCGGGCGAGGAAGCCGCGCTGATCAAGCCGGTGGCGCGGGCGCTGCTGCTCAAGGACGCGCTGCGCGCCAACCATCAT
The DNA here is from genome assembly GCA_966251045.1 of uncultured Sphingomonas sp. GTDB lineage: Bacteria > Pseudomonadota > Alphaproteobacteria > Sphingomonadales > Sphingomonadaceae > Sphingomonas. The sequence goes on from CBINJP010000024.1 coordinate 17,666, forward strand.
GGCGGGCTCGAATTCGGGCCCGCGGCCAAGGCGATCCTCAAGGGCGAGGCCGAATTGTCGCTGGTGCTGAGCCCCAAGCGCGAGCGGCGGCGCAAGGCCCGGACGGGCGGCGCGAACCCGGTCGGCGATCCGCTGTTCGAGGCGCTGCGCACGCGGCGGCGCGAGCTGGCGATGGAAGCGCAGGTGCCGCCCTATGTGATCTTCCACGATTCGGTGCTGCGCGACATGGCGGCGGCGCGGCCCGGGTCGCTCGGCGAGCTGGGCACCATCTCGGGCGTTGGCGCGCGCAAGCTCGAAGCCTATGGAGATGCCTTCCTGCAGGTGATCCGGGAGGCGGCATAGTGCTGGGGTTTGGGCTGGCATTGGCGGTGGCGCTGAGTGCGCCCGCGGAGCGCATCGCGAGTGAGGAGCTGAGCTGGGGCCGCGTCCAGCGCGCCTGGTCGATCGACATGCATGGCGATGCCCGCTTCAGCGAACGGGAAGGCAGCGACTTCCACAACTATTACCTCGTCACGCGCCGCGCGGATGTCGGGCGCGAGGGCTATAATGTCATCGTGCGCCTGGTGACGCCGCTGCGCGACATGGTGGGCATCGATCCCAAATGCGCGCCCGGCGCGACCGATGGGCCCTATGGCCAGGTGACCTGGATCGAGGGCAGTGCGCCGGTAAGGTTCGGATTCAACAGCAATTGCGTGTCGAAGCAGACCGATGCCGGCTTCTTCTGGAACGAGCAGGCGCGCGAGCAGGTCCGGCGCTGGACCGAGCGTGGCGAAGTGGTCGAGCGGAAATGGATGGGCGCGCCGGGACAGGAGCCGAAATGAGATTGGTTGCGAGCGCATTGCTGGTGCTGTCATGCGCGGGATGCTCGCGCGAGGCGCCGGAGGAACCCGTCCCCGCGAATGTCACGGCGAATGTCGCGTCGCCCGCGCCCAAGCCGGTCGAGACTCCGCCTCCGCCGCCCGAAAATGTCGTGGCGACCCCCGATGCCAACACCACCGAGGCGGCGGCCGGGGCGAATGGCGTTCCCGCCGAGGTCCAGGCCTTTATCGAGCGGCGCGAGGGCTGCGAGCATTGGGCGGGCGAGCCCGATTATGACGAGGCGCGGCGCAAGCAGATCGAGGATGCGGTCAAGGCGCTGTGCCCCGGCATCGACACCCAGCTGGGCGCCTTACGCAAGCGCTTCGCCAAGGATCCCGCGGTGATGGCCGCGCTCGCCGATTTCGAACCCCTGGGCATGGACGACTGACAATGGCCGATATCCGCCGCATCGACGACCGCATCTCGGTCGCCCCGCAGATCAGCCCCGGGGAGGTGAGCGAGATCGCCGCTTTGGGCTTTGTCGCGATCGTCAACAATCGGCCCGATCATGAGGAAGGCGGCCAGCCCGATGGCGACGAGATCGCGGCGGCGGCGGAAGCGGCGGGGCTCGCCTATACCGCGATCCCGGTGACGCCGGGCGGCTTCACCCGCGAGCAGGTCGAGGCGATGGCGGCGGCGCTTGCCGGGGCTGGCGGCCCGGTGCTCGCCTATTGCCGGTCGGGAACGCGCTCGTGCAATCTCTGGGCGCTGGCCGCCGCGAGCGCGGGCGGCGATCCCGACACGCTGGTGCGCATGGGCCGTGACGCGGGCTATGACCTGAGCCCGATGCTGCCCGTGTTCCAGACGCTGTCGGGCAGGGAATGAGCGCGCAACTGGTCCAGATCGGCGGGTCGATCGTCGCGATCCTGATGCTCGCGGCGATCGCCTGGGGACTGAAGCTCGGCGGCGGGACCATTGCCGATGAGGTGCAGGCGATGCGCGACGCCGAGGCGATCCTTTCGGGCTTCGAGGCGACGCGCGCGGTGCTGGCCGAGGACCGCAAGGCGGCGATCGTCCATGGCCGCGACGGCAGCGTGGCTTTGCTCAAGATCCATGGCTCGATGGTCGCGGGGCGGCGGCTGAGCGCGCCGCTCGACACGCGCCCCTCGCCCGAGGGGCTGATCGTGGCGAGCGGCGAGAAGCGCTTCGGCAGCGTGCTGCTGCGCGGAGTCAGTTCGCTCTAGCCGCGTCCCATGCGGCGCGCGTGTCCTCGACAGCCGCGAAATCGGCCTTGATCGTTCCCGCCCTTTCGAAGCGGAAGGTCAGTTCGACGCTCGACCCGGCGGGGATCGGCGCCTTCACACCCATCAGCATCAGGTGGAGCGCGCTGCCCGGGCGGATTTCGAGCGCGCCATGCGCGGGCACGTCGATCCCCGGCATCGTCACCATGTCCGGCGTCGGTCCCGAGCGGTCGACGCGGTGGACCTCGACTTTCTCGGCGCACGCGCAGCTCACCTCCACCAGCCGGTCCGCCTCGCCGGCATTGGCGATGCGGACATAGCCGGCCACATCGTCCCCCGCCGCCGGCGCCGCGCGGACGATGCGCGATTCGAGCGTGACCGGCCCCGAGAGCAAGGCGGCCAGCGCCGCCAGCAGCGCGGGCAGCTTCACGCCAGCAGTCCCAGGATGACGCCGATCAGCGTGAATTGCAGCGTGTGATAGCCAGCGTTGATCAGGGTGAGGCCGAGCGGGCGATGCTCGAACAAGGCGTTGATCCCGAAGCTGGTGGCGACCCAGCACAGCCCGGCGCACAGACCCGCCCCGAAGCCGAAGCCGAGCCCGGGCTTTTCGCCGAGGAACATCGCGAAGGTGGCCGAGGCGATGGCCGCGAGCACGAACGACCCGCCGAAGATCAGCACCGGATTGCCTGCCTTGAGCTGTTCGTCGCTCAGCCCCGCGGCCTTTTGCCACGCCTTGCCGAACAGGATCGGCGAATACCAGAGCCCGCCGAGCACGAACGATCCCATCGTGGCGGCAAGCACCGCCAACGCATTGATTCCACCCATGTGCACTCCCCTCTTCTAGGCGCGCTCCCTGACGCGCGTGAGCAAGTCGAAATGGTGGCGGAGCGCGGTGATGCCGCGGTCGAAATAGGCGACGTCGCGGTGCGTGCGCGCCTGCATCACGCCGCCCTCCATCGTCGTCAGCACGAATTCGGCGAGCGCCTTGCGGTCGAGATCCTCGGGCAATTGGTCCGCCGCATCCTCCAGGCACTTTTCGATCGCGCCGGTCCAATTGGTGAAATTGGCGGCGAGCAAGTCGCGCACTACCGGGTCGGCCTCGTGCAGCTCCAGCGCGAGGCTGCCGATCGGGCAGCCATAGGTACATTCGGTCTCGACGATCAGCCCGCGATAGAATGCGAGCAGGGCGAAGATGCGCTCGATCGGGTCCTTGGTCCCCGCCCAGGCGGGCTCGATCAGCATCGGCCAGATGCCGTCGCGATACGCCTCCAGCACCGCGATGAGGATATCCTGCTTGCCCGGAAAGGCATGGTAGAGGCTGCCCGAATTGAGCTGGGTGCGGCTGAGAATGTCGGCGATCGAGGTGGAATTATACCCCTTGGACCAGAACAGATCCATCGCCGCGCCGATGATCTTATCTCGGGCAGTGCGGGGCTGGCGGTCCATTCGTGGCTCCTTCGATTCGACTTGATTGAACCATCAACCAAGACGCTCGTCAAGAAATTTGAGCGATCGTTCAAGCGCGCCATATTGTCGCCAACTGACACGAGTGTAAAAAGAGCGCGATGCAGCTTCCCAACCCCGTCACCTATGCGATTCCCGCCTTCGTCCTGCTGGTGCTGGCCGAAATGCTGGCGGCATGGGCGCGCGACCGGCGGCGCTATTGCCCCAGGGACACGCTGACCTCGCTGGCGCTGGGCACCGGCAGCACCGTGGCGGGCATCCTTGTCGGCGGGATGGCGCTGGCGATCTCCTATTGGGTCTACAGCTTCCGCGTCTTCGACATCGGCTATCAATGGTATTGGTTCGTGATCTGCTTCGTGGTGGACGACCTCGCCTATTACGCCTTCCATCGTTCGGCGCACCGCGTCCGCTGGTTCTGGGCGAGCCATGTCATCCATCATTCGAGCCAGCATTATAATCTGTCGACCGCGCTCCGGCAGACCTGGACCGGCTTTTTCAGCCTCAACCTGATCTTCCGCGTGCCGCTGCTGCTGATCGGTTTTCCGGTCGAGATGGTGCTGTTCGTCGGCGGGATAAACCTGATCTACCAGTTCTGGATCCATACCGAGATGATCGGGCGGATGCCGCGCTGGTTCGAGGCGGTGATGAACACGCCCTCGCATCACCGGGTCCACCACGCGACCAATGCGCGCTATCTCGACAAGAATTATGCCGGGGTCTTCATCGTCTGGGACAAGATGTTCGGCACCTTCATCGAGGAGCGCGAGGACGACCGGCCGCGCTACGGGATCGTCAAGGATCTGGGGAGCTTCAACCTGCTCTGGGCGGCGTTCCATGAGTGGATCGGGATCGCGAAGGATGTGTGGAAGGCACCGACCCTGACCGCCAAGTGGAATTACATGGTCAAGCCCCCGGGCTGGAGCCATGACGGCAGCCGCGACACCAGCGAGACGATCAAGGCGCGCTGGGAAGCGAAGCAAGCGCGGGAAGTGGCGCCCGCCGAGTGAGCGAGAGCGAGCAGCTTTATGGCCCCGGCGAGGATGTGCCGGGAACCCCGGCACCCTTGCCCTTCGACCTGCTGGCGGCGCTTGGTGGCATCGCCGCGCTGATCCTCGGCCTCGTCGCGATGTTCGCCGAGCCGCTGGTCACCTATGGCTATTGGCTCGCCTGTCTCGACTGGCTGGTGCTGAGCCTGTTCGCGATTTCGCGTGGGGAGAACGCCAAGGGAATTTGGCTGGGATGCGTCGCCGCACTTGCGCCGCTCGTCACTTCCGCCATCCTCGGCCTGGATGTGCTGACCCAGATTCCGGGTTAGGGGGGAAAGAGCGTGGAAGAAGCCGATATCGTCGTCATCGGGTGCGGTTCGGGCGGGAGCGCGGCGGCGGGGCGGCTGAGCGAGGACGGCAAGTACAGCGTCGCCGTACTCGAAGCGGGCGGGCGCAATACCAGCCTCAAGACGATCATGCCCGGCATGATGCCCTTCCAGACCGATGCGACCAACTGGCGCTTCGAGACGGTACCCCAGCGCGGGCTCGACGGGCGGCGCGGATACCAGCCGCGCGGGCGCGGCATGGGCGGGTCCAGCGCGATCAACGCGATGCTCTATATCCGCGGGCATCCCGGGGATTATGACGAATGGCGCGATCTGGGCTGCCCCGGCTGGGGCTGGGACGATGTGCTGCCGGTGTTCAAGCGCGCCGAGCATAATGTGCGCGGGGCCGACGCATTCCATGGCGCCGACGGGCCGCTCTGGGTGAGCGATCAGGACTATGCGCATCTGGGCTCCCACGCCTTCGTCCAGGCGGGCGCGGCGCTGCAGATCCCGGTCAACGAGGATTTCAACGGCGCGCGGCAGGACGGAGTCGGCATCTATCAGGTGACCCAGCGCGGCGGCGAGCGCTGGACCGCGGCGCGCGCCTATCTGGGCGAGGCGGGGCGGCGGGAGAACCTCAATATCCTGACCGACTCGCTGGTCGAGCGGGTGCTATTCGAGGACGGGCGCGTCTGGGGCGTGGCCTATCAGCAGGACGGACAGGCCAAGCTGATCCGGGCGAAGCGCGCGGTGATCATGGCGGGCGGCGCCTTCCAGACGCCGCAGCTGCTGATGCTTTCGGGAATCGGGCCCGCCGAGCATCTCAAGGAAATGGGCATCGCGGTGAAGGTCGACCGGTCGGCGGTCGGCGCCGACTTGCAGGACCATATCGATTATGTCGCGGCGTTCGAGACCAAGGGCAGCTTCTTCCTCGGCCATTCGCTGGTGGGCACGCTCAAGGGCATGGGCGCGATGGTCCAGTGGCTGCTGACGCGCAAAGGGCCGATGACGTCGCCTTTCGCCGAGGCGGGAGGCTTTATCTCGACCGACCCGGCGCTCGACCGGCCCGACATCCAGTTCCACTTCCTGATCGCGATCGTCGAGGATCATGGGCGCACCAAGGTGCAGGGGCATGGCTATAGCTGCCATGCCTGCGTGCTGCGGCCCGAGAGCCGGGGGACGGTGCGGCTCCAGTCGCTCGATCCCGCCGCGCCGCCGCTGATCGATCCCGATTTCCTGGGCGACCCGCGCGATGTCGAGACGCTCAAGAAGGGGGTGCGGGCGATGTACCGCATCCTCGAGACCCCGCCGCTGACGGGGTACAAGGGCAAGGACCGCTATCCGATCGACCTGAACGACGACGTCGCGCTCGAACGGCTGATCCGCGCGCGGGCGGACACGGTCTATCACCCGGTGGGCACGGCGCGGATGGGGTCCGACGACGACGCGGTGTGCGATCCGCGTCTGCGCGTGCGCGGCGTCGAGGGGCTCTATATCGCCGACGCCTCGATCATGCCGCGGCTGGTGGGCGGCAACACCAATGCGCCGTCGATCATGATCGGCGAACGCTGCGCCGATTTCGTGCGGGCGGATCTGGGGTAGGGCGGCTCAGCGCGATGGCGCGCGCGCCTGATTGACCGATTCCGCCGAATCGGACTCATCGGCTTCGGGCGGCGCGACATAGACCATCTGGAAATTGCCGTCGGGCTGCGCCGCCCCCGGCTGAACCCGGACTCCGCACAACAGCTCGCCGTACCGCCGCGCGCGAAACACGGTCTGCTGCTGGAAGGTGATGACGATCATATCGCCCTCCATGCGCCACAGGCCCGGCCGCCCCTTGGTCAACCGGACCGAGCCGTCCTTCGCGAAGGTCCATTGCTGCTCGGTGCTGTACCAGGTGGCCCAGCCCGTCCAGCTTCCCGTCGGACGGAACGGCCCGTCGCGCCCCGCGCGGGTCCGGAATTTCTGGCGCGCATCGGCACAGACTTTTTCCAGCGAATTGGCGCGGCTGTCGCTCAGGGGCTTCGGGGGCTCGCGGCCCGCCGCGGCTTCGACGGTATCCTTCACGCTGCGGATCCCGCCGGTGAAGACGAAGACCGCGAACGCCGTGGCGGTAATCACCTGAACCGTCAGGCTGATGACGAGCGCGCGATCGTTGCGCCGTTCGCCGGGAGCCGTAAGCACCGACGGGTCCGACGCTTCGAGCCGCTTCAGCCGCCGCGCGAGCCGGACGGCGATAATCGATCCGACGGTGGCGATGACCAGACCGACCGCGGCGACGACATGCCAGACGTCGAGGCTGCCGATGGGCGGCAGCGACTCCCACATGCTGCGCAGGCTCGGCGCCAGGACCGGGATAAAGGCGGCGCCCCCCGCCATCAGCCCGCCGACCGCGCCGACCGCGGTCCAGAATGCAATCGTCTTTTCAGCTTTGGTCATGCCCTCCCCCTCGGACAGTCAAAGTAGTTCCTGATTCCCCCAAGAATAACGCGATCTAACCTGCGCCTCGTCCAAATTGCGAACAAAAAAAGGACCGGTGGGGATGCCACCGGTCCAGTGTGTCCGCAGGAGGAACCTGGGTTGGGCGCCGCACCCTTTCGGAGAGGTGCGGGTACGGCGCCCAATCTCGTCAGTAGTTGTAGGCCCGCTCGCCGTGCGCATTGATGTCGAGACCTTCCATCTCGACTTCCGCGCTCGGACGGAGCCCGACCGTGAACTTGAGCAGCAGGAACAGGACCAGCGAGACGCCGCCCGACAGGGCCAGCGTGACGCCCACCGCCTTGGTCTGGGTCCAGATCTGCGCCGCCATGTCGTAAGGCGCGGCAACCGCGGGGATCACGTTGAAGTCCAGCGCGCCCTGGCCGCCATAGGCCGGATTGGCGACGATCGCGGTGCCGATGGCGCCGATGATCCCGCCGATGCAGTGGATGCCGAACACGTCGAGCGTATCGTCATATTTGAAGATGTTCTTCACCGTGGTGACGAAGAAGAAGCATCCGACCGAGGCGACAGCGCCGAGAACGATCGAGGTGATCGGCGAGGCGAAGCCCGCGGCCGGAGTGATCGCGACCAGGCCGGCCACGACACCCGAGGCGGCGCCGAGCAGCGACGGCTTCTTGTGAATGACCAGCTCGATCAGCGCCCACGCGGCGCCCGCGGCGGCGGTGGCCGTCATCGTGTTGATGAAGGCGAGCGCGGCGAACTTGTTGGCCTCGAGGTTGGAACCGGCGTTGAAGCCGAACCAGCCCACCCACAGCAAAGCCGCGCCGATCATGGTCATGGTCAGCGAGTGCGGCGGCATGGGCTCCGACTTGTAGCCGATGCGCTTGCCGATCACGATGCAGCCCATCAGGCCGGCGATGCCCGCGTTGATGTGAACCACGGTGCCGCCCGCGAAATCGAGCGCCCCCCAGCCCCAGAGCAGGCCATGGTCATCCGGCAGGCCGGGCTGGAAGTCCGGACCGGGCCAGTACCAGACCATGTGCGCCATCGGATAATAGACCAGGATCGACCAGAGGATGACGAAGACCATCAGCGGCACGAACTTCACGCGCTCGGCGAACGCGCCGACGATCAGCGCCGGGGTGATCATCGCGAAGGTCATCTGGAAGACCACGAACACGGTCTCGGGCAGATACACGCCGTTCGAGAAGGTCGCGCCGAACGTGTTCGCGTCGACCCCGGAGAGCAGCGCCTTGGAGAAGCCGCCGACGAACCAGTTGAACCCGAGCGCGTCGCCATTGGTGAAGGCCATCGAATAGCCGACCACGCACCACATGATCCCGGCGATGCAGACGATGCTGAGCACCTGCATCATCACCGACAGCATGTTCTTGGTGCGGACGAGGCCGCCATAGAAGAGCGCGAGGCCGGGGATCGACATCATCAGCACCAGCGCCGACGAGACGAGCATCCAGGCGACATCGCCCTTGCTGACCATCGTATCGTCCGGGACCACCGTCGCGGGCGCGGCGGCGGCGGCGGCGGGCGCCGCCTCGACCACGGCATTGGCGACTTCGGCGACGTTCGCCCAGGCGGGCATGGCCGCGAGCAGGGCGAGCCCCGTGCCGGCGGCGAGTTTCAATCCGTGCTTCATCTTGACCCCCTTGCTCACAGCGCCGTCTCGTTGGTCTCGCCGGTGCGGATCCGCACCGCCTGACCCACGTCGAGGACGAAAATCTTGCCATCACCGATCGCGCCGGTGCTGGCGGCGGCCTGGATGGCCTCGACCGCGCGGTCGACCAGGTCGGCCCCGCAGGCGATCTCCAGCTTGATCTTGGGCACCATGTTGGTGCTGTACTCGGCGCCGCGGTAAATCTCGGTCTGGCCCTTTTGGCGGCCAAAGCCCTTCACCTCGGTCACGGTCATGCCGGTGATCCCGACTCCCGTGAGCGCTTCGCGTACATCGTCGAGCTTGAACGGCTTGATGATGGCGATGATCAGTTTCATGTCGCCCCCTCGTTGCGAGTTGTCCCGGGGACCAGGGAGCAAGGCGCGTGCCAGAGGCAAGAATCCCGCGATTCCGCGGGTTTTGGCGCAATCAAATGTTACCGGAAGGTAAAATTTTGTGCAGTTGCGAAAGGATGCCTAAAAATCAGGCAAGCTTGACCCGCTTCGCAGCCCGAGTCAGCCTCGGCAAGAGGGGAAGGCGGGGCATGGGCTATAAGAGCGGCTATCAGGACGACGAAGAGAATTGGCCGGCTTGGCGACCGATCCTCGGGATTTTCATCACGGTCGTGCTTCTGCTGGGCTCAGCGGCGAGCCCGCGCGGATCGATGCCCACCGATATGGCCGGCCTTGCGGGTTACACGCTTGGCTCGCTCCTCCTCGTTTACGGCATCCCCTATTATTTCGCGTTCCGGCGAACCCATATCGCTTGGAAGATCACCGCCTTCATCATCATCGCGTCGCTCGCGCTGCTGGTGAACATGGCGAAGGCCGGGCGCGAGATCGGTACGTTTCGCGACGATATGAAGTCGCTGCGCGGCGACATGCAGTCGGTGGTGGACGGCAACCAGGTCGCGGGCGGCGGTGCCACCGACACGCCGGCGGGGGTGATGCGCAATTTCTTCGCGGCGCTGCAGAAGAACCAGAAGGATTATGAGGCGAAGATGCTGGCGTCGGGCGTCAACGACCTGCTCGATCCAGCGGCACTGCGGCGCAATCCCGCCATCCTGAAGGATTGCGGTACGACCGAGCGGCTGCGCGGCGACCTGGCGCGGCACCGCAGCGTCACCGATGCCTTGATCGCCGACACCCGCACCAAGATCCAGCACCTGCACGGCAATCGCGACGTGCGCGAAGGGATGCTGGAGGGGTTCGACGAATCCATGGCCAATAACAGTGCCGAGGTCAGCCGCCGCTGGGCGCTGGCGGATCAGAATCTGGTGGAGATGGGCACGATGTGCCGCATACTCGCGCGGCGCAACTGGAGGCCGTCGGGCGACACGATCGGCTTCACTAACGACCGCGACATGAATGAATATAACGCCGCGGGCGAGCGCTATGACCGGGCCTATCAGGAACTGGCGGCGCTAGAGGCCAAGGCCCAGGCGCGGGCGCGGGAGTCGATCCGGAAGATGGACCGGCTCTGAGGGTCAGGCACAGACTCAGGCTTCGTCGCGGATCGCCTGCGCCGCCGCCAGATCCTCGTCATCGACCATCACGCGGACCGGAATGAGAAACTGGCTGCTGTCGGCGATGCTGGCGCCGGTATCGAAGGCGAAGGCCATCAGGCCCGCGGCTTCGAGCTTCGCGATGAGGAAATGCGCTTCGGGATGGCTGTACCGGCCGAGCTCGACGAGCGCCATCAGGCGGGGACCACGGTGGGGTTGCGCACGGGCAGCCCGTCGATGCTTTTGGTCCGCACCGCATATTTGCCGAAGCGGACTTCGTCGCCATGCTTCAGATGATATTTGCTGAGCGTCTCGCGCTCGCGTTCGAAGGTCATGTGAGGGACGCCCCAGCCGCAACTGGTCTGCACCTGATCGACCGCGACGACGAAGATCTGGCGCGTGCCCGGCAGCAAGGTGAAGAGCGGCGACAGCTCGGCCCAGCGATCGTCCTGCGGGAGGACGGGGACGCCGCGGCCATAGATGCGGAAGATCAGCGCCGGGCTTTCGAAGGCGCAGAACATGATGGTGATGCGTCCATCGGCGAGCAGATGCGCATTGGTCTCGTTGCCCGATCCCGCGACGTCGAGCCAGGCGACCGTCCTGTCGTCGAGCACCCGGAAGCAATCCATGCCCTTGGGGCTGAGATTGATCCGCGCGCCTTCCGCGGCGGTGGCGACGAAGAAGACCGGTTGCCTCGCGATGAAGGCGCGGTGCTCGCCGGTGAGGGAGTCGAAGAATTCGGCCATGCTCTTCTCTCTTGGTATCCGGCGGGAATGACCATATTCTGATCGCATGTCATTGGCCAATCGACCGCGAATATCTGTCAGGTTCGAGACATCAAAGCTGACCGTCGAACTTGCCGACGATCTGGGCATCGATGTGCAGGCAGTTTGTGAGAAGGCGCTACGCGCCGAAGTTGAACGCCGATACAAGGAAGAGCATCGCGAAGCGTTCGAGCAGTGGAATGCGTGGGTCGAAGAAAACGGTCTGCCGTTGGCGAAATATCGCCTCATCTAGGTCTTTACGAAGTATTTTTCCGCGTAAACCCGGATGACATTGTAACCCCAAGCGCCCGTTACCGGATACGCGCCCCGCACGGCGCCCGTAACGTCAAAATCGAGAGGTAAGTTGCCCAAGATGGCACCACCCGTTTGGGTGATCGCCAGCAGATGCATTCGGCCTCGTTTCAAGACACCTCGCGCGACCAGATCGTTCGCCACAGGAGGTTGGGGGCCGTGCCAATCCATCAGACCGCCAGTGAAGGAAACTCTGGAACCCGGGCCGGTGCCCACGATTTCCAATACACGGCCTGCTGAATGGCTTCCGTCGCTCAACGGCACTGCCCAGAAATCGCCGGGACACAGCCCCTTGTTGCTCTTGGGGACGAGGGGAAGCTCCCGTTTCACTTCAGGCCGCCGTCCCGCCCACCGTGAGCCCCTCGATCAGCAAAGTCGGCTGACCCACGCCCGCAGGGACGCTCTGCCCCGCCTTGCCGCACATGCCGATGCCTTCGTCGAGCGCGAAATCATTGCCGATGCCGGCGACCCTGGTGAGCACCGTCGGGCCATCGCCGATCAACGTCGCGCCCTTGAGCGGGCGGCCGAGCTTGCCGTTCTCGATCATGTACGCCTCGGTGCACGAGAAGGTGAACTTGCCCGAGACGATATCGACCTGCCCGCCGCCGAAGGATTTGGCGAAGACACCCTTCTTCACGCGCGACAGCAGCTCGGCGGGATCGTCGCTGCCGCCTTTCATGAAGGTGTTGGTCATGCGCGGCATCGGGGCGTGCTGGAAGCTCTCGCGGCGCCCATTGCCGGTGGGAGCGACCCCCATCAGCCGGGCGTTGAGCCGGTCGTGGATATAGCCTTTGAGGATGCCGTCCTCGATCAGGATATTCTCCCGTGTCGGCGTGCCTTCATCGTCGATCGACAGCGAGCCGCGGCGCTCGCCGATCGTACCGTCGTCGATCACGGTGACGCCGGGCGCGGCGACGCGTTCGCCCACCCGGCCCGAAAAGGCGCTGGTGCCCTTGCGGTTGAAATCCCCTTCGAGCCCGTGGCCGACCGCTTCGTGGAGCAGCACCCCGGGCCAGCCGGGGCCGCACAGCACGGTCATCTCGCCCGCCGGGGCATCCTCGGCATCGAGATTGACGAGGGCCTGCGCCAGCGCCTCGTCGATCGCGCGGTTCCAGGTGTCGGGCTCGAACAGCGTATCGTAGAGCCTGCGCCCGCCCATGCCGTAGCTACCGGTTTCGCGGCGGCCATTCGCTTCGGCGACGATCGAGACGTTGAGGCGGACCAAAGGCCGCACATCGGTGGCGATGAAGCCGTCGGGGCGGACGATCTCGACCACGCTCCACTGGCCGGTGAGGCTGACCGAAACCTGCGCCACGCGCGGATCGCGGGCACGCGCGGCGGCGTCGATCGTCTGGCAGAGATTCACCTTGTCGGCGAAGGGGACCAGATCGAGCGGATCGGCGTCGGTATAGAGATGGCGGTTATTCTTGCGCGGCGGCGCGGCGCGAGGCCCCCTGGCCGGGTCGATCAGCGCCATCGTTTCGGCGGCGCGGCGGATCGCCTGCGGGCTGATCTCGTTGGCATGGGCGAAGGCGGTGGTCTCGCCCGAGACCGCGCGCAACCCGAAGCCCGACTGGGTGTCGTAGCTCGCGGTCTTCAGCCGCCCGTCGTCGAAGCCGAACGCCTCGGTCTTGCGGTACTGGAGATAGAGCTCGCCGTCCTCGGCCTTGCCCAGCGCCTCGGCGGTGAGCTTCTGCGCGGTGTCGGGATCAAGCGTGTCGCGGTAGATGAAGCCGCGCGGATCGGTGAACTGGCTCATGCCCGCCGATATAGGGTCACTGCGGGCTGGCGCCAGACGGGATGTCGGGAAGCGCACCCTGATCCGCGCCATCGGCGGGCCCGCCGATCAGCACGAAGCGCCGGTCGCAATAGCCGCAATCGACATAGCCATGCTCGTCGATCTGGAGGAACACGCGCGGATGGCCGAGCGCGGCGCCGCCGGGAATGTCCGACGCGCCATCGCAGGCGACGCGGGCGTGGGAGACGCGGGTGAGCTCGGGCGGCGGAATCATGCGGTGCGGATAGCAATGACGCGGCGGGCGGGCAACTCAGGTGATGCCGGTGAATTTCTTCATCCGCTCGATACAGTCGAGCGCGAGCTGGCGATGCTGGTTGGGGTCCACCGTCTTGCCCACATCGTTGATCGCGCTCTCGATCTTGGGGGGCGCGAGCTGTACCGACAGGCGGCCCATGTAGAAGAGCATGATTCCGCCCAATGCGCCCTTTTGCACCTCGTCCGTCAGACTGGACGCCATCGCCTGGAGCGCGACTACGCAGCGGACATCCTTCTGGAGTTCGGTGAATTCCTGCGGCGCGGGCGCGGCCAGGCTCAAGGCGAGCGCGAGCGTGAAAACGGCCATGATCTGGTCTCCCCTCGATTTCGGCGCAGGATGGCGGGCGCGGGACGCCGCGGCAAGTGGGCGCTTGGGCTTGGCTAGGATGCGCCACACTCCTAGAGGACGGGCATGACCAATGCGGCAATCGCGATCGAGGGTCTCTGCAAGACCTATCAGGGCGGCAAGCGCGCGCTCGACGGGGTGAGCTTCGACGTGCCGCAGGGATCGGTCTTCGGGCTGCTGGGGCCGAACGGCGCGGGCAAATCGACGCTGATCAACATCCTTGCCGGGCTGGTGAACAAGACCGAGGGCCGCGCGAGCATCTGGGGCTTCGATATCGACGCGCATCCGCGCAACGCCAAGGCAAGCATCGGCATCGTCAATCAGGAGATATTGTTCGACCCCTTCTTCACGCCCAAGGAGACGCTGGAGATCCAGGCGGGGCTCTATGGCGTCAGCAAGGACAAGTTCGACGCGATGGCGCTACTGCGCGCGGTCCATCTGGAGGACAAGGCCAACGCCTATTCGCGCACGCTGTCGGGCGGCATGAAGCGGCGGCTGATGGTCGCCAAGGCGATGGTGCATTCGCCGCCGGTGCTCGTGCTCGACGAGCCGACCGCCGGCGTCGATGTCGAGCTTCGCCAACAGCTCTGGGCCTATGTGCGCGAGCTCAACCAGCGCGGGGTGACGGTGGTGCTCACTACCCATTATCTCGAGGAAGCCGAGCAGCTTTGCGACCGGATCGCGATCATCAACCACGGCAAGTTGATCGCCAACAAGCCGACGCGCGCGCTGGTGGGGATGGCGCAGGAGAAGGTGGTCGAAGTGACCGTCGATCGCGACGTGCCCGCGCCACCCGCCAATATCTGTTTCCAGAAGATCGAGCTGAAGGGCGAGCGGACACTCGTCATCACCTATCGCAAGGACCAGGCGAATGCCGGGCAGGTGCTCGATGCGGTGCAGAAGGACGGATACGGCATTGTCGATGTTTCGACGCGCGAAGCCGATCTGGAGGATGTGTTCCTGAACCTGACGCGGGCGGCAAATGGTTAGAGACATGCTTCTCGCTGCCTTGGCGCTCACAGCGCCCGCTGACAGTGAGGTCCGGCTCGACGAATTGCTCACATTTGCCGATCCGGCAAGGTGCGTGCCGGGCAAGGCATTTGGTACGATTATCGATCAGTTGCGCGTGTTTCGAAGCGCCGATCTAGCACCGTTCCACCTGAACGTACCGGAGCAGTATCAAGCCGCATTCCCTGGAGGCCTTATCAAAGAAGGAAATGGCGCTGGCCGCGTGAAGATCCTTCAACCCGTGAATGGCATCTGGCACGGCGTGGGCGTCCTATCGATCGGATTGGAATGGGCGCCAGATGCGGAGGAACCCGATCTGTCCCTATTCTTTGCCGCGCCGCCTCCAGTCGTCCTTGAGATACTGTCTTCGCAGGGATTGATCGGCCCGTCCGGGGTCGCGCGCGTCGAGCCGAAACAGGGTGGCACATTAATGACCTGTCAGCGCGATGACTGACCCCCACAGCGCCGACATACTCATCATCGGCTCCGGAGCGGCCGGGCTGACGGCGGCGCTCAATCTTGCCGGACGGTTCAAGGTGACGGTGCTCGCCAAGGGCGCGCTCAACGAAGGCGCGACGGCGTGGGCGCAAGGCGGAGTCGCGGCGGTGCTCGAGCCGGGCGATACGTTCGAGAATCATGTCGAGGACACGATGATCGCGGGGGCGGGGCTCAACGACCGCGGGGTGGTCGAGTTCGTGGTCGAAGCCGCGCCGGCGGCGATCGCGCGGCTGGAAAAGCTCGGCGTGCCCTTCAACACCGAGGGCGATACACTGCACCTGACGCGCGAGGGCGGGCACAGCCACAGGCGGATCGTCCATGTCAACGACGCCACCGGCTGGGCGGTGCAGGAGGCGCTGCTCAACGCCGCGCGGGCGAATCCGAACATCACGCTCGTGCCCGACATGGTGGTGATCGACCTCGCCACCAGCCGCCACGAGGCGCGCTATTCGGGCGCGGGCAATGTCTGGGGCGTCTATGCCTTCAGCCGCGCGACCAATGCCGTCGAACTGTTCACCGCGCGCGCAACGATCCTCGCGACGGGCGGGGCAGGGCGCACCTATCTCTTCTCGACCGCGCCGCGCGGGGCGACCGGGGACGGGATCGCGATGGCGTGGCGCGCGGGATGCCGGGTGTCGAACATGGAATTCATGCAGTTCCACCCGACCTGCCTCTACAATCTCGACGTCAAGAACTTCCTGATCACCGAGGCGGTGCGCGGCGAGGGCGGGCGGCTGATCAACCCGGCGACGGGCAAGCGCTTCATGACCTATTATGACGAGAAGCGCATGGAGCTGGCCCCGCGCGACGTAGTGGCGCGCGCGATCGATGCCGAGATCAAGCGCTACGGGCTCGACTACGTCCATCTCGATATCAGTCACGAGGCCCCGGAATTCGTGAAGGGGCATTTCCCCAACATCTACGAGAAGCTGATCGGGCTCGGCATCGACATGACCAGGGAGCCGATCCCGGTCGTCCCCGCCCAGCATTATACCTGTGGCGGGATCGTGATCGACCGCGACGGGCGGACCGATTTGCCGGGCCTCTACGCCGCGGGCGAATGTACTCAATCGGGGCTGCACGGCGCGAACCGGCTCGCCAGCAACTCGCTGCTCGAATGCTTCGTGTTCGGCGAGGCGGCCGCCAACCATATCGCCAGATGCTGGGACGAGCTCGCCCCGCCGCCCGCGATCCGGCCCTGGGACGAGAGCCGCGTCACCGATTCGGACGAGGAAGTCGTCATCAAGCAGAACTGGACCGAGATCCGCCGCTTCATGTGGAACTATGTCGGCATCGTCCGCTCGACCAAAAGGCTCGAGCGCGCCGCACACCGGATCCAGATGCTGCGGGGCGAGGTCGCCGATTATTACGGCCATTTCCGCGTGACACCCGACCTGATCGAGCTGCGCAACCTGCTGGAAAGCGCCGACCTGATCGTGCGCTCGGCGCTCCACCGCAAGGAGAGCCGGGGGCTGCACTACACCATCGACTATCCCGAAACGCTCGCGCAGGCGGTCGATACGATCCTCGTCCCCTAGGACAGGTACATCGACCGGAAGGTCGCGCCTTCATCGCCGCCAATATCGAACACGCGCCAGCCCGCGCGCGTCCAGAGCAGAGTGTAATGGAGCTTCACAGGCTCCTGGAAATTGACGAAGCTGACCGTCACCGTGGCGCGGTCTCCCTCGATCGTGACCGGGCCGAAGCTGGGGGTGATCGCTTCCCAATCCTGGCAAGCGCAGATCGGATCGACATCCATCTTGCTCATGTCGCCCTTGGCCGCGGCCTCGTCGGCATCCTTGCGGACGGCGGCGGCGAGCACCGGCTCGAAGATCAGCCCGGGCTGGCCGAGCGGCGCGCCGGGGCCGTCCTTGCGATAGCCGCGATAGAGCGATTGCAGGAAGGCGCGCGCCGAGGCGGCGTCCTTCGGCAGGCTCGCGGGCGCGGTCATTGCGACCGGCGCGGCGAGGATGGCGGCCAGAAACGGGACGGGCATTAACGCTAACTCCTGCTGGATCGGGCGGGATGTTTTCCATAGCCTTCACGCTTCGTCGCTACAAAGGCCGTGTTCGTCGCAACTGCGCAAATTACGGGCTTTTGCACCGGCGGGGATCGCCGCATGTTTCGGACGGGGCAAGGGGCAATAAAGTGACGATATTTCAGCGGCTCGCGTCGCTCAGAAAATCGAATGACGGGCAGACCATCGCGGCGCTCAAGGCGTCCGCCGCAAGCTGGCGTGCCCATGCCGCTCCCCATGTCGCTTCCTCCATCGATTGGCTTTCCACGATTCGTACCTTTACCCCCAGACAGCGCGCGCTGACCGTCGCCGGCCTCGGCCCAGCCTTCCTGCTCAGCTGCGCGGTGCATGAGGGCGCACGCACCTCGATGCTGGTGCCGCCCGCGCTCGCCAGCGAGCTGAGCTTCCCCTCCGCCGCGAAGCCGCGCGTCGCGCCCAAGCCGGTGCAGCCCGCGCCCCAGGCGCTGGTCAACCAGATCGAGACGCTGACGAGCAATTTCGGCGGCGTGGTCGGCGTGGCGGTGACGAGCGTCGACGCGAACTGGACCGCCTCCTCGGGCGGGGACCGCAAGCTGCCGCAGCAGAGCGTGAGCAAATTGTGGGTGGCGATGACCGTGCTCGCCGCGCGCGACGCCGGGCGGCTGACGCTCGACGACCAGATCACCATCGGCGAGAGCGATTTCACTGTCTTCCACCAGCCGATCGCGTCGCTGGTGAAGGATGGCGTCGGCTATACCGCGAGCATCGGCGAGATCCTGCGCCGCTCGATGACGATGAGCGACAATACCTGCAACGACAAGCTGATGCGGCTGGTCGGCGGGCCCGAGGCGGTGCGCACCTTCATCGCCGATCGCGGGCTGGGCGAGATCCGGTTCGGCCCGGGCGAGAAATTGCTCCAGGCGGGCACCGCGGGGCTCGAATGGAAGCCCGAATATTCGCGCGGCAACGCCTTCGCGCTGGCGCGCTCGCGGCTGGCCCCGGCGGTGCGGCTGGCGGCGTTCGAGGCCTATGTCGCCGATCCGCCCGACGGCGCGGCGCCCAATGCGATCGCCAACGCCCTTGCGCGGCTGCATCGCGGCGAACTTCTCTCGCCCAGCTCGACCGCATGGCTGATCCAGACGATGCAGAGCTCGCACACCGGGCGCCAGCGGCTTCGCGGGGCGGTGCCCCCGGGCTGGCAGTTCGGGCACAAGACCGGGACCGGACAGGATCTGCGCGGGCGCACCGCGGGCTATAACGATGTCGGCATCCTGATCGCCCCCGATGGCCGCGCCTATGCGCTGGCGGTGATGATCGGCGACACCGGCCGTCCGATCAAGGAGCGCCAGGCGCTGATGCAGGCGATCGTCGCCGCGATCGTCGCGCAGCACGGGTGAGTTAGAACGCAATCCCCGGGATGTGAGGCGGCCGGCGCGCCGCTAGCGCTCACCCATGCCCAATTTCGATCATGACTGGACCGCGCTGGCGGAAACCCTCGACGCGCAGGGCTGGGCGGTGCTGCCCGGGCTGCTGAGCGCGGAGGAATGCGCGGATGTCACCACGCTTTATGACGGCCCCGGCTTCCGCAGCACCATTACGATGGCGCGCCACGGCTTCGGGCGGGGCGAGTATCGTTATTTCGCCTATCCGCTGCCGCCGCTGGTTCAGGCGCTGCGCACCGCGCTCTATCCGCGCCTCGCCCCCATCGCGAACCGCTGGCACGCGCGCATGGGGCTGGAGCGCCGCTTTCCCGACATTCATGCCGATTATATCGCGCAGTGCCATGAAGCGGGCCAGGTCCGTCCGACCCCGTTGCTGCTCCGTTACGGGCCGGGCGACTATAATTGCCTCCACCAGGATCTCTACGGCGAGCATGTCTTTCCGCTCCAGGCGGCGGTGCTGCTGAGCCGGGAGTTCGAGGGCGGCGAGTTCGTGCTGACCGAGCAGCGGCCGCGGAAGCAGTCGCGCGCGGCGGTGGTGCCGCTCGGCGAGGGCGATGCGGTGGTGTTCGCGGTCAGCCAGCGTCCGGTGCGCGGCACCAAAGGCGACTATCGCGTGACGATGCGCCACGGCGTGAGCGCGATCCGATCCGGAAAACGCCACACGCTCGGGATCATCTTCCATGATGCGCTTTAGGCTTTCTCCCACGCTAACATTGAATTGAATCGACTCGGCAGCGCAACAAAGGCAGATCATCGTCAAACGATCGGCGCGCCATGACTTGGCGCCGACTTGCGCGAGGGAAGAGTCGAATGGATATCCAGCTCAACTTCATCAACCGGTCGAACGACGTCAACAATTCGGATGTCGTGATCTTCCAGAAGAATGTCACCAACGGTTCGCAGGATGTCGCGATCGCCTGGACCGTGATCGAGAATTGCGGCCATGGCAGCCACCATCCCTTCGCCTGGCCGATGGAATCGGGTATCGGCTATGCCGACAGCTACGGCAATTTCACCGAGCAGCTTCCCGCCGAACCGGGGCAGCAATTCTCGGCGGTGTTCAAGCCTTCTGGCGACCAGATCGAGGCGAGCGGCGAGGCCGATTCGCCGGGCGAGATCGAGTTGCTCAACGCGCTGCCTGAGGGCGCGATCGATGCCCAGATCTACAAATCGGGCCGGCTGCTCGCGCACAAGACCGGAGTCGCGCCGGGGCAGAAGGTGGCGTTCGAGTTCAAGCCGACGATCTGGATCGGCGTGGTGTCGCAGATCGAGCAGGGCCAGGCGATGGATTCGGCGATCGTATCGGACATCAACACCGAGATTTCGCTGCTGGGGATCGCGAGCGCCGATATCGTGATGACCGGCGGCGGCCCGGGGCCGACCTCCACGCCGTTCGAATTCACGCTCCAGAACGTCACTTACGCCTGAAGCACAGGGCCGGACCGGGTAGGGGCTTTGCCCCGCCCGGCGGCTCGGCTATCCCCCCGCGATGCCTCATCTCTATCTCGTCGACGGCTCGGGCTATATCTTTCGCGCCTATCATCAGCTTCCACCGCTGACCAACCGGCACGGCACCCCGGCGGGCGCGGTCTATGGCTATACCGCGATGCTGTGGAAGCTCGCCGACGCGCTCGACAAGGCCGAGGGGCCGACCCACCTCGCGGTGGTGCTCGACAAGGGCTCGCACACCTTCCGCAACGACCTGTACGACAGGTACAAGGCGCAGCGCCCGCCGCCGCCCGAAGACCTGATCCCGCAATTCCCGCTGATCCGCGAGGCGACCCGCGCCTTCTCGCTGCCGTGCATCGAGGAGGAGGGGTATGAAGCCGACGATATCATCGCGACCTATACCTGCCGCGCGGTCGAGGCCGGGTGGCAAGTCACCATCGTCAGTTCGGACAAGGACCTCGCCCAGCTGATCCAGCCCGGCGTCGACATGCTCGACACGATGAAGAATGAGCGGCGCGGGCCCGAATATGTCGAGGCCAAGTTCGGGGTGCGGCCCGACCAGCTGGGCGATGTCCTCGCGCTGATGGGGGATACGGTCGACAATGTCCCCGGCGTGCCCGGGATCGGCGCCAAGACCGCGGCGAAGCTGATCGTCGAGTATGGCAATCTCGACGCGGTGCTCGCCGCCGCGCCCGAGATGAAGCCGAGCAAGATGCGCGACAACCTCATCGAGCATGAGGCGATGGCGCGGCTTTCGCGCAAACTCGTCGCGCTCCACACCGATACCGCGGTGCCGCACACGCTCGATGAGCTCAAGCTCGACGGCATCCCCCCCGAGCCTTTGCGCAATTTCCTCGAGGATCAGGGGTTCAAGACCCTGCTCTCGCGCATGGCCGCGCATGCGCCGGGGCGCGAGACCGCGGATCCGGTCGCCGCGGCGGTGGCGCTGGCATCGTCCGACACGCCCGATTTCGTCGATCTGCCCCCGATCGACTGCAACGCGTACGAGACGGTGACGAGCCTCGAGCGGCTGGAAGCGTGGATCGCCGAGAGCCATGCCAGCGGCACCATCGCGATCGATACCGAGACCGATTCGCTCGATTCCATGGCGGCCAATCTGGTCGGCATCTGCCTCGCCACCGCGCCGGGCCGCGCCTGCTACATCCCCATCGGCCATCGCAGCGGCGACGATATGTTCGCCGAGGCGCCGCCCCAGCTTCCGCTGGGCGAGGTGGTGCGGCTGATGCGGCCGCTGCTGGTCGATCCCTCGGTGCTCAAGATCGGGCACAACATCAAATACGACATCAACATCCTGATCCGTCACGGGCTGGATGTGAGCCCCATCGACGACACGATGGTGATGAGCTTCGATCTCGATGCCGGCCAGTCGCTCGCCGGGCACGGGATGGACGAAGTCGCGCATGCCGTGCTCGAGCATAGCTGCATCGCCTTCAAGGACGTGACGGGCACGGGCAAGAAGGCGATCAGCTTCGCGCAGGTGCCGCTCGACCAGGCCACCCAATATGGCGGCGAGGATGCCGATGTGACCTGGCGGCTCTGGACGCGGTTCAAGCCGCGGCTGGCCTATGAAGGCGCGACGCGCGTCTATGAGATGGTCGACCGGCCGTTGATCCCGGTGGTGGCAGGGATGGAGCGCGCGGGCATCAAGGTGGATCGGGACCAATTGTCCCGCCTCTCGGGCCAGTTCGCGCAGGAAATGGCGCGGCTGGAGGAAGAGATCCAGGCCGAGGCCGGCCAGCCCTTCCAGATCGGATCGACTCAGCAGCTGGGCGCGATCCTGTTCGACAAGATGGGGCTCAAGGGCGGCAAGAAGGGCAAATCGGGCGCCTATTCCACAGACGTCACCGTGCTCGAGAAGATGAAGGGCGAGGGGGTGACGATCGCCGGGCTGGTGCTCGATTGGCGCCAGCTGTCGAAGCTCAAATCGACCTATACCGATGCGCTGCAGCAGCAGATCGACCGCGATACCGGACGGGTGCACACCAGCTATTCGCTGACCGGCGCGCAGACCGGGCGGCTTTCCTCGACCGACCCCAACCTCCAGAACATCCCGATCCGCACCGAGATCGGGCGGCAGATCCGCGACGCTTTCATCGCCGAGCCGGGCCATGTCATTCTCGCGGCGGACTATAGCCAGATCGAGCTGCGGCTGGCGGCGCACATGGCCGATGTGCCGCCGCTGCGCGACGCCTTCCTGCGCGGCGAGGACATCCACGCGGCGACCGCCAAGGAGCTGTTCGGCGAGGTCAATCGCGACACGCGCGGGCGGGCCAAGACGATCAACTTCGCGATCCTCTACGGCATTTCGCGCTGGGGGCTCGCCACCCGGCTGGAGATCGACGCCGAAGAGGCGCAGGCGATGATCTCGCGCTATTTCGAGCGCTTCCCCGGCATCTCCGCCTATATCAACGAGACGCTGGAGGGCGCCCGCCAGCGCGGCTTCACCCAGACCTTGTTCGGCCGCAAGACCTGGTTCCCGCAGATCCGCGCGCCGATCCAGCATATCCGGCAAGGCGCCGAGCGCGCCGCGATCAACGCGCCGATCCAGGGCACCAGCGCCGACATCATCAAGCGCGCGATGGCGCGGATGGGACCGGCGCTGGCCGAAGCCGGCCTCCCGAACGTCAAGATGCTGCTTCAGGTGCATGACGAACTGGTGTTCGAGCTGCCCGAGGGCGATGTCGAAGCCGCCAAGCCGGTGATCGAACGGGTGATGGCCAATGCGGCCGAGCCCGCGATCAGGCTGAGCGTGCCGCTGGGGGTAGAGATCGGGGTAGGGCAGAGCTGGGGCGCGGCGCATTGATCAGGGCCGCGATTCTGCTTGCGCTGGCGGTGGGGTTCGCCCCGGCCGAAAGCAGCGCGCAGATTCCTGACATCTCCGCGACGCCGCACCAGTTGCGAACGATGACGCCACCGCAATTGGGCGCATTATTGTTCAACGCCGAGTCACCGCCCTTCGCCGACTCCTGGGTCGAAGGACCCACGCTGCAATGGTCGGCAATCAGCGTCATGCTCGCGACCATACCGGCCTCAACCGGCTATGGCGGCCTGTGTTCGCTCACCATCGGCGCCGCCTTTTTCAGGGCGCCCGAGACGCGGGGCGAGGATGTGGCGGTGCATCTGAGCGCGACGCCATGGATCCGGAACGCCTTCGTCCTCACCGACGATGTTCCGAGCCTCCAGCCTGTCACCGGTGACGATGGCTGCGCCGAACGCCTTCCTTATGCGGGCAAATATGTGCGGCCTACCGTCTTTCATGTGACCGACGCGACCGAGGACAGCCGCTTTGATTTCAAGACCAGCTCGAGTGCTGAAACGGCGCGGTTCGCTCTCGCCGCGTTGATGGCGGCGCGCGACGCCGCGAAGCGCCTGCCCGTCGCCAAGGAGCGCTGCTACACCGGCTATACCGACATCCCCCGATCCTGCGGCGACCCCGCCGCGTTCGTGCGCACCTTTTACATGCGGCAAGTCACCTGGCTTGCGATCACGCGGTGCAAGGGCGCGAAGACATTGTGCGTCGAGGGCGTGGTCAGGGGCCTGACCGGTGGCGGCGTCGACCATGTGTTTGTCACAACCGGCGAGACCGGATTCACCGCATCGCCCACAATCCGCGCGATCACCGTGCGCGCCGGGGACGACCCGATCGAATGACCGATCCCACCCCCCAAACCGACGATATCAACGCCCTCGCCAAGGGCGGCCGCACCAATATCATGGGGTTCGTGATCCGGCTGGCGGGGCGCGTGCCGTTCCTGTTCGTCGCCGGGCGCTGGTATGGGCCCGAGATCGTCGGGCGGTTCGCGCTGGCGGTGCTGGTGATCGAGATCGCGGCTTTGCTTTCGACCTTGGGGCTCAAACGCGGTCTGGCGCAGGCGCTGTCGACCACCAGCCGGCCGCACAATCATGTCGTGGCCGACGCGCTGGTGGTGGCGCTGCTCGCCTCGATCTGCGGGACGGCGGTGCTGACGGTCTTCCCCCAGATCATGTTCCCGAACAGCCCGGTGACCGGGCTCGAATGGCTGTTGCCGGTGATCGTCTTCGCGCTGGCATGGTCCGACGTGGCGTTCGCGGCGCTCGCCTATCGCCACAATATCGGCGCCTCGGTGACCGCGCGGGCGATCGTCGAGCCGTGGACGATCAGCATCGCGGCGTTCGTGCTCGCCTGGTTCTCGTCGCGTGACGGGCTGATCATCTCCTATGTGCTGGCGACATCGGCGATGCTGATCGCGGCGCTCGTGCCGCTGGTGAAGATGTATGGCGTGCCGCATGGCTGGCGACCGCATCCGGGGCGGCTATGGCTGATGGCGCGCGCCAATGCGCCGGTCGCCGGCGCCGACGCGCTCGAATGGGGCACGCGCAATATCGACCGCTTCATCCTCGGCCTGCTGTTCGCGCCCTCGTTCGTCGGCATCTATTACATGGCGCAGCAATTCGCCTCGCTCGCGCAGCGGCTCAAGACGACCTTCGATCCGATCCTGGGCCCCGTCGTCACGCGGAGCCTGGCGGTTGGCGACAAGGCGGCGGTGGCGAAGCAGGTGCGGCAGGTCGCCTTCTGGGTGATGGCGGTGCAGGCGGCGATCGCGATTTCGATCGGGATCACCTCGGATGGCGTCATGGGCCTGCTCGGCCCGCAATTCGTCGCGGGATCGGCGGCACTCTGCATCCTGCTCGCGGCGGAAGTGCTGGCGGCGCAGGGGGCGATCGCCGAGGGAGGCCTCGTCTATGTCGCCCGGCACCGCAATCTGATGATCTCGACCGGGCTGCTCGGCTTCCAGATCCTGCTGAGCTTCGCGCTCGTCGCGGTGGCGCGCGAGCTGGGCTATCCGCCCGCCTATCAGGCCGTGGGCCCGGCGGTGGCGCTGGCGACGTCGCTGCTACTGGGATCGGTGATCAAGGCCTGGCTGCTCTCGCGCCTGCTCGGCACCTCGGTCTCGGGCTTTCGCTGGGGGCTGATCGCGGCGATGGTCGCGGGGGCGGGCATGGGCGTCGCGATCAGCAAGCTGCCCGAATGGACCCAGCTCACGCTCGGCGTCCCGCTGATACTCGCGGCCTATTTCGTGGTGCTGATCAAGCTCGCCTTCGGCCCCGAGGACCGCGCGCTGTTCCGCAAGATGCCCAAGGAACAGGTGGCGCGGATCGACGAGATCACCAATTAGTTGATCGGCTCACGCCGATGTGCGGCACCGGTCAGCGCAGCTGAACCAAATCAATGCCGGAAGTGGCGCATTCCCGTGAACACCATCGCGAGGCCAGCTTCGTCCGCCGCCGCGATGACCTCGTCGTCGCGGATCGAGCCGCCGGGCTGGATCACCGCGGTGGCGCCTGCCTCGACCGCCGCCAATAGCCCGTCGGCGAAGGGGAAGAAGGCGTCGGAGGCGACCGCCGAGCCGATGGTGCGGGGCTGGGCCCAGCCCGCCTTTTCGGCGGCGTCCCTGGCCTTCCACGCGGCGATGCGCGCCGATTCGAGGCGATTCATCTGGCCGGCGCCAACGCCGGCGGTCGAGCCGTCCTTGGCGTAGACGATGGCGTTCGACTTGACGTGCTTGGCGACCTTCCATGCGAACAGGCAGTCGGCGAGCTCGGTGGGGGTGGGCTGGCGGCTGGTGACCACCTTGAGGTCCGATTCCGCGACGATGCCATTGTCGCGCGACTGGATCAGGAAGCCGCCCGCGATCGACTTCATTGCGCGCCCGCGCCGCGCCGGGTCGGGCAGATCGCCGGTCAGCAGCAGGCGCAAATTCTTCTTGGCGGCGAACACCGCGCGCGCGGCATCGTCGGCATCGGGCGCGGCAACCACTTCGGTGAAGATCCCCGAGATCGCCTCGGCGGTCGGCCCGTCGAGCGCGCGGTTGACCGCGATGATCCCGCCGAACGCCGAGACGGAGTCGCACGCGAACGCCGCCTTGTACGCCTCGATCAGCGTCTCGCCGGTCGCGACGCCACAGGGATTGGCGTGCTTGACGATCACCACCGTCGGCGGGCCATCGCGGAACTCGCTCACCAGCTCGAGCGCGGCGTCGGCATCGTTGAGGTTGTTGTAGCTGAGCTCCTTGCCCTGCACCTGGCGCGCCTGCGCCACGCCGCGCACGCCGCCCCCCGCCTGGGTATAGAGCGCGGCGATCTGGTGCGGGTTCTCGCCATAGCGCAGCTCGGCGGCCTTGATCATCGGCACCGCGACGCGATCGGGGAAGCGCTGGCCCTGATCGACATGCGCGAACCAGCCCGCGATGGCGGCGTCATAGGCGGCGGTCGCCTGATAGGCCTTCATCGCCAGCCGCTTGCGGTCGTCGAGCGTGGTGCTGCCGCCTGCGACCAGCCCATAATCGGCCGGATCGGTGACGATCGCGACGAACGCATGGTTCTTCGCCGCCGAGCGCACCATCGACGGGCCGCCGATATCGATATTCTCGATCACCTCATCGCGGCCCGCGCCCTTCGCGACGGTCGCCTCGAACGGATAGAGATTGACCACCACCAAGTCGATCATGCCGATTTCATGCGCGCCCGCCGAGGCCATGTGCGCCGCATCGTCGCGCACCGCGAGCAGCCCGCCATGGACCTTGGGGTGGAGCGTCTTGACCCGCCCGTCCATCATCTCGGGGAAGCCGGTCAGATCGGAGATGTCGCGCACCTCGAGCCCCGCGTCGCGGAGCGCCGAGGCGGTGCCGCCGGTCGAGACCAGTTCGACGCCATGGCCGGCCAGCGCCCGGCCGAGTTCGACGATGCCGCTCTTGTCGGAGACCGAAAGGAGCGCGCGGCGGATCTTGATGCTTTCCATGAGCCCGCCCCTCTAGGGATCGGGGGCGCGGAGGCAAGCCCATTCTCCCCTCCCGCTTGCGGGAGGGGCTATTTCGCGCGGTGGAACGCCCAGCCGACATTCGCGCCGCCGGGGGGCGATTCCGACGTCACGACCAGCTGCTCCGACGAGACCGGGCGACCGCGGCCGTCGATCCAGACGCTGTCTTCGATCGCGAGACTGCCGCCGCGCGCGCGGAATTGCCACACCGCGCCTGAAGGCGTGCGCAGAAATGCCGCCATGCCGTCAGCCGTGGGGGCGATCTCGATCTGGGGGGCGAGGTGGAAGCGGATCGCGAAGGGAGTCATCCCCTTCTTGCGGCGGCGGTCGGCGGGGAGGAGCATATCCTCGCCGCGCAGGTCGCGCCCGTCCGCCGACAGCGCCAGTTGCCGGCGGTGGAGAAAGCCAAAACGGCGGACATAGCCGTCATGGCTCGCCTCGATCCGGCTCGAATTCTCGGTCTCGTGGCGCGACAGTTCGACTTCGCCGACGCCGCGGCCGAAGCTGCCATCGGCATGAATCGCGGTCGAATTGCTGTCGCCGACGATCAGGGTCGAATGCGCCGCGGTGGTGCGCAGCCCCTCGCTGAGCGCGGGCGGCAGCGACAGGTTCGCCCCGCGCGCGCCGCCGCAATTGACGACGATGCGGTGCGGGCCGTCGGAAAGCTCGAAGGCGAGCGTCGAGGCGCACCCCCCTTCCACCAGCCGCGACAACGGGGGCGGGGCGGCGTCCATGATCAGCACGGTCCCCTGCGCGGTCAGCCGCTGATAGCCCCATTCGCGCGCCTGCTTGAGTGCGCGGGTACGGATGCCGGTGGCTTCGACCGCCTGGGCGATGACGTCACCCGCGATGGGAATGCCGCCCTGCCAGCTCGCCAGCCCGCGATCGCCATGGCAGACCCCGAGCAGGGCAGTGACCATGCGTCCGAGCGCCGCCTGGACGAAGGCCGGAGCCTCGAGGCGGCGCGCGGCATAGGATTCGCGCAGCATCGTCAGCAGCATCACGCCGTCGAGCTGGCCCATCGGCGAGCGACCGACCAGCCCGCCATCGCTGAACAGCGAGGCATCGAGCGCGCGCTTGAGGCCGGCCTCGCCAAAGGCTCGTCGGGGGTCTCCGCCCGGGATCATCAGCCCGGCGACGAGCACGCCGCACCAGGCGGCGATGCGCGGCGTGCCGATCTGGACCCGGTCGGCGGCGCGATCGAGATGGCGGGCGCCGCGCGCGAGCGCATGGAGCACGGTCGATTTATAGACCAGGTCGTTGCCCGAGAGCAGCAAGGGCGCGTGCGCGGTCCAAAACAGGGTGCGGCGGCCGCACAGATCGGCGCGCCATGCCGGATCGGAGACCTTGTCGGCATGGGTATCGAGCCAGAGGCGCATGATCGCCTCGGCGATGGGCGCGCCATGCGCGCGGGTGGCGACGGTGGAGAGATCGCGCAGCCAGGCGAAGCTGTGGAGGTACTCCGCCATCGGCTTCGAAAACGTTGGCTTGGCGAAATCGAGGGTGAGGATCGGATGTTCCTCGCCGCGAAACATCAGCACGCCGTCGAGCAACGCCTTGCCGCGCGCGACATCGCCCATGAAGGGATCGTCGGCGACCGCGATCAATTTGAGCGGGTGCCGCCCGCGCAGCCGCATCGTGTGGATGGGCGTGCGCCAGGTGAGGCGCTGGAAACGTTCGGCGATGCGGTCGGCGAGGCTGAGCCCACGGTCTCCGCCAAGGCGGATCAGCCGCTTGCCTTCCTCGACTCCGTCGGTGCCGGAGCCGGGAGGCGGTTCGCTCACCCGCCCCTCAGCGCCGCGATATTGGCCGCGTACTGGCTGGGCCCGCCCTCGAAGCTGGCGGTGCCCGCAACCAGCGCATCGGCGCCGGCAGCGATGACGCGCGCGGCGTTCGAACGGTCCACCCCGCCGTCGACCTCGAGATCGATCGCGCGGCCGCTCGCCTCGATCCGGCGGCGAAGCTCGGCGATCTTGGCGAGCTGGCTCTCGATGAACTTCTGGCCGCCGAAGCCGGGATTGACGCTCATGACGAGGATAAGGTCGATCATGTCCATCACATGATCGACGGCATCGACCGGGGTCGCGGGATTAAGGACCACGCCCGCGCGCTTGCCCAGCGCCTTGATCGTCTGGAGCGTGCGGTGGAGGTGCGGGCCGCTTTCGGGATGCACCGAGATGCAGTCCGCGCCGGCATCGGCGAAGGCCTGAAGGAAGGGGTCGACCGGCGCGATCATGAGGTGGACGTCGAAGGGCTTGGCGGTGTGCGGGCGCAGCGCCTTGATCACCGCGGGGCCGATGGTGAGGTTGGGCACGAAATGCCCGTCCATGACATCGACATGGATCCAGTCGGCCCCCGCCGCGTCGATCGCGCGGATCTCCTCGCCCAGCTTCGAGAAGTCGGCGGAGAGGATCGACGGGGCGATGCGGACGGGATTGGCCATGGTGAATCCTTAGGCATGGCGCGAATCGCGCGCAACTAGGGTGAAACGCGCTTGAGTCTCGCGATGAAGAAGCCGTCGAGCCCGCCCTTGTCCGCCAGCATGCCGGGACGGGTGCGCAGCGTGCCGTTGGCCAGCGGGGCGACGGTTTCGGGGAGTTCCTCCGCGCGGATCGCCTCGATGGCGAAACCGCTATTGGCGGCGAGGAAGCCGGCGAGCTGGAATTCGCCCTCGGCGGGCTCGAGCGAGCAGGTGGCGTAGAGCAGCGTGCCGCCGGGCTTCACCCATTTCGCGGCGCGGGCGAGCAGTTTCGCCTGAAGCGCGGCCATCTCGGCGATCAGCGAGGGACGGACGCGGTGGAGCACATCGGGGTGGCGGCGGAAAATACCGGTCGCACTGCACGGCGCGTCGAGCAGGATCGCGTCGGCCTGCTCGTGCGGCTGCCACTGGAGGAGATCGGCGGTAACGATCCTGGCGGTGAGGCCGGTGCGGTCGAGATTTTTGGCGAGTCGCGCGAGACGACTTTCGGAGATGTCGATCGCGGTGACGTCCCATCCCGCCGCGGCGAGCTGAAGCGTTTTGCCGCCGGGCGCCGCGCAGAGATCGAGGGCGCTGCCCCTGCCGGGACCGAGAAGCCGCGCGGGCATCGAGGCGGCGAGGTCCTGCACCCACCAGTCGCCCTCGGCGAAGCCCTCCAGCGCGGTCACCCGCTCGCGCTCCTCGAGGCGGAGATGGCCCGGGAGGAGACTGGTGCCGGGCAGATCGGGCGCGGCGCTTCCCTTCAGCGTCAGGTCGATCGGCGGCGGGGCGGCGATGGCGCGCTCGGCATCGGCAATGAAATCATCGCCCCAGGCGGCGTGCCAGCGGATCGCGACCGGATCGGGGAGCGTGGGCTGGTCGGGCAATCCCGTCTTGGCGCGCATCAGCGTGCCGAACACGCCGTGGACCAGCTTGCGCGGACCGCCATCGACCAGCGGCAGCACGGTCGAGATCGCGGCATGGGGCGGGGTGCCGAGGCCGAGCGCCTGCACCAGCGCGATCCTGAGGGCAAAGCGCGCCTTGGCGTCATCGGGGAGTCGCTGGCGCGTGGCGCTGTCGATCAGCGCGTCGAGATCGGGGAGGCGGCGCAGCGTCTCGGCGGCGATGGCGTGCGCGAGGCCGCGGTCGTTGGGGGCGAGACCCTGACCCGCGCTCTCCAGCGCCGATTCGAGCGCCTGGCCGCGCCGCAGCACCGCGTCGAGCAACCGCAGGGCCGCGCGGCGCGCGGGGACCCCCGGCGGATCGGCCTTGACCTCATTCCCTTGACGCACGACTTGGGGCTCACGCTATTCAACCAAGGCAATGCCCATGGGCCAGCGCCCGCCACATGTGAAGCCGCCCGCGCATCTTTCGAAG
This sequence comes from uncultured Sphingomonas sp., assembly GCA_966251045.1. Taxonomy (GTDB): domain Bacteria; phylum Pseudomonadota; class Alphaproteobacteria; order Sphingomonadales; family Sphingomonadaceae; genus Sphingomonas. Next base: position 48,616 of record CBINJP010000024.1, read on the forward strand.
AGCCCGCCGGTGCCGGAGCCCGATCCGGTCGAGCGGAAGCCGGACGAAGCCGACCCGCTGGGGCTGGACCCGACGCGCTATGGCGAATGGACGCTGAAGGGCATCGCAGTCGATTTCTGACCGCCGCGCAGCGGCAGCCCTCCTTCTTTGTGCCTTCGTGGCTTTGTGTGAGAAATCTGACTCACACAAAGACGCGAAGCCACGAAGAGAAGGGTTTTCCCGGCTTCGCCGGAAGATCAGTGTGGCTGCTTGCCGATCAGGCCTGAATCTTCCAGCCAGTCGGTCAGCCGGTTGGGCCAATATTTGAGCCCCGGCCGTTCGGTCCGCCCCACCCCCATGTTGAAGGCATGGCCGCCGCGCGCGAAGAGATGGATTTCGTTGGGCACGCCCGAGGCGCGCAGCTTGAGCGCGAGATCGAGCACCGGCGCCGAGCAGCATTCATCGTCGCTCGCCGCCACGAGAAAGGCCTGCGGCGCGCTTTTCGGGATCGTCGCGGGTATGCCCAAAGGCCCCGGATAGACGAGGATCTGGAAATCGGGCCGCGCGCTGAAACGCTCGACCGGGTCGGCCGCGTCCGCATTGCCCGCGAGCACCGAGGGCTCCGCATTGGCGACCATCGAGACCAGCTCGCCGCCCGCCGAAAAGCCCATCAGCCCGATCCGGGCCGGATCGATCCCGAATTCCTTCGCGCGCGAGCGCACGAGGCGGAGCGCGCGGAGCGTATCGGCCTTGGCATCGCCCTCGATCGTATAGGTCGAGCCCTCCTGCCGGGCGAGGCGATAGCGCAGCACGAACGCCGTCACCCCCAGCTTGTTGAAATAGCGCGCGGTATCGTTGCCCTCGGCATTGATCACGAGGAGCCGGTGTCCGCCGCCGGGGGCGATGATCACCGCGGTGCCGTTGGGATGTTCGGGGCGGAAGACCGTGACCGAAGGGTCGTGGATATTGTTGACCCAATAATCCTGCGCGACTTCCTTCTCGCCGCGATGGCTTTCCGAGCCCGGCGCGCCGTTCGGCCAGAGCACGATGCGTTCGGGGTCTGCGGCGGGACCCGCAAGGGCGAGCATCAACGCGGCGATCCAGAGCTTCATGGCTTCCCCTCCGACAAGGTTGTCAGAGCATCTCTGCCAGCTTTCCGACCGTATTCCAATTGCGCGCCATCGCCAGCTTGGGGAATTTGGCCTTGGGCATGGCCTGGTGCAGCTTCGAGTGCCCGATATCCTCGGGATAATCGATATAGAGCTCGCGCTTCACCGCCTCGAGCCGTTCGGGCCCGTCATAGAGAGCGGCGAGCCTTTCGAGGGGGCCGTCGGGGAAGGCATCGCGGTGGAACACCACCAGCAGATGGTTGGGATGATCCTTCGCGGCATCGGGGAAGGGGTTCGCCGCGATGATCGCCTCGAGATCTGCCTTGTCGCGCAGCAGGAAATCGGTGGTGAGGCCGATCTGCTCGGCGGCGGCCTTCTCGATCATCACTTCCAGCTTCGCCGCGTCGGTTTCCTTCGCGGTGAAGACGACATTGCCCGAGGCGAGCAAGGTCTTGACGTCAGTGAAGCCCAGCCCCTCCATAAACGCCTTCAATTCGGCCATGGGCAGCTTGCGGTTGCCGCCGACATTGACGCCCTTGAGCAGTGCGGCCCAGCGCTTCATTGGCCTTCCTCCCTGAGCGGGCGGCTGAGCAGCGCGCCGACCACCCCGCGCACATCGGCACCGCCCAACAGCGCGCAAACCGCTTCGCAAACGGGCATGTCGACCCCGGCATCGGCGGCGGCCTGCTGAAGCACCGGGGCGGTGAAGGCACCCTCGGCGACGGTCTTGCGGTCGGCCAACAGCTCGGCGGCGCTCTTGCCCTGCCCCAGACCCACGCCCAACGAGAAGTTGCGCGAATTGGTCGACGAGCAGGTCAGGACCAGATCGCCGAGGCCCGACAGGCCGGTGAGCGTCTCCGCCTGCGCCCCGCGCGCGAGGCCGAAGCGCGTCATCTCGGCAAAGCCGCGCGCGATGAGGGCGGCGCGGGCGTTGAGGCCGAGCCCGGCGCCCTCCACCACCCCGCAGGCGATGGCGAGGACATTCTTGACCGCCCCGCCGATCTCGGCGCCCGCCACGTCGGTGGAGATATAGGGGCGGAAGGTCGGCCGGGCGATCGTCTGGGCGAGCTGGCTGGCGATGGCGATATCCTCCGCCGCGAGCGTGACCGCCGTGGGAAGGCCGCGCGCGACTTCGTGCGCGAAGGTCGGGCCCGAAAGCACGGCGATCGGCGAGCCGTCCAGCATCTCGTGCGCCACCTGATGGAGCAGCTTCAGGCTCCCTGCCTCGATCCCCTTCGAACAGAGGATCAGCTCCTGCGCATTGTTGTTCATCTGACCGAGGACGCTGCGCATGTGCTGCGCTGGGGTGACGACGAGCACCGGGCTGACCTCCGAAATCCAGGTGAGGTCCGAAATCGCGCGGATCGACGGCGACAGGGGAATCCCCGGCAGGAAGGCCGGGTTCTCGTGCCGGGTGTTGACTGCCTCGATCACTTCGGGCTCGCGTGCCCAGAGCAGTACTTCCCGCCCGCCCGACGCCATCACCTGCGCCAGCGCCGTGCCCCACGCGCCGCCTCCGACAACCCCGATCGCACCGTTGCTCATGCCTTCACTCCTGCCCCCCGCACCTTTTCCGCATCCGGATCGAGCGGCCAGCGCGGGCGCGCCGGGACATCGAGCGGATCGGTGAGCCCCGCCATGAAACGCTCGGCCCCGGCCCAGGCGATCATCGCGGCATTATCGGTGCACAGCCAGAGCGGGGGCGCGACGAAGCGCATGCCATGCTCGGCAGCGAGCGCTTCGAGCGCGGCGCGGACGCTGCGATTGGCGGCGACGCCGCCCGCGACGACCAAGGCGCTCGCCTCGACCGAGCGGATCGCCTTGCGGGTGCGGTCGATCAGGCAATCGACCACAGCCTGCTGGAAGGAAGCGGCGAGATCCTCGGGGCGATGATCGTTCGCGGCGCGGGCGACGGCGCTCTTGAGGCCGGCGAAACTGAAATGCGGCTCCGGCGAGCCGAGCAGGGGGCGGGGGAGGCTGACCGCCTTGGCGTCACCTCTTGCGGCGGCTTCCTCGACCGCGGGGCCGCCGGGGAAGCCGAGGCCGAGCAGTTTGGCGGTCTTGTCGAACGCCTCGCCCGCGGCATCGTCGATCGTGGTGGCGAGGCGGCGATAGTCGCCGACGCCCTTGACCAGCAGCAGCTGGCAATGCCCGCCCGAGACGAGGAGGAGGAGATAGGGAAAATCGAGGTCGGGATCGGTCAGGCGCGGCGACAGCGCATGGCCTTCGAGATGATTGACCGCGACCAACGGCTTGTTCGCCGACAGCGCGAGCGCCTTGCCGGTGACGAGCCCGACCATCACCCCGCCGATCAGCCCGGGGCCGGCGGTGGCGGCGATGGCATCCACCTTGCCGAGCGCGATCCCGGCATCGGCGAGCACGCCCTCGACCAGCGGCCCCAGCATCTCGACATGGGCGCGCGCCGCGATCTCGGGCACCACGCCGCCATAGGGACGATGCGCGGCCTCCTGCCGGGCGATGCGCTGGGCCACGACCTCGCGTTTCTCCGTCACCAGCGCGGCGGCAGTCTCGTCGCAGCTTGATTCAAGGCCGAGGATCAGGGGCATGGCCTTTCATCTAGGCCGATGGCTCGCTAGCACAAGCCATGCCTCCTTTCCGCCTCGGTACCCGCGGCTCACCGCTCGCTCTGACTCAAGCCCATATGGTGCGCGACGCGCTGAGCGCCGCGCACGGGATCGACTGCGAGATCCTGGTCATCAAGACCACCGGCGACATGGTGCAGGACCGCCCGCTGGCCGAGATCGGCGGCAAGGCGCTGTGGACCAAGGAGATCGACCGGGCGCTTCTGGCGAACGAGATCGACGCCTCGGTTCATTCGATGAAGGATGTCGAGACCTTCCGCCCGGAACGCATCGCCATCGCCGCGATGCTGCCCCGCGCCGATGTGCGCGACCGGCTGATCGGGGCCGATTCGGTGGCGGCGTTGCGGCAAGGCGCGGTCGTGGGGACAAGCTCGCCGCGTCGCGCCGCGCAACTTCGCAAGCTCCGGCCCGATCTGGGGATCGCGATGTTCCGGGGGAATGTCGATACGCGGCTGGCCAAGCTGGCGGCGGGCGAAGTCGACGCCACCTTGCTGGCCGCGGCGGGGCTCGAGCGGCTGGGACGCGATGTCGGCGCGGCGATCCCGGTGACCGAGATGCTGCCGGCGCCGGCGCAGGGCGCGGTGGGGATCGAGATTCGCGCGGACGACAGCCATGCCCGGCACCTCGTCTCGGCGATCGATCATCCCGCGACTCATGCATGCGTGACCGCCGAGCGGGCCTTGCTGGCGGCGCTCAAGGCCGATTGCCATTCGCCGGTGGGGGCGCTCGCCACCATCGAAGGCGCGATCCTGACGTTGCGCGCGGAACTGCTGTCGGAGGATGGCGGCGAATGGGTCCATGCGCAGGAAGCGGGCGCGCCGGGCGATGGGGAACTGCCCCGCACGGTGGCGCGCGACCTGCTCGGCCGGGCGCCCGAGGCGGTGCGGAGGCTGTTCCTTGGCTAGGCCGATCGCGGTGCTGCGACCCGAACCCGCCAACCGTGTGACGGCCGCGGCGATCGAAGCGCGCGGACGGCGCGCGATCCGCCTTCCCTTGTTCGAGGCGCGGCCGATGGCCTGGACGCCGCCCGATCCGGCGGATTTCGATGCGCTGATTATCACCAGCACCAACGCGCTGCGCCATGGCGGGGCCGGGCTCAAGCGCCTGCTCCCGCTTCCGCTCTACGCGGTCGGCCAAGCCAGCGCCGAGGCGGGGCGTCGGATGGGGTTTCACGTCGCCGGTACCGGTGGCGCGGGATCGGCGGAGCTGCTGGCGCTGGCCGAAAGGGCGGGGATTCGCCGCGCGCTTCATCTCGCCGGACGGGAGCGGACGATCGCGCCGGGCGGAATCGTGGCCTCGATCGTCACGGTCTATGCCAGCGATCCGGTCGCGGTTTCGCCCGAACAGGCCGCGCGGCTGAAAGGGTCGATCGCGCTGGTCCAGTCGGCGCGCGCGGGGGCCCGGCTGGCCGAGCTGGTCGCCGATCGCGGCGCTATCGCGATCGCCGCGATCAGCCCCGCCGCCGCCGCCGCCGCCGGGACCGGATGGGAACGCGTCGTGACCGCCGCCCGGATCGACAGCGAAACCCTGATCGACACCGCCATCGCGCTGGCCGATTGACCGCCTGCCCGACACGCCGGATAAGGGCGGCATGAGCCCCGACGAGCCTCTCGCGCTGGAGCCGGCCCGCAGGCTATCCCCGCTGGCGACCAACATCGTGATCGGCGCGGTCGCCTTTGCGGGCGGGATCGCCGGCACCGCGGGCATGCTGCAATGGAGCGGCAAGGGCCCCTGGGCGCCCGCGCCGCCCGCACCGCTCCAGACCGTCCAGCCCCAGACCAACACCGCGCCCGCGCCCACGCTGCCGCCCGGCACTGACATTTCGACTCTTGCCGCGCGCGAGGCGATGCTGGCGAGCCGGCTCGACGCGCTCGACAGCCGGCTGCGCGATATCGACGGCAGCGCGCGCGCCGCATCGAGCCATGCGACTCAGGCCGAACGGCTGATGATCGCCTTCGCCGCACGCCGCGCCGTCGAGCGCGGGCTGCCGCTGGGGCCGCTCGAGGGCCAGTTGCGCAAGCGTTTCGGCGAGACGCATGGCGAAGCAGTGAGCACGCTGATCGCCGCCGCCGGCCAGCCGGTGACGCTCGAAGACCTTCGCCTCGCGCTCGATACGATCGCGCCGCGCCTCACCAGCTCGCCGAGCGAGGGGATATGGGCGCGCAGCAAGCGGCTGATCGGCGACCTGGTGGTGCTGCGCCAGGCCGATTCGCCGAGCCCGCGCCCCGCCGACCGGCTGCGCCGCGCGCGGCGCGCGCTCGACGAGGGCAATGTCGAGGCCGCGCTCGCCGAAGTCGCGCGAATGCCGGGCGCCGCCGACGCGCAAAGCTGGACAAGCGCCGCGAAGCGATACATCGCCGCCCGCAACGCACTGCGCGAGATCGAAGTGGCGGCGATGGAGACCTCTGGGGAAACCTCCAGCACCGCGCAGCTTCCCGCACGATAGAGGGACTGACATGGCAGAGATGGGCCGGTTCGACTGGCAGGATCCGTTCGCGCTGGATGCGCAACTGACCGACGAAGAGCGCATGGTGCGGGACGCGGCGCGCGATTATGCGCAGGGCGAATTGCTCCCGCGCGTGACCAGCGCCTATCTCGAGGAGCGGTTCGACCGCGAGATCATGAGCGAGATGGGGTCGCTGGGCCTGCTCGGCGCGACCATCCCCGAAACCTATGGCGGCGCGGGCCTCGGCTATGTCGCCTACGGCCTCGTCGCGCGCGAGGTCGAGCGAGTCGATTCGGGTTATCGCTCGGCGATGTCGGTGCAGTCGAGCCTCGTGATGCACCCGATCCATGCATACGGCACCGAAGAGCAGAAGCGGAAATATCTGCCCAAGCTGGCAACCGGCGAATGGGTCGGCTGTTTCGGGCTGACCGAGCCCGATGCGGGCAGCGACCCCGGCTCGATGCGCACCCGCGCCGAGAAGATCGACGGCGGCTACCGCCTCACCGGCACCAAGATGTGGATCACCAACTCGCCGATCGCCGACGTCATGGTCGTGTGGGCGAAGAGCGACGCCCACGGGGGAGGCATCAAGGGCTTCGTGCTCGAACGCGGCATGGCGGGACTCACCACCCCCAAGATCGAAGGCAAGTTGAGCCTGCGCGCGTCGATCACCGGCGAGATCGTGATGGACGGCGTCGAGGTCGGCGAGGACGCGCTGCTGCCCGAGGTTCAGGGCCTCAAGGGCCCGTTCGGCTGCCTCAACCGCGCGCGCTACGGCATCGCCTGGGGCGCGATGGGCGCGGCCGAGGCATGCATGCACGCGGCGCGGCAATATACGCTCGACCGCGCCCAGTTCGGCAAGCCGCTCGCGGCCAACCAGCTGGTGCAATTGAAGCTCGCGAACATGCAGACCGAGATCGGGCTGGGCCTCCAGGCCGCGCTTCAGGCGGGGCGGATGTTCGAGGCGGGCACGCTCGCGCCCGAGACGATCAGCATCATCAAGCGCAACAATTGCGGCAAGGCGCTCGATATCGCCCGCGTCGCGCGCGACATGCATGGCGGCAACGGCATTTCGGCCGAATTCCATGTGATCCGCCACGCGGTGAACCTCGAAACGGTGAACACCTATGAGGGTACGCACGACGTCCATGCGCTGATCCTCGGCCGCGCGATCACCGGGATCGCGGCGTTTTGATGGAGCCGGATCGCCAGCCCACCCTGATGGGCGAGCTGGTGACGATCCGTCCGAGCACGCCCGCGGATTGGGACGCGCTGTTCGCGGTCGCGTCCGATCCGCTGGTCTGGGAAGTCCACCCGGCGCATGACCGCTGGCAGGAGCCGGTTTTCCGCGCCTATTTCGACGCGGGGATCGCCAGCGGCGGGGCGCTGACGATCATCGACAAGGCGACGGGTACGGTGATCGGCTCGTCGCGCTACGACAATTGGGTGTCCGAGAGCGACGAAATCGAGATCGGCTGGACCTATCTGGCGCGCGCCTATTGGGGCGGGACCTATAATCGCGAGATCAAGCGACTGATGCTCGATCACATCCACCGCTTCGTGGGCACCGTGGTGTTCACGGTGGGCGAGACCAACCACCGCTCGCGCGGGGCGATGACCAAGATCGGCGGCGTGCTGCGCGAGGGCGTGGAGTACCGGCTGATGGCGGGCGAGATGAAGCCGCACGTGATCTTCGAGATCAGGCGCCCCTGACCAGCCGCGCGGCGCGCAGTGTCGCCTCGCGCGTATCCGCCGCCAGCCTTTTCACTTCCCCCGCGACCACCGCGAACCCGCGCCCGGACTCGCCGGCGCGCGCCGCCTCGATCTCAGCATTGAGCGCGAGCAACTTGATCCGGCTGGCGATCTCCTCGATCGATGCGACGATCGTCGCAAGCTGCGCCATCGCCTCGGCTTCGTGCGCGCGCACCGAGGTGGTGTCGGTCGCGATCTTGATCACCTTGGCCACCTTGCCGTCGGCATCGAGCACCGGCGTGTAGGTGGCCTGCATCCAGACCAGCCGGCCGTCGCTTGCGATGCGGCGCGCTTCAACCGACTGGAACCGGCCGGCGCGCAGCTCGCGCCACAGCGCGGCATAGGCCGGGCTCGCCACATAATCGGGCTCGCAGAGCGCGCGGTGCGAAAGGCCGATGAGCCGCTCGGCGCTGTACCCCATCGCCGCGAGGAAGTTCGCGTTCGCGCCGCACACCGTTCCGTCCGCATCGAATTCGGCGACCAGGAGCGAACGATCGATCGCTTCGAGCTTTCCGCGTTCTTCCGCACCTCGCCCTTCATCCGCCGCCAAAAATTCGTTCATGCGCAGTCGCGGCCCCGGTGATGCTTATCCAACCAAAGACCTGAACAGTCGATCCGTTCCCCGGATGGAATAGGGGGATATACGTAGGACGGCGCGATGGCCGCCATCGCCCGCGGCCCGAATCAGGCCAGCCGCTTGATCAGTTCCTGCGCCGCGGCGGGCGCGCGGACCTTGCCGCCATGGATGAAGAAGACGAAGGTCTCGCGGTCATTCTTCTCCGGGGCTTCGCCGGTGACATAGGGCAGGCCGTCGGGCCTGCCGCCACCGGCCCACTCCTTCGCTACCCTGGCCCATTTGCCGATATCGGCCTCGGGATAGCAGAGCGGATTGTCGTCCTCGCCGCTCTCCAGCCGCGCATAGACGAAGTCGCCGGTGATATCGGCGATCGCCGGATAGGTCGGCGAATCGGCGAAGACGATCGCGGCGCCGGCCGCGCGGCACATCGCTACGAATTCGGGCACCCGGAAACTCTCGTGCCGCACTTGGATCGCGTGGCGGAGCTTCACGCCCTCATGGGCATCCGGCAGCAGCTTGAGGAAGGCGCCGAAATCCTCGGCATCGAATTTCTTGGTCGCCATGAACTGCCACAGGATCGGCCCGAGCTTGTCGCCCAGCTCGACGATGCCCTGGTTCACGAACTTGGCGATCGACTCGCCGCCCTCGGCCAGCAGCTTGCGGTTGGTGCAGAAGCGCGAGGCTTTCACCGCATAGACGAACCCCTCGGGCGCGGTATCGCGCCAGCCGGCGAAGGTCGCGGGCTTGAAGCCTGAATAATAGGTCCCGTTGATCTCGATCGCGGTCAGCGCGCGCGAGGCATATTCCAGCTCCTTCTTCTGGCTCAGTCCCTCCGGATAGAAGGTCCCACGCCATGGCTCGAAGGTCCAGCCACCAATGCCGACTCGTATGGATGCGCTCATGCGAGCCGCTTCTAGACAGGGCGGCGGCGACACGATAGCGTGTTCTTAACTCGGACAAATACGCGAAACAGTCCGCGAGCAGGAGAGTGAGATGCAAGTCACCCGCAGGGATATCGCGGTCGCCGTCATCGCCGGCGCCGTCAGCCTCTCCGCCGCCGCCTTGGCGCAGGGCACACCGGAAGTGCTGGGCCCGATGGTGTGGGACTGGGACAAGCTCGAAGCGAAGAACACCGATGTCGGCCAGCTCCGCAATGTCGTCCGCCAGCCGACCGCGACGCTTTCCGAGCTCGAGATGCATGTCACCACGCTCAACCCCGGCATCGCCAGCCATCCGCCGCACCGCCATCCCAATGAGGAAGTGGTGATCATTCGCACCGGCACGGTCGAAGTGCTGAGCGGCGGGGTGTGGAAGCGGCTGGGGCCGGGTTCGATCGTCTTCAACGCCTCGAATTCCGAGCACGCGCTCAGGAATGTCGGGACTACCCCCGCCACCTATGACGTCATCAACTGGAAAACCCCGGCCACGCCCGCGCAGTGAGAGGAAATAACATGGACGAGATCGACCGCCGTTCGATGATGACGCTCGCGGCGCTGGCCGCGACGATCCCGGGCGCCGCGATGGCGCAATCGGTGACACAGGGCAACGCGCCGAGCAGCGAGATGGCGCCGAGCGGGCCCGAGCCGATGGCCAAGCACAGCATCGATTTCGGCGTGATCGGGCTCGACCATGCCCATATCTACGGGATGACCGACGCGATGATCCGCGGCGGGGGCAAGCTCAAGGCCTTCTACGCGACCGATCCGGCGCAGATCGCGACCTTCCGGGGCCGCTATGGCGATGTGAAGCTCGCCCGCAGCGAAGCCGAGATCATGGACGACAAGGCGATCAAGCTGATCGTCGGCGCGCCGATCCCCGACCTTCGCGCACCGCTGGGCATCAGGGCGATGCGCGCGGGCAAGGACTATCTGGGCGACAAGCCCGCCATCACCACGCTCAAGCAGCTCGCCGATGTCCGCAAGGCGGTGAAGGAAACGGGGAAGAAGTTCGCGATCATGTATTCGGAGCGGCTCGAGGTGCGCTCCGCCGTCATGGCAGGGCAGCTCGTGGAAGCGGGCGCGATCGGCAAGGTCGTCCAGACGGTCAACCTCGCCCCGCACCGCGTCAACGCGCCCAGCCGTCCGGCCTGGTTCTGGGAGAAGGCCAGGTACGGCGGCATCCTCACCGATATCGGCAGCCACCAGGCCGACCAGTTCCTCTTCTACACCAAGTCCACCACAGCGCATGTCGTCGCCGCGCAGACTGGCAACCTTCACTGGAAGGACAAGCCCAATTTCGAGGATTTCGGCGACATGATCGCCACCGGGAACGGCGGCACCGGCTATATCCGCGTCGACTGGTTCACCCCGGACGGGCTGCCGACCTGGGGCGACGGGCGGCTCTTCCTGCTCGGGACCGAGGGCTATATCGAGCTGCGCAAATACGTCGATATCGCCGGACGGACCGGCGGCAATCACTTGCTGATCTGCGACAAGAAGGGCGTGCGCTATATGGACTGCTCCAAGGTCCATCTGCCCTTCGGCCCGCAATTCATCACCGATATCGTCGAACGCACCAGCGTCGCGCAGGACCAGGCGCAGGCGCTGCTCGCAGCCGAATTGGTGCTCAAGGCCCAGAAGAACGCAACCCGGCCAGTCACGGCCTGAGAAGGGGATCGCCATGACCAATGTAACGCGCCGCGGGCTGATCAAGAGCGCCGCCGCCAGTGCCGCCGCTTTCCCCGCCATCGTCCCAGCCAGCGTGTTCGGCCAGAACGCGCCGAGCAACCGAACCACCATCGCCGCGATCGGCGTGGGGCGGATCAGCCGCATCCACGACATGAAGGAAATCCACAAGCACGCCGACGCCCAGATCGTCGCGGTGTGCGATGTCGACACCAAGCGATTGGGCGCGGCGATGCAGCTGGTCGACGACCGCTATTCGGAGGGGAAGGACAAGCCCTATACCGGCACGCGCGGCTATACCGACTATCTCGAAGTGCTGGCGCGCAAGGATATCGACGCGGTCATCATCTCGACCCCCGATCACCAGCACGCGCCGATCGCGATCCGCGCAGTGCGCGCAGGCAAGGACGTCTATCTCCAGAAACCCGCTTCGCTGACCATCGCCGAGGGCCGTGCCATGGCCGATGCCGTCAAGGCGTCGGGCCGGGTGCTCCAGATCGGATCGCAACAGCGCGGGCAGACTCCCTGGCCGCAATTCCACCGCGCCTGCGAGCTGGTCCGCAACGGGCGGATCGGCAAGCTCAAGCATGTCGAGGTCGGCCTGCCCGGCGATCCCTCGGGCCCCGAGGCGCCGCCGATGCCGATCCCGCGCAACCTCGATTACGATGCCTGGCTGGGGACCACCCCCGAAGTGCCGTACACCGAGATCGGCGTGCACCCGCAGGACAGCTTCGAGAACCGCCCGGGGTGGCTCCGCATCGAGCAATTTGGCGCCGGCATGATCACCGGCTGGGGCGCGCACCATATCGACACCGCGCATTGGGGCATGGGCGAGGAGCTCTCCGGCCCCGTCGAAGTGTGGGGCAAGGCCGAATTCCCGACCAGTGGCCTCTGGAACGTCCACGGGCCGTTCGAGACGCACGCTCGCTACGCCAATGGCGTGACCATGACCATCTCGGGCGCGCTGCCCAACGGGGTCAAGTTCATCGGCGAAAAGGGGGCTTGGATCTTCGTGACGCGAAGCGGCCCGGTGACGCCGAGCGACCCCGCGGGCCCGCAGATCGATCCGCTTCAGGCGAGCGATCCCAAGATCCTGACCAGCGTGATCGGCCCCAACGAGATCCAGCTCTACAAGGCGCCCGAGCAGCACCGCAACTGGCTCGACGCGATTCGCACCGGGGCTCCGGTGAGCGCGAGCGCCGAGATCGGCCATCGCGGCTGCTCGACTTGCCTCGTCCACTGGATCGCGATGAAGACCGGACGGAAGCTCAAATGGGATCCCAAGGCGGAGCGCTTCATCGGCGACGATGCGGCGAATGCGATGCTGAGCCGGCCGCAGCGGGGGAAATACGGGATTTGAGGCTCCCGATCCGTGCTCCTGCGCAAGCGGGAGTCCAGGGTGGCTAGGCGAATCGGATGGGATTCGCGCCGCGGCAAAGCCGCGTCGTCGGTCGCGGCAAGTGCCGCGCCGGCCGGGCTTCGCAGAAATTCGTGATTTAGCTGCGCTAAATCGCGCAGCGAAGCTGGAGCGGGCGAAGGGATTCGAACCCTCGACCCCGACCTTGGCAAGGTCGTGCTCTACCCCTGAGCTAC
>CBINJP010000025.1:0-57396 GCA_966251045.1 uncultured Sphingomonas sp.
CCGCTTACAGGACTCGAACCTGTGACCCCATCATTACGAATGATGTGCTCTACCAGCTGAGCTAAAGCGGCCCAACCCTTATTCCTCGTTCGCATCAACCCCTTGGAAGCGCAACGCATTACGAATGCGATGCTCTACCAACTGAGCTAAAGCGGCCCGCCGGGGCGTGTGGCGCCCGGAAGAGGGGGGCGCTTACCAGCATGCTCCATAGCTGACAAGCGTTGCGAATCCGTTTGCGCCGGCGGGCGGGCGCGCCGCCTCCGTACTGCTACGGAGCAACAAAAGTCGCGCCAGCCCCGCGCAACTTTACGCGTCGTTTACCACGGACGGTGCACAAGCCCTGGCACAGGTAAGCGGGCCCGGCGGCCCGGAGTGGAGCATCACATGGACATGTCGCGCGGCATCAACGATCCGGTTCAGGCGCAGATCGACGGGGAGCAGGACGAGGCCGTCTCGGACCGCCCGCTGGAGATCGGTACCGACGAGCGCCGGATGCATGTCCGCGCCTATAATCACTGGGTTTCGCTGCTCCAGGGCCGTGCCTATCCCTCGATCGAGGATCTCGACCCCGAGGGCATCGCCGATTTCGGCCCGCATTCGGTGCTGCTCGATTTCACCGATGGCGTCGAAAACCCCCAAATCCGCTACCTGGGCCGCGCGCTGCGCGAGGAGACCGGAGTCGATCCGATCATCACCCATGTCGCGCAAGTGCCCAGCCGCTCCCTGCTGTCGCGGCTGACCGACCATTATCTCCAGATCATCGCCAACCGCGCGCCGATCGGCTTCGAGGCCGAGTTCGTCGGAACGCGCGGGCACAACACCATGTATCGCGGCATCCTGATGCCCTTCTCGTCCGACGAGGACACGATCGATTACATCTATGGGGTGATCAACTGGAAGGAGCTGGTCGACGCAGAGACGCAGGCGCAGCTCAACGCCGAGATCGAGCAGTCGCGCCGCGCCGTGCCGAGCACGCCGCTGAGCGCAGCGATCTGGGCCGATGGCCCGAGCGCCGGGTTCGACTCGCCGGTCGAGGACGCCGCCGAGGTTCCGGCCGATTCGAGTCTGGGCGATCGCCTGCTGCTCGCCCGCGAATCGGCGGCCGCCGCGCGCGCCAGCGACACGCGCAGCCGTTCGGCGCTGTATCGCGCGCTCGCCCGCGCCTATGATTTCGCGCTCGCCGCCGAGGAGGAGCCGGAGACCTATTCGGCGCTGCTCGATCAGGCCGGCCTTACCGTCCAGGCGCGCGCGCCGATGACGCCGGCAGCCAAGCTCGTCTTCGGCGTCGATTACGACAAAACCCGCCTGACCGAATTCGCCGCGGTGATGACGCATGCGCGGCGCTGCGAAGTGCCGCAGGGCGGGCTCGACGCCTTCCTCGAAGTCGCAGAGGGCGGGATCAAGGGCGTGGTCAAGGCCGAGCGCGAGCATCGTCGCCCCGGCCCCAAGGTCGATGTCTATGCCCGCGCCGCCGAGGCGCTGCGCAACCGGCCACCGCTCGCGCATGTCGACCTGAGCGCGCATGGCGATTTCTCGGTAGAATTCGTCGTCCTGCTCGCCCGCGCAGGCGAGAACGGGCTCGATATCGTCGCGGCGATGGATGACGACGCCGCGCTGACCGAACGGGCGGTACGCAAAGCCGCCGCCTGACGATCCAAAATTAGCCTGAGCCGCGGGTCCACGCAAAATAGTATCAAATGCTACTTTGCTGCACCCGCAGGCTTGAGAAGCGATTCGGGCAGGCGCATAGGGGCGCCCATGCCGAAGATGACAAAGACGCTGCAACAGGCGTTCGAGGCGAAGCTGCTCGAAGGAGCGCTTCCGGGGGAACTCGAGGGATTCGAGGATGACGAGCGGAAGGAAGCGGCGGAGTTCGTCGCCCAGACCGCCGCGACGCGCCCCCCCGGCACTCCCAGGATCACGCTCGAAACCTATGCCGATGAGGCGAAGCGGCGGATGCGGCTGGCGGTCGTCAATGACGACATGCCTTTCCTGCTCGATTCGATCGCGGGCGCTATCGCCGCGCACGACATCGCGGTCCATCGCATCCTGCACCCCGTGATCGCTGCGAAACGCGGCGCGGGCGGCAATCTCGAAGCCATCGGAGAGGGCAAGCCCGAATCGATGGTCTATATCGAAATGGACCGCAGCGACGCGAAGACGCGCCGCGCGCTGGTCGCCGAGCTCGAACGCACGCTCGAACAGGTTCGCGCCGCCGTGGAGGACTGGCGCGCGCTGCAATCGGCGATGGCGGTCGATGCGGTCCACCTGCCGACGCCCGAGGGCACCGAATTGCTGCGCTGGTTCATGGGCGGCGCGATGACGCTGCTCGGCCATGAGCAATGGCGCACCGACGGCACCGCGTCAGGCCAGCTTGGCATTGCGCGCTATTCGCAGGAAGCGCCGATCCTCGCCGAGGCCTCGCGTCAGGCGGCGGTCGAATGGTTCCAGCAGGGCGGCGAGGGTCCGCTGCTGCTCAAGTCGAATTGCATCGCGACCGTGCATCGCCGCGTGCCGCTCGATATCGTCGTGGTGCCGATCCTCACCGGCGCCGAGGTCACGGGCCTTTCGATCCATGCGGGTCTGTGGACCAGCGCCGCCTTGTTCGCCTCGCCCGAGGAAGTGCCGCTGCTCCGCGCGCGGCTGAAGGGGCTCGAGGAGAAGTTCGGCTTCAATCCCAAGGGCCATACCGGCAAGGCGATGGCGCATGCGCTGACCGCGCTGCCGCACGACCTGACCACCGCGTTCGACAAGGAATCGCTCGAACAGCTGGTGCTGACCTCGATGTCGGTCGCGGACCGGCCGCGCGCGAAGCTGGTGTTGGTGCGCTCGGCGCTGGGGCGGCATCTGTTCGCCTTTGTCTGGCTGCCTCGTGACGAAGTCTCGACCGGCCGCCGCGTCGCGATCGGCGAGATGCTTGCCGAAGCTTCGGCCGCCAAGCTGATCAACTGGTCGATCGCGCTGGAAGACGGCGTGGTGGCGCTGCTGCGCTATACGCTCGACCTTCGTGGGGGCGGCGCGATGCCCAACGCCGCGGCGCTGGACGAGCGGCTGGAGTTGATGGTTCGCGGCTGGCTGCCCGCGGTTGAGGCCGCTCTGGGCGAGCAGGCCGGGCATGGCGCGACGCGCCTCGCGCTGCGCTTCGCCAATGCCTTCCCCCAGAACTATCGCACCACCGCCAGCCCCGAAGAGGCTGCGCGCGATATCCTGCGCATCGCCACGCTCAAGACCGACGAGGACCGTTCGGTCCGCATCTGCCCGGTCGAAGGCAAGCCGGGCGATTACCGGATCAAGCTCTACCGCATGGGCGGCGCGCTGGCGCTGTCCGAGGCGGTGCCGGTGTTCGAGAATTTCGGCTTCCGCGTGATCGACGAGGTGCCGACCACGCTGACCAATGGCAGCGTGATCCATGATTTCGAAGTGATCTCGGCGGGCGGGGCGAAGACGCTTTCCGAGAATCCGGCGCTGGTCGAGGATGCCATCGCCGCTGTGCTCGAAGGCAATGCCGAGAATGATGCCTTCAACCGGCTGATCGTCGAAGCGGGCATGCAGCCCACCTCCGTCGTGCTCTTCCGCGCCTGGTTCCGCTATCTCCGCCAGACGGGAATGAATTACGGCCTCGTCACCGTGGTCGACGCGCTGCGCCGCGCGCCCGCCGTTGCCGCCGCGCTGATCGAGTGTTTCGCCGCCACGCACGATCCCGCGCGCGTGGATGCAAAGGCCGCCGATGCCGCGAGCAAGGCAATCGACGCCGGACTCGATGCGGTGTCGGCAATCGACGACGACCGTATCCTGCGCACGATCCGCGGCGTGGTGCTGGCGACGCTGCGCACCAACGCCTTTGCGCCTGCCGCGAAGGAAGCGCTCGCGTTCAAGCTCGACAGCGCAAAGGTGCCGGGCCTGCCCGCGCCGCTGCCCTGGCGCGAGATCTGGGTGTACAGCCCGCGTGTCGAGGGCATCCATCTGCGCGCCGGCCCGGTCGCGCGCGGCGGGCTGCGCTGGTCCGACCGGCGCGACGATTTCCGCACCGAGATCCTCGGCCTGATGAAGGCGCAGCGCGTCAAGAACGCCGTCATCGTGCCGACCGGCGCCAAGGGCGGCTTCTATCCCAAGCAGCTCCCCTCGCCCGCCATCGACCGCGATGCCTGGTTCGCCGAAGGGACCGAAACCTACCGCATCTTCATCCGCACGCTGCTGTCGGTCACCGACAATATCGTCCAGGGCAAGGTGGTCCATCCGGAGGGCGTGACGATCCTCGACGGCGAGGATCCCTATTTCGTGGTCGCCGCCGACAAGGGCACGGCGACCTTCAGCGATGTCGCCAATGCGATCGCGACCGAGCGCGGCTTCTGGCTGGGCGATGCCTTCGCGAGCGGCGGTTCGGTCGGCTACGACCACAAGGCGATGGGCATCACCGCCAGGGGCGGCTGGGTCAGCGTCCAGCGCCATTTCCTCGAAATGGGCGTCGACGTGCAGACCGAGCCGGTGCGCGTCGCGGGTTGCGGCGACATGTCGGGCGACGTGTTCGGCAACGGCATGCTGCTGTCCAAGGCGATCAAGCTGGTCGCGGCGTTCGATCACCGCCACATCTTCCTCGATCCCGATCCCGATCCCGCGAAGAGCTGGGAAGAGCGCGCGCGCATGTTCGCGCTGCCGCGGTCGAGCTGGGCGGACTATAATCCCGCGTTGATCTCGAAGGGCGGCGGCGTGTTCGCGCGCACCGAGAAGAGCATCAAGCTAAGCCCGCAGGTCCGCGAGATGCTGGGCGTCGAGGCCGAAGAGCTCGATCCGACCACGCTGATCAACACCATCCTCAAGGCCCGTGTGGACCTGATCTGGTTCGGCGGCATCGGCACCTATGTGAAGGCAGCCTCCGAAAATAATGCCGAGGTCGGCGATCCCGCCAACGACCGTCTCCGCGTCAATGCCGAGGAACTGCGCGCCAGGGCGATCGGCGAGGGCGCCAATCTGGGCGTGACCCAGGCGGCGCGCATCGCCTTCGCCAGCAAGGGCGGGCGGATCAACACCGACTTCATCGACAATTCGGCGGGCGTCGATTGCTCGGATAACGAGGTCAACATCAAGATCGCGCTCAACCGCGAAGTGATCGAGGGCCGGCTCAAGATTGAGGACCGCAACACGCTCCTCGCGAAGATGACCGACAATGTCGCGCATCTGGTGCTCGAGGATAACCGCCTCCAGACGCTCGCGCTTTCCTTCATGGAGAATGACGGCCCGGTCGCCCTGCCCTCCTATGTCCGCGTGATCGAGATTCTCGAGGCGGCGGGCCGGCTCGACCGCGCGGTCGAGGGGCTGGGCTCGAACGACGACCTGCTCCGCCGCGCGCAGGAGGGCCGAGGGCTCACCCGGCCCGAGCTGGCGGTGCTACTCGCCACCTCCAAGCTCGCGCTGCAGGACGCAATCGAGGACGGCAAGCTGGGTCATGATCCCGCGCTCGAGGCCGATCTGCTCGCCGCCTTCCCCGACGCGATGCAGAAGAAGTTCGCCAGGGCGATCGAGGAGCATCGCCTGCGGGGCGAGGTCGTCGCGACCAAGCTGGCCAACCGCGTGATCAACCGGCTCGGCGTGCTCCACCCGTTCGAGCTGGGCGAGGAAGAAGGCGCGTCGATGCGCGACATCGCCGCGATGTTCGTCGTCGCCGAGCGGCTGCTGGGACTCCCCGCCATCTGGGAAGCGATCGAGACGACGGCGATGAGCGAAGGCGCGCGCATCGCATTGCTCGACGAAGTCGCGGTCGCGGCACGCGGGCAGATCGCCGATCTGCTGCGCGTCTGCCGTCCCGGCGCGAGCCCGGCCGCGGTCATCGAACGGCTCAAGCCCGGCATCGACAGTCTCGACAAGCAGACCAAGGCGCTGCTGCTCGACGAGGTGAAGGCGCAGTCGGGCCGCATCTCCGACAAGCTGATCGCGGCGGGCGCACCCGAGAAGCTCGTCGCCAAGGTGGTGCGCCTGTTCGAGCTGGACGGCGCGGTGGGCCTCGCCGATCTGGGCGAGAAGCGCGGGATCGACGAGACCGTGCTGACGCGCGCCTTCACCCATCTGGGCCAAGCGCTGGGGCTCGACTGGGCGCAGTCGACCGCCGCGCGGATCACCACCGGCGATCCGTGGGAGCGGCTGCTGATCGCGGGCCTGGCGCGCGACTTCCAGCAGCTGAGGCTCGAATTCCTCGCGCGGACCAGGGAAAATGACCCGCAGGCGGCGGTCGATGCGTGGCTCACCGAGAACCGCGCCCGCGTGGCGCAGTTCGCGGGCCTGATCGCGCGGGCGCGGCAATCGGCGGTGCCCAATGCGGCGATGCTGGCGCAGATCGCGGGTCAGGCGCGGGTGCTGCTGGGTAGGGAATAACCTATTCACTCCTACCCCGGAGGGGGGAGGTGGCAGCCGCAGGCTGACGGAGGGGGATTTCCTCAAGCGATCACGCGTGGGGCAAGCCCCTCCACCGCTCCGCGGTCCCAATGTGAGGTCGCCCAT
Organism: uncultured Sphingomonas sp.; assembly: GCA_966251045.1. Lineage (GTDB taxonomy): Bacteria > Pseudomonadota > Alphaproteobacteria > Sphingomonadales > Sphingomonadaceae > Sphingomonas. Next base: position 6,493 of record CBINJP010000025.1, read on the forward strand.
GCTCCCAGCATGGGCTTGGATTGCCGGGGGCAATCCAACCTCACATTCCCCTCCGGGGGAGGATTTGATAGCGTCGCCTGCGGGAGGAAACACCATGCTCCACCGCCGCACTCTGCTTGCAACCGGGCTAGCTTTGCCCCTCTTGCCCGCCGCCGCCTTCGCCGCCGACCTGCAGCCCGCGCTGGGCGGGCTCGAACGCTTCATCGGTAAATGGCGCGGCGAGGGCGATGGGCAGCCTGGCCACTCGACCGTCGAGCGCAGCTACGAGGCGGATCTCGACGGCAAGTTCCTCGTCGCACGCAACCAGTCGACCTACGCCCCGCAGGAGAAGAACCCCAAGGGCGAGGTCCATCGCGACACCGGCTATTACAGCTGGGACAAGGCGCGGAAGCGCTGCCTGCTCCGCCAGTTCCACAGCGAAGGGTTTGTCGTCCTCTATGCCTGTTCGACGCCCGAACTGGGCGCGGTCGAGCTGGTGTTCGACAGCGAGGCGATCGAGAATATCCCCGCGGGCTTCCGCTCGCGCGAAACCTGGCGCTTTACCGGCCGGAATGCTTTCGAGGAGCTGTTCGAGATCGCCGAGCCGGGCAAGGGTTTCGAACTTTACTCGCACAGCAAGCTGAAGCGACTCTAACCCGCTGAGCGCTCCGCCGCAGTCCGCTTTCGCTCGTGAAGCGCACCGCGCCATCCGCGCGCGCGCCACCACATGATGATCCCGGTCACCGCAAGGATCGCCGGGATGAGCCCGCCGAGGAAGACGATAAGCTGCCAGATGAAGGGCATGCCGTTGCCGTCGTGAATCTGCCGCATCGTCCGCGCGATCGTCTGCGGCTGCGGCGGGCGCATGGGCTCAACCCTGGCATCGCGGGCGAGCGTATCGACGGTCACCTTGACCGGCGCGCCCCGCTCGGGCCGGACGTCGATCGCCCATAACTGCTTCAGATCGGTCGGCCAGGTGATGATCGTGGCGCGGCCCTTGCCCGCCGCCTCGGCGCGCGCGATCGCGTTCGCAATCTCGCCCGACGCCATCTCGACCGGCATCGCGCGGCCCGGGGGTCCACTGCGTTGCTGCGCGCGGTCGAAGCCCGCAAATAGCTGCGGGAACGAAATCCACACGCCTGTCAGCGACAGGACGAACAGCGGCACCGAAATCCAGAAGCCCAGCAGATGGTGAAGGTTGGCATCGAGGTTCGGCTGGCGTTTCCAGCGGAAGCCGCGCCGCACGCTGCCTGTCACCGGCCACCATAGCCAGATGCCCGTCAGCGATGAAATCAGCATCGCGACGCCGATCCAGCCGACGATCTGCCGTCCCGCGCCAGGAATCATCAGCGAGCCGTGGATGACATGCATCACCTGGAACGCACCCTCGCCGCTGTTCACCTTCTCGACCAGGCGCGCATCCGCGGGATCGAGGTAAATCATCAGCCGCACCGGACGGCCCTTGCCGGGCCGGGTCGCCGAAGCGACCACCGGCTCCCCGGGCTCGTGCGGGATTTCGACCCTCGACAGGCGTTCGCCCTCGCCCAGCGCGCGCCGCGCCGCTTCGGCATAGTCCGTGGAGGCGAGCGTCGCGGCGCCGTAGCCGCTGTGCCGCGCGGGGTGCATCCACTCGTCGATCTGATCGTGCCACACCAATGCCGATCCGGTGATCGAAATCGGGATAATCACCACCGCAAGGATCAGCCCGATCCACTTATGAACCTGGAACCATGCTTTCCTGAGGCCGATCTTGGTCATGCGGCGCGCTCCCTTCACGAACTCGCCTTGCATTAACGCTATTGCAAGTCAATCGCACAATTACGCGTCGGCCCAGCGCCTCAGCAGATTGTGGTACACGCCGGTCAGCTCGATCACCGATCGGTCGTCATTGCCGAGCTGGCCCGCGAGGCGCTGCACCGCCTGGTCCATCTCGAACAGGATGCGCCGCGCGCTATCGTCGCGGATCATCGATTGCAGCCAGAAGAAGCTCGCCACCCGCGCGCCGCGCGTCACCGGCTCGACGCGGTGGAGGCTCGACGAGGGATAGAGAATGGCATGGCCCGCCGGCAGCTTGACCGATTGTGCGCCGAACGCGCCCTCGATCAGCAACTCGCCGCCCTCATAATTTTCAGGGTCCTCGAGGAACACCGTCATCGAGAGGTCGCTGCGGATGCGGAAGTCGCTGCCGCGCTGGATGCGCACCGCATTATCGACATGGGTGCCGAATTGCTGGCCGCCGGCATAGCGGTTGAAGAGCGGCGGGAAGACCTTGAGCGGCAGCGCCGCCGCCACGAACAGGGGCGACTTGCCCAGCGCGTCGAGCACGATCGCCCCGGCCCCGCGCGCGGCGGCGCTGTCTTCGGGAAGCTGTTCGTTCTTCTTGGCGAGCGCCGATTGCGGGCCCGAAGTGACGTTGCCGTCGACCCATTCGGCGGCATCGATCAGGCCGCGGACGCGCGCGACCTGCGCGGCGTCGAGAAGTTCGGGGATGGGGATCAGCATGACCGTTCTGACTTATGCCGGAAGGGGCGGACGGGCAACGGACCCATGGTGCGATTGGATCCGCTGCCCGCCCTTGCCCGTCAGAAGCTGTAGAACAGGCTGAACACTGCCGAGCGGCGCTCGCCCGGCGCGGCCCAGCCGCCGCTGATCGCGCCGGTGGTGGCGTTCACATTGTTGCGGATGTTGGTGTAATAGACCTCATCGGTCAGGTTCTGGATGTTGAGCTGCGCGGTCAGCCCCTGGGTGATGGGGTAGGACAGGAAGGCGCGGTGGATCAGGAAGTCGTCGGAGCGGAACTGCTGCGTGATCGCGCCGCCGGCCAGCACCTGATTGTTGAGCGCGAAGCTGCCCTGATAGGTCATGCCGTAGCCGAACTCGAGGCCGAAGGGCAGGCGATAGGTGGTGAACAGGCTGCCCGCATGCCTGGGGGTCTGGAGCAGTTCCTGCCCCGCCTGCGCATCGCGCACCGCCGCGCTGTTGCCGCAGCCCGCCGCGCCCGGCGTGGTAAGGCAGAAGTTCGACACCGACTGCAGCACTTCGCTGTCGAGATAGGTGTAGTTGGCGAAGATCGTCCAGGCCGGGGTGATAGTGCCGCTGATCCCGAAGGTGAAGCCATCGACTCGCGCGCGGCCGTCGAGCGTCTGGAGCGCCGCGGGCTGCGACGGATCGTTCGAGGCGACGCGGAAATTGGTGCGCTCGTTGCGGAAGACCGCCGCGGTGATCTGGAGATGGCCGTTCATCAGATCGGCCTTGGCCCCGACTTCGTAATTGACCGCCTTTTCCGGGGCGACCGCGCAAGGGTCGGCCGCGCCGGGCGCCGAGATCACGCCGCAGCCCAGCCGCACCGTCGCCGAGGACGGCGTCTTGGAATTGCCGTAGGACGCATAGAGGCTGACGTTCGGAAGCGGCTTCACCAGCGCGCCGAAGCGATAGGAGAGCAATGATTCGTCGCTCTGCTGCGGCGCGGCCTGCGCGGGAGTCAGCGGCGTCGTGCCCGGCGGCACGACCAGCAGCGGCACGCCCCGGAAGGTCGCCTCGTTGCGCTCCCAGCGGATGCCGGCGTTGAGCTCGACGATGCCTAGTTCGAGCGTATCGAAAGCGTAGAAGGCCATGTTGCTGCTGTCGCCGCGCGACGTCGCGGTCACGGTATAGTTGACCGGTCCGGTATAGACGGTGTCGGGGTTCGAAAGGCTGATGTTGGGGAAGCCGGTAAAGGCCGAGCCGTTCGGGTTGCGGATCAGGCTGGCGGTCGTGATCGAATAATCCTCGATCGCATAGGAAGCGCCGATCACCAGCGTGTTGCGCACGCCGCCCTTGTCGCCGGACACGAAGCGCAGGTCGGTCTGGTTGACGAAGAGCTGGTTGTCCTGGTCGCGCACCAGACCGCGCGGGCCCGAGGGAGCGTAGAAGCCGGCGGGCAGCGTGCCCGGGCAGGCGATGCCGGTGGTGGCGGCGCCGGTGGCGCCGACCGGCTGGAGTCCGTTCGCGAGGCAGAAAATGCCCTGCGGCGCGCTGGTCTGGCTGTACTGCGCGACATGCTGCCAGCGCGTCAGGTTGCGCAGACTGACCGCGTCACTGAAGCGGTGGCTGAAGATCGCGGTGGCGCGATCGACGGTCAGTTCCTGCCGGTCGAGGTTGCGATAGCCGAAATAGTCGCTCGGATCGACGCCGGGTAGCGGGCCATCGTTCACGAGGCTCTTGAAATAGGGGACGCCATAGATGGGCAGATTGTCGTCGCGCTGATGCACATAGGAAAGCGTCAGCCGGGTCGGACCGTCGAGCCCGATCGCGATCGAGGGCGCGACGCCCCATCGCTTGTATTTCTCGACATCGCGGCCGGCGACGTCGTTGCTGTGATAGACGGCGTTGAGACGCACGCCGACCAGCCCGCTGACGCGCAGATTGGCGTCCACCGAGGCGCGATAATAATTGTCGGTGCCCACCGCGCCCTGGAGGATGACGAGGTCGTCGGCCTGGGGGGCCTTCGACACGAGATTGATCGTGCCGCCGACCGAGCCCGATCCGTTGAACACCGAATTGGCGCCGTTATAGACCTCGATCTGCTGCAGGTTGAACGGATCGGTGCGGCTATACTGCGCGCCGTCGCGCACGCCATCGACGGTGATGTCGTTGTTCGCCGAATAGCCGCGCAGGTTGATCGAGTCACCGTAACCGCCGCCGCCTTCGCCCGCGCCGAAGGTGATGCCGGGGATGGTGGTCAGCACGTCGCGGAGCGTGAGCAGGTTCTGCTTGCGGATCACCTGGTCGCTGACGACGGTCACCGTTTGGGGGGTGTCGAGCAACGGCGCGGTCGCCTTGGGGCTCTCGGTCTCGGCCTGGCGCTCGCCCTTGACGACGATCTGGTCGCGGTCCTGCTCCTCATCGGTCGCGGTCACCGGATCTGGATCGGTCGCATGCGCCGCGGGGGCGCTGGCGATGAAGCCCACACAGGCGAGCGCCAGGAAGGCGGGCGTGGCGGTGCGAGCGGCTGAAGGTCGTGTCACGGAAAGCCCCTTTAGGTTCTTGTTGCGCTTCCGCTATTGCGAATCGTTCGCATAGTCAACGCTAATGCGAGTGGTTCGCAAAAAACTTTGGGTGGCTTGCGAGGGCGAAAATCCTCCCCGGAGGGATCGTCGGGTTGAACTGCCCCCGGCAGTTCAAGATCATGCCGGGGCATGATCGACCCGACGATGGGACCGCGAAGCGGTGGAGGGGTAGTCTCCACACGCGGTATCGGCTGAGGAAATCCCCCTCCGTCAGCCTGCGGCTGCCACCTCCCCCTCCGGGGGAGGAGTTTATTGGGCCATCAGCCAGCTGCGGATCGCGCTTGCTAGATTGGGCGGGTCCTCGCCCGAAATCCGGGCATGGTCGATCGCGGCGACCAGCGCGCTCAGCGGCAGGCCCCGCGCCGCCGCCGCCGCCTCCAGCGCCTGCCAGAACAACGGCTCGAGGCTGATCGACGTCTGATGCCCGGCGATGGTGATCGAGCGCTTGACCGGCCCGGCAAAGCCCCCGGGCGGCGGATCAATCATCGCTGTCGAACAGCGACGCGAGCTGTTCGATCATCGTCCCCGCGAGCTGCTCGACATCCATGATCGTCACCGCGCGCTGATAATAGCGCGTCACGTCATGCCCGATCCCGATCGCGACCAGCTCGACCGGCGAGCGGCCCTCGATCCAGGCGATCACCTGACGGAGATGGCGTTCGAGATAGGAGCCGGAGTTGACCGACAGCGTCGAATCGTCGACCGGGGCGCCGTCCGAAATCACCATGAGGATTTTGCGGTCCTCGGGCCGCGCGATCAGGCGGCCATGCGCCCATAGCAGCGCCTCGCCATCGATATTCTCCTTGAGCAGCCCCTCGCGCATCATCAGCCCGAGCGACTTCTTGGCGCGGCGCCACGGCTCGTCGGCCTGTTTGTAGACGATATGGCGGACATCGTTGAGGCGGCCGGGCTGCGGCGGACGGCCATCGGCGAGCCATTTCTCGCGGCTCTGCCCGCCCTTCCACGCGCGCGTGGTGAAGCCGAGGATCTCGGTCTTTACCCCGACCCTTTCGAGCGTGCGCGCGAGGATATCCGCGCTGATCGCCGCGATGCTGATCGGGCGGCCGCGCATCGAGCCGCTATTGTCGATCAGGATCGTGACGATCGTGTCCTTGAACTCGGTATCGCGTTCAACCTTGTAGCTGAGCGACAGCATCGGATTGACCACCACGCGGGCGAGCCGGGCAGCGTCGAGGATGCCCTCCTCCTGGTCGAAGTCCCAGCTGCGGTTCTGCTGGGCCATCAGCCGGCGCTGGAGCCGGTTGGCGAGTTTGGTGACGACGCCCTGCAGATGGACGAGCTGCTGGTCGAGATAGGAGCGGAGGCGATCGAGCTCCTCGGGATCGCACAATTCGGTCGCTGCGATCTCCTCGTCATAGGCGCGGGTATAGGGCTTGTACTCGAACTGCGGCGGCATGTCCGACCAGGGGCGGTTGGGGCGGACGGGGAGGATCCCGTCCTCGCCCTGATCGCCTTCCTGGCCTTCGCCATCGTCCATCGCGTCGGACTGCTGATCCTCGCCCTGCTGGTCGCTTTCGTCGCCGTCGCGCTGCTCGCCGCGCGCCTCGACATCACCTTCGCCCGACTGCGCCTCGGACTCGCCCTGCTCGTTGCCTTCGTCCTCGCTGTCGTCGGTGCCTTCGTCGTCGCCGCCGCCCTCGTCGCTTTCGTCGGGGATCATGTCCCCTTCGGTCAGCTCCAGATCCTGGAGCAACCGCGTGGTCAGCGTGGCGAAGGCCTGCTGGTCGTCGATGGCGAGCGCGAGCGCGTCGAGATCGCCGCCCGCCTTCTCCTCGATCCAGTCGCGCACCAGCGCCATGCCGAGCGCGGCAGTGGCTGGCGCCTCGCGCCCGGTCAGCCGCTCGCGCACCATCAGCCCGATCGCGGTCGACAGCGGCACTTCGTCCTTGTTGCGCGCACGGGAAATGGGGTCCGAGCGCAGCTTCATCTCGAGGCTGTGCGCGAGATTCTCGGCGATGCCGGCATAGCCCTTTGAGCCGAGTGCCTCGATCCGCGCGGTCTCGACCGCATCGAACACCGCGCGCGCGACCGGTTCGCGCGGCGCACCCCGGTTGTGGAGGCTGCTGTCGTGAAGCCGCATCCTGAGAGCAAACCCGTCCGCGAATCCGCGCGCCTCGGCGACCTGATCGGCGGGCAAGGTGCGCGACGGCATCGGCACCTTGATGCTCTTGCCCGACTGGCTCGGCGCCTCGGCGGTGAAGGCGAGCTCGACCTCCTGCTCGTTCGCGAGCGCGCGCGACGTGCCGCCCAGGACGTTGCGGAAGCGTTCGAGAGGGGAGTCGGCGGCCATGATGCCGCTTTGAGTAAGGCGCGTCCCCGATGCAAGCCCCGCGCGCTTCCCGCGGGACGATCGCGGTGAAGCCTCGCCGCGATCGTCCCATCCGCGTTCAGGGTTGTTCGAACATCTCGATCGGGCGAATTTCGATCCCGCCGCGAAACTTGCCGCCGAGATGCGTGCCGGGATGGAGCTTCGCAATCTCGACCGCCTGTTCGATATCGTCGGCTTCGAGGATGAAGAACGCCCCGAATGGCTCACGCGTTTCGGCATAGGGACCATCGCTGGCGCTGACGGGGCCGCCATCCGCGCGCAGCGTCCGCGACTGCTCGGGCATACCAAGCGAACCGACGATATCGACATGGCCGCTCGCCTTGAACGCCGCATCGTGCGGGGCGCAGATGCGGCCAATTTCCTCGAAATCCGTAGGGCCGAGCGCAGCGAACTGATCGGCATCATGTTCGGCAATCGCCGCCATTACCGCGAGCTGCTGGGGCATTCGGAGGAAGGGATCGCATCGAACATCCTCGCCGACCGCCTCAAGAAGCTTGTCGAACGCGGGCTGCTCACTCGCCGCGACGATCCCACCCATAAGCAGAAGGGGATTTACAGCCTGACCGAGCCGGCGATCCAATTGCTGCCCGTACTGGCGCAGATCGCCGCCTGGGGCCGGCGGCACCTTCCCACTGCGCCCGAACTCGCGATCCGCGCGCAACTGCTCGAGGAGGGCGGGCCGCCTTTATGGGAGGCGTTCATGGCCGAGCTGCGTCACGACCATCTGGGCGCCCCTCTGCCCGCCGGGCACGAGGCGGTACTGCCGCGACTTACCGCCGCCTATGAAGCGCTGGCCGGTAAGTGAGCCACGAGATCGCAGGCCCGGCGCTCACGCCTTCGCCACCACGCTCTCGGGCAGGTCCTTGCCGAATACGCGCTGGTAGTACTCCGCCACCTGCGCCCGCTCGGCCTCATCGCACTTGTTGAGGAACGAGAGGCGGAACGCGAAGCCGACATCCTTGAAGATCAGCGCGTTTTGCGCCCAGGTGATCACGGTGCGCGGGCTCATCACCGTCGAGATGTCGCCGTTGATGAAGCCTTTGCGGGTCAGGTCCGCCACGCGGACCATATTCTCCACCGTCTCCTTGCCGCCGGGGCTGTCATATTCGCCCGACTTGGCGAGGACGATCTGCGCCTCGACCGCTGCGGGCAGATAGTTGAGCGTCACCACCACGTTCCAGCGGTCCATCTGGCCCTGGTTGATCTGCTGGGTGCCGTGATAGAGGCCCGACGTGTCGCCGAGGCCCACCGTGTTGGCGGTCGCGAAGAGGCGGAAATACGGGTTGGGGCGGATCACGCGGTTCTGATCGAGCAGAGTCAGCTTGCCCTCGGTCTCGAGCACGCGCTGGATCACGAACATGACGTCGGGCCGGCCCGCGTCATATTCGTCGAAGACGAGCGCGGTCGGGGTCTGGAGCGCCCAGGGAAGCAGCCCTTCGCGGAATTCGGTGACCTGCTGGCCGTCGCGCAGCACGATCGCGTCGCGGCCGATCAGGTCGATGCGGCTGATATGCGCGTCAAGATTGATGCGGATGCACGGCCAGTTCAGCCGCGCCGCGACCTGCTCGATATGAGTCGACTTTCCGGTGCCGTGATAGCCCTGGATCATCACGCGGCGATTATGCGCGAAGCCCGCGAGGATCGCGAGCGTGGTGTCGCCGTCGAAGACATAGGCCGGATCGAGATCGGGCACGCGCTCGTCGGCCTCGCTGAAGGCGGGGCATTCCATGTCGGTGTCGATCCCGAACACCTCGCGGACCGAGATGGTCTTGTCGGGCGCGTCGAGGATCGTCGTATCCCGGCTGTCGGGCTGCGTGTTGGGAATGTCGGCCATGATTCCAGTCCTGCGTGCAGGGGTGCGACTAGAGGGTGAAGCCTGCGTCGGCAAGGGCGGTGCTGCGCAAACAGGCGCCGTTAACACTTTCCCTCCGTAACGATTCATGAGACGGTGACGTCAAGACGCCGTCACGGGAGGAAGACATGCGCAGAGCAATCCTGGCACTGGGAATGTTCGTGATGCTGGGGGGATGTCCCTCGCCCAATCCGGTGACGAACAACGCGATCGTGCCCACGCCGACGCCGACCCCCACCCAGACGCCGTGGCTGAGCGCCGATCCGGTCTGCACCGGGCAGATCACGCGCGGCGAATGGCTGATCTGCGACAACAAGCAGCTCAACGATCTGCACCGCCGCCTCGCCTGGGAATGGCAGACCGCGCGCCAATCGGCGACGCCCGAGCGGATGGAGGTTCTGGAGAACCAGCTCTACGCGCTGCTGAGCGAGCGCGACAATTGCCAGGACGCAGCGTGCATCGCCGCCGCCTATCGCCGCTATCTGAGCGGGCCGCCGCCGGTGGTGAAGCCCACGCCCGGCGCCAGGCCGAAGCCCAAGCCGAAACCCAAGCCCCGCCCCCGTCCGCGCTGGCCGCGCGGGCCCGTCGATGATGGTGATTGGGGCCCCGGCCGCGGCGAGCGGAGCTGCGCCGCCGAGATCGGCCCCGCCGCCGCCGCGCGCCTGTCGCAGCAATGCGATGCGGTGACCTCGGGCAATGACCGGCTGTGCAGCACGCGGCGCACCTGCAGCGCGATCCGCCAGCAGACCGACCATGGCTGCCGTGAGACCTATCGCAAGCCGGGGTTCTGCCGGTTGTAGGGAAAGAATCCTCCCCCGGAGGGGGGAGGTGGCAGCGCAGCTGACGAAGGGGGCTCGCCGCGGGCGGTATCGCGTGAGGAAGTCCCCTCCACCGCCTTCGGCGGTCCCCCTCCCCCTCCGGGGAGGATTTAGAGGGTCTTCGGCGGCAGCACGAACAGCGTGGGGAAGCGCTCCGCCAGCGCGCGGTCGCCTTCGATCCGCAGCATCCCGGCCGCTTCGGCATCGGCGATCGGCATGCCGCCATAGACGACCGCGCCCAGCGACATCGGATCGGTGATGAAAACCGCATCCGCTTCGCCGGGATCCTCGCGGCGGATATGGATCATCCCGTCGCTGATCGTTCCGACAAAGCTCTCCGGCCCCATGCGGAAGCCGATCCTGGCTTCGAGATCGCCCGCGCGCTCGGCCGAGATCATCGTGCGGAAGGACAGCATGATCGACGCGGCCGAAAGCGGCAGCGTCGTGTCATGATCGGGCGAGCGCGCCGCCCAGCGGCCCAGCTCCTTGATCGCAGTCTCGCTCTCATAGCCCCAGGGCGTCAGCTCATAGACCTGGACCGAAGCGGGCGGGGGCAGCTTGCGGCGGACCAGGATGCCGCTTTCCTCCAGCCCTTCCAGCCGCTGGGTGAGGATGTTGGCGCTGATCCCGGGCAAATTCGCCTTGAGTTCGCCGAAGCGCCGCCCCCCGAACATCAGCTCGCGCACGATCAGCAAAGACCAGCGCTCACCCACCAGTTCGAGCGCGAGCGCGGTGCCGCAGGCATCGTCATACCAGCGCATTTTCAACGCCCTGGCTATATCGAGTCACTTTTTTTAACTTCATGGTTGTTTTTTGTAACTCACGCGCGCATCAAGATCAAGCAAGCGATTCGAGTCGCACCACAAGCAGAGGTTTTGGAGATGACCCTCGTCCCCGCCGCCGAACTGGCCGCCCGCGAGAATGCGCGCTGGCCGAACGAAAGCGCCGAATATCGTGCGGCGCGCACGGCGTTGCTCGCCGAGGAAATCGAGCTGCGCCGCCGGATCGAGGCAGTGGCCGAACAGCGCCGCGCGCTTCCCGCCGGCCCCGAGGTTCGCGGCGATTACGCGTTTATCGGCGCGAACGGTCCGGTGACGCTGGCCGAGCTGTTCGGCGACAAGCAGACGCTCATTCTCTACACCTATATGTTCGGCCCCCAGCGCGAGCGGCCCTGCCCGATGTGCACCTCGCTGCTTTCCGCATGGGACGGAGAAGTGCCCGATATCGAGCAGCGCGTGGCGATCGCGGTGATCGCCCGCTCGCCGATCGGGAAGCTGCTCGCGTTCAAGGCGGAACGCGGGTGGCGGCATCTGCCGATCTATTCGGACCCGTCGGAACAGTTCAGCCGCGACTATCATGCGGTGATCGACGGCGACGACATTCCCCAGTTCATCGTCCTGACGCGAAGGGACGGCACGATCCGCCTGTTCTGGGCGGGCGAGATGGGCGAAGCGAGCAAGGACCCCGGCCAGGATCCGCGCGGCGCGCCCGACCTGATGCCCTTGTGGACGATCCTCGATTCGACGCCCGAAGGCCGCGGCGCCGACTGGTATCCCAAGCTGACCTATTGATCCCGGTTCCAGGAGATTATCGATGACCAGGAAACTCTTCATCAGCCTGCCCGTCTCCAATGTCGCCGCCTCGGTCGCCTTCTACGAAGCGATCGGCATGACCCGCGATCCCGGCTTTCCCGGCAGCGAGCATGGCGCCGCGATGAACTGGTCGGACTCGGTCACTTTCATGCTGTCGAGCCACGCCGCCTTCGGCGCGCTGACCGCCAAACCGATCGCCGACACGCATGCCACCGTCGCCAATCTGTTCGCGCTGTCGATGGAGAGCCGCGACGCGGTGGACGCAGTCTTCAAGGCCGCGCTCGCCGCCGGCGGACGCGAGGTGCACGGCGTGGAGGACGAGGGCTTCATGTACAGCGTCGGGTTCGAGGATCCCGACGGTCATGGCTTCGGCCCCTTCCACATGGACATGGCCGCGATGCCCGCCTGATCGGCGCACCCGATCTGGCGCCCTTTTGGACGATTCCAGACTCGACACCCCAGGGCCGCGAGCGCGATGAGTGCCCCCGGCTCGACTATGAACTGACCTAGGAGAGACCAATGACCCAGACCCCCCAGATGATCTTCGTCAACCTGCCCGTGACCGACGTGGCGCGCGCGACCGCCTTTTACGAGGCGATCGGCTGCACCAAGGATCCGCGCTTCAGCAACGAGGTCGCCTCGGCGATGCAGCTGAGCGACACGATCGTGTTCATGATCCTGTCGCAGGACTTCTTCAAAACCTTCACGCCGAAGCCGATCGCCGACGCGCACGCGACCACCGAGGTGCTGATCTGCATCTCGCGCGACAGCCGCGAGGCGGTGGATGCGATCGTCGAGGCCGCGGGCGCCGCCGGCGGCAAGGCCGATGTGCGGGAGAAGCAGGACATGGGCTTCATGTACGGCCGTTCGTTCGAGGACCCGGACGGGCACATTTTCGAGCCGATGTTCATGGACATGGAAGCCGCGATGGCGAGCTTTCCCGATGGCCCGGCGCACGAGCCAGCCTGAGAAATCCGCGTAGAGGAGAGTGACAATGACCGACAAGATCACGACCGTTTTGTGGTTCGACCACAAGGGCAGGGAAGCCGCCGAATTCTATGTCTCGCTGCTGCCCGACAGCCGCATCGACGAGGTGATCAAGGCGCCTTCGGACAATCCGAGCATGAAGGAAGGCGGCGAGTTGCTCGTCACCTTCACGCTGGCCGGGCGCTCCTATGCCGCGCTCAACGGCGGGCCGAACTTCACGCCCAATGAGAGCGTGTCCTTCCAGATCGTCACCGAAGATCAGGAGGAGACCGACCGGCTGTGGAACGCGATCGTCGGCAATGGCGGCGCGGAAAGCGCGTGCGGCTGGTGCAAGGACAAATGGGGATTCAACTGGCAGATCACCCCGCGCATCCTGATCGACCTGCTGACCGACAGCGACCATGCGCGCGCCAAGCGCGGGTTCGACGCGATGATGGAGATGCGCAAGATCGACATCGCCCGGATCGAGGCCGCCATCGACGGCGTGCCGGCCTGAACACTTTCGATAGGAGAGAGACGATGACCTATGTCGAAGGATTCCTGACCCCGGTTCCGACCGCGAACAAGGAGATCTATACCAAGCACGCACACGAGGCGGTGCCTTTGTTCAAGTCGCTCGGGGCGACGCGCTTCGTCGAGGCCTGGGGCGACGATGTGCCCGACGGCAAGATCAACGATCTCAAGAAATCGGTGAACCTCGAGGATGGCGAGACCGTGCTGTTCAGCTGGCTCGAATATCCCGACAAGGCGACTCGCGACGCCGCCAACCAGAAGATGATGTCCGATCCGGCGATGCGGGAGATGGGCAAGGACATGCCCTTCGACGCGAAGCGGATGATCTTCGACGGTTTCGAGGCGATCGTCGAGACCGGCGCCAAGACCGACGCGCCCGGCTATATCGACGGCTATCTGATTCCCGTCCCCGCGGAGAACAAGGAAGCCTATCGCAAGATGGCCGAGAAGGTGGCGCCGATCTTCCAGGAATATGGCGCGCTGCGCGTGGTCGAGGCCTGGGGCGAGAACACAAGGGACGGCAAGGTCACCGACTACAACCGCGCGACGCTCAAGGAGCCGCACGAGCAGGTAGTCTATTCCTGGGTCGAATGGCCCGACAAGGCGACCCGCGACGCCGGCTGGGAGAAGATCATGCAGGACGAGCGGATGAAGCCCGAAGACCCCGCGCCGTTCGACGGCAAGCGCATGATGTGGGGCGGCTTCGCGCCGATCCTCGACGAGACGCTGGCATAATCAAATCCTCCCCGAGCTTGTCTCGGGGAGGGGGACCGCCGCGAAGCGGTGGTGGAGGGGCGCCGGCATCGCCGACGGGCCGGGCCCGCCGCCCCTCCACCGCCTTCGGCGGTCCCCCTCCCCCAGCAAGCTGGGGGAGGAATGAAAAAGGGAGAGGGATCAATGAACGCGCATGGAAGCTTCATCTGGTACGAATTGCTGACCGGGGACGCGAAGGCCGCCAAGTCATTCTATGACAATGTCATGGGCTGGAATATCGACGCCGAGGCGCCCCCCGGCGGCATGGATTACCGCATGATCAACGCCGCCGATGGCCAGGTCGGCGGGGTGATGCAGCTCAATGCGGAGATGATCGCGGGCGGCGGCAAGCCGGTCTGGCTCGGCTATTTCGGTGTGGACGATGTCGATGCCGCGGTCGCGGGGATCGTCGCGGACGGTGGCGCGGTCCACCTCCCCGCCTTCGACATTCCGGGCGTCGGCCGCCTCGCGATGGTCACCGATCCGCAGGGCGTGCCCTTCTATGTGATGCGCGGTGCCAGCCCGGAAAGCAGCACCGCCTATCAGCGCCGCGGGATCGGCCATGTCAGCTGGAACGAGCTGATGACCCCCGACGATGCCGCCGCGCTCGCCTTCTACGAAAAGCAGTTCAAGATCACGGCCGCCGGTTCGATGCCGATGGGCGAGATGGGCGATTACACCTTCATCGCCAATGGCGACAGCGCGGGCGAGGCGATCGGCGCTGTGATGCGGACACCGCCGGGAGCGAATTCCGGCTGGGGCTTCTACTTCCGCGTCCCCGAGATCCAGGCCGGAAAGGCCGCGATCGAGGCCGGCGGCGGCGCGGTCCGTTCGGGCCCGATGCAGGTGCCCGGCGGCGAATGGGTGCTCAACGCGACCGACCCCGAAGGCACTCATTTCGGCCTGGTCGCGCCGGACAATGCGGGATGAGGCAGCGCCGTTCCTCCCTCGCTTGATGGGCGGGGGAGGAATGAGACCTACGCAAAGGCCGGTGAGCCCTTGAGCTGCTGGTACGCCGCGATCACCTTGGCGAGCGCGGTCTCGTAGCTGCGGTCGCCGCCATTGCGGTCCGGGTGGAATTTGCGCACCAGCTCCGAATAGCGGCGCCTGAGCGCCATCCGGTCGGCATCGACCTCCAGCGCGAGCGTGCGAAGCGCCTCGCGGTCCGCGCCCGACAGCGGCTTCCCGTCCTTGCGCTCGGCCGGCCTCCGGTCGCGGAAGCGCGCCTGGATCGCGTCGAGCGGGTCGGAGAAATCGGCCCAGCGCGGCGGGCGGTCGGCGCCGCCCGTCGAATTGAACGCGCGGGTCTCGCGCTCCCAGCCTGCGAAGGGCCGCTGCGCCTCGTGGATCTCCTCGGTGCTCATGCCCTTGAAGAAATTATAGCCTGCATTGAACGCGCGGACATGATCGAGGCACAGCCAGCGATAGGGGGCCGGACCATCGCCCACGCCACGCGCGCCCTCCAGCGGCGGCGCGCGAAATTCGCCCGGTTCGCCGCATCCCGGCTCGGCGCACAGCCTTCCCTTCGCCTCCACGCGGCCATGGAAGCGGGCGTTTGCCCGCTCTTTTGGGGGGCGATCCTTTTTCGGTTGGCTGTCCGCCACGCTACCTCTCTCGAACAATCGGCCTATATAGGCGCGATGACCGACCCCGCCACCGCCCCGCTCGCCTCGATCATCGCCACTCGCCTCGCCACCGCGCTCGAACCGTCGCAGCTCGAGGTGATCAACGACAGCCATCACCATGCCGGCCATATGGGCGACGACGGGACCGGCGAATCGCACTGGACGGTGGT
This sequence comes from uncultured Sphingomonas sp., assembly GCA_966251045.1. Lineage (GTDB taxonomy): Bacteria > Pseudomonadota > Alphaproteobacteria > Sphingomonadales > Sphingomonadaceae > Sphingomonas. Next base: position 22,180 of record CBINJP010000025.1, read on the forward strand.
GGTCGAAAGCCCCGCCTTCGCGGGGCTCAACCGCGTCCAGCGTCAGCGGATGGTCAACACCGCGCTCGCCGATCTGCTCGCGACGCGCATCCACGCGCTGGCGATCAAGGCGCGCGCGCCGGGAGAAGCGGCATGACCGACGACCTCATCCTGCAGACGATCGAGCCGACCACGCACGATCTGGGCGGCTTCAAGGTCCACCGCACTTTGCCCTCGCGGCCGCGGACGATGGTGGGGCCGTTCGTCTTCTTCGACCAGATGGGGCCGGCGCATCTGGAGACCGGCAAGGGCATCGACGTGCGCCCGCATCCGCATATCAACCTGGCGACGGTCACCTATCTCTATGCCGGCGCGATCGACCATCGCGATTCGCTGGGCACCTTCGCGACGATCGCGCCGGGCGCGGTCAACCTGATGACCGCGGGGCACGGCATCGTCCATTCGGAGCGCTCCCCCGCGGGCGAGCGCGCCAAGGGGCCCGAGCTCTCCGGCATCCAGACCTGGATCGCGCTGCCCGAACGCTTCGAGGAGACCGATCCGGCGTTCGAGCATGTCCCCGCCGTCGAGTTGCCTGTGATCGAGGCCGGCGGCGCCGCCGCGCGGGTGATCATGGGCGAGCTGTGGGGCGCATCGGCGCCGACCACGACCTATGCCGGCACCATCTATGCCGATGTCGCGCTGACGCCCGGCGCGAGCATCCCGATCGATCCGGGCGCGGACGAACGCGCGCTCTATGTCTCGATGGGTGAGGCGACGCTCGACGGGATGCGGCTGGAGCCCACGACGCTCTATGTCCTCCGCCCCGGCATCGCGGCGACCCTGCGCTCGGAAACCGGCGGCCGGGTGATGCTGTGCGGCGGCGAGGCCTTCGCCACCCCGCGCCATGTCTGGTGGAACTTCGTCTCCTCCAGCCGCGACCGGATCAACCAGGCCAAGGCCGACTGGAAAGCGGGCAACTTCCCCAAGGTCCCCGGCGACGACAAGGAATTCATCCCGATCCCCGAAGTGCCGCTGACGGTGAGCTACCCCTAGAGCAGGTAGATCACCAGATAGCGCGCCACGAGCGCGATCATCACGATCCGCGTGAGCGTCGCGCCGCGCACGGACATCGCTGCGATCATCAGCGCGGCGAGGATCGCGGTGAGCACGATCGCGATCGCGTGCGTCAGCAGCGGCGCGAGCGTCGGCACGCTGGCATACCAGCCGAACTGGCACAGCAGCAGCGCGAACATCGTCCCCAGCACCACCCGCCGAATCCGGAAGAAATGCGCGTCGAGATCGGGCGCGTCGTCGAAATCGGGCGGGAAGACCAGCCGGGCGGCGAGATAATAGGCGCTGGCGAAGGCGGTCACCGCCATCAGCGATTCGCCCGACACGCTCACCACATCGCGCGACACCCAGGCGGCTGCCCAGAAGGAGAGCAGATCGAGCAGCACGAAGGCGCCGAGCAGCGGCGTCAGCCAGCCGATCCTCAGCGCCGAACCCGGCCGCAGCCGCGCCTCGATCGCCCGCGCGAACCCGCCCAGCACCTCGATGATCGACAGGCCGAGCAGCAGCCCGAACAAGGCGAAGATGAATTCGAATTGGCTCATGGCGCCCCCTTGCCCGCCCGATCCCATATCGGCCGGATCGAGTCGAGCGGGGCATGCGTTCGGGGGCCGAGGAGGAACGCATGGAACGGATCGAGGGCGGATGCCTGTGCGGCGCGGTGCGGCTGGCGGCGGCGGGCGAGCCGTACCGGGTCGGGCTGTGCCATTGCCTCGATTGCCGCAAGCATCACGGCGCATTGTTCTTCGCCGCGGCAATCTTTCCCGAGGATGCGGTGACCGTCACCGGCGAGACGCGCCATTATCGCGGGCGGCATTTCTGCCCCGGATGCGGCTCGTCGGTGTTCGCGCGGTTCGACGACGAAATCGAAGTCCATCTCGGCACGCTCGACGCGCCCGACCGCTTCATGCCGAGCTACGAGAATTGGACCGTGCGGCGCGAGGGGTGGCTGCCCGAATTTCCACTGGCTCGACATTATGAGCGGGACCGGGAGGGAACAGGCCGACGGGAGCCGTAGCGTCACTCCCCTTCCGCTTGCGGGAGGGGTCAGGGGAGGGCATGCCATCCTCACCGCGCCGGAGTCTGTGGGTCGGGCCCTCCCCCGCCCCCTCCCGCAAGCGGGAGGGGAGATTATGACTAAAATTCCACTTCAGCGTATCGCCCTGCCCACCGGCGTCGAGCTGGACGTCGCCATCGCGGGCGATCCGGCCAAGCCGGCGTTGCTCTTCCTCCACGGCTTCCCGGAGTCGCACCGCACCTGGCGGCACCAGATCGCCGAGTTCGCACGCGACCATTATGTGATCGCACCCGACCAGCGCGGCTTCGCGCGGTCGTCCAAGCCCGAGGGCGTCGAGAACTACTCCCCCGACAAGCCGGTCGGCGACATGATCGCGCTCGCCGACCATCTCGGCATCGGGCCCTTCACGCTGATCGGGCATGACTGGGGCGGCGCGATCGCCTGGATGGGGGCGCTGCAGAATCCCGGGCGGGTCGCGCGGCTGATCATCCTCAACGCACCGCACCCGCTCGTCTTCCAGCGGAGCATGTTCGATGGGTCGGGGCAGCGCGAGGCGAGCCAATATATCCGCGCCTTCCGCAATCCGGAGATCGACACGTTCATCGCGCGGATCGGGATCGAGGGGTTTTTCGACACGACCTTCGTCAAGCATGCCGACCCGGAACTGCTCGCGGCGGAGAAGGCCAATTATCTCGACGAATGGGGCCAGCCCGGCGCGATGACCGCGATGCTCAACTGGTATCGCGCGAGCAGCATCGTGGTGCCCGAGACGGGCGAGGATACCGAGGCGCCCGCCTGGGTGAACGGCCCCTTCCCGCCGGTGACGCAGCCGACTTTGGTGATCTGGGGGATGGGCGACAAGGCGCTGCTGCCGGTACAGCTCGAGGGGCTGGGCGCGCTGGTGCCCGACCTGACGGTGGTGGAGGTGGATGCCGGGCATTTCGTGCCGTGGGAGAAGCCCGACGCGGTCAACGCCGCGATGCGCGAGTGGCTGGCGGGGCGGGAATAGCTGAAAAAATCCTCCCCCGGAGGGGGGGGGGGGGACCGCGAAGCGGTGGAGGGGGCTTGTCACGAGCGGTATCGCCCCGGGGGCAAGCCCCCTCCGTCAGCCTGCGGCTGCCACCTCCCCCTCCGGGGGAGGAATATCAGACGATCACCCGCGCCTGTGCCTCCAGCGCGATGCCTTCGCCATCGCCGCGCCCGCCGGGCTTGACCCACGCCGCATGGGCATGCGCGGTGGCGACCACCTCCCAGTCGCCATGCCCGGGCCAGCTCTTCACGCTGACCACCTGCTCGCCCAGCGCGCGGTCGGGCTCCATCGCGACCCAGCCGAGCGGGCGTTCGGGGGTGGCGCGTTCGCCCGCCGCCTTCATCGCGGCGCGGATGCGGTCGGCCGAGGTCTCGGGGAGATATTGCCAGACCACCGAATGCATCAACACGCGGGTGACGCCCGCCTCCTGCGGCTCGGCCAGCCGCGCCTCGACCCAGGGGGCGGCATCCGATTCGTCGAGGCGCACGCCATGCTCGCGGATCATGCCGATGGCATTGCCCAGCCGGGCGAGGCGCTCAGGCTTTTCCGCCCAGACATAGGCTGCGAGCCGCGCCTCGACCGCCGGATCGGTGACGTCGAGCGGCTGGATATCCGAGCCGCGCGCGGAGACGATTTCGAGTCGAGGAAGATCGGGCGTCTCGCCGCGCCATTCGGGCTTGATCGTCACCGGCGAGTCCGCGGGCCCCAGCGTCGCCCCGCCCAGATCGAAGCGATAGCGCCCGATCAGCAGGTTGAGCCCGCCGCTCGATCCGATCTCGATGATCTCCAGTTTCGGCCCATGCCGCCGCGCCACCTCGATCAGCCCGACGATCAGCGCGCCCGAGCGGCCGGGCTCGTTGGTCTGCGGGGGGCCGTCGAGCCAGGGATAGAGCGCGTCGTCGTTGCGGAGGATCGCGCGGTTGAGTGCCTCGGCCGAAACCTCCCCCGCGAACACTCGCGTCAATTCCTCGTCCGCCCCGGCGCGTACCAGCGCATGCATCCCGCCGATCAGCCTGAGCGGCAGCGCGTCGCGGGTAGGCTCGCCCGCCCAATCGAGCACCCGCGCACCGGTCCGGCTCTCGCGCGTCAGCCCCTCGGCCAGCGCCGCGCAGATATCCGCATAGATCGGCGTATCCATCTTGCGGCAGTAGAATTCCTGGATGCGGAACGCGCCGCGATTGTTTTCCTCTGTCGCCATGTAGAAATCCCTCCGCGCCGGTCTGTTGCGCCCGCGAGCCCCCCCAAGTAAAGCCCGCACGCCATGCCGGAGCCGCTGATCCTCGCCGTGCCCAAGGGGCGCATTCTCGAAGAATGCCTGCCTTTGCTCGCGCATGTCGGCATCATCCCCGAACCGGCCTTCGCCGACGAAGGCTCGCGGGCGCTGCGCTTTCGCACCAACACCCCCGCGATCGACCTGATCCGCGTCCGCGCGTTCGACGTCGCGACCTTCGTCGCGCACGGCGCCGCGCAGCTCGGCATCGTCGGGTCGGACGTACTCGCCGAGTTCGCCTATTCGGAGCTCTACGCGCCGGTGGATCTCGGCATCGGCCATTGCCGCCTATCGGTCGCCGAGCCCGCCGACATGGCCGAGAAGGACGATCCGCGCGGCTGGAGCCATGTCCGCATCGCCACCAAATATCCGCACGTCACCCGCGCCCATTTCGAGCGGCGCGGGGTGCAGGCCGAGTGCATCAAATTGAACGGCGCGATGGAGCTGGCCCCGGTGCTGGGGCTGGCGCCGCGGATCGTGGACCTGGTCTCGTCGGGCCGCACGCTCGCCGAGAATGGGCTGGTCGAGGTCGAAGTGATCGCCGAGGTCACCTCGCGGCTGATCGTCAACCGCGCGGCGTTCAAGACGCGGGCGAGCGAAGTGGTGCCGCTGGTGGACGCGTTCCGAAAGGCCGTGGCGTGATCCGCCTTTCCGCCTCGGACGCGGATTTCGATACCGCCTTCACCGATCTAGTGAACGCCCGGCGTGAAGCCGACGATGACGTCGCCAAGAATGTCGCGCACATCATCAAGCGCGTCCGCGACGAAGGCGACACCGCGATCCGCGAGCTGACCAAATTGTTCGACAAGCACGATCTCGACGGCACCGGCTGGCGGATCGACCGCGCCGATTGCCTTGCGGCGTGGGAGGGGCTGGAGCCCGACCTGCGCGACGCGCTCGAACTCGCGGCGGAACGGATCGCGGCCTATCACGTCAAGCAGATCCCCGAGGATCGCGACGAGATCGATGCGCAGGGCATCCGCCTCGGCGCACGCTGGAAGCCGGTCGACGCGGCGGGGATTTACGTGCCCGGCGGGCGGGCGGCCTATCCCAGCTCGGTGCTGATGAACGCCCTCCCCGCGAGGGCCGCGGGCGTGGGGCGTCTTGTCATGGTGACGCCGACTCCCAATGGCGAGATCAATCCGCTCGTCCTCGCCTCCGCGCATATCGCGGGGGTCGACGAGGTGTGGCGGATCGGCGGGGCGCAGGCGATCGCCGCGCTCGCCTATGGCACCGCGAGCATCGTCCCGGTCGATGTCGTCACCGGCCCCGGAAATGCCTGGGTCGCCGAGGCCAAGCGCCAGCTCTACGGCGTGGTCGGGATCGACATGGTCGCGGGGCCTAGCGAGATCGTCGTCGTCGCGGACGCCAGGAACGACCCCGAATGGATCGCGGCCGACCTGCTCAGCCAGGCCGAGCATGACCCGACCAGCCAGTCGATCCTGTTCACCGACGATGCGGTCTTTGCCGACAAGGTCGCGACGGTCGTGGACCGCCAGATCAGCGAACTCGCCACCGAAGCCACCGCGCGGGCGAGCTGGGATTTGAACGGCGCGATCATCCTGGTCGATACCCTCGCCGACGCGCTCCCATTGATCGACCGCCTCGCGCCCGAGCATCTCGAACTGGCCTGCGACGAGGCCGAAGCGCTGTTCGAGCGCGTCCATCATGCCGGATCGGTGTTCCTCGGGCGGCATACCCCCGAGGCGATCGGCGACTATGTCGCGGGCCCCAACCATGTCCTCCCCACCGGCCGTCGCGCGCGGTTCGCGTCGGGGCTGTCGGTGCTCGACTATATGAAGCGCACCTCGTTCCTCGGCATGGATGCGGCGGGCCTGGCGGCCATCGGCCCCGCCGCGGTGGCGCTCGCCGAAGCCGAAGGGCTGCCGGCGCATGCGAAGTCGGTTGCGGTCCGGCTCAACAGATAGGGTCAGGCAAACCAACCCACCGTCATGCTGAACTTGTTTCAGCATCCACCGTGCCACGCGCGCCGTCTTCGACTGGGGAGAAATGGATGCTGAAACAAGTTCAGCATGACGAAGTGGTGAGAGATGTACTCCGCGGGCGAACGGAGTAAGGGGTTGCGAATCATGCCCAGCCCCAAAGCCAAGACCCGTTCCAAGGCCCGCTCCGCTGCCCGGCTCGCCGCCGTGCAGGCGCTCTACCAGCGCGAGATGGAAGGGACCGCGATCCCGCAGCTCCTCCACGAATTCCACCAGCATCGGCTGGGCGCGACGATCGAGGGCGTCGAATATGCCGACGCCGATGCCGCGTTCTTCGACGATATCGTCAAGGGCGTCGATGCGCGCCGCGACGAGATCGACCGAGTCATCGCTTCGAAGCTCTCGTCGGACTGGAACATGGAGCGGCTCGACAAGCCCATGCGCCAGATCCTTCGCGCGGGGACGTACGAACTCCTCGCCCGCGCCGACATTCCGACCGGCGCGGTGATCAACGAATATCTCGACGTCGCCGACGCCTTCTACGACCGGCGCGAAAAGGGATTCGTCAACGGGCTGCTCGACGCGGTAGCAAAGGACGTACGCGACTGAGTCTTTAGGGGAATAGCCATGCGCATGCTGCTGACCGGCCTCGCCGCGCTCGCCCTTGCCGGATGCCAGTCCCCCGCCCCCGCAGACACCACGCCCCAGCCCAACGAGGCGGTGGTCGAGGGCGAGTTGCAGAACGAGCAGATGAACCAGGCGATCGCGATCGAAAACGACGCGCTTGCCGACAATTTCAACGTCGATACCGAGTGAACGAGGCCGAGTTCATCGCGGCACTCCGTGCCCTTCCGCTACATCTGGGCGCGCGGGGGTTGCTCGACGATGCGGCGGTGCTGCCCTTCGGCGGCGAATCGCTGGTGCTGACTCACGACATGATCGCCGAGGATGTGCATTTCCGCGCGGGGGACGACCGCGCCGATGTCGCGTGGAAGCTGGTCGCGGTGAATCTCTCCGATCTCGCGGCCAAGGGCGCCGAACCGGTCGGGGTGCTGATCGGCGCGAGCCTGACCCGGTCGGCGCAGGCGTTCGTCACCGGGCTCCATCTCGCGCTTTCGCATTTCGAAACGCCCTTGCTCGGCGGCGACACGATTTCGCCCGGCGCGCGCGGGTGCGAGGTCTTTTCCTGCACCGCGCTCGGCCGCGCGACGCATCTGCCCGTGCCCTCGCGCGCCGGAGCGAAGCCGGGCGACGGGCTTTGGGTCACCGGCACGATCGGCGATGCCGGCGCCGGCCTCGCGATCGCGCGCGGTGCGGCGGGGCCGGCCGAGCTGCTCGAACGCTATCTGCGCCCCACCCCGCGCCTCGCCGAGGGCCGCGCGCTCGCGCCGTTCGTCCATGCGATGATGGACGTGTCCGACGGGTTGCTGATCGACGCGAGCCGGCTGGCGCAGGCGAGCGGAATCGCGGTCGAGATCGACCTCGCGCTGATCCCGCTTTCGCCGCACCTGAGCGACCCGCTCGCCGCCGCGACCGCGGGCGACGATTACGAACTCCTCTTCGCCGCCCCGGCCGATTTCGTCCCACCGATCCCGGTCACGCGCGTCGGCAGCTTCGGCGCGGGGATCGGGCTGAGCCTTACCGACAAGGGGGCTCCGGTGCCGCTCCCGCCGCGGCTCGGCTATCTGCACGGGCGATAGGGGAGCGGCTTGCACTCGCCGGTCGCGCCTTTATAGGCTCTCCCCCTTGTTCGGGGAATCCGCCTGTCCGGCGTGAGGCCCTCGCGAAGGTTCAGGGGAAGGACTTCAACCAGATGGATATCGTCACAATCGCCCTGGTGTGCGGCGTCATCGCCGTGCTCTATGGCATCTTCACCAGCTTGCAGGTTCTGAAAGCCCCCGCGGGCAACGAGAAGATGCAGGACATCGCCTCGGCCATCCAGGAAGGCGCGAAGGCCTATCTGGGCCGCCAGTATATGACCATCGCCGTTGTCGGCGTGATCGTCGCGGTCATCCTGTTCCTCACGCTGGGGCTCGCCTCGACGATCTGCTTCCTGATCGGCGCGGTGCTTTCGGGCGTCGCCGGGTTCGTCGGCATGCACATCTCGGTGCGCGCGAACGTCCGCACCGCGGAGGCCGCGCGCGGCTCGCTGCAGGGCGGGCTGACACTGGCCTTCCGCTCGGGCGCGATCACCGGGATGCTGGTGGCGGGCCTCGGCCTGCTCTCGATCGCCGGTATCTACTGGTACATGACCGGCCCGATGGGCCTCGCGCTCGACGATGAAGGCGGCCGCAAGCAGATCGTCGCCGCGCTCACCGCGCTGGCGTTCGGCGCGTCGCTGATCTCGATCTTCGCGCGTCTCGGCGGCGGCATCTTCACCAAGGCCGCCGATGTCGGCGCCGACCTGGTCGGCAAGGTCGAAGCCGGGATCCCCGAGGACGATCCCCGCAACCCGGCCGTGATCGCCGATAACGTCGGCGACAATGTCGGCGACTGCGCGGGCATGGCCGCCGATCTGTTCGAGACCTATGTCGTCACGCTCGGTCTCACCATGGTCTCGATCGCGCTGCTGCTGAACAGCCTGCCGGTCGACCTGCTGGGCAAGCTGATGGGCCTCCCGCTGATCGTCGGCGGCGTCTGCATCATCACCTCGATCATCGGCACCTACATGGTCCGCCTCGGCGGCAGCCAGTCGATCATGGGCGCGCTGTACAAGGGCTTCTGGACCACCGCGGTGCTCTCGATCCCGGCGATCTATGTGGCGACCAGCTACACGCTGACCGGCGAATTGATGGGCGATCTGAGCGCGGTGAAGATCGGCGAGGTCGCGACCGACGCCGAGTTCGTCGCCGGTTCGGCCGATGCGCTCACCGCAGGCTATACCGGCATGAGCCTGTTCTGGTGCATGATGATCGGCCTCGCCGTCACCGGCCTGCTGGTGTGGATCACCGAATATTACACCGGCACCAACTATCGCCCGGTCAAGTCGATCGCCAAGGCGTCGGTCACGGGTCACGGCACCAACGTGATCCAGGGCCTCGCCATCTCGCTCGAATCGACCGCGCTGCCGACGCTGGTGATCGTGGTCGCGGTGATCGCGACCTATCAGATCGCGGGCATCATCGGCGTCGCCTTCGCCGCCACCTCGCTGCTGGCGCTGGCCGGCATGGTGGTCGCGCTCGACGCCTATGGTCCGGTGACCGACAACGCCGGCGGCATCGCCGAAATGGCGGGCCTGCCCGACGACGTCCGCACCCGCACCGACGCGCTCGATGCGGTGGGCAACACCACCAAGGCCGTGACCAAGGGCTATGCGATCGGTTCGGCCGCGCTCGCGGCGCTGGTGCTGTTCGGCGCCTACACCACCGACCTGCAGCACTATTTCCCTGAGCTGGCGGTCGATTTCCAGCTCTCCAACCCGTACATCATCGTCGGCCTGCTGCTCGGCGCGCTGCTGCCCTATCTGTTCGGCGCGTTCGGCATGACCGCGGTGGGCCGCGCGGCGGGATCGGTGGTCGAGGACGTCCGCGCGCAGTTCCGCGACGATCCGGGCCTGATGGCCGGCACCAGCCGTCCCAACTATGCCCGTACGGTGGACATCGTCACCAAGGCGGCGATCAAGGAAATGATCGTCCCGTCGCTGCTGCCGGTAGTCAGCCCGGTCGCGGTCTATTTCATCATCACCTATGTGGCCGGCCAGGCGCAGGGCTTCGCGGCGCTGGGCGCGATGCTGCTGGGCGTGATCGTATCGGGGCTGTTCGTGGCCATCTCGATGACCTCGGGCGGCGGCGCGTGGGATAACGCCAAGAAGTATATCGAAGACGGCAATCATGGCGGCAAGGGCAGCGAAGCCCATAAGGCCGCGGTGACGGGCGACACGGTGGGCGATCCCTACAAGGACACCGCCGGCCCCGCCGTGAACCCGATGATCAAGATCACCAACATCGTGGCGCTGCTCCTGCTCGCCGCGCTGGCCGCCCAGGGCGTGTGATCTAGACGCCTCTTCGAAGGCAGCGATTCGCCGCCGTTCCGCACCCCGGAACGGCGGCGTTTTTCGTTTCGGGGATAGTCCATATCCTCGCGATCATGGCGCTCCGAGTCCGTCAGGGCGCGCAAGGCCGGACGCTCGCACGCCCCTATGCGCGGATAATCGAGGCGGCGGATGCCGCCTCCGGCACATGAGGCAAAACAAAAAAGCCAGGCTACCGAAATAGCCTGGCTCGCGACCCGCAGGGTTTTTCCCGCCGGGAACTTGCGACCTTCATAGAGAATCATCCAAAATGGCGGAAGGGGAAAACGCACCCAAAATGGTGCATCCCGGGACGCCGCCCAAGATGCGGGAAAAAGGCGAGTTTCGCATCGGGACATGACAACATGCGCGGACTGCGTGTTCCGCTTGATCATTCACGACACTATCGCCTATTCTTGGGCACGGGATCGCTACAGGGGGAACAGCAATCGTGCCCCGTTTGGAAGATGTCCACGCCTTCATCGATCAGGCGCGCGCCAGCGCGAGCGCCGACGATCTGCGCCGCCTGATGGAGGCGATCACCCCGGAGATGGGGTTCGAGACCTATTCGCTGTTCCAGCACGTCCGCGACTGGGATTGGCGCAAGTCCGAGGCGCTCGCGATCTCCAACTATCCGATGGGCTGGCTGGAATATTTCTTCGCGAAGAACTTCAACCGGCTCGATCCGGTGCTTCGCGCCGCGCGGCGCACCGCGCTGGGTTTCCAGTGGAGCGACATCCCCCGGATCGTGCCGCTGACCAACGCCCAGTTGCGCGTGCTCGAATGCGGGCGCCGAGGCGGAGTCGTCGATGGCTTCACCGTGCCCGCGAACATCCCCGGCGAGGCGACGGGATCGTGCAACTTCGCGGTGGGGCCCAATGTCGCGCTGCCCGTCCGCAACCTCCCCATGGCGCATCTCGTCGGCAGCTTCGCCTATGAGGCGGCGCGCCAGCTATGGCTGCGCCAGATCGGCATCGTCCGCCGTGCCGATCCGGTGAAGCTGACCCCGCGCCAGCGCGACTGCCTCGTGCTCGTCGCCCAGGGCAAGACCGACTGGGAGATCGCCACCGTGCTCGGGCTCAAGGAGAGCACGGTCAACGGCTATATCGACGAGGCCAAGTCCTCGCTCGGCGTCACGCGCCGGTCGCAGATGGTGACGCGCGCCTTGTTCGAGGGGCATCTCTGCCTCGCGGAAACGATGCAATAATTTGATCGGCTGATGCCGATTGCGGTGCCGGCCCGCTCCCCCTCCCGGCCACCCATAGAATACAATGCCGTTGGGTGGCCGGGAGGGGGAGCGGGCCGGCACCGCACGTTTCAGCTCCGCCGAAACCAACAAAACCGAAATCCGGCAAATTTCCCTCTGAAATCCACCGATTTGGCATAAATCCCCCCCCTTTTTGGCGGGGTGCCACGACTCACCCCCGCGCTCATGATGTTCCCGAACCCAGCAAGAGGGAGGGACGCATGCTCCATGCGGTGCAAGGCTTCGACCATCCGGCGCACGAGCGACTGATCGCTTCGATGTTCGCCGACCGGAAGCGCGTGTTCGTCGATCTGCTCAAATGGGACGTGCCGCATGACGACCTGGCGGAGCGCGACCAGTTCGACGGCGCCGACGCCGAATATTTGATCTTCGCGGAGGGTGACGACCACATCGCCTCGGTCCGCCTGCTGCGCACCGACCAGCCGCATCTGCTCGGCGATGTCTTTTCCGGCCTGGTCGAAGGCGATGTACCGAGCGGGCCCGATATCCGCGAGATTTCGCGCTTCTGCATCTCGCCCCGGCATCGCGGCGAGGTCCGGCTCAAGGCGCGGCGGCTGCTCGCGACGGCGCTCACCGAGTATGCGCTGCTGTGCGGGCTGAGCGCCTATACCGCGGTCGCCCATGTGGCGCGGATGAGCCATTTGTTCGCGACCGGCTGGCGCGTGAAGCCGCTCGGCCTGCCCGATCTGGGCGCGAACCACCCCGCCGGCGCGCTGATGATCGAAATCGACACCAGCACGCCCAACCTGCTGCGCCGATCGGGCCGTTACGAGCACGAGACGCTGCACTTCGCCGCCCCGATCCCGATCGCCGCCTGACGCCAGGCCCGAGGAGAATATCATGCTCGCATTTCCCAAGCTCGAAGCGGCACCGCCCGACCCCGAAGTCGCGGCCGCCTGCGCCGAGATCGCCGCCGAGGGCTATGTCATCCTGCGCGGCGCGGTCGACCCCGCCATCATCGCCGCGATTGACGCCGATTTCGCAAAGCCCTTCGCCGAAACGCCGTTCAGCCAGGGCGCCTTTTTCGGATCGCATACGCGCCGCTTCGGCCGCGCGTTGATCCGCTCGCAGCATGCGCCGACGCTGATCCAGCACCCGCTCGTGCTGGCCATCGCCGAGCATATCCTCGGCCCCCATGGCAATGGCATCCAGCTCAACCTGACCCAGGGCATCGCCGTCCATCCCGGCGCGCCCGCCCAGCTGCCGCACCGCGACGAGGATATGTGGCCGGGGCCAAAGGGCCAGATCGAATATATGGTCAACGTCATCTGGCCGTTCACGCGCTTCACCACCCGGACCGGCGCCACCCGGATCTGGCGCACCAGCCACAAGGGCGACCGCGAGGCCTGGGTGCCCAACGAGCTGTGCATCTCGGCCGAGATGGAGCCCGGCGATTGCGTCGTCTGGCTGGGCTCGACGCTGCACGGCCAGGGCGAGAATTCGAGCGACGAGATCCGCCGCGGCATGGCGGTCGCCTATTCGCAGGCCTGGCTCAAGCAATATGAGAATCAGTATCTGGCCTATCCGCCCGAGATCGCGCGCACCTTCCCGAAGGCGCTCGCCGAGCTGGTCGGCTACCGCCAGCTGCCGCCCAATCTCAACAATTTCGAAGCACGCTCGCCAATGACGCTGCTCGAAGACGGGGACGCAGAAGCCACCGGCGCGGTCGACGCGCTGATCGAATTCCAGGAGGTAGCTAGCCGCTATTATGCAGAACATGGCCACACGCGTACCCGATAAGATGCGCCGCAGCCGTCGCGTGCCCCCGGCACCTTCGACCGCGATCGAAATCGTCCGCAGCTTCCTCGCGGCCCCGTCCGCCGAGAATGACGCGCACGCGGCACCGCTGGTGCCGCTCGACCTGGGCAGCTTCGCGCGCCACCTCTATGAGGAGCGGCGGCTGCGCGACGGCGATTTCGACGCGGAGCTGTTCGCCGATCCGATGTGGGACCTGATGCTCGAGCTCTACGCCTCGGCCGCGGACGGGACCAGGGTGAGCGTCAGCCACGCGTGCAACGCATCGCGCGCGCCTTCATCGAGCGCGCTGCGCTACATCAAGGAAATGACGAGCAAGGGGCTGGTGGTGCGCGACGAATGCCGTTCGGATGCGCGCCGTGTCTATGTGCGCCTGTCGGACAAGGCGCGCCAGTCGATGACCGACCTGCTCAGCCGAATGATGCGCGATCGTCTGATGTTTGGTCTAGCCGGTCGATAGCCATGCAGACCAGCGCCGCGGGGTGATGCAGCTCTAGCCGGTCGAGGTCGCGGACGCATTCGCGCAGGCGTGACTTGAGGGTCTTCAGCGGTTCGCCGCTGGAGTCCTCGGCGCGCCCCTTGGGTTCTTCCTTCATTGCACGACCTTTTCGGGAACGAGGCATGGCATCAGGATGCCGCGTTTTTCATGTCTTCGCCAACGAAACAATTTAGGCGATTCCCGGACCGTGCCGGCAAGAGACAGTTAGGAATATTTCGGGCGCGATACGCCGCCCCACGCACCCGATCGCCGCTTCGCTCCGCCCCGCCTTCCCTTTTGCGCGATTGCAGAGTAAGGCACCGCGACTTTTTGCGAGCCGATGGGGTGTTTTTTGGCGAAAGAAGAACTGCTTGAAATGCGCGGACAGGTTGTGGAGCTCCTCCCCAACGCCATGTTCCGCGTCCGGCTGGAGAATGATCACGAGATCCTCGGCCATACCGCCGGCAAGATGCGCAAGAACCGCATCCGCGTGCTCGTCGGCGACGAAGTGCTCGTCGAGCTGACGCCCTACGACCTGACCAAGGGCCGTATCACCTACCGCTTCAAGTGACCCGGGCCGCAGGCACGGGTCATCCCGGCGCAGGCCGGGATCCAGTCAAATAGACTCGCCTGTGCGGCTCGTTCTCGCTTCCACCTCCCCTCGCCGCCTCGATCTGCTCAAGCGGATCGGCGTCGAGCCTTCGCGCATCGCGGCTCCCGATATCGACGAGGACCCGCTGCCGGGCGAGCTGCCGCGCACTTATGTCCAGCGCATCGCCACCGGCAAGGCGCATGCGGTGGAGCGCGCGGCGGACGAGATCGTGCTGGCGGGCGACACCACGATCGCGGTCGGCCGCCGCATCCTCGGCAAGCCCGAAGACGAGCCCGATCTGCGCCGCATGCTCCGCCTGCTTTCCGGGCGGCGGCATCATTGCCTCTCCGCCATTTGCCTGATCGGACTGGACGGGAAGCCTCGCACCCGGATTTCGGACACGGTGGTAGCATTCAAGCGGCTCACCACACAGGAGATCGACACCTATATCGCCAGTGGGGAGGGCATGGGCAAGGCGGGCGGCTATGCCATTCAAGGCCGCGCCGAGGGCTTTGTCCGCTTCCTGTCGGGCAGCCATTCGGGCGTGGTCGGGCTGCCGGTGTTCGAAACCCGCGCGCTGCTGATCGCCGCCGGCTACCCCCTTGGCTGAATGGCTCTACGAGGCCGGGATCGGCGAGGCGCGCGCGGCGCTGGTCGAGGACGGCGCGATCCTCGAGGCGCGGATCGAGCTTGACGGGCTTCGCGCCGGCACGGTCGCCGAAGGGCGGTTGCGCGCCGGCAAGCGCGTCGAACTGGCCGAGGGGGAGGTCCTGCTCGATCACGTCCCGCGCGGCGCCACCGAAGGCGCGCGGCTGACCGTCGAGATCGTCCGCGAGGCGATCCCCGAAGCCACGCGCACCAAGCTTCCCAAGGCCGTCGCCACCGACAAGCCCGTCGCCCCCGGCTTAGACCTGCTCGCGCGGATCGCCGCGACGGGCATTCCGGTTCGTCATTGCCGCGCGCACGAACCGGACCGCCTCGAAGCCGCGGGCTGGTCCGAAGTGCTGGAGGAAGCCATTACCGGCGAGATCGGCTTCCCGGGCGGCGCGCTGCTCATGTCGGTGACGCCCGCCATGACATTGTTCGATGTCGATGGCGGCGGCAGCGCCGATGCGCTCGCGCTCGCCGCAGCGCCCGCCGCCGCCGCCGCGATCCTGCGCCACGGAATTGGCGGTTCCATCGGAATCGACTTCCCCACCCTCGCCAACAAGGCCGCGCGCGGCGCGGTGGCCGAGGCGATTGACGCGGCGCTGCCCCAGCCGTTCGAGCGCACCGCGGTCAACGGTTTCGGCTTCCTCCAGATCGTCCGCCGCCGCACACGCGCTTCGCTCCCGGAGTTGCTCCGCGCCGATCCGGTTGGCGCCGAAGCGCGCGCCACACTCCGCAGGATCGAACGTCTTCTCCCGCCGCTCCCCGCTTCCCATATCGTGCCGGCGCGGGTGCTCCGCCTGCTCGACGCGCAGCCCGGCTGGACCGGCGAACTGGCGCGGCGGATGGGCGGCCCCCAATTGTTCAAGGAGAGTTGAGTTGGCGAAGCGCGATGCTTGCCCCATTTGCGAAAAACCCGCCGATCCGGCGCACAAGCCCTTCTGCAGCCGCGGCTGCAAGGATCGCGACCTGCTGCAATGGCTGGGCGAAGGCTATCGCATCCCCGGCGAGAGGGTCGATCCGGAGGCGCAAAGCGGGCTGGACACGGCTGGGGACCGCGACTAAGAGCCCCCTTCCGGCGTTCGCCGGACCGATGCCCGGGTAGCTCAGTTGGTAGAGCATGCGACTGAAAATCGCAGTGTCGGCGGTTCGACTCCGTCCCCGGGCACCATTTTTTCCGACAATCGAGTGAAGCTCGCGGTCCGAGCCCTGCGGTCTTGGCGAGACAGGGCCCCGTTTGCCCATTATCGCCCGACCGGCGTGAAGAGCAGGTCCTGATAGTCGAAGCTGAAATCGGCGATCGGCGAGACCGGCTTCATCGTGATGCGCTCCACCTGACCCTGGGCGTCGAGGCCGAAGGTGACATAGGGGCGTTCGATATTGGGGTCGGTCAGTTCGGCGACGAAGGTGTCGTACTGATAATGGACCAGCCGCCCCTTCATGTTGGGCGTGGTGGTGAAGTCGATCGTCAGGGCGCCGGACGCATCCTTCGCGATCACGATATTGCCGTACCAGGGGTCCTTGTAGGTCCCGGCATAGCGATCCAGCCCAAGCGAGGGGCCGACCCTGGCGGGCGCGGCGGCCTTGGTCTCGACGAACTTGCGCGCGCCCTCCAGCCGTTCGGCGAGATAGGTGCGGAAGCGCGCCGGCCAGTCGGCATTGGGCGCCCCAAGATAATGATCGAGCAGCTCGTACATCAGCCCGAACCGCGCCGAGACATCCTCGGCGTTGACCAGGATCGAGAAGCCGACATTCTTCTCCGGGATCAGCACCACCACCGCGGTGAAGCCGAACACGCCGCCCGAATGCCACACGATCTTCGCCCCGCGATAGTCGCGCACTTCCCAGCCGAGCGCATAGGCCTGCCAATTGGGCTTCATCTCGGCCAGCAGCGCCGGCGGCGTGTTGATCGGCTCGAGCGTGACCGGGTTCCACATCTCGGTGGAGGCGGCTTCGCTGAACAGGCGGCCGCCCTCGGGCGTGGCGCCCTTGGCGAGCTGGATCTGGATCCAGCGCCCCATATCGTTGGCGCTGCTCGCGATCAGCCCGGCGGGCGCGAGTGCGCGGCCGAGCTCGTCGCGTTCGTCGAGCACTTTCTGGTCGCCCAGCCCGCGCACCGGGCCGCCGGTGCGGCCATGCGGGAATGCGCGGTCCGCGACGGTGAAGCGAACGTCATTGTCGGTGGTCGAGTGCAGCATCCCCGCGGGCTTCAGCACATGATCGCGGACATATTCCTCCCAGCGCTGGCCGGTGACTTCCTCGATCAGCTGGCCCGCCACGCCGTACAGGATGTTGTCGTACGCATAGCCGCTGCGGAAACTGGTCGCCGGGCGGATATAGCGCAGCCGCCGCACCGTCTCGGCGCGCGTGAGACTCCCGCGCGGCACGGTGAGCAAATCGCCCGCGCCGAGCCCCAGCCCGCTGCGATGGACGAGCAGGTCGCGGATCGTGATCTCGCGCGTGACCCAGGGATCGTACATCTGGAACCAGAGCATGTGGTCGATGACCTTGTCGTCCCATTTGATCTTGCCCGCATCGACGAGCGTCGCGAGCGCGGCGCTGGTGAAGGCCTTGCCGGTCGATCCGGTCATGAAGATCGTGTCGAGCCCCACCGGCGCGGCTTCGCCCAGCTTGCGCACCCCGAAGCCGCGCACGAAGGTCACCTTGCCGTTCTCGACGATGGTGATCGCCATGCCGGGCGCGCCCGAAGCGATGCGGACCGCATCGGCGCGCTTGGCGAAATTGGCGGGCGGATCGGCCAGCGCGGGCGCCGCGAACAGGGCGAGCGGCAGCGCCGCGCTGAGCAACAGCCTCTTCATGCAACCTCCGGTGATGGGCCCCGCGCGCGGGCAAGGCGATAGCCGCAGACGATCAGCAGCGGCAGGACATAGATGGCGATCAGCAGCCAGGCGAGCGCGCGATAGCCCGAGGCGATCAGTGCGACGAGCCCGATCCGGTCGGCGAGCAGCATCGACACCGCAAGCAGGCCGAAGGCGATCGCGGCGCGCATGGGCGTGGAGAGCGTGCCGGCCGCATGGGCGATGCGTTCGTTGATCGCGTGGACCCCGCCGGTGCCGCTTTCGAGCAGGGCCGCGAAGATCATCGTCTGGAAGACGAAGTGGAAGAGCGGGCTGCCGAGGCGGACGAGCATATAGTCGGAAGGGAGCACTTCGCCCGCGATCCCCGGCAGGAAGGCGCACATGCAGATGAAGAAGAGCAAGGCGGGCAGCATCGCCAGCGGGCCCGAGGCGATCCCGGCGATCACCGCGTCGCGGTCGCCGGTCATGTGGCGGACCACGGGCAGGATCACCGCCGCGCCGATGATGTTGTACCCGGCATAGGTGACGCCTCCCACCGCCCAGCCCGGCGCGGGCGGCCCGGCATTGGCGAAGGCCGTGGCGATCTGGGGTCCGAAGCGGGTCAGCGCCAGCACGACAAAGACCGCATAGACGCCATAGAGCAGCACCGAGACCCAGGCGAACAGCCGCTCGACCGCGCGGTTGCCGAACGCGACGCAGCCGCCGATCGCCGCCATCAGCGCGAGCGTGCCTAGAATGGGCGGCAGCCCGAGCGTCGCGGCGACGATGGCGCCTGCGGCGGCGCCGAACACCGCGAGGATCAGCACGATGAATGCGGCATAGGCGAGCTCGAATATGATCCAGCCCGGCCCGAGCAGCGCCCTGAAGAAGCTGCGATAATCCTGTGCGCGCGTCCGCCGCGCGAACCAGAAGGTCGCGGTGGCGACAAGGCTCCAGATGAGGGTCGCCAGTCCCATCGCCGCGAGCCCGCCCCAGGGTCCTGCGGGCAGGAAGAATTCGGCGAGCTCGCGCCCGGTGGCATAGCCGCCGCCGATCACCACTGCCTTGAACGCGAAACCCGGCAGCAAATACCGGTTGAACCAGTTGCTGCCCGGCGCCGCGGTCACTGGCAGGCGTCGAGCAGGCGGTCGAACGCGTCGCCGCCGCGCACCGGATCGGCGGCGGGCAGTCCGAGCCGTTCGGCGGTCTCGGCAATGACTGCCTCCGCCGCCTCGGCATCGAAGGCCGATGTGTTGAGGCTGACCCCGACACAACGGATCGCGGGATTGGTGAGCCGCCCGAGCATCACCGTCTGCTCGATCACGGTCTCGATCGAGGGCAGCGGATAGCCGGGATGGCCGAGGATGCTGGTCCGCGTGGGATCGTGGCAGACGATGAACATGTCCGGCTGGCTGCCATGGAGCAGCCCGAGCGAGACCGGCGCATAGGAGGGGTGGAGCAGCGAGCCCTGCCCCTCGATCACGTCTAGATGATCGGGCGCGGCGGCAGGGCTGAGCATTTCGGCGGCGCCCGAGACGAAATCGACGACCACCGAGTCGATCGGGATCCCCTCGCCCGCGATCATGATCCCGGTCTGGCCGCTCGCGCGGAACTTCACGTCGTGCCCGCGCGCGGCGAGCCCGCGAGTCACCGCGAGCGCGGTATATTTCTTCCCCAGCGCGCAATCGGTGCCGACCGTCAGCAGCCGCCTGCCCGGTCGCTTGAGCCCGTTCGCGACCGGAATGTCGGCAGGCGGCGTCCGCACATCGATCAGGCGGCGCCCCAGCCGCGCGGCGTTGAGCGCCAGTGCCGGGATTTCGTTGAGACGGACATGCATCCCCGCGATGATGTCGAGCCCGGCCTCGAGCGCCTGCATCAGCGCGGCGACCCAATGTTCGGGGATGGTCCCGCCGGGATTGGCGACGCCGACCACCATCGCGCGCGCGCCATGCTTCACCGCCGCCGAAGGCGTCATCCAGTCGAGTCCGGTGGTGACGCGCGCGCCCGGCAGCGCCCATTCGCCGACGCAGCGCTTGCCGCTCCAGTCGCGCAACCCGAAGGCGGTCTTCGCATATCCGGGCTCCACGGTGTCGCCGAGGAAGAGAAGGTAGGGCCAGGGGAGCCCTTGTCCTTCCTCGTCCTCGGCGGTCCGTTCGAGCCGTGCCGCCTGCGGAAGCACCATCGCCTCAGAACCCGGCGCTGAAGGTCACGCCGATCGTGCGCGGGCGAATGATGCCGGTCTCGAGCGCACCGTTGGGCGTGGTCGGCAGGCCGCTCGCTGTGAGCGCGCCGGTCGAGGTGCGGCCCTCGCGATTGGTGAGGTTGCGCGCGAAGACCTCGATCCCGAAATCGCCGAACGAGGCGCCGGCGCGCAAATCGATGACTTCGTACGACATCACCTGCCGGTGGCGCCCGTTGGCGGCGCGGAAGGTGGCGTCGTAATCGCCCGATTGCTGGCCGAGCACGCGGATCGAGCCGCCCAGATAGGCAGTGGCGTCGTTGCCGATGCCGAATTCGTAATCGGCATTGATGGCGAAGCTGATCGGCGGGGTGAAGGGCAGACGGTCGCCCTTGAGCCCGCCCACTTCGGGCGGCGTGTCGCCGGTGAGCCTCGCGTCGGTCCAGGCGCCGTTGACCGAGGCGGTGAAGCCCGGGATCGGGCGCAGGAAGGCAGTGAACTCGACGCCGTCGCTGACCGCGCTCGATCCGTTGATGTTGAGCCCGAAGCCGTTGATCACGGTCAGCAGCTGGATGTTGCTCCAGTCGATATGGAAGACCGAGACGTCGAGCCCGAGGGTGCGATCCGCGGTCTCGCCCTTGAAGCCGACTTCGTAGCTGATCACCGTGTCGGGCTCGAACGAGATCGGCGTGTTGGCCGGCGCGTTGGGCGCGATGATGTTCGGCCCGCCGGGGCGATAGCCCTTGGCGACGCGGGCATAGAGCGTCGCGCGCTCGCTGAACTTGTATTTGGGCGCGACCGAGAAGGTAAAGACGTCGTCCGACGAGGTCAGGTTCGAGTTGATCGGGACATTGCCCGCGAGCACGCCCGCCGCGCCCTGGTCCGCGACCTGGCTGTTGTGGCTGTAGCGCCCGCCCAGATCGACATCGAACCTGTCGCCCAGATGCACGGTCGCGTTCGCGAAGCCGGCATATTCCTCATAGGTCGAATCGAGCGTCACATGCCCCAGCACGAAGGGGAAGGGGATCGCGATCTCGGTGCCCGGCTGGACCGCGCCGAAATCCTGCTGAATCAACGCCTTTTCATTGTTGTAATAGCCGCCGACCAGCCATTCGACCGTGCCGCCCGCATCCGAGGTCAGCCGGACTTCCTGGGTGATCTTGCGGTTGTTGGTATGCTGATCGAGGAAGAATTCGTTCGCCGGCGCGCCGAGCAGCGCGCGGACGATGCCGCTCAGATTATAGGTCGCATCGTCCCGGAAGGTCTGGTTCTGCGTCGAATAGCTGGTCGAACTGGTCAGCGTGACTCCGCCCAGGTCGACATTGAACACGCCATTGTAGAGCCGATAGTCGACATTGACGTAGCTGTTCGAGAATTGCGACTGGGTCGGGCGGCCATAGAGCGTCTCGAGCGAATCCGGATTGCTCTCGACCACCGACGACGCGTCGGCGCGGATATTCTGGGCATAGGCCGTCAGGCGAATGTCGAAGGTCTCGCTGGGGCGGATCAGGATCGA
Organism: uncultured Sphingomonas sp.; assembly: GCA_966251045.1. Lineage (GTDB taxonomy): Bacteria > Pseudomonadota > Alphaproteobacteria > Sphingomonadales > Sphingomonadaceae > Sphingomonas. The sequence continues at coordinate 43,730 of CBINJP010000025.1, forward strand.
GGCGCGGCCGCCATAGGATTCATAGCCGTTGATATTGTCCTCGGTATCGGCGGTCAGCGTGTAGCCGAACGCATCGGTGTCGGTGGTGCCGATCGAGTCGATGAACCCGCCGAGCTTGTTGTAGAAGCCCGAGACGCGCAGCGCGACCTTGTCGCCCAGCGGCAGGTTGATCATCGCATTGCCATGGTACGACATGTCCCCGCCCTTGGTCGCCTCGGCGCTGCCGCGGACGCGGACTTCGACGCCGCTGGTGCTCGGCTCGTTGGTGACGAACTTGAGCAGGCCGCCCAATGAATTGGCGCCGTAGATCGTGCCCTGGGGCCCGCGCAGTACTTCGATCCGCTGGACGTCGAACGTGTCGAAATCGCCCGCGAGCACGCCGCCATTGGCGAGCGCGGTCGAGGAGCCGAACGGAGTCTCGTCGACATAGACCGCGACGGTCGAGGCGACGCCGCCGGTATTGAGGCCGCGCAGGATCAGGCGGCCCGCGCCGGGCGTGGCCTGGTCGAGCTGAAGACCGGGAACGAGCTTGAGATAATCGGGGAAGCTGATCGCCTGATTCTGCTCGAGCGTGTCGCCGCCGACGACGGTGATCGATTGCGGCACGTCGATCAGTGTCTGTTCGCGCTTCTGCGCGGTGACGACGATCTCTTCGTCGGACTTGACCTCCGTGTCCTGCGCATAGGCGGGCGCGCAGCCGAGCAGCGCGGCCATGGCGGTGGAAATCAACAGCGCGGGTCGTTGGATCTTCATGACAAGGGTCCCCCAATATCGGCCAATTATATCCTGATTCGGATCATATGATCCCAATCGGAGAATAGTCAAAGGGTTTCGGACTCACGCATCCGTGCGGGCCGCGGCCCGGCGCTCCAGCGGGTCGGCCAGCCACAGCATCGCGGCGGCGAGGGCCGCGATCCCGGCGAGCAGCAGGAAATAGCCGCTGTGGCTCATCTCGCTCCACAGCCGCCCCACCTGACCCGCCGCGAGATTGCCCGTGAAGCTCGCGATGAACCATGCCGCCACGGTCGTCGCGCCGTGCCCCTTCGGCGCGAGCCGCGCGAACAGGCCGAGGCCGGTCGGCAGGATGTAGAGTTCGCCCAGGGTGAAAACCGCGAAGAACAGTACACCCCACGCCGCGCCGATGCTTGCGCCGCCATGAGTCCGTTCGAGCGCGGCAAGCATGACATAGGCCGCGGCCACGATCAGCGCGCCGGTCGCCATCTTGCGCGCCGCCGCCTGCGGCTTGCCCGCATCGGCGCGCCGCTGCCACCAGACCAGCAGCACCGGCGTCATCACCATCACCAGCAGCGGATTGAGCGACTGGAACCAGGCGCGCGGAATTTCCCACCCACCCACGCTCCGGTCGACGCTGGCGTCGATCCAGACCGCGACGGTGTTGCCCATCTGCTCATAGGCGCCGCGGAACACCGTTGCCGATAATGCGATCGCCACGAGCAGCAGGATTGTCGAGCGGTCGAAGCGTCCGCGCTCGCCCGGCTCGGCCCTTGGCGTCCGCTTCGCCTGGTCGGGCAGATAGCGCTGGCCCCAGATGTAGAAGCACAGTCCCGCGACCATGCCGATGCCCGCCAGGCCGAAGCCATAGTGCCAGCCATACCATTCGCCCAGCGCACCGCAGATCACCATCGCGGAGAGGCCGCCAATGTTCACCCCGACATAATAGACATTATACGCCCAGCCGAGGCGCGGATCGTCCTTTTCGTACAGATCGTCGATCTGGCTCGGCAGGCTCGGCAGGAACAGGCCGTTGCCCAGCGCGATCATGGCCAGCGCCGGAAACAGCAGCGCCTCGAACGTCATCATGAAATGACCGAGCGCCATCATGCCGCCGCCGATCAGGATCGCGTTGCGCTTGCCCAGATACCGGTCCGCCAGCGCCCCGCCGACGATAGGCGTGAAATAGGCGCATGCCGCATAGGTGCCGTAGATGACCGAGGCTTGCCCTTGCGCGAACAGCAACTGCTTGGTCATGTAATAGATGAGCAGCACGCGCATGCCGTAGAAGCTGAACTGCTCCCACATGTTCGTGAGGAACAGGATCGTCAGCCCGCGCGGCTGGCCGAACCATGTGGGCTGCGCAGGTGTCATGCGAAGGCGGCTTGGGGCGATCCCCAGACCTCGGGCCCGGCGAACAGCATCCCGTCTTGATAGGTGACCGGTGGCCCGACATCGTTCGCGAGGAAAGTGGGACCGTCGAGATCGACCAGATCGGCGACCTGCCCGAGGATGAAGCCCGGCGCGGTGCCGAGGCTGGTGCAGACCATCGTGCCGACCATCACGCCAAGGCCGAGCCGGCGCGCCTCGGCGGCCATCAGCAGCCCCTCGGTCAGCCCGCCGCATTTATCGAGCTTGATGTTGATCACGTCGAACCGGCCGGGCGCCGCCGCCACGTCGGCGAGCGACAGGATGCTCTCGTCCCCAGCGATCGGGACGGGCGATTTGAAGCCCTCCAGATCGACCTCGCGGCCGCGCTTAAGCGGCTGTTCGAGTAGCGAGACGCTCTGATCGACCAGCGCCGGAACGAGCGCGTCGAGTTCCTCGATCCGGAACCCCTGATTGCCGTCGACGCCCAGCCAGACATCGGGCCGCGCGTAGCGGATCGCGCGGACGCGCTGGATGTCGAGATCGAGCTCGCCGGTCAGCTTCATCTTGATCGCGACCGCCTGGGTATAGCCGCGCGCGACCGCGGCCATCGCCTCGGGCGTGTCGGCGCTGACGGTGAAGGTGGTGCGCACCGGCCGGGGCTCCCCCACCCCGGCCAGTGCCGCGACGGACACGCCCCCGCGCGCCGCTTCCAGTTCCCACATGGCCGCATCCACCGCGTTGCGCGCGCCGCCCGGAGGCAGGATCGCGCGCAGTTCCTCACGGCTCGGCCCCGCCTCGATGGCACCCCGCGCACCCTCGATCGTCGCGAGCATATGGGGCACGTCGTCGCCCAGATAATAAACGCCCGCCCCCTCACCGCGCCCGCGATGTGTGCCGTCGTCGAGCGTGACGGTCACGACATCGGCGGTCTCGAATACATAGCCCGAGATGCGGAAGGGCTGGGCGAGCCGAAGCGTCATCGCCTCGGCCCGCACGTTCAGCTTCGTCATCAGTAGTTCACCGTCATCGCGATCAGGCCGAAGCGGTACGCGACGTAGAGCAGCAGCAGCGTGGAGAGCAGCACGAGCACGCTCCACAGCTTGCGTGCCCAGCGGCGGCCGTCGGTCCAGGTCAGGTAGAGATTCCACCCGGCAATGCCGGCCGCGCCGACGAAGACGAGCGCGCCCGCGATCTGGAGCAGCCACAGCATCCCGTCGAACGCCGCCGGATTGCCGTCGAGCGATCCGAGCATGCTCGTCACCAGCAGCATCCACCCCGCCAGCACCGCCAGATCGAGTCCCGACATGATCCGGACCGCTCGATAGGCAGTGACCGAACGCCCGCTGAGCGCGAGCTTCGCGCCATATTTGCGCCGGGTGAACCAGCCGATGGGCCAGAAGATGAAGGTGAGGAAGAGGACCGCGATGGCCGCGCAGAGCGCCGGCATGATCCACGCGCTCGACTTGCCCGCGGGCACGCGGTCCATCACCGCGAAGGGTGCCATCAGGTCGAAGCTCCAGCGCACGACCTTGCCGTCGACCAGCTGCGCCGCGACGCGCTCCTGCCCGTTCTTGTCCTTCCAGACGTACGGCGCGATCTCGACCCATTCGCGCGGACGGCCATTGGCACCGGTGAGCGAGGGAATCACCAGCTCACCCTTGTCGTTCACCGCGACCTGGGTCTGGCCCATGAAATAGAGCAGGGAGAGGAAGTTGGTCTCGGCGCGGCGGCTGGCTTCCCACAGGCCGGTCATCGCCTGGGCATGCGCCTTGGCGTCCTCGGGCGAGACGCCCAGCCTGGCAGGCGCGGGGGCGGGGAGATAGCGGGCGGCGAAATCCTCGGGGATCGAGATGCGCAGATGGTGCGCCGCGCCTTCCTTGCCGGCGCTGTTGACCGAGACATAGATGCCCACGCCCTTGTCGGGCATGAAGTCGAACGAAGTGTGGAAGGCATTGGTGTCGCCGAGATGGCCAATCGCGCGATGCCCGTTCAGGTTAATCTCGAAAAAGCCCAGCTCCATCCGGTTGAGCGGCGGGATCAGCGAGACCGGATCGACCTTGTCGAGCGGGCTGTTGTGCATCGTCGCCATCCCCTGGGCGGAGAGGATGCGTTGCCCGTCGAGCTCGCCGCCACGGAGATTGGCGATCATGAAGCGGCCCATGTCGGTGCCGGTCGAGGAGAGCGATCCGGCGGGCTCGGGGCCGACGATCTCGAAGCCGTTCGCCTTCTCGCCGGGCTTGCCATAGCCGTTCGACATCTGCGCGCTCAGTTCCTTGGGGAGTGGCTGGCGGAAGGTCGAGTTCTTCATGCCCAGCGGCACGAAGATGTGCTTTTCGACATAGGCGTTGAACGGCTCGCCCGACACGCGCTCGACGATATAGCCCGCCAGCGCGGTCGCCCAGTTCGAGTAAGCGGGCGTGGTGCCCGGCGTGTAGATCCGCTTGGGCGTGTAGCTCTTCAGATAGTCGCCCAGTCCCTTGAGGTGCGCGGCGTCATAGAAGACCACGCCCTTGGCATATTCCTCGAAGCCCGCGGTGTGCGTCATGATCTGGCGCAGCGTCGCGTGCTTGCCGTCCTTCTCGGGAATCTTGAAGTCGAGATAGGTGTTCACATCGGCATCGAGGTCGAGCTTGCCGGCTTCGACCTGCTGCATCACCGCGATCCAGGTGAAGAGCTTCGAGACCGAGCCCGGACGGAAAAGCGTCTTGTCGGGATCCACGGGCGTGCGCTTGTCGGGATCGGCATAGCCGAAGCCGCGATTGGTGAGGATCTGGCCGTCCTTGACCACGGTCACCACCGCGCCGACGATATCGCCGCTGGCGAGCGCATTGGGGACATAGCCGTCGAGCCAGGTATCGACATCGGCCTTGGTCAGCTCGTGCGGACCGCCCAGCGGCGCGGCCGGCGCGTCGGGCAGAACGGTCTTGACCGCGGGCTGCGGCACCAGCGCCGGCGCGGCGGGCGTCACATTCTGCGCGGCGATCGAGCCGCCAATCAGCGCCAGCCCCGCCAGCACCCCCGAGATCAACAAGCGTTTCATCGCATCCCCTTTCGAGCCGATATTGCTCCCGCCATCGCCTGCCCCTAAAGTAGGACAAATCGTGGCTCAATTGGGACAGTGTTATCCTGATTGGAAAATTCGTCAACGGTGAACGGAAGGGGAATTCGTGCCGTCAAATCCGCCCACACTCGGCGCATTGCTGCGCAACCTCCGCACGCGCGAGGGGTGGACGCTCAAGGAAATGAGCGCGCGCAGCGCGATTCCGGTCTCGACGCTCTCCAAGATCGAACATGACCGGCTGACGCTGAGCTACGACAAGCTCCAGCAGTTGAGCCAGCGGCTGGGCATGCGCATGTCCGAGCTGTTCGCCGAGGAGGAGGATGGCGCGGGCCAGCCGGTGACCGCACGCCGCAGCCTCGGCGACATCGCCCATTCGGTGCGGGTCGAGACCCCCAATTACGACTATTATTATCTCTGCACCGAGCTGCGCCGGAAGCGGATGATCCCCGTCGTCACCAAGATCCGAGCGCACAGCGCCGAGGAGTTTGGCGAGCTGGTCCATCATACCGGCGAGGAATTCATCTATGTGCTCAGCGGCCGCGTGACGGTGCACACCGAATTCTACGATTCGGTCACGCTGGGGCCGGGCGAGGCGCTCTACATCGATTCGAGCATGGGCCATGCCTATGTCGCCGCCGATGGCTGCGACGAGGCCGAGGTACTCGGCGTCATGTCGAGCCCCGACGAGGAGCTGATGGAGAAGATGCTCAACCTCCACCACGAAAAGGGCGGCACCGTCCCCTCGAACGACGACACCGCGCCGCGCCGCGCCGCGAAACGCTGAACCGGAGAACCATGGTGAACCCTCGCTTACTCGCCGCCGGCATCGCGCTCGCCCTGCTCGCTCCGGATCCCGCGCTGGCGAAGGACGAGGCGGCGCGCGTCGCCCGTATCCTCAAGGCGACTCCGCTGATCGACGGGCATAACGACTGGGCGGAGGCGCTGCGCGAGGAAGCCGGGGAGAAGCGCTGGACGATGAGCCTCGACCAGCTTCCCGCGCCGTTCAACACCGATATCGCCAAGCTGCGCGCGGGGATGATGGGCGGGCAATTCTGGTCGGTCTGGGTCGATTCGGGGAAAACCGGCACGCAGCAGATCATGGAGACGCTGCAGCAGATCGACCTGATCAAGACCATCGTCGGCCGTTATCCGGGCACCTTCGAGATGGCGCGGACCGCCGCCGATGTCCGCCGCATCCATGCCGCCGGACGGATCGCCTCGATGCTGGGCGCCGAGGGCGGCGGCCAGTTCGGCGGCGACCTGTCGGTGCTGCGCGCCTTTCGCGACCTGGGCGTCGGCTATCTGACGCTGACGCACAGCCGCACCATCGCCTGGGCCGATTCGGCGACCGACGACCCCAAGCATGACGGACTCACCATGTTCGGCGAGCAGGTGGTGCACGAGCTCAACCGGATCGGGATGCTGGTCGATCTGAGCCATGTCAGCGAAGCGACGATGCGCGACGCGCTGGCGGTCACCAGGGCGCCGGTGATCTTCTCGCATTCGAGCGCGCGGGCGGTGTGCGATCATCCGCGCAACGTTTCCGACGATGTGCTGAGGCTGGTCGCGGCGAATGGCGGGATCGTGATGGTCAATTTCGCGACCCCGTACATCTCGAACGCCTATCGCCTCTGGTCGATCGAGGCGGGGGCGGAAAAGGCGCGGCTCAATGCGCCGCCGTTCGGCGGGCTCTATATCGGCCAGCCCGACAAGGCCGCGGCCGCCTATGCCGAATGGCTCAAGGCGCACCCCGCGCCGCGCGTGACCCTGGGCGAAGTCGCCGATCATATCGATCATATCGCCAAGGTCGCGGGCGTGGACCATGTCGGGCTGGGCGGCGACTTCGACGGCGTGAACGGCATGCTGCCCGAGGGGCTGGGCGACGTCTCGACCTATCCGGCCCTGTTCATCGAGCTGATGCGCCGCGGCTGGAGCGACGCCGATATCGCCAAGCTGGCGGGGGGCAATATGCTCCGCGTGATGGCACAGGCGGAAGCGGTGGCCAAAACCATGAGCGGCGAGCCCGCCTTCACCCCGGCCCCACTCTGATGCTGTTCGTGCGAACGATTGGGACGCGAATTAGCGGCTGCCGGGTCTCCTGACCCGGCGCTGCCGCCTGCCTCACCGCGAGGCGCCGCATCCCTTCCGAACGCACGAGCCATTCATGACCATGACTTCCGGGGGCGCGCCCGCGCCCTACCTGCACCGTTTTCGCGTGACCGCCGATCTCTGTCCCCAGGCGATGCTCCGCATCCTCGGCCTGATCGCGCAGAACGGCCTCGTCCCCCGCCGCATCGTCTGCGAGCGGCTCGAGGATCGCCTCTATGCCGAGATCGCGGTCACCGGCCTGGCGCCCGACCGTGCCGAAATCCTGCTCGCGAAGATCGCGACGATCGTGACGGTGCGCGAGGCGTTCCTCAGCTCCTAGGGTGGGACCTATACTCAATTTCGTCACCCCGGCCTTGAGCCGGGGTCCCGCTGCCTTGCCCGAGAAGTGGAAGAAGCGGGATCCCGGCTCAAGGCCGGGATGACGATAAATTCAACCTAAACGAAGCGCGCGAGCAGGCGGATATAGGCCGACTGATAGCCGTTCGAATTTTCCGTGACCGACCAGCTATTGAGCGGCCAGCTGTCGTTGAAGTCCTTGTAGGATTTCTGCGCCGGCTGGCCCGCCGGGGGCGAAGGTATCGCCGCGCCGCAGGCCGCGTTGATGCCGGGGCAGCGCGTGTCCCATTCATAGGAGGGGTTCGGTCCGCCGACGAGGAAGCCGGGCGGCGGGCCATAGGTCGAACCCGACACGCTGTCCCACAGCGCCGATCCGTTGGCGAACCAGCTATGATAGAATTGATCGACCGAATTCTCGGCCCCCAGCGAGGCCATGTTCGAGAGATAGGCTTTCCCGAGCGGATTCACCCCGTGGAGATAATGGATGAAGTGCGACGCCGCGGTCATGTTGGCGGCCGCGCCGCGCGTCCCCAGCCCGTATTTGGCGAGATAGGCGAACAGATTGCCCTGATGGCATTTTATCGCGTTGCTGCCCCACACATAATCCTGAAGATAGGCCAGATAGGGGTCGCGCGCACCGGTGACCGCGCCCCAATTGGTGCCGCCGTCCATCGCGGAGACATAGGCGCCGTTCACCGCGCTGGCGGTCGCCGGAGTCGCGATCGCCAGGCTCGCATAATAGAGGATCGCCTGGTGGATCAGCGGCTCGTACGGCCCCGCATAGGTCCAGTCGATCAGATGGGTCTGGCGGTAGTTCGAGTCGATATAGGCCTGGTAGGCGGCGGTCCCGGTCAGGTCGTGGAGGTAGATCGCAGCCACCAGCTTGAGAATGAACCGGCCATAGGCGTCGGTTTCCTGCTGGCCGGCGCCCAGCCCTTCCGATCCGTTCGAGGCGTCGTTGTTGAGGAACAGGACATTCGGATTGGCCGCCGCCCAGGCCCAGGCGTCCTCCGCGCGCGTGCGCAGGCCCGCGGCATAGGCCGCGAGCGCTGGGATGGTGGCGAGGATTTTCGCGCCCAGCGCGAAGGCACCGGCGGCGGCCAGCGTCGCGGTGGTGCTGGCCGGACCGTAGAGGCTCGGACCGGTCGCGGCCGAGGGCGGGCTGGCATGGCTGAGCCCGACGATCGACAGGACCGAGCCATTGGCCTCCTGCATCCGGATCAGCCAGTCCATGCCCCATTTGGCTTCGTCGAGAATGTCCGGGACGCCGTTGCCGGACTCGGGGATATTATAGTCGTCGCGCCAGACCGAAGGATTCTCCAGCCAGGCATGGAGCAGGTCGATGACGTAGCCGGCGGTCCAGCTGGTATATTTGTTATAGTCCCCGGCATCGTACCAGCCGCCCGAAAGGTCGCGCTCGGTCGCCGCGTTGCCCGGCGCGCTGTAGAGGCGGGCATTGCGGTCCTGCGACGCGCCGATGTGCGAGGCATTGTCCGCCCAGCCCGCGCCCGCATGGGCGGCGCTCTTCACTTGCCCTGCGCGCTGATAATAGAAGACGCGAACCGCCGCGCGCAGCACCGGCGCATAGACATCGGCGGCAATCCTGAAGGTCGGCGAGCGGACCCCGCGCTGCACGTCGCGCACGAAATAATCGCCCGTGGCGGTGACGGTGCTGAAGTCGAAATGCCAGGCCTTGTCGCCCGAACTGGCGTCGGTCGCGCCGCTGTTCCATACCGCCGCGCTGCCGGTGAGCGCCACCGCGTCGGTCGCGGCGTTGACCAGCTCATAGACAGTGCCCGGCGTGAAACTGTCGGTCGAATCGAAGCCGGTTTGCGGGTCGCGGATCACCGCGACCTTGGCCTGCGCGGGTAGATAACCGAACTGGTCCACGACGATCGCGGGCCCCAGCATCGTGGCCGCCGGCGTCGGGCTGGGGGTCGGCGTCGGGACGGGCGCCGGCCCGGGCGTGGGCGATCCGCCGCCGCCAGAGCCTCCTCCTCCGCCGCCGCTGCACCCGGCAAGCGCGAGCGGCATCAGGCTGATCCCGGCAAGCAGCAGCTTGCGGCGGCTGGTATCGAATGGAGGGTTCATCTCTCGCGGCCGCCTTCATGTTCGCCAGTGAAATTAACTTTCACCAACAACAGTGTTGCGCACTATCCGCTTTGCGTCAATTCACGCGTTCCTCGCGGGCCTGGATCAACATGGTCTGGAGCTGGGCGCTGTCGAACGGCTTGACCAGCAACGGGACATCGGGCGCGGGTACCAGCACCGAATCGGGTTCGGCATAGCCGGTGATGATGACCGCCGGCAGGTCGGGCCGGATCGCGCGGAGCTGGCGGACCAGCTCGGCGCCCGAGAGGCGCGGCATGGCATAGTCGCTCAGCACCAGGTCATAGGCTTCGGGATCGCGGCGCATCATGTCGAGCGCCACCGCGCCCTCCTGCGCCTCGAAGACATGGTGGCCGAGATCGGTCAGCAGCGCCGCGGTGGTCGCGCGCACGCCTTCATGATCGTCGACCAGCAGGATCTTGAGCGGCGCCTCGCGCGCCGCGGGCAGCGCGCCATTCGCGCTGGCGCGGTCCGCGCATTCCGCCTTTTTCGACGTCGCCGGCAGCCAGAGCTCGACACAGGTGCCCTTGCCCAATTCGCTGCGCACCCGCACCGCGCCGCCCGATTGCTGCACGAAGCCATAGACCATGCTCAGCCCCAGCCCGGTCCCCTTGCCGAGCGCCTTGGTGGTGAAGAAGGGCTCCATGATCTGTTCGAGCATGTCGGGCGCGATCCCGCTGCCGGTATCCTCGACCGCGATCACGACATAGTCGCCGGGCTTGAGTCCGGGCTCGGCCCCGGTAACGCGCTCGTTGGCAGCGCGGATCGTGATCGTGCCGCCATCGGGCATGGCGTCGCGCGAATTGATGATCAGGTTCATCAGCGCCAGCTCGAGCTGGGTCGCGTCGGCCCAGGCGCAGCGCAGATCGGCGGCGCGCTCCCATTGCAGCTCGACCATCCCGCCCAATGTGTGCGCGAGCAGGTTGGAGACCGATGTCTCCAGCGCGGCGAGATCGACCGGCGCGGGCGCGAGCTTCTGCCGGCGCGAAAAGGCGAGGAGGTGCTTCACCAGCTCGGCGCCCTGTTCCGCGGCGTGGCGCGTCATGCCCACCAGCCTGCGCTGGTCCGCGTCGAGCGTCACTCGCCGCTCGATCATGCCGAGCCCGCCCAGCACCGCCGCGAGGAGGTTGTTGAAGTCGTGCGCGATCCCGCCGGTCAGCTGGCCGATCGCGTCCATCTTGCGGACCTGGTTGAGCTGGCTTTCGAGGTCCCTGCGGTCCGAAACGTCGAGCAGGGTCCCCGCGAATTCGAGCGGATGGCCCGCCTCGTCGCGCACCAGCACGGCCTGGTCGAGGAAATGCTTGTAGCGTCCATCGGCGCATTGCCAGCGATACTCGACCGACATCGACCGCCCCTGGCGGCGCTCGGCCAGCGCCTCGACCACGCGGTCGCGATCCTCGGGATGCAGCCGCGCGGCCCAGAGATCGGGCGTCTGGCAGACCGCGTCGAACGTGTATCCGGTCAGCGCCTCGAAAGCGCCGCTGACGAATTTGGGCAGGCGCGGCCGGGCGTCGAATTCCTCGAGATAGAGGATGATCGGCAGCGATCCGATGATCGCCGCCTGGCGTTGCTCGGCGATGCGGAGCTGCTGCTCGACTTCGAGCCGTTCGGCGTTCGCGCGCAAATTCGCGTCGAGCAATTGCTGTTCCTGCAGCGCCTTGCGCTGGATCTCGCGGGTCATCGCGAACAGGTCGACGAACACCGCGACCTTGGACCGTAGCACCATCGGCTCGACCGGCTTGAACACATAATCCACCGCGCCCATCGCATAGCCGCGCAGCAGATGGTCCATCTCCTTGTTCACCGCGGAGAGGAAGACGATCGGCACGCGCCGGGTCTGCTCGCGCGCGCGGATCAGCCGCGCGGTCTCATAGCCGTCGATGCCCGGCATATAGACGTCGAGCAGGATCACCGCGAACTCATGCCTGAGCAATTGCCGCAGCGCCTCCTCGCCCGAGCCCGCGACCACGACATCGGCCACGTCCTCGATCACGGTGGTGATCGCGAGCAGATTGCGTTCGTCATCGTCGACCACCAGGACCCGCGGGCGCTCGATCGGCGGCTCGATCGCGTGCGGCGCTATGCCCTCGGCCGTTGGCGGCCCAGGAACGGGAACGGGCTTTACGTGCCTCGCCACGGCCTCAGCGACGCTCCGCCAGAACGGCTTCACTGACCCGCGCCACTTCGCGCGACCGCGCGATCCACACGCGCAGCAGGGCGAGCAGCAGGTCGATATCGACGGGCTTGGCGATATAGTCGGACGCGCCGGCATCGAGGCATTTCTGCCGGTCGCCCTTCATCGCCTTGGCGGTGACCGCGATCAGCGGCAGCTCGGCCAGCGCCTCGCGCTGGCGGATCTGCTGCATCGTCTCATAGCCGTCCATCTCGGGCATCATGATGTCGATCAGGGCGATATCGATCCCCGGCGTCTGTTCGAGGATCAGGATGCCATCCCTGCCCCGCTCGGCGTGGACCACCTCCACGCCGTAGCTCTCCAGAACGCTGGTGAGCGAATAAATGTTGCGGATGTCGTCGTCGACGATGAGGATCTTCGCGCCTTCGAGCTCGGGAATGCCGCGCGCCTGGGCCGGCGCCTCGGCTTCCGGAACCAGCGCGACGACATTGCCGCTCGCCGCCACTCGATCGGCGAGCCCGTGGAAGATCGCGGCGAGTTCGTCATTGTCCGCGGGCTTCTCGGTGACTCCGGCTGCCCCCAAATCGAGCGCCTTCGCCAGTTTGTCCGCGCCCGAGATGACGTGGATCGGCACGTGCCGCGTCTGCGGATCGTGCTTGAGCAAATCGAGCAGCACGAAGCCGTCGATATCCGACAGGCCGAGATCGAGCGTGATCGCGTTGGGCTGGAGCTTGCGCGCCATCGCCAGCGTCCCCGCGCCCGCCGCCGAGACGACACCCTTGAGCCCCGCGCCGCGCGCGACGTCGAGCAGGATCGAGGCGAAGGTGGGGTCGTCCTCGATGATCAGCACGAAGGGATCGCCATCGAGCGCCTCGCGGTCGTCGCTCAGGTCGAACGCGCTGGGGAGCGCGATCGGCACCATCGCGCCGCTATTGTCGTAGCGCGCCGGGGTGGCGCTGGTCTCGATCATCGGGATGGCGGGCGCCACCGCCTGGGGCGGCACGAACAGCGTGAAGGTCGAGCCCTTGCCCGGAATCGAGCGCACCTGGAGCTCGCCCCCCAGCAGCCGCGCGATCTCGCGGCTGATCGACAGGCCCAGGCCCGTACCGCCATATTTGCGGCTGGTGGTGCCATCGGCCTGCTGGAACGCCTCGAAGATCAGCTTCTGCTTGTCCTGCGGGATGCCGATCCCGGTGTCGGTCACCGCGATCTCGATCGCGTGATCGGCGCCGCGCAGCACCGGATGGTTGGTGCTCCACCCGCTCCTCGCCGCGCGCACCGCGAGCGTGACCGAGCCCTGCGCGGTGAACTTGAACGCGTTCGAGAGCAGGTTGAGCACGACCTGCTGGAGGCGCTTCTCGTCGGTGCGGATCGTGGCGGGCAGCTTCTCGTCGAACTCGACCACGAAATCGAGATTCTTGTCCGCCGCGAGCTGGCGGAAGGTGCGCTCCATATGCTGCTTGAGGCTTTGCAGCGGCATATCGCCGATCTCGATCGAGACGGTGCCCGATTCGATCTTGGACAGGTCGAGAATGTCGTTGATCAGGTTGAGCAGGTCCGATCCCGCCGAGTTGATCGTGCGCGCGAACTCGACCTGCTTCTCGTTGAGATTGCCCTGCGGATTGTCCGACAGCAGCTTCGACAGGATCAGCAGCGAGTTGAGCGGCGTGCGCAGCTCGTGGCTCATGTTGGCGAGGAATTCGGACTTGTACTTCGAGGTGAGCGCGAGCTGCTCGGCCTTCTCCTCGACCGCGCGGCGCGCCATCTCGATCTCGAGATTCTTGGCCTCGACCTGCTTCTTCTCATTCTCGAGCA
>CBINJP010000026.1:0-55860 GCA_966251045.1 uncultured Sphingomonas sp.
ACCTGACCGGCAAGGAATATGCGATGCTGGAGCTGCTCTCGCTCCGCAAGGGCACCACGCTCACCAAGGAAATGTTCCTCAACCATCTCTATGGCGGGATGGACGAGCCCGAACTCAAGATCATCGACGTCTTCATCTGCAAGCTGCGCAAGAAGCTCAGCATGGCGACCGAAGGCGAGAATTATATCGAGACCGTCTGGGGCCGCGGCTATGTGCTGCGCGAGCCCGAGGGCGGCGAAGTGGCGATCGCCGACGTCGCCTGACGCACGAAATATACGGGGGACAAGGGCCGCGGTTCGAAAGAACCGCGGCCCTTATCTTTTGCGCGCGCGATAAGGGCCGCGGTGCACCACCAACCGCGGCCCTCTCGCAGGCAGGTTAAGGGGCAACCCGCCGGCGAATTCAGTCGAAAATCCCGACGGCCAGTTCGACCCAGACCAGCAGGAACAGGCCGAAGATCACCAACCCGGCCAGCACCCGGCCCAAGCTGCCCTGAATCGCCTTCATCGCCAGCTCGAACGATCCGCATGCGATCAGCAGCATCGTGCCCATGGCGAGGAAATCTCCCGGTCCCCAGAGGACCTCGCTGGTGAACTGCATCGCCGCCGCGGGCAGCAGCAGCATCGCGGCCGCCACGCCCCACATCGCGAAGCGCCAGCCATTGCCACGCCCGCTTTCCATTTCGATGCTTCCCGCCATGTCCCGCCTCCGATTGACGGGCAGCCTAATGCCATGGGGCCTTGCAGCCCTGATCCCGAGCCCAAGGAGATTCGGTGCAGAACCGCCGCTTGTACGCGTCGCGAGTTACGATTACACTTGTAGTCATCAACCTGGCATGAGGTGGCGGATGCGCGGACTGATATCGCTGATGCTGGCGCTGCTCATGTTGCTGATCCCGCCCGCGCGCGCCACCGGCAACAGCTTCGCGATCCGCGACGTCCGCCTGTTCGACGGCACGCGCGTGACCGAGCACGCCAATGTCGTCGTGCGCGACGGCATCGTCATGCGGGCCGGGCGCGGCGCGACGATACCGAAAGGGCTGACGGTCATCGACGGCGACGGTCGCACATTGCTGCCCGGGCTCATCGATTCGCACGTCCATGTCTTTCCCGGCGCGCAGGCCGATGCGCTGCGCTTCGGCGTCACCACCGAGCTCGACATGTTCAGCCTCAGGCCCGATTTCGCGCGCTGGCGCGCCCAGCGCCAGTCGCTCGCCCAAGTGACCGAAGCCGACACCTGGAGCGCGGGCCTCGGCGTGTCGGCGCCGGGCGGTCATCCCAGCGGCACCATGCCGGGCAGCGCGGACATCCCCACGCTCGCCGGTCCCCGCCACGCCGCCGCCTTCGTCACCGCGCGGATCGAGGAAGGGTCGGACTATGTGAAGATCATCCTCGAGGACAACAGCGTCCTCACCCCGGACCGCCTCGTCCCCGCGCTCTCGACCGGGACCGTTTGTGCAGCCGTCCGCGCCGCGCACCGGCGCGGGAAGCTGGCGATCGTCCACGCCAGCCGCCTGCGCGACGCGCGGACCGCCATCGAATGCCGCGCCGACGGGCTTGCCCACCTGTTCGCCGATGCGCTCGCCGATCCTGGCTTCATCGCCCTCGCCCGCGCGCGCAAGGTCTTCATCCAGTCGACCCTCGGCGTCGTCGCGGCGGGATCGGAGATGGCACTGGTGCCGCAATTCTATGCGGAGCCGGAGGTGGCGGCCCTGCTCTCCACCGCGCAGAAAAAGATGCTCGCCGCCGGATTCTACGGCCCCGTCCGCCCGCGCGGCATCGGCAGCGCGCTCCAGTCGGTCCGCCTCCTCCATGCCGCGGGCATTCCACTGATGGCGGGCAGCGACGCGCCCAACCCCGGCGCACCGCATGGCGCGGGCCTGCACCTCGAACTGCGGCTGCTTGTGCTCGCGGGCCTCCCGCCCATCGATGCCCTGCGCGCCGCGACTTCGATCCCCGCCGCTCGCTTCGACCTGCCCGGCCGAGGAAGGATCGCCGCAGGATCGCGCGCCGACCTGCTTCTCGTCCGCGGGGACCCGACGACGAACATCGCCGCCACCACCGCCATCGAGCGGGTCTGGAAGAACGGCTTTCCCGTCGCCAGCGCGCCCTAAAGCCCCGCGCAAACCTCGGGATGATTCCGCACCAGCGTCTGGATCCCCTGGAACATCAGGTTGCATTCGCCGCTGATCTCGACGGTCTTGCGGCGCATCGGGCCGAATTCGCCGCGCGCGCCGCCGCCATGGCGGAGCACCACCACGCCATATTCGGTCGAGAAGGCGGGGCAGCGTTTGGTCAGCGCCTGCCAGTTGACGCCTTCGCCCTCGCCCCAGTTCTTCGCGTCTTCCTCGGGGCACGAGATGCCGGGACTGAAGGTGGCAAGCATGCACCCGCTCTCATCGGCTTTGTAGCGCTGGTAGAGCGGCTCGAGCGTCGGGTGATAGCGCCGCGCGCCATAGCTGGTCTGGAAGATCCCCGCCTCGGCGGAATCATGTTCCGAATAGGGGTCCTCCATCCAGCGCCCGAGGCAATGCCGCCCCGAACTCTCCTCCATGCCGAGCCCGATCAGCACGACATAGCCGAAGCGCAGCCGGTCCTCCGGACCTTCCTCGCCGGTCATCCCGATCGCGCGCAGCTCGGGGCCATAATGGTCGAGCGCGTCCCGCTCCTTCCCGTCCGGCCGCCCCGCCGGGGCCGAGGCCGCGGCGACCTCGGCGCGCTCGGGATGGCACAGCGCCCGGGCGAAGACGAGCGCGACACCCTCGGTATAGACGCCCGGCGCGCGGCCCTGACCGTTCGCCCAATGATGCGCGGCGCAGGTGGAGTTGCGGGCAAAGGCCGCGATGTCGTTCGCCTTCAGCGGCATGATCGGCGGGATGCCCGGCGTGGTCCAGACATAGCCCGAGGCGCATCCGGCGACCAAACCGGCCGCCAGCACCGAACTCAGCCTCGCCCATCCCCGCATGTCATTTCCTCCCCCGCATGGCTTATTTCTTGTACACGCGTTCGCCGCCCACCCAGGTCTCCAGCACTACGGTGTTCCGCAGCTCGGTCGGCGAGGCGAGCAGCGGATCGCGATCGAGGATGATGAAATCGGCGCGCATCCCCGGCGCGAGGCGGCCGAACCGGGTCTCGGCAAAGCCCGCATAGGCCGCGCCGATGGTGAAGGCCGCCCATGCCTGTTCGCGGCTGATCGCCTCCTCGGGGCGCCAGCCGCCAAAGGGCTGCAGGTCCGCATTCTGCCGGGTGAAGCCCGCCGCCCAGCCCATGAAGGGGTTCGGGCTCTCCACCGGAAAGTCCGATCCGAAGGCAAGGCGCGCGCCGCTCTGCAGCATCGATTTCCACGCATAGGCGCCGCCCAGCCGGTCGGGCCCGAGCCGGGCCTCGGCCATGCGCATGTCGCTGGTCTGGTGGACCGGCTGCATCGAGGCGATGATCCCGAGCTTGCCGAAGCGCGGCAGGTCCTTGGGATCGACGATCTGCGCATGTTCGATCCGCCAGCGGCGGTCGCCGGTGAAATTCTCCGACAGCACTTCGATCGCGTTGAGCGCCTGATTGTTGGCGCGGTCGCCGATCGCGTGAACGGCGATCTGGAAATTGTCCATCGCGCCGCGGCTCATCAGGTTGAGCAACTGGTCGTCGGACAGGAAGCCCAGGCCCTTCTGGCCCGGCGCATCGGCATAGTCCGCCTTGAGCCACGCGCCGCGCGAGCCCAGCGCGCCATCGGCATAGAGCTTGATCCCGCCCATGCGCAGCCGGTCGTCATACAGCCACGGCGTCGGCCCCTGCCCGCCCACCGCCAACGCGGTGTCGACGCCGCGCGCATAACTCATGATGCGCAGCTTCAGCAGGCCCATATCGCCCATCCGGCGATAGGTGAGCCAATCCTCGATGGTGGTGCCCATATCGGCGGTGGCGGTGATGCCGAGCCTGAACAGCAGTTCCTGCGCGGCGAGGAACGCGCCGTTGCGATCACGCGGGGTCGGCTGGGGGACGACCCTCTCTATCAGCTCGCCCGCCGCATCGACGAACACGCCGGCCGGGTTGCCCTTCGCATCGCGCTCGATCCTGCCCCCCGCCGGGTCCCTGGTCGCCGCGGTGACGCCCGCGAGCTGCATCGCGCGGCTGTTCGCCCAGCCGGCATGGCCATCGATCCGCCCCAGCCATACGGGCCGATCGCCCACCACCTTGTCGAGATCGGCGGCGGTCGGGAAACGGCCCAGGCCCCAGCGCTCCTGATTCCAGCCGAAACCGAGGATCCATTTGGCCGGGTTGGCGGCGGCATAGGCGGCCAGCTTGTCGAGCGCTTCCTGAAGGCTGCGCGTGTCCGACAGATCGAGCCGCAAGGTCTGGAAGCCCAGATCCATCACATGCCCGTGCGCATCGATCATGCCCGGGATCATCACCCGGCCCTTCATGTCGATCCGCCAGTCCATCCTGCCCGACGGCTTGGCATTGCCTGGCAGGATCTGCGTGATCTTCCCGTCGCGGCCGAGCACCATCTTTCCGAAGCGGACGACCTCGCCCTTCTCGTTGAGCGTAATGCCGTTGATATTCTCGATCACCCCGTCGGCATGCGCGACCGAGGAGAAAAGGAGCGAGAAGAGCGCGAGGAGGCGAACCAGAAACTTCACTTGGATAATCTCCTCACCAGCGCGCTGGTATCCTGGCGGCCGCCGCCCATTTCGACGACCTCCGCATAATAGCTGTCGACCAGTTCGGTCATCGGAAGCTGCGCACCGTTGCGCTCGGCCTCGGCCAGCGCCAGCCCCAGATCCTTGCGCATCCAGTCGATCGCGAAGCCGAAGTCGAATTTGTCCTCGCTCATCGTCTTCCAGCGATTTTCCATCTGCCAGCTCTGCGCCGCCCCGCCCGAGATCGCCTCGAACACCTTGTCGAGATCGAGTTCGCTGGCCTGCGCGAACCGCAGCCCTTCGGACACGCCCTGCAGCACGCCCGCGATGCAGATCTGGTTGACCATCTTGGTCACCTGCCCCGCGCCGGGCCCGCCGACATGGACGATGCGCTTCGCATAGGCCTGCATCACCGGTTCCGCCGCCGCCATCGCCGCCGCCGACCCGCCGCACATGATCGAAAGCTGGCCATTCTCAGCGCCCGCCTGCCCGCCCGAAACCGGCGCATCGACCGACAGCAGGCCTCGGGCGTTCGCCTCGGCATCGAGCCGCCGCGCAATCTCGGCGGAGACGGTGGTGTGATCGACGAACAGCGCCCCCGCCCGCATCGCTGCGAAGGCGCCATCGGGGCCGAGCGTCACTTCCTCCAGGTCCGCGTCGCGCCCGACGCAGCTCATCACCACATCCTGCCCCTCAGCGGCCTCGGCTGGCGTCGCCGCCGCGCGGCCGCCATGCGCCGCCACCCAGGCATCGGCCTTTTCGCGCGTACGATTATAGACCGTGAGGTCATGCCCGGCGCCAGCCAGATGCCGCGCGATGGGGCCGCCCATCACGCCGAGCCCGAGAAATGCGATTTTCGCCATAGATGAACGCGCATACGGACTGTTTCGCCTGCGCGCCAGATGGTCTAGGCGGGCAATCCTATGGCTACCAAGACCGCGCCCGCCCAGACCCTCCCCGTCTCGATCGAGGACGTCCATGCCGCGCGCGAGCGGATTGGCGACGCGGTCGTCCGCACGCCCACGCTCATCAGCCGCACGCTTTCGGAGCTGACCGGGGCGACCGTCTATCTCAAGTTCGAGAATCTCCAGTTCACCGCTGCGTACAAGGAACGCGGCGCGCTCAACACCTTGCTCCAGCTCAATCCGCAGACCAGCGGTGTGATCGCGGCCTCGGCGGGCAATCATGCGCAGGGCCTCGCCTATCACGCCAACCGGCTCGGCATCCCCAGCACGATCGTGATGCCCAAGAACACGCCGATCGTGAAGGTGACGCAGACCGAAGGTCATGGCGCGACGGTGATCCTCGAAGGCGAGACCTTCGATGCCGCCTATGCCCATGCCCGCAAGCTGGAGGCCGAGCAGGACCTGACCTTCGTCCACCCGTTCGACGATACGCGGATCATCGCGGGGCAGGGCACGGTCGCGCTCGAAATGATCGAGGACGTCCCCGATCTCGATACGCTCGTCGTGCCGCTCGGCGGCGGCGGACTGATCTCGGGCATTGCGACAGTCGCCAAGGCCCAACCGCGCCCGATCGAGGTGATCGGCGTCGAGGCCGAGCTCTATCCCTCGATGTACAACCGCATCCACCAGACCGAGATGCCGTGCGCGGGCGACACGCTCGCCGAAGGCATCGCGGTCAAGGAGCCCGGCGACATCACCGAAGTGATCGTCCGCGCGCTGGTCGACGATATCCTGCTCGTCGGCGAACGCCGGCTCGAGGAAGCGGTCAGCCTGCTCCTCCAGATCGAAAAGACGGTGGTCGAGGGCGCCGGCGCCGCGGGTCTCGCCGCGCTCCTTTCCGAACCCGAGCGCTTCAAGGGCAAGAAGGTCGGCACGATCCTGTGCGGCGGCAATATCGACACGCGCCTGCTCGCCAACGTGCTGCTGCGCGACCTCGCCCGCTCGGGCCGCCTCGCGCGGCTGCGCATCCAGCTCCAGGACCGGCCGGGCGCGCTCTATCATGTCGCCCGCATCTTCCATGAGCAGGGCGTCAACATCATCGAAGTCTATCACCAGCGCGTCTTCACCACGCTGCCCGCCAAGGGCCTGATCACCGAGATCGAATGCGAGACGCGCGACCGCAACCATCTCGACCGGCTGATCACCGCGTTGCGCCGCGGGCAATATGAAGTGAGCCAGGCGGAATTGGCGTAATCCTCCTCCCGTTCCGGGAAGGATCTTATGGTTATCGCGCCGAAGCGAATCGTGCGTGCGGCCAACCGAGTCGTCGCCCGATTCACACGATTCGTCTCCGTAGATATACTCAGTCCGAAACGCTCATCCTGCGCTCCCGCGCGGGATTCCCGGCCTTGCGCGCGGCTCGTTTCGCAATCGTAAACCGTTAACTCTCTTTCATGGTAAAGCCGCTTTTCATCGTCTTTTTCCCGGGTCATAGTCCCATCACAGGCCGCGTATCGATGGCCGGGAGCAAGGGGCTAAAAGGGCGTGACTGCACTCTCACGGTTTCCGCGGTTCTTCGTGACGAGCCCGTCGCCATGCCCGTATCTGCCGGGCAAGCAGGAACGTAAGATCTTCACTGAGCTGAGCGGGCCGCACGCCGGCGAGCTCAACGACGCGCTCGGCCGGATCGGCTTCCGCCGCAGCCAGTCGGTCGCCTACCGGCCGAGCTGCGCGGGCTGCACCGCCTGCGTCTCGGTCCGCGTCGTCGCGGGCGAGTTCAAGCCCAATGCCAGCCAGCGCAAGCTGCTCAAGCGCCACGCCGATCTCGAAGTCACCGCGTGCAAACCCTGGGCGACCGAGGAGCAATTCGACCTGCTCCACAAATATCTCGCGGCGCGCCACCCCGGCGGCGGCATGGCCGCGATGGACGAGGGCGACTATGCCGACATGGTCGAGCAGAGCCCGGTCACCTCGTTCGTGATCGAATATCGCGAGCCCACCACCCCCAGCGGCCATCGCGGCCGCCTGGTCGGCGCATGCATCACCGACCAGCAGGCCGACGGCCTCTCGATGATCTACAGCTTCTTCCTCGCGGACGACGAGCACCGCCCGGGCTTGGGCAATTACATCATCATGGACCACATCCTGCGCGCCCGCGCCGCGCGGCTGCCCTATGTCTATCTCGGCTATTGGGTGAAGGGCAGCGAGCGCATGGCGTACAAGACCCGCTACCGCCCGATCGAGGTGCTCGGCCCAAATGGCTGGTCGCCCTATGACGAGGACGAGACCCTGGCGATGCCGGTTCCCGCGCGGATCCGCGAGCTGGCCTGAGGCGCGGCGGCGGCCTCTTAACCTGCCGCCCCGTCAGCTTTTCCGTCGACCACACCGAAATCCTGCGACCGCTCTCCGGCGACCGCGGCGCCGAAACCCTCGGCCGCCAGCCCGCGCTTGAGCAGCTCCCGCACCGCGGCGGCGCGCGTCGGCATCCGCCGGCTGAACCGCCAGTCGTCGATGATCCGAAGCTCCTCTTCGGTCAGCATGATCTGGAGACGCTGCTCCCGCGTCAGATCGCTCACGAACCCTGGTCCTCCTGTTGCGCAGATGAAATCATCTTGGCGCAATCGACACATTCGAAAACTGTTCCATCATCGGCTCAAAAAACACCTCTTACTCATTTGGCGCGACCCCAAGAGAAGAGGGGCGAGTCTCAACCGCAGCAGAAACAGGAGAAGGACGGAACCGCGCATAATCTCCCTATTACCCACTAAGCCGCAGTAACTAAAGCATTATTTTCTTGCACTCCGTTGCGAATGCGCCGATAAGCGATCGTGGATCGGAGGCCTTTATGGCTCATCAAAACGGCGCGGCGCAGGAACATGCGGGCCCGGAACTGCATCTCTATCTCAATAGGGATCTCTATACTTCCGAAGTGACGCACAGGATTGCGAACAGCCTGTGCCTGCTCGCCAGCACGGTCAGCCTTCGCGCGCGGCATTTGACGAAGCAGCCGCGGCTGATGAGCAGCCATGAGGTCGCGCAGCTTCTCGACGAGATCAGCGCGCGAATCGTCGCGGTCGGGCAATTGCACCGCGAAATCGCGACTCAGCCCGGCGCGGCTCATCTCGATCTCAACGAGCATCTGCGCAATCTGTGCGAAAGCATCATCGCGGCAGTCGCCCAGCCGGGGCAGTTCGAACTGCTTCCCAGCGCCGGGGGCGCCTGCGCAGTCAAGACCGACAAGATCCTGCCCATCTGCATGATCGTGGCCGAAGCCGTCACCAATTCGCTCAAATATGCGCACCCGACCGGGGTGCGCGGGACGCTGGAGGTCGGATGCCGCCGCGATGCCGACGGGTCGGCGGTGATCGAGGTCGCCGATGACGGCGTCGGCCTGCCCGAGGATTTCGATCCGCTCGCCGATGGCGGGCTCGGTTCCCGGACCATGGATATCCTCGCCCGGCAGCTCGGCGCGGAAATATCCTTCATCGCGCGGCCGACCGGCCTTTGCTTCCGGCTCAGGCTACCGGCCTCGATGGTGCTTTGAGCCGTCGCGGCGGTGCGCCGGCCCCTCTACTCCTCGCCGCCCAGCCGCTCGACCTGCAGGTCGACGTCGAGCTTCTCGTCGCCATGTCCCACCCGCGTTCCCGCGACGGGCGCGGCGCCGGTGGCGTCGAGTCCCACCGCCACGCGCACATAGGTCTCGTCGGGCGAGAGCCCCGTGGCGGGATCGAAGCCGATCCAGCCGATCCCTTCGACCCAGGCCTCGGCCCAGGCATGCGGCGCCGAATGCGCCTCGCCGTCGGTGCGATAGCCCGAGACATAGCGCGCCGGCGCATGGAGATGCCGCGCCCCCGCGATGAAGATCTGCGCCACGTCGCGCGATGTCACTGCCTTCGCTGCGAAGGCCTGCGCGGCGGCGCATCCCCGGTCGGGCAGATCGGGCGTGTCGGGGAAGCGCGCGTGCAGCGCCGCATTGAGCGCATGCAGCCGCTCGAGCGGGCCACCCTTCGCCGCCTCCGCCGCGAACTCGGCCAGGGTCACGCTCGCCAGCGTACGCGGGGTGCCGCGCAGGTAGAAGAGCGGCGGCAGCGGCTCGTACGCCGAGCGCACCACGCCGACATTCTGCGCGGTGAGGACTTCGCCCGTCACGGTCAGGTCGAGCGAGGCGATCTGCCCTTCGGCATAGAGCATCGTCACGGCATTGCCGAACCCGTCGATCGCATCGCGCAGCCGCGCATCGCAATCCACCCCGACGCGCCAGTTCACCACCGTCTGATCCTCGGTATCGCACGGGGTCAGCCGCAGCATCTGGACGATCCGCGCCTGCGGCTCGCTGAACCTGTAATGGGTGATATGCTCGACCGCGATCCGCATCAGATAAACCTGAACTGCCGCGCTATGGCGGCGTCGAGCATCGCATTTTCCGCGATAAACGCTTCGAGATGCTGGTGCAGTCCGGAGACGATCACCTCGGAGGTCCGCGTCTTCTGCATCCGCGACATGCGCGCGCGCGCCATCCGGTCGGCCTCGCCCTGGAGCCCGGTGCGCTTGGCGAGCGCGCTGAGCAGGTTGACCACCTCCTCGACGCACGCGGCCATGCTGCGCGGCAGCTCGAACCGGCTGATCAGCAGGTCGATCACGTTGCGCGGCTTGAGTCCGTCATTGTAGAGCCAGCGATAGGCGGTGACCGCCGAGACGGTCTGGAGGATCGTCGTCCACTGGTCGCGGTCGACCGCGCCGCCCACCTTTTCGCCCTCGGGCAGCAGGATGTGGTACTTCACGTCGAGCAGCCGCGCGGTATTGTCCGCGCGCTCGATCGCGGCGCCGAGCTGGATCAGCAGCGTCGCCTCGTTGCGCATCATCCGGTGGATCGCGCCCTCGAACCCGCGCGTCTCGCCCTTCACCGCTTCGAGCAGGCCCAGCGTCTCGGTCGGCCCGCCGGTCGATTTGCGGTTGTGGAACATCAGCCAGGCGCGGTTGATCGCGGTCCAGGCCTCGCGCGTGAGCGCGGTGCGGACGGCGCGGGCATTGTTGCGCGCGCGATCGAGGCACGAGACGATCGATCCGGGATGGCTCGCATCGAGCGCGAGGAAGCGCGCGACATTGGCTTGGGTCACCGCCTGTCCGGTCGCGGCGAAGGCCTTGTCGGTATAGCTGACCGCGAGCGCCGACTGCCACGCCGCCTCGCCCGCGGGCCGGGCGGAAAGCGCATCGAGCCGCACGGTGGCCTCGACCAACCGTGCGATGAAATCGGCGCGCTCGAGATAGCGGCCGAGCCAGTAGAGCGCCGCGGCGGTGCGCGAGAGCATCAGCATGCCAATCCTCCCCTGCAAGGGGAGGTGGCGCGCGCAGCGCGACGGAAGGGTGTCGCCCTCTCAATAGCGCAATACCCCTCCACCAGCCTGCGGCTGGTCCCCCTCCCCCTCCGAGGGAGGATTGCAGCAGCGGCACTCACGCTCCCGCCTCCGGCGCCAGCACGAAGCTGTCCTTCGTGCCCCCACCCTGGCTGGAATTCACCACCAGCGAGCCTTCCTTGAGCGCCACACGGGTCAGCCCGCCGGGCACCACGCGCACCCCGTCGCTCCCCGTCAGCACGAAGGGCCGGAAATCGACGTGGCGCGGCGCCAGCCCCTTCTCGGTCACCGTCGGCACGGTCGAGAGCGCCAGCGTCGGCTGCGCGATATAGCGGTGCGGCTCGGCGATCAGCGCGGCGCGGAATTCCTCGATCTGGGCCTTGGTCGCGGTCGGGCCGACCAGCATCCCGTATCCGCCCGAACCATCGACCAGCTTCACCACCAGCTCGCCGAGGTTATCGAGCACATACTTCAGCGCCTGCGGCTCGCGGCAGCGCCAGGTCTCGACATTGGGCAGCTTGGCCTCGCCGCCCGAATAGAAGCGCACGATCTCGGGCATGTAGGAATAGATCGCCTTGTCGTCGGCGATCCCGTTGCCCGGAGCGTTGAGGATCGCGACATTGCCCGCGCGATAGGCCGCGATCAGCCCGGCCACGCCGAGCATCGAATCGGGCCGGAAGGTCAGCGGATCGAGGAAATCGTCGTCGATCCGGCGATAGATGACATCGACGCGCACGCGGCCCGCGATGGTCTGCATCCACACCACATCGTCGTCGACGACGAGATCGGCGGGCTCGACCAGCTCGATCCCCATCGAATCCGCGAGGAAGCTGTGCTCGTAATAGGCCGAGTTGAAATGGCCGGGCGTGAGCACCACGCAGACCGGGCTCGACTTGCCCTCATGCGGCGCGACCGAGCGCATCGTCTGGAGCAGCATGTCGGGATAACTGTCCACCGGCTCGACACGGAAGTCGCGGAACAGCTCGGGGCACAGCCGGATCATCGCCTCGCGATTTTCGAGCATGTACGAGACGCCCGAGGGGGTGCGGGCATTATCCTCCAGCACCCAGAATTCGTCCGGGCCCGTCCGCACCAGGTCGATCCCGCAGATATGCGCCCAGACGCCGTGCGGGGGGCGGACGCGGTTGACCTCGGGGCGGAACTGCTCGTTGAGCAGCACCAGCTCCTGCGGGATCACGCCCTCCTTCAGGATGCGCGCCTCACCATAGATATCCTCGAGGAACGCGTTGATCGCCTGGGTCCGCTGGACCAGCCCCTCGCTCAGCCGCGCCCATTCGTCGTGGAGGAAGACGCGCGGCACGATGTCGAACGGGATGATCCGCTCGGCCGCGTCGCTGTCGCCATAGACGGCGAAGGTGATGCCGAGCTGGCGGAAGGTCGCCTCGGCCGATTGCTGGCGGCGCTGGAGCTCGTCGGCGGGGGTATCGGCGATCCACTGCGACAGCGATGCGAATTCGGCGCGCGGATGCTCAGGCCCGCCATGCCCCCAGATCTCATCAAACGCCCCGCGTGCCGCCATTCGCTCCCCAAGTGCCGTAACCGCCTATGGTTCCATGCTGCAACGCTTTGTTGCGCCGCACAAGACCCTTCTCCCCTCCCGCTTGCGGGAGGGGCCGGGGGAGGGGCTGTCAGTTGGCGGGACGGCGCTTGCGGACACGCCTCCCCTAATCCCCCCCCGCAAGCGGGAGGGGAATCGTCAATCCGCGTACTTCACCGAGCAGCCGTAGGGCCGCGTCTCCGCCACCGATACGGCCTTGCCCGCGCGGAGCTCGCCGATCGCCGCCAGCACATGGTTCCGCGCGCCCGCGATGTCGCCCTGATCGGCGGTCGGCTTGTCGTCGATCCCGCCGCGATAGACCAGCCGGCCGGCGCCGTCGATGATGTACATGTGCGGCGTGGTCTTCGCGCCATAGGCCTTTCCGACCAGCCCCAGCGGATCGAGCAGATAGTGCGCGGGTTTGGCTTTCGCGCCCGCGACGAACTGCCGCGCGGCGGCGCCGTCCATATGGCCCTGCTGCCCCGAGGCGCTCGAATTGACGGTCAGCCACACCACGCCCTGCGAGGCGGCGCTGGCCTGGCTCTTCTGCATGTTGCCGCTCTTGTAGTGCTTCTGCACGAAGGGGCAGCCGGGGTTGTTCCATTCGAGCACCACGATCTTGCCCTTGAAGTCGTGGAGCCACACCACCTTGCCGTCGACGTCGCGCGCGCTGAAATCCACCGCGGGCGCGCCCAGCGCGGGTTCGGCGATCGGTACGGGCAGCGCCATGGCGGCGGCGGTGATGGAAGCCGTCGCCAAAGCCCCGGCCAAAATCCACTTGGTCATGCTCATGCTCAGTCTCCTCAGCTCAAGCCCCCGTTGAATTCACTTTCCCGCGGCGAGTTCGGTCAGCATCCCCGTCGATAGAATCTGAGGCAGGACTCGCGGCTCCGCCTCGCCCGGCTTGTACCACAGATAAAGCGGCACGCCCGCTCGGTTGTGCCTTTCTATGAAACGGCCCAGCGCAGGATCGCCATTGGTCCAGTCGCCGACCAGCACCGCGACCTTGCCCGTAGCCAGCGCCTCCTCGACCGCCGCCGTCTCGATCACCGCCTTTTCGTTGACCTTGCAGGTCACGCACCAGTCGGCGGTGAAATAGGCGAAGACCGGTCGCCCCTCGGCCTGCAATTCGGCCAGCCGTGCCTCGCTGAAGGGCTCGGCCCCGGCCAGCGCTTGCTGGAGGCCACCGCCAGGCGGCGCGGGCTTCACCATCGTCACCGCGCCGAGCGGTAACAGGATCAGCGGCAGCGGGAGCAGCCACGCGGCCTTGCCCTTCGCCTGCCGCGCGCCGCCCCACCACAGGCCCAGCCCCAGCATCAGCGCCGCGATCAGCCCCAGCGTCATCCCATCGACCCCCGCCTGCTTGCCCAGCACCCAGGCGAGCGCGATCGCGGTGAGGAACATCGGGACCGACAGGATATGGCGGAACGTCTCCATCCACGCGCCCGGCTTCGGCAGCCGCCGCCGCAGCGCGGGCACGAAGCCGAGCAGCAGGAAAGGCAAGGCGATCCCCAGGCCCAGCCCGCCAAAGACCGCCATCGCGGCCGGCGGGGGCAGCACCAGCGCGGTGAACAAAGCCGTGCCCATGAACGGCCCGGTGCAGGGCGTCGCGATGAACGCCGCCAGCGCCCCGGTCATGAAGGCCCCGCCGCTGCCCTGCCCGGCAAGCCGATTGATGAAGCCCGGCGTCATCATCTCGAACACCCCGGC
This sequence comes from uncultured Sphingomonas sp., assembly GCA_966251045.1. GTDB lineage: Bacteria > Pseudomonadota > Alphaproteobacteria > Sphingomonadales > Sphingomonadaceae > Sphingomonas. The sequence goes on from CBINJP010000026.1 coordinate 14,161, forward strand.
AAGGTTCAGCGCGATGCCGGTGACCACCAGCATCAGGAACAGGATCACGCGCGGGTCCTGCAGCTGGAACGCCCAGCCCGCGGTCGATCCGCCGGCGCGCAACGCCAGCAGCACCCCGCCCAGCGCAAGGCACACCAGCACCACGCCCGCCGTATAGGCCAAGGCTTCGGCGCGCGGACGCCCCTCGCCGTCATTGGCCTTGGCCAAACTCAGCGCCTTGAGGCTCAATATCGGAAACACGCACGGCATGATGTTGAGCAGCACCCCGCCCAGCATCGCCCCGCCGAACGCGAGCAAGGCGGTCCACCAGACCCCGCCCGCCAGTCCCGGCGCGGTCGCGGCGGCGGCGGCCACTACGCCGGGCACCGCGCGGATTTCGAACCCGCGATCCTTGCCCACCGACAGGATGCCCGTGATCGGCCCCGCCGCATCGCCCTTCGCCCTGGTCGAGATCACGATCCGGTCGCCGTCGCGCGCCACGGATTGCGGCGCGCCGTAATCCACCACCCCGTCGGTGCGCGGATAGAAATAGACGGTCTCGGCGGCGGCTCCCGCCGGATAGGGCACCGACAGCCGGAAGCCGTCTCCCGTCACCTGATAGGTCGCCTCGCTCCCCAATGGTTTGGGGATCGCCGCGCGCCAGCCGTCGAATTGCGCGCGCCGCTCCGCGCTCACCGCGCCGTCGCCCACCCTCACGCTCAGGTTCAGCTCGGCATTTTCAGGCACGCAAATCTCGTTGGTGCACACCAGATATTTGAGCTTGAGATTGATCGGCAGCACCGTCCCCGGCGCGATCCCGTCGGAGATCTTCAGCGTCACGAAGCGCGTGTACGCCCCCTCATAGATATAGTTCATCAGCCCCGCGATCAGCAGCTGGTGCGGCACAGGATAGACGAACGCGCCCGCGGTCACGCCCGAGGGCAAGGTCCATTCGGCCTTGGTCGGGATGCCCGCATCGCCGGGATTCTCCCAATAGGCGTGCCAGCGCGGCTTGGGCTTGCCGACCAGCGCCAGCATCAGCTCGCTGCCCGGCGCGGGCGCATCGCTTTCGGGCACGAGTTCGAGCACGACATGCGGCCCCGGCTCGATCTCCTGCGCCATCGCGGGCAAGCCCACGAACGCGAGCAGCACTGCCATCAACCCGAAACAAAAAGCCCGCATCGCCTGTCCTTGCCCTCGCCCAGCGCTTCCCCGATAGCAAAGGCAATGAGGGTTTGACCACCGGAGGCAGCATGAAGTTCGTCCGCACATTCGCCGCATTGCTCGCGCTGGCGGCCGCCACCCCCGCGGTCGCGCAGCAAAGCCCGCCCAAGCTGGTCGTGGTGATCTCGGTCGATCAATTCTCCGCCGATCTCTTCGCCGAATACCGCACCGTCTTCACCGGCGGCTTCGCGCGGCTGCTCACCGGCCAGGTCTTCCCCTCGGGCTATCAGAGCCACGCCGCGACCGAGACCTGCCCCGGTCACTCGACCATCCTCACCGGCAGCCGCCCCGCGCGCACCGGCATCATCGCCAACGACTGGGTCGATTTCACGGTGGTGCGCGGCGACAAGCCCAATTTCCGCGTCTATTGCGCCGAGGATACCAGCGCCGCGGGATCGAGCTACAGCGACTACACGGTCTCGGACAGGAATCTGCGCGTCCCCACGCTCGGCGAATGGATGAAGGCCGCCGATCCCGCGTCGCGCGTCGTCTCGGTCGCGGGCAAGGACCGCGCCGCGGTGATGATGGGCGGGCACAAGGTCGACGAGCTCTGGTGGTTCTGGGACAAGAGCCGCAGCTTCCAATCCTATGCCGGGCGCGCGGTGCCGGCCGCCGTCGCCAGCGCCAATAGCGCGCTCGCCGCGCGCCTCGCCCAGCCGCAAAAGCCGCTGCCGCTTCCCGATTTCTGCCGCCCGCGCGACCGCGCCTTCCAGGCCGGCAGCCAGAGCGTCGGCGCGGGCCGCTTCGCCCGCGCGGCGGTGGGCGAGAAGGACAATCTCCAGCCCTTCAAGGCCGCCCCCGAATTCGACGACGCGGTCTTCACCCTCGCGACCAACCTCGCCAGCGACATGAAGCTCGGCAAGGGCGAGCATACCGATCTGCTGATCATCGGCGCCTCGGCCACCGACTATGTCGGCCATAGCTATGGCACCGAAGGCAGCGAGATGTGCATCCAGATGCTCGCGCTCGATCAGCGCATGGGCCGCCTGTTCGCGGCGCTCGACAAGAGCGGAGTCGATTATCAAGTGGTGCTCACCGCCGATCATGGCGGGCTCGACATCCCCGAGCGCAACCGCGAGCACGGCGCGACCATGGCGGCGCGGACGTCGCTCACCGACGATGGCAAGGACGCGCTGCTCAGCACCAGCCGGATCAACAGGCAGGTGGCCGAAAATCTCGGGCTGAAGGGCCAGATCCTGTGGGGCGGCGCTCCCGGTGACGTCTATATCAACCCCGAGCTGACCCCGACCCAGCGCGAGGCGGTCCAGCTCGAAGCCGCGCGGATCTTCCGCAAGGACCCGCAGGTCTATGACGTCTATACCCGCGAGCAGATCATCGCGACGCCCAGCCCCAAAGGCCCGCCCGAAACCTGGACAATGCTCGAGCGCGCCCGCGCCTCATGGGATTCGCAGCGCACCGGCGACCTCGTCGTCGCGCTCCGCCCGCGCATCACGCCGATCCCGATCCCGGGACAGGGCTATACCGCCACCCATGGCAGCTTCTGGGACTATGACCGCCGCGTGCCGATCCTGTTCTGGCGGCGCGGCATGACCGGCTTCGAGCATCCGCTGTCGGTCGAAACGGTCGATATCGCGCCGTCGCTGGCGGGGGTGCTGCGGATTCCGGTGCCGGGCGAGATCGACGGGCGCTGCCTCGATCTGGACGCGGGGCCGGACACGACGTGCAAATAGCTTTACACGGTGCTCCGGCGAAGGCCGGAGCCGTGGCCTCATGACAATTCGCTTGCCGTCAACGCTCCGGTCTTCGCCGGAGCGCTGCAGGCTCTTGATTTACGGTGCGTTATTCCAGCGCCCTACCGCCGCACCTCGAACTCGCGCATGCCGGTGAGCATATTTCCCCCGATCCGCAGCGGCTGGTGGCTCAGATCCGCCACGAATGCGGGGTTGCCGCCCGCGCCGGGCGCCATGCTCGCGGTGTTGCCTTCCACGCGCAGCCCCGCCGAGGAATAGGTCCGCCCCTCGGGCGCGACCACGATCAGCCCCGATCCATTCTCCTTGTTCGCGCCTTGCACGAACACATTGCGCGCGATCAGCCCGGTGCCGCCTTCGGACAGGTCGATCATGTAATTGGTGTTGCGCCCCTGGCTGTCGTCGAAGCTCGAATCGAGGATCTGGACGTTGGGCACGCGCAGCTTGACATAGTGCCCGCCAGTCCCGCGCTCGAAGCGGCTGCGGGTGATGATCACCTCGCCTTGGTTCGACAGATAGATCGAATGGCTGCAATTGACCGCCTGGTCGCACTGGCCGAGGCCCGAAAAGGTCGAGCGGTCGATGGTGATCTTCTGGCCGGAGGGATTGCCGCCCAGGATGCCCTCCTGGCTGTCGAGGAACATCGAATTGACCACCAGCAGGTCGCCGGTCTCGATGCGGATGCCCGCGCCATTGCCGTCATTGACGCTATAGCCGCGGAACACGATCCCATCGACCACCGATCCGCGCCCGCGCAGCACGAAGGCGGCCTTGTCCTCGCAGACCTCGTTCTCGAAGATCGCCTGTCCCGGCACCGCGGCCCTGAAGGTGATGTGCCCGGCCTCCTGCACCGCGCATTCGCGATAGGTGCCCGGCGCGATCAGGATCGTCGCGCGGCGGTCGCCCACGGCGCGAACGGCAGCATCGAGCGTGTCGAATCCCTCGCCCGATTCAGCGATGGTGAAGCGCGCGGCCGGCTGCGGATGCTGCGCGATGGCGGCGGGCGCGCTGACGGCGATGGCGATCAGGGGGAAGACGATGCGGCGCATGAGGCTTTCCTCTCACGCAGAGCATGCCCCGGGAAGGCGAATAGAGGGTTAAGGGCGCGCCTTAACCACGCTCTTCCAAATCCTCCCCCGGAGGGGGAGGTGGCAGCCGAAAGCTGACGGAAGGGTATTCTCCCCGAGCGACGTCACTTGTGGAGATTACCCCTCCACCGCTTCGCGGTCCCCCTCCCCCTCCGGGGGAGGATTTCTGTCAGCCAATTTTCTGGTCCCGCAGCCGCTGGATGATGCCGGAGAAGTCGGTGGTCCCGTTCCCCTGCGCGACGAACTCCTCGTAAAGCTCGCGCGCGCGCGATCCCATCGGTGTATCGGCGCAGCATCCGTTGGCGGCCTCCATCGCCAGCCGCAAATCCTTGAGCATCAGCGCCGCCGCGAACCCGCCCTGATAGCCGCGGTCGGCGGGGCTCTCCGGCCCGACGCCGGGGACCGGGCAATAGCTCGTCATCGACCAGCTCTGTCCCGAGCTGACCGAGGCGATATCATAGAAACGCTGCAGGTCGAGCCCCAGCTTCTCCGCGAGCGCGAAGGCCTCGCAGGTCGCGATCATCTCGGCGCCCAGCAGCATGTTGTTGCAGATCTTCGCCGCCTGCCCCGCCCCGCTGGCGCCGGCATGGATCACCGCCTTGCCCATGTCCGCGAGGAAGGGTTCGGCCTTGGCGAAGCCCTGTTCCGTCCCGCCGACCATGAAGGTGAGCGTCCCCGCATTGGCCGCCGCGATCCCGCCCGAGACCGGCGCATCGACCGCGAGCAGCCCGCGCGCCTGCGCGGCCTCGGCGACCTTGCGCGCGGTTCCGACATCGATCGTCGAGCAATCGATCAGCACCGCCGCCGGATCGGCATTGTCGAACACCGTCTCGGTATAGACTTGATCGACATGCTTGCCCGCGGGCAACATCGTCACCACCGCCTCGGCGCCCTTGATCGCGCTCGCGGCGTCCTCGGCGGGCAGGCACCCGGCCAACCGCGCGCGCTCCATCGCATCGGGCGAAAGATCGAAGGCGCGGACGTCGTGTCCCGCTTTCGCAAGGTTCGCGGCCATCCCGCCGCCCATGTTTCCGAGCCCGATGAAAGCGACGCGTGCCATGTTATCCTCTCAAATCGTCATCCCAGCGAAAGCTGGGATCTAGTGCCGCATGAGACCCCAGCTTTCGCTGGGCCGACGGCCATCACTTCCCCGTCCAGTTGCCCGGGCGCTTCTCGACGAAGGCGGCCATGCCTTCGCTCTGGTCCGCCGTCCCGAACAGCGCATGGAACAGCCGCCGCTCGAAGGCGACGCCCTGCGCGAGCGTGGTCTCATAGGCCGCGTTGACCATTTCCTTGTTCGCCTTGACCGCCAGCGGCGCCATCGAGGCGATCAAGGCTGCGGTCTTCACCGCCTCCTCGACCAGATCGGCGGCGGGCAGGATGCGCGAAACCAGCCCCGCGCGCTCTGCCTCGGCGGCGTCCATCATCCGCCCGGTCAGGCACATCTCCATCGCCTTGGCCTTGCCCACCGCGCGGGTCAGCCGCTGCGATCCGCCCATGCCGGGCGATACCGCCAGCTTGATCTCGGGCTGGCCGAACTTCGCCGTGTCCGCCGCGAGGATGAAGTCGCACATCATTGCCACTTCGCATCCTCCGCCCAGCGCATAGCCGGCGACGGCCGCGATGATCGGCTTGCGCGTGCGGCAAAAGGCGTCCCAGCCGGAAAAGAAGTCATGCCCGTACATGTCGGCGAAGCCCTGCGCCTGCATCTCCTTGATGTCGGCACCCGCGGCGAAGGCCTTTTCGCTGCCCGTGACCACAGCGCAGCCCTGCGCCGGATCGGCATCGAAGGCGCGCATCGCGTCGAGCATCTCGCTCAGCACCTGCGAATTGAGCGCGTTGAGCGCCTGCGGCCGGTTGAGCGTGACAAGCGTCACCGCGCCGCGCTGTTCGACGAGGATGGTTTCGTAATTCGGCATTCCACTCTCCAGATTCCGTCACCCTGAACTTGTTTCAGGGTCCAACTCTCCACAGGCGATGACGCCGTTTGTGGCACGATGGATGCTGAAACAAGTTCAGCATGACGGGTGAAACTATAGCGGCGACCACTCCTCCTCGGGAGGCAGTGGTTCAAAGAAAAAATCGACATCGGCGAGCGGCGCCCAGACCGGCGCGCCATCCTTGTCGATCAGCAGCGCGCGCACGCCCTCGCGGAAATCGGGGTGGCGGATGATGCGCACCATCAGCCCATACTCCATCCGCATCTCGTCGACGAAATGCGGCTGTTTGGGGCTCTCGACCAGCATCTTGAGCGAGACCGCGCAGGCGGTGGGCGATTTCGAGCGGATCGTCGCCGCCTGATCGCGCGCCCAGGGATCCTTCTCGGCATCGAGGCAGGCGAGGATCTCGTCCAGCGTGTCGGGCGCGAAGCAGCGGTCGATCAGGTCGAGACGCCACATGATGGGCGCGGCGGGGGGCTCGGTCGAGGCCTCGTCGAGGATCGCCGAAACGCGGAACGGATCGCTGGCGATGCGGGCCTTCACGCCCTCCAGCCGGTCCGACGGAATGTAATGCGTCGCCAGCCGCAGCGCCTCGCACTCGGCGCCATTGAGCCGCGCGCCGGTGAGCGCGAGATATTGCGCCAGCCGCCCGCGCAGCCGCGACAGATACCGTCCGCCGCCTACGTCGGGGAAAATGCCGATGGTGGTCTCGGGCATCGCGAACATCGTGTTCTCGGTCGCCACGCGGTAGCGGCACGGACAGGCGATCCCCACGCCGCCGCCCATCGTCACCCCGTCCATGAAGGCCACGCCTGCCTTGGGATAAGTGTACATGAGGTGGTTGAGGCGATACTCGTGGAAGAAAAAGCCGCGCGCCGCCGCGTCCTGCCCCTCCACTGTCTTCGCGATCCCGACCACATCGCCGCCCGCGCAGAAGCCGCGGCCCTCGGCATGATCGATCAGCACGATCCGCATCGCGGGATCGTCGCGCCACTCGAGCAGCGCGGCGGTCATCGCCTGCACCATCTCGATATTGAGCGAGTGAAGCGCCTTGGGCCGGTTGAGCCGCAGGCGTCCCGCCGCGCCTTCCTTGTACGCCCGAATCTCGTCAGTCATCAGGGCGCCTTAGCGTAAGAACCCGGCGCGGGTTCAAGTCCATCTACGATCGCGCGTCCCGGAACGCGACCGCCCGAGCCGTGCTCGGCCAGCCACACATCCCATAAAGGCCACCACGACCCCTCATGCCGGGTCGCGCCCTCGAGCCACTCGCCCGCGCTCTCGGGCCGCGCATCGCTGGTCCAAAACCCGTGCTTGTTCGCGGCGGGCGGGTTGATGACGCCAGCATTATGCCCCGACCCGCCGAGGATAAAATCCGCGCCCAGCAGCTTCGCGCCATCGTAAACCGCCTCCCAGGCCGAGACATGATCCTCCTTGAGCGCGATCACCAGCATCGGCGTGGCGATCGCGGCCAGGTCGATCGGCACGCCATCGACCTCGAAGCCCGAACCGCGCAATTTGTTCTCGAACAGCAGATCGCGATTGTACGACTTCAGGAACCCGGCAGGAATCCGCGCGCCATCCTCGAACCAGTAGAGCAAGTCCGAGGGCGGCGCCGGCCGGTCGAGCAGATAATGGTTCACCACCGACGACCAGATCAGGTCGTTCGCGCGCATCGCCGCGAACAGGCGCTGGAGCTCGATACTGTCGATATAGCCCTGCCGGTCGAGATGCCCCTCGAGCGCGGTCAGATGCGCCTCGTGCACGAAGGCCGACCAGTCGCGCATATCGGCGAAATCGACCATCGATCCGATCAGGGTCGCGGAATTGACTTCGTCCGCCCGCCCCTTCGCCGCCAGCCACGCCAGCGCGATCGAGACGAGCGTCCCACCCAGGCAGAAGGCGAACAGATCGGGCTTGGCATCGGTGCGCTCACGCACCACCCCGATCGCCTCGACGATGCCTTCGAGCACATAGGCCGCGACATCGGCATCGCGATGCTCTTCGGTGGGGTTCACCCACGAGATCACGAACACCGTCCGCCCCTGATCGACCAGCCACTTCACCAGGCTCGACCGCGGCACGAGGTCGATCATATAAAAACGGTTCACCAGCGGGGGCACGTAGAGCAGGGGCTCCGCCGCCACGTCCGGGGTCGCCGGGTCATACTGGATCAGCTGGAACAGCCGGTTCTGGAAGACCACCTTGCCCGGCGTCGCGGCGATACTCTCGCCTTTCGCGAACGCGTTCGGATCGGTGCGGCGCTGGACCAGCCCCTTGCCCGAAGAAAGATCCTCGACGAGGTTCTTGAAGCCCGCGGCTAGGTTCGCCCCCTTGGTCTCCAGCGTGCGCTCGACAACCTCGGGATTGGTCATCGCGAAGTTGCTGGGGCTGACCGCGTTCAGATATTGATCGAGCAGGAAGCGCATCATCGCGCTTTGCTCGCCTTTGCCCACCATCCCGCGCAGCTGCTCGGAGGCGAGCAGATAGGCATCGCGCAGCGTACGGTAATAGGGATCCTCAGCCCATGCCGCCGCCGCGAAACGCCGGTCGCGCACCTTCTCGCCCGGCGCGGCGGACCAGGCCTTCATCCAGAAATCGCCCCATTGCTTCGCCGCATCCATCTGGACCGCGAGCAGATCGACCGGCTTCATGCCCGAAGCGAAATCCGCCATCGCCCCCGCCACCGCGAACGGATCGTAAGGCTGGGTCGCGGGCAGTTTCATTGCCCTGGTCATGGCTTCGGCGGCATCGTGCCACAGCTTCACGGGATCACTCATCAACGCCTCCCCGGCGAAGGCCGGGGCCCAGTTGGGAAGGCCTCGCGGTTTCGCGCCTTCGTTGAGTTACCGATACTGGGCCCCGGCCTTCGCCGGGAAACCGTGAAGAAGTGAAATCGCGCATCACTGGCGGGTCAACTCACGCCCGACGATCATCCGCATCACCTGATTGGTCCCCTCGAGAATCGAGTTGACGCGCAGGTCGCGCCAGAAGCGCTCGATCGGATAATCCTTCAGATAGCCATAGCCGCCATGCATCTGCAGCGCCCGGTCCGTCACCGAACTGGCGGTGTCGGTCGCAAACCGCTTCGCCATCGCCGCGAACTTGGTCTTGTCCGGCGCGTTGGCGGTCACCTTCGCCGCCGCCAGATAGAGAAGCGCGCGCGCCGCCTCCAGCTCGGTCGCCATGTCGGCGAGCACGAACTGAGTGTTCTGGAAATCCGAGATCGGCTTGCCGAACTGCTGGCGCTCCTTGGTATATTTCACCGCCTCGTCGAGGCAGCGCTGCGCCCCGCCCAGCGAGGTCGCGCCGATATTGAGCCGTCCGCCGTCGAGCCCCATCATCGCGATCCGGAATCCCTCGCCCTCGCCGCCGACGATATTCTCCACCGGCACGCGGACATTCTCGAAGGTCACCGCCGCGGTCGGGCTCGCATTCCAGCCCAGCTTGCGCTCCTTCGCGCCGAAGCTGACCCCCGGCATGTCCTTCTCGATCACGAGGCAGGAAATGCCCTTGGGGCCCTCGGCCCCTGTGCGCACCATCGTCACATAGATATCGTTGACGCCCGCGCCCGAGATGAACTGCTTGGAGCCGTTGACCACCCAATGATCGCCATCGCGCACTGCCTTGGTCTTGAGCGCGGCCGCATCCGAACCCGAGCTCGGCTCGGTCAGGCAATAGCTCGCCATCTTTTCCATCGAGACCAGCGCGGGGAGATACTTGTCCTTCACCGCCTGCGATCCGAACCGGTCGATCATCCAGGTCGCCATATTGTGGATCGAGATGAAGGCGCTGGTCGGCACGCAGCCATAGGCCATCGCCTCCATGATCAGCGCCGCCTCGAGCCGCCCCAGCGCGACCCCGCCGCTCTCCTCGGAGACATAGATCGCCGCGAAGCCCAGCTCGGCCGCCGATTTGATCGTGTCGCGCGGGAAAATGCTCTTCTCGTCCCATTCGGCCGCGTGCGGGGCGATCGCATCGGCGGTGAAGGCGCGCGCCATCTCCTGGATCTGGAGCTGCTCGTCGGTGAGTTCGAACTGGGTGGTCATTCCTGGCCTTCTTGGCGATTGGTATCCGCTGTTACGGATTCAGTAGAAGCGCTCCCCTAGTCCCGGCGTTCCACGAAAGCAAAGCGGTCAGCGCGTCGCCTTGGGCGGGCAGATCAGATCGAGCTTGGGCCCATAGACAATGCGCCTGGCGATCTCCGGCGAGCCATGGACGACGATCACCGAAGGCCATTGGAGTTTGGTTTCGAGGACCACGCCGCCGGGCTGCGGGTAATTGCCCGCATAGATGATCGTGCTCCCGTCGGGGCGTTTGAATTCATAGACGATGAAATCCTCCGCGCCTTCGTCTGCAGTGAGCGATTCACCCTGCTTCAACTCGATGGCGAAGGCGGCGGCGCAGGCCACGCCGGGCCCCTTGGTGGTGTGCGTCCGGTCCTGCGGCAATTGCAGCAGCGCGGCGAGGACGAGGGGTGCGAACAACATCATCGGCGTCACTCCTCAGGATGCCGGCGCGGTCTCGTGCAGAACGCGCTCGGCAAACAAACGGTTGGCGAACGGGATGTCGTTGCGCTCGTACCAGCGCGGCGCGGGCAGCCCCTTCTCCCATGCCGCGGCCTCGGTCAGCGTGCCGTTGGCCGAGGGCGTATCGGGAAAGAGCAGGTTGATCGGATCGGCGAAGGCTTCGTCGGCGCTAACGATCTCCCAGCCATCGGCCCTCAGCGCCGCGACCAGATCGGCGATGTAGAGCGCGGCGAGATCGGTTTCGTGGAGCAGCATCACATGGATGGGCGAGCGCGCCCACACCTTGATCGCCAGATCGTCGTAGAAATCGGCAGCCTGCACATGGCTCTCGACATAGAGCAGCTTGAGCGCGTCCATATCCATCGTCTTGCCCGCGCGCTTCGCGTTGATCGTCAGCGTCTCCATGTTCCAGTCGCTGGCCTCGGCGGTGACGTATCCATTCTGATAGCCGCGCGCCTTGAGCCCCGCGCGCACCGCGTCGCGCTTGACCTTGTCGTTCCCGCCCTCGTCGAGGAACGGAAAGCGGAACCAGGGGCGGAACCCGGGCTGCATGCGCAGCCACGCATCGGCCCGGTCGATATTCGCCAGATAATCCTCGGCGCTCATCGCGTTCAGATGCGGGTGGTTCCAGCTATGATTGCCCAGCACATGGCCGGCCGCGACATAGGCCGCCAGCCGCGCCTCTCCCCCCGCCCCGTCGACATTCGCCAGGAACCCCGGATTGACGAAGAAGGCCGCCTGCGGGACGCGCGCCAGCCGCAGCCCCGCGATCAGCCTCTGGGTGCGCTCGTCGGGGGTGAAGAAAGCGCCTCGGTTGCGCGGCGCATCGTCGAAGGTCAGCGCGATGCGTTTCTGGGCGGCGGCGGGCCCCGTGCCAAAGGCGAGCAGCGCGAGGAGCATGAGGAACAGGCGCATCATGATATACTTTCTCTGTTCGCGAAGCTGCTGACGAGAACGAGCGCCGCGCCCCCCAGGACCGCCACCAGCCAGAGATAAAAGCCGCTGGCGTTCGGAATCACGGTCGTTGCGCCGTCCGGTGAAGGAAGTTGGTGATAGAATGTCGCGCTGGCGGCCAGCAGACAGAGAGCGATGCTCGCGGCCAGCCCGATCGACCGCTTCGGCTTCCGGCTTTTCACTGCATACAGGATTGCGATCATCAATAGCGGGTTGGCGAGCCATGCGAATTGAAGCGTGAGCGCGCCGCCCCATCCGGAAACGAGATAGTAGAGGCCGGGCCCGGTGATCGATCCATGATCGCTGACCGGCAGCGCCAGCGAGATCACCCAGATGGCAAACAGCGCCCAGCCCGCCAGCATGTACCGGATTTCCCAAAGCGCGCCCACGCCAAGCCTTCTCCACCCCTCGCTCCCGCTGGAATAGACGTTACGCGGGCAGAGCGCCATAAGCCTTGCCCATGTCGCAGATGCTGCTCCTCGATTCCTGTTTCCGCCTGCTCGCGACCGGCCAGTTGCTGCTGATCGCGCTGCTGGTCGGGCGCAGCGCTGCGCCGCTGCGGATTCGCGGTACCGCGGTGCTGCTACTGGTCAGCATCGCCGCCTATCTGGCGAACGTCGCCCCCGCGCTCGACCTGTGGCGCGAGCCGCTCTGGGCGCCGGTCCAGCTTGCGTCGCAATCGGTTCCGCTGCTGCTATGGGTCTTCGCGCACCTGATCCTCGAACGGCCGATCGACCGCCGCGTCATTATCGTTTCGTTCGCGGTGATCGCCGCCTGCTGGGTCGATTTCCTGATGGCGGTCTACTGGACCTTCCATCCGCCCACGCTCGCCAATATCGCCTATCATCTCGTCGCGGCGCTGCTGACCTTGCACGCGATCTGGATCGCCTGGCGCGAGCGCGGCGACGATCTGATCGAGAAGCGCCGCAAGCTGCGCATCGGCTTCGTCATCCTGGTCGGCGTGCAGGCGCTCGGGGTGATCGTCGCCGAGAGCTGGTACGGTTTCGGCCAGACCGAGGGCCGGCTGATGCTCGTCCAATCGGGCGCGACTTTGATCTCGGTGATGCTGATGGGTGCGGTGCTCTTGTCGAGCAATGGCGAACTGCTGTTCGACGCCGATGCCGCTCCGCAGCCGCGCTCGCCGCTCTCGCCCGCCGAGCATGTCCTCAAGCTCAAGCTCGATGCCGCGATGGCCGGCCATGTCTATCGCGAGCCCGGGCTCAGCATCGGCGCGCTGGCGGACAGGCTCGACGTACCTGAGCATCGCCTGCGTGCGCTGATCAACCAGCGGCTGGGCTATCGCAACTTCTCGGCCTTTCTCAACGCGCACCGCATCGCCGACGCACGCGACTGGCTGGGCGATCCCGGCAAGGTCGACCTGCCCGTGCTCACCATCGCGATGGACCTGGGTTATGGCAGCCTCGCCCCGTTTAACCGCGCCTTTCGCGACGCCACGGGCCAGACCCCCACCGATTACCGCCGCGCCGCGATCCTCGTTCCCGAAAATCCCTGATCGATTTCGAAATCGGCGCACTTTTTTCGGCGCCGAAAGGACGGTTTCCGCAGCGTCCGATAGCCAGCTCCCGACGAAACAAGGGAGACAGGCAATGGCCGAGTGGATACCCGCCGGGATCAGGCGCTTCGCCGACCACGGCATGCAAATGTACATGATCGAGGCCTCGCGCTACCTTGTCGCGGCGGGCAGCGTGACGATGCTGCTATGGCTGGCGAAGGGCTGGACATTGCCGCGCCGCATCCAGAACCGCATGGCCGGCTGGGACGATCGCCGCCGCGAATTCGTCAACTCGGCGATCACGATCGGCATCTTCGCGCTGACCAGCATCTATATCTTCGCGATGATCGATGCCGGAATCTACAGCATCCCGGTGACCTCGCCGCCGCTGTGGCTCGGCCTGATCGAGATCGCCGGGATGGTGATCGGGCACGACGCCTATTTCTACTGGATGCATCGCGGGCTCCATCACCGCACCATGTTCCGCCGCGCGCATCTTGAGCATCACCTTTCGCGCACCCCCACCCCTTGGGCCGCCTACAGCTTCGCGCCGATCGAGGCGCTGTTCGAGGCGGCGTTCGTGCCGCTGGTGCTGCTGCTCACGCCCATCCACGCCGTGGTGCTGGTCGCCTTCGTGCTCCACCAGATCGTCCGCAACGTGATCGGCCATATGGGGCATGAGCTGGCATGGCCCGGCTTCACGCGTTCGGCGCTCACCGGCTGGCTGACCACCACCACCCATCACGACCTGCACCACAGCCAGGGTGCCTATAATTTCGGGCTCTATTTCACCTGGTGGGACCGCTGGATGGGCACCGAACATCCACGCTACCACGAGGCCTTCGAAACCGCCGCGATCCCCTGGTTCGGCCGCAAGGACGAGATCGCCCCCAACGCTCCGATATCCTGAGGCCCCCCTCCTCCCCCGGGCGACCGGGGGAGGCTTTTTCGTTCAGCGCCATTCGATACACGCTGTCCTACACGACAGCTCGCAGCTAGCCTTTCCCGATGATCCCGCGGTCATCCTTCCATGCGCACCTGACGCCTGGAAGAATCTTGCGCGGGCGCGCAACGAAATATCACGAATCACGTGAAAAGTGCGAAGCTAAGCCGCTGACCGGGACCCCCGCCTCGCGCGAATCACCCCATCGTCGGAATGACGAAGGCATTGCCTCCGTCGGGCGAGCCGTCCGGCCAGCGCTGGGTGATCGTCTTGGTCTTGGTCCAGAAGCGGACGCCCTCCATGCCGTGCTGGTTGATGTCGCCGAACGCCGAGCGCTTCCACCCGCCGAACGAGTGATACGCGACCGGCACTGGGATCGGCACGTTGATGCCGACCATCCCGACATTGACCCGCGCCGCGAACTCGCGCGCGGCGTGGCCGTTGCGCGTGAAGATGGCGACGCCGTTGCCATACTGGTGATCGCTCGGCAGGCGCAGCGCGGTCTCGAAGTCCGGCGCGCGGACGATCTGGAGGACGGGGCCGAAAATCTCCTCCTGATAGGATTTCATCTGCGGCGTCACCCGGTCGAACAGCGACGGCCCGATGAAGAACCCTTCCTCATGCCCCTGCAGCGTGAAGCCACGGCCATCGACCACCAGCTCGGCGCCTTCGTCCACCCCCGTCTGGATCCACTTCTCGACGCGCGCCTTGTGCGCGGCGTTGACCACCGGCCCGTAATGGGCATCGGCATCGGTGGAGACGCCGACCCGCAGCGCCTCGATCGCCGGGATCAGCTTCTCGCGCAGCGCATCGGCGGTCTTGTCGCCCACCGGCACCACCACCGGCAGCGCCATGCAGCGCTCACCCGCCGACCCGAAGGCCGCGCCGGAGAGGTCGGCCACAACCTGGTCGAGATCGGCGTCGGGCATGACGATGCCATGGTTCTTGGCCCCGCCCATCGCCTGGACGCGCTTTCCGGCCTCGACGCCGCGGCGGTACACATAATGCGCGATGTCCGAACTCCCCACGAAGCTCACCGCCGAGATCGCCGGATGGTCGAGGATCGCGTCGACCATCTCCTTGTCGCCATGCACGACCTGCAAAATGCCCTCGGGCAGCCCCGCCTCGCGGAACAGCTCGGCCAGCCGCACCGGCACGCTCGGATCGCGCTCGGAGGGTTTGAGGATGAAGGCATTGCCCACCGCGATGGCGACGCCACTCATCCACAGCGGGATCATCGCGGGGAAGTTGAACGGCGTAATCCCCGCGCCGATCCCCAGCGGCTGGCGCATCGAATAGACGTCGATCCCCGGCCCGGCACCCTGCGTGTACTCGCCCTTGAGCGCATGCGGGATGCCGCAGGCGAACTCGATCACCTCGAGCCCGCGCTGGATATCGCCCCTGGCGTCGGCGATCACCTTGCCATGTTCGGACGAGAGCAGGTGCGCCAGCTCGTCCATATTGGCTTCGACCAGCGCCTTGAAGGCGAACATGACGCGCGCGCGGCGCTGCGGATTGGTCGCGGCCCATGCCGGCTGCGCGGCCTGCGCGGCGGCGACGGCGCGGTCGAGCTCGGCCTGGGTGCCGAAATTGACGGTCGCCTGGACCTGGCCGGTATTGGGGTTGAACACCTCGCCGGTACGCGCGGCGCCACCGCCAGTGTGGCCGGCGATGACATGATCGATGATACGCATGGTCTCTCCACGGGCCTTCGCGGCCCGACTCAGAATGTTGTAATTAAATTACCCTTAGACCCGGGATCGGCGGTTAGCCAACTCTGGTGCGCCCGATCGGCACGGGAAGCAGATGGCCTTCCTCATCGGCGACCACCATCACCTCTACTCCGAAGGCCTCACGCAACGGCTGGTGCGCCAGCGCCTCACGCGCCGGGCCGAAGGCGACCACGCGCCCCTCGCTCAACAACAGCACATCGTCCGCCGCGCGCGCCGCCTGCACCAGGTCGTGAAGCACGATCACCACCCCCATGCCGCTCGCCGCCAGCCCGCGAAGCTGCGCCAGCATGTCGAGTTGATGCACCGGATCGAGGCTTGCCAGCGGTTCATCCGCCAGCAGCCATTTGGGCCGACCGGCAAGCACCCGCGCCAGCAGCACCCGCGCCCGCTCGCCCCCCGACAGCTCCTCGGCGCGGCGATCCGCGAGGCCCAGCGTATCGGTCGCCGCCAGCGCCGACATGATCGCGACCTGATCCTCCTGCGAGGGCCCCGCGAACGGCGCGCGATGCGGCAGCCGCCCGAGCGACACCAGGTCGCGCACGCCGATATTCCAGTGCACCGCGCCGTCCTGCGGCAGATAGCCGATCGCCTGCGCCCGCTCGCGCGGGGCGATGCGGTTGATGAAGCGCCCGCCGCAGCGCACCGTGCCGGCATCGGGCTCGATCAGCCCGGCGAGCGATTTGACGAGCGTGGTCTTGCCCGACCCGTTGGGCCCGAGGATCGCGGTGATCCGCCCGGGCTGAAACGCCGCGCTCACCCCGCGCAGCACCTTGCGCGCGCCGAGAGTCACTTCGAGATCGCGGACGCTCAGATCCATGCCGAATTCCGCATCCTCAGCAGCAGCGCGAAGAAGAAAGGCGCTCCGAGCAGCGCCATCGCCACCCCGAGCCTGATCTCCCCCGCCATCGGCGCGAGCCGGACGAGGCTGTCGGCCGCGAGCACCAAAGCCGCGCCCCCCAGCATGCTCGGCAGCAGCAACGCCCCCGGCCGCGCGCCCACGACCGGCCGCAACAGATGCGGCACGATCAGCCCGACAAAGCCGACCACGCCGGTCACCGCCACCCCGGCGCCCACGATCAGGCCGCTCCCCAGCACGATCAGCAGCTGCGTCCGGTCGAGCCGCACGCCCATGCTCCGCGCCGCCGCCTCGCCCAAGGTTAGCGCATCGAGCGCCCGCCCGGTCAGCAACAGCAGCGTGCATCCAGCCGCGATGAACGGCACCGCGAGCTGCGCCTCGGCGAAGCTCCGGTCGGTCAGCGATCCCATGATCCAGTCGATGATCTCGGCGACCGCATAGGGATTGGGCGCGACCGAGATCAGGAAGGCGGTCAGCGCGCCCGACAGGTTCGCCAGCACCGTGCCCGCGAGAATGAACGCCACCGCGCTTTCCGACCGCCACGCGAGCCCCGCCAGCAACAGCATCGACAGGCACGCCGCCGCCATCGCTCCCGCGAACACCAGCAAGGGGGTGCTCACCGAGAACATCACGATCGTCGCCACCGCGCCCAGCGCCGCGCTCGACGACACGCCGACCACCGCGGGATCGGCGAGCGGATTGCGCAGATAGCCCTGCAGCACCGCCCCGGTCAGGCCCAGCCCCGCCCCGATCGCCAGCCCGAGGATCGCGCGCGGCAGCCGCAGCTCGGCGACGATCCACCAGCGTTCGTCCCCGCCGAACCAGGCGCTTGGCGGCACCCAGGCCTTGCCCGCCAGCAGCGAGCCGAGGAACAGCAACGCCACCAGCGCCGCCAGCCCGCCGATGAGACCGAAGCGCTTCATCTTATCCCCCGCCTTACGTCGGCCAGCCGCGCCAGCGCCCGCGGGATCACCGGGCCGCCGCAATTGACCAGGCTGCGTGGGAATTTCGCCTCGGTCACGCGCCCGTCCAGATGCGCCAGCATGCGCGAACGAAGCTCCACCGCCCGCGACGCGGCTAGGCGGCCGGGCTGGTCAGGAACGAGCATCACGCGCGGCGGATCGGTCACGACCGTCTCGATGGGCAAGGTCCCCGTGAACTGCAAACCATAATGCGCCGCCTGATTGACGAAGCCGGCCTTGCCCAGCAATTCGTCGAGCAGATTGCCTCCGCCCGACACGAGATTGCCCCCGATCCACACCAGCGCAGGAACCGGCGGCCCGGCAAATCGCGCCGCGGCCACCCCCGCATCGATCCGCGCGTTCATCGCCTTGCCCGCACCTTCCGCGCCGATCGCCCTGGCCAGCTCGGTCACCTGCGCCTTGCTCCCCTCGATCGTCACCGGCGAATCCAGATAGAGCGTGTTGAGCCCAGCCCGCGCATAGGCTTCGCGCGTCGAAGCCGAGGTGAAGCTGCTCGCCACCACCAGATCGGGCCGCATCGCGATCACCTCTTCCGCGGTCCCCGTGGTCGAGCGGAAGCGCGCGGCGACCTCGAGCGGGATCGACGTCGCCGCGACGTCCTTCGAATAATGGCTGATCGCCGCGATCCGCTCCGGCGGCACCAGTTCCACCAGCATCGCGTCGGCGCAGGGATTGGTCGAGACGATCCCGCCGCCGCCACGCCCATCCTTCGAATCAAAGGAAGGCGGCGCCGCGCAACTCGCAGCCATCAGGCAGAGCAGCGCGGCGCCGGCCCGGAGCATCAGTCGAACTTCACCCGCACGCCCGCATAGGCCGCGACTCCCGGCGTGCCGTAACCCGCCACCGTCTGATATTGCTCGTCGAGCAGATTATCGACGCGGCCATACAATGAGAATCGGTCGCTCACCGGCATCTCCGCGCGGATATTGACCAGCGTATAGCTTTTCAGCGGCACCGTGTTCGCGGCATTGTCGAAACTGTCGCCGCGCCACTGCACCGATGCGCCGATGCTCAGGTCGAACGGGAAGCGGTAATCGGCCGAGAAATTCGCGAAGTCGCGCGGCCGCCGGGCGAGGTCGTTGCGCAGGTTCGGCCCCGCGGAACGATTCTCCGGATCGAGATGGGTGTAGTTCGCGCTCAGCGTCAGCCCGCCCATGCTCACCGCCGCCTCCAGCTCGATCCCCTGCGTCCGCGTCGCGGCGATATTGCCATAGGTGAAGGTGCCCAGGTCGAAATCGATCTGGTTGGTCGTGTTGCGGTGGAACCAGGTCGCGCTCAGCCGGACGGGCCCGGCCTGCTGGTCGACGCCGACCTCATAGCTTTCAGCGACTTCGGGCTGGAGGTTCGCATTGCCGACGAACCCGCCATGGAGCTGGTAGAGCGTCGGCGCCTTGAACCCTTCGCCGTAATTGATCCGGACCACCGTGCCCGCGCTCGGGCGGATCGAGCCGCTGACCGCGAAGCTGGTGTGCGAGCCGAAGTCGCGATGCTCGTCCTGGCGGACGCCGGCATTGATCGTCAGCATGTCCGACGGGCGAATGATCGTCTCGGCGAAATAGCTGGTGATCCCGGTGCCCTTCGCGACGCTGCCGTCGGTGAAGCGGCTGTCCTCATGCTCGACGCCGACCACGAAGCGGAACTGCTCCGCGACGCGCAGATTGCCGCGATAGGTGTAGCGCTCGCTGCTGCCCTTGCCGAAGAAGATCGGCGCGGCGCCGGCGGCCGGATCGTAATTGTTACGGTCGATATCGCCGGCCGTCACCGCCAGCTCATTGTCGAGCGCCCCGTCGAACAGGGCCGCGTGCAGCCCGGCATAGCCATACATCTCCTTCGCGGTCGAATATTCGGCGGTGTCGGAGAAGATGGCGTAGGTCGGCGGCGGAAAGCCGTCGAGCTCGGCGCGGCTGTCGGCGTAATAGCCGCGCAGGTCGACCGAGATTTCGGGGGTGATGAACGCCTCCACGCGCCCAGTGGCGCCATATTGGCGATAGCCGTCCGCCTCGGCCCCGCCCGCCTTGGCAGAGATGCCGTCGGTGGTAAAATAGCCTGCGGTCAGCGATCCGCGGATCCGCGCGTTCCCGCCTCGGATCGCGGCATTGCCCGAGAGGGTGCCGAAGCTCCCGCCCTCGGCCCCGGTGCGCAGCCCGAAGCCGTCTCTGCCGTCCATCGTGACCACATTGACCACCCCGCCGATCGCCTGGCTGCCCCACACGGTCGAATTGGGCCCGCGCAGCACCTCGATCCGGCCCACCGCGCCCGCGAGCAGATTGCCGAAATCGAAACCGCCGCCCGGCGATGACGGATCGTTGACTCGCACCCCGTCGATCAGCACGAGCGTCTGCTCGCCCTCGGCCCCGCGCACGCGCACGCCGGTGTAGCCGCCAATACCCCCGTTGCGGGTAGCGCTGATCCCCGGGACGGTCGACAGGACATCCGACACCGTCACTGCCTGGACGCGATCGAGATCCTCGCGGTCGAACACCGTCACCGCGCGTCCGCTCTCCCGCGCGGGCTGCTCGACACCCGTGGCGACGACGACGATGTCGCTCTCATCCTCCTGCGCGAGAGCGGGCGCGGCGGGCAGAATCGCCGCCGACGCGAACAACAAGATCCTGGAAAACTTCATGACAAGACACCTTCATCAAGGGCCGCCTTGCCTGATGCGCGGCGACCCGGTTGGTGTCGCTCGCTCGGGGGGTTTCATCCCCCGTTCGCCCGGCACACCCCGTCCGCGCGAAGGAATCGACTGTGACCGGCAGGTCTCCTGGCTCCCGGGTCACCACCGGGCGCGTCGCCTTCCCGGAGCACAAGCTCCAGTGGACCAAGACGCGCCGGCTAACCGGTCACAGTTGCGGGGGCAGCATCGGCGTCGAACCGATTTCCCTTTTCATCCCTTGCGGGACACCGTTCACGCCGGCTCCTGTATCGGCCGCGCGACACGGTGGCAACCGTGCCGGCGGCCCGGTCCAGAACCTCGATCCGGACCATGGCGCGGAACCGGCGCGGCGCCGGATCGTTACGGCCTCGTAGCGGGTTTCGATTCCCCGCTAAGCGCTTGACCCTCCGGCGCAAGTTTACAACAAGGCCGTGGCAGCCGGGGGGCGGCTACGGGTGAGTGTCCAGCCTATGCGCTACCCTTGGTGCGTGCTCCTGCTTCTGACTGTCGCGGCGTCTCCCGCGGCGGCGAAGGATCAGGAGGATCCGCAGGATCTGTCGAGCCTGTCGATCGAGGAGCTCTCCCAGATCCCGGTCCGATCGGCCTCGAAGCGCGAGGAGCCGCTGAGCGCCGCGCCGACCGCGCTCTATGTCATCACCGATACCGATATCGCGCGTTCGAACAGCACTTCCCTGCCCGAAATCCTGCGCCAGGCGCCCAATCTCCACGTCGAGCGCGTCAACGGCAGCCAGTACGCGATCACCGCGCGCGGCTTCAACGGAGTCGAGCCCTCGAACAAGATCCTGGCGCTGATCGACGGGCGCAGCATCTATTCGACGCTCCATTCGGGCGTGTTCTGGGAGCTTCACGCGCCGCTCGCCGAGGATCTTCAGCAGATCGAGGTGGTCAGCGGCCCGGGCGGCACGCTTTATGGCCCCAACGCGGTCAACGGCGTCATCAACGTGATGAGCAAGGACGCGGCCGACACGCAGGGCGTGCTGGTGCGCGGCAGCGGCGGCCGCGACGAGCGGACCGCGGCCGCGCGCGTCGGCTTCGCGCTGGGCGGCGGCGTCTCGGCGCGTATCTACGGCAATTATTTCGACCGCGAGGATCTCCCCACCGGCTTCGGCCCCAACCTCAACGATGGCATGCGCGGCTGGCAGATCGGCTTCCGCGGCGATGCCGAGACGGGGGCCGGCCATGTCACCTTCCAGGGCGACATCTTCGACAACGAAACCTTCCAGCTCGCCGGCGACGGCAATCGCGGCCACAATCTGCTCGCGCGCTGGTCGGAAGATCTCGGCGGCGGCTCGTCGGTGCAGGTCCAGGGCTATTACGACTATTTCGAGCGCCGCTCGCTGATGACCGTCGACCGCCTCGAGACGATGGATTTCGAAGGCCAGTACAATCTCCGATCGGGCGGGCACGATCTTGTCGCGGGGATCGGCGTGCGCACCACGCGCGATCAGTTCATCAACAACCTCAACGATTTCCAGCTCAGCCCACCGCGCGACCGGCTATGGATCGCCAACGGTTTCGCCCAGGACAGGTTCGCGCTGAGCCCGAATGTCTCGGTGATCGCCGGGTTCAAGCTCGAAGGTTCGTCCTTTTCCGGCCTCCAGCTGCTCCCCAATCTCCGCCTTGCCTGGCGGCCGACCGACAGCGCGATGTTCTGGGGGTCGGTGTCGCGCGCGGTGCGCACGCCGTCGCGGATCGATCGCGGGCTGATGTCGAGCCTGTTGCTCACCGCCCCCGATTTCAATTCGGAAAAGCTGATCGCGTTCGAGGCGGGATATCGCGGCCAGCCGTCGCGCTTCACCTCGCTGTCGGTCTCGCTCTTCTACAATCACTATTACGACCTGCGCAGCATCCGCCTCTTCATCCTGCCCGTGGGCCTCAGGGTTCAGCTCGCCAACGATATCCTCGGCGATTCCTACGGCGTCGAGATCTGGGGAACCCAGCAGCTCACGCCCTGGTGGCGGCTGAGCGCGGGCGGCTTCCTGCTCAAGCGCGATTTCGGCGTGCGGCCCGGGGCGACGGATCTCGGCGCGGCGTCGCTGGGGCGCGATCCCGGCTATCAGGTCCAGCTGCGCTCGCAGATCACCCTGCCGCAGGGCTTCACCCTCGACGCCGGGCTGCGCGCGGTCGGCCCGATCGAGAACCCGCATATCGACGGCTATGCCGAGGCGGATGTCCGGATCGGCTATCAGCTGAAGAACGGAGTCGAGCTGTTCGCGGTGGGCGACAATCTGCTCCACGACAGTCATCTGGAAAGCAACGACACCCAGCGCACCCAGCGCATCGAACGCAGCTTCAGCCTCGGCGCGAGGCTCCGCTTCTGATGCCATTGCCGCCCTTCCCGCGCGCCGCGCTGACCGTGCTGGCCACTGCGGCGGCTTTCGCGGCGGCGCCGGCCTTCGCTCAGGCGAGCGAGCAGGCAGTGAAGGCCGCCTTCATCCCCAAATTCGCGCGCTACATCGACTATCCGGCCGGCGCGCAGCCCGGGGCGGGCCAACCCTATTATCTCTGCCTCATCGGGCGCGACCCGTTCGGCCCGCTGATCGACCGCGCCGCGGCGAGCGAAGTGATCGACGGACACCCCGTCGCGGTCCGCCGCTTCGCCAACGCGGAGTCCGAGGCGGTCGCCGGCTGTCACCTCGCCTTCGTCGCCGGCGGGACCGACGCGGCGACGGCGCAGATGATCGAAGGCCTCAGGCGGCACCCGGTGCTGACGATCACCGATTCCCGGGTCGGGCGCGCGCGGGGAATGATTCATTTCGCGGTTGTCGACGGGCGGGTGCGTTTCTCGATCAACCAGGGCGCCGCCAACGGACGCGGGCTCACGATCAGCTCTCGGCTGCTGGCGCTCGCCATCGAGGTAAGGCCATGAGGCCCTTCCTCTCCGCGATCGCGGCGCGGCTGCGCAACCTTCCCACAGCGGTCACCGCCGGCCTGGTCGTGCTGGTCGTGCTGGCAGCGGGCACCGCGATCATCCTCCAGAGCGAGTCCAACTATCGCCAGCAGAAGTCCGAGGAGGCGGAGGTCCAGGCCGAGATCCTTGCCGCGAGCATCGTCGCCGCGATCGATTTCGGCGATCCGGCCGCCGCGCAGGAGGCCGCGGAGGCGATGCGCGTAAACCGCCAGCTCCGTGGCGTCGCCATCTACGACCGCACCGGCGCCCGGATCGCCGGCTATCGGCGTGACGGGCTGCCGCAAAAGGCCACGCTCGCCGAAGCGCGCGCCACCACCAGCCCGGGCATCGTCGCCGAGGCAGCCGTGATCAGCAGCGGCAAGCGGATCGGCACCGTCCGGCTCGCGACCGATCGTCAGACGCTCGACACGCGCTTCGGCCGCTATGCGGTGATCGCGCTGCTCGTGCTGATGGCGGCGCTGGTCGTGGCGGTGCTTGGCGTGGCCCAATCGATGCTCCGCCGCGCCAATCGCGAGCTCGAGATCCGCGCGCAGGCGCTGGGCGAAGCCAATGCCGAGCTCACCCACCAGATCGGCGAGCGCGCCAAGGCCGAGGAGCAGCTCCGCCAGGCGCAGAAGATGCAGGCGCTCGGCCAGCTCACCGGCGGCATCGCGCATGATTTCAACAATCTGCTGACCGTGATCCAGGGCTCGGCGGACATGCTCACCCGGCCCAATATCAAGGCCGATCGCCGCCAGCGTTTTGCCGAAGCCATTGTCCAGGCGGCCGCCCGCGCCGCCGCGCTCACCGGCCAGTTGCTCGCCTTCGCGCGCCGCCAGCCGCTCCAGCCCGAGGTGGTCGACGTCAATGCGATGATCGCCGGGATGATCGATCTGCTCGACCGCACGCTGGGCGAACGCTTCACGATCCGCACCGACCTGTCCGACGAGGTCTGCGCGGTCGAGGCCGACCGCGCCCAGCTCGCCTCCGCGGTGCTCAACATCGCGGTCAACGCGCGCGACGCGATGCCCGATGGCGGCACGCTCGCGATCGGCACCGAGCGCGTCCATGGCGAGGAGGGCAACCAGATCGCGATCTGCGTCACCGACAGCGGCACCGGGATGGACGCGGAGACGATCGCGCGCGCGATGGAGCCCTTCTTCACCACCAAGGGCGCGGGCAAGGGGACCGGGCTCGGCCTCAGCCAGGTCTATGGATTCGCGACTCAATCGGGCGGCGACCTGCGCATCGTCAGCGCGCCCGGCCAGGGCACCACGGTCACCATCCTGCTCCCGTGCAGCGACGCGCCGCTCCCGCCCGTGCCCGACGCCGGCCCGGGCGAGGCGCGCGCGGCGCGGATCGGCGCGGTGCTGCTGGTCGAGGACAATGAGGAGGTGGGCGAGTTCGCCGAAGCGCTGTTGCAGGAGCTCGGCCATAGCGTCACCTGGGTGAAATCGGGCCCCGAGGCGCTGGCCGCCGCCGCCGAGCGCCCATTCGACGTGGTGCTGACCGATGTGGTGATGCCCGCGATGAGCGGGATCGAGCTTGCCGACCAGCTCCGCCGTTTCCAGCCCGATCTGCCGCTGGTGCTCACCACCGGATACAGCGACGAGATCGCCAAATCGGGCGCAGGCGGCCGGCCGGTGCTGCTCAAGCCCTACCGCATCGAAACGCTCGCCGCGGTGCTCGACGAGGCGCTGGGCGGAGCCAGGGCCGGAGCGGACTGAGTCCGTTCGTCATCCGCCGGGAAGGCCGGGCAGGTTCCGGCCTTACGTAACAATACCAATTCCGATCACGGCCAGTGTGTCGAAACTCCACGCATGACCTGGCACATGATTCGACTCGACCTCGCCCGCTCTCGTGAATTCCCACAGGGCTCGCGCGAGCATAGCTACCTTCTGCGGGCGCCGCTCGATGGACAGCAGACCGTGGACCTTGAGGGCCTGCACGCCGCGCCGGAAAAAGCGGAGGTGCTGCGCTCCAGGCCCGACGAAGCCGAGATGCGTGGCTATCTGATCCATAAGCGCAGGGGCTGGGTCTTCTCATATGGTCCCGGCGATACCGACGACGAGCCGGTGTTCCACCTTGAATCGCATCCGTTGCGGATCGGCGAATATGTGACCGTGACCGAAGGCGACGGCACGCCGCTCCCCTACCGGGTCTCGCTTTGCGAACCCCTGTCCCTCCCGGCCTGAGAAAGCGGGTCAGGCCGTCCAGCGGACACGCCAGCGCCGCTTGAAGGTTTCGAGCAGGACGAGAACCAGAACGCCTGAAAGCGCGGCTGCCAGGCCATGCGCGGGCCCGACCGGGACCAGCCGCAGCAACCCGCTCACCGGCGCTGCGAACTGCGCGAGGCCCGACACCAGCAGGACCATTGCCACCACCGCGGCAAAGGCACGGTTGGGGCGCAGCATTGCGCCGGCGATCGAGGGGGAAAAGGAGCGGTTGACGAGGACGAGGCTCAGGATGACGGCCACCAGCGCGAAGAAGGTCACTGCCCGAAGCTGGGGTTCCACCGCGCCACCGCGCCAAGCCCAGAGCAGCACCCCACCGATCGCCGCCAGCGCAACGGCCCCCTGAACGCCGAACCACAGAAGCATCCGCCGCGGAAGCAATGCGCTGCCCGGCGAGCGCGGCGGACGGCGCATGACATCCCCCTCCTCGCGCTCGGCTTCGAACACCAGCGCGCAGACCGGGTCGATAATCATCTCCAGCAACGCAATATGGACGGGCGCCAGCAGGATCGGCAGGCCGAACAGCAGCGGCGCCAGCGCGAGCCCGGCGATCGGCATATGGACCGCGACGATGAAGCCCATCGCCTTGCGCAGATTATCGTAGATTCGCCGCCCGACGCGAACCGAGGTGACGATCGATCCGAAATCGTCGTCGAGCAGCACGATCGACGCGGCTTCGCGCGCGACGTCGGTGCCGCGTGCGCCCATCGCGATACCGATATCGGCGGCCTTGAGGGAGGGGGCGTCGTTGACGCCGTCGCCGGTCATTCCGACGATCTCCCCTACCTCCTGTAGGGCCTGGACGATGCGCAGCTTTTGCTCGGGCATGATCCGGGCGAAGATCGTGATCTCGCGCACGCGCCGCCTCAGCGCCGCATCATCCATGGACGCGAGCTGGGCGCCGGTGACGACCACTCCCTCCGCGATCCCGGCGTCCCGCGCGATGGCGCGCGCGGTCTCGGGATAGTCGCCGGTGATCATCACGACGCGGATCCCCGCGCTCCGGCACTGGCGCACCGCTTCCGGGACCGACGCGCGCAGCGGGTCCCGAAGGCCGATGAGTCCGCGAAAGGCAAAGTCGAATCCGCGCTGGCTGCTCGGAAACGCCGTCCCGCGCCAGCGCGCCTCGGCAACGCCGAGTACGCGCAGCCCACTGGCCGCCATCGCGTCGACCGCGGCATACATTGCGGCCCGCTGGGCCTGATCCAGGCCGCAAAGTTCGGCGATCGTTTCGGGAGCCCCTTTCGAGGCGATGACATGCTCGTCATCCCCGATGCCGGTGTCCCAGATCTGCGACACGGCGAGAAGCTCCGGCGCGAGAGGATAGTGATGCCGCAGCCCCCAATCGGTCCGGCGGCGCTGCGCGGCTTCGGCCTGGCCGCCGCCCCGGCCGAGATCGTGGAATGCCAGCTCCATCGGATCGAAGGGCTGGGGCGCGCTGGCAAGGAGGCCCAGTTCGGCGAGCCGCCAGAACTCGTCGGGCAGCGCGGCGGCGCCGTCATGATCGCGGACACGCCCATCCGGTAGCCTCAGCTCAACCACGGTCATCCGGTTCTCGGTCAGCGTGCCGGTCTTGTCCGTGCACAACACGGTCGCGGACCCCAGGGTCTCGATCGCCGAGGCGCGGCGCGCCAGCACGCGCACCCGCGACATCCGCATCGCCCCCATTGCCATGAACACGGCCAGCACGACCGGGAATTCCTCGGGAAGCATCGACATGCCGAGCGCGATCCCGGCGAGCGCCGCGTCAAGCCAACCGCCGCGCAATAGGCCGTAGAGCAGCGCCGCGAGGATACTGACCGACGTGCCTGCCACCGCGAACACCAGGACCAGTTTGCGCGTCTGGTCGCGCAGATGCGGCGATTCGGTCTCGATCGCCGAAAGCGACTGGCCAATCCGGCCGATCTCGCTTCGCGCGCCGGTCGCGGCCACCCGGCACAGCCCGCTTCCCGCCACCACCAGCGTTCCCGAAAAGACATAGGCGAGGCGGTCTCCCCCTGGCCGTGGGAGCGCATCGCCGCCGCCCTGGGCGCACGCGGTCTTGCTGACCGGCACGCTCTCGCCGGTCAGCAGCGATTCGTCGAGATGCAGGCCATCGCTATCGAGAACCCAGCCGTCGGCCGCGACGCGATCGCCCTCCGACAGCACCAGCAGGTCCCCCGGCACCACGTCGCGGCCGGCGATCCTTCGCCTGACATGGTCGCGGATCACCAACGCGCGCGGGCTGGCGAGATCGCGGAGCGCCTCGATCGCGCGTTCGCTGCGTGTCTCCTGGACGATCGTGATGAGGATCGAGAGCAGGGCGAGGACGATGAGGACGATCGCCTCGGTCAGGTCCCCCAGCGCGAGATAGACCACGCCTCCGGCAAACAGGAGGCCCAGCATCGGTTCGCGCATCACGCCGAGGACGATTCCGGCCAGCGAGCGCGCCTTCCCCCGGGGAAGCTCATTGGGCCCATCCAGCGCAAGCCGGCGCGATGCTTCCGCCTGCGTCAGCCCGTCCGGAGTCTCGCCGGTTTGCATCGATGCTCAGTTCCGGACGACGAATACCGAGCAGCGCGCGTGCCGCACGACGCGCGATGCGTTCGCGCCCAGCAGGTAGTCCTTCATTTCGGGGCGATGCGAGGAAAGCACGATGAGGTCCGCGCCGATCCGTTCGGCAACCGCCAGTATCCCGCCATAAATGCTGCCGGTCTCGACATAATGATGGATTCCGGAGAGCTCGGATATCGAATCGGCCAGCGTCGCGAGACGCGTCCGGGCGATATCGAGAAACTCCCGATATGCGATCGGCGACCGCTGGACCTCGAGAATCACGTTCCAGTCCGGCACCACGGTCGCCAGGGCCAGGGATGCGCCGAAGCATCTGCAGAGCGCGACCGCCGCGGGAAGCGCCTTTTCCCAGGAACTGGGCTGATCGAGATCGACGGCGAGCAGGACGTTGCGGTACATGGCAGCCTCGCGCGATGTTGGAGCAGGTGCGTTCTACCGCCGCCGCCATCCGTCGCGCCTGTGGATGTTACTAGGTGCCCCGCGCCGCGCGGTTTGCCACGATGCGGTTCATGAGCAGACTTCCACTGCATCGCGAACGCCACACCATGGACCGGATCGGCTGGCTTCGCGCCGCGGTGCTCGGCGCCAATGACGGGATCGTCTCGACCGGAAGCCTGATCGTCGGCATTGCCGCATCGGCCGCGGACAAGTCGAGCGTGCTGCTCGCGGGCATCGCGGCGCTGGTGGCGGGCGCGATGTCGATGGCGGCCGGTGAATATGTGTCGGTGAGCTCGCAGTCGGACAGCGAGCGCGCGAACCTCGCCCGGGAAAGGCGCGAGCTTGCCGACCAGCCCGAATTCGAACGCGAGGAGCTTGCCGCCATCTATGTCGCGCGCGGGCTTGACCACGCTCTGGCGCTGCAGGTCGCCGACCAGCTCATGGCCAAGGATGCGCTCGGCGCGCATGCGCGGGATGAGCTGGGCATGACCGACCTGACGGCCGCGCGCCCGCTTCAGGCGGCGGCGGCTTCCGCGGGAACGTTCAGCGTCGGCGCGGCAGCGCCTCTGCTCGTCGTCGTCGTGGCGCCGCAACCGCTGCTGATCCCCCTGGTTGCCGCCACCTCGCTGCTGTTCCTCGCCGCGCTCGGCATCCTCGGCGCCAAAACGGGCGGAGCGGCGCCAGGACGCTCGGCGCTGCGCGTGACCTTCTGGGGCGCGATTGCAATGGCGCTGACCGCGGCGATCGGCGGGCTGGCCGGTACCGCGGTCTGATGGGGAACGCGCAATGACCTGCGATTTCGCGACGAAGCTTGCGCTGCCGATCGAGGCAGCCGTCACACGGAGCAGAAGCGCATGATCGCGGCACTCGCCCGATGACGCTGGATCTCACCTTCCACGGCGCGGCCGGCGCCGTCACGGGGTCCTGCATGGAGATCCAGGCAGGCGACCGCCGCGTCCTGATCGATTGCGGCCTGTTTCAGGGATCGCGCAGCCTCGAAGCGCTCAACTATGAGCCCCTTCCCTTCGAACCGCGCCGTATCGACGCGATCGTCCTGACTCACGCCCATCTCGATCATTCGGGAAGGCTGGCGCTATTGGCGCGCGAAGGGTGCGGCGCTCCGATCTGGTGCACGCCGCCGACGCGCCAACTGCTCGCGCCGCTGCTCACCGATGCCGCGCGCCTTCAGGCTTCGGACGCGGAACGCCGCAACCGCCGGCCCGATCGGATCGGACGGCCCAAATTCGAACCGCTCTATGACGAGCATGATGTCAGGCAGGTCGTCGCGCAGTCGGAGCCGCTCCGCTACGGCGAATGGGCGGAGATCCTCCCAGGGATCAGGATCCGATTTTCGGACGCACGCCATATTCTGGGGGCCGCTTCGGTCGAGCTGCTCGCGGACGGCCAGCATCTGCTCTTCTCCGGCGATATCGGCAACGCCGCCGCGGAGATCGCCGATCCGCCCAAGCCCAACGGTGGCTGGGACCATGTGATCTGCGAATCGACCTATGGCGATCGCGACCGCGCACGGC
Organism: uncultured Sphingomonas sp.; assembly: GCA_966251045.1. GTDB lineage: Bacteria > Pseudomonadota > Alphaproteobacteria > Sphingomonadales > Sphingomonadaceae > Sphingomonas. Next base: position 43,933 of record CBINJP010000026.1, read on the forward strand.
ATATGCCGGAGGAGCGCCGCGAATTGCTCGCCGCGATCGTCGAGCCCGCGCTGAAGCGCGGGGGCAATCTGCTGATCCCCGCCTTCGCGCTCGAACGCACGCAGATCGTGCTCGCGGATCTGGTTGCCCTGTTCGCCACCGGCCGGCTGCGGCCTTCGCCGGTCTTCGTCGACTCGCCGCTCGCGGACCGTGTGACGCGAACCTATCGGCGCTTCGGCGGAATGGCCGGCGATGGCCCTTCGCCGTTCGACAATCCCCATGTCCGCTTCACCACCAGCGTGGCGCAGTCCAAGGCGCTCAACCGCGTCACCGGCGCGATCATCCTCGCGGGATCGGGCATGTGCACCGGCGGCCGTATTCGCCACCACCTGGTCCGCAACCTGCCGAAGAGCGATGCGACCGTGCTGATGGTCGGCTATCAGGCGCGCGGCTCGCTCGGCGCGGTGCTGGAATCCGGAGCGAACGCGGTCCGGATCTCGGGCAACGATGTGCCCGTGCGGGCACGGATCGAGAAGCTCGACTGCTATTCGGCACATGCCGACCGCCAGGCGCTGCTCCAATGGCTCAGGCGGCGCGCGCCCGTTCACGGCAGCATCTTCCTCGATCATGGGGAGCCCCCCGCGCTCGAGCGATTGGCAACCGATGCCGCCGCGGTCCCCGGCCTGCCGCATCCGATCGTGCCCCTGCTCGGCGAGCGGTTCCGGCTTGAAGCCGGCAAACCTGCCCGGCGTGTCAGGGAGGCACGCGCCGACGCCCCGCAACTGGTCGCACGTGAGGACTGGCAGAATCGCTATGCGGCCTTCACGGCGTCCCTCGAGGAACGATTGCGGGCGCTCCCTTCGGACGCCGCGCGGGAACATGCTCTGGAAGCGGCCGCACGGGCGCTCGACCGCGACGCCGGCGCGTGATCCGATCGGGTCGATCCGCGCGCCTCAGTCCGGATCGAGAGGAGGCACACCGTCGGGACGTGGACGGAAATCGCTTCCGAGCGCATCGGCGGTCAGGACCAGGGTCGTCCCCGGCGCCACGATCTGCGCGATAGATTCACGCAAGCCGGGGGCGATCTCGAAATACTCGTCCAGGCCCGTGACGAGCAGGTCAGCCACATCCTGCCCCGGGAGCGCGACGCCGAACCAGCGCGGCACCCCACCCTCATCGAGCCGCAGGACATAGGCGGAGGTGCCGGCAATGCGCCGCCTGACCGAAACCGGTGCCGATCCGATCTCCCTGCCGTTGCGAAGCACGACCATGCGCCGGTCGGCGCCGCTGACCACGATCGAAACCGGACCAATGGAAGCGCTGTCGGGATGCCAGCGCTCGATACCGGTTTCGCTGCCCGGATCGCTCGGGGCGATTCGGGGCACCGCGCGTGTGTCCATGACGATCACGGTCATGCCGAGATAGGTTAAGTCATAGAGCAATCGGGCAAACTCGACCGGCAGGCGGATGCAGCCATGCGATGCCGGATAACCGGGCAATTGCCCGCCGTGCAGCGCGACGCCGCCCCAGGTGAGCCGTTGCATATAAGGCATCGGCGCATTGTCGTAGATGCTGGAATAATGCTCCACATCCTTTTCGAGCACCGTGAAGACGCCGGTTGGCGTCGCGTATCCGGGGCGCCCCGTCGATACGGTCGAGATCGCGATCGGGACGCCGTTGCGGTAAACCACCGCGCGCTGCGTCGCGAGGCTGACGATCATCAGCAAGGGGCCCGAGGGCGCGATCTGCGGCGCCCAGATAAACTCGCCGGGCTTCAGCCGCTCGACCGTCTCCATCACCGTCGGCGTATCGATTGGCTGCTGGGCGGCCGCCGGCATGGCGGCCAGCAATGCCCAGCCGGCAAGGGCGCGGAACGCGAATGTCATTGCGGTGGATCCTCGTAATCGAGGTGCCGCCTGGGGGACAGGCGACACCCCGACCAGGGCCTCAGTGCACGAGGAAGAGTGGCACCGGGCTTTCATGGAGCATGCGGCGGGTGAACCCGCCCAGCGTCGCCTCAACGAAGCGGCTGTGCCCGAACCCGCCCATCACCAGATAAGCCGCCTTGCGAGCCTCGATCTCGTCGAGAAGGACGGTGCTGGGAATATCGATCGCGTGGCGCACGGTCTGCACCTCGGATTTGATATTGTGCCGCGAAAGATACGCGGCGGCGGCGTTTGCGGGCCACTGGATCGATCCGTCGTCGACTTCGACGATGACGACGCCACCGGCGAGCTGAAGCAGGGGGACCGCGGCGCGGAGCGCCTTCTCGGCTTCGGTGGATCCGTCCCAGGCGATGATGGCGGGCCCATAGGCATCGAAACCCTTGGCGTCCGCCGGGACCGCGAGCACCGGCCGCCCCGACTTGATCAGAACCTCGCCGACAATCTCTTCCATGTCGGGATAGGCGTGTTCGATATCGCGATTGAGGACGATCACATCGGCCAGCTTCGCCGCGTCACGGACGCTCGGACTGACGAACCCGCTGGCGTCGATCCAGTCATAGGGAACGCCTTCCACCTTCAGCCGGGCATCGATCCGCGAACGGTTCTCGGCCTCATGGGCCTTTTCGTCCGCGATCAGCATCGCCGAGCCGCCGATCTCGGCATAGTCCGCCACGACGACCGGCACGATCGCGACGTCGAGGCAAGTGAGATGACCGTCAACGGCGCGCGCGAGGTCCAGCGCGGCCTGAAACCGGGCTTCCTGGCCCGCATCATCGTGAATCAGCACCAGAATATTCTTCATCGTCGCCTCCATTGGCTTGAGACGATTTGAAATTATTGCGTGCCGGCGACCGCCAATATTGGGGATTCACCGTAGCGCCCCGGCATTGATCGAAAAGGGTCGGGAAGGCTGGCATGCCGGCGCGGCGACGGTGCCCTTGCCTTGCCGCGGGCGAAGGCGGAGTCCGCCGCCCATGGTGACGCGGCTTGGCGTCAGTGGCTTAGCATCACGGGCACCGAAGCGTCCGCGATCAGGCTGCGCGTCACGCCGCCAAGAACGATCTCACGGACCCGCGAATGCCCGAACCCGCCGACGGCAAGCAGATCGGCGCGCGATCGCATCGCGAAGCCATGCACCACATCCGCCTCGCTCATTCCGTCGGTCGGCAGAATGTGCAGCTCGGTGTCCAGCCCGTGACGCATGAGGTGCCGCCGGACCTCTTCGCCATCGCGCCCGGCACGCTCGCGCTCGCGTTCGCGGTCCACGGCCATCACTACATCGATATGCGCGCCGGGCTCGCAGAAGCGGACGAGATCATGGACCGCGCGGTTTGCCTCGGGAGACGGCTTCCACCCCAGCACGGCGCGGCGCGCCGCTGTCAGCCGGGGTTCCGCCGGCGCCAGGAGGGTCGGCGTCCCCGAAGAAAGGATCGATGTCTCGATCACCCTGCGGCGAAGCCACGGCGTCTCCCAATGTCCCGGCGCGCCGATCAGGATCAGGTCGGCGATGTGCCGGCTTCGCACCAGATCGCCCGCGAGCCAGCCGATATCGTCATGCAGGCCGAACACGGTAACCGGGCAGTCCGCTGACGCCACCAGCGCCCGGACCGCCTCGACCTTTCGCGCGTCGTCCTTTGAAAGAATCTCATCGGGAACATAGGCCACGCCGACCGGGAGGAGTTCGGGCGCGAGATACGGCCCGGAGGTGAGCGCGGCGATCGCCACATGAGCGCCGTTCGATCGCGCGAACGTCAGCACCGCCTCAACGAACGGCGTCGCCCGCTCGGCATTGTCGACGATGGCGAGGATATCCTTGATCATCCGGACCTCCCATTGGATTCGCGCGGCAACCGCCCCCGGCCTTCCGGAGGCCGGGGGCGGCCGGCATCACGCCTTGCCGATCGCGATCTTGCGCGCGCGGGCGGGGAGATTGGCGTCCTTGCCCATCGTCACGGTCAGCACGCCCTTGTTGAAGGTGGCGCCGATCGCGTCGGGGTCGACATCGGCCGGCAGAGTGACCTGGCGCGAGAAGGCGCCATAGCGGCGCTCGCTGATCGTGCGGCCGCCTTCCTCGCGATCGGCCTCCTCGCGCTTCTCGCCGGAAAGCGTCAGCACGCCGTCGGCAACGCTGATCTCGACATCGTCTTCCTGGAGCCCGGGAAGCTCGGCGGTCAGGCGATAGTCCTTCTCGCGCTCGGCCATCTCGATCGCGGGCAAAGGCGCGAACTGCGCGCCGAAGTTGAAGATGCCTCGCGCGGGCGGAGCGAACTCGTCGAACAGACGGTCCATCTCATTGCGCAGCCAGCCCAAGGGGCTGTCGGCACGCGCGACCGCGCGGCTCTTGGCGGGGACAGAAGTCAGGTCGTTCACATCGGGTCTCCTTGCTTGATCAGGCGAAGAGCGCGTGTTCGCCTTCGCGTTCGATCGGATCGGGAACAGCAAGGTCGTGACACTCGTCCGGCTGGTGCGAGCAGCGGGCGGGCCGCCACGCATCGAAGATTGCGTTCCACCAACCGGTCAGCGCGATCATTGGCCATGCGACCGGCCATGCCGGCATCGTGCCCAAAACGTCGCCGGATTCGCGCAGCGCTTCATCGCGTTCGAGCGTCATGCTCACCTCCACGGTTCCGATGCTTGAGTCGTATCGGCCGGCGCGCGCGCGCTGAATTGTGGACATCCCGTATGGGCGCGGCGGGCCGGGTGAAGCAGTCAGATGCGAGCAAACGAAGGATCGTCGCGATGTCCGTCCGCAATCTCGAAACCTTGCTCCATCCCCGCAGCATCGCGGTGGTCGGCGCGTCGTCGCGCCCCGGCGCGCTCGGACAGCGGATTCTCGAGAATCTGATCGACTCGGGATTCGAGGGCACCATCTTCGCCGTGAATCCGAAGCGGGTGGAACTGGACGACGAATGGTGGGTGCCCTCGGTCGCCGATCTGCCCGTCGCGCCCGATCTCGCCATCGTCGTGACTCCCGCCGCGACCGTACCCGACGTGATCGCGGAGCTCGGCGCGAAGGGCACGCGGCTGGCCGTGGTGATCTCGGCGGGTCTGCACGACGCAAGGCTGAAGCAGGAGATGCTCGACGCCGCCCGGCCGCATCTGCTGCGGATCATCGGGCCCAATTGCCTCGGCGTGCTGATGCCGCATGCCGCGCTCAATGCGTCGTTCGCGCACCGGTCCGCGCGGAAAGGCGGACTCGCGCTGATCTCGCAGAGCGGCGCGCTCGTCACGTCGATGATCGACTGGGCGCAGGCGCGCGGCGTCGGTTTTTCGGGGATCGCTTCGGTCGGGGACATGACGGATGTCGACCTGGGCGACCTGATCGACCTGTTCGCAGCCGATTCCAGAACCAATGCGATCGCGCTCTATGTGGAAGGGATCACCAATCCGGCCAAGTTCATGTCCGCCGCCCGCGCCGCGGCGCGGATCAAGCCGGTGATCGTGCTCAAGGCGGGCCGCAGCGCAACCGCCGCGGGCGCCGCGCTGTCGCACACCGCGGCGATCACGGGAGCCTATGACGTCCACCTGGCCGCCTTTCGCCGCGCGGGGATCGTCACCGTCGAAACCCTTACCGAATTGTTCGACGCGGCGCAGGTGCTCGCGGAGCGTCAGCCCCTGCAGGGGAACCGGCTGGCGCTCGTCACCAATGGCGGCGGCCCTGGCATTCTTGCCGTTGACGCGCTCCAGCGTACGCGCGGCGCACTGGCCCGCCTGTCGTCCGAAACCATCGCGGCGCTCGACCCCATTCTTCCCGCCGGCTGGTCGCGCGCCAACCCGATCGACGTGATCGGCGATGCGAGCGCGGAACGCTTTGCCGCCTCGGTTCGCGCCGCGGCGCGCGATCCGGAAGTCGATGCGGTGATGGTGATGCATTGCCCCACCGCGGTAAGCTCCGGCACGGAGATCGCGCGCGGGGTTGTCGCGCAGACCCGCGCGGCGGACTGGCCGAAATCGAAACCGATGCTCGCCTGCTGGCTGGGCGACGGCAACGCGAATGCCGCCCGCCCGATCTTCGGCGCCGCGGGCGTCCCGCTGTTCGACAATCTCGACGATGCCGTCCGCGGATTCGGCGACCTCGTCGCCGCCCGGGAGGCGAGGGCCGCGCTAGTTCGGGCGCCCGCGCACTGCACGACTCCGTCCGCCGACATGGACGCGGCCCGCGCCGTGATCGACCTGGTGCGACGCGATGGGCGCACCCTGCTGACCGCGACCGAGGCCAAGGCGATCCTGGCGGCGTTCGGCGTTCCGGTCCCCGCTTCATGCACCGCAACCGATGCGGAGGCTGTCGCCACCGCCTGCAAAGGGCTGAAGCCGCCCTATGCGGTGAAGGTGATCAGCCGGACGATCACCCACAAATCGGACATTGGCGGCGTGGCTTTGAACGTGACCGGTCCGCAAGCCGCGAGCGGCGCCGCGCTGGCAATGTGCGAAAGGATTGCCGAGGCAATGCCCGACGCGGTCATCGACGGGTTCGAGATCGAGGAAATGATCGCGATGCCGGGTGGGCGCGAGTTGCTCGTCGGCATCGCGGACGACCCGACCTTCGGACCCGTCATCGCCGTGGGCGCGGGCGGCGTGGATGTCGAACTCATCAACGACCGCGCGCTCGGCTTGCCGCCACTCGACGACAGCCTGGCGCGCGACATGATATCGCGCACGCGGATCGCCGCCTTGCTCGATGCGCATCGCGGGAAGGCCGCGGCCGATATCGAGTCGGTCGTGAAGTTGCTGAGCGCGGTCTCGGCCATGTGCGTCGAGCTGCCCGACATTGCCGAGCTGGATATCAATCCGCTGCTCGTCGGCGAGCGGGGCGCGGTGGCGCTGGATGCGCGGATCCGAATCACCGCCGAACCGGCGAAATCGCGAATGGTGCTTCGTGCCGTGCCGATGGAATGGACGGCGGATCTCGTCACGCGTTCGGGGGTGAAGCTTCACGTCAGGCCCGTGCTGCCGAGCGACGAATGGGCACTGGCCGAGTTCTTCAATCACGTATCGCCGGAGGACAAAAGGTTCCGCTTCCTGAGCGCGGTTCGCGAAGTCGATCATGAACGCCTCGTCGCGATGACGCAGATCGATTACCGGCGGACGATGAATTTCCTCGCGTTCGCCGAGGATGGCACGCTGGTCGCGACCGCGCTCCTGACCGCCAGCGGGGACAAGACCAGGGCCGAGTTCGCGGTTTCGGTCCGGATGGACTGGAAGGGCAAGGGCGTCAGCTGGACGCTGGTCGAGCATGTGCTCCGCTATGCGAAGGCGGAGGGGATCGAGACGATCGAGTCGCTGGAGAGCCGCGATAACCATGCCGCGATCACGCTGGAGCGCGAGTTCGGCTTCACGGCCGAGGCTGTCGACGGAAGCATGAGCGAAGTGCTGGTGCGCAAGGCGCTCGTGTGATCGTCAGCCGTTTGCCCAGATGATGATGAGCAGCCAGAAATCGCTCAAGGTCGCCGCGGCGAACCACAAGGCAAACGCGGCCAGCACGCCGAGCAACAGCCATATGGCGACCTGTTGGGTCCGACTTCTTTTCGGGCGTGCGGCCATTCCTGCCTCCATCACTGCGGACAGTTTCGCCGACTGGAGCGGGCCAGGCAGTACGGAAGATTACGAAGCCCGAATCCGTAAATATCACAATGTCGCCTCCGCCTCCGACGCGGGAGAGTGGAGTCGACTCACAGTCACGGGAGGCGGACATGACTCATCTGGCGTCCAGGACGCACACCGACTTTTCGTCGCCGCTTCGCCATCCGCGCTTCCTGATCGGAAGCTGCGTGCTCGGCGCGCTGCTGGCGCTCGATCTTGCCGCGCTCCTGATGGGCCGGCTCACATGAGCGCGCCCGCGCCAAATCCCCTTGCGCCGATCCGGCATCCGGACTCGGGGCGTTTTTTGACGTCGACGCCACGCGGCGGCCCCGCGCGCGCCTTCAGCGTGAGCTCCTTGCGTGAAGGCCTGAATTCCGCATGACCGAATCGTCGGCGCCGGCTGCCGGGCAGCGCCCCAAACTCCTCCTTGTCGAAGACGACGATGCCGTGCGGCGCTCCCTGCAGCTCCTGCTCATCGGGAGCGGTTACGATGTCCGCTCCTTCGCCTCGGACGAAGCGGCCCTGGCGGACCCGATTTCGCTTGCCGCGCAATATCTTGTGGCCGATTTCATGTTGGCGGACAGCGATGGGCTCGCGCTGCTTCGCACCCTCCGGTCGCGGGGCTGGACCGGACATGCCATTCTGGTGACTGCTTTCCCGTCGGCCGACCTGGCTCGACTGGCCAAGGCGGCCGGCTATGCGATGGTCATGGAAAAGCCATTGCGCCAGCAGGCGCTGCTGGTCGCGCTCGACCGGATCCGGGAGGCATGATTGCACGGGCCGGACGTTCATCATGCCCTCGAGATGCTGGCACCCGCAACTTATGTCATTTATGATTACGGCCTGCGCGAAAGGGTGGCGGATTCAATGGGTGGCATGATGGCGGTTCCGGCGCTGCATCTCTTCTCGCAGGCGTTCGCTTTCCGCGCGTTCGCAAGGCCGTGAAGCCGCCTCGCGCTTCGGAAGCGGGCGGATTGGGCCTCGAGCCGCGCGCCGACCAGCTGGCCGAGGAGCTCAACCTGCTCATCGACGGCGCGACTGACTATGCCATCTACATGCTCGATCCGCAGGGCCGCGTCGCGATCTGGAACAAGGGTGCCGAGCGGCTCAAGGGGTGGTCCGAAGATGAAGTGATCGGGCAGCACACCGCGATCTTCTACCCCGAGGCGGCGCGGGCCGCGGGCAAGCCCGATCACGACCTCAAGCGGGCGCGCGCCGAAGGCAAGTTCGAGGAAGAGGATTGGCGGGTCCGCAAGGACGGGTCCGAGTTTCTCGCCCATGCCTCGATCACCGCGCTCTTTTGGCCGTCGGGGGCGCTGCGCGGCTATAGCAAGGTCATCCGCGACGTCACCGAACAGCGCGCGCGCGAACGCCAGCTGAGCGCGAGCGCGACTCAGTTCCGATCGATCCTGGCGACCGTGCCCGACGCGATGATCGTGATCGACAGCGGCGGCAACATCCTGTCGTTCAGCGCCGCGGCCGAGCGGCTGTTCGGTTTCGCGGAAGCCGAAATCCGGGGCAGAAACGTGAGCGCGCTGATGCCTTCCCCCGATCGCGAGCGGCACGACGATTATCTCGACCGCTATCTTTCCACCGGCGAGAAGCGGATCATCGGCACGGGCCGCGTCGTGGTGGGCCAGCGCCGGGACGGCTCGACATTTCCGATGGAGCTGGCGGTCGGCGAGGCCTTAACCGATGGCGAGCGCATCTTCACGGGCTTTGTCCGCGACCTTTCCGAGAAGCAGGCCGCCGAGGAGCATATCGAGGCGCTCCGCGCCGATCTCATCCACGTCGCGCGCGTCAGCGCGATGGGCACGATGGCGTCGACGCTGGCGCACGAGCTCAACCAGCCGATCACCGCAGTCGCCTATTACATGCAGGGGCTCCGGACCCTGATGCAGGACCCCAAACCGGAGGACTTTCCCACGATCATGGACGCGCTTGCCGACGCCGAAAACGAGGCAATGCGCGCCGGCCATATCGTCCAGCGGCTGCGCGAATTCGTCGCGCGAGGGGAAGTCGACAAGCGAGTGACCAGCTTGCCCGAGCTTATCGAGGAGGCGTCGAAACTGGCGCTGATCGGAGCGCGCGAGAAGGGCATTTCGGTCACCGTCGCGCTCGATCCGGAGGCGACGACGGTGCTGGTCGACAAGATCCAGACCCAGCAGGTCCTGATCAACCTGATCCGCAACGCCGTGGAGGCGATGACCGGATGCGACGTGCGCGAACTGACGGTTTCGACCGCGATGGATGCCCCGGGCTTCGTCCGCGTCAGCGTCGCGGATACGGGCCGCGGAGTCGCTCCCGAAGTCGCCGCCAATCTGTTCGACGCCTTCAACACGACGAAGAGCGGCGGAATGGGCCTTGGCCTGTCGATCTGCCGCACCATCGTCGAAGCGAATGGCGGCCGTATCTGGATGGCGCCGCGGGACGGCGGCGGCACCTGTTTTCACTTCACCTTGCCCCATGTCGAGCCGGAGACGCTGGAATGAGCCAGAGCCGATTGATTCATGTCGTCGATGACGAAGACGCGATCCGCCGCGCCGCGAGCTTCATGCTCAAGACCTCGGGCTTCGCGGTCGAGACCTGGGCGACCGGCGTCGAGTTTCTCAAGGCCGTCCGCCACGCCGAGACAGGGTGCATCCTGCTCGATGTGCGCATGCCGGAGATGGATGGACTGGAAGTCCAGCAGAAGCTGCGCGACTTGGGCGTGATGATGCCGGTGATCGTCCTGACGGGCCATGGCGATATCTCGATCGCGGTGCGCGCGATGAAGAACGGAGCGGTCGATTTCATCGAAAAGCCGATCGACAAGGCCGTGCTGATGAATGCCATCGAGGCGGCGTTCGCGCGGCTCGACGCGAGCAGCGATGCCAGCGTGAAGGCCGAGGAAGCCGGCGTCGCGCTCGGCGCGCTGAGCGCGAGAGAGCGCGAGGTGCTCGAGGGGCTTGCCCAGGGGCTGCCCAACAAGACCATCGCCTATGATCTCGGCATCTCGGCCCGAACCGTCGAAGTCCATCGCTCCAACGTGATGACCAAGCTCGGCGCGCGCAGTCTTTCCGACGCGCTTCGCATCGCCTTCGCGGCCGGAATGGGTCTCGAAAAGACCTAGGATATTTGCGTATTTTGACCGCGCGGCCCGCCTCGCACACTGGCTGCATGAGCAAGAAGATCCTGATCATCGACGCCCATCCGGACCCGGATCCCGCGCGTTTCGTGCATGCCCTGGCCGACGCCTATGCCGACGGCGCGCGCGAATCCGGCCACGACGTCCGGCGGCTGGATCTCAGCAAGATCGAGATTCCGTTCCTGCGCTCGCGGGCGGAATGGATGGAGGGCGAGCCCGAGCCCGAGATCGTCGCGTGCCAGGAAGCGATCCGCTGGGCCCAGCACATCGTCTTCTTCTATCCGCTCTGGCTCGGCGACGTGCCGGCCCTGCTGAAGGCCTTCCTCGAACAGGTCGCCCGCCCCGGGTTCGCGCTCTCGCAAGGCACGATGCCCAAGCCGATGCTCAAGGGACGCTCGGCCCGGCTCGTCGTGACGATGGGCATGCCGGCATTCTTCTACCGCTTCTATTTCGGCGCCCATAGCGTGAAGAGCTTCGAGCGGAACATCCTCAAATTCGTCGGCATCAAGCCGGTCGAGCACACGCTGATCGGCAATGTCGAGGGCGACGCCGAAACGCGCGAGCAATGGCTGGATACCCTGCTCAACCTGGGCATGGCGGCCGCCTGACTTTCAGCCTCCGCGCGCTTCAAGCTCGAGTAGCCGGATCCTGCCGACCACCGCGACGAAGAAGGCGGTGGACCAGCCCAGCAGGATCACGCCGTTGATCCCTTCGATCGCCCCGAGAACCCGCCAATCCGCCGCCAGGACGATGTCGCCATAGCCGATGGTGGCGTAGGTGGAGGTCGAGAAATAAAGCGCCTCCTCGAACGTCCGGAGCGCGCCGATCCCGAGATAGAGCGCCGCATAGGCCCAGATTTCGACGGCATGGAGCGCGAAGAGCCCGAACGCGGCGCCCGCGATACCCGCCAGATCGTGCGCAAGCGTGCCGCGCGCGGGCGCGTAGCTTCGATGACGGCGCAACAGTCTGAGCAGCATCGCCAGGCCGAGAAGGTGGACGGTGACGGTCCCGATGACAACGGCCGTTGCGATAGCGAGTTGGAGGACAAGGGTCACGAGCGCGGCTTGTAGCCATGCGCGGGGGCCGGCCAATGCGGTGATTCACGTAACCGGCCGCGTGCCGCGGCAGTGCGAAAACTCCCTAGGGGATATCCACAATAGAGCCCCCCTCCCCGCGCGACTTACACGCAAACCCCTGAAACGGGGTGGGTTCGACGTGCATTACGAAACGATCTTCAAATCGGCGATCGACCGGCTGCACGCGGAGGGCCGGTACCGCGTGTTCATCGACATTTTG
>CBINJP010000027.1:0-49696 GCA_966251045.1 uncultured Sphingomonas sp.
TCGACGAAGTGCTCGACCGGCTCGAGGCCGAGGGCGCCGACGTCAACCGCACCGACGGCGCGCGCGTGAACACGCCCGACGGCTGGTGGCTGCTGCGGGCGAGCAACACGCAGGACGTGCTGGTCGCGCGCGCCGAGGCCAAGTCGCAGGAAGGCCTCGACCGCCTCCTGGGTCAGATCGACGCGCAGCTGGCGGCAAGCGGGCTGGTCCGCGGCGAACAGGCGGCGCATTGATCCCAAAATAAGTCCCTCCCCTGAAGGGGAGGGACTCTAGCGGGCCTCACCGCCCGTCCGCTCCAGCCAGGCCAGCCAGAACCCCGCCAACTCGCCATAACCGCCCGCCTGCCCCGCAAGCGACCGGAACACCGCGATGGCTTCGTCGCGCCGCCCCGCCGCCGCCAGCGTCATCCCCAGATGCAGGCTCGCCTCAGCCCCCGGTACGGCGCGGTAAAGCGCGGCCGCCTCGTCGTAACGGCCCATGCCCGCCAGCGAGTCGGCCCGCGCCAGCCCCGGCGCGCTGCCCGCGACCCGCGCCTGCTCCTTCGGGACCTCGCGCTCGATCTCGGCGCGGATCTGCCGCGTCAGCAGGTCAAGCGCGGGGATGACGTCGCGCGCCTCGCCCTCGTCGAGTACCGCCTTGGCCTCGGCGGCGAACCCGCCATGGTTGAGCAGCTGCGCCAGCCGCTGATATTCGGCGGGCTTGGTGAGCGCACCGACGGCGCGCATCAGCCGGAGCAGGTCGATCTCCAGCCCGCCCTGATGCTGGACGAGCTGGCGGTACACGACGAGCCCGTCGCGCCAATTCTGCGGGCTCGGATAGGCGCGGACCAGCGCGAGCGCGGCGGCGAAGCCCGCGCCCGGCAATCTGGCTTGGTTCGCGATGCTCAGCCGCTGGCGGTAGAGAGGCTCCGGCACCGGCTTGCCCGCCGCCGCCAGCCCGGCAATCGCCTGCTCGATCATCTCGACCGCGCCCTTGGGGTCGTTCTCGGCGATGCGGACCTGTGCCAGGTTCGCGAGCACCTGCGGATCGCCGGGTTTCATCGCGAGCAGCCGGGTCCACAGCGCTTTCGTCATCGCGATATCGCCGGCCTGAAAGGCGATCTGACCGCGCACGCCGAGATAGGAGGCGCGGTTGATATCGGTGGTGAGGTCGCTCGCGATCAGGACGTCCAGCGCCCTGATCCGCATCGCATCGTCGCCGCGCCGGTTGGCGATCTCCAGCTCATAGGTCGCAAGGACATGGCGGGCATCGGGGCCCTGCACCCCGCTGCGTGCGGCCGCCAGCGCCTTGTCCTGCGCGCCGCGATTGCTGCTCGTCAGCGCGACCCGCACATCCCCCAGCACCTTCATCTCGTACGGACTCATGGTCAGCTTGCGCCCGTTGAGCTCGAGCGACTGGGCCGCCGCCGGGCTGGCGGCCGTCAGCATGACGATCGACAGGCCGGCGCAGGCGAGGGGACAGGCGCGTCGCATGGCGCGATCTTTCACCAGCCCGTGCGGCAGGTCCAGCGCTTAAGACTCGCTTTCGCCGCCGCGAAACCCCAAATGGCGCGCCATGGCGTCATCCCCGCAGATCATCCGGGTCATCGATCTCGAAACCACCGGTCAGGCCCCGCCCGCGCACGGCGTGTGCGAGATCGGCTGGCAGGATGTCGCGCTCGGCAGCGATGGACGCTGGGAATTGCAGGGCGAGGGCGGGGCGCAGCTCGTCAACCCCGGGCGCCAGATGAACCCGATCACCACCGCGATCCACCATATCCGCGACGAGGATGTCGCCGATGCCCCCTGGTGGCACGATTGCGCGCGTCCGATCCTCAATCCCTGGCCGCGCCGCGTGGCGCTGGCGGCGCATCGCGCGAGCTTCGAGCAGCAATTCTGCACCCCCGCGCTGACCCAGGGCGCGGACTGGATCTGCACCTGGAAATGCGCGCTGCGGCTCTGGCCCGATTCGCCCAGCTTCTCGAACCAGGTGCTGCGCTACTGGAGAAAGCCCGAGGGGCTGGAGCATGAGCGCGGCCTCCCGGCGCACCGCGCCTTCCCCGATGCCTATGTGACCGCGCATCATCTGCGCGACATGCTCAACGAAGCGAGCATCGCGCAGCTGATCGAATGGTCGAGTATTCCCGGCCTGCTCCCCCGCGTCCGCTACGGCCCCGATCGCGGCAAGGAATGGACCGAAGTCGAGGACGAGGTGCTCCAGGGGTTCATGAGCGACCGCGACGAGGATGTCCGCTTCACCGCGCGCACCGAGTATGAGCGGCGGCGCGGCGGCGGCTCGATCAGGCGAACCAGCGTGCAGGATTTGCTGCTCTAAGCGCTTGAAATGTTGGATTTCGCCTGCTTGGCTGGGCGTGCCCGGAAGCGCGCTTTGGCCCACTTAATTCCACATAAGGGCTCAGCGCCGCCCGCCGAGCAGCCAGCGCACCCCTTCGAGCACCGCGCAGAACACCAGGTCGGAGGCCACGCCCACAGGGTTCGCCGCGACCTCGCCGTCGTCACTCAGCCCCAGCGCCCCGGCCGGGTCGGCCAGCGCCGCAGCGGCGATGCCATAGGTGCCGGTGAAGCCGCTGCTCGCCTCGGGCTGGTATTCGCTGATCACGCCATAGATGCCGCCGATCACCGCGCCGACGATATAGGGGGCCGCGCCGTCATCCGGCACGTCGGGCGTGTCGTCGCTTTCGGGAAGCAGCTTCGCTGCGCGCGCCTGGAAGGCCGACATCGCCGCGGCGGCCACCAGTCCGGCGGCGATTCCGGCGGCGAGGCCGATAAAGGGGCGTGGCGGCTGGTTCATCAATAGGAGATACGCTCGGCCTTCAGCCCGCGCTTGGCAAGATAATCCTGCACGCTGTTCGGCCCGGCGAGATGCCCCGCGCCGACCGCGATGAAGACCGTGCCGGGCTTGTCCATCCGCTGGGCGATCCAGCCCGCCCAGCGCTCGTTGCGCTGGAACAGCAGCACCTTGGCCAGCTCGGGCGTGTCGGTCATTTCCTCGTTCATCTGCTTGCCGAGCCCATCGGCATCGCCCGCGGCCCATTTGACCATCATGCCATCCAGCGTTTCACCCATTTTGGGCAGTTCGGTGACGGTATCGACGAGGTATTTGATCTGCAGCGGGCGAGGCAAACCGTCGAAATAGCCGAGCTGCTGCTCGGGCGTCTCGAACCCGCCGACGGGCTTGTTCGCGGCCTTCGCGGCATCGGTGATGATACGCTCGGCTCCCTGCTGGGGGTCATAGCCAAGCTTGGGAAGCGAGAGCGAGCCGAGCGCGACGGCCGGGAACCACGGATCGAAATTCTCGAACATCGCATAGGGAATGCCCGCCGCGGTCATCGCGTCATGATAGGGTGTGCGCACGTCCTCGGGCAGCGATTCGGTGACTGTCGGGCCACCGGGATTGGCCGCCATCTGCATCACCACCCCCTGGATCGCGGCCGGATCGGGCAGGATCATCTCGAGCATGACTTCGTCGCTCTTGTCGAACGCGTCCTTCACTGCTTCGTCGAACCAGCCAAGGCCAGGCTTGAGCGCATGCACCGTGCCGAACAGATAGATGGTGGTGTCCGCGTCCTTGACCACCCAGATCGCCGGATCGGCGTCGCGGACTTCCTGCGCGTAAGCCGCGGGCGCGAACAGCACCGCCAACGCCGCGAGCGCGCGGCTGAAGAACTTCAACATGGACCTGGAGCTCCCGGAATGACGCCTGACCTTTGCCGTTGCCGCTTAAGATGCGGTTAGCGGGGCGTTGGTTCAAGCATGGGGCTTCAAGCGTTCCGCGTGCCACGCGATATGATCGGCCATGAAGGTCGAGATGCAATAATAGCTGTGATCGTAGCCGGGCTGCATCCTGAGCGTCAGCTTGATGCCCGCGGCGGCGCAGGCGGCCTCGAGCAGCTCGGGGCGGAGCTGCTCGGCAAGGAAGGCATCGGCATTGCCCTGGTCGACGAGCAGATCGGGCAGGCGGGCGCCGTCTGCGACCAGCGCGACCGCGTCATAGGCCCGCCACGCCTCGCGGCTCTCGCCCAGATAGCCCGCCAGCGCTTTCTGCCCCCACGGCACCAGCGATGGCGCGACGATCGGCGCGAAGGCGGAGACCGACCTGAAACGCTCAGGGTCCCTGAGCGCAATGGTGAGCGCGCCATGCCCGCCCATCGAATGGCCGGTGATGCCCTGGCGGCGCATATCGGCCATCGGGAACTGCGCGGCGATCAGCGCGGGCAGCTCCTGCTCGATATACGAACGCATCTTGAAGTTCGCGGCCCAGGGCGCCTCGGTCGCATCGACATAGAAGCCCGCCCCCTGACCGAAATCATATTCGGGCACATCGGGCACGCCCTCGCCGCGCGGCGAGGTGTCGGGCGCGATGAAGATCACCCCATGCTCGGCGCAGGCCCGGCGATACTCGCCCTTGTCGGTGACGTTGGCGTGGGTGCAGGTCAGGCCCGAAAGGTACCAGAGCACAGGCAGCGTCGCGCCCGCATCATGCGGGGGCACATAGACCGAGAAGACCATGTCGGTGCCGGTCGCGGAGGAGGCATGCCGGTACACGCCCTGCACGCCCCCATGCGCCGTGTTGGTCGAGACCGTCTCCATCAGCGATGGATCGCGCAGAGCTTGTTGCCGTCCGGATCGCGGACATAGCTGAGGTGCATCGTCCCCAGCGCCCCGCCGTCGCGCGGGCCCGGCGGATCCTCGATCGAGGTGCCGCCATGCGCCACCGCGACGTCGTGGAACGCCCTCACCTGCTCGGGCGAATCGCATTTGAACCCGATCGTGCCGCCATTGCCGACGGTCGCGGGTTCGCCGTCGATCGGTTCGGAGATGCACATCGTCCCGCCATTGTGGCGGTAGAAGAGCCGAGTCTGGCCGGTGGCGTTCACATGGCGGAAGGGCTCGCCCGCGAAGCCGAGTGTCCCGAGCACCGCGTCGTAGAACGCCTTGGACCGCTCGATATCGTTGGTGCCGACCACGACATGGTTGAACATGTCAGTAGACCACCACGCTGCGGATGCTCTCGCCGGCATGCATCAGGTCGAAACCCTTGTTGATCTCCTCGAGCGTCAGAACATGGGTGATCATCGGGTCGATCGCGATCTTGCCGTCCATGTACCAGTCGACGATTCTGGGTACGTCGGTCCGGCCCTTGGCCCCGCCGAACGCTGTCCCGCGCCAGTTGCGCCCGGTGACGAGCTGGAAGGGGCGCGTCGCGATTTCCTTGCCGGCCTCGGCCACGCCGATGATGATCGAAGTTCCCCAGCCGCGGTGGCAGGCCTCGAGCGCGGTCCGCATCACTTCGGTATTGCCGGTGCAGTCGAACGTATAGTCCGCGCCGCCATCGGTGAGCGCGAGGATCTCGTTGATCACCGTCTGACGATCCTTGCCGCGGCCGTCGATGAAGTCGGTCATGCCGAACTTGCGGCCCCATTCCTCGCGGTCGGGGTTGATGTCGACGCCGACGATCCCGCCTGCGCCCGCCAGCCTGGCGCCCTGGATCACGTTGAGCCCGATCCCGCCCAGCCCGAACACGACGACATTGTCGCCGACCTGTACCTTGGCTGTGTTGACCACCGCGCCGACGCCGGTCGTCACCCCGCAGCCGATGTAGCAGCTCGTCTTGAACGGTGCGTCCTCGCGGATCTTCGCCACCGCGATTTCGGGCAGCACGGTGAAGTTCGAGAAGGTCGAGCAGCCCATATAATGGAAGATGGTCTGGCCCTTGTAGCTGAAGCGCGACGTGCCGTCCGGCATCAGCCCCTTGCCCTGCGTCGCGCGGATCGCGGTGCACAAATTGGTCTTGCCACTGAGGCACGACTTACACTGGCGGCATTCCGGCGTGTAGAGCGGGATGACATGGTCGCCGGGCTTGACCGAGGTGACCCCCGCGCCGACCTCGCGGACGATCCCCGCGCCTTCATGGCCGAGCACGCTCGGGAAGATGCCCTCGCTGTCGAACCCGTCGAGCGTATAGGCATCGGTGTGGCAGATGCCCGTCGCCATGATCTCGACCAGCACTTCGCCGGCCTTGGGCCCCTCAAGGTCCAGCTCGACGATCTCGAGCGGCTTTTTCGCCTCGAATGCGACTGCGGCGCGGGTCTTCATTGCAAGCCTCCGGATTCCGATTGCGCGCCTGATCGGAGAATCCGGGCCGCGTTGCAATGGCCATCGTCAGCGCGCGACGCGGTCCTCGGGCTTGTAGAGCGTGGCGAACACGCCGAGCCACCAGACCAGGGCAAAGCCCGGCACAATCTGGAGTAGCATGGGTGACGCGGCGGCGGCCAGACAGGCGAGACCGAAAGCGACGCCGCACACTTGCACCCATGCGGGCAGGCTCTCCGCGCGCCGCGCCTCGATCATCAGCAGCGCCGCACAGAGGCCGATACAGGCGAGCCCCGCCGACCACAGGTCCGCGCCGAGCCAGTCCCGGGCGGAGCTCGCGCCTGTGGAGAGTTCGGCGGCGGCCTCGATGTTGAAATGCGCCGCGGCCGCCATCAGCGTCGCGCCCAGCATCCCCATGGCGAGCGCCGCGCGCCCGGCGCGGCGCGGCGCCGAAACCGGGCCCGCGAGCGTCCATACCGCCAGCGCGATCGCTCCGGCGTTGACCGCCTTCACGATCTCGCTCGCGAGCAGCAGGCCCCAATAATCACGCAGCGCCGGGATCAGCGCGGGATCGGGCTCCATCGGCACCCAGGTCCCGGTGATCTTGAACGCGATCCGACCCAGCACAAAGGCCGCGCTGGTGAGCAGCACACAGAGCAGCACCGCGACCGTGCCGAACGGCCGCCCCGCTTCGCCATGAAAGGACCGCCGTGCCATATTCGCCTCCGCATCTGTATTATTGATATAATACACCAATGCGGCGGGCGCGTCCAGCAGGTGCCGCGCGGAAGTCAGGCCCGCGCGTCACGCCAGCGCAGCGACATGCATGAAAGCCCGGCGTCGATCCGGGCGACATGGGTGGTGTCGATCAGGTCGAGCTTGTAGCCGTCGCGATGGAGGCGTTCGGCGATGCGCGGGTGGCCCGCCGAGAGCAGCAGCGTGTCATTGACCCGCAGCGCGTTGGCGGCCGCCTCCTCGCCCTCGGGCGTGATGATGGTGTGGAACAATCCCGCGAACAGGCCGCTCGCTTCGCCTTCGGGGGTGGTCAGCACCGTGTCTTCGTCGATCATGCTCGCGATCGTCTTGAGATGGAGCGCGCCCTCGGGCGGTTCGACGATCAGCGAGTCGCGGCCGAACTGGCCGAGCGCTGCGGCGAGGCTCATCGCGCCTGCCTCGTCGGTGCGCGCGGAGAGGCCGATCAGGACGCGGCTTGGCGTCACCATGATGTCGCCGCCATCGGCATGGCCTTCGTTCAGCGTCAGCACGCGCTCGAAATTGGCGCGGAGCGTGGGGAGAAGATGCTCGCCCTCCGCCGCGCGGCTCGGCGCGCCGGGGTTCAGCAGGATCGCGCCTTCGGGGAAGACCAGCGCCGGATCCTCGACGAAGACCGAATCGGGAGAATCCTCCAGCGGCGGCAGGATCTGTGTCGCGACGCCCGCGCGTTCGAGCGCTTCGGCATAGGCGGCATGTTCGGCGAGGATGCGCGCATAGTCCGGCCCCGGCCGGTCATGCGCGCGCAGCCCGTCCACCACCGAACGTCCGGGGGTGCGCAGGATCGCATGGGTGAAATCATGGACCGACATCAGGGAAATTCCCGCAGGTTTCCGGTCAGGAAGATGGTGCTGCCGGTGAGGATTGAACTCACCACCTCAGCCTTACCAGGACGCATTGTCGCCGCTCCAGGGCATAAGTTCCGGCAGCGGCCATTTGCTACGCACGCGCCAGCCACACAAAGAATGATCATGCGCCGTGCGAACCACAAAAGACCCCTATCCCGGCAGCTTCGGCGCACGACCGCCACGCGGTTTGGGCCGTTCGCCGCCTCGCCGTTATTAGGAACGCTTACTCCGAAAGCTGCCATATGTCCGCTTGCGGACGCCTGTCGACCTGGTCGATCCCCACGGCATGGCTGAAATGCAGCAGTCGCTGCGCGTCGCCAAAATCGGCAAGAGTGTTCGTGCCAATTCCCTTGCCGGCTCCTCCGCGTTCTGTCGTGACGTTGCGTCGCCGACTTCGTACGTGATTGCGGGAATGCCATAGGTGGCGTTGAACCAGGTCTTGCTGGTGCCGGCGCCCGGATTCGCGTTGCTGCGTTCGACGGTGAAGGGATATCGGGCGAAGGCGGTCAACCGGCTATCGAGCCATTGGGCGATGACGCGGGCCTGGTCGGGCGTGGCCTCTGCTCCCTGTACGTAGAAGAGATTGCGCGCGGTCGAATGGAAATCGATCGTCATGAACGGCCTTACCTTTACCGGCAGCGCCGCCAGATAGTCCCTTACCGCCCGGGTTTCGGGCTGAGTGAAGGTGCCCCAGTCGCGGTTGAGGTCCACCCCGCCTCGATTGGCTCGCCAATGGCCGAGTGCGACCCCATCCGGATTGACAAGCGGGACGGCAAGAACCTGAAATCGCGCCGCCAGCGACGGATCGGCTTTCAGGATGCGCGCGAGCTCGGCGACGAAGGGTTCCATCGCGTAGCTGCCGGTGACTTCGGGCGGGTGCTGACGTCCGAGCAGGACGATCAGACACGGCGCATCCGGCGAACCGAGCGTTACGCCATCGATGGCACGTCCGTCGAGCGACCTGCCGAGCGTTATCCGCCGGGCGCCATAATCGCGCACCATCGCGTCAAGGAAGCGCGCATAGTGCCCCGGGGTATAGAGCGGTTGCGCGCTGACGATCCCTTTCCCCGCGGGCAGGGACAGCGTCGCGCTGTTCCCCGCGGCGCCGACCGCCGCGTCGAGTTCAATCGTTTCGCCGCCCCTCGAGAGCTTCGGGGTATAGCGATGCCTTGCGCCCAGATAGGTCAGCGTGACCGAAACCGGCGGCCCGTTCGCCGCCCGATAGCGAAAGGCATACCACGGACTGGGATTGATCGGTGGACCGTGTTCGGGACCGATCACCAGCGTGAAGGAGCGCGGACCCTCTATGACGCAGCGCGCGGGCGAGGCACCCTCGAAATCGAAGGCGATGGTCACCTCTGCCGAGGCGCACGGTCGCGCTGCCGCAAGCGCCGTGGGCGGCGGGGATAGGGAGAATGCCTGCCGCTTGCCGGCGCACCCTCCCACTGCCAGCGACACCGCGAGCAGCGCGCACGCCGCTTTCGTTACCGCGCCGCCCATCGCGTCAGAACGTCTTGCGCAGTTCGATGTGGAACGTGCGCCCACGCGGGCTGTGCAGATCGCTGTAGAAGCCATAATCCTCGTCCGCGAGCGGCGGATCCTCATCAAACAGGTTGTTGATCGCGAAGCGCAGACGCGTCCCGTTCAGGGGCGTTTCGTTCTTGATCGTGTAC
Source organism: uncultured Sphingomonas sp. (assembly GCA_966251045.1). GTDB lineage: Bacteria > Pseudomonadota > Alphaproteobacteria > Sphingomonadales > Sphingomonadaceae > Sphingomonas. The sequence continues at coordinate 9,385 of CBINJP010000027.1, forward strand.
GAGATCGACAGGTTCAGGATGAACGAATCCTCCACGGGGAAATAGTTTGCATTCGGATCGTCGGACACGATCAGAACGTCGCGGATCACGCTGGTATCGTAGACCTTGCCGACATACTGGCCATAAAGGCCGACTTCGACCGGGCCCGATTCCCAGTTGATCGCCCCGCTGGCGCGCCATTTGGGGCGGCCGTCGAGTTGGAGCAGTTGGCCCAGGCCGCCGACAGTGACGTCGAGTGGCAGCACACCACTGGATACCGCGTCGACCAACTCCTGACCGTCGGTCCCCGCGGACTGGACAAAGCCGATCAGTCGGGCCGCGTTGAGGCTGACGCGGAACTTGCCCAATCCGAAATCGGGCACGCTGTAGAATAACCCGAAATCGAGCCCCTTCGAGGTCCGGCTGTCGAGGTTGAGATAGTCGTCGATGACATAGGCGATCTTGCCGGCCGGCGCGAGGCCGGTCCCGTTGAACAGCGCGATATCATCGGGGGTGGGCGCCAGGCGGACCACATTTGGGTTGGTGCTCCCGCCGAGCCGGCGCAGCAGGTCGAGCGCGATGGCGTTGTCATCGCCGAAGGTGCCGACAAGCCCGGTCTGCTTGACCCGCCAGAAATCGACGGTCAGCGTCAGGCCGGGAATGAAACCGGGCTCCAGCACGATGCCTAGGTTGATGCTGGTGCTGTCTTCCGGGACGAGATTCTCCGTGCCCGAGCGGTAGCTGATGACACCCGCGCCGGGACACGCGCCCAGGTTCGAAATGATGCCCTTCTGCACCTGTGCCTGGCAGACGACGAAATCGTCGCGGGTGTTCGAGCGGGTCGTTCCCGCGTCGTTGACCTGCACGAGGTTCGGCGCACGGAACCCCCGCGACCACGCACCGCGGAAGGTGACGCCCGGGATTGTAGTCCACGACACGGCGACGCGCGGGACCATGGCCGTCTCCCTGATGTCGGTGAAGCGCTCCATCCGGCCGGCAAGCTGGACGTTTAGCCGCTCCACCAGCGGCAGGTTCATCTCGGGACTGACCAGCGGCACAAACAGCTCGGCGAATGCCGAATAGACCTCGCGTCGCCCACTCGTATCGGGCGAGGGGCTGGTGCCCGCGACGTCGCTGCCGTTAAATTCGCCAGTAACGCTATCGGTGAAGGTGATGGTCCCGTCGAGCCGGGGATCGCGATCGTCGTAGAAGGTCTCGCGCCGCCACTCGACGCCCGCGGCGACGCCCAGATTGCCGCCGGGCAGAGTGAACAGGTCGTCGCGGCTGATCCTGAAATCGGCGAGTGCAAGGCTGGTGCCGCCCTTGCGATAGACGTCGATCCGGAACGGGTCGATCGAGGACTGCGGGTTGGGCGTGCAATCGCCAAGGCCAGGATCGGAATCGACGCAGCCGCCATTGAACGGATTGTAGGCGTTGGCCGTCGTCAGGTTGATCTGCTTCTGCATCGCCGTCAGCGAGACGCGGTTATGCGTGAGATCGATCGAGTCCGCTTGCGAATAGAGGAAGCCGGTATCGAATTTCCATGCGCCGAAATCGCCGCGCAGCCCCCCGACGAGGCGGTAGGTGTCCTTGTCGACCGAAACATCGCGATTGCCGACATCGACGAAGCGATACCGCTCCATGATGACGTCGACGCCGCTGCTGGCGATAGTGGTTCCCGGCAGCCGGTTCGGACTACCGACGGGGCCGAACGGATTCCAGTATGCGGAGCGCGAGATGCCGACCGGAACGGCGCTGAGGATCGCGGAAGCATCGAGCTGACGGCGACTTTCCGATCGATAATAGCTCCCTTCAAAATAGGCCTGCACCCCGTCGCTCAGGTCATAGCGCAGTAGCGCGGTTCCGTTATAGCGGCTCTTGCGGCTAATCAGGCTGTTGCCATAGATCGTGTTGTAACGAACGGCCGCGACCGGCGTCGTTCCGTCGCGCGCGCAGATGCCGCCGCCGAACTGCATCTTGCAGCCTGGAAACGTACTCGGCTGAAGATAGAAGTCGTCGTCACCGATCGGCGTCCTGCTCGCGGGTGACGAACCCTGGATGTCGAACTGACCGAACGGGCCAAAGGTGTTGCGATTGTTGAACGAGGCGTCGCCCTCGAAATCCGTGCCCACGACCAGCGGAAGCCGGTCGTCGTCAGAGGAATAGATGCGGTCGGAATCGGGCATGCCGTTTTCATAGAAATAGCTGCCATAGACTGTCAGGTTGCCGCGCCCGTCGGCGAAGTCGAAGCCATAGCCGCCGCTGATCTGGGAACTGTACATGCTCGTGCCGTCGTACAGCCGGTAATCGCCCTCGAGAAAGCCGCCGCGGCGATTGCCCTTGAGGACAGTGTTGATCACGCCCGCGACCGCGTCGGCGCCGTAGATCGCCGAGGCGCCGTCGCGCAGCACCTCGATCCGCCTGACCGATCCGGGCGCGATCTCGTTGGTGTCGGAGGAGACCACAGGCACCAGCAGTTCGGTCTGGAAGCCGGGGTGGAGCGTCATGCGGCGGCCGTTGATCAGCAGCAAGGTGTTGCCGGTGCCAAGATCGCGCAGGTTGATCGAGGCGGCATCACCGCGGGCGTTGTTCACCGTGCTCGCATTCTGCTCGTTGAACGCGACCGTGCCGGCCTGAGGAATCGAGCGAAACAGCTCGTCGCCGGAGGACGCGCCGACATTCTCGATTGCCTTCTCGTCGAGCACGGTGACCGGGAGGATATCGTTGATCTTGGCGCCCTGGATCTGGCTGCCAACAACGACGATCGCGTCGTCCTGCTCGGCGGGAGCCGCCGCATCCTCGGGTTGGTCGGGCGTCGCGGGACTGGTCTGCGCGAGCGCCGGAACGGTCCACAGGCTCGCACTGCACAGAAGCGCAACTCTGACCATCATCTTGATACGCATTTTATGCTCCCCTTGTCATTTTGTCTGATTGCGAAACTGGCCGCGTAGCCAGATTTCGAAAATTCTCGGCCACTGGCTTAGCGGCTCGTCCGGCGTGCCGAGGCCCCACCCGTGTCCGCCGCTCGCAAAGATGTGCATTTCGGGATGCGCGCCCGCGCGGATCAGCGCTTCGTAGAGTGCGATATTGTGCCCCGGCGGCGTGATCGGATCGTCGGCGGCCGAAAACTGAATGATCGGCGGAGCATCCTTGGCGGCATAGGTGTCGAGCGACCAGGCGGCCTGGGCAGCGGCGTCGGGATGCTCGCCCACAATCAGGCGCCGGGTGCGCGTGGTGGTGAAGGGTGGGCGCATCGAAACCACCGGAAACAGTAGGGCGGCGAAATCGGGCCTCGCCGAGGCCGCCTCGAAACCGTCCTTGCCGGAGTAGAGGGCTCGGCTCGGTTGGAGCGCAGTGAAGCCTGCGAGGTGTCCGCCGGCTGACATCCCCATGATGCCGATACGCTCCTTGAGCAGGCCGAAGTCGGCGGCGCGGCTGCGGACGATCTTCATCGCGCGCTGCGCATCAGCGAAGGGCGCAGCGGCCTCCCAGCCATCGCCCGGCAGGCGGTAGATAAGTTCGAACGCAGTGTAGCCACGGCTCTGGAGCCACGCTGCGGCAGGGCCGCTCTCCTTTGCGAGCTGGATGCGGAAATAACCGCCGCCGCCGCAGATGATCACGGCGATGCCGTTGGGCTTGGTCGGGCGATGGACCCGCAGGCGCGGAACCGCGATATTGGAGACCGCGCCCTTGCCCGCACCCTCGGTGCCGATCTTTTCGGACCCGCTTACGGTGCCCCGGCCCGGCGGGGTGCCAGGCCATAGCGGGATTTCCTCGAGCTCGTTGGCGCGGGCCGGCGCGATCGGAAGCGTGCCGGCGACGCCGGCGGCAAGTGTGGCCGAGACGAGTGTGCGGCGATCGATCATGGCGCGTCTCCTCCCGCCGAGAGTGCGGGTTCCAGCGCCGGATGGCGCTCGTGGCGCTCGCTATCGCGAGCTGGTGCGGGCAACGGAGTGCCCGCCATTGCGGCGGCAAGCCGCTCGCTGTCGAGTGCCTTCTCCCACTTCGCCACTACGATCGTCGCAACCGCGTTTCCAATGAAGTTGGTGAGCGCGCGGCACTCGCTCATGAAGCGGTCGATCCCCAGGATCAGCGCCATGCCCGCGACCGGAACCGACGGGACGACCGAAAGCGTCGCGGCGAGAATCACGAAACCCGCGCCCGTCACGCCCGCCGCCCCCTTCGAGCTCACCATCGCGACGAGCACGAGCGAAAGCTGTTCGCCGAACGACAGCTCGATCCCCAGCGCCTGCGCGATAAACAGCGCGGCGAGCGTCATGTAGATGTTGGTGCCGTCGAGGTTGAACGAATATCCAGTCGGAACCACCAGCCCGACGACGCTGCGCCTGCACCCCGCAATCTCGAGTTTTTCCATTAGGCTGGGCAGAGCCGCCTCGGACGAGGATGTTCCGAGCACCAGCAGCAATTCCTCGCGCAGATAGCGGACCAGCGCGAAGATCGAGAAACCCGCCGCACGGGCAATGAGGCCGAGAACGACCACCACGAACAGCAGCGACGTCAGGTAGAACGTGGCGACCAGGCCGGCGAGCTGCGCCAAGGCGCCGACGCCGAAGCTGCCGATGGTGAAGGCGATCGCGCCGAACGCCCCGATCGGGGCGAGCCGCATCAGCATATTGACCAGCTTGAACACGACGTCGCCCGCCGACACCAAGGTATCGAGTAGAAGGTCGCTGCGGGGGCGCGTCAGCGCGATCGCCACACCCGACAGGATTGCGACAAGTAGCGCCTGCAGGATGCTGCCGCTGGTAAGCGCGGAAACCAGCGTCTTGGGGATGATGGCGAGCAGGAAGCCGGCGAGCGACTGCTCGTGCGCGGTCTCGGCATATTGGGCGACTGCCCCGGCGTCGAGTGAAGCGGGATCGATGCTTAGCCCGCTGCCGGGGTGGACCAGATTGGCGACCGCGAGGCCAATGACGAGCGCAAAGGTCGAGACGGTGAAGAAATAGACCAGCGCCTTGGTGGCCACGCCGCCGACGCTGTTCATATCGCGCATGCCGGCTATTCCGGTTGCGACGGTGATGAAGATGACGGGCGCGATGATCATCTTGACCAAAGCGATGAAACCGTCGCCGAGCGACTTCAGTGCGATGCCGGCGCCAGGGAAAAAATGGCCCAACAGGGCACCGGCGACGATGGCGACGACCACCTGCAGGTAAAGGCGACCATACCACGGCTTACGCGAAAGCGGCGTCGCGACCGAAGGCGCCTCGGGCTGCATCTCTATTCCTCTCCCCTGCATTCTCGTTTCTGTCCCGCAAGCCTAGGCCGCGTCGCAGCAATCCAGAAGCAATGCAGGCCAAACATTTTATGTAATAGTTACAATATGTTATAATTCACCGTGCGCTTATTTGTGCGGTAATCCGCACAACCTCCTTGCCATCAGTGCGACTTTCCGCACAGGTTGTCCCATGCCCTTGTCGCGTGTTCAGCAGGTTCGCGTCGCTGCCGTGTCCCTGGCGGTACTCGCCTTGGGTGCTGCCATTGCCGTGGGCCTGGGCGTTGTCGATCGCAGCGCGCGCGCCACGGCTTATCGCGAGGCGCGAGAGGGGGGCGCAAACGACGCGGCCCTCCTCGCAGCGGGGCTACAGGCGGAACTCGACAAGTTCAGCCTCGTCCCGCTGATCCTCGCCGACGATTCGGAGGTGCGCGACACACTGGCCACGGGGCTGCGCCGCGCGCCTGCACTCGACCGCCGCTTCGAGGCGCTCGCGCGCCAGACCAAAGCCGCCGCGATCTACCTCATGGGTGCCGATGGAACGACGCTGGCCGCCAGCAACTGGCGGCTCCCGACCAGCTTCGTAGGGTCGAACTACAGCTTCCGCCGCTATTACCGCGAAGCGATGGCTACCGGTGCGGCAAGCCAGTTCGCGCTGGGCACGGTGAGCCGCACGCCGGGCCTCTACATCGCGCAACGCGTGATGGCGGGCGGCAGGGCGGTTGGCGTTGTCGCGGTGAAGGTCGAGTTCGACACGCTGGAGGCGAGTTGGCTCCGCGCGGGCGCGGGCGTTTTCGTCACTGACGACAAGGGCGTGGTCCTTATCACCAGCCGAGACAGCTGGCGGTTTCACACGACCCTGCAAGGCCCCCCCGCCCCTCGTGATCGCAACCTCGACCTTCAACAATTCGGCCTGGCGGACCTTCCCCGGCTCAAACTGGACAGGCCCCTCGTGAACGGCACGGTCGCTACCGCGCTTCTCGATACCGACCAGCCGGTCACGTTTGGGGGCTGGCATCTGCATCTGCTGGTCGATCCGGCCGACGAAGTCGATGCGGCCATTGCGCGCGCCCGGCTCTACGCACTGCTTGTGATGCTCGCCACAGTAGCCGTCGCCGCGCTCGCGATCGTGCTCAAGCGGCGGCGTGAGATCAGCGCGCAGCGCCTGGTGGCGCAAAGGACGCAGGACCTGCGCGAGCAGCTGGGCCAGGCCAACCGCCTCGCGATCCTGGGGCAGGTGACGGCTGGGATTGGGCACGAGATCAACCAGCCCGTCGCCGCGGCGAAAATCTATGCCGAGAACGGCGCCAAGCTGCTCGATCGCGGCGAGCCGGCCGAAGCGCGCGCCAATTTCACCCGCATCGTCGAGTTGACCGAGCGCATCGGGCGGATCACCACCGAACTGCGCGCCTTCGCTCGTCGCGGCACCGCCGAACCCGAGACCTTCGCGATCGGACGCGCCATCGACGGCGCGTTGATGCTGCTCCACGACCGGATACAGCGCAGCGGGGCTACGCTGTCCCTCCCCGAGCGGCAGAGCGGCGAACTATCGGTGCGCGCCGAGCCGGTGCGGCTCGAACAGGTTCTGGTGAACCTGCTCCAGAACGCGCTCGATGCGATCGGCCCCGGCGGCACGATTACGCTCTCGGTGGAAACCGGCGCGCACCATTGTTTCCTTCGCGTCGCCGACGACGGTCCGGGGCTGTTGGACGATGGAGACGCGTTGTTCCAGCCTTTCGCCACCAGCAAGCCGGACGGCCTGGGGCTCGGGCTGGTCATCTCGCGCGACATCATGCGTGCGCTCGGCGGCGAGTTGACCGCCGAAAGCGCCACGCGCGGCGCCTGCTTCGTGATGAAGGTACCGCGGGCGTGATGGCGGATGGGGCACCGGCGGTCGTCTTCGTCGAGGACGATCCTGCGCTGCGCGAGGCGATGCTGCAGGCGCTGAGACTGGAGGGTTTGGCCGTCGAGGCTCACGAGCGGGCGGCCCCCGCGCTCCGATCGCTCTCGCCCGATTTTCCCGGCGTCGTGGTCAGCGACATCCGCCTCCCCGGGATGGACGGCCTCGAATTCTTCGCCGCCGTGCGCGAACTCGACACGGACCTGCCGGTGATCTTGACGACCGGGCACGGCGATGTTGCGATGGCGGTGGGGGCGATGAAGGAAGGGGCCGCCGACTTCCTCACCAAGCCATATTCCTCGGCCGCGCTGGTGGAGGCGATCCGACGTGCGGCGGACAAGCGCGCGCTGGTGATCGAGAACCGCAGGCTGCGTGAGAGGCTGCGCGATCGTGAGGCGACCGGGCTGATCGGCTCCTCGGACCGGACCCGCCGGCTCGAGGTTCTGGTCGGCGAAGTCGCGCGCACCGATATCGACATCGTGCTCACCGGGCCCGCCGGGGCCGGCAAGACCTTCCTCGCACGCCGCATCCACGAGTTGGGCCCGCGTCACGGTCGTCCCTTCGTCGCTATCGACGCGGGGATCTGGACACACCCCGATGTCGAGCTGATCGTATTCGGCCGCGCCCCGTCCGAGCGCGCCTCCCGCTCGGGCCTGATTGAGCGGGCACAGGGCGGGACGCTGCTGCTCGACAATATCGAGAGCATCCCGGGGCCGCTTTGCGGCCGCATCGGCAGCCTGCTGGAAACCAAGACATACCGCGCGCTCGGGGCGGACCGTCCGCGGAGTGCGGATATCAGAATTGTCGCGGTCGCGGGCAATGGCTCCAGCCCGTCGTCGCAGGATCTGCTGCGCCCTCTGGGCGGGATCACCATCGCGTTGCCCGCGCTTGCTGAACGCCGTGACGACATTCCGGAGATCTTCCGCCATTTCGTTGCCGAGTTGGAGCTGGAACTGAAGACTTCGCCCCGGCCGCTGCGAGCCGAGGAATGGAACCGGCTGCTGGCATCTGACTGGCCCGGAAATATCCGGCAATTGCGCGATTTCGCGCGTCACTTCGTTCACGGGTTGACCGATTATGACGAGGGAAACTGGACAGGGGACGCGGGTGACGATTCACTCGCGGTGCTGATGATGGCTTTCGAGCGATCGATTCTGGTTGACGCGCTGACCCGATGCCGCGGGCGCGTGCCACAGGTCGAAAAGGCTCTGAAAATAAAGCGCAAGACGCTGTATGATAAGCTTTCACGTCACGGACTGAAACCGGGCGATTATCGCGCACTAGCTTAGCGCACCTTCAAGCATCGTTTTTTCTGTCGCTTCGCGACTCCCGGTCGATCCGATGCCAGCGCTGCGCGATCTCGATCTGGTCGAAGATATGATTTCCCAGCGTCAGGAGCGCGAAGCCGCCGGTCCAGCCGAAGAAGGTCATGGCCGCCAATAGATAGGCTAGCGCATCCTTGTTGAGCGGCCCGGCTAGCGCCCGCGCGCGCAGTGCCGCGCCGCACAAATAGGCGACCACGAGCAACGCGGTGCCCGCCGCGCGCAATAGCAGGTTCACGCCAGCCTTCTGATGCCAAGCCATCACGCCGTCTCATCCCGTGGAGAAGCGGTTGAGCTAGTGCGTGTCACATAGGCATTCGAGAGCGCGCAGAGCTCCGGCGCATTGGTATTCCATAGGATTTGGGGCGCCCGCGCGCGCAGGCCTGCCTTCGCATATGCAAAACATATGCGGCGACGCCGGTATCGCGCTGGAAAGCAAATGCCCTTTGCGCGAAGTGCCGCGCTCCGGAGCGCGGCTCCCTTTTTGAAGGCAGTATCGTGAACGCCGCACTCCCCGATGCCGCAGAACCGCATCATGGCCCCCAGGATCGGCTGTCTACGCTTGCGCTTGGCGCCATCGGCGTCGTGTTCGGCGACATCGGCACCTCGCCGCTGTATGCGCTCAAGGAGAGCTTCATGGGGCATCACCCGCTGACCGTGGACCGCGAGCATATCTTCGGCGTGCTGTCGCTGATCTTCTGGACGATGATGCTTATCGTCACCGTCAAATATGTCCTCGTCATCCTGCGCGCAGACAACAAGGGCGAGGGCGGCAGCCTTGCGCTGCTGGCACTGATCATGCGCAAGGCCAGCGAACGCCCCTGGACGCCGGTGGTCGTAACGCTCGGCGTGCTCGCGACCGCGCTGTTCTACGGCGACGCGATCATCACGCCGGCGATCTCGGTGCTGTCGGCGGTCGAAGGGCTCACCGTCGTCAACGAGGGACTCAAACCGCTGGTGCTGCCGATCACGATCGGCATTCTCGTCGGGCTATTCGCGATCCAGGCACGCGGCACTGCCGCCATCGGCAAGCTGTTCGGGCCGGTGATCATCTTCTACTTCCTCGTCCTCGCCGTGCTTGGTATTGCGAGTATTGCGCAGACGCCCGAAATCCTCTGGGCGCTCAATCCCCGGTATGCGCTCAACTTCTTCCTGCTCGATCCGGAGCTCGCCTTCCTGGCGCTTGGCTCTGTGGTGCTTGCGGTGACCGGCGCCGAGGCGCTTTATGCGGACATGGGGCATTTCGGCCGCAAGGCGATCATGGTGTCGTGGCTCTATATCGCCTTCCCCTGCCTGATGCTCAACTATCTCGGCCAGTCGGCGCTGCTGCTGAGCAATCCAGCCGCGGTCGAAAGCCCCTTCTATCTGATGGCGCCCGCAGCGTTGCGGCTGCCGCTCGTGTTCCTCGCCACCGTCGCGACGATCATCGCCAGCCAGGCCGTGATCTCCGGGGCTTTTTCGGTAACGCAGCAGGCGGTCCAGCTCGGTTTCCTGCCACGGATCAAGATCCTCCATACCAGCGCCAAGGCGGCCGGACAGATCTATGCGCCCACCGTCAATTGGATGCTGCTGATCATGGTGATCGCGCTGGCGCTCGGTTTCGGCAGTTCGAGCAATCTCGCCGCCGCCTATGGTATCGCCGTCACCGGCACGATGCTCATCACGTCCTGCATGCTCGGCATTTTGACGTTGACGGTCTGGAAATGGCCCAAGCCGCTCGCGGTGCTGATCACTGGTATGTTCCTGCTAATCGACGGCATCTATTTCGCATCGAACATAACCAAGATCCCCGACGGCGGCTGGTTCCCGCTGCTGGTCGCGGCGGTCGCCTTCGTCCTGCTGACCACCTGGCGCACCGGGCGCCGGCTGGTCCGCGAGCGGCTGCACGACGGCGCCATGTCGATCGAGCTGTTCATCAAATCGGCGGCGCATTCGCTCGAGCGCGTTTCGGGGACAGCGGTGTTCCTTTCCTCCTCGCCCGATGACATTCCGCCGGCGGTGCTTCACAATGTGAAGCACAACCGCGTGCTGCACGAGCGCGTGCTGGTGCTGACCGTGGTCACCGAGCAAGTGCCGCACATGGCGGAAGAGAAGCGCACGATCGTTGATGCGCTGGGCGAGGGTTTCTACCGCGTGATCGTCCGCCACGGCTTCATGGAGGATGTCGACATCCCCGCGACCCTGGCCAAGATCCAGACCTGCGGCGAACCGATCAAGCCGATGGACACCAGCTATTTCCTCGCGCGCCAGACGCTGATCCCTTCGGCCCGGCCGGGAATGGCGATCTGGCGCGAGAAGCTGTTCGCGTGGATGGTGCGCAACGCCGAAAGCGCGATGGAGTTCTTCAAGCTGCCGACCAACCGCGTCGTCGAGCTCGGCAGCCAGGTCGAAATCTAGACTTCGGCGCCCATCAGCCGGTAGCCGACGCCCAACTCATTGACGATGATCTTCGGCTGGGCCGGGTCTGCCTCCAGCTTCTGGCGGATGTTGCGCACCACGACGCGCAGATATTCGATATGGCGCTCATACTCGTTCGCCCAGACGGCGCTGAGCAGCTGCTGGTGAGTGATCACCCGGCCGGGAAAACGCGCCAGCTCGGCGATGACGCCGAACTCCTTGGGGGTCAGGTGGATTTCCTCCTCGCCCCGCGTAATGCGGCGATTGAGGAGGTCGAAGGTGATGCCGCCCGCCGTGATGCTCGTGCGTCCGCCTTCGGCGCTGATCCTGCCGCGCAGCGCGGCACGGACGCGCGCGAGCAGCTCCTCGGTGTCGAACGGCTTGGTGACATAGTCGGCGGCACCCAGGTCGAGCGCGGTCACCTTCTGCTCGGTGGCGTCGCGCGCTGACACCACCAGGATCAAGGCCTTGGATTGCTTGCGGATCGCGGGGATCAGCTCGAGCCCGTCGCGGTCCGGGAGTCCGAGGTCGAGCAGCACGACGTCGGGTTGGGCGCCATCGAGCAACTCGAGTGCCTGGCGGCCCGAGCCGGCCTCGACGGTCCGATAGCCGGCCCGTTCCAGCGTCCCGCCGAGCAGCCGGCGAATCTGCGCTTCATCGTCGACGATCAGGATCGTGGATGCGTTGCTCATGGGGTCGCGGGTTCCTTCAGGTCGCGAATCAACAGTTCTTCGGGAAATCGCAAGGTAAAGCGCGCCCCCGTCGGCTCTCCGCGGTTGGAAGCTTCAGCCTCAAGCCCCATCGCTTCCGCGAACCCCTTGACGATGGCCAGCCCCAGTCCGGTCCCGGTTTTCGAGCGATCCGAACCTTCGAGCCGGCGGAACGTCTCGAACACTTCGCGCTCGCGACCGGGCGGCAGACCGGGGCCTTGGTCGAGGATCGAGAGCGTCAGCGCGCCCGCGGGCCGCTCTGCAAGGATGGCGATGGGCGTATCCGGTTCAGCGTAGCGGCCGGCGTTGTCGAGCAGATTGATCAGGCAGTGATGGAACAGCTGGGGATCGACGCGCACCAGCGGCAGGTCGGGCGGCACCTGGAGCTCGATCGGATGGCTGCCCAGCGTCGCACGCGTATCGTGGACGGCACTGGCCACGGCGTCGGTCAGGTCGACTGGCTCGATCTTGAGCTTGAGCGCTCCCGCCTCGACGCGCGCCATGTCGAGCAGATTGGCGACGAAGCGCTTGAGCCGCTGCGCCTCAGCCTCGATCGTGTCGGCTTCGGGACTGGCATGCTGGCGCTTCAATTCGGCAATCGAGCCGAGGATCGCGGTCAGGGGAGTCCTGAGATCGTGACTGACCGACGAGAGTAGCGCGGCGCGCAGACGATCACGTTCCCTGAGTTCGGCGACTCCCCGCATCTCCTCGCCCAGCCGCATCCGCTCGAGCGCAAGCGTTGCCTGGTCGAGCAGGCTCATCAGCAGCGGTATCTGATCGGAGCGCACCGTATCGCGCGCATCCTCGCGCGCGAGCCCGATCGCGGCGATCGTGCGCTCGGTGGTCTTGAGCGGATAGAAGAGCCAATCCGACGCTGTAAGCGTATCCGATCCGCGCCCGGCCGGCACGCCCTTGTCGAGCGCCCATTGCGCGGCGGCGCGTTCCATCGTCTCGAGTCTGTCCTCGGGCGGAAAGGCGGCGCGGAGCTGGGGGCCGTCGGGCGACGCCGTGAGCATTGTCGTGCTGACGTCGAGCAGCCGGGCGATCTCGCCGCAGACCGCCTGCATCAGCTCTTCCTCATTCGCGGCGTCGCCGAGCTGGCGAAGGAACCCCGCCAGCGCCGCGTTCTGGCGTGCGCTCCCGGCGGCGAGGTCAGCCTGGGCGCGGACACGCGCGGAAAGGTGGCTGGTGGCGAAGGCGACGCCCAGCAGCACGAAGATCGTGATGACATTTTCGGGATTGTTGATCGTCAGCGTGCCAGTCGGCGGCAGGAAGAAGAAGTTGTAGGCAAGCGACGAGAGCAGGCCGGCGAACAGCGCCGGCCAGCGCCCGAACAGGCTGGCGGCGACCATCACTGGCAGAAGATAGAGCAAGGCGACGTTGGCGAGGTTGAGCAAGTGGAAGAGGGTCGTACCGGCGACCGTGATCGCCGCGACCATCAGCGCGGTCCAGGCATAGTCCGCGGGCGAACCATAGTCGCGCGTCGGCTTGCCCGATGGCTTGGGCGCGCCGCCGGGCATCGGCAGCACATGTACGGCGACCCCCGGGGTCTCGCGCACCAGCCGGTCCACGACCGAGCCGTGACGCAGCTCGAACCAGCGCGAGCGCGCCGACTTGCCGACGATCAGCTGGGTCGCGCGTGCCTCCGCGACGTAGGATTTGATCCCTTCGAGCGCCGAATCCGCGGGCACCGAGACGACCGCCGCGCCCAATTGGCTCGCAAGGTTCAGCGCCGCGGCGAGACGGCGGCGTTCTTCCTCGCCGAAATGCTGCTCGCGCGGGGTCTCGACATGCAGCGCGGTCCAGGGCGCGCGGAGCGCGTCGGCTGTGCGCTTAGCGGCGCGGACCAGCCCCTCGGCGCTCGGCAGCTCATTGACCGCGACCACGAGCCGCTCGCCCACCGCCCAGTTCCCGGCAAGCGCATGGCTGCGGACATAGTCAAGCATCTGCGCGTCGACCGCCTGCGCCGCGCGTCGAAGCGCCAGTTCGCGCAGCGCCGAGAGGTTCGATTTGGAGAAGAAGTGCGCCAGGGCACGCGTCGCCTCTTCGGGGACATAGACCTTGCCTTCCTTCAGCCGCTCGATCAGCTCGTCGGGCGGAATGTCCACGACCTGGACCTCGGCATTCTCGAGTACGCGATCGGGCACCGTTTCGCGCACGCGGACATGGGTGAAGGAGGCGACGACATCGTTGAGGCTCTCGATGTGCTGGACGTTGATTGTCGAGAACACGTCGATTCCGGCAGCGAGCAGCTCCTCGACATCCTGATAGCGTTTGGGATGCCGGCTACCCGGCGCGTTGGTGTGCGCCAGTTCGTCTATCAGTACCAATTGGGGATGCCGCGCGAGAATCGCGTCGATATCCATCTCGGCGAGCGTGCGGCCTTCATAGGCGATACGCGTGCGCGGGATCACTTCGTGGCCATGCACCAGCGCCTCGGTTTCGGCCCGACCATGGGTCTCGACCACGCCGACCACCACGTCCAAGCCGGAACTCCGCCGGGCCGCACCTTCGCTGAGCATCTCATAGGTCTTGCCGACGCCCGGCGCGGCGCCGAGGAATACCTTCAAACGGCCGCGGCCTTCCTGCGCGGCGGCGCGCAGAAAGGCCCCGGGATCAGGGCGATCGGGTTGGCTCACCGCGGCGATGTAGCATCCAGCTGCCTGTTGAGCAGCAAGACATTGACGCGCGGCTCACCGAGGAAGCCCAGCAGCGGTCGCTCGATCGCGGCCTCGACCATTTCCCGGACCTTCGGCTCCGGCCAACGCCGCGCCTTCGCCACCCGCGCGACCTGGAAAAAGGCCGCCTCGGGGCTGATGTGGGGATCAAGTCCCGAGGCGGAGGCAGTCACCAGATCGGCGGGGACCGATTGGCCTGGTGTCGGGGAAAGCGCGGCCGCATCTGCCTTGACGCGGTCATGGAGCGCCTGGCTGGCCGGGCCGAGGTTCGAGCCCGCCGAGGCGAGCGCGTCATAACCCTTGCCGGCGGCCGAGGGGCGCGGGTGGAAATAGCGGTCCTGCGCAAAGCCCTGTGCCAGCAGGCTGGAGCCTGTGACATTGCCCTGCGCGTCGCGGATCAGGCTGCCATTGGCCTGGCTCGGAAAGACCAGCTGTCCGATGCCGGTCAGCGCGAGCGGATAGGCGACGCCCAGCAGCAGCGCGAACAGGATCGTCAGCACGATCGCGGGGCGGAGCGCGGATTTGATATCTGCGAACATGGTCAAACTCCTCAGGCCAGACCGATCGCGTTGACCGCGATGTCGATGACCTTGATGCCGATGAAGGGAACGATCACGCCGCCCAGCCCGTAGACCAGCAGGTTGCGCCGCAGCAGCGGGCCCGCGCCGATCGGCCGGTACTTCACGCCCTTGAGCGCGAGCGGCACGAGCGCCGGAATGATCAGCGCATTGAAGATGATCGCCGAAAGGATCGCCGATTGCGGGCTCACCAGCCCCATCACGTTGAGCATCGCCAGCCCCGGATAGAGCACGGCGAACATCGCCGGGATGATCGCGAAATATTTGGCGATGTCGTTGGCGACCGAGAAGGTGGTGAGGCTGCCTCGCGTCATCAGCAGCTGCTTGCCGAGCCCGACGACCTCGATCAGTTTGGTCGGATCGCTGTCCAGATCGACCATGTTGCCCGCCTCGCGCGCGGCCTGCGTCCCGGTATT
Source organism: uncultured Sphingomonas sp. (assembly GCA_966251045.1). Classification (GTDB taxonomy): domain Bacteria; phylum Pseudomonadota; class Alphaproteobacteria; order Sphingomonadales; family Sphingomonadaceae; genus Sphingomonas. The sequence continues at coordinate 24,601 of CBINJP010000027.1, forward strand.
CATCGCGACGCCGACATCGGCCTGGGCCAGCGCGGGGGCATCGTTGGTGCCGTCGCCGCACATCGCGACCAGCTTGCCGCCGGCCTGCTCGCGGCGGATCAGCTCGAGCTTGTCCTCGGGGGTGGCCTGGGCGAGGAAATCATCGACTCCGGCTTCGGCGGCGATCGCGGCGGCGGTGAGCGGATTGTCGCCGGTGATCATCACCGTGCGGATGCCCATCCGGCGCAGTTCGCCGAACCTTTCGCGGATGCCCGCCTTGACGATATCCTTGAGCGCGACCGCGCCGAGGATGCGCCCGTCCTTGGCGACCGCGAGCGGGGTCATGCCCGCGCGGGCGATCTCGTCGGTCGCGCGGCGCAGCTCGGCGGCGGCGGGGGTCTCGCCGATGCCGGGATTAGCCTTGAGCACCGAATCGACCGCGCCCTTCTGGATCAGCGCCGAGCCGATCTTCACGCCCGAGATGCGCGTTTGCGCGGTGAAGGCGATCACCTCGGCGCTCCCGGGCAGCCGGTCGTGCCGCACGTCGAACCGTTCGCGTGCCAGCGTCACGATCGAGCGGCCCTCCGGCGTCTCGTCGGCAAGGCTGGCGAGCAGCGCGGCCTCGGCCAGTTCGGAAACCAGGACGCCACTTACCGGACGGAACTCGCTCGCCTGACGGTCGCCGACGGTGATCGTGCCGGTCTTGTCGAGCAGCAGCGTGTCGACGTCACCCGCCGCCTCGACCGCGCGCCCGGACTTGGCGAGCACGTTGAAGCGCACAAGCCGGTCCATTCCCGCGATCCCGATTGCGGACAGCAGCGCCGCGATCGTGGTCGGGATCAAGGTGATCAGCAGGGCTGCGAGGATAGCAACCGGGATCGCGCCGCCGGCATAGCTGGCGAAGGCGGGGATGGTCGCCACCGCGATCAGGAAGATGATGGTGAGGCCCACCAGCAGGATCGTGAGCGCGATCTCATTGGGTGTCTTCTGCCGCTCGGCGCCTTCGACCAGCGCGATCATCCGGTCGAGAAAACCTTGGCCCGGATCGGCGGTGACGCGAACCTTGATCTGGTCCGAGATCACCCGCGTTCCCGCGGTCACCGCCGAACGGTCGCCACCCGCCTCGCGGATCACCGGCGCGCTTTCGCCGGTGATCGCGGCTTCGTTGACCGAGGCGACGCCCTCGATCACCTCTCCGTCGGCGGGGATGAGGTCGCCGGTCTCGACCAGCACGAGATCGCCCGCGCGTAGCTCGCTCGCGCCGACCGTCTCGATCTTGCCGCCCTTGAGCCGCTTGGCGGTCAGTTCGGCCTTGGTCGCGCGCAGCGACGCCGCCTGCGCCTTGCCCCGCCCCTCGGCCAATGCCTCTGCGAAGGTGCCGAACAGCACGGTCAGCCAGAGCCAGAGCACCAGCTGGAGCTTGAAGCCGAGCCCGAGCGGGTCCTGGCCTACTCCCAGGAGTACCGTCAGCAGCAGCGCGACGCTGGCCGTGACGAACAGCACCGGGTTGCGGATCAACTGGCGCGGATCGAGCTTGCTGAAGGCGTCACGGATCGCGGGCACGATCAGCTCGGCAGTGAACAGGGATTTGGTTGCGGTTCTTGCCATGGTGGCGATTCCGTTCAGGAGAGGGTGCCGCTGATCATCGCGAGATGATCGGCGATGGGGCCAAGCGCGAGGCTCGGCAGGAAGGTGAGGCCGCCCAAGATCAGCACCGTGCCGACCAGCAAGCCGACCCAGAGCCCGCCCGTGGTCGGGAACGAGCCCGCGGTCTCCGGCGTGTATTTCTTGGCGGCGAGGCTGCCGGCAATGGCGAGCATCGGCACGATCACGAAGAAGCGCCCGATCCACATCGCGATGCCCAGCCACAAATTGTAAAAGGGCGTTCCCGCGGTGAGCCCCGCGAACGCCGACCCGTTGTTCCCGGTGGCCGAGGAGAAGGCGTAGAGGATCTCCGAGAAGCCGTGCGGCCCCTTGTTGAGCGGACCCGCCAGACCCTCGGGCATCACCGCGGCGAGCGCAGTCAGGCCGAGGATCGCGAGCGGGAGCACCGCGATCGCGAGTACCGCCAGCTTGACCTCGCGGGCCTCGATCTTCTTGCCGACATATTCGGGGGTGCGGCCGACCATCAGACCGGCGACGAACACCGCGAGGATCGCGAACAGCAGGAAGCCATAGATACCCGCGCCGACGCCGCCGATCACGACTTCGCCGAGCTGGATGTTGAACAATGGCACGAGCCCGCCGAGCGCGGTGAAGCTATCATGCATCGCATTGACGGCGCCGCACGAGGCGGCGGTGGTGACCGTCGCGAACAGCGACGACGCGGCGATGCCGAAGCGGAGCTCCTTGCCCTCCATATTACCCCCGGCGGCGCCGAGATTGTGGAGCACCGGATTGCCCGCGGCTTCCTGCGAATAGGCGACACTGGTGCCGATCAGGAACAGGATCAGCATGGCGGAGAGGATCGCCCAACCCTGGCGGGTGTTGCCCACCGCCTTGCCGAAGCACCAGGTGAGGCCAAAGCCGATCACGAAGATCGACAGCATCTCGATTAGGTTGGTCAGCGCGTCCGGATTTTCGAACGGATGCGCCGAATTGCCGTTGAAGAACCCGCCGCCGTTAGTGCCGAGCATCTTGATCGCTTCCTGCGAAGCGACCGGGCCCATCGCGATCGTCTGCTGCGCGCCTTCCATGGTGGTGGCGACGACCTGCTGGGTCAGCGTCTGCGGGACGCCCGCGGCGATCAGGTAGAGCGCATAGACCAGGCAGATCGGCAACAGCAGATAGAGCGTCACCCGCGTGCAATCCGCCCAGAAATTGCCGATACCGCTCGCCTGCCGCCGCGCGAAACCGCGGAACAGCGCGAAAGCGAGCGCGATGCCGGTCGCGGCGCTCAAGAAGTTGTGGATTGTGAGGCCCAGCATCTGGCTGAGGTTGCTCATCGCCGCCTCGCCCGAATACCATTGCCAATTGGTATTGGTGGTGAAGCTGACCGCTGTGTTGAAGGCGCCGTCAGGGGTGATGTTCGCCATCCCGACCGCGTTGAGCGGCAACCACGCCTGGGTGCGCAGAATCGCATAGGTGAAGAGCAGCAGCGCCGAGTTGAACAGCAGCATGTGCGTGGCATAGCGCCGCCAGCTCATCTCGGCCTCGGGATCGATGCCCGCGAGCTTGTAGAAGCCGCGCTCGACCGGACCGAGCACGACATGCAGCGGCGTGCGCCGCCCCTCATAGATGGCGTGGAGCCACAGCCCCATCGGCTTGGTGAGCGCGAGCAGTACGCCCACGAACACCAGGATCAGCGTCCATCCTTGCCAAGTCATGTGCCGCTCCCTTCAGAAACGCTCGGGCCGCAGCAGTACCGCGACCAGATAAAGGAGGAGGCCGAGCGCCATCGCGCCCGCGAGCCAGAGTTCGAGGGTCATGGGGTCAGGCCTCGTCACACAGACGGGCATAGCCGAGCGTCAGCACCAGCAGCCCGAGGATGAGGCCAACCCAGAGAAGGTCCTGCATTTGTCGATCCTCCGATGGAGAGGATGCGCCATTAGGCGCAGGTCGCGTTTGGATGCGAGAGCGCCTCCAGGCGAAACGAATATGAATTGCATAGCGGTGGTGTGACGCGTCCGTCGCGGACCCCGCCCGCCGGCTCGCGAACTGGACGAGAATTGGCGAACCAAGTGACTGATTATAATTCCGGGTGCCGGTTTCGGATCACCCCGGAGGGTCGGCGCATGGCGGCGGCGGAGCGCCGCAGGCGGCCGCCGCCATGCGCCAGACTTTACGGACCTGCGATTCTTGCTGCTTCCGATACGCTTCCAAATCCGGAACGCATCCTCGCCGCCTCCCCGGAGGGAGGCAGTAAGCTATTGATTTAATCAGGAAAAATGGTGCTGCCGGTGAGGATTGAACTCACGACCTCAGCCTTACCAAGGATGCGCTCTACCACTGAGCTACGGCAGCACTCGCCGGCCGGGGCCTGCGGGGAGGGGCCTATGTGCTTGGGGCCCGGTGATTGTCAACCCGGGGCCGATCCGTTTATCGCGGGCGCATGAGCGATGCCGACAAGAAGGCGCGGCTGGCCGAGGCGCTGCGCGCGAACCTGAGGAAGCGCAAGGCGCAGGCGCGGGAGCAGCGCGCCGACGATCAGACCGGCGCGCACTTGGCTTCCAGCCAGAACCGGTCCTCGCCCTCGAGCTGAGGCCCGACGATGCGCGCCACCTCGGCGTGATAGGCGTTGAGCCAGTCGCGCTCGCCCGCTGTAAGCATCGAAGGCTCGATCAGGTCGCGCTCGATCGGCGCGAAAGTGAGCGTCTCGAAGCCGAGCATGGTCTGCTCCGCCCCCGGGACCTGCTTCTCGACCACCAGCACCAGATTCTCGATCCGGATGCCGAAATCGCCGCCCTTGTAATAGCCGGGCTCGTTCGAGAGGAACATGCCGGCGCGCAAGGGCTCGAGCGAGGCGCCGCCGGGATAGAGGGGCGAGGCGATCCGTTGCGGCCCTTCGTGCACCGAGAGGTACGAGCCGACGCCGTGGCCGGTGCCGTGCGCGAAATCGAGGCCCGCGTCCCAGAGCGGCCGCCGCGCGAAGCTGTCGAGCTGGGCGCCCAGCGTGCCATCGGGGAAGATCGCGGTGGCGATGGCGATATGGCCCTGGAGGACGCGGGTGAAGCGGTCCTTCATCTCCGCGGTGGGTGGGCCGACCGGGACGACGCGCGTCACGTCGGTGGTGCCGTCGGCGTATTGGCCGCCCGAATCGACGAGGTAGAGCTGGCCCGGCTCGATCGGCAGGCTCGATTCGTCGGTCACCTTGTAATGCGGGATCGCGCCATTGGGGCCGGTGGCGGAGATGGTGTCGAAGCTCAGATCCTTGAGCAGGTCGCTCTCCTTGCGGAATGCCTGGAGCCGGTTGGCGGCGCTCATCTCGGTCTGGCCGCCCTTGGGCAGCTCGATCTCGCACCAGCGAAGGAAGCGGGTGAGCGCGGCGCCATCGCGGGCTTGCGCGGCGCGGTGGCCGGCGATCTCGACGGGGTTCTTCAGCGCCTTGGCGAGCACGACGGGATCGCGAAGGCTGAGAATCTTCGCGCCCCCGCTATCGAGCGAATCGAAGATCGCGGCGACCGCGCGCTCGGGATCGGCCGCGACGCGCTTGCCCTTGAAGCCCGCGAGCGCCGGGGCGAATTCGGTGCGGTCATGCACGCGGATCGCGTTGCCCAGATGCTGAGCGACCGCGTCGGTCATCTTCTCGGGCGCGACGAACAGGTCGGCGGTGCCGTCGGAATTGACGATCGCATAAGCGAGCGCGACCGGTGTGTGGCTGACATCGTCGCCGCGCACGTTGAATGCCCAGGCGATCGAATCGAGCGCGGAGAGCACGACCGCGTCGGCCTTTCGCTCGTGAAGCCAGTCGGCGATTTCGGCGCGCTTGGCGGCGCTCGACTTGCCCGCGTCCTTGTCCGACTGGATCGTCAGCACCGCGTCCGAGGGCGAGGGCTTGTCGGGCCACACCTTGTCGATCGGGTTGGTGTCGACCGCCACCAGCTCGGCCCCGCGCTCGGCCAGCGCCTTGCGCGCGGCATCGACCCAGGTGCGGGTGTGGAGCCACGGATCATAGCCGATCCGCCCGCCGTCCGGGGCATGCTCGCCCAGCCAGCCCTCGACGCTGACCTGCGGCACCGGAACATATTGCCAGTTATCGGCCGAGACCTGCTGGCGCACCTGCAGCGTATAGCGCCCGTCGGTGAAGATCGCCGCCTCCTCGGGCAGCACCACCGCGGTGCCCGCCGAACCCTGAAAACCCGTCAGCCAGCCGAGCCGCTGCGCATAGGCGCCGACATATTCGGACATATGCTCGTCGGTGAGCGGCACGACGAAACCGTCGAGCCGGTCGCGCTTGAGCTGCTCGCGGAGGGCGGAAAGGCGGTCGGCATAGCTGGACATCGGGTTTTCCTTGAAGCGCTGCGCCGGACTCGCCGGCGGACGATATGGGGGCGATATAGACCCGGAAGCGCCGCAGGGAACAGCTTTGAGCGCAAGCGGCGGGGAGCGGCGCGCGGCGAGGCGGGCTATCCCGGCGGCGAAGGAGCATGACGATGAGCTATGCGTACAAACTGATCGGCTCGCCGGTGGGCGAGCTCAAGCTGGTGGCGTCGGACAAGGGGCTGACGGCGATCCTGTGGGAATGCGACCTTGAGACGGATCGCGTGAAACTGGGCGTGATGACCGAGCAGCCCGATCATCCGGTGCTGACCGAGGCGGCGCGGCAGATCGGCGACTATTTCGCGGGCACGCTGACCGCGTTCGACCTGCCGCTCGATTTCCAGGGGACCGATTTCCAGAAGTCGGTCTGGGCGGCGCTGCTGACCATCCCGTTCGGCGAGACGCGGAGTTACGCCGAGATCGCGCGGCAAGTGGGACGGCCGACCGCGTTCCGTGCGGTGGGGGCGGCGAACGGGAAGAACCCGATCTCGATCGTGGCGCCGTGCCACCGGGTAGTGGGCAGCGACGGGACGCTGACCGGATTCGCGGGCGGGCTGGAGGCGAAGGCCTTGCTGCTGGGGATCGAGGGGCGGGTTTAACGCTCAATTTGGGCTCCTGCGAAAGCAGGAGCCCAGGATTTCAAAAGGCAGCGCTTGCGGCTCTGGGCTCCTGCTTTCGCAGGAGCACGGGAGGGGCTAAAGGCGCGGCGATGATCCGCCTGTCTGACCTGAAACTGCCACTGAACCATGCGCCCGATGCCCTGCCCGCCGCGATCTGCGCGAGGCTTGGGATCGAACGCCGCGACCTGATCGATTTCGCGGTGGCGCGGCGCGGATGGGATGCGCGCAAGAAGGCGCATATCCTGCTGATCTACACCGTCGATGTGACGCTGGCCGACGAGGCGGCGGTGCTGGCGCGGTTCGAGGGCGACAGCCACGTGCGGCCGACCCCGGATACCGAATACAGGTTCGTCGCCAGCGCGGAGGGCTATGCGGGTCCCCGGCCGATTGTGGTGGGCGCGGGGCCGTGCGGGCTCTTTATCGGGCTGATCCTTGCGCAGATGGGGTTCCGCCCGATCATCCTCGATCGCGGCAAGGTGGTGCGCGAGCGGACCAAGGACACGTGGGGGTTGTGGCGCAAATCGGTGCTCAATCCTGAGTCCAATGTCCAGTTCGGCGAGGGCGGGGCGGGGACATTCTCCGACGGCAAGCTCTACAGCCGGATCAAGGACCCGCGTCATCTCGACCGCAAGGTGCTCACCGAGTTCGTCGCGGCGGGCGCGCCCGAGGAGATCCTCACCGAGGCGCATCCGCATATCGGCACCTTCCGGCTGGTGAAGATGGTCGAGGGTATCCGCAACCAGATCGAGTCGCTGGGGGGCGAATATCGCTGGCAGCACCGTGTGGAGGACCTCCTCCTCGACGAGGAGCGCCGCGTCATCGGCGTGCGCATCCAGACCGGCGAGGTGATCGAGAGCGATCATATCGCCATCGCGCTGGGCCACAGCGCGCGCGACACGTTCGAGATGCTCCACGATCGCGGCGTCTTCATCGAGCCCAAGCCCTTCGCAATCGGGGTGCGCGTCGAGCATCCGCAGAAATGGATCGACGCGGCGCGCTTCGGACCCAATGCGGGCAATCCGATCCTGGGCGCGGCGGACTATGCCATCTCGCATCAGGCCTCGAACGGGCGCGCGGTCTACAGCTTCTGCATGTGTCCCGGCGGACAGGTGGTGGCGGCCACCAGCGAGGAGGGTCGCGTCGCGACCAACGGGATGAGCCAATATTCGCGCGCCGAGCGCAATGCCAATTCGGGGATCGTCGTGACGATCGACCCCGAGACCGACTATCCGGGGCATCCGCTCGCGGGGATCGCGCTGCAGCGCGCGCTTGAGGAAAAGGCGTTCGTCGCAGGGGGATCGAACTACAGGGCCCCGGCGCAGAAGATCGGGGATTTCCTCGCCAAACGACCTTCGACCGAGCTGGGCGAAGTGACTCCGTCGTACAAGCCGGGCGTGACGATGACCGATCTGGCGGAGGTGTTGCCCGGCTTCGCGGTCGAGGCGATGCGCGAGGCCTTCCCGGTCTTCGGGCGGCGCATTCCGGGATACGACCATCCCGACGCGGTGATGACCGGGGTGGAGACGCGGACAAGCTCGCCGATCCGGATCACCCGCGGGGCGGACTTCCAGAGCGTCAACACCCCCGGGCTGTTTCCGGCGGGCGAGGGGGCGGGCTATGCGGGCGGCATCCTCTCGGCGGCGGTCGACGGGATCAAGGTGGCCGAGGCGATGGCGCTGAGCATGGTGGGCGGAGAGACGGTCAGCTAGCCGCGCTTGCACTGATATTCGGTGACGCTTCCGTTCCCGCGCAGCGAGACGAACATCTTGCCGTTGACGCGGAGCAACGACAGCTTCGTGCCGCCGATCAGGCTCCAGCGCCAATGGATATCGCGTTCGCCCGGTGCGTCGAGCGGGTCCTGCCCCAGAATGCGGCCCTGGATATTATTGATGCGGATGGTGCGTTTACGCATGTCGACCGTCATCCGGATCGAAGGATCGGTGCGGCCGCCGCCGACGCAGATTCCCTCCTCCGTGCATCCGCCATAGCCCACCAGCCGGCATTTGAGCACCGCCGGCATCGCCGATTGGGCCCAGGCGGGCCCCGCGATCAGCAGCGCGGCGGCAATCGAGAATGAGCGCATCGTCCGGTCTCCCCCGCGCCGGTGTCGGTCCGGCGGGATTGATGCGGGCTTAACGCAGGGTTCGACAAGGCCCGGCGCTGCGCTAAGGGACGAGGATGACCGATGCCCCCACGCCCCCCGTCGCGGCGACGCGCCCGCACAGCTTCACCCGCCACGGCTTCACGATCGACGACCCCTGGGCGTGGATCAGGGACCCGGGCTATCCCAACGTCACCGACAAGGATGTGCTTGCCTATCTCGCCGAGGAAAACAGCTATTACGAAGCGGTGATGGGGCCGCACAAGCCGCTCGCCGACACGCTGTTCGCGGAGATGCGCGGGCGCATCAAGGAGGACGAATCGACCGTCCCGCAGCGCGACGGCGATTGGGTCTATTGGACCGATTTCGAGATGGGCGGGCAATATCGGCGCTGGTGGCGCAAGCCGGCGGCGGGCGGGCCCGACCAGTTGATCCTCAACGAGCCCGCGCTCGCCGAGGGCAAGGAATATTTCAACCTGGGCGCGTTCAGCGCGAGCGACGACGGGCGCTGGCTGGCCTATGCGGTCGACGACAATGGCTCGGAGCGGTTCGAGGTCCGGATCAAGGATCTGGAGAGCGGCGAGCTGCTGCCCGATACCATCCCCGGAGTGCTTTCGGAGCTGGTGTGGACGGCCGATTCCAAGGGCTTCCTCTACGCGCTGGTCAACGACAATTGGCGCACCGACCGTATCCGCTGGCACAAGCTCGGCGAGCCGGTCGAGAGCGACGTCGAACTCTATTTCGAGGCGGACGAGGGGTTCCGCGTCGGCGTTTCGGAGACTCAGTCGCGCAAGTGGCTGATCGTGTCTTCGGGCGATCATGTGACGAGCGAAGTCTGGCTGCTCCCCGCCGACAATCCCGCCGCGCCCTTGCTGTGCGTGAGTCCGCGCAAGACGGGGCGCGAATATGATGTCGAGGAGCATGACGGCACGCTCTTCATCCATACCAACGACACCGACCCCAATTTCCGGCTGGTGACCGCGCCGGTTACCGATCCCGGCAACTGGGTCGAACGGATCGGGCCTTCGAAGCATTTCTACATGACGGGGATCACCTGCTTCGCCGAATGGCTGGTGGTCGAGGGTCGCGAGGACGGGCTCGATCAGATCGAGCTGCACCGCTACGACCCGGCCATCGCGCCGGTGCGGATCGTGTTCCCTGAGGCCAGCTATACCGCGGGCGTCGGCGACAATCCGGAATATCACATCGCCAAGCTGCGGCTCGGATACGAGTCGATGGTCACGCCGGGGACGGTCTACGACTATGACCTGGCGACGGGCGAGCTGGAAACGCTCAAGGTTCAGACCATCCCCAGCGGCTATGATGCGAGCAAGTACCGCACCGAGCGGCTCAAGATCGCGGCGCGCGACGGGACCGAGGTGCCGGTGTCGGTGGTCTATCCCAAGGACTTCCCCCGCGACGGCAGCGGCAAGCTCTATCTCTATGCCTATGGCGCCTATGGCATCGCCATCCCACCGGGCTTCTCGACCAGCCGCATGTCGTTCCTCGATCGCGGCATGGCCTTCGCCATCGCGCATATCCGCGGCGGCGACGATTTGGGGCAGCAATGGTATCTCGACGGCAAGCTCGAGAAGCGGACCAACACTTTCAACGATTTCGTCGATGTCGCGCGCGGCCTGATCGGACGCGGTTTCACCCATGAAGGCGGGATCGCCATCGCGGGCCGCTCGGCGGGGGGCGAGCTGATGGGGGCGGTGGTCAACAGCGATCCCGAATTGTGGGGCGCCGTGGTGGCGGATGTGCCGTTCGTCGACGTGCTCAACACGATGCTCGACGACTCGCTGCCGCTCACCCCGGGCGAGTGGCCCGAATGGGGCAACCCGATCGAGGATCCCAAGGCGTTCGCGCTGATCCGCTCCTATTCGCCCTATGACAATATCAAGGCCCAGGCCTATCCGCCCCTGTTCATCTCGGGCGGGCTCAACGATCCGCGCGTGACCTATTGGGAGCCCGCCAAATGGGCGGCCCGGCTGCGCGCGATGAAGACCGACGATAATGTGCTGCTGCTCAAGACCAATATGGGTGCGGGGCATGGCGGCAAATCGGGCCGGTGGGAGAGCCTGAAGGAAGCCGCCGAGGAGATGGCCTTCGTGCTGTGGCAGCTGGGATTGGCCAACTAGGCCGCCCGCTCGATCAGCCGCGTCTCGCGGTGACATTCGTGGCAGAAGGCGAAATCGAAGACTTCGGCCAGCACCCAGGCCTGCTCCGCGACGTGCCATTCGGCCCAGGCGTCGCGCGTTACCGCGACCGAACCGCAGCGCTCACAGGCATGCTCGATAGGCGGGCGGACCAGCTTCATCATGCGCGAACCTAACCCGGCCAATCTCCGTTTCGGACGCAAGTGACTCCGAAATGGAGACGATTTCGGCCCACCGCAACGTCAAGGATTTGGTGACGAACCGGGCATAGCCTCGCGGGTGCGAGGCACAGCTATGCGGCAGCGGATACGGCATCAACGGCATGCGCAGGCGGGCGGCGGTTACCGCCCGGCGCGCGCATGGCTGGGCAGTCCGGGCGATGGCGTGCCGATCCGCGCGCGGCGCAATGCGAGGCGCTGGGGGTTTCGCTGGGTCCAGCTACGCATCCTGCTGCTCGCGCTGGCCCTTGCCGCGGTGGCCTGGCCGCTGGTGCTGGCGTTGCCGGGCGGGACGCAGTAGCCTCTCCCGAACAGCATCGGGGAGACGGCATATGCGCATCGGCACCATCGCACTCGCGGGATCGGCGATCCTCTTCGTCACCGCGGCGGCTTCCGCCAATGGCGGCGCCCCCGCCGCTTCGGACCCGGCAGCCATCGTCAAGGGCCGGCAGGCGGGGATGCGCATGTCGGCGGCGGTGATGGGCGGCCTCAAGGGCGCGATTGACCGCGGCGACGATGTGAAGGCGCTGGCTTTCCCGGCGGGCTCGATCGCGAACTGGGCCGCGGCGATCCCCGGCATGTTCCCCGAGGGCAGCAATGTCGCGCCGACCGGTGCGCTGCCGGCGGTGTGGAGCGACGCGCCGGGCTTCGCGGCCAAGGCGGCCGCCTATCAGGCGGCGGCGACCAGGATGGCCGATGCGGCGAAGGCGGGGGACAAGGCCGCGTTCGCGGCCGCGTTCGACGAGGTGCGCGGGGCCTGCAAGGGCTGTCACGACACGTACAAGAAGCCCTGACCCGCGCTTCCTCCAAAACCGTCCAGTCTCGGCCGGTTTCGGTCCGGGACGGACGGACACGCGAACGATTTGCTTACCCTGACTTCGTAGATTCGCGCCTCTGCACGGAGGCGGGTCATGCGGTTCGGGATGGGCGAGATACGGATCGCGGTGCTGGGCGGGATGTTCGCCGGGCTGGTGGCGGCGGTGTGGAGCACCGGCTTTCCGCTCGCGGCGGCGGGTCCCGAAGTCTCGGTGCAATTCGCGCTGTGCCATAGCGGTGGCGGAACCAATTGCGTGGTCGATGGCGACACCTTCTGGATGGCCGGCACCAGGATCCGCATCGCCGATATCGACGCGCCCGAGACGCACCCTTCGCGCTGCGCCGAGGAGGAACGGCTGGGCCGGGCGGCGACGCTCAGGCTGCAGGCGCTGCTCAATGCCGGGCCGGTGCGGCTGGCCGCGGCGGACCGCGACCAGGACCGGTACGGCCGCAAGCTGCGGATCGTGATGCGGGGCAGCACTTCCCTGGGCGGGGTGCTGGTCCGCGAAGGACTCGCGCGGCGCTGGACGGGGCGGCGCCAGCCCTGGTGCTGATATTCGATCGTCAAAGAGACCGCTGAGCCAAGCAGGCCAATCCTGCATTGCTATCGGGACGCGGCGGCGCGGCGCGGGCAAGGCTCTTACCGCGCCGCCGGCTGCGGCCCGCCGGTCCGCTCACCGGTTGTCGAGCTGCGCCCTGACCGCCGCCAGACCCAGCCGGGTGATTCGGTAGGGCTGGCCGCCCATGCTCGCGATCAACCCGCGGCGCTTGAGCTTGCGGAACAGGGCAACGGTGCAGTCGGTGAGGACATAACCATCGCGGGTGAAGCAATCGGCCGCGGCGATGCGGCCGGTTTCGTCGCGGCGGTGCCGTATCGCGCCGCCCTGTGCGAGCGCGTGGAGCACGCGCTGTTCGTATTTCGAGATGTTCAAGGGAATTGCCCTTATCGCTGACGTGAGTCTGCACGGGCCCCGGAGTGCGGGACCGGCGCGTGGCGACGGGGACGGAGCGAGGCTCCGGTCCGTCGGTCAGCGGGCGGCAATTTCCTTCATGCGGCTTCTTCTCGAATGTGCGGCGGCGGATGTGCCGAGGGGTTTCCTACAAGTCAATCCTCTCCCGGAGGGAGAGGGGGACCAGCCGAAGGCTGGTGGAGAGGGACTATCCACGAGCGACGTCGCCCGCGGATAATCCCCCTCCACCGCTTCGCGGTCCCCCTCCCCCTCCGGGGGAGGAATTTGAAAACGGGTGCCCGTGGAATCCCGGAGGGGCATTTCCGGAAAGTGAATGACCCGGATTGAGATGGTTAATGAGAGGTGGTCGAAACCCTGCACGAACAAGACTCGGTTCAGGGACCATGACGATGTCCAATTGCATGAAACGCCGCCTGCTCTTCGCTTCCTCGCAGGCCTATCAGCCCAGGATGGAGATGCACGGGCGCGCCGTGGGCTGGCTCGAGGCGCCGATCGTGGTGCGGCGCGAGATGGCGCACCGGCCGATCGACCTGGCGCTGGTCGGCCGCGTGCCCGAGGGCGTGGTGGTCGCCTTCCGCGGCTCGCTGCCGCCCTTTTTCGGCGCCTATGAGGACGATGGCTGGACGGTGCTGCTCGACTGGCTGAACGACAGCCGCTCGCTGTGCGTGCAGGAGCCGGGGCTGGCCGGGGGCGTGCATCTGGGCTTTGCCGAGAGCCTGCGCCGGCTGATGGCCGATGGCGAGGGCGGGCTGGGCGTGAAGCATGCGGTGCAGGCGATGCTCGACCAGACCCTGCTCGACCGCAGATCGAAGCGGCACCTGTTCATCACCGGGCATTCGAAGGGCGGCGCGCTCGCCAACCTCTTCGCCTATCGCGCGGCGCGGACCGGGGCGTGGATGGACATGCCGGTGAGCGTCGCGACGATCGCCGCCGCGCGGGCGGGCAATGCCGCGTTCGCCAAAGCCTATGCCGCCGAGCGGATCGCCTGTCTGCGCTACGAGTTGGCGGGCGACCTGGTGCCGCATCTGCCGCCGGGGCAGGACACGCCCGGCTGGGTACGCGGCGTGGCGCGGACGCTGGCGCCCAAGCTGGCGGCGATGGACTATCATCCGGTGGGGCTCAAGGTGACGACGCCCGGCGCGGCGCCGCAGCACAAGCGCTGGGCGGGCTCGCGGCGGCGGATCCTGCCGAACCTGCTCGGGCGGCGCGGCATGGGGCTCGAGGCGCTGCTGCCGAGCGTGCTCAAGGCGCATGCGATCTGTCCGGATTCGGGATACGACCGGCTGATCTGCCAGGGCGAGGATTGTGCGCACGGGGGCTGAGCAGGCGCGAAACTTCACACTAACTTCACACTGCCGGCGATGTTTCGTTCGCGCGGGCTGCGAACCAAAGGTCACACGAAGGTCACACTATCGCGCATGGTTTGCGCGACGCCGTTCTTCCTCACACCGTCACCCTGAACTCGTTTCAGGGTCCAACTCTCCACGGGTGAGGCCGCCCTTTGTGGTACGTTGGATGCTGAAACAAGTTCAGCATGACGGAAGATGGTGCAGCGTTGCGCACTGACTCGCGATGTCAAAGAGCGGCCCAAGGCTTCCGGGCGCGCTGAGCCAAGCAGTTGAAATCCAACATTGCAAGCGGGGCTTGCCAGCCCGCCCGGCCTCGACTAGGCGCGCGCCTCCATCATCGAGAGGAGGGCGCCATGACCAGCCATGACCACGACGACCAGCCCCGGTTTCGAGCGGAGCTCGAAGCGGCGTAAGGGCTTCCCGTCCGAGACGCATGTGAAGCGCGGGCTTCGCAGCGTGCGCGGGGGCGAGGTGGAGCTGCTCGAAAAGCTGGGCCGGAACGATCCGTGCCCGTGCCAGTCCGGACGGCGGTTTCAAGACATGCTGCCTGCGAAGCGGGCGGTATGACGGGATCTTGCGGCGCGATTACTGGCGGTGAACCGCGCGCGGCGCGGTCACCCCTCAGGGCTTCGGCTTGGACGGGGTGGCCTTCGGCTCCGACCCGGGCGACGGGGCCGCGGGCGCGGCGGGTGGCGCGGGCGGGGTCAGCACATCCTCCGGTGCGCCATATTGGGCGCGCAGCTTCGCGATCTCGGCCTCGGTCTGCGCGGGGGTCTGGCCGATGCGCGGGCCGTATTCGGCGATGGTCATCTCCGCCGAAAGCGTGCGGCAATTGGTCCTGAACTGCGCCGAATCGCAGCGATAGGGCATGCGCGCGGTGTCGCCGGTGCGCATCCGCATCGTCGCATTCTCCTTGCGGTCGGACGAGACATAGATGCTGAAGCTGTAGATCTGGAAATAGCCGTAATTCATCGCCTTGGTGATCACGGCCGCCTTGTAGAGCGCCATATTCTGCGCCTGTTCCCTGCGCGAATAGCCGTTGGTGGCGGACCGGATCTCCCAACTGGTGCCGCCCAGCCGGGTGACGCCCACCCCGCCGAAAAGCCCGCCCGCATTGCTCCCGGCATAGCTGGTCGCGCAGCCCGCAACGAGGCACGACATGCCGGCCGCCGCGACCGCCGCGAAAACCCTGTTCATCCTGATTCCCCCACTTCCCCGGCCCATTGAAGCCGGTTTGCGCGCGCGTTTCAATGCCTTCCGGCGGCCCGGCGCGGAACGGATTGGAGGCGCGCGCGGGCTGGGCTAGGCTCGCGGCATGCAGGAGCCGGGCTTCGAGATCGAATGCGACCTGTGGCGCTGGCAGGCGGAGCCGCCGGCTAAGGGCGCGTGGTTCTTCGTGACGATCGCGGGCGAGGCGGCGGACGCGATCCGGGCGCTGGGCTTCGAGCGGCGGGCGCTGGGGGCGCGCGCCGGGTTCGGCTCCGTCCGACTGCGGGCGAGCGTGGACGGGGTGGAATTCCAGACCTCCGCCTTTCCGCAGGGCGGCGGGAAGCAGGGCTATGTGCTGCCGGTGAAGGCCGAGGTGCGCAGGAAGGCGGGCGTGGGCGAAGGCGACCGGGTGACGGTGGCGCTTTGGATTTGAGCGCCGCGAGGGCGCCCGATGCAACCTTTCGCCCCCGCGGATCATTGCGCCTTGCATCACCACCCATCCACGGAGGAACGGCAATGCGTATCGCATTTCTGGCCGCGATGGCGTCCGCGACGCTGATCGGCGGCTGCACCGAATATTATGACCGCCCGGGCGACAGCTGGCGGAGCTACAACCGCTACGACTATAACCGCTACGACCCCAGCTATGGCGGCTATGACGCCGCGCGCTACTATCGCGACGGGCGCTATTACCGCGAGCGCCGGCTGGGCCGAAACGACCGCATCTATCGCGGCAATGACGGCCGCTATTATTGCCGCCGCAGCGATGGCACGACCGGGCTGATCGTGGGCGCGGTGGCCGGCGGGCTGCTGGGCAACGCGATCACCTCGGGCGGATCGGAAACGCTCGGCACGCTGATCGGCGCCGGCATCGGCGCGGCGATCGGGGCCGAAGTCGACCGGGGCGAGGTTCGCTGCCGGTGAGGTGAAGGCGGGCCGCTCGTCCGATGGGGCGGGCGGTCTTTCCGGCGCGAAGAGTCACAAAGAGTCACGGTCCTACGCGTGCGCGCGAGTCAGGCCGCGTCGTCGGCACTGTCTTCGGCGTCGTCCTCGTCGAACTCGTCCTCGACATAGTCGTCGTCCCCCTCCCATGAATCATCCTCGATACCGGGCTTGATCAGCGGATCGTGCGCGACTTCGCGAGGCGGGAAGTCATAATCGCTGTCGGTGAGGCGATCGGCCTGGACGTCGCAATCGGTGAGCGCGTCGAGCAGGCCGGGCAGCTCGTCCTGCGCCATCTTGACGAAGCGGCCGTTGAAGGTGGTCGGGCAATTGAACATGCTCGGCGCCAGGCGCGTGAGCAGGAATTTGAGCATCGTATCGGAAGGTTGGCGCGTCTCGCCGATCAGCCGGCCATCCTTCCAATATTCGCGGTAGCTGCCCTTGGTCGCGCGCTCGAAGGCGATCGCGGTGAGCGCGTGCGTGGCCATGTAGAGCGCATAGGCCCAGGCCTTGGCGAACGGCGCGCCGCGCGGATCGGCGCGCAGCCGATAGGCCGAGCGCGCGGAAATCCCCGCCGCCTTGCACGCGACCGAGACCGAACCGGTTTCGGCCAGCGCCGAGAGGAAGGTGCGCTGCCGATGTGCGCTCCAGCCATTGCGGCGCGGGGCAAGCGGCACGGGCGTGTATCCGGCCAGCGCTTCGGCGCCGTCGGCGGTGAGGGGATCGTGCTTCATGGGTTTTCGACTCCGTTCGCGTGAAGGGAGTCGGGGGATGTAACCAGATTGGTTCGTGTAGGAAAATGGTTTTTTGTTGGGGAGTGGGCGGAATCCGGGGCTCTTTCGATCGATCCGCCGATGGTCTATATTCCAGGCATGAAGCCCGTTGCCGATCTCCACGACAAGGTCGATGAGACCGACGCTCCCGCCGAGCGGGGCTATGCGGCGTGGAAGCGCGCGAAGGTGGAGCGCGGGCTGGCGCAGTCGAAGGAGCGCGGCGCGATGATCCCGGTCGAACGGATCGTTACCGACTTCAAGCTTTGAACGTCAGCTTCACGCCTCAGGCTCGGGACGATCTTGCCGCGATCCGCGACTGGATCGCCGAGGATAACGAGCGCGCGGCGGACCAAGTGATTGCACGGATCGTGCAGACGGCGATGATGTTCGGGCAATTTCCGATGCTCGGGCGCGCCGGACAGGTGGATGGCACGCGCGAGTTCTCGGTCGTGGGGCTGCCGTATCTGATCGTCTACGCGATTGCTTCGGAGACCGAGGTGGATGTGCTGACGGTGTTGCATACGCGTCGGAAGTACCCGGCGGGTTGAGGGGTTATTGCACCTGTCACCGTAATTCTCCCGTAATTCTCACCGCCTTCGGCGGCGGGACCCTTCTCTCTCCCATCGGAAGAGGGAGGGAGGCGCGAAGCGCCGTAAGGGTGAGGGTGACGAGCGTTCGTTCCACGTTTGCGGACAGATTGTCCGCAAACCCGGATTGCTGTAACCAATTCCGGCGATGACCAGCGAGCGATCCCTGTTCGATGCGAGCGATCCGGCTGCCGAGGCGGCGGCGGATGCGCGGGCGGATGCCGACGTGAAGGCGGGGCGGCTGATCAGCCATGACGCGGTGAAACGCTGGATCGCTTCATGGGGGACGGAGAAGCCGCTGCCCCGGCCGGAGATCGGCGACTGACGCCGCGCAAGATCATCTGGACCAACGAGGCGGTCGAGCATCTCGAGGCGATCGTCGCCTATATCTCGGCCTTCAATCCATCGGCAGCAGTGCGGCTGGGCGAGCGCTTGCTCGAAGTGGCGGACAGCCTGGCGGAATTTTCCGAGCGCGGCCGCGATGTCGGCGAGGGACGGCGCGAAATGACGACCGTCTGGCCCTATGTGCTGCGCTATCGGGTGGAGGGGGATGCGGTTGTTATCCTGCGCATCCGGCATGGGGCGCGTGGCGATAATCAAGTCTTACAGTAGATCGCCGCGCTTTCCTCCGCTGCGCCTTCTCACTTCCTCCTCGCGATCAGCCAGCACATCAAACCAAAGATGTTGGGTACGAGCGATCATCTCTTCCAGCTGCTCATACGAATAGAGCCACATTCCATCCTCTGCGATGGGTCTAATGGTGCGCTCGTCGTTCTTAGCAAACTGAAATATCTCAAAGGTCACTAGGCCTTCATAGTCGGGATTGTTGACGCGCAGTGCATGATGCTTGAGCGAAAAAATGCATCGCCGCGCCTCGCGAGTAAGATTCCGGCCCCTTCGAAGGTCGAGGAAGGGAATGGTGACTCGATCTGGGTAAATAAACAGCGCCGGAGACCAGCATAGCAGCTTCGGACCCACCGAAAACGATATAGGGAAAGCTTCAAGCTCAGTGGCTTGGACTTCCTCTCGTTCACAGTAGTCGTAAAGCTGCCTGGCAACGGGGATATTCATTTCTTGCTCTTCGACCGATCGGCAGGCGGCCTTGATATTTTTTTCTATGACCTCCCACGAGTCACGAACGGATGGGAAAACGCCTGGTTGACGGTTCACGATGCCGGGAAACTGTCCTCGCGTGGGATTATAATTAGGTCCCTGGCCGCCCGACTTCACCTGCTTAAGCGAGTGTCGCTGAAGGCTGTAAGGCTGAACGCAAATTCTAGCCAAATCGGTAATAGGCAAGTGGCGTATCTTCAGTTGGCTCATCTACTTCGTCCAGTTCGTCAGCGGCAAACCAATGGTTACGGTAGCGTTCTCGAATCAACTCGTTTGATATCCTCAGCCCTAGCATTTGTTCGTTCTTTGATCTCCTAAAAACGACATCCCACGGCCCTTTTCTTGCGTGGGATAGCTTCACCAACTGGCCTGCGGTCATGTCCTCGAGTGAATCCACAACCTTCCGCGTTAGCTTGATGATATCTCTATCATTGGGGAGCGGAATTTCGCTTAGTTCTCCAGTTCTTATGTCTTTTTTCATCGCACGTGAGGTTATGGGCTCCGCGCCAAATTCCTTAAAGGAAGAATAAACGGCAGGGTGAACCGGGCCATGCGTCCATGCTTCGAAGTATCCGCTAACAAGGGGTTCTTTATTTCTCACCATGTAAGCGCCGTGGACAAAATATAGTAGTTTCTGCAGCTCCAGATTTGAAATCGGATGATGAACAACGCTGAGTATTAGATTCGCTATAGATCGAGGATCATAGGTTATGGGGGCCTTTTTGGGTGTGTCGCTCACTCCGCCGCAATCCCCGCCTTCGTGAACATATCCGCGCCCGGCTCTCCGCCATCCTCGTTCGCCGGCTTCTCCGCCTTCGCCTTCTGGCGCTTGTCGAACGAATCCCACACCTCGTTCCAGTTCCCCCGCGTCGCGCCCTTCGAATACTCCGTCGCGCGCTGTTCGAAGAAGTTGGCGTGCTCGACGCCGTTGAGCAAAGGCGCGAGCCAGGGGAGGGGGTGTTCGTCGATCATGTAGATCGGCTTCATGCCGAGCTGGCCCAGGCGCCAGTCGGCGATGTAGCGGATGTACTTCTTGATCTCCTTGGGCGTCATGCCGGGCACGGGGCCCTGCTCGAAGGCAAGGTCGATGAACGCGTCCTCGAGCCGCACCGTGGTCTGGCACATGTCCATGATGTCGCTCTTGACCGACTTGGTCAGGCAATCGCGCTCGCGGGTGAAGGTGTGGAAGAGCTTGATGATGCCTTCGCAGTGGAGGCTCTCGTCGCGGACGCTCCACGACACGATCTGGCCCATCCCCTTCATCTTGTTGAAGCGCGGGAAGTTCATCAGCATCGCGAAGCTGGCGAAGAGCTGGAGCCCCTCGGTGAAGCCGCCGAACATGGCGAGCGTCTTGGCGATGTCCTCGTCGCTATCGACGCCGAACTTGCCCAGATAGTCGTGCTTGTCCTTCATCTCGGCATATTCGAGGAACATGCCATATTCGCTTTCGGGCATGCCGATCGTGTCGAGCAGGTGGCTGTACGCCGCGATATGCACCGTCTCCATGTTGGAGAAGGCGGCGAGCATCATCTTGATCTCGGTCGGCTTGAACACGCGGCCGTACTTCTCGTGGTAGCAATCC
This sequence comes from uncultured Sphingomonas sp., assembly GCA_966251045.1. Lineage (GTDB taxonomy): Bacteria > Pseudomonadota > Alphaproteobacteria > Sphingomonadales > Sphingomonadaceae > Sphingomonas. The sequence goes on from CBINJP010000027.1 coordinate 44,999, forward strand.
TGCACCTCGACATCGGCCTGGGTGAAGAAGCGGAAGATCTGGGTCAGCAGGTTGCGCTCGTGATCCGAGAGCTTCTGCGCCCAGTCGCGGCAATCCTCGCCCAGCGGCACTTCCTCGGGCATCCAGTGGATCTGCTGCTGGCGCTTCCAATACTCATAGGCCCAGGGATATTCGAAGGGCTTATAGGTCTTGCGGGCTTCGAGAAGAGGCATTTGGGGTTACTCCTGACGAATTTAGGATAGCAGAATCGGGACGGCGAAAAAGGCGGTGAGCGCACCGCCGAGGATCGTGAACAGCACCCCCATGACGCGGACATTGGCGGCGCCCTGCGCGGGGATCGGGCCCTTGCCGACATAGGGGCCGGGCTGGACCATCATATGGATACCCGCGAGCAGCACCGCCAGTGCGAGGAAGGCGACCAGCAGGTTCATACGGCCCCCGCGAAACGGAAGGCGAGGACGATCGCGGCGACGAGCGCGAGCGCCACCAGATTGTCGATCACGCGCGCGCCGAGGGTGTGGGGATCGGCGCCGGGGAGCCATTCGAGCATCGGCCGGTCGGTGCGCCAGCCGCGCACCACGGGGGTGACGAGCAGGTCCAGCGCGATCAGCACGAAGCCCGCCGCGACGCCGATCAGCAGCCAGAGAGTGACGCCGCTCATGGCCTGGCTCCCGCGAACAGGGGCGCGTACATCGGGGTGAGCAGGCTCGCGCCGAAATTGGTCACATGGCTGCGGTCGCGGATGACCGCGCGGTGGCGCATCGATCCGTAGCAGCGGCCGCCCGGGCAGAGATGGGGCACCGGATCGAGCAGCTTCACCCCGCATTCGCGCTGGGCGCGGCGCAGCGTGTCGATCACCCGGCGGTTGCGCGCCTCATGCTCGGCGAGCGGGATCGAGATCTCGGCGGCGTTCGGATCGCGCTGCAGCCGGAGGAGCAGCGCGTTCGCGACCGGGAAGGCGAAATGCGGGGTCGGCAGGACGATATAGGTGGGGCCGGCCGCGGCGAGCTTGCAGCTCGACCGGTAGAGATTGGCGAGGAAATCCTCGGCATTGGGCTCGGCGCGCCCGCCGGGGAAGACCAGCGTCGGATCCTCGATATGGGTGACCCATGAGCCGATGAGGATCAGCGGCGTGGTGCGCGGCTGCGCCAGCGGCTCGAGGAAGCGGCGCAGGAAGTCGGCGCAGGCGCTGCCCTCGGGCCGCGCCAGCCTCGCGCCGATCACTGGCGGGCACGAGGCATAGCCGGCAAAACCGATGCCGCCGGCGCCGGGCGGGATCGCGGCGACGAGCCCGCTCAGCTCCGCCTCGGCATGGCTGTCGCCGACCACCGTGGCGAGCACCGGCGATTGCGCGGGGCCCAGCACGCAACGCTCGGGCATCCCCACCCCCGCCGCGAAGCAGGCCTGCGATCCGGGGACCGGGCGCGGCGCGGCCTCGGCGGCGGCGGCGCGGACCTCGGCGGAGAAGCGCTGGGGCATGCCGCGCGTCACCCAGACTCCCAGGCTCAGCGCAACGACCAGGCCCACCGGCACCGCGAAGCGCGCATGCGCGATCAGTCCCGCGGGGATCCGCCCGGTATGGATGCGCGGCGCGGCGGTGTGCGGCTGGACGCGGCGCTCGACGAAGCGCCATGACAGATGCGCGAGCGCGAACGACGCGGCGATATAGCCCGCGACCCAGGGCCATTCGCCGAAATGCCCCGACCGGTGGAGCAGCACCGCGGCGGGCCAGTGCCACAGATAGATCGAATAGCTGTTGAGCCCGATCCATGCGGCAACGGCGTTGCCGGTGATGCGCGATTCGGTGCGCGCGGCGAGGATCACCAGCGCGGTGCCGAGCACCGGCAGCACCGTCCAGCCATTGGGCCAGGCGACCTGCGTCACCCCCACCGCCGAAGCGACGATCAGCGCCAGCCCGCCGAGCTGCGCGGCGCGCGCGCTCCGTCCGGCAAGCGCGGGAGTGAGATAGACGAGGCTCCCCGCCAGCATCTCCCACGCGCGCGGCGGCAGCAGGAAGAAGCCCGAGGGCGGACGGGTGAAGGACAGCGCGATCATCAGCGCGAACGACAGCAGCGCCGTCGCCGCGAGGATCGGCCGCCACCAGCCGCGCGGCGCGAACCGGGTGACCGCGAGCAGCAGGAAGGGGAAGAGCAGGTAGAATTGCCATTCCACCGACAGCGACCAGGTGTGGAGCAGCCATTTCCCGTGCGCGTCGGCGTCGAAATAGCCGGCCTCGCGCCAATAGAGGATGTTCGAGAAGAAGCCCGCGCTGCTCGCCGAATGCTTCGACAGGATCAGATATTCCTCGGGCAGCAGGATGAACCAGCCCAGCGCGAGCACCGCGAGGATCAGGACGAGCAGCGCCGGAATGATCCGCCGCGCGCGATCGAGATAGAAGCCGAGCACCGAGAAGGTGCCGCGATCGAGCCGGCTGAGGATGATCCCGGTCATCAGATAGCCCGAGATCACGAAGAACACGTCGACGCCGACAAAGCCGCCGCCGAACCCGGGCACGCCGAAATGGAAGCCGATCACCGCGAGCACCGCGATCGCGCGCAGGCCGTTGATATCGGCGCGGAAGCCGAGCCTGACGGGCGCCGCCTCGCTCATTGCGCGGCCCACCAGGCAGTGGCGAACCCGCCCAGGAAGAGCGCGGCGGCGAGAATCATCGCGCCGCCGATGCGCAGGCCATAGGTCGCGGCTTCACCCTCGGGCAGACCGAGCAGCGCACGCAGCGTCGCGGGCTTCACCAGCGCGGTGAGGCCGATGGCGGCGATCGCGACGGCGAGGCCGTTCAGAGCGCCAAGGTAAAAGAGGGGCGTGCGCGTCATTCGTGGTCGATGACCTGGCCGCGCTTCGCCGGGCGGTCGCGATAGACGGTCTTGGTCCCGCGATTCGCGCCGACGCCGAACACGCAGACGCCGAGGAAATAGCCGAAATCATACCAGCCGCCATTGTTGGGCACCGCATAGACCGCGACATCGGGCATCACGAGGCTGAGGAACCAGGCCACGGGGAAGATGAAGCCGTGCCACAGCCCGAGCAGGAAGCCGGCCTGCGACGCGGGATCGACCGCGCCGGGCAGCGTCTGCTTCGCGCAGGCAGCGAGCAGGAGGAGCGTGGAGAGCGCGAGCGCGGCGCGGAGACGGGGAGTCATCATCGTTCCTTTCTCGGCAAATGATGGCGCATCGTTCGGGGGACTGGCGCGTTGATGGCCAAACCCTCAGCAGGAGAATTCCAATGGTCGAGACCAGCGACATCCGCGAGCATATGGAAGTGATCGGCGCGGACGGCGTCCATCTGGGCACCGTCGACCGCGTCGAGAATGGCGCGATCAAGCTCACCCGGGCCGACAGCGGCGCCGGATTTGAAGGGGGATCGCACGAAGGCCATCACCACACGCTCCCGCTAGGGCTCGTCGCCGGCGTGGAAGGCGAACAGGTGCGGCTGAGCGCGACCGCGGCGAACGCGCTGGCGTTCGAGGAAGAGGGGTGAGGTAGGACTGATTTCTCCGACTCCCCCTCACCCTTCCCACGCGCGTTGCGCGCGGGCCCCTTCCCTCTCCCACAGGGGGAGAGGGAGTTTCGCGCCTTCTTTCCCTCTCCCCTTGTGGGAGAGGGAGGGAGCGCCGAAGGCGCGGAAGGGTGAGGGGGAGTCACGAACGTAACTCTTCAGGAAGTGCATCCGCGATCGCCGCGATCACGCCTTCCACATTGCCCATCACATCGTTGTTCCAGAAGCGGATGACGCGATAGCCTTCGCCGCCCAGGAAGCGCGTACGGGCTTCGTCGCGGTCACGCCGTTCGGCATGCGTGGCGTCATCGGCTTCGACGATGAGCTTCGCCCCGTGCGAGCAGAAATCGGCGTGATAAGGTCCGATCGGTGTCTGACGGCGGAAGCGCGCGAGCGGAAAGGCGTGCCGGAGCGCGTTCCAGAGGGCACGTTCAGCGGGGCCGGCACTGTTGCGCAGCTCACGCGAACGCGCGACGGTTGAGGCGGGGAGCAGCTGACGTTTGGTCAGGCCGTCCGCATTCCCCCTCACCCTTCCCACGCGCTTCGCGCGCGGGCCCCTTCCCTCTCCCACAAGGGGAGAGGGAAATTCGGATGCTCCTAGCCCCGCCACCTCACTGGCACGCCAGGCATTCGTCATAGTCGCGCGATTCGACCTCGAACTTGGGCGCGTCGATCGTGTTGTCGGCCTCGACGCCGCCCGCGAAGCCGGCGCGCTGCACCGATTTGGAGCGGAGATAGTAGAGCGACTTGATGCCCAGCTCCCAGGCGCGGAAGTGGAGCATCAGCAGGTCCCACTTCTCGACATCGGCCGGGATGAACAGGTTCAGCGACTGGGCCTGGTCGATATAGGGCGCGCGGTCGCCCGCGAGCTCGAGGATCCAGCGCTGGTCGATCTCGAAGCTGGTCTTGAAACAGTCCTTCTCCTCCTGGGTCAGGAAGTCGAGATGCTGGACCGAGCCGCCCTGTTCGAGGATCGAGTTCCACACCGCGTCGCTGTTCTTGCTCTTCTCGATGAGGAGCTTCTCCAGATACGGATTGCGCACCGACCAGGAGCCGCTGAGCGTCTTGTGAGTGTAGATGTTCGCCGGGATCGGCTCGATGCACGCCGAGGCGCCGCCGCAGATGATGCTGATCGACGCGGTCGGCGCGATCGCCATCTTGCAGCTGAACCGCTCCATCACGCCC
>CBINJP010000028.1:0-49248 GCA_966251045.1 uncultured Sphingomonas sp.
GTCGCGGCGTTGAACGCCTTGCAGAATTCCATGATGTTGACGCCGCGCTGACCCAGTGCAGGGCCGATCGGGGGCGACGGATTGGCGGCGCCCGCGGGCACCTGCAGCTTGATATAGCCGCTGATCTTCTTGGCCATCTGTCTCACTCTGTAATGGGCACGCCGGCAAGCGACGGGCCCGGTTCAAGTTTAGCGGTCCAAGCGGCCGTCCCGAGGGGCGGCCTCCCGCAATTCCATTGCTGATGCGTTGGAAGGCGGCGCCCTTAGCGCAAGACCGCCGCGAGTGCAAATCCTAGCGCGCGAACCACGCCTTCAATATGCCTTCGGCGGGCTTGTTGCGTACCGAGAAGGCGAGATTGGGGAAGGTGTTGGACGGCCGGGTGCCGTCGACCATCCAATAGCCCGCGCTCTCGACCGCGCCCGTCGTGTAGAATGGCTGCGCCTTCACCGCTTCCAGAAACGCCTCGTAATACATGGCCTGCAGCGAGAGATCGGCCGTCATGGCCTGCTGGATGCAACTGTCGGTCGATCCGGTGATGACGTTGAAGCCGGAGGTGCAGAAGGTCTCCTCCAGATAGCCCGTCGTATAATAGTCGGTGCGCGAGGGCACGCCGATCTCGAAGATGATCGGCTTGGTCAGCCCGTGATAGAGAGTGTCGAGGCTGGTGAAGGTATCGCCGAACTTGGCCTTCAGGATCGCCGCAGTCAGCGTCGGCACCTCGGCGGCGGTGACGTCGAGCCACAGGCCCATGGCGACCAGATCGACATTGTCGCGTATCGCGGCATTGGTCATGATCGACGGGTGGGCGTAGAAGCGGATCTTCCCCGCGAACCGGGCGCGTATCTGGGGCAACAGCGCGGCCATGCCGGCTTCGTAGAGATCGGCGAAGGCCGCATCCTCCAGCACCGTGAAGCATTGGCAGCTCACCATCATCGCATCGACGCCGATACTCTGGAGGAAGGTCGCGCGCTCGATCATGTAAGGCGAATAGGCGGTCAGGAACCGGCTGACATTGGCGCGCGTGGCCGCCGGCACGGTCACCGTGCCGCCATCCACCAGCCCCTGGATCTGGTTCACCCAATGCACCTTCAGGCCGAGCCGGTGCGCCTCGCCGACGGCCCAGGCGAGATCGGCGTCGTTCATGGTCGACGATCCGGTGAGGTCGCCGGGGTTGAGGATGCGCCACGCGCCGCCCGCGTCGGTGCCGATGAAGGTCCAGGGATCGAGCGTGAGATAGTCGCCGCCCAGCGCCTTGATCCGCTCGATCGTCCGCGTCAGCTCGGCGCGCGCGGTCGCCGAGCATCCGGTGACGTAGGAGGCGTTGGCCGGCTCCCACACATCCTTCATCCCCACGCCGCGCTCGACCGCAGAGGCGAGCGGCGCTCCCGCGATGGCGGGCAGGGGATAGCGGCCGATATCGGCCTGAGGGTAGGTTACGACGGTCAGGCCCGTGCCGCAGGGGTCGTTGTCGAGGTCGATGGCCCGCGCGGTCGGGATGGTGTAGCTCGCCGGATAGGTCACCGCGGCGAGATCGACCGGCACGCTGTAGCTGGTCACCGCGACCACATTGATCGTCACCGATGCGGTCGCGCCGCCGCAGGTGATGGTGAGCGTCTTCGCGCCCGCCGAGGCGAAGGAGAGGTCGGCGCTGCCGGAGGTGGCGATCGCCGCGCTCCAGTCTCCCGACGGGGTGCAACTCCCCGCATTGGCCGAGGACCAGCTGATGTGCGCGTTCTGGTTCACGACCACGGTCGAAAGGTCGCTTGCGATGCTCGCGGTGGCGGCCGGCGCGGGCGTCGGGGCTGGGGCAGGCGATCCTCCGCCTCCCGATCCGCCGCCGCTGCATGCAGCCGCCAGAGTCAGCAACGCCATCGACGAAACGCGGATCAAGCTACCGGCCATGACACTGTCCCCTGTTGGCCGCGCCCGAAATTCGGCTTGGGTGCCGGCCCTGACGGAGCAGTTACGCGGGGCGGATCGCCGCTCGCATCTACCAACTGGTATAGGGGGGTGGGCGGATCAGCGCCGGTCGAGCGAGGCGAGCAGCGCCATGAATTCGGATTCGCGGCGTACCTCCAGCTTCGCGAAGACCGCCTTGATCTGCTGGCGTACGGTACCGAGCGAGGTGCCGCGCGCTTCGGCGATTTGCGCGCGCGGCGTGCATGCGGCGAGTTGAAGGGCGATGTCGGCCTCCGAACAGGTGAGCCCGAATTCGATCAGCAGCGTGTCGCGAAGCTCCCCGGGCGAGGCCGCGCCGCCACGCAGCATGATTACCGCGTGAGGGCGAAAGCCCAGTTCCCAGTCCGTATCGGGCAGCGCGTGCATGGCCAGCGCGAGCGGGGGCTCGCCGCCGCCGCGCAGCATCATCGTCGCCTCGGGGCGATCGCCGCGCAGAACCCCGCCCAGCAGCGCCTGTATCCTGCGGGTTTGCCCCGGCATCGACGCGATCAGCGCGCGCTCCCGCACGTCCAGCCGCGTCGTCAGCGCAAGGACCGATTCCGCCGCGGGCGTCATCGCCATCACTCGCCCGAAGCCATCGACGAGCAGCGCCGGCGCGTTCACCGCGTCCAGCGCGCCCTGGACGAGCGCAATACCCCGGCTCTCGGTGGCCAGCTGGCAGTGAATCGCGGACCGCACATGGGGCGCCAGGGCCGCGAACAGCGCGCGTTGTTCGGGCGTCGTTGGCCCGTCCCGGCGCGTCCGCAGCAGTGCCAGTCCGATCAGCGCGCCGCCCTCGTTCGACAGCACCGTCTGACAGCCGAACGGAATGCGCTGCTGTTCGCACGCTTCCTCATAAGCCGTGGGGCCCTGCCGCGCGCGGATCTCGCGATAATGTTCCTCGAAACCGATTTCGCCGGGGGCCGCCGCCGCCGCCACCCGGTAGTTGGTCTCCGGATCGTAGATTCCCGGCTGCCGCAGGAATTCGTCGAACGAATCGTCGCTGCGCGTGACGAATCCGAAGGCAAGATCGCCGCGTGCACCGATACCGACCAATTGTCCGCGCAGCGATCCGGTGGCGGTCGCCAGCGCGCCGAGCGCGTCGAGCCACCGCGCCGGATCGAGCGAAGCCTGAAGCAACAGATTGCGCACCGTCACAGCGTCGCGAAGCTGCTGGGCCATCGACTCGGCTACCCTGTTCGGCGAGGCGACAGAGAGACGCGGAAACCCGCATCCCGTCGGCCCCGTTGCGATCCCCAAGGACGCGTGCGTCCGCACGCGCCTCTTCATCCGAAGGTTTATCCGGCTCGCGCATGTCTGGCATATTGCCGGGCGAGGCGCCGCCCACCCGGCGCTACCGGCCGGGCCAGTCTCCGTTCCGGATCGATATCGGGAGGGGGAGCCGAACAATTTCCTCGTCATCCTCGCGAAAGCGGGGACCCATCTCCCTTGTGTGCGGCAAAATGCGCCGGTGCGAGTGTCGATGGTTCGGGAGATGGGTCTCCGCCTTCGCGGGGATGACGACGAAGAGAATGAGTCCTCCACCTAAATCGGGGAACCCAAACAAGCATCTGATATTCTATCGTCATCCCGGCCTTGAGCCGGGGTGACGACGAAAGAAGTTGCCCTCAACCTACCGCACCGTCTCCGTCAGGAACAGGAAGCTGTAGTCCGAGGAATAGACCGGCGCGTTCGCCGTCGGCTTCGCGACCTTCCGCAAGCCCGGCGTCGGCGTCCCCGTCGGGGTCGGCGTCGGCGTCGGCAGCGGGGCGATCTGGGCGAAGACGTGGCAGTCCATGCACGCGGCGTTCTTCTGCTGGAAGCTTTCCAGCGTGGTGTTCGCCAGGATCTGGCTGGGGCCGCCCGCGGCGCCCTGCGGCATCGGCGTGCCCATCGGCAGCGGCACGGTCTGTTTGGTGCCCATCGGCTGGCCCGGGTTGGTCGGCCACTGGACGTTGATCAGCCGGTAATAGTTGAACACCGACTTGGCCGGCATCAGGCTCCAGAACCATGCGGTCACCGAATTGGCGGGGGCGCCGACCGGGTTGATCCGGGTGATCTGCATCGGCGCATTATAGGGGGAGGGCGTGCAGCCGCTCGCGCCCGGCGCGCACCAGGTCGGCGGCGCGTTGTGGACGCACTTGTAATAGTTCTTCGTCGGATTGCAGGTCGCGCTGAAGAAGGTGTAGCCGGTGCGCGGCGTGATGTTCGGATTGTCGGGCAGCACCGGATCGGTGACCGTGCCGTTGGGCCCTTCGTCCGGGCTGTTGTCGATATGCTCGAAGGTCGCCCAGGTCCATTGATGGTTGGCGAAGCGCTTGCGGGCGATGTGCAGTCCCACCAGCCCGACCGTCACCTGCTTCTGCGCGCCGGTCGAGGGATCGGTGATCATCGCCTGCGCGGTCAGGAAGCGCGATTGCAGCGCGGGATCGTCGGCCAGCGGCGCCCAGGCCGCCTTGATCTCCATCGCGCCGACGCCGTCGCCATAGGTCTTGATATTGCCCTCGCAATCGGTGTCGTCCCAGCCGTCCGCCTGTCCCTCGGGCATGGTCAGGCCGCCACGGAACGGACCGCCGGGCGGGAAGGTGTCCGAGATCTGCTTGCCCTTCTGGGTGACGCAATCGAGCTGGCCCTGCGCGGTGGTCAGGTCGAATTTCTGGGTGGTGATGAACTCATATTCGTCCTTGTTCATCATGATTTCGTAATAGGTGATCTGGCCGGTCTGGCTGGTCAGCCAGTGATGGCCGCTGCCCGCCTGGGTGATGTCGCTCAGGTCGACATCGCCGGTCTTGGTGATGCGGGTGAGGTTCTTCACCGCGGGGCGCTTCTTCTGCCACTGGCCCTTGAGCCCGGACTGGAAGACGGTCGCGGCCTCCATATAGGTCTCCCAGACCTTGGGGCCGGTATTGCCCACGCCGAAATCGGCGGCGGTGGCGGTCTTGTCGGGATAGCCGGGGTTGGCCGGATCGGCCTTCCAGTTGAGCGCGACGAAGCTCTGCCAGGCGAAACAGTCCATGCCGACTTCGTTCGAGGAGATGGTCACCGGCATGGCGGAACTGAGCGTCGCCGGCCCGATCGTGCAGGGATTGCTGACTACCGGCGCCACGCTGTTGTTGGTCGCCCCATCCTGCTTGCACGCGCCGACCGCGAGCGTGCCCGCCAGCGCGACGCCCGCCAGCACCATCGCCGATGTCGAGTTCCGCGGATTTCCGTGTGCCATGGTCGCCTCCTGCCCCTGAGGAACCGGAGCAGCCGCTCCGGGTACGCAACACTGGACGCCAAGTTAATCCAAGGATGCTTCGCCCTCAAGCGAATAGATATGATCCTGAATGACAGACAATTTCCGACTGGTGGCGATATGGCTAAGAAAAGCTGAAATATAAACTCGCGACATTCCCACGCGCCGGGCGGCGAATTTGGTCCGGGAGGAAATGCGGCAGACATTCTGCGGAAATAAAATCGCCTTTTCCGGGTGGCGATGCCGAATCGCAAGCTCGCCATCGCCACCCGCGCCCTGGGGCGCGAGGGGCAGACACTGACCGTGATCGACGATTTCGTTCCCGATCCCGATGCGTTGCGCGCCGCCGCCGCGGCCGCGCAGTTCGTGCCCGGCCGCCACCATTATCCCGGCATCCGCGCCCCGCTCCCGCCGCATTATCTGCGCGACCAGCTGCCCGTCATCGCCGGGGCGCTGGGGGAGCAGTTCGGCCGCGCGGTGCGGGTCGAGCCGATCGACGCCAGCTTCTCGATCGTCACCACGCCGCCCGCATCGCTCACCGTCCCCCAGCGGCTGCCGCATGTCGACGCGCACGGGGCGGATCGCGTCGCGCTGATCCATTATCTCTCGCGGAATGGCGGCGGCACCGCCTTTTTCCGCCACCGCGCGACTGGCTTCGAGAGCATCGACGAGGCCCGCGCGCCGATCTATCTCGGCCAGCTCGAGGCCGAGCTCCGTCATGGCGGCCCGCCGCCTCCCGCCTATGTGGGCGGCCGCGACCTGCTCTTCGAGCGCCACACGCTCGCCGAGGCGCGCTACAACCGCGCCTATCTCTATCCCGGCTTCCTGCTCCACAGCGGCGCCATCGCAAGCGGCGCGGCGCTCTCGCCCGATCCGGCGAAGGGACGGCTGACCGTCACCGCCTTCCTCTCGGTCACATGAAAAGGGCCGGAAGCGTTTCCGCCCCGGCCCTTTCGATTCCGGCGATCGAAAGCGGTGTTACTTCACCCGCTCGACATCCTCGAAGCCCAGCTCCAGCGGGGTCGCGCGGCCGAAGATCGAGATCGAAACCTTGACGCGGCTCTTGTCGAAATCGAGTTCCTCGACCAGGCCAGAAAAGGTCGCGAAATTGCCGCTGGTGACCTTGACGGTATCGCCGATGTCGTAATCCACGCTGATCTTGTGCTTCGGCGCCGCGGCGGCTTCCTCCTTGGTGTTGAGGATGCGCGCGGCCTCGGCCTCGCTGATCGGCTGCGGCTTGCCCATCGCGCCCAGGAAGCCCGTCACCTTGGGCGTGTTCTTCACCAGGTGATAGACGTCGTCGTTCATGTCGAGCTTGGCGAGCACGTAACCGGGGAAGAATTTCCGCTCGGACTGGACCTTCTTGCCGCGGCGAACCTCGGTGACGGTCTCGACCGGGACCTCGACCGATTCGACGAAGCGGTCCAGCCCCATGCGGGTGGCGTCCGCCATGATCGAATCGCGAACCTTGCTCTCGAAGCCCGAATAGGCGTGGATGATGTACCAGCGCGACATGGCTTTCCCTTACTGCGCGAGCCGGAGGAGATAGTTCACGATCGCGTCGAACACGCTGTCGATCCCCAGGAAGAAGATGCCGAGAAGCGTCGTCATGATCATCACCATCACGCCGGTCATGACCGTCTCGCGGCGCGAGGGCCACACGACCTTGGCGGTCTCGGCGCGCACCTGACGAATGAATTCCCCGGGACTGGTCCTGGCCATCTGCCTGCCTTGCTCAAAATAGGTTGCCGTCAACTTGGCATGGGTCCGCTGCCCGGTCCTCTTCGGAGCCGGCGCTTCCCATCCACGCTGTCGGATTGGGCACCGCATCTAGCGATTGTGCCGGTGGAGTGCAAGCGGGGCGGCCCGGCCCAATTCCTCCCCCGGAGGGGGAGGGGGACCATCCGAAGGATGGTGGAGGGGGCCCGCCCCACACGAGCCCTTGCAATGTAGGATTTCGCGCGAGAACATCCCGCGAACATGCCACGCCCGCTCACTCACGCCCAGCGTCTCCAGAACGCCGCCTTCCTCGCGGCGCTGCGCCGCACCGGCAACGCCCGCCTCGCCGCGCGCGAGCTCGGCCTCAACCGCAGCACCTTCACCAAGCGCCGCGCCAAGCACGCCGCCTTCGCCGCCGAATGGGACGCGACTCTCGCCGCCGCCCACGCCGCCTTCACGCTCGCCGGCGGCGTCCGCGCACCGGAGCCCGAAACCGCCCCCGATCCCGCCACCCTGGCCCTTACCGACGCCGACGAATGGCGCGCCCGGCTCCGCACCAAAGGCGGCGAGCCCACCGTCACGCGCACCGCATCGGGCAAGCTCCAGCTCCGCCTCGCCCCCGCCGGCCGCATGACCCGCGCCGCGACCCAGGCCTTCCTCACCGCGCTCGCCGCCACCGCCAATGTCCGCCTCGCCGCCGCCGCGGCCGGCTATTGCCACACCACCATCTACACGCGCCGAAAGGCCGACCCCGCCTTCGCCCGCCAGATGGAGCAGGCCCGCAAGATCGGCCTCGAACGCCTGGAGGCCGCGATGCTCGAAGCCGCCATGGCCGCCCAGGACGCCGAAGGCCCCGACGCCGCCTGGCAGCACAGCCTCGACGCCAATCCCATCCCCCCGCTCACCGGCGCGCAGGCGATGCAACTCCTCGCCCGCCACAAGCGCAACGAGCAGCACGACGAAGTCGACGCGATCATGCGCCGCCGCCTGCCCTGGGAGCTCAAACGCCAGCTCCTCCAGGCCCGGCTGGAGCGCGAGAAGCGCCGCGAAAGGGAAGAGGCCGCGAGGGAGAAACGCGCCAGGGCCCGCGCCAATCGCTACGAGCGGACGGGAGACTGGCGCCGCGAGGACGAGCCCGCGCCCGTGGTGCTGCCGCCGCTGGAGCAGGTGACGGGCTGGAGCAAGGCCGACCCGGACAAGAAGCCGCACCGCGAGGGCGGGGGGATGTTCGGAGGATGGCGGATTGGGGATTGGAAGAAGCGAGGGAGGGGGTGAGGTTCACTCGAACTGCTAGGACGGCGGGGCGATCACCTCTTTCAGCTGTAAATTGAAATCACCGTCGAATGTGACCCGAACACGGCCGAAGGTGCTGGCGGTCTCAACGAACCCTGTGAAAGTGCCAACCACCTGGTCTTCGGCGTTGAGGAAGCCCTTCGCTTCGTAGCCGGTTACTTGTTGGATGCTAACGCCAGTCCGCAGTGGTTCGCGCGCTCCCATCACCCACATCGGCGTACCGGGGCCACGTCGATCTTTCTCGTCGATGTAGCTGAAATTGGTGGGACGAGCCGGGTCGGTAGAGATGAAGCTGTCCGAAGATGCAACGTCGATGCTGTCGAGCCCAAGCTCGGTATTAATATTTTGCAAGGCTTCGAACGGCGCACGGAGTTTGAAGTTTGCAATCAGGGCTCCTCCTTCCGCGCGTGTGATGTAACCGTCGGTTACTGCGAAACTTGTCCCCTCCAGCTCCGGGATTGGAATGCTAAGGTTTCGATAGGTGATGAAGCCACCAATCACCCGCGCATTGCTGCCGAAGCCTGGGGCCAAGGGTTCGCCTCTCTCCAGTGCGGGGTTGTCGACGCCCATAGCTTGCATGAGGGACCTAAGGCCTCGCTCCCAACCTAGCTGCGGGACATCTACGTAATGTAAGTCACTTAGCTGTCGTCCCCCGCCGAGATCGATTTGTGGGAGGGGTTCCTCATCTGCCTTGAATGGAACCATCCAACGACGACCCGGTGGGCGCATTCGCGCTTCCTCAGCTGCAACCATCAACTCTTGGTTGGCGACGCTACGGTCACGTCGGGCCCATTCGCGTGTGAAAATCGGCAGATAGTATCCACCTTCTTGTATCGCAGTGCGCAGCACGCGCTGCCATTCATCACCGGGAGCGATACGGCCTGCATCTTGCGAGAACCAAGGATCGAGCCCGTTGGCCCGAAGTTGCGAAGCGACCCAAGCCGCTAACCGAACATTCTCCATTACATACGAAATGAAGACATGAGCCATTGTTGATCCCTATTCGCGTTGGGGAGCGGAATCCATCAAATTTCCAGCCTTACCCAAACCCCGCCACCACAGTCTCAATCGGTAAAAACAACGTCCGGCTACCTCCCGGAAACTCCACCCACTCCGTGCAGGCCATATAGAACGCCTTCGCCCCCGCATCCTTCGCCTGCACCAGCACCGCGCCGATCCCGATGGTCCGCGACGCCGCCGCCACCCGCCGCAGCGCGTCGGCCAGCATTTCCGCGCCAAGTCCGCGTCCCGCCCAATCTTGGTCCACCGCCAGCCGCCCGATCACCGACACGGGCACCGCGTCCGGCGCGTTGCGCCGCAGCTTGCCCGGCGCCGCCTCGCGTTCCACCGCGCCCGCCGCGATGCAGAAATAGCCCACCACCCGCGCGCCCACGCACACCACATAGGTCCGCGAAAACCGGCTCTCGTTCCTCAGCGCGCGCTGCTTCAGCCAGTCGTTCAGCGCCGGCTCGCCGCAATCGAAATCGGTCAAATCGTGGCGCGCGGTCAGCGGGGCAGGGGCCGAAAGCCCAGTCAGGCGTCCCACGGCGCCTTCCGCGCCAGCAGCGCGCGCAGCTTCGGCCCGGGGGTGGGGGGATTGTCGAGTGCCTCGACGAATGCGTCATATTGCGCGGCGTCGAGCACGAACAGCCGCTGATCGAGCAGCACGTCGATCGCCTGCGCCAGCGCGCTTTCGATCATGAACTCGGTGCGCGTCTTGCCCTTGATGGCGGCGCCCCGGTCGATCAGGTCGCGTGTCCGCGCATCCATTCGCAGGCTGATGCTGCCCTTGGTCTCGGCCGCACCGGGTTCGGCGGCCCAATCGACTTTCCGGTCCGAGACGCGTGATTTTGCCATGGCAGGAAATTGGCGGCTTGTATGTACGTTGTCAATACAGCGCCGCCTGCGCCAATTCGTCACCCCGGCCTTGAGCCGGGGTCCCGCTTCTTCGTCCCGGCCGCAAAATAGCGGGACCCCGGGTCAAGCCCGGGGTGACGAAGGAAGGTCACCGCAAATCCACCACCTCAGGCACCACGCCCCCCACATCACCCTCCGCCAACTGCTCCCCCCAATGGCGAAACCCGAACACCGCCCCCTCACGCCGCACCCGCGCCACCGCGTCCAGATCAACCTCCCCAAACACCCAACCCGGCGCGTCCACCAAGCCCTCGGCAACCACGCCATCCTCCGGAAACCCCAGATCCGGCGGCCCGAATATCCCCGCCGCGCCGTGGCTCACGTCCAGCGATGGCGTCCACAGCGCCTCGCCCACCACCGGCGACTGCACCACGTAACATTGTCCCTCCAGCGCCCGCGCCCGCGCGCCCACGCGCACCCGGTGCCAGCCGTGCAGCGTGTCGGTCGCGCTGGGGACCAGGATCAGCTCCGCCCCGGCCTCGGCCATCGCGCGCACCAGCAGCGGGAATTCGGCATCGTAGCAGATCGCCACCCCGATCCTGCCCAGATCGGTATCGAACACACGGATCGGGCCGCCGCCCGCGATTCCCCAAAGCTCGCGCTCGAAGCGGGTCATCACGATCTTTTGCTGCGTGCCCATCCGTCCGCCCGGCGTGAACAGCCGCGCATGGTTGCGATACCGCCCGTCCGCGCCCAGCACCGGCAGGCTGGCGGCGAGGATATGCATGCCGTGCCGCGCGGCCAGTGCCGCATGCGCCGCGTCGATCCGCGCCACCAGCGGCTGCAGCGCCGCGATCGCGGCGTGGAGATCGCCCACGGTCGCCGGATCGAGCGCGGTCAGCTCCATCCCGCCATATTCGGGAAACACCGCGAGGCTGGCGCCCGCATCCGCCGCCTCGGCCACCCAGCGTGCCAGCTTGGCCCCCCACGCCGCGAAATCGGCGAGCTGCTCGACCGGATATTGCGCGGCGGCGACTTTGTAGCGGCGAAGGCTCATGGCCATTCTCTAACCAATCCTCCCCCGGAGGGGGAGGGGGACCGCGAAGCGGTGGAGGGGTAACCTCCGCGAGCGACGCCGGCTGTGGAGGCTACCCCTCCGTCAGCTGCGCTGCCACCTCCCCCTCCGGGGGAGGATTGATTGGCTAAAGCGCCTTCGTCCAGAACTGCATCGGATGCGGCGTCTCCTCCGCCTGATCCACATCCCGCCATTCGAACTCGGTCACCAGCCCCGGCACCGGCGCATAGCCGCGCCCCCGCCAGAAGCCATCGAGCGGCCTGAAATCCTTGGGACGCAGCACATGATCCGCCGGCCGCACCACCCCGCAAAACGCCGCCACCTTCGCCCCGCACGCCCGCGCCTGCGCCTCGCGATGATCGAAGAATGCATGCCCGATCCCGCGCCCGCGATAGTCGGGCAGCAGCACCGACTCGCCGAAATAGAAATGGCCCTCCGGTTCCGGAAAACAGGCCAGCACCTCCGCGTCCTGCGC
Organism: uncultured Sphingomonas sp.; assembly: GCA_966251045.1. Classification (GTDB taxonomy): domain Bacteria; phylum Pseudomonadota; class Alphaproteobacteria; order Sphingomonadales; family Sphingomonadaceae; genus Sphingomonas. Next base: position 11,596 of record CBINJP010000028.1, read on the forward strand.
CGCCATCGGCGAGGCGGTCGCGGCCCCCACGATCGCGTCGCCATCGAACGCCGCGACCAGCACCGCATCCCCGGCGCGGGCGAATGCGCGGACATAGTCGCGCTCATAGGCCTCGCTGCCTTCGTACAGATACGGCCATTCGCGAAACACCCGGATGCGCAGCGCCCCGAGCGCGGGGAGCGCGGCTTCGATCTCGCCGGCAAGCAGGGGGCGGACAGTGACGGTCATGGCCGCTGCCTACGCACCTCCAATCCTCCCCCGCAAGGGGGAGGTGGCGCCGAAGGCGACGGAGGGGGAGGGCACGAGCCGCTGCGTTCGGGAGTCCTCCCCCTCCGTCAGCTGCGCTGCCACCTCCCCCTTGCGGGGGAGGATCAGGTCAGGCTTCGACCTGCCGCATCCACTCAGGCAGGTTGTAATAGACCGTCACCCGCGAAATCAGCCCGTCGCGGACCTCGAAAAACGCCCCGGCCGCCAGCACGTAGCGCTGGCCGGTCGCGGGCGGTAGCCCCTCGTCGGTCGCCAGATATTCGCCATGCACCACGAACTCGGCCGCCGCGCGGTCGCCGTTCGTCATGATGACGATGTCCTCCAGCCGTTCGCGGTAGCAGCGCTCCATATGGCCGAGGAAATCGCGGAAGGCCGGCTTGCCGGTCACGCGGCCGCCCTGGTTGATGTCGTGCGCGACATCGTCGGTCAGGCACGCCAGCATGGCATCCCAGTCGCCTGCGTTGAACGCGGCATAGTAGCGCGCGATCAGCTCCGCGGTGGCGCTCACAGATAGGCCACCGCGATGAAGCCGCCGATCAGCAGCACCAGGAAGCCCCAGGCGAAGAAGTCGAGGCGCTTCTCGATGAATTCCTGCACCGGCGCGCCGAACTTCTTGAGCAGCGCCGCGACGATGAAGAAGCGCGCGCCGCGGGTGATGGTGGCGAGGAGGATGAACCAGCCGAACGGGAAATGCGCGAGGCCGCTGGCGATGGTGACGAGCTTGAACGGGATGGGGGTGAGGCCCTTCACCAGGATCAGCGCGGTGCCGTACTCGTTATAGGCGGCCTTGAAGTCCTCGTACGCATTGTGGCGGAAGAATTCGAGGATCTGGTGGGCGATGTCGGTGAGGAAATAGCCGATCGCATAGCCGAACATCCCGCCGATCACCGACGCGAGGGTGCAGATCGCCGCGATCCGGTACGCCTTCTCGCGCTGGGCGAGCACCATCGGGATCATCATCACGTCGGGCGGGATCGGGAAGAAGCTGCTTTCCGCGAACGAGACGATCGCCAGGCTGCGCTCGGCATGGCGATGGTGCGCCATGCGCAGGACCCAATCATAGAGCGGGCGAAACATGCGAACTCCGGATCGGGCGGGAAAAGTGGCAGGGGAGCTCGGACTCGAACCGAGGGCCTTCGGTTTTGGAGACCGACGCTCTAACCAACTGAGCTACACCCCTGTGCGGTAGCGGCCTCTAGCGTGACGATTCGCCAGGGGCAAGATGCCGATGCGGTCATCCGAGGCTTTGAACCCGGGAGTCGCACCTCAAATCCAAATAGGAAAGCGAAATCTTCAGGCCGCGGCGCTGGCGCCGCCCTGCCGGCTTGTGAGCGCGCGCGCTTCGTGGACGGGGAGGGGGCGCCCAAAATAATAGCCCTGGACCTTGGTGCAGCCGAGCGCCTGGACCATCTGGTGCTCCTCCTCGGTCTCGACGCCTTCAGCCGTGGTTGCCATGCCGAGACTGTCGGCGAGCGCGACCACCGCGCGGATGATCGCAATGGCTTCCTTGAGACCTTTCGACGCGCCCTGGACGAAGCTGCGGTCGATCTTGATCGAGCTGAAACGGGTGTGCGCCAGATAGCCGAGCGAGGAATAACCCGTGCCGAAATCGTCGAGGCTCAGGCGGATGCCGAGATCGAGGATCTTTTCCAGCACCTGGATCGCCTGGGTGCCCTCGCGCATGAAAACGCTCTCGGTCACTTCGAGCTCGAGCCGTTCGGGCGGCAGGCCCGACTGCGCCAGCGCCTGTGCAACGACACCGACGAACGCCGGATTGTGGAGCTGATCGGGGCTGACATTGACGGCAACCCGGACCGGCATCTCCCAGCGCGCGGCCTCGGCGCAGGCGGTGCGGAGCACCCATTCGCCGATCGGGGCGATCAGCCTGGCATCTTCGGCCAGCGGGATGAACTTGGCGGGGGAGACATTGCCCAGCTCTGGATGAGTCCAGCGCAGCAGCGCCTCGAAGCCCATCAGCCCGCCCGTGCCGGCGTCCACCACCGGCTGGTAATTGAGGTGCATCTCCCCATTCTCGACCGCGCTGCGCAGCGCGATTTCGAGCACGCGGCGTTCCTCGGCCTGCATATGGAGCTGGGGCTCATAGGCGTGGAACACGCCGCCGCCGGCGTCCTTCGAGCGATACAAGGCAAGGTCGGCCGAGCGGATCAGCGTCTCCGCGGTGCGGCCGTCGCGCGGGCCGGTGGCGAGGCCGACCGAGGCGCCGATATAGAGGGTATGCGCATCGACCTCATAGGGATGCGACAATTTCTCGATGATCGTCTGCGCGAGCCGCTCGATCCGCGCGGTGTCGGTCGCATCGCGCACCACGACCGCGAACTCGTCGCCGCCCAGGCGCCCGATCATCTCATTCTCGGTCATCAGCTGCTTGAGCCGTTCCGAAACGCGGCCGAGCAGCCGGTCGCCGACCGGATGGCCGAGCGTGTCGTTCACTGCCTTGAAGCGATCGAGGTCGATCATCATGAAGGCGCAGCGGCTGCCCCACTTCTCCGCTTCGGCCATCGCGACCGCGAGCGTTTCGTGGATCATCAGCCGGTTGGGCAGGCCGGTGAGCGTGTCGAACCGCGCCATGCGGTTGATCTTGTCCGAGGTGCGCCGGGCCTCGGTGACGTCCGAGCCGACGCCGCGGAAGCCGGTGAACACGCCGCTTTCGTCGAAGCGCGGGCTGGCGGACATTTCCCACCAGCGCTCTTCCTCGCCGACGAAGACGGGAAGCAGCAGGTCGCGGAACGCCTCGCGGCTCTTGAGCTTTTCGGCGAGCGTATGGAGGCCGGGCGCGAAATTGCCCGCCTCCCAGGTCTGGCCGGCCAGGATCTGCAGGAAGGGCATGCCGTTGATCGTCTTGGGATCGACACCCACGGCGACGGCGAAGCGCGGATTGGCGCGGGCGACGCGACGCTGGGCGTCGATCTCCCACAGCCAGTCGGCGCCCGAATCCTCGAACTCGCGCAGCAGCAGGCTGACGGTGTCGTCGCGCTCGGCGATCGCCATTTCGCCCGCGCGGATCACGACCAGCGCCTTGCCCCGCGCGAAGGTGGTCATGATGAGCAGCACGGTGAAGAGTGCGGCCGCGGCGGCGAGCAAGGGCGAGGCGGTCAGCGCCAGCGTCGCGGTGATCGCGCCACCAAGGATCGTGACGAAGGCGATAGTGGCGAGCGGCAGCGCGGCCATCGCCACGGCGGACGCGGTCATCAGCAGCGACAGCACGATCCACATGCCCAGCGCGCCGTCGGTGCCGTTCAGATGGCCGAATGCGAGCGGGGGCACCGACCAGACCGCGCCGAGCGCGATGCCATCGAGGAAGGTGTCGCGCACGTCGCGAAGCGAGGCGGTGACCGCGCTTCGGTAGCGCGAGGAAAGCCTGCGGAAGGTGACCGCCACCGCGACCGCGCCGACGAGCGCGCCCCAGCTGTAGAGCTGCCATTGCGGCACCTCGGTCGCGAGGAGGATCGCGATCAGCGCGGCGCCGATCAGGTTCGCGGTCAGCATGAACAAGGCAAGCTGGCGCCCGGCATGAAGCTGGGCTGCGCGAATCGGACCCCAATCGGTGGTGTCCGCCGGGTCGTAAAGCCCCAGAAGCGCACGCGCATCGATGCGCGGCCGGGCGAATTGGGATGTCGTCTGGCTGGTCACACCCCGGGATGTACCGGAGGGGAGGTTAGCGAGAGGTTAGGTTTGGAGGCGATTCGGAGGGAAAATTTGCTGATGTGCTCCAAACAACAGTTCGTCATGCCGGACTTGATCCGGCATCCATGTGCGAACGCCTGCCTGGGAAGGTGGATATGAGAGAACTGACTCCGGCGGTTTACATCCTTGCAAGCCAGACCCGCGGCACGCTGTATATCGGGGTCACGTCCGATCCGCTCGGCCGGTTATGGCAGCATCGTGAAGGCCGGATCGATGGCTTTGCGCATCGGCACGGCGTCAAGCGCCTGGTCCATATCGAATTCTTCGGCGACATGGAGCATGCTATCCGGCGCGAAAAACAGCTCAAGAACTGGAAGCGCGAATGGAAGATTGAGTTGATCGAAAAGGACAATCCGACGTGGCGCGATCTGGCGTTGGATTATGGCTTCGAATCGCTCGCCAGCCTGAGCCGCCGGCGCATGGACCCCGGCTCGAGGCCGGGGTGACGGTGGTTCTGAGGCGAGAGCCTCAGGCCGCGATCGCGTACGGCTTGATCTCGCCGTTGAGGTACAGGTTCCGCGCCTTGACGCGCGAGAGCTTGCCCGAGCTGGTGCGGGGCAGGGTGCGCGGCGGGACCAGTTCGATCACGCAGTTCATGCCGGTGACCGAACGGACGCGCTCGCGGATTTCCTCGCGCAGGCGCAGCCGCTCCTTTTCGTCGCTGGTCCGGCACTGGACGAGCACCGCCGGCGTCTCTTCGCCGCCCGGAGTGGTGATCGCGAAGGCGGCGATGTCGCCCTGCTTGAAGCCCGGCAGCTGCTCCACCGCCCACTCGATGTCCTGGGGCCAGTGGTTCTTGCCGTTGATGATGATCATGTCCTTGGCGCGGCCAACGACGTAGATGTAACCGTCGGACATATAGCCCATGTCGCCGGTATCGAGCCAGCCATCGACCAGGCAGGCATCGGTGGATTCCTGATCGCGGAAATAGCCGACCATCACGCTCGGCCCCTTGCACCAGACCTTGCCGATCGCCTTTTCGGGAAGCGGCGTGCCATCTTCCTCGCGAATCTCGATCGCCATGTCGCGCGCGGGCTTGCCGCAATTGACGATGGCGCGGTAGCGCTGGGGCCGGTCGGCGCGCGAAGTGCCGCCCGAAAGCTGGGTTTCCTCGACCAGCTCGACGATGATCCCTTCGCCCGGGGGCATGATCGAGACCGCCAGCGTCGCCTCGGCGAGGCCGTAGCTGGGCAGGAAGCTGCTCGCCTTGAACCCGGCATCGGCGAAGGCATCGACGAAATTCTGCATCACGTCGGGGCGGATCATGTCCGCGCCATTGCCGGCGACGCGCCAGCGGCTGAGGTCGAAGCGATCCGAAGCCTTGGTCTGGCTCGACATCCGGCGTGCGCAGATATCGTAGCCGAAGGTCGGCGAATAGGAGAGGGTGGTGCCCTGATTGCGGCTGATCAGGTCGAGCCATGCCAGCGGGCGGCGGGCGAAATCCTCGGTCTTGAGATAGTCGGTCGAGACCTGGTTCGCGACGATCGAGAGCAGGCACCCGACCAGGCCCATGTCATGGTACCAGGGCAGCCAGGAAACGCAGCGGTCGCCGTCGCCGACATGCATGCCATGGCTGTGCGCGGCGAGATTGTTGAGCAGCGCATGGTGCGTGATCGCCACGCCGTGCGGGAAGCGAGTCGAGCCGCTCGAATATTGCAGATAGGCGATGTCGTTGGTGTCGGCCTGGGGCAGCTCGGCCTCGGGCGCGTCGCGGGTCACGAATTCGGACCAGTCGATCCCCTCAACCCCGGCGATCCGCGCGGCCTCGGCACACATCGCACCGATTTCGGGCGGGAAGATCAGCATTGTCGGATCGCAGCTGTCGAGCTGGACCTTGAGCTGGTCGATATAGGATTGCGCGCCGCCGAAGCTGGTGGGCAGCGGCAGCGGCACCGGCCAGGCGCCGGCATAGATCACGCCGAAGAAGAGCGAGGCGAATTCGGGGCCCGTCTCGGCGATCAGCGCGATGCGGTCGTCGGGCCGGGTGCCCGTGGCGATCAGGCGGCGGGCCTGATTGAGCGCATCCTCGCGCAGCTCCGAGAACGGATAGGCGCGCGTCAGCGTCCCGCGCGGATCGTGGAAATTGAGGCCGCGAACGCCCGTCGCCGCATAGTCCAGCGCTTCGCCGAGCGTGGCGAAGTCTGCGTAACGACGCGGAAGGGTGTCGTCGGTAGGCGTGGGAGCCGGCGTTGCCGCTGCGGCTTCGATGCCTTCGGGTGGTCCCTTAACGTCCAATTCCATTCTCTTTTTCCGTGCCCCTGTTCATAGCAAGCCGTTGGCCCCCCAACTGCGCGTCCTGAAACGCGCCGGCTCCCTGCTATGCACTATCGTTCAAAATCGGTTGCCAGTGTGGCACAATCATGGCGCATGACCCGCACCCGCCGTCCGCTGACACCGCTCGACCGTGCCGCTTTGGAGCGGTTGGGACTGCGCTACGTCGAACGCTATGCCACCACGCGAGGAAAGTTGGCGGCTTACCTTCGGCGAAAGATCCGCGAGCGGGGGTGGGAAGGCGAGGCTCCGGCGGACCCTGCGGCGCTTGCGGAGCGGTTCTCCGAGCTCGGCTATATCGACGATCGCGCCTTTGCCGAAGCGAAGGCGGGCGCGATGGGCCGGCGCGGCCTGGGGGCGCGGCGCGTGGGCGAAGCGCTGCGCTTCGCGGGGATAGAGGCAGAGGATGCCGAGGCGGTGGCCCCGCTGATCGAGGATGACCGCATCGCCAGCGCGCTCGCCTTTGCCCGGCGCAAGCGGATCGGCCCCCATGCCCGCGAAGCGTGTGCGGACCGGGCGATATTGGAGAAACAAGTCGGCGCGATGGTGCGCGCGGGACATGCCCCGGCGCTTGCGTGGAAGATCGCGCGGATGGCGCCCGGGGACGACGCGGAGGCGCTGCTCGCGGAAGCTTGATACAAAGCAGTTCCACCTGTGGAAAAACATGGTAAAGCGTTCGGCTGGGGGAGTAACAATATGCGTGCGGACCCGCAGCTTCTGTCGAACGACTTCGCAGTCGAATCGCAGGAACATGAGGAAGAGGACGCCGGGCTTCAGTGCAGCGGCGTCGTGAAATGGTTCGATGTGACGCGGGGCTTTGGCTTCGTCGTCGCCGATGAGGGCGACCTGGGCGATATCCTCGTCCATTTCACGGTCTTACAGGAACATGGCCGGCGCAGCCTGCCCGAGGGCGCGCGCGTGGAATGCGTCGCGGTGCGCCGCCAGCGCGGGTTTCAGGCGCGCGAGATCCTCTCGATCGACCTGACCGACGCGGTGGAGGCGCCGCGCGCCCGCGGCGGAGACCGCGCTGATCGGATCAAGCTGATCGCCGAGGCGGGGCCGTTCGAATCGGTGACGGTCAAATGGTTCAATCGCCTCAAAGGCTACGGATTCCTGGTGCGCGAGACCGACTCGGCGGATATATTCGTCCATATGGAGACGTTGCGCCGCGCCGAGATCGAAGAGGTCGAGCCCGGCGAGCCCATGCGGGCACGCATCGTCGATGGCGACAAAGGGCCGCTCGCCGTGGCGGTCGAAAGGACCGGCTGACCCCTTGACCCTGGTTCGTGCAGCAGGAGCGGCGCTTGCCGCCGCGGCGCTCTTCATTCCGGGCGCTGCGGGGATCGCCGCGCCCGCGCATCTTCAGCGCGAGATCCCCACGATCGATCTGACGATCGAGAGCGGGACCGGCACGCACCATTTCCGCGTCGAAGTCGCGCGCACGTTCGACGAGCAGCAGCGCGGGCTGATGTTCCGCACCAACATTCCGCAGGATGGCGGGATGCTATTCACCCCCTATCCGGCCGAAGGCAGCAGCAAGGGCAAGGAAGCGCGCTTCTGGATGTACAACACGCCGACCGCGCTCGACCTGATCTTCATCCGCGCGGACGGCACGATCGACAAGATCGTTGCCGACGCCGTCCCCTATAGCGAGGACCGCATCTATTCGGACGGGGTGGTGACCGCGGTGCTCGAGATCAACGCCGGACGCTGTGCCGCGCTGGGGATCGCGGTGGGCGACAAGGTCAACTGGCAGGGGCGCGAGCGTTGAAGCTGCGCGGGGCGTTTGCGGCGCTGGTGCTGCTGGGGCTGGGCGGCTGTGGCGGCGACCCGGTGGCGAACGAATCGGCGGCAGCGATGGCGGTGGTCACGATCAAGACCGCGCAGGGCGAACACATTTTCAACCTGGAAGTCGCGGACACCGCGGCCGAGCAGGAGCGCGGGCTGCAATACCGCTCGAACATCCCCGCCAACGGCGGCCTGCTCAACGCGCCCTATCCGCCCGACGGCGGGGAGCCCAAGGCAGTCGATTTCTGGACCAAGAACGTGCCGATCTGGATCGACTTCATCTTCATCCGCGCAGACGGCACCATCGCGCGCATCGTCGAGAACGCACCGCCGCAGTCGGAAACGCAGATTCCCTCGGGCGAGCCCGTCGCGGCCGTGATCGAGATCAACGGCGGCCGCGCCGCCGAACTGGGCATCGCGCCCGGTGATACGGTCAGCTGGCCGGGGCAGAAGAAGTAAACCCCAGCAATCGCCGATTGCCTCCCCCGCCGCCGCCACGCTATGGGCCGCGCATGGGTTTGCTCAAGTCGATCTTCACCTGGTGGGAAGGCGCCACCATCGGCACCTCGTTCGCGTTGCGCGGCAAGGACAGGGTGGGCGAGGATTCGCTCGGCAACGTCTATTGGGCGGGCGGAACCGACGCCAACGGACTCACGCGCCGCTGGGTGATCTATAACGGCCAGAACGACGCCAGCCGGGTGCCGCCCGAGTGGTTTTCGTGGCTGCATCACCAGATCGAGGACGCGCCCGACAATGCGCTTCCGCCGCCGCGCATCTGGGAAAAACCCGCCGAACCCAATCTGACCGGCACTCAGCTCGCCTACCGCCCGCCGGGTGCGCTCGAGGCGGGCGGGCGGCGCGCGGCCGCGACCGGCGACTATGAGGCATGGGCGCCCGACGCATGATCTTGGGCACGAGAACCGTGGCCGCGGCGGCGCTGCTGCTGGGCCTCGGCGCGTGCACTAATGGCGGCACCGGCGGCAACAACCAGAGCATCGACGACATCACGACCGATGGCGCGGCCAAGGGCGGCGCCCAGATCAGCGAAGCCGCGCCCGATGGCAGCGCGCTGGCGGCGGGCGCGACTCCGATGAACGAGCGTGTCGCGGTGATCGGGCTGCTCAACAAGCGCAACGGCGTCTCGCGCGACGTGACGCTCAAGCCCGGCGAGGCGACCCGTGTGGGCGATGTCGTGATCCGGCTGCGCGCCTGCGAGAAGACCGCGCCGTGGGAGAATGTCCAGGATACCGGCGCCTTCGTGCAGGTCGATGTGCTGCAGACCGACCAGAGCTGGAAGCGCGTCTTCTCGGGCTGGCTCTACAAGGACCGGCCGGCGCAAAATGTCGTCCAGCACCCGATCTACGACGTGTGGACCAAAAGCTGCGCGATGACCTTCCGGGATAGCGGCGCCGATACCGTGTCGGTGGGCGCGGGACCGAGCGGCTCGTCGAGCGCGCCGAAATCGCCCTCGACCACCGCCGCGCCCAAGGCGAGCCCCGCCGCCGAATCGCCCAGCGCACCGGCCAGCAACGCGATATAATCGTCGCGCGGGATCTCGATCGCGCCGAGCGAAGCGAGGTGCGCGGTCTGGAACTGGCAATCGAGCAGGGCGAACCCGCCGGCCTTCAGCCGCGCGACAAGGTGCGCGAAAGCCACCTTCGATGCGTCGCGGACGCGCGTGACCATCGATTCGCCGAAGAATGCGCGTCCCAGCGCCAAGCCATAGAGTCCGCCCGCGAGCCGGTCGCCCTCCCAAACCTCCACCGAGTGTGCGAAGCCGCGGCGGTGCAGCTCGAGAAAGACGCGCTCGATCGGGCCGTTGATCCAGGTGTCGGGACGGTCGGCCGCGGATTCGGCGCACAGCGCGATGATGCGGGCGAATGCGGTGTCCACCGTCACCCTGAAACGGTCGGACAGGATGAGTTTCCTGAGCGAGCGCGAGAGGTGGAAGCCGTCCAGCGGCATGATCCCGCGCAGCTTGGGCTCGACCCAATAGACGCCATCGGCGCTCCGGTGATCCGCCATCGGGAAGACCCCCATCGCATAGGCGCGCAGTACCAGTTCCGGGTCGATCTCCTCCGGCTGGGAAATGCGGTGGGTCATGGCCGGGTCAACGCTTGACCGCCAATATGCGTTCGATCGTCTGCCACAGCGCCGCGAAGGCCCGCGCGCCGGCGGTTCGCGGGGCATAGCCGCCGAGCGGCATCCGCCGCGCCGCCATCGCCTCGACCACGCTCGCCATCGGGATCACCGGCCAGTCCGGATTGGCCTCGATCGCGGCGGCATGGAGCTTGCGCCGGCGATCGACCATCGAATGGACCGGGAGCAGGGGCACTTTTCCGCCCTTCCGGTCGAGATGTGCCGCAACCTCGGCAAAGGCGCGCGCCGAAAGCGGGGAAGGGATGACCGGCACCACGATCAGGTCGGCGGCGCGCATCACCTGTTCGCTGGTCTCGGTCAGCCCCGGCGGGCAATCGAGCAGCGTCATGTCATAGGCCTTGCCGAGCTCGCCCAGCAGTTTGGCCAGCCGCTTCTTCTTGTCGAGCTCATGGAAGAGCAGGTCGAGACCGCGCAGCGAGGTGTCGGCGGGGATCAGGTCGAGCCGGTCGATCGCGCTGTGCTGGACCAGCTTCTTCGGCGCGAGGTCGCGCGTGAAGATCGCCTTGGCCCTGTCGCCGCCCATGGCCGGGTCGCCAAGCAGGAAGGTCGAGGCGGCTTGCGGATCGAGATCCCAGAGCAGGGTGCGCCGTGCCGACCGGATCGCGGCGCACCACGCCAGATTGACCGCCAGCGTCGTCTTACCGACGCCGCCCTTCAAGCTGTAAACCGCGATCGTCGCCACATCGAGTTCCCCGAATCCAGCTCGAGATGACTCGCATGAAAAAGGGCCGGCGGGAATGCCCCGCCGGCCCTTTTGAAACATGGAATTTGAAGGTTACGCCTTGCAGCTGTGCGACGCGCCGCCCTTGGTGACGATGGTCGCGGCCTTGGCGTTGCCGGTGATCTTCTCGCCGCTCGCGGCGACGAAGGGCTGGCCCGCTTCCGGAGCGTTGAGCGCGACCGGGAGGCCGTCCTTCTTCTCCTTGAGCGTGGCGAGCTTGCCGCCCTTGAAGAAGTCCACATAGAGCAACGTGTTGCCCGGCTGGCAGCGGAAGGTCACGCTCGCCTCGATCGTGGGCGGCAGCTCCTTCTTGGGCGCCTTGTCGAGCTGCTCGCGCATCGGATCCGGCGAGCGGCTGTCGACTTCCTCGGTTTTGTTTTCACAGGCCGACAGCGACAGGAGCGCGGCGGCGGCGGCAATAAGGGGGAGGGTTTTCATAGCGGGATTCTGCTTTGCAAGGTGGGCAACACTCGTCAAGTCCTCTCGTGTGATAAAGTTACATAATTGCTTGGAGAACGCCACCGCATTTTTGAAAATGCGTCTCATTCGTGGAATTCACTCGCGTCGGGAATCCGGCCGAACGCGATCTTGGTGCCGACCGCATCGATCCTTCCCCCGCCCAGCGGGCCTACACTGACCGCGTTTCTGCCGAATTTCTCGTTGATCCGGTCCATTGCCCGGCTGAGCGCGAGGGTTCGTGTCTCGCGCGCGAGCGGGTCGTCGGGATCGAGCGCGGCGAACAGCGAGCCCTGCTCGCCCTCGACTCCCTCGATCTCTCCCAGGGTCACGCCGACCATCCGCAGCCGGAACCCGCCGGGCCGCGCGCGCCCCGCCTCGGCGAGCCGGGGAAAGAGCGAGTCGAGCGCATGGAGCACGACGAAACTGTCCTGCGTGCAGGGAAGCTTGATCGCGGCGCGCCAATTGGTCTTGTCGTCCTCGAACTTGCCGTGGAGCACGAGCAGGCGCGAACGGTAGCCCTTGCGCCGCAGTCGGCTTGCCGCCTTGAGCGCGAGGCGGCGCGCGGTGAGGCGAGTGCCCTCCAGCCCGCGCTGGCGCGGCGACAGGACATGGCTGTGGCCGATGCTGCGGCTCTGGGTCGGCTTGTCGGGCAGCTCGACCCCGTGAAGCAGGTACCAGAGCCGGTCGCCATTGACGCCGCCCCACGCATTGCCCGCATCGCGCGGACGGCGCTCGCAATATTGGCGGATGTCGAGAATGCCGTCCTGCGCCAGGCGCTTCTCCATCTTCGCCCCGATCCCCGCGATATCGCGCAAGGGCATGTCGAACAGGCGCTGGGGGAGCTGGTCTCCGGTCAGCATGGTGAGGCCGTCGGGCTTTCGCATGTCCGAGGCGAGCTTGGCGAGCAGCCGGTTGGGCGCGATCCCGACCGAACTGGTCAGGCACTCTCCGACATTGGCGAGGATCCCCGCCTTGATCCGCCGCGCCAGCGCGAGCGCGGCCTCGGGGCTGTTCTCGTTATCGAGCAGGCGGCACGCGACCTCGTCGATCGAGCAGACCATCGTCACCGGGATATGCTTCCACACCTCCTCGATGACGCGCTCATGATATTCGACATATTTCTCGTGATTGGCGGGAACGACGAGCACGTCGCGGCACTTGCGCTTCGCCTCCCAGATGGGGGTGCCGGTGCCGATCCCGTAGCGTTTTGCCTGGACCGAGGCGGCGATGGCGACGGTGGTATCGGTATCGACCGGCGCGACCACGATCGGCTTTCCGCGCAACGCCGGATCGAGCTGCTGCTCGACGCTGGCGAAATAGGAGTTGAGATCGAGGAACAGCCAGCGCAGCGGACGGGGCGGGAAGGCGAGCACGGGTTCGCTTTCGCGCTTAGCTTCGCACTTTTCACGCGAATCTTGATCGAAAGTTGCGCGCGACGGCACAATTATTTCGTCCGGCGAAGGGCCGGTCGTGCTCGGCAAGGCGGCGGCGCGACTCATGGCGAGAACAATAGCAGAACATCCCGCTGTAGGACAGCTTGACGGACACGGGCCGCGCGGCCACGCTGGCGCGCGACAGGGGGAGAGAGACGATGCGTGTGACGATGCTGGCGGTGCCGCTGCTGATGCTTGCGGGATGCGGCGGCGGATCGGTGGTGGTCAACGCGACGAACGAGGCCGTGCCGGCGGAAAACGCGGTCAGTGCCGCAGCGCCAGCCCCGGTAAAGGCGCCCAGCGTGAAGGTCGGCGACTTCGAGCTCAATCAGTTGCTCCGCGTGTTCGGCACCGAGCCTTATTGGGTGCTCGACCTGGGGCCGGGCGAGATGATCTTCACCGACAATGCGGCCGAAACCCCCAAGCCTGAGCCCTTCTACTGGGCCGATCCCGTGATCGCCGGCGATACCGCGACCTACACGACCAAGAATGTCGCGGGCGACATCGTGGTGCTGACGCTGACCCGCAAGGATTGCCTCGAGGCCGGCGAGCCCGAGGACACCGTTCCGCTGACCGCCGAACTCAGGATCGGCGCCAAGACCCGCACCGGTTGCGCGGGCCCCAGGCCCAAGGACGAGCCGGATGAGGAAATGGACAACACCGCCACGCCGTGAGGCGCTTGCCCGGCACTCCGCTCGGTGACATAGTCCGGCAATACACTATGAGGGGCCCGATTCCATGAAGCATCGCATCCTAGCCGCTGGGCTTGCCGCCGCCGCCATGTCCATCGCCTTCCCCGCCGCCGCGCAGGTGCCGAAGGAGCAGCTTCGCGTTCCCCCCGCCGACGCGCAGAAATATCTGATCGTCTCCGCGGCCGGGCAGCATGGCACCAGCTATGCCTGGCGCGATGCCGAAGGCCGCTATGTGACCCGTGAGAGCATCCTGCTGCGCGGTTTCGTGTGGGAACAGGATCAGACGATCCGGCTGGGTCCCAACGGCCAGCCCGACTGGATCGAGGTTCGCGGCGTCACCCCGCAGGGCGATTCGGCGGAAACCTTTTCGATCACCGGCGGCAATGCCGTCTGGAAGTCTCAGATCGACAGCGGCAGCGTCGCCTATGACGGCAAGAGCCAATATTCGACCATGGGGGGTACCTTCAGCTCGGCCGCGCTGGTGGTCGAATTGCTGTTCAAGGCGCCGGACAAGAGGCTGACGCTGTTGCCGGGTGGAGCGATGCGGCTGACCCCGCTGACCCAGATCACCGTCGGTGCCGGACCCAATGCCAAGCATCTGACCGCCTGGACGATCGAGGGCGCCTCGCTCCAGCCCCAGCCTGTGTGGCTGACCGACGACGGCAAGTTTTTCGGGGTGATCGGCGGGCTGGGGCTGCTGCCGGAGGGGTATACCGGCGAGTTCCTCAAGCTGCAGAAGGCCCAGGACGATGCACTGGCGGCGCGCGGACCCGCCATCGCCAAGCGCTTCGGCCAAGTCTCCCCGGTGCCGGTGGCGTTCGTGCACGTGAAGATGTTCGACGCCGACAAAGGGGTCTTCGTCGACGATCAGACGGTGATCGCCCACAAGGGCAAGATTGTAGCGGTCGGCCCCACGGGAACGGTGAGGGTGCCCACCAGCGCTCGGGTGATCGACGGGCGCGGCAAGACGCTGACCCCCGGCATCTGGGATTCGCACATGCATGTCGGCACCGACCTGCAGGGCGTGATGCTACTGTCGATGGGTGAGACCAGCGCGCGCGATCCGGGCGCGGACGTGGCGCCGACGATCGAGCGGCGGGCGCGGATCGCGAAGGGTGAGTTGCTGTTCCCCACCGTCTATTCCTCGGTGCTGATCGACGGAAAGGGACCGCTGGCGGCGCAGGGCGGCGTGACGGTTTCCTCTGCGGACGAAGCCATCGCCGCGGTACGCAAGGCGAAGGAGAGCGGCTTCACCGGGGTCAAATTCTACACCTCGATGAAGCCCGAATGGCTCTATCCGGCGATCGCCGAGGCGCACAAATTGGGGCTGCACGTCCATGGCCATATCGCCGCGACGTTGCGCCCGACCGACGTGATCGAGCATGGCTATGACGAGATCACCCACATCAACTTCGTGCTGATGCAGGCGATGCCCGACGAGGTGGTCAATGTCTCGAACGGGCTGGCGCGGTTCCAGGGGCCGGGCAAGTACGGCAAGGATGTCGACCTGACCGCCGAGCCGATGCGCTCGCTGATCGCGCTGATGGCGAAGAAGGGGATCGTGGTCGATCCCACGCTGAGCGTGTTCGAGCAGCTCTATGTCCCCGAAAATGGCGACCTCTCGCCCGCCTATGCGCCGTTCGTCGGAACCATGCCGCCGCTCACCGAGCGCGGTTTCCGGATCGGCGGCGACGCACCTCCCGCGGGTGTGACGCGCGCCGATTACCGGGCCAGCTTTCAGAAGATGATCCAGCTGGTGCGGCTGCTTCACGAGGCCGGCGTGCCGATCGTCGCAGGAACCGATGGCGGCGGGCTCGAAATCATCCGCGAGCTGGAGCTTTATGTCGTCGCCGGCTTCACCCCGGCGCAGGCGCTGCAGACCGCGACCATCTTTCCCGCGCGGATGATGGGTGTGGGCGACCGCACCGGATCGATCGCTGTCGGCAAGGAGGCCGATCTGGTGCTGGTCGACGGCGATCCTTCGGTGAATATCGGCGTGATGCGTCGGACCCTGTGGGTGATGTCCGACGGGGCGCTGATGAACGCCGATGAGCTGCGCGAGGTGGCGGGCTTCTCCGGGCGCCCGAAATAGTCAGGCGATGATGGCCGCGAGCTTTTCCCATTCGGGGAGCTTCGCGGCCAGCCCCACGGTGTGGAGTGGGCTGCTCGAGGGCAGGGCGATCACGTCGAGGTGCGTTGCGCCGAGCTGTCGCAGCCCATGTTTCAACGCCGTGCCCCCGTTGAAGGCGATGGCGCGGAGATGGGGAAGGGTGCGGGCGAGCGCGGCGATGTCGTGGGCCTCGATATCCTGCATCGCCGCGTCCGCGCTGCCGATGCGCCGCGCGCTGGCGACCACGTCCCACAGCCCGATATGCGCATCGAGCAGGGCCGCGAGCCGCGCGTCATAGTCGAGCGCCGCCAGATCGCGTCCCGCGGCGGGCGAGATGAGCCGCCAGAACTGGTTCTGCGGGTGCGCATAATAGCGCCGCTCGGCCAGCGAGCGCTCGCCCGGCAGGCTGCCGAGGACGAGCAGCCGAACATGACGGTCGACCACGGGAGGGAAGCTTTGCTTGCGCGGGCCCATGCGCCTGAGATAGCCTTCCGCGCATGGCCGACAAGATCACCCGCTACGCCGACTTCTGGCCCTATTATCTGCGCGAGCATTCGAAGCCGCTGACGCGCGCGATCCATTATGTCGGGACCTTCCTGACCTTGTGGTTCCTGCTGATCGCGGTGGGTGCGGGCGGCTGGTGGTGGCTGGCCGTGCCCGCGGCCGGATACGGCTTCGCCTGGGCGGCGCATTTCGGCGTGGAGAAGAACCGGCCCGCGACCTTCACCTATCCGCTCTGGTCGCTGATCTCCGATTTCCGGATGTTCTTCCTCTGGTTCGGCGGCCGGCTCGACCGGCATCTGAAGGCGGCCGGAGTCGCCTGACGCGTCGCCCGATTGTCATTACTGTATTATTGGTATAATACACCTGGCCATGAAAGGGGATTCATGGCTGAGCTGACCTTACAGGGAATCACCAGGCGCTATCGCGGCAAGACCGTGCTGGACGGGGTATCGCACAGCTTCACGCCGGGGCTCACATTGCTTACCGGGCCGAGCGGAGCGGGGAAATCGACGCTGCTGCGAATCATCGCGACCGCCGAGAAGCCGAGCGCGGGGCGGATTTTCTGGGACGGCAAGGCCCTACCCGGCGCGCGCAGGAAATTGCGGCGGACGCTGGGCTATGCGCCCCAGGCGGTCGACCTGCCCGAGGACCTGACCGCGCGCGAGTTCGCGATGCATATCGCCGCGCTCAAGGGGTTGGCGCTGGGTGCCGCGGACAAGCAGTTCGGCGCGATCACCGATGCGATCGGGCTCCATGCCGATATCAACAACCGCATCTCGACCTTTTCGGGGGGCATGCGGCGGCGGCTGATCTTCGCGCAGGCGCTGCTGGGCGATCCGCAACTGCTCGCGCTCGATGAGCCGACCGCCGAGCTGGATCTGGAGACCGCGCGCAAGCTGAGCGCGCTGATCCTCGAGCGGGCAAGGTCGGCGGTGGTGATCATGACCACCCACCTGGCCGGCGAATTGAGCCCCCATGCGACCACCCTGCGTGTCGAGGGCGGATCGGTCGGATGAGCGTCGCGGTCCTGCGGTCGTCGCTGAGCACCTCGCTGGCGCGCTATTCGCGCAGCTGGGGGCTGTGGGTGCTACTGCTGATCGCGCCGGTGGCGGCGCGGTTCTGGATCAACACCGGGGACGATCCCAACGCGGTGATCGCGGTGCACGGCATGGCGCCGGTGCTGACCTCGGCGGTGCTCGGCGTGTCGCTGGGCGTGGTCGTTTCGACGCTGCTGCTGCCGATCGCCTTCATCTATCTCCGCTCGAACGCGACCCGGCTCCAGCCCTGGCAGGTCGAGGAAGTCACCACCGGATCGCGCGTCGCGATCGCGCTGGGGCGGTTCGGCGCGGACGTGACGGTGCTCGCGGGCGTACTCGCCGCGATGAACCTCGCGGGCTGGCTGATCGGCTGGCTGGTGCTGCCGCCGGGCGCATGGAATCCGGTGGAGATCAGCCTGACCCTGTGGCTGGTCGCCGGCCCGGCGCTGATGGGCGTGGCGGCGGTGCGGATCCTGTTCGATGCGCTCGGGTTCACGCGCGGGCCGCTGGGCGAGCTGTTCTTCTACATCCTGTGGATGACCGCGATCGTCGCGCCGGTGGCGTCCTCGACCAAGGCGACGGGCTTCGCCTACAACGTCACCGATTTCACCGGCTTCGTACAGCCGCTGATGTACACGCTCAAGGAAGGCGATGACGATATCGCGATCGGATCGTCGCCGGTTGGGGGCAAGAAGATCCCGCTCGATGTGATGGCGGGGATCGAATCGCCCGGTTACATTGCGTCGCGGCTCGCCTGGGGCGGGATTTCGGTGCTGATCGCGCTGTTCGCGGGGCTGATCTATACCCAGCACAAGCCCCGGATCCGCAAGAGCCGGTTCAAATGGTTGACCCGCTGGTTCGGGCCCGGCGCGCCACCGCCCGCGGACCCCAACGCGCCGCCCGCGCGCGGATCGTGGTTCCCGGCGGCCGGGCTCCTTTCGAGCGAGATGCGGCTGATCGTGCATGGGCGGCTCTGGCTGCTGTTCGCGGCGGCGGTCACGGCCTTGGGGTGGTTCGCCGATTTCCGGACGGTCACCAGCCCCGCCGCGCTGCTGCTGCTCGCCTTCGGGCTCAGCGCCCATGCGGCGCGCGGCGAACGGAGCAAGCTGCTCGCGCTCACCGTCACCACCGGCACCGCGCCGATGACGCGGCGCGTGGCGTTCGTGATGGCGGGGACGCTGTGGGCGCTGCTGATGGGCGCGGCGGCGATCGCCAAGGCGGGGATGGCGGGCGACCTCACCCCGCTGTGGCTCTCGCTGGCGACGGGCGCGGCGGCTGCGCTGATCGCCATGGTGCTGGGCGCGATGGCCAAATCGCCCTTCGCGGCGCGGCTGGTGTTGCTGGTGCTCTGGTACGGCTATCTCAACACCGCCTGATACAAGGCCTTGCTTGCGGTGAGGGGCGTCACACCCCTATCTAGCCGCCATGCATGTGACACCAGACACGCTCGCGCTGATCGGCAATACGCCGCTGGTGCGATTGAAGGGCCCGAGCGAGGCCAGCGGCTGCGAGATTTTCGGCAAGTGCGAATTCGCCAATCCCGGCGCATCGGTGAAGGACCGCGCCGCGCTCTACATCGTCCAGGATGCCGAGGAGCGCGGGCTGATCCAGCCCGGCGGGACGATCGTCGAGGGGACCGCGGGCAATACCGGCATCGGCCTGGCGCTGGTCGCCAATGCCAAGGGCTACAAGACGATCATCGTCATGCCCGAGACGCAGAGCCGCGAGAAGATGGACACGCTGCGCGCGCTCGGCGCCGAGCTGGTGCTGGTCCCCGCCGCGCCCTACGCCAATTGCGCGCATTTCGTGCACACCTCGCGCCGCATCGCCGAGGAGACGCCCAACGCGATCTGGGCCAATCAGTTCGATAACGTCGCGAACCGCCGCGCGCATATCCAGGGCACCGCCGAGGAGATCTGGACGCAGATGGAGGGGCGAGTCGACGGTTTCACCTGCTCGGTGGGGACCGGGGGCACGTTCGCCGGGGTGGGGCTGGGGCTCAAGGCCAAGGACGAGAAGATCTGCATCGCGCTGAGCGACCCGCACGGCGCCGCGCTCTACAATTACTACGCGTGCGGCGAGCTCAAGTCGGAGGGCAATTCGGTTGCCGAGGGGATCGGGCAGGGGCGAGTGACCGCCAATCTCGAAGGCGCGCCGGTGGACGCCCAGTTCCGGATTTCGGACGAGGAAGGGATGGAGTGGGTGCGCCGCCTGCTCGCCGAGGAAGGGCTGTGCCTGGGGCTCTCCTCGGGCATCAACGTTGCGGGTGCGGTACGATTGGCGCGCGAGCTTGGCCCGGGCAAACGCGTGGTCACGATCCTGGCTGATACAGGATTTCGTTATCTTTCAACGCTTTATAATCCAGAATGGCTCGAGGCCAAGGGATTGCCGGTCCCGGAATGGCTCGCGCGGCCCTGAGGGTTTGTCTCGACAGTGAAGCGTTAATCCGTTACATTTATGCCACAGCTATGAAGTCGGTACCGCCCACGGATTCCGCCCAGGCACTGCAACGCGTCCGCGTCGGAATGACCGGACTGGCGATGGTGCTGGTCGTGATCGGTCTCGCCAGCGTGATCTTCTCCTCCGCCAACCGCGACGAGCCGGTCTCGGCGATCGGCGCCTCGAACCTGGCGGTCGTGGCGAACATGACCGACAGCAATGTCGTGGTCGAACAGGCCAAGGATGCACCGGTCGCCGATCTGGGCGTGGCGCCCACGACCGGCACGACCGAGGCCGTCAACGCCGCCGAGATCGCGAGGCGCGAGGAAGAGGCGCGCCGCCAGGCCGAGGCCGCGCGGAAACAATAAGCGGAAGGTTCAGGGAACTTCGGCGGACGGTTCGGTTCCGGGCGACACAGGAGCCGATCCGCTCCGAGATCGCTTCCGCGATAACGGCCTTTGCCGCGTCAAATCGCGTTAACGACCTTCAATAACACGGCGACTCGCAGGATTTCTGCGGCTTTCCGAGCTTTTGGGGGTGCGGCGCGACTCGGGCTGTGCTAAACGGCTCCTGCATTAAGCCACGGAAATCCGCCATTTTTCGGAAGTCCTGTTGGAGCGGCATTTGCGCCGCTGGATCGCCGGCGGCCGCCGGCGCAACCCGAACCGCTCCGAACCACTAGTTAGTCGAAAGGCCGATATTGAAACGAAGATAGAACAGATACTGATTTTTACTGGAACATCTATTGAAAATGGGGCCAAGTGGGGGTATTTCCCCATTTCACCCATTGATTCCCCGGGCCAATTGTGCGTAAACACGCATGGTTAAGGTCGGGGCACGACCCATTTCACCGTTGGTTTGAAGCCGTGGAGGATTCGTCCTTCGTGGGACGGGGAGGGCGTGTCCGAACTCAGGGACGGGTTCGGTGGAACTGTACGAGGGCTTCGCGCTGCAGGGAGTGGACGAAAAGGGTCGCGTCGCGATCCCCGCCGACCTCCGCGCGGCCGTCGAGCGCAACTCGGATGTCCGCTCGATCGTCGTCGGCCGCCACCCCTTCGATCCGTGCCTTTCGGTTCACGACCTCAGCTGGTCGGTCGAGAAGTTCAACCGCATCGATAATCCCGAAGAGAGCCCCTATGAAGGCACTGGCGGTGGCGCGCGCGCCAAGCGCCGGGCGTTCGGCGTCGTGGAACGTGCCCCGTTCGACGCCAGCGGCCGCTTCGTGATCCCGCCCTTCTTTCGCCAGAAGGCCAAGATCGGCCGTTGGGCTTTCTTCGCCGGCAGCGGCGAGACGTTCGACATCTGGGCGCCCGAAGAGCTGCTGGCCTCGGACGATCCCGACATGGCCGAGCTTCGCGAGCTTTGCGAATTCTGCCTCCAGCAGAAGGGCGCCAAGCTGTGAGCTCCGCCGCACAGCCCCATATCCCCGTGCTGCTCGATGAAGTCATCGACGGCCTCGCCATCGTGCCCGGTGAGCGCCATGTCGACGCGACGTTCGGCGCGGGCGGATATACCAACGCCATCCTCGAGCGGGGTGCCGAGGCGGCCGCTTTCGATCGTGACCCCCGTGCGATCGAGAGCGGCCAACTTCGCTTCGCCGCCAATGACCGGCTGACGCTGATCGAGGCGCCTTTCTCGCGCATGGAGCAGGAGCTTCAGGCGCGCGGCATGGTGCCGGTCGACGGGGTGACGATGGATATCGGCGTCTCGTCGATGCAGCTCGACCAGGCCGAGCGCGGCTTCAGCTTCCAGCAGGACGGTCCGCTCGACATGCGCATGTCCGGCTCGGGCATGAGCGCGGCGGACTTCGTCAACGAAGCCGATGAGAGCGAGATCGCCGACGTCCTCTACCAATATGGCGAGGAGCATCGTTCGCGCCGCGTGGCGCGCGCGATCGTCGAGGCGCGTCCGCTGACCCGCACCTCCGAGCTGGCGAATGTCGTCCGCAAGGCGCTGGGCTACAAGCCGCACGACAAGAAGGACCCCGCGACCCGGACCTTCCAGGCGATCCGCATCCATGTGAACCGCGAGCTGGACGAGTTGGCGGAAGGCCTTGCCGCGGCCGAGCGCGTGCTCAAGCCCGGCGGCCGGCTGGCGGTGGTGACCTTCCACAGCCTCGAGGACCGCCTCGTGAAGCGCTTCCTGCGCGAGCGTTCGGGCAGCGAGCCCGCGGGATCGCGCCATCGCCCCATGGCGGCGGCCGCCGCCGAACCGAGCTTCGATCCCCCCGCCAAGGCCATTCGCGCCGGCGAGGCGGAGATCGCCCAGAATCCCCGGGCACGGTCTGCCACGCTGCGTATCGCGCGGCGGACCTCGGCGTCGCCCTGGGTGCGTGAAGGAGTGAGTTGATGTACGTCTTCAAGGGAACGGGCTGGTTCCTCGCGGGCCTTTCGGTCGCGCTGGGCGGTTACATGGTCATGTCGCAGGGCGCCGCCGAGCGGGCGCGGCTGCGGTCGCTCGACAACCGTATCGTCGAGGCGCGCAAGGATATCCGCAATCTCGAGACCGAATTCGCGACCCGCGCCAGCCTCGCCCAGCTCGAGCGCTGGAACGGCGAGGGGATCGGCATGGCCGCTCCCGCCGCGCAGCAGTTCGTCGAGGGCGAGACCGCGCTGGCCAATCTGGACCGCGCGCCCGAGGCCGAGATTCAGCAGGCCGCGCTGGTGGTTCCTGCCGCCGCGCCCCGGATCCAGCCCGAGGCGGCCATCGCGAGCCGCGATCCCGCCGGCGCGACCGCGCAGAACAAGGCCGGTGCCCGCCCCGAGGCCCGCGCCGTGGCGATGGTCGATCGCAGCCAGCTGCTGAGCAGCTCGACGATGGGCGATATCGAACGCACCGCGGCTTCCGAGCGCCAGGCGCTGCGTTGACCGTTCTCGTCGCCCCTTCGGCGCGGGCGCGCCGGTCGGGCGGCGCCCGCAAGGCGCTGATCGAGGCCGCGCAGGTGCGGCTCGCGGCGCTCGCGATGCTCTTCGGCGCGGCGATCGCGGCGATCATGATCCGGCTGGCGGTGCTCGCCTTCGCGGCGACTCCGGCGGCGGCGCAGGACCCGCTGGCGAACCTTCCACCGCGCGGCGACATCGCCGACCGCAACGGCCAGCCGCTCGCGCAATCGATCGAGGGCTGGTCGATCGCGATCCATCCCAATCGGGTGATCGGCAACAAGGGCGAGCTGGCGCAGAAGCTGGCCCAGATGTTCCCCGAGAAGAGCGCGGGCCAATATTATGCGCTGCTCAATTCGGGCGGCAATTTCGCCTGGCTCAAGCGGCGCGCGCTGCCCGAAGTCGCCAAGGCGGCCAACGCACTGGGCGAGCCCGGCATCGAGCTGATGCGCGAGCCCGACCGGCTCTATCCGCAATCGGCGCTAGCCGCGCACGTGCTCGGCCATCTCAAGGCCGACGGACACGGCGCGCTCGGCATGGAGAAGGTGCTCGACGAGCGGCTGCTGAGCGCCGACGGGCGCAAGGGCCCGGTGCGGCTCTCGCTCGACGTGCGTGTGCAGGCCGCGCTGGAGAATGAGCTGGCGACGGCGATGGCGAGCTTCCAGGCCAAGGGCGCGGCGGGTGTGATCCTCGACGTCCATACCGGCGAGATCGTCGCGATGGTCTCGCTGCCCAGCTTCAATCCCAACGCGCTGAACGGCATTCCGCCGCGCAATAACGTCACCCAGAGCCGCTACGAGCTGGGTTCGGCGTTCAAGCCGATCGCGATGGCGGCGGCGATCGACAGCGGTACTGTCACCTCGATGGCGCGGCGCTTCGACGCGATCGAGCCGCTCAAGATCGGGCGATTCACGATCCGCGACGATCACCCGCAAAAGCGCTTCCTCAACATTCCCGAACTGCTGATCCACTCGTCGAACATCGCCACCGCGCGGATCGCCGACCTGATGGGGCGCGAGCCGCTGGAGAAGATCTTCCGCGCGATGGAATTCGACAAGCCGCTCGACATCGAAGTCGAGAAATGGGGCACTTTGTGGCCGCGCGACTGGGGGCGCTCGACCACGCTCACCACCGCCTATGGCCATGGCATCGCGGTGACGCCGCTCCACCTAGCCTGCGCCTATGCCGCGCTGGTGAATGGCGGGATCTGGCGCCAGCCGACCCTGATGCTCGTGCCCGAGGGCAAGGCATCGGAAGGCGCGCGGGTGATTTCGGAGGCGACCAGCGCGCGGATGCGCCAGCTGCTCCGCCTGATCGTGACCGAGGGCACCGGGCGGTTCGCCGACGCGCCGGGCTTCCGCGTCGGGGGCAAGACCGGCACCGCCGAGGTGCCCGGGGCGAAAGGTTACTCGGCCAGTGAGAACGTAACCACCTTCGCGGCGGCTTTCCCGATGGACGCGCCGCGCTATGTGGTGATCGCAATGCTCGATTCGCCCATCGGAAACGCGGCCTCGTTCGGCCAGCGTACCGCCGCCTACACCGCCGCGCCCGTGGTGCGCCGCGTCGTCTCCCGCACCGGTCCGCTGCTCGGGGTGATCCCCGATGCGCGCCGCGACATCGACTTGACCGAGCTCAAGCCGCTGATCTGGCACAATCCCGCCGAAGCGAAGACGGGGACGCCGGAATGAGGCTGGACGGGTTGGAGGACGGTCTTGGGGAAGCCGTCGTCACCGGTTTCGCCATCGATCACCGCAAGGTCGCCCCCGGCACCGTGTTCGGGGCGTTCGCGGGGGCGAAGTTCAACGGCGAGGATTTCATTCCCGCTGCGGTGCAGGCCGGCGCGGTCGCGATCGTCGCGCGGCCCGAGGCAGTGGTCGAGGGCGCGGTTCATATCGCCGATGACAATCCGCGCGAGCGGTTCGCGCAGCTCGCGGCGAAATTCTTCCAGCCTTTTCCTCAGGTTGCGGTCGCGGTCACCGGGACCAACGGCAAGACCTCGACGGTCGAGATGACTCGCCAGCTCTGGCGCATGGCCGGGCATCATGCCGCGTCGATCGGGACGTTGGGCGTCACCACCGCCGGCGAGCAGGTCTCGACCGGGCTGACGACGCCCGACATCGTGACCTTCCTCTCGAACGTCGCCGGGCTGGCGCGCGAGGGCGTGACGCACGTGGCGTTCGAGGCGAGCTCGCACGGGCTTTCGCAGTACCGCACTGAGGGGTTGCCGGTGCAGGCCGCCGCCTTCACCAATCTGAGCCGCGACCATCTCGATTATCACGGCGACATGTGCGCCTATTTCCACGCGAAGCTGCGCCTGTTCGCCGACGTGCTCGATCTCGACGGGACCTCGGTGGTGTGGGTCGACGATCCCAATAGCGAGCGCGTGATCGATCTGGCGCGGGCGCGGGGCAACAAGCTGGTCACGGTCGGCGAGCATGGCGAGACGCTGCGGCTGGTATCGCGCGATCCAACCCTGCTGGGTCAGGGGCTGGTGATCGAGGCCGAGGGCAAGAGCCACAAGGTCAACCTGCCACTGATCGGCGCCTATCAGGCCGCCAACGCGCTCACCGCCGCCGGCCTCGTGATCGCGACCGGCGGAGACGTGACGCAGACGCTCGCCAATCTCGCACGGCTCCAGCCGGTGCGCGGGCGGCTCGAGCGCGCGGTGATCAAGGCGAACGGCGCGCCGGTCTATGTCGATTACGCCCACACGCCCGACGCGCTCGAAGCGGCGATTGCCGCGCTCAAGCCGCATGTGAAGGGCCGGCTGATCCTCGCTTTCGGCGCGGGCGGCGACAAGGATCAGGGCAAGCGCGAGCTGATGGGGGAGGCGGCGGCAGCGGGCGCGGACCTGGTGATCGTCACCGACGACAATCCGCGCGGCGAGGACCCCGCGGCGATCCGCGCGATGATCCTCAAGGGCGCGCCCGGCGCGCGCGACATCGGCGACCGCCGCTCGGCCATCGCCGCGGCGGTGGGCGAGGCAGGGCCGGACGATATCGTGCTGCTTGCCGGCAAGGGGCATGAGCAGGGACAGATCGTGGGCGATATGATCCTGCCGTTCGACGACGTGACGGTCGCGCGGGAGTGCGCGGCGTGAGGCTCTGGACATCCGACGAGATCGCGCTCGCCACCGGCGGCGTCGCGTCCGAGCCCTTCGAGGTTTCGGGAGTCACGTTCGATTCCCGCGAGGTCGGTCCCGGCGACTTGTTCCTGGCATTGAGCGGCGAGGCGACCGACGGTCACCGCTTCCTCGACCAGGCATTTGCGAGCGGGGCTGCGGGTGCGGTCGTTTCCTCCCAGACGCCGCACCCGCACGTTATCGTGCCCGACACGATGGCGGCGCTGAACGCGCTCGGCGTCGCGGCGCGGGGGCGGATGGGCGGCAAGGTGATCGGCGTCACCGGTTCGGCGGGCAAGACGGGCACCAAGGAGGCGCTGTTCGCCGCGCTCGACCGGTGCGAGCCGGGCTACGCGCACCGTTCGGTCAAGTCGTACAACAACCATACCGGCGTCCCGCTCAGCCTCGCGCGGATGCCGCGCAACACGCGTTTCGGCGTGTTCGAGATGGGAATGAACCATGCGGGCGAACTCGCGGCGCTGACCAGGCTGGTGCGCCCCCATATCGCGCTGGTCACGACGATCGCCCCCGCGCATATGGGCTTCTTCAAGGACGAGAGCGCCATCGCCGACGCCAAGGGCGAGATCTTCGAGGGGCTCGAACCCGGCGGCACCGCGATCGTCCCGTTCGACAGCCCTCACCGCGACCGGCTGATCGCCGCCGCCAGGCCCTATGCCGCGAAGATCGTCACCTTCGGGCTGCGCGAGGGCGCCGATGTCCGCGCGATCGAGACGATGCGGACCAAGCTGGGCGGGACCTTCGTTACCGCGCGGCTGGGGGACCGCGAGCTGAGCTTCACCGTCTCGCAACCTGGCCCGCATTGGGTGAGCAATGCGATGGCCATCCTCGCCGCAGTCGACGCCGCCGGCGCCGATCTGGAGCTTGCCGGGTTGGCGCTCGCCGAACTGGGCGGGCTTACCGGGCGCGGCGCGCGCTTCCTCGCGCCGGTGCCTGGCGGTGATGTGCTGGTGATCGACGAGGCCTACAACGCCAACCCCGCCTCGATGCGCGTCACGCTCGAAGTGCTCGGCCATGAGCAGGCCGCGCGCAAGATCGCGGTGCTCGGCGAAATGCGCGAGCTGGGCGAGCATAGCGAAGCTTTCCACGCCGAGCTTTCGGGGCCGATCGAGGCCGCCGGGATCGACTGGCTGATCCTTGTCGGCGAGTTGATGCAGCCGCTTGCAAATGCGCTTGAGGGCCATGTCGATTTCGTCCATGTGCCCGACGCAACGGCAGCGCGCGACCATCTTCTCGATCATTTGAGACCGGGCGACGCGGTGCTCATCAAGGGGTCGAACGGCGTCCGCCTTTCCAATGTGGTGGCGGCGCTGGCGGAAAGGCAGCCGGCTTAATGCTCTATCTGATCGCGGACTGGCTGGGCTTTCCGGGCATCCTCAATCTTTTCCGGTATCTCTCCTTTCGCACCGGCGGCGCGGTGGCGACGGCGCTGCTGATCGGGCTGATCATCGGGCCGCGCTTCATCGGCTGGCTGCGCGTCCGCCAGGGCAAGGGCCAGCCGATCCGCGACGACGGCCCCCAGAGCCACCTCGCCAAGCGCGGCACCCCCACCATGGGCGGGCTGATGATCCTGACCAGCCTGATGCTGTCGCTGCTGCTGTGGATGGACCTGAGCAACCCCTATGTCTGGGCGTGCATGTTCGTGACCTTCGGCTTCGGGATGATCGGCTTCCTCGACGATTACGACAAGGTGCGGAAGGCGAGCGTCAAGGGCGTCTCGGGCAAGATGCGGCTGCTCGGCGAGTTCCTGATCGCGGGGATCGCGGCATGGATCATCACCGGACAGAATGGGACGGTGCTGTACGTGCCCTTCTTCAGCTGGATCCACCCCGATCTGGGCTATTTCTACATCCTGTTCGCCGCCTTCACGATCGTGGCGTTCGGCAATGCGGTGAACCTGACCGACGGGCTCGACGGGCTCGCGACCATGCCCGTGATCATCGCGAGCCTCGCCTTCATGATGATCGTCTACCTGGCGGGCAACGTGAAGTTCGCCACCTATCTGGGCATTCCGCACGTCCCCGGCGCGGGCGATCTGGCGATCTTCTGCGGTGCGATGGTGGGGGCGGGGCTTGCCTTTCTCTGGTTCAACGCGCCCCCGGCGGCGGTGTTCATGGGCGATACCGGCTCGCTGGCTCTGGGCGGCGCGCTCGGAACCATCGCGGTGGTCGCGCACCATGAGCTGGTGCTCGGCATCATCGGCGGCCTGTTCGTGATGGAGGCGCTGAGCGTCATCATCCAGGTCTTCTTCTTCAAGCGCACGGGCAAGCGCGTCTTCAAGATGGCGCCGATCCATCATCATTTCGAGCAGCTCGGCTGGTCCGAGCCGACGGTCGTGATCCGTTTCTGGATCATCGCGTTCGTGCTGGCGCTTGCGGGGCTTGCGACGCTGAAGCTGCGGTGATTACGAGTCCGGCATGGAGCGGTAAACGCTATGCGGTGCTCGGACTGGCGCGGTCGGGTGCGGCGACGGTGCGCGCGCTGGTGCGGAGTGGCGCGGAAGTCATCGGCTGGGACACGAATCCCGCGACCGAGCAGGAACTGTGGAAGCAGTTCAAGGCTGACCGCAGTGAATTCGGAACGCCTTCCGCCTTCTCGATGAAGGATTGGATCTCGCTCCCGATCGATCTGAGCGGGTTCGACGCCATTGTCGTTTCTCCGGGCGTTCCGCTCAATCGGCATCCCGTCGTTGAGAAGGCCGCGAAATACGGCCTGCCGATCATCGGCGATATCGAACTCTTCGCGCAGGCCCGCGCGACCCTGCCGCCGCACAAGGTGGTCGGCATCACCGGCACCAACGGCAAGTCGACCACCACCGCGCTGATCGACCATATCTGCCGCACCGCGGGGCTGCCCAGCCTTGCGGGGGGCAATATCGGCATCCCGATCCTCGCGCACGATCCGCTTCCCGAGGGCGGGGTCTATGTGCTCGAGCTGTCGAGCTACCAGATCGACCTGACCCATAGCCTCGACTGCGACATCGCGGTGTTGCTCAACATCACGCCGGACCATCTCGACCGCTATGACGGGTTCGAGGCCTATGCCGCGTCGAAGGCGCGTCTGTTCGCCATGCAGTCGAAGGGCCACGCGGCGGTGATCGCCATCGGCGATACGCCCTCGGCCGAGATCGCGCGCAACGTCGCCATTTCGGGCCGCAGTGAGGACCTCACCAAGATCGCCCCCGGCTTCTGCATGGACCAGTCGCGCTGGCCCGCGCTGCAGGGACCGCACAACGCCCAGAACGCGCTGGCCGCCATCTCCGCCTGCGAGGCGCTGGGAATCCCGAACGCGGCGATCGATCGCGGTCTCGAAACCTATGCCGCGCTGCCGCACCGGATGCAGATCGTCGCAGTCAGGAACGGCGTTCGCTACGTCAACGACAGCAAGGCGACCAATTCGGACTCCACCGCCCCCGCGCTGCAGGCGTTCGACCGGGTCCACTGGATCCTCGGCGGCCGCGCCAAGACGAACGAGCTCGACGCCTGCCGCCCGGGATTTCCCCATATCGTCCGCGCCTACACCATCGGCGAGGCGGGGGAGATGTTCGCGAAACTGCTCGAACCCGAATTCCCGGTCGAGCGATCGGGCACGCTGGAGGCCGCGGTGAAGTCCGCCGCCGCTCATGCGCAGCCGGGCGACACCGTGCTTCTCTCCCCGGCCTGCGCTTCGTTCGACCAGTTCAAGGATTACGAGGCGCGCGGCGACGCCTTTCGCGCTGCGGTGGATGCGCTGTGAGCGACGACGCGCCCCAGGAGGAAGCCCCCGAAGCCCGCGGCGTGATCCGCCGGACGGCGGGCACGCAGCTGATGCGCAGCAACCAGTCCGCGGCGGGCATGTGGTTCTGGGAAGTCGACCGCGTCCTCCTGTTGCTCGTGCTGCTGCTGATCGCGGTGGGGCTGGTCGCGGTGGCGGCGGCATCCCCCGCCAGCGCGCGGCGCTATTCGGACGGGGCGCACCAGATTCCCCAACTCTTCTATTTCTGGCGCCAGCTGGTGTGGGTCGCGATCTCGGTGCCGGTGATGATCACCGTCTCGATGCTGCCCATCAATTTCGCGCGGCGCGCATCGCTGATCGGGGCGGGAATCTTCCTCGCGCTGCTGGTCGTGGTGCCGTTCGTGGGCGACGAAGTGAACGGCGCGCGGCGCTGGATCGATTTCGGCGTGGCCGATCTCCAGCCCTCCGAGTTCCTCAAACCGCTCTTCATCGTCTCGACCGCATGGATCCTCTCGTTCCGCGCGCGCGACGCCGAATTGCCGATGACGCTGATGCTGCTCGTCACCGGGGGGATCACCGCGCTTGTCGCGGTGCTGCTGATGATGCAGCCCGATTTCGGGCAGACGATCGTGTTCGGGACGGTGTGGATCATCCTGCTCGTCGTATCGGGCATCTCGCCCGCGATGATCGGCACGCTGGGGGGCGCGGCGGTCTCGGGGGTGGTCGCGGCCTATTTCCTCTATTCGACCGCGCGGACGCGCATCGACAGCTTCCTGTGGCCCGACAAGGAAAAGGCGCTCGCCGAGCATTACCAGACCGACATGGCCGAGAAGACGCTCACCGCGGGCGGTCTGTTCGGCACCGGGCCGGGAAGCGGACAGGTCAAGTTCCGCCTGCCCGAGGCGCATACCGACTATATCTTCTCGGTGATCGGCGAGGAGTTCGGGCTGCTCGCCTGCGCATCGGTCGCGGCGCTCTATGTCGCGATCATCGTGCGCGTGCTGTTCAAGCTGTTCGACGAGGAAGACGCCTTCCGGCTGCTCGCGGCGACGGGGCTGGCGGCTCAATTCGGGATTCAGGCGGTGATCAACATGGCGGTGAATACCGGCCTTGCCCCCTCCAAGGGCATGACTTTGCCCTTCATCTCCTATGGCGGATCGTCGATGGTGGCTCTGTCGATCGGCATGGGGCTTTTGCTCGCCTTCACGCGCCGGAACCCGTATCTCAAGCGCTCTCCCTATAAAGTCCGGTGGAGCGGCACATGACGAATACGCGCAGCTATGTTCTCGCAGCCGGAGGCACCGGCGGGCATATGGTGCCCGCCGCGGCGCTGGCCGAGGAGCTGTCGCGGCGCGGGCATCATGTCGCGCTGATCAGCGACGATCGCGGCGTGCGCTTTCCCGGGCTGTTCGAGGATGTCGAGACACATGTGCTGCCGGCCGGAAGGCTGGGCGGCGGGCCGCTCGGCTGGATCAAGGCGGCGAGCAAGATGATGGCCGGCCGGTCGATGGCGATGCGGCTCTACAAGGATCTCCAGCCCTCGTGCGTGATCGGATTTGGCGGTTATCCGGCGCTGCCCGCCCTGCTTGCCGCATTCCGCAGGGGCATCCCGACCATCGTTCACGAACAGAATGCCGTGCTCGGCCGGGTGAACCGTTATGTCGCCAACCGCGTCGATGCGATCGCGACTAGCTACGAGGATGTCGAGCGGCTCAAGGACGGCTGGCGCGCCAAGACGCATCTCGTCGGCAATCCGGTGCGCGAGCAGGTGCTCGAGCTTCGCAACCGGCCCTATCCGCTGCTTGAGGAGGACGGCATCTTCCGCGTGCTCGTGACTGGCGGCAGCCAGGGCGCGTCGATCCTCAACCAGGTGGTTCCCGACGGGCTGGCCCTGCTCCCGGTCCATTTCCGCCGCCGGATGCAGGTGACGCATCAGGGCCGCCTCGAGGATATCGAGGACGTGCGCCAGAAATACCTCAATCACGGCATTCCCGCCGAAGTCGCCACCTATCTGCCCGACCTGCCCGAATATCTGGCCTGGGCGCATATCGTGATCGCGCGGGCGGGCGCCTCGACCATCGCCGAGCTGACCGCGGCGGGCCGCCCGGCGATCCTCGTGCCCTTGCCCTCGGCGACCGACGATCACCAGACCGCCAATGCCCGCGAGATCACCAACGCCGGTGGCGCGCGGACGATCAACCAGCGCAGCTTCACCGCGACCGAACTCGCCAAGCAGATCCAGAAGCTGGGGCTCGACACGATCGGCCTCGAAAACGCGGCGGCGCGCGCGCGCAGCTGCGGGCGGCCCCATGCCGCGCGCGACCTCGCGGACCTGGTCGAGTCGATCAACGCCCCCACCGCGCCGATCGGCATCCGTCGCGCGGTCAAGCAATCCGAACTGGGCGGCACGCCTGCTTTCGCAAAGGTCTCCGGCGCATGAAGGGTGTCGCGACCGACATCGGCACGATCCATTTCGTCGGCATTGGCGGCATCGGTATGTCGGGCATCGCCGAGGTGATGAAGAATCTCGGCTATGACGTTCAGGGCTCGGACGTCGCCGAAGGCTATGTGATCGAGGGGCTGCGCAAGCGCGGCATCCGCGTCTCGATCGGGCATGATGCCGGCAATCTGGGCGATGCGGCGGTGGTGGTGATCTCGACCGCGATCAAGCGCGGCAATCCCGAGGTCGATGCCGCCTACGAGCGGCGTATCCCCGTCGTGCGCCGCGCCGAAATGCTCGCCGAGCTGATGCGGCTCAAATCCACCGTCGCGGTGGCGGGGACGCACGGCAAGACCACGACCACCTCGATGATCGCGGCACTGCTCGATGCGGGCGGGGTCGATCCCACGGTGATCAACGGCGGCATCATCAACAGCTATGGCTCGAATGCCCGGCTCGGCGCGTCGGACTGGATGGTGGTCGAGGCCGACGAGAGCGACGGCAGCTTCCTGCGGCTCGACGGCACGATCGCGGTGGTGACCAATATCGATCCCGAGCATCTCGACCATTACGGTTCGTTCGAGAAGGTGAAGGACTGTTTCGTCGAGTTCGTCGAGAATGTCCCCTTCTATGGCGCGGCGCTTTTGTGCCTCGATCATCCCGAAGTGCAGGCGATCATTCCGCGCGTTCGCGACCGTCGCATCGTGACCTATGGCTTCGCGGCGAGCGCCGATGTGCGCGGGAGCAACGTCACTCCCTATCCGGGCGGAAACCGCTTCGACGTCATCGTGCGCACGCGCGACGGTGGAACGCGGACGATCGAGGGCGTCGATCTGCCGATGCCGGGCCGCCACAATGTCCAGAACGCGCTCGCCGCGGTCGGGGTGGCGCTGGAGATGGGCATTCCCGATGCGACCATCCAGCGCGGCTTCGCCAGCTTCGGGGGCGTGAAGCGCCGCTTCACCAAGGTCGGCGAGACCGATGGCGTGACCATCATCGACGATTACGGCCATCATCCCGTGGAGATTCGCGCGGTGCTCTCGGCGGCGCGGGAAAGCGCGCAGGGGCGGGTGATCGCGGTGATGCAGCCGCATCGCTATTCGCGGCTCGGCAATCTGATGGAGGACTTCGCCCAGGCCTTCAACGATGCGGACATGGTGTTCGTCACCCCCGTTTATGCGGCGGGCGAAGCGCCGGTCGAGGGCGTCAGCGCGGAGGATCTGGTCGAGGGGATCAAGCGGCGCGGGCATCGCTCGGCGGCGACGGTCGCCGACGCCCCGGGTCTCGCGGCCGCGCTCGCCGAGACGGTCCAGCCGGGCGATATGGTCGTGTGCCTCGGCGCTGGCGACATCACCAAATGGGCGGCGAACCTCGCGGGCGCGATCGCGGAAGCGAAGGTGTCGGCATGAGCGTCTGCTACGCCATGCCGCCGGTGCGCGGAAAGCTCACCCATGGCGCGCCGCTGGCACCGCTCGTGTGGTTCAAGAGCGGCGGCGCGGCGGAATGGCTGTTCGAGCCGGCGGACGTGAAGGACCTCGCCGACTTCCTGTTCGCGCTCGATCCTTCGGTGCCGGTGATGGGGCTGGGGCTGGGCTCGAACATGATCGTGCGCGATGGCGGTGTTCCGGGCGTGGTGATCCGCCTCGGCAAGCCCTTCGCCACGGTCGAAGCCGACGGTCTCACGCTCACATGCGGGGGAGGGGCCAGCGGCATCCTCGTCTCGTCCAAGGCGCGCGACGCGGGCATCGCGGGCGTCGAGTTCCTGCGCTCGATTCCGGGCACGGTCGGCGGCTTCGTGCGGATGAATGGCGGCGCCTATGGCCGCGAGACCTGCGACATTCTTGTCGAGTGCGAGGTCGTGCTGCGTTCGGGTGAACCGCGCACGCTTCAACTCGCCGATCTCGGCTATACCTATCGTCACAGCGAGCTGCCTGACGGCGCGATCGTGGTCAGTGCCACCTTCCGCGGCATGCCCGGCGAACCCGCCGCGATCCAGGCCGAGATGGACCGCATCGCCGCCTCGCGCGAAGCCTCGCAGCCGTTGCGCAGCAAGACCGGAGGTTCGACCTTCAAGAACCCCGAAGGCCACAAGGCTTGGCAGCTTGTGGACCAGGCCGGCTGCCGCGGGCTTCGCAAGGGCGACGCGCAGGTCAGCGAGAAACATACCAACTTCCTGCTCAATGTGGGCGAGGCGACCAGCAGCGATATCGAGGCGCTGGGCGAGGAAGTGCGGGCCAGGGTGAAGGCGCAATCGGGCGTCGACCTCGAATGGGAGATTCAGCGCGTGGGAGTTTTCAAGTGAGCCAGCTCCACGTCGCAGTCCTCCTGGGCGGATGGTCCGCCGAACGCGAAGTCTCGCTGATGTCCGGAAACGGCGTCGCGGACGCCCTGGAATCGCTCGGCCACAAGGTCACCCGCATCGATATGGACCGCGACGTCGCGCTCAGGCTCGCCGAGGTGAAGCCCGATGTCGTGTTCAACGCGCTCCACGGCACGCCCGGCGAGGACGGCACTGTCCAGGGCATGCTCGACCTGATGGGCCTCAGATACACCCATTCGGGCCTCGTCACTTCGGTGATCGCGATCGACAAGCAGCTCACCAAGCAGGCGCTTGTCCCTCACGGCGTCCCGATGCCCGGCGGCCGGATGGTGCGCACCGAGGAGCTGTACCAGCACGATCCGCTTCCGCGCCCCTATGTCCTCAAACCCGTCAATGAGGGCTCGTCGGTCGGCGTCGCGATCGTCACCGCCGAGAGCAATTACGGCAATCCGATCAGCCGCGACGCCAAGGGCCCGTGGCAGGAGTTCGACGAGCTGCTCGCCGAACCTTTCATCCGCGGCCGCGAGCTGACCACCGCCGTGCTGGGCGACACGCCGCTCGCGGTCACCGAGCTCAAGCCCAAGAGCGGCTTCTACGATTACGAGTCCAAATATACCGACGGCCTGACCGAGCATGTCTGCCCCGCCGACATTCCCGAGGAGATCGCCGATGCCTGCAAGCGGATCGCGTGCGAGGCGCACCGGCTGCTCGGCTGCAAGGGCGCGTCGCGCTCGGACTTCCGCTGGGACGATAATCAGGGCGTCGACGGCATCTTCCTGCTCGAGGTGAACACGCAGCCCGGCATGACTCCCCTCAGTCTTGTTCCGGAGCAGGCAAAATATGTCGGCATGAGCTATGCCGAGCTGGTGCAGAAGATCGTGGAGGAAGCGCTGCAGTGAGCAAGCGGCCCACCCGCAAGCCGGCCCCGCGCCGCCCCGCGCCGAAGAAACGGCCCGCGGCGAGGCGCAGCCGCAAGCCGGGGATGCTCGATCAGATGATGGCGGCGCTGCCGTTCAACCCGGCGACGCTTCAGCGGATCGCGACCTGGGGCATTGTCGGCGTGACTGGCGTGGCCGCGTTCGGGGTGGCGAGCTGGTTTGGCATCCCGGCGATGGCGGGCACCGCCGCGTCCGAGATGATCGGCGAGGCGGGGCTTCGGCTCGAAAAGATCAACATCACCGGGCTCAGGCGGATGGACCAGATGACGGTCTATCGCCAGGCGCTCGACCAGAAATCGCGCGCGATGCCGCTGGTGGACCTGGCGGCGGTCCGCGCGCGGCTGCTGCAATATCCCTGGGTCGAGGATGCGCGCGTCTCGCGCCGCCTGCCCGATACACTTGCCATCCATATCATCGAGCGCGTCCCCGCCGCGATCTGGCAGCATCAGGGCCGGCTGATGCTGATCGATCCGCACGGCGCGCTGCTCGAACCGGTTTCGCGCGAGGCGATGCCCGACCTGCCGCTATTGATCGGCGAGAATGCCAATCGCCAGGAGGAGGAGCGCCGCCGCCTGATGGACGCCGCGCCCGCGCTCAAGCCTTTGGTCAAGGCCGCGGTCTGGATCGGCAACCGGCGGTGGGACCTGCTGTTCGACACCGGCGAGCGGCTGATGCTGCCCGAGGGCGAGGCCGAGGCCGCGCAGGCACTGAAGGAGTTCGGCGAGCGCGACCGCAATTACGGCCTGCTCGGCAAGGGCGTGATCTACTATGATCTGCGCGTGCCCGGCAGGTTGATCTATCGTCCGCGCGCGGCGACGCCGCAGCCGGCGGCAACAACGAACGGTAATGAATCTCAGGGGCAGGAGTAGGGGGTATGGCGAAGGCGGCACCGGAAGGTCTGATCACCGCGCTCGACGTGGGGTCGTCGAAGGTCTCGGCGCTGATCGCGCAGCGCACCGATGACGGCCAGCTCGTCGTGCTCGGCACCGGCCAGCGCGAGAGCCGGGGCGTCAAGCGCGGCTATGTCGCGGACATGGCCTCGACCGAGCTGGCGATCCGCGAGGCGGTCGAGCAGGCGGAGCGCATTGCGGGCACCAATATCGAGGATGTCTGGGTCAGCTTCTCGGCCGGGGGGCTGGTGTCCGACGTGGTCAAGCTCGAGGCCGATCTGGGCGGGCACCGCGTCGAGCAGGCCGATATCGATGACCTCCTCAAGGCCGGCCGCGACGCGATCAACCCCAGCGGGCGGATGGTGCTCCATGCCCAGCCGACCTGCTACACGCTCGACGGGCTCGAAGGGGTCAAGAAGCCGCTCGGCCTCCATGCCGACCGGCTGGGCGTCGACATCCATGTCGTCGCGACCGAGGGCTCGCCGGTGCGCAACCTCGATCTGTGCGTCCGCTCGGCGCATCTCGAGGTCCGCTCGATCATCGCGGCGCCCGTCGCCACCGGGCTCGCATGCCTCAGCGACGAGGAGCGCGATATCGGCGTTGCCCTGGTCGAGATCGGCGCGGGGGTGACCAATGTCAGCGTGTTCGCGGGCGGCGTACTCGCCGGGCTCGCCTCGATCCCGATGGGGTCGGCCGACATTACCGACGATATCGCCTCGGCCTTCGGCACCGCACGCAACTGGGCGGAGCGGACGAAGTGCTTCCATGGCTCGGCGAACATCTCGCCGCGCGACAATCACGACATGATCGATGTCGTCCACGCCCAGGCCGAGGACGGCGCGGAAGGCCAGCGGATCACCAAGGCGCAGCTGATCGGCGTGATCCGTCAGCGGCTCGAACGGCTGATGGCGGAGATCCAGAAGGAGCTGAAGCGGCTGGGCTTCACCGATCCAGTCGGCCGCCAGATCGTGCTGACCGGGGGCGGCGCCGAGCTGAAGGGCATCGCCGACTATGCGCAACAATTGCTGGGCAGCGCGGTGAAGGTGGGCCGTCCCAAGGGGTTGGTCGCGCTTCCCGAGGCGCATAGCGGCCCGGGTTTCTCGACATTGGCGGGTCTCGCGCGCTTCGCCGCGGCGGATCCGATCGATCTGCGCGCGCTCGAACCCCAGCATCAGCTCGTCACGCGTGCGTCTCCTCGCGCCGTATTGGGGCGTCTGATGGCCGCGTTTAAGTCGAACTATTAAAGAAAACGGTGGATATCCGCCGATATTGTGCGTTTGCGGCTAGAGTCACCACAATGGATGGTGCAGAAAGATTTCTGAAACACGTGCGGTCGCCTGCTGCGGGCGCACGAGGGGAGATTAGGCAATGAGTATCGATTTCCTGCCGCCCGATGTGGACGACCTCACCCCCAAGATCACCGTGATCGGAGTGGGCGGCGCCGGCGGCAACGCGATTGCGAACATGATCCGCGCCGATGTGCAGGGGGTCGAGTTCCTCGTCGCCAACACCGACTCGCAGGCGCTCAAGCAGTCCGCGGCGGCGCATCGCATCCAGCTCGGCGCGAAGATCACCCAGGGCCTCGGCGCGGGCTCGCGGCCCGAGATCGGGCGTGCCGCGGCCGAAGAGACGATCGAGCAGGTCCAGCAGGCGCTCCAGGGCGTGCATATGGTGTTCCTCGCGGCCGGCATGGGCGGCGGCACCGGCACCGGCGCGGCCCCGGTCATCGCCAAGGCGGCACGCGACA
>CBINJP010000029.1:0-46060 GCA_966251045.1 uncultured Sphingomonas sp.
CGGCGCGGCGCCGGCCGCCGCCGGCGGCTGCGCGGGCCGGGGCGGTCTGGGGCGCGCGCCCCTGCCCACCTGGCCCGGCTGGATTCCCAGATCGGGCTGAAGTTCGCTGCCGATCGGCGCGGGGAGATCGCGCCGCGGATTATCGGCCTCGGCGGCGCGGCCCGGCCGTCCCGGCCGCGCGGCATTGCCCGGCTGCGGCCCGCGCGGCGGCTGGCCCGCGACCGCCGGCGGCGGCATCGCCGTGCCCGGCGGGGGCTGCGTGAAATTCCCCGGCGGACGCCCGTGGAACCCGCCCTCGCCCCAGCGGCGGAACCGGTCGCCCTCGTCGTGGCGGCGGCGGCGCTCGCCGTCCCAGCGGCGGTGCCGGTCGCGCCCCGCCACCCCGTCGCGCAGCCTGCGCCAATGCGGGTAGCGGCGCAGCCCGTTGTCCCAGTCGTTGCGCCAGGTCCAGAAGAGGTAGCTGGTGTCGATCCACGCCACCGTCTCCACCGCGCGGCGGTCCTGCGAGGCGAGCATCGCGCGTCTCAGCATCTGCCCGCGCTGATATCCTGCGATCGCCGCATAGAGCCAGCCCTGCGCCTCCTCGCGGGTCAGGACTCCGCCATCGGCGCCATAGACCACCGCGACCCCGCCCTCGAGAAAGCCGAAGCTCATCTCGGGATCGCGCACCAGGAAGGGCGTGTCGGCGCCGCCTTCGAAATAATAGCTGTGCAGCCCGTCGGGCCGGTTCTCCACCAGCAGCAGCGATCCGTCGCTGAAGGTCCAGGCCCAGGGCTCGGCCCCGCCCGCGAAAAAGGCATAGTCGGGGGGCGCCTCGCCGACCGCCTGCGAGAGCGCGTCGGCGCGGTCGATCCACTCATATTCCTCGAAGCCCGCGATGTTCGCCCAGCTCGGCGGCGGCGCATAGGTTACGGTGTCGACCGGCTCCACCGCCACGACGCACCCGGACAGCGCCAGCGCGGCGGCCAGCGCCCCCACCCCGGCCAGCAATCGGCCTCTGCTCGCGCGCACCCTCATCGCGTGTCTCTCCCTCGTCTGCCCGCCTGCACGGCAGAATTTCGTTTCGTCGCTGAACAGGAGATGACTGTCCGGGCGATATCGCGGCGCGCGGCGCGAGACACTCGCCCCCCGCTCAATCCCGCCCCGGCAATTCCCAACGGAACATCGTCGCCCATGGCGCGGTCATCGCCTTGCCGTCCCTGCCCGTCGCGGGCTTGAACGTGCCGCGCTTCAGAATCAGCACGCACGCCGTCTGATCGAGCACCGTCGAGCCGCTGCTATCGGTGACCGCGCAGCGCTGCGGCTTGCCGGCCGCATCGACGATGATCAGCAGCCCCGTTTCGCCCGAGAGCGACTCGCGCAAGGCCTCGGCGGGATAGTCGTCGTTGGTGAGCCAACGCCCCGGCGTGCCCGCCGGAACCGGCGGAGTCGCGATCGCGGCAAGATCGAATCCCCAGCCTCCCACGAGATCGCGCTCGCAATCCGCCAGCGCCTTCAGCGCCGCACCCATCTGCGGCACCGCCAACACGACATGGCGGTCCCCCAGCCGCACCGTCAGCGTCCTCGCCGTGGCGAGCGGGGCCAGCACCTCGCGGTCCGTCCGCATCATCGCCACACGGCCCTTCACGGGATCGTCGACGCTGTAATAGCGATCGCCGGCCGGCGCCCCCGGCGGCGCGCCCTCGCCCGCTCCCAAGACGGCCCGGCCCTGCGAGGGGAAGCGGCCGCGATCCTTCGACGCGATCGAGACGCGAAGGCGATTGCCGCCCGTCTGCGGAGTCAGCTCCAGCAAGATCAGCCCATCGCCGCTGCCGAAGCTGCGCGAAAGCGTGCAGCTATATTCCGCGTAATCGACGCTCCAGGCAGTCGAGGGTTGCAGGATCTCGCCCTCGGGCGCGAACGCCGCCGCGAGTGCCAGTGCGATCATCCCCATGCGGCGCCCTCCCCAATCCAGTCCGGTCCCGGCAACCTGCCACTCAAGTGGCTGACGGGCAACGCGAAACACGCATTCTCCCCCAGGGGATGGGTACCCCGGGGGAGACGCCGCCCGCGCGGACCGGGTCGAGGGGCCCGCGCTTTGGGATGGGCTTAGAATTTGAAGGTCGAGCGGACGAAGAAGCCGGTCGTCACCTCACCGGTCTTGCTCGAATATTTCACTTCGAACCCGGGCGAGAACGGGCCCGCATCGGTCGGAATAAAATAGACCGGGAACACACCCTCGAACTCGTTGCTCAGGGTGTCGTAAGTCGCCTTGGGGGCGATGGCGAAGCTGCCCAGGTTCGAGTTCACGCTGAACACGCGGCGATATTCGACCGAGATATTGGCGCGCTCGACATGCCTCGGCATCAGCGATCCGGTGACGCAATCGGTCGCGGGATCGACCACCACGGGCCTGCACACCGCCTGCTCCTTCTGCGCCTCGAACCCGTTCTGATATTCGATCCGCCCGGTCAGCACGCTCTTGCTCGTTCCCGGGTACCAGGCGATAAACAGCGAGCCCGATGCCTGGGTCTTGTTAGGCTCCATCACCGCCAGGGTGGCGGGATCGACATATTTCATCTTGTCGAAACCAACCGCGCCTTCCACGCCGACGCGCACGATGTCGCCGACGAGCAGCCGGTTCATGCGATCGACAAGCACCGGGGTCATGAATTGCGTTGCATAGGCGGAAGTGGGAATCCGCGGCCGTAGGTCCATCCCTGAACCCGTGCCGGGAGGATAAAGTCCGCAATCCTTCTTCGCCGTCTCCAGGTTGGCCCCGGCCCTGACACCCCGGTCTGCACACTCCTCGAGCGCGGGCTCCCAGATATAGCGCTGAAACTCGCCGGAGGTGAAAGCACCGGCGGATCCGTCGAAGCTCAGGAAGCTGAAGGAAAAGGTCAGCTTGGTTCCGTCGGACATCAGGTCAAGGTCCGAGCCCGGCTTGAAGTCCTCGAGCCCCTCGATCGGAACGGTCAGCTTCACCTGCCAGTTCGTGCTGGTCCCGCTCCCGCTGGGGGTCGAGGCCTGGCCGAGTTGCATCGAAACGCTCGATTCGTCCTCGCTGACGTCGAGGTTGAATTTCAGCCCGCGCTCGATCGAATCGTCACTCCCGGCCGGTGCGAGCACGTCGCGCTGTTCGAGAATGTTGAGCTTCGTGCGCTCGGGAAGCGTGCGAAACGCGGTGGGCGTTTCGCCTTCCTGTGCCAGCGCCGAGGTCGGGATCGCGGCGAGGAGAAGCGCCATCGTGATGAAAGGCCGCATGTCAGGCTCCCGCGACGAAGACGAGCTGGACCGGCCTGACGACCGGGTAGGGCCGGGGTGCCCCAGGCGGATCGAAGATCGTCGTCCGCGGATCGAGATCGACGCTGAACTGCACGCTGTCATCGACCGGCGCGCAGGCGAGCGCGTGGATGAAGCCCTCGTCGAGCTCCATCGTCCCGACGCTTCCCTCCCACTCGATCGGCACCTCGGTCGGCACATCGACCGGCTCGTCGTCCGGCCGGTGATATCTGAGGCACTCGACGCTGATCCCGCCGTTGCCCGCGGTCTGTTCGACCGTCACGGTGTATTCCATGGCCTGTCTCCAGCAATTCGCCTGCTGGATAGATCGCCACTTGCCCCGCCTCGCGTGACGCCCGTCACGCCCGCGCAACTATTTCGATGATTTCCGACCCCTGCCGGACGCCCCGAACCGCTACCCGCTCAAATCCCCGGCTGCGGGATCAGCCCCTCCGGCACGCCATGCGTCGACTGCCAGTCCATCCAGCCCACATCGGTCGGCCCGATCATGAAGTCGACGACGGCCCAGGTCCCGCCCCGCCGCCGCAGCAGCGCATAGAGCGTGTCGCCGTCGAGCACGCCCTCGCGCTGCCGCTCGGCATAATGGGTCTTGCTGAAGTCGATCGCCTCGCCCGCGGGCGTCTGGGGATGGGCGACGACGAAGGCCCATTCGGCCCGCACGCGCATATCGTCGACCACGAACTTGACCGGCTGCCCCAGATCCTTCGCGATCACCGCGCGCAGGGCGTCGAGCAGCTGCGCGCGCGAGGGATCGCCGATGCCGATGGTGCGGACGTCCTGCGCCCGCGCCACCCCCGGCAGCCCCACCGCCAGCGCCATGCCCAGCATCGTCGCGCGCAATCCCGGCATCTTCACCCCCCTTGGCTTATCGAGATGTTATCCCGCGTCATCGGGCCTCTTGGCAAGCTGCGCACCGGCTAAAGTCGTCAAGTACCGCCGACCGAAATCGCACACACGCCATGACCGATATCAGGCGCCGAAAGCCTGCCGGCCGCGAGCCAGGCCCGACGTTATCTTCAACGCTCTCAACTTATATTTGGGTACTCGACATCCAGTTTTGCGATGGCACTATTCGCGCGACGAATCGTCCGCGCTGATCCGGTTTTCCTGAATCCCGGTCCTGTGACATCGCATCGCGTATCGCGTTACTGTGTTCGGTATTCCGGTGGACCCGGCCAGAGGGGCAGGACTAGATGCGCATCATTCACAGCGTTCCATTCGCGATATTCTTCATCATCGGTGCAATTGTACTCCTGCTAAGCATCGGTTTCGAGGAAGCTCATTTGTGGCGAGCGCCAACGTTCCTGCTATTGTTCGCCTTGTCCGGCTACGTTGCCGGAGGATATCGGGGAGATCTGGGAGCCGCCTGGGAATCGACGCACATCAAGGCAAATTTGATCGTCGGCAACGACGCCCGCCCCAAGGAAGAGAATTTCATAGCAGCGTCCATGCTGTTTGTTGTCCTGTATATCGGCCTTTATGCCTACGCCATCAGCAAATCGATGGGGAACTTCGATACCAAGCCGGCTATGATCGGAGGATTATTCTCCGATAACTTTAATTTATTCGCATGCCCTTTTTCCGAATTCGTCGTGATCCTCGCAGCCATCAGCCTGGGAACGATGACATATTATGCAGCGAGATATGCGATCTATTCGCGGTCGCTCTTCATCCTGCAGCAAGTGCTGGCGCAGCAAGCACATCATCTGGGGAAGCAGGAGGAGGCGCAGGGCCGGATAAACGACGCGACTTCCGAAGCGGCACGAGCGAAGGCAGTCGAGGATCAAGCCAGGGAAACCAGCTTCGTCAGCATCGAAAACGGCAAAATCGACAGTGCGAGGAAGGTCGCGGTCAAGGGCGAGAATCTTTACGAACCTCCAGGCAACATCTTCGTTATCGTCGGCATCACCGCGACCTTCTTGGGGCTTGCGGTGGCCCTGATCACGCTGGATCTGCCGAGCCTGTTCACGGCCTCGGCCGACAATAGCAGCGAGATTGCCGACGCCATCTACAATCAGATGCCACCCGCCGCAGACGGCCAGGATCGTGTGGCCGATGGCAAGGCGCTGCTGGCGATCAACACCTTCATCGCCTGTATGGGGCTCTCGCTCGGCATGAGCATGCTGGGTGTGCTCCATACGGTCGCCGCGCAATGGCTGAGGGGGCACGGTCCCAACGAGACCACCGACGCCCTCCTCGCGCGTGCGGCGCTGGCGCGGCGTGGGGCCCCGCTGCCCGCCGACATCAATGACAGCCTGAAGGAAGTCGCGGTCAAGCTGAACGATCTGCTCTCACAGCTCCGGATCACCACCGTTCCGCCGCCCGCCGAGACGCCGGACGAAGCGCCTCCGCCCAAACCCCAGCCACAGGCCGCCAAGGAAGCCGTGCGCGGGCGCGGACCAAAACCGCCGGCCCAGGATTGAAGAGCCCAGGGCACGCACACCGGAGGGGAAGGGAAGAGCATGGCGGGGGGAAAGCGGCATTTCAACGTGTGGATCGCCTATTCCGATCTGTTCACGAACCTCTCGACCTTCCTTTTCATCTCCGCGCTGGGGATGTTCGCCGCGCTGGGCTCGGGGCTGGCCAGCCGGATCGATCCCGGCGGCGGCCGCACCTGCGCCGCGCCCCGGATCGAGATCGCCCAGGCGGGCGAGGCGCAGTTGCGGTATATCGGAACCTATCCGCACGACGCGGGGCGCTGCACCGACAGCTATGAGATCGTGCCCGCCCGTTTCTCCGATCAATCCAGCGCGATTTCGTCCTACAGGCATGAAGGCGCCAACAGGCCGCTGAACGAAAGCGAATGGAACATGGTCTGCGATCAGGTCTTCAAGGCCGTCAGCAGGGGAGATTTCAGCGCCACGCTCGAGCGCGTGTCGGTCGCCGGGGTGATGCGCCCAAATGTCTCGACCGGGGCCGCATGCCATTTCAGCCTGGAGGTGCCCCGAGCGGTCAAGGTGAATGGCGCCACCGTCAGCAACCGCGATTTCCTTTACTGCGCCAATCCAGAGAACCGCGCAGAGCTCCGCCGAAGACCCAATGCGATATGCAATCTCGTGGCGCAGTGCATGCTGCCCCAGAATCAGTATCGGACGCCGGGCTGCCGCGGGATCAAGAACATGGATACCTGGGCCGTGACCCGTCAGGCGCATTGCGACCGGCCGGCGATCCTCGCCCAGGCGCAATCGCTCGGCCGGCAATGCACCAAGGTCGTCGCAAGCTCGGGCTTCCCGGACTGGGACTATATCAACTCGCGTGCCGTCCACCCCGACGCGAAGCGTGAGGAGGGCCGCGCAAGCCTCTGGGCGCGCCGCGTGCAATATGATGTGATCGATCTCGCCCCCGCTGTCGCCGCTGTCGACGCGAATCGGGCAAACGACTTCGCGCGCCGCATGGTCGCGGTGCCGCAGGGGCGCCTCGTGCTCACTGTGGTCCGAAAGCGGTAACAGCGTCATTCCCTGGCGGGTTCGACCGCGCTCTACCCAATCAGCCTCCCGCACCCTATCTCCCCTCTAGCTTCCCCAAAAGAACAAAGCTAGAACTCCCCCATGTCCCTGACCCATATCTCCGTCCGCGGCGCCCGCGAGCATAACCTCAAGGATGTCAGCATCGACATCCCGCGCGACACCCTCACGGTGATCACGGGCCTGTCGGGCAGCGGCAAGTCCAGCCTCGCCTTCGACACCATCTATGCCGAGGGCCAGCGGCGCTATGTCGAGTCGCTCTCGGCCTATGCGCGCCAGTTCCTCGAGCTGATGCAGAAGCCCGATGTCGATCATATCGAGGGCCTCTCCCCCGCCATCTCGATCGAGCAGAAGACGACTTCGCGCAATCCGCGCTCGACGGTCGCCACCGTCACCGAGATCTACGATTATATGCGCCTGCT
Source organism: uncultured Sphingomonas sp. (assembly GCA_966251045.1). Lineage (GTDB taxonomy): Bacteria > Pseudomonadota > Alphaproteobacteria > Sphingomonadales > Sphingomonadaceae > Sphingomonas. The sequence continues at coordinate 7,169 of CBINJP010000029.1, forward strand.
CTGGGCGCGCGTGGGCGTGCCGTACAGCCCCGTCACCGGCCTCCCCATCGCCGCGCAGACCGTCAGCCAGATGGTCGACCGCGTCCTCGCGCTCCCCGAGGGTACCCGCCTGCTCCTCCTCGCGCCCGTGGTCCGCGGCCGCAAGGGCGAGTATCGCAAGGAGCTGGCCGAGTGGCAGAAGGCGGGCTTCACGCGCGTCCGCATCGACGGCGAGACCATGCTGATCGAGGACGCCCCGGCGCTCGACAAGAAGTACAAGCACGACATCGAGGTGGTGGTCGATCGCCTCGTCGTCGGCGGCGATATCGCCACACGGCTCGCCGAGAGCTTCGAGACCGCGCTCAAGCTGGCCGAGGGGCTGGCCTATGTCGATCTGGTCGATACGACGGTGGCGGCGATCAGCCCGAGCCGCGTCCGCGAGGCGCCTCAGGCCTTCGCCACCTATGACGTCACCCCAGCGCAAGCTGGGGTCTCAGGTGATGGCGCGGGGCAGGAGCCGCACGAGACCCCAGCTTCCGCTGGTGTGACGGATGGGAAGATGAAGGGCGCCGGCATCCCCGAAAACCGCATCGTCTTCAGCGAGAAATTCGCCTGCCCCGTCTCGGGCTTCACCATCGCCGAGATCGAGCCCCGCCTCTTCTCCTTCAACGCCCCGCAGGGCGCCTGCCCCGCCTGCGACGGCCTGGGCGAAAAGCTGGTGTTCGACGAGGACCTCGTCGTCCCCAATCACGACCTCAGCATCAAGAAGGGCGCGGTCGTCCCCTGGGCCAAGTCCAACCCCCCGTCGCCCTATTACATGCAGGTCCTGGGCAGCCTCGCCCGCGAGTTCGGCTTCAGCCTCGAAACCCCGTGGAAGGACCTGCCCGGCGAGGTCCAGCTCATCATCCTCCACGGCACCGGCGGCAAGCCCGTCACCCTCACCTTCGTCGACGGCCGCAAATCCTACGACGTGCGCAAGCCGTTCGAGGGCGTGATCGGCAATCTCAACCGCCGCATGCTCCAGACCGACAGCGCCTTCATGCGCGAGGAGCTCGCAAAATATCAGGCGAGCCACCCCTGCGAGACCTGCCACGGCGCCCGCCTCAAGCCCGAGGCGCTCGCGGTCAAGATCGCCGGCGAGGATATCAGCCACGCCACTCGCCTCAGCGTGGTCGACGCGCTCGCCTGGTTCAAATCGCTCCCCGCGCACCTCACCGACCAGCAGCGCCAGATCGCCACCGCGATCCTCAAGGAGATCGACGAGCGGCTCGGCTTCCTCAACAATGTCGGCCTCGATTACCTGAATCTGGACCGCACCAGCGGCACCCTCTCCGGCGGCGAATCCCAGCGCATCCGCCTCGCCAGCCAGATCGGCTCCGGCCTCTCCGGCGTCCTCTATGTCCTCGACGAGCCCAGCATCGGCCTCCACCAGCGCGACAACGACATGCTGCTCGCGACGCTCCGCCGCCTGCGCGATCTCGGCAACACCGTCCTCGTCGTCGAGCATGACGAGGACGCGATCCGCACCGCCGATTACGTCATCGACATGGGGCCGGGCGCGGGCGTCCATGGCGGCGAGATCGTCACTCATGGCAAGCTCGATCATATCCTCGCCAGCCCCGCCAGCATCACCGCCGACTATCTCTCCGGCCGCCGCGCCGTCCCCCTCCCGCTGCTCCGCCGCAAGGGCAACGGCAAGAAGCTGACCGTCGAGAACGCCACCGCGAACAATCTGCGCGGCGTCACCGCCTCCATCCCGCTCGGCACCTTCACTTGCGTCACCGGCGTCTCGGGCAGCGGCAAGTCGAGCCTCACCATCGACACCCTCTATGCCGCCGCCGCGCGCCAGCTCAACGGCGCGCGCCTGCTCGCGGGCAAGCATGACCGCGTCACCGGGCTCGAACATCTCGACAAGGTGATCGACATCGATCAGTCGCCGATCGGCCGCACCCCGCGCTCCAACCCGGCCACCTATACCGGCGCCTTCACCAACATCCGCGACTGGTTCGCCGGCCTCCCCGAAGCCCAGGCGCGCGGCTACAAGCCCGGCCGCTTCAGCTTCAACGTCAAGGGCGGCCGCTGCGAGGCGTGCACCGGCGACGGCCTGCTCAAGATCGAGATGCACTTCCTCCCCGACGTCTACGTCACCTGCGACGTCTGCCACGGCGCCCGCTACAATCGCGAGACGCTCGAGGTGAAGTTCAAGGGCAAGAGCATCGCCGACGTGCTCGACATGACCGTCGAGGACGCGGTCGAATTCTTCAAGGCCGTGCCCCCGATCCGCGAAAAGATGGCGATGCTGGCGGAAGTCGGCCTCGGCTATGTCAAGGTCGGCCAGCAGGCCACCACGCTGAGCGGCGGCGAAGCCCAGCGGGTGAAGCTGGCGAAGGAATTGTCGCGGCGGGCGACGGGCCAGACGCTGTATATTTTGGACGAACCCACCACCGGCCTCCATTTCGAGGACGTCCGCAAACTCCTCGAAGTCCTCCACGCCCTGGTCGACCAAGGCAACACCGTGGTGGTGATCGAGCACAATCTCGACGTCATCAAGACGGCGGACTGGGTGCTGGATTTAGGCCCGGAAGGCGGCGTGAAGGGCGGGGAGATCGTGGCGGAGGGGACTCCGGAGGATGTGGTGAACGCGGAGCGGAGCTTTACGGGGCGGTATCTGGCGCCGTTGTTGGAGCGGGGGAAGGTTGGACAGGAGATGGTTGGTGCGGAGCGATAGCAGTAGCACCAAACCAACGCAGCAGTAGGTTCGTCTAATTAATTACCGCAAAAACATCCGCCGGAGTGGTCTCACCATAGACATCAATAAGGTATTTTATGAATTGTTCACGCAACACCTTATGTCGGCCAACATGACTTGATCCGTCGTTTGTACTTCTGTTTAAGGTATCATAGTACGAGTAGATGGCGTTAGTACCCTTTCCTTCGCCCTTCTCTCGTTCCAAGTCTCGATTTTCCTTACGCTTTTTTTCGAACCAAATCAGAAATGGTCGAATATCCTCTAAATAGTGCGAATAAGTTTCCCTAATTAACCAATAATATACTGGGAACGTACCCGCGGAGGCAAGAAGAGGATCATTTGGTATAAACACCTCCCTCATCTCGTCAAAGGTATCAAAAACCTGCCGAGCAGCCAGTTCTAATTTTTCTTTGTTTATATTGCTTGTTTTTGCAAACGCGTCGAGGTCGACTTTCTTAGTACTGGCAAGCTCTCCCCGAAATTCGAACAAAAGAACTTTTGCGGCAGCATTTTGATCCCCCGCGCGAAGCGTGCTAAATTTGATGTTCTCTTCGAAGAGAACGTGCTTCGAGAGATTCCTGATGACGTCAACAACAGGTCCGGAAAATGCGTTTCTTATTTCTGCACCGGTAAGGGATTTACTCCTATTCAATCTGACGAATAAGTCATTGATTAATGTTTCATCATCAGTGAACACACTCATTATTAACAGATTGGAGTTTTCAAACTCTTCCGCAACGGCGGAATGTCTGGCTTGGAGATCTTTGAGGCTCAATCCACCGAGTTGAAGCTTTGGATCACCCCTCCACGAGAAATGTCTATCAAGCGTAAGCTTGTTGTCGAAGAAATCGAATATGGCTTCAAGCCTTTGCTTTCCGTCAATAATTGCATACGGCAAGCGCTTCTCATTCAGAGCGGAATCTCCGAATTGAAAATCCGCGAGATAAAGCTTTGGAATATCAAAGCCATTCAGAATGGAATCGATAAGATACGCCTTATCCGATTCGGACCAAAGGCGGCCCTTCCTTTGATAGGGAGGGTCAAAATCTATCCGATCGCGACGTGAGTTCCACCATTTCAATGTCCGCGGCTGATGCTGCTCAATTTTAAAAATGTTACCCATTTCGGTAGCCAAACTTCCGTCTGATTTCTAATGAAAGGCCGAATAGATCTGGAAACACAACGGATTCTGTCACGCCTGTTCGAAACAAGGAATCCAGCAGCGTATCTACATGAGCGCGACCAATCTTGATCTTCGACAGCACCCCTTTGGGAAACGCCTTAGCTTGATAGATGTCCTGCATTGACGCCAGATTTTTCCCGAACAACGCGAAAACTCCGCGTTGCGCCACTATGCGGGGGGAGTTGTGAGCTCCGTAGATCATAACCGGCATTGTCCCAATCTGCGCAAGTTTGGCCCCAGGCGCATATGCTTTAATCTCGTCACAGCTTTCGTCCAAGACATCACCATTGAAAGAGATATGTGATAGGGCCGCTCGGTTCCAAGCTATGGGGTCGCAGAGCCAAACCGCCGCATCGCTAGTGACTGCCCCTGAAGCATCACGCTTCACAGAAGCGAGAGCAAAATATATCGCAACGAAGGGGCTCTCTGACCAATCTAAGAGCCGTGTGGGGACGCCATAGTGCTGCATAAAAAACAGCGCTCGCCAAGCGTCGCTCAAATCTCGATCAATAAATGGGGGAGACCGTTGTGAGAAGGTCGCAGCTATGCCGGGTTCCACCTCTTCAATTATCTGATCCGCGGTCTTACCAACTAATCGACCGATAGATGGGAGAAGCGGATAGTCATCTGATCCAACCCCACGAAACCAAGCAGTTGGATGTGTGGATTGGAATTTCTCCACCTTCTTTAGGATTTCTGACAGCGTAGATAGTTCAGAGACCGAAATTGCTGGCACTACACCCCCCACTGTCTCTTCTTTCTGATAGCCTCCTCTAGATTGCTCTTTCCGTCAAGGATCGGATTACGTGATTACGGTGGATTACGGTGGATTACGGTGACAGGTGGATTACGGTGGGATTACGGTGACAGGATTACGGTGACAGTGCACTAATATCCGCCCCCCGCCCGCCCCCCTCACAAACACCCGCACTCCACCTTCACGATCTCCGGCCGGCACTCGCGCGGGCAATTGACCGAGATCGCGCGGTGCGCCGACAACATCTCCGAATGGCGTAGCCGGCATTCCTCGCGCGCGCGCTGCGCCAGCCGCCCGAGCAGCAGGATCCGCACCCCGCCCGTCGCCAGCGCCCCGAGCAGCGCCAGGCTCGCCACCGTCAGCCCCGCACAGACCCATTCGGGCAAGTGCAGCACGGCGCACGCCGCCGCCTGGGCGAACACCGCCAGCCAGATCGCGAACAACACCCAGAAGAAGCGCAGCCCCGCCTTCCACAAATCGCAATGCACCCGCGCCGTCAGCGCCGCGTCATGCGCGTCGATCGCCCTGGCCCAATAGGCGTCGATCAGCGATTTGCAGGGTTCCTTGTCGCATTCGGACATATTTCCCTCCCGATTTCGGTGCGGCGATTACGATTACGGTGCCAGTTACTAAATGCACCAATCTCGCTGACCGCGGCACCCCATTGGAACAGATCAAGAACTTTTCGCTGTCCTACAACCCCCAATCCTGCATAAAACCCCTGTCCACCGGACGACTCAGGAGGACAGACCCATGACGCCGATCATCCGAGCCACGCCCCAACGGCCGCGAAATCCCGCGCGCGGCGGGCGCGGCGGGCACCGCCTGCCTATGGTCGCGCCCAGGTTCGCGCGCTCGCGGTGGAGCGCCCGCCTTCCCGGCCCGCCCCAGCCTCGCGCACGCACAGGGACCGTGACTCTTGTGACGTTTCGCCGCGAAACGCATCCCGCGCATCGCCCCGCCCGCGACACAAACTTGCGCCGGCTTGAAACGAAATTTCAAAAAACACGTGAAAACTGCGAAGCTAAGCGCTTTCGCTCCAACATCGCGCCCGCACGGTTCGCGCCGCCTCACCGCCCGCTTCCGCAACTCCCGCAACCATCCCCAACAAAAAATTCAACATTCCCGTTCAGCAGTCGTTTTACCTGTTGGGAGGTCCGAATGCTGTCTCGTCTGCGCCCGCGCCGCGCCGCGGAAACCACCGATGCGTCGGCTCCCGGCGCCGATCTCGGCGCGCAGGCCCTGGCCTGGCTCGCCGCCCATGGCATCCCCTCCGCCCCGCGCTATTACGCGCTCGCCCACACCGCGCTGGCGGACCGCACCAGCATCGCCGCGCATGCCATCGCCGAGGCGAGCGACGAGGGGCCGATGACGCATGAAAAGGCCGACGCGATCCTCGCCGCCATGTCCGGCGGCAATGTCGAGGATGCCGAGGAGCATGAGCGGCTGCGCCACCAGACGCTCCACCTCGCCGATCTCGCCGCCGATGCGCAGGCCGCGACCAACCGCTTCGGCCGCGATCTCACCGCGGGGCTCGGCGATATCGAAAGCGATGTCCGCTCGGTCACCGCGGTCCTCTCCTCGATGCTCGATCGCACCCGCGACACCGAGGCCCGGCTCGCCGCCGCGGTCGAGGAGATCGAGCATCTGCGCGACGCGGTCGCCGAGGCGCGCAACGATGCGGCGCGCGACGAGCTGACCGGGCTGCTCAACCGGCGCGGGGTGATCGAGCATATCGCCGGGCTCGATCCGCAGCATCCGCGCACCATCGCGGTGTGCGACATCGATTCGTTCAAGGCGATCAACGACGGCCATGGCCATGAGGTGGGCGACCGCGTGCTCAAGGTCGTGGCGGCGGCCTTGGCCGATGGCTGCGCGCCGCATCTGGTGGGCCGCTGGGGCGGCGAGGAGTTCATCGTCGTGCTCGACGAGGCCGATCCGGCGCGCGCCGCCGAGATCGTCGACGATGTGCGCGAACAGCTCGGCTATCGCGCGCTGCGCGTCCGCGAGACGGGCGAGAGCCTGGGCCGGGTCACTTTCTCCGCGGGGCTGGCGGCCTTCAATCCGCCGCCCTTCGATCTGGCGCTGCGCACCGCCGACAGCCTGCTCTATCAGGCCAAGCTGGCGGGGCGGAACCGCGTGCTCGCCGATGCGCCGGAGGCCAGGGCGGCCTGAGCGGCGGCGGCAACAGCTTGTAATTCCGTCCCCCGGCGCCCATATCGCCCCTGCCGTTCGCTGCGTCTTCCGCGCCCGTTCGACACCGGAGATAGCGCATGGCCCAGCACCTCAACTACCGCGAAAATGCCGCGCAGGCGCGCCGCGACGCCGATGCCGCGACGCTCGAAAATGTCCGCGAACGCTGCCTGCGCGCCGAGGCGGCATGGCTCGACATGGCGGAGCGCCAGGAACGCGTCGCCCATGCCCGCGCCGAACGTGAGGCGCCGCGCGTGGCGGAACTGCTCGACTAGACCGGGCTCGCGCCCGCTTCGATCGCCTCGACCAGCTCCTTGGCCTCCTTGAGGCCCAGCCCGGTCACCTCGCGGACCTGCTTGATCGCCTCGATCTTCCGCAGCTCCGCGATCAGCGCGCGGACTTCGCCCTCCAGCCCGGGCGGCAGGTCCTGCGGCGAGACGCGCGGCTCCGGCATTGCCGGCGGCGCGATCAGATCCCGCCCGCTCCCGCGCCGCACGAGCTTCCACACGAGCAGCAGCATCACCGCGCCCGCGATCGCCAACACCGGTACCGGAACCATCATCGCCCGCACTCCCTGTCCCGGATCATGCGGTGTCGGCGGGGATCGGGCAAGCGCCGCCGGAGCCGGAGCTTGTAGCCCCGGCGGCGTCCCCCCGGGATCAGCGCTTCGCGCAGGCCTTGAGGGTCACATAGGGCGCGTTGGTGCCCTGCACGATCGTCTCGCCCTCATAGAGCGCGCGGGCGCCACCGACGTCGCGCGGCGCGCGGCCGGCCCCGGCCTCGGCCCAGCGGACGCAATTGCCGGTGGGGTTGGTCGGGCAGCTGCCGCCATAGAAGGAGACCGGAGCGCCATGGCCATGATCGCCCGTCGGGCGGTTCTCGCCCTGGGTCAGCGCGGTGCCCACCTGCGTGCCGAAGCTGCTCTGTGCGATGACGACATAGCGGCCCTTCCACGCGCTCGAGACATCGGCCCAGCCGCTCGGGCACGCGTTGCTGGCGAAGAACGACACCATGCCCGCCGGAATGGCGCTCTGGTTCGCCGCCGTCGTCGCCGCGGTCAGCGCGCCAAGCCCGGCGATCGCCGTCGCGCCGCCAATCAGAATGCGTTTGATATCCATCTCTCGTCTCCCTCGGGGTTCGGATGTCCGCCGTTGCGGCGGTACATCCAATCCGGAGCTAACCGCGCCGCGAACCGGAGCCGCGTGACGGCCATCACGCCCCCGAAACATTCTGAGTCATGCTTGCGGTAACTGCAAGCGGCCCTATCTCACGCTTTCCCCACAAGGAGACAGCCCCATGACGACCCGCACCGCATCCGCCCGCTATGTCGGCTTCGGCAAGGAGGGGCGCGGCAGCGTCTCCACGCAATCGGGCGTGCTGGATAATCAGTTCTACGGCTTCGCGACCCGCTTCGAGAATGAGAAGGGCACCAATCCGGAGGAACTGATCGCCGCCGCGCATGCCAGCTGCTTTACCATGGCCCTCAGCTTCGCGCTCGCCCGCGCCGGCTTCAGCGAGGGCACGCTCGAGACCAGTGCGGCGGTCAAGCTCGAGCAGTCGGACGGCGGCTTCACCATCACCCGATCGGACCTGACTCTCGACGCCACGGTTCCCGGCATCTCCCCCGATCAGTTCGCCGAGCTCGCCGCTGGCGCCAAGGCCAATTGCCCGGTGTCGAAGCTGCTCAACGCCGAGATAAGCCTGACGCACACGCTGGCGTGACTCCGGTTTGAAACGGTGGATTTTCGCCTGCCCGGATGCGCGGGCTGGCTTTGGTGGCGCTCAGCAAGAGCGTGAAGAATCGCGCGGGCGGCGGCGCTAGCGCCGCCCGAGCAACCGCTCGATTCCCGCGTGCCGCATCCTGTCGCCCTGGCCGCTTTCGCGCTCCAGCGTCTCGCGGATCTGCAGCAGTTCGCGTTCGCTCAAATGCTCGATGCCGATGAACTCGTTGCGGCCATGGCTCAGCGCGCGGATGATCTCGTCGAGCTTGGCCTGGATCGCGCTGGCGTCGCGATTCTGGGCGTTCTGGATCAGGAACACCATCAGGAAGGTCACGATCGTCGTGCCCGTGTTGATCACGAGCTGCCAGGTGTCGGACCATTTGAAGAGCGGCCCTGTCAGCCCCCAGACGAGCACCACGACGAGCGCGAGCGTGAATGCGGGCGGGCGGCCCGCCCATCCCGCGACGCCCTGGGCCAGTCGTTCAAACAAACGCCCCAACGGTGCCTCCCCTTGAATTACCGGAACCTAGCGCTGCCAGGCTCCGGCGTCACGCGCGCTGATGGCCTGTGGATGGGAAAAACGCAGGCCACGCGCGATCAGACAAGGGGAGGCGACCGGGGCGCGGGGCGCCAACTTGTCCGAGAAGCCGGTTAATAAACACATTGCGAAGGAACATCACCCCCTGTGCAAAGTTCCCATGTGCCGTTCGGCGACACAATGCGCCAATATGGATCAATAGCCGCGGCGGACAGCAAAAGGGGGCCGGCATCGCTGCCAGCCCCCGTGTCACCGGACTTCGGCTCTTGGGTCCCGAAGGACGCTTGGGCCTGGTTTCGGCGGCATGCTCCACTCGCGCCGGCAAGGGCATGCGAGCTTCGCGTCGGTCGTCGAGGCCGGTGCGTTTTCCACTCCCGAAGGAGCTTCGGTTGCCGGACCTCGGCGGCCCGCTTCGGTACCGCCGGGGGCGGCACAAAAGCCTTGCTGGACACTTCAACCCGACCAATCCCGAAGCTTCGAGCCGCTTTCGCCGCTCTCCGTTTCGTGGCTTCCGGTCCGGCTTGCGCCTTTCCTTCCGCCCGATGTTTCCGCGCTGCTCTCGCAGCCCTTCCGCATCCGACCCATCGGAGCATCCCCGAACCGGCTTCCGTTGGTCACCCGAAGGTTTCCGCCATCTTCCGGCCCGTGTAAGTCGTTGGCTTTGCTCTGGTTTCCCTCGGCGCCACCGCCTCCTTACAGTTATGAAACTGTCACTGAATCGCCTTGGTGGAAAGCGCGAAATGGCCGTTTCGGCCTGTTGATAACGTGGATAACGGGGACAAGTCGGGCGATTCAGCGCCCTGGCGGATTCCATCCCGGGGGAGCCAGCTCGAACCCCGCAAATTCGAATCCGGGAACCACCACGCAGCTCACCAGTGCCCAGCCGGCCCCTGATCCCTTTGGCCGCGCCTCGGTCGACTGCCAGCGACTCGCCGGCACCAGGCACTGGGGCTCGTAGCCGCCCGCCACATCGCCGCCAAGCGCGAATTTGCGCACCGCACCATTTTCCTGTTCGACCAGCAGGTCCAGCGCGTCGCCCGCGTGCCACAGCCACAGCTCGTCGGCATCGACCCGGTGCCAATGCGACCGCTGCCCGGCCTCGAGCAGGAAGTAGATCGACGTCCCGCCCGCGCGCTCGCCCGGCGCGGCCCCGGCCCGCCACATCTCGCGATACCAGCCGCCCTCGGGATGCGGCGCAAGGCCCAGCGACTCGATCAGGGCACCCGCTTCGGCGTCCATCAGGCTTTGGTATGCGCCAGGCCACTGGCCCGCTGTCCGCTTGTCTCTTCCGCCATCGCCTTCCCCCCGGAGCCGGATCGTATCGCCGTCAGCTCGTGACCGGCTTGCGCTTCGCAGGAGGCCGCTTGGCGGGTGCCTTGGCCGCGGCGGGCTTGGCCGCGGGCTTCGCGGCGGCAGCCTTGACCGACGCCTTCGCCGTGGCGGGCTTGGCGGCGGCGGGTTTCGCCGCGGCCTTGGGCGCCGCCGGCTTCTTCGCCGGAGCCTTCTTGGCCGGCGCCTTCGCGGCGGGCTTAGCGGGTTCGGCGGGCGCGGCTTCGGGGGCCGCTTCGCCCTTCAGCTTGGCCGCGAGCGAGACCAGCCCGGCCGCGAGCAGATCGGCGACGATCGGGTTCTTTGCCAGCGCGGAGAGATGCTCGCGCACCACCTTGGGGATCTTCACTCCCGCAATCACCTTGGGCAGCATCGCCGCTTTCTTTTCCTTCTTGGCCGCCACGTCGCGCTTCTCCCGGCTAGGGGTTGATTGTCATATTTCTGTAACAATTCCCTGTAGCGGAAATCGCGCCGAAAGACCAGTCTTCAGGCGGCCGCCGAAACCCCGCGCGTACCGGCCAGCCGCGAATAATAGTCGACCAGATGCGCGCTATGGGCGGCCCAGCTATAGGGCTCCACCGCCGCGCGCACCAGCCTGGCTTCGGGTGGTTCGGCGAGCAGCACTCCGATCGCCTCGGCGAAGCCTTGCGCGGTCCTCGGCGCGATCCTTCCCGCCGCGGGCGATCCGCGAAGCAGCTGCCGCGCGCCGCCGACATCGGGGATCGCCACCGGCGTCCCGCTCGCCATCGCCTCGAACCAGGCATTGGCCATCCCCTCGCGTTCGGAGGCCAGCGCCATCACGTCGGCCGCCGCGACCAGGGGCGCGACCTCGTCCGCCGGCACCGAGCCCAGCAGGCGTACCCGGTCGCCCAGCCCCATGCGCGCGATCTTCGCCTGCAGCTTCGCCTTTTCCGGCCCCTGCCCCGCGATCCACAGATTGACCCCTGGCAGACGCGCCACCGCGTCGACGACGATGTCATGCCCCTTGAGCGGGATCAGCGCGCCCAGCGAGACCACCAGCTGCCCTGCCACGCCCAGCACCGCCTTCCCCGCCGTCCGGTCGCGCGGCGCGAACCGTTCGAGGTCGATCCCCGTGACGATCGGTTCGATCCGCTCACCTGGCATGCCCAGTGCGATCATGTCGTCGCGCATCGCTTCGGAGACCGAGACCATGCCCGCTGCCGCCCGCCCCGCCGCGATCACCTGTCCGGCGACTCCCGGGACCTTGCCCCAGCGATGAATGTCCGATCCGCGCGCCGTGATCGACACCGGCACGCCAAGCCGGCGCCCCAGCGCCACCGCGGCGGGTCCGCCGGGATAGAAGAATTCGGCGGCGATCAGATCGAACGGAAATTCCTCGCGGATCGCTTCGAGCACCGGCGCCGCGCCGCGCGCCATCATGCGCGCATGAAAGATGCCGCCGGTCCCGGGCAGATTGAGGAAGCGTGGGCGATAGACGCGCAGCCCCTTCCACGTCTCCGCCTCGGGAAGCGCGGTCAGCGCGCGGTATCGCGGATGATATGAGAGCGGCCAGGGCGGAATGCCGCGCGGCGCGACGACGCGCACCTCGACATCGCCCCGCTCCGCGAGCGCCAGCGTCTGGCGCTCGACGAAGATGCCGAAATTCGGCCGCGACGCATCGGGAAACAGCGTCGAGAGAGTCAGCACCCGGAGCATGCCTCCCCGCATATAGCGGGGAGGTTAATTTGGCTCCAACCGTGCCGCTTAGCGGCAGCGGCGCTTGCTGCTGCTCCGGTCGATCTCGCGGCCGGCGAGCCCGCCCGCGACCGCGCCAAGCAGCGTGCCGGCGGTGCGGTCGCCGCGCGTGTCGATGGTGCGGCCGACCAGCGCGCCGCCCACGGCGCCGATCACCAGCCCGGTGCTGCCGTCCGACTTGCGGCAATAGGTGCGGCCGTCACGCCCGCGCCACTCGCGATATTTGTAGCGCTTCTGGCGCCGCTGCTCGCTGGCCTTGTAGGTCGAAGCCTCGGCCTTGCCCGAGGGCAGCGCCACCGACGCGACCGGAACGGCCAGCGACAGCGCGCCAAAGGCGAGAAGGAATTTTCGCATGATCACCTCACTGAACACGGCCGTTGTCCGGCCAATCGGTGACCCCAACGCGGTCGATACGCCGAAGGTTCAATCCAGCGGATACAATGCGGCGCCGATCCAGCGCAGTTCGGCGCGCAACACGCCCCACAGGCGCGCCGCGGCGCGGCTGTCCATGAAATCGAGCCCGATGCCCCGCGCGGCGAGCGCGGCGATCAGCGCCTGGGGCGGCCGCACCAGCGCCGCGCCGGTGCCCAGCACGATGAACTCGGGCAGGGGATCGAGCGCCAGCAGGGGCGCCAGATCGCTCTCGCCCAGCGCTGCCAGCGGCGGCGGCGCCCAGCTATCGGCGCGCTCGGGCGTGAGCGTCAGCCCCTCATAAACCCCGCCATCGACGCGAAAGCCCCGCCCCGAAAAGCCGGAGATCACCGGCCCTTCGGCGTCACGGTCGCTTTTGCGCCTCATGCGGTCAGGGCATGTCCTTGAAGTCGACCGCGCTTCCGGCCTTGCCCGCGGCGGCGGCGGCGACCTCTTCCTTGGGCACGAAGCTGTCGGGCTTCAGCCGCAGCCACAGCAGGATCGGCGCCGCGACATAGATGGACGAGAAGGTGCCGACCGCGATGCCGAGCAGCATCGAGGCAGTGAAGCCGAAGATCACGTCGGGTCCCAGCACCAGCAGCACCGCCAGCACCATCGCGATCGACAGCGAAGTCACCACGGTGCGCGACAGCGTCTCGTTGACCGAGAGATCGAGCAGTTCGGGGATCGCCATCTTGCGGTACTTGCGCAGATCCTCGCGGATGCGGTCGTACACGACGATCGTGTCGTTGAGCGAATAGCCGATGATCGTCAGGATCGCCGCGACCACGTTCAGGTCGAACTCGAGCTGAGTCAGCGCGAAGAATCCGAGCGTCAGCACCACGTCGTGGAACAGCGCGAACAGCGCCCCCACGCCGAACTGCCACTCGAACCGGAACCAGATGTAAAGCGTAATGCCGATCATGGCGAAGAGCAGCGCCCAGAAGCCCGCCCAGCCCAGTTCCGCCGACACCTTGCCTGTCACGCTCTCGACCGCGCCGACATGCGCCCCCGGATAGGCCTGCTCGAGCGCCGTGCGAATCTTGGCGGCCGCTTGCTCCGCCGAGACGCCGCCCTCGGGCAGCGGGGTGCGGATGCCATATTCCCTGGCGCTGCCATATTCCTGGATCGTCGGCTCACCGAGGCCCAGCGTCGCGATGCGATGGCGCAGATCCTCGGCCTTGACCGGCTGCTGGAACTCGACGCGGACCGATTGCCCGCCGCGGAAATCGATGCCGAGGTTGAAGCCGCGGACCACCACGAGCACGATGCTGGCGATAATCAGCGCGACCGACAGGCCCATCGCCCAGTTCCGGTATTTCAGGAACGGGATGTTGGTGTTGTCGGGGATCAGCTTGATGGGGCGCATGTCCTGGCCGGCCTTAAATGGAGATCGTCTTGGGGCGGTTGCGCTTCAGCCAGTCCGCGACGAGCAGACGGGTGAAGGTGACGCCGGTAAAGACCGAAGTGACGATACCGATCGCGAGCACCACGGCGAAGCCGCGGATCGGGCCCGATCCGAAGTAGAACATGATGATCGCCGAAATGACGTTGGTGATGTTCGCGTCGAAGATCGCGCGGCTGGCTTCCTTGTAGCCGAACTCGACCGACTGGATCGCGGCGCGGTTCCGCACGCGCTGCTCCTCGCGGATGCGCTCGTTGATCAGCACGTTGGCGTCCACCGCCGCGCCGATCGTCAGCACGAAGCCGGCGATGCCGGGCAGGGTCAGTGTCGCATTGAACACCGCCATGATCCCCAGGATCATGAACGCGTTCACCAGCAGCGCCAGCGTCGTATAGACGCCGAAGCGGACATAGGTGATCAGCATGAAGACGATCAGCACCAGCGTGCCGACGATCCCCGCGAGAACGCCCTTCTCGATCGAATCCTTGCCGAGCTCGGCCGAAACGGTGCGTTCCTCCACCACCCTCAGCGTCACCGGCAGCTTGCCCGAACGCAGCGCGATCGCCAGCTGGGTCGCGCTGTCGGTGGTGAAATTGCCCGAGATGCGCGCCTGACCGCCCAGGATCGGCTCGTTGAACACCGGCGCCGAGATCACCTGACCGTCGACGATGATCGCGAAGCGCTTGCGGGTATTCTCGGTGCTCAGCCTGGCGAAGCGCTTGGTGCCCGCACCATCGAAGGTGATGCTGACGCCCGGCGCGCCGGTCTGCTGGTCGAAATCGAGCTTGGCGTCGACCAACTGGTCGCCGCTCAGCGACACCGGTGAATAGACCGCGATCAGCCCGCCGCCCTCTGGATAGGGCAGGATCTGGCTGCCGATCGGCGCCTGGCCTTGCTGGAGCAGCACCGGATTGCTGCTGGTCTCGTCATCGACCAGCTTGAATTCCAGCTTCGCGGTGGCGGCGAGCAGCGCCTTTAGCTGCTGCGGATTGTCGAGCCCGGGAACCTGCACGAGGATGCGGTTCGCGCCCTGGCGAATGATCGTCGGCTCCCGCGTGCCCATCGCGTTGATGCGCTTGCCGACGATCTCGCGGGCATCGTCCATCGCGGTATTGACCGCGTCGTTGAGCCCCGCCTGGGTCGGCGTCAGCTCGAAACGGCTCGTGTCGACCACGCGCATGTCCCAGATGCGCTGCCCGGTCATCCCCGCGCCGCCGCCGACGAGGTTGAGCAACCGCTCGCGCACCGCATCGACCTTCGAGGGATCGTCGACGAGGAAGCTCAGCTTGCCGCCGGCGATCGAGATGTCGCTGATCTTGAGCGCGGGGCTGCGCCGCAGCTCGGTGCGCACCGATTCGCGCATCGTCTCGAGCCGTGTCGCGGCGACATCCTTGGTATCGGCCTCGAGCAGCAGATAGGAGCCGCCCGCAAGGTCGAGTCCCAGATTGATCGTCGGCGTCCAGCTGGGGAGCCGGCTAAGCGCCGATTTCGGCAGCAGGCTGGGAACCGAAAGCGCGACGCACACCACGATCGTGATGATCGTGGCCCACACCTTCCAGCGGGGAAAGTCGAGCATCAGTCGTTCGCTGGCTTGGCGCCGCCCGCGGGCTGCACGTCGTTGAGAGTCGATTTGACCACCTTGACCTTCACGCCCGCGGCGATCTCGATCTCGGCGAACTGGTCATCGACCTTGACCACCTTGCCCACCACGCCGCCCGCGGTGACGACGGTGTCGTTCTTCTTCACCGCCGCGATCGTCGCCGCATGTTCCTTGGCGCGCTTCTGCTGCGGCCGGATCAGCAGGAAATAGAAGGCGACGAACATGAGGATCAGCGGGCCGAACGAAACGAACGACGCGAGCGCGCCGCCCGGTGCTGCGGCGCCGCCGGTGGCGGCTGAGGCTAGGGTGATGAACATGTTTTCCCTGAATCGCTTAGGCGGCGGACGTATGTGTGCGCCCGCTCTGGTTCAAGCCGGGCGCGCTAACATGCGTGCATTTTTGGCGCAACCGCTTGTCGCTGCTGCAATCCGCCGCGACGCGCGACTTTCGCGGGTTGCATCCCGCCGCCGACCCGCCTAGAGGCCGCTCCCTCGGTCGGGGTGTAGCGCAGCCTGGTAGCGCATCACACTGGGGGTGTGGGGGTCGCAGGTTCGAATCCTGTCACCCCGACCATTGATCCACACCACAGCCTCATCATCACCTCCCCCGGCGCCGCTCCGCCGCGCGGCGCGGGATAAGTCCTGAGCGCCGGCGGAACCTTGCATTAATCGTACCGCCGTAGGGCTTTCCGGGTGAGACGCTCTGATTCCCGCGCCCCGCGAGACCGGCGCCGGAGCCCCGGTTCGCTGCTCCGCGCGGCGCCGCTGCCGCCGCCGGTCCACCGCGACTTCGTCGACATGCTGTTCAGCATGCGGCTGCCGATTCTCGGCATGGGGGCCGTTTTCGCCTGCGTCGCCGCGCTCGCCGCGCGCGAATATGGCGATCCGGTCAATGCCGTGCTTGCCGCCGCCGCCGTCATCGTCACCGCCGCCCGCCTGCTCACGCTCCAGGCCTATCACCGCGCCCGCCCGGTTGCCGATCCGGCGCAGCTCGCCCGCTGGGAAACCCGCTACGCGACCGGCAATTACGCCTTCGCGCTGCTTCTCGCCTTGCTCAACATTCGCGCGCTCACCTTTCACGAGCCCGTGCTGCACCTGATCACCGTCAGCCTGGTCTTCGGCTTCGGCGCGGGCGTTGTCTCGCGGATCTCGGTGCGCCCGGTCATCTGTGTCGTCAGCCTGCTGATCGCGACGGTGCCCACCGTCCTCGCGCTCGCCGCGCATGCCCTGACGACCGGGGACCATCCGCTGCACGCCGAATTGTTCGCGATCGAGGCCGCGCTCGTCGCGATGATCACCGCGCTCAGCCTGCAGACGGTCGCGCATCTCTATCGCACCGCGGTGACTCACCACACCGCCAAGTTCGACATGGCCCAACTCGCCACCAGCGACGCGCTCACCGGCCTGCCCAATCGCCTGCTCCTGCGCGAGCGCTTCGTCGACTCCAGCCTCGCCGCGGCGCGCCACGGCACCAGGCTGGCGGTGCATTTCATCGACCTCGACGGCTTCAAGGGCGTCAACGACTGCCACGGCCACCCGGCGGGCGATGCCGTCCTCCAGCAGGTCGCGCGCCGGCTCGAAGCCGCCATCCGCGCCGATGATACCGTCGCGCGCCTCGGCGGTGACGAGTTCATCGTCCTCCAGACCGAGCTCGCGCATGAGGACGAAGCCGAAATGCTCGCCCGGCGCATCATCAAGCTGTTGAGCGCCCCCTATGAGGTGGACGGGGTGACGATGCGGATCGCCGCAAGCATCGGCATCGCGACGACTCCCGAATTCGGTCCCGACCTCGAACGCCTGCTCGCCTGCGCCGACGCCGCGCTCTACCGCTCCAAGGGAAGCGGCAAGGGCCGCGCGAATTTCTGCACGCGGGCGGACGCGGCGAGCGTGGATCTGGCGGCCTAGGATTCCCCGGTCAGCGCGCGGATCAGCTCGTGCCGGGCAAGCGGTTTTGCGAGCACGCTGTGGAATCCCGCCGCCCGCGCCCGTTCGGCCAGTTCGTCGGAGGGTTGCGCGGTGATCAACACCGCCCGGCCCTGCCACCCCGCCTGCCGCAGGCGGTCGAGCAGTGCGATGCCGTCGCCGTCCTGGAGCGCATGGTCGGCAACGAGCAGGTCGATCCGGTCGAGCGTCTCCAACCCCATGGCGGACGCCGCCAGCGCATGCGCCCGCACGTCGAACCCATTCCATTCGAGCAGCAACTGCAGCGAGCGCCGCACGCCCTCGTCATCCTCGACAAGGAGGACCGTGAGGCCGCGTGGCGCGATTCGGGATGACATTTCGAAAGGGGCCCCGGTTGAGGATCAGCGGGGCTATTGTGCCACCGTGCCTCGTCCGGGTCGTTACGTGATGTTACCAAGGGTGGTCAGCCCGCGAGCCCCGCGGCGAAGGCGATCCGCAGCGCCTCGGAAAGGCTGCGCGCCTTGAGCTTGCCCATCAGATTCGCGCGGTGCACTTCCACCGTGCGCGGCGAGATGCCGAGGTCGTAGGCGATCGTCTTGTTGGGATGCCCGCGCACCAGCCCGCGCAGCACATCCTGTTCGCGCGGGCTCAGTGCGTCGACGCGAAGCTGGGCCTCGCGCTGCGCCACGCCCGAATCCTGATCGTGATCGAGCCGGCCGAACGCCGCGCCGATCGCTTCGAGCAGATGCTCCTTCTCGAACGGCTTTTCGAGGAAATCGACCGCACCCGCCTTCATCGCCTGCACCGCGATGCCGATGTCGCCATGGCCCGTCAGCACGATCACAGGCAAGGTCACGCCGCGCGCATTGAGCTCGCGCTGCACCTCCAGCCCATCCATCTCGGGCATACGGATGTCGAGCAGCACGCATCCGGGCGCGGCATGCTTCACTTCCCTCAGGAAGGCGACGCCGGAAGGATAGGTGAGCGTTTCGAAGCCCGAGGTGCGCAGCAGGAAGCTCGCGGACTTGCGGACCGAATCCTCGTCGTCGATGATATGGACGAGCTGCGCTTCACTCATCGATTTCCTCCCCGTCAGCGCTCATGATCGTGAACTGGAACACAGTGCCGCCGCCCTCGCGCGGCTCGGCCCATATCCGTCCGCCATGTGCCTCCACGATCGTCCGGCAAATCGACAGTCCCAGTCCCATGCCGTGTTCCTTGGTGCTCGCGAACGCTTCGAACAATTGCGCCTGAACCTCCGGATCGATCCCGCTCCCGGTGTCGGCGACCGTCACGCGGACCATGCCCTGCGGATCGCGCGCGGTGCTGACCGTGATCTCGCGCTGCTCGCGATCGCCGATCGCGTCTACCGCGTTGCGCAGCAGGTTGACGATCACCTGCTGGATCTGCACCCGGTCGGCGACGACCTTGTCGATCGCCGGATCGATCCTGAAGACGGTGCGGACGCTGCGCTCGCGCGCGCCCATCAGCGCCAGCCGCGCCGCCTCGTCGATCATCTCGGGCAGATTCTCGACTCGCTGCTCGACCTCGCCGCGCGCCACGAAATCGCGCAGCCGCCGCACGATATGCCCCGCGCGCAACGCTTCCTTCGCCGCCTCGCTCACTGCCTCCTGCAGCAGATCGACGGGCAGATGGTCCGCGCGTTCGAGCAGGTCGCTCGCGGCGTGCGTATAGTTGGCGATCGCGGTCAGCGGCTGGTTGAGCTCGTGCGCCAGCGTCGAGGCCATCGTCCCCATCGCGCTGACGCGGGCGACATGGATCAGTTCGGACTGCAGCTCCTGCAACCTGAATTCCGCGCGCTGCTCCTCGGTCAGGTCGCGGATGAAGCCGGTGAAGATGCGGCGCCCGCCGCTGCTCGCCTCGCCGACCGAAAGCTCCATCGGGAATTGGGTGCCGTCGCGGCGCTGCGCGACGATGATGCGCCCGATCCCGATGATCCGCCGCTCCCCGGTCGCCCGGTAGCGCGCAAGATATTCGTCGTGCCGGTCGTGATCGGGATTGGGCATCAGCATCTTGACGTTGCGTCCGATCACGTCGGCCTCGGACCAGCCGAACAGCTTTTCCGCGGCGGCGCTGAAGGAAAGCATCGTCCCCAATTCGTCGATCACCACCATCGCGCTGGGCACGGTCGCCAGGATCGAGCGTACGTGCAGCTCGCTATGGGCGAGCGCCTGCTCGGCCGCCTTGCGCGGGGTGATGTCGCTGATGCTCATGCCGAAGCCGCGCAGCCCCCCATCGCCATTGCGCAGCGCGATGATCGTCGTCTCGGCCGCGAATTCGGAGCCGTCCTTGCGGACCCGCCACCCTTCGCCGCGCATCGGGCCATTGTCCGCCGCCGCGGCGCGCTCGAGCGCGGGCTGGCCGGCAGTGACGTCACCGATCGGATAGAGGCGGTCGACCGGCTTGCCCATGATCTCGCTGGCGCGCCATCCCATCAGCGTCTCGGCGCCGGCGAGCCAGGCGGTCACCCGCCCTTCGGCGTCCGTCAGGAGCACGGCCCGATCAGTGGCGCTTTCGACGAAAAGCGCGAGATCCTCGGCCTTCGCGCCGGGATGAGCAGGAGTCGATTGTGCGTCCACAATGTTTCCGGATTAACCGTTGATCGCCCCTATCTGCCGCCGGCGCAACAATATTTCGCGCCCGGCAAAATACCTAGCCGCGGCGTGAAAAAAACCTCCAAAATGGACACAATAACAACCGTTTGGGCCGGTCAGGCGGCCGCCTCCAGCGCCTCGCTCGCCTCGAGCCATACCGCCTCGGCCGCCTCGATCCGCGACTCGATGGCCGCGCGTCTTTTCATCAGTTCGGTCATGGTCAGCCCCGCCAGCGCCGCGTCCGCGCTGCCGGGATCGAACATCGCCCGGTCGATCGCGCTGCGCTGCTCGGTGAGCTTCGCCAGCTCCGCTTCGGCCGCCTTCGCCGCCTTGCGCAAGGCATTGCCCTTCTCGCGCGCCTCGGCGGCGGCGCGCCTCGCGTCCTTCTTGCTGCCCCTGCCCTCGCCGCCCTTCGCCGCGTCGCTCGCATCCTTGGCCAGCACGAAGGCGATATAATCGTCGAGCGAGCCATCGAATTCCTTCGCCGTGCCCGCATCGACCAGCACCAGCCGGTCCGCGGTCATCTCCAGCATATGCCGGTCGTGGCTGACGATCACCACCGCCCCTGAATACTCATTGAGCGCCTGGATCAGCGCCTCGCGCGCATCGACGTCGAGATGGTTGGTCGGCTCGTCGAGGATCAGCATGTGCGGCGCGTCGCGGGTGATGAGCGCCAGCGCGAGGCGGGCACGCTCCCCGCCCGAGAGCTTGCCCACCTGAGTCGTCGCCTTGTTGCCGGCAAAGCCGAACCGCCCGAGCTGCGCGCGGACCGCGCCCTGCGTCGCGCCCTTCATCAGCACGGTCATGTGCTGGAGCGGGGTCTCGCTCGGCTCGAGTTCCTCGACCTGATACTGGGTGAAATAGCCCACCCGCATCTTGCCCGAGGCGTTCATCGCCCCCTCCATCGGCGCCAGCTGCGCCGCGAGCAGCCGCGCCAGCGTGGTCTTGCCGTTGCCGTTGCGCCCGAGCAGCGCGATCCGGTCGTCCGGGTCGAGCCGAAGGTTCAGCTGCGACAGCACCGGCGCCGCGCCATAGCCGACGCTCGCCATGTCGAGCGTGATCAGCGGCGGGCGCAATTCGTCGGGGCTCGGAAAATCGAAATGGAGCGAGGGATCGTCGAGCAGCTCCGCGATCGGCTGCATCCGGGCGAGCGCCTTGGCGCGCGACTGGGCCTGTTTCGCGGTCGATGCCCGCGCCGAGTTGCGGCGGACATAATCCTCCAGCTTCTCGCGCTCGGCCTGCTGCTTCGCCCGCGCCGAGGCGAGCTGCGCCTGCCGCTCGGCGCGCTGCCGCTCGAACGCGTCATAGCCGCCCGGATAGAGGGTCAGCTTGCCGCGATCGAGGTGGAGGATATGGTCCACCACATTGTTGAGGAAATCGCGCTCATGGCTGACGATCAGGATCGTCGCGGGGTACGACACGAGGAAATCCTCGAGCCACAGCACCGCTTCGAGATCGAGATGGTTCGAGGGCTCGTCGAGCAGCAGCAGTTCGGGCTGCGAAAAGAGGAGCGAGGCGAGCGCCACGCGCATCTTCCACCCGCCCGAGAAGCTGTCGAGCGGGCGGTGCTGCGCCGCTTCGTCGAAACCGAGCCCGACCAGGATGCGCGCGGCCCGGGAAGGCGCCGCGTGCGCGTCGATCGCGTTCAGCCGCTCGTGCAGTTCGCCCAGCCGGTCGGGATCGTGGCTATGCTCGGCCTCTTCGAGCAACGCCGCGCGCTCGACATCCGCCGCGAGCACCGTTTCGAACGGAGTCGCGGTGCCCGACGGCGCTTCCTGCGCGATATAGCCGATGCGGCTGCCCCGCGGCATGTCCACCGATCCGGCATCGGGCTCCAACTGACTCGCCACCACCTTGACGAGCGTGGTCTTCCCCGCGCCGTTGCGCCCGATCAGCCCGACGCGGCTCTTGGGCGGCAGCTTGGCGGTCGCGCCGTCGATGATCGTGCGTCCGCCGAGGCGCACCGTGATGTCGGTCAGGTTGAGCATGATGCGGGGCGCCTAGCAGGCTCGCCGGTTTGCCGTAACCCCCGAACACCCCCACCGTCACCCCGGACTTGTTCGGCACCTATCCCCTTCAAAGGAGGAACCGTGCTCCGGCGAAGGCCGGAGCCCTGGCGGCGTTGCGCCACGTCTCCAACGCTCCGGCCTTCGCCGGAGCACGAGGACTGACTGTTTGGCCGAACCGGACTAAAGCGATCAAGGCCGGGGTGACGAAGATGGGAAGGCACCGAACCGGAAAAATCGCTGTCCTACAAGACACCATATAGGTTATTTTAGTCGACTCACTCGAACCGGAGACGACAATGGGCATCATCGAAGGACTGATGGGACCGATCGCGGGGATCATCGACAAGATCATCCCGGACCCCAGGGCGCGCGACGAAGCCAAGCTCAAGCTGCTCGAACTGCAGGGCAGCCAGGAAATGGAGGCGACCCGCACCCAGCTGAGCGCGATCCTCGCCGAGGCGCAATCGGCCGATCCCTGGACCAGCCGGGCGCGTCCCGGCTTCCTCTATGTCATGTATGTGCTGCTGCTCGCGGCGATCCCGATGGGACTGATCGCGGCGTTTCGCCCCGAAGCGGCGCAGGCGATCGCGGCGGGCATGAACGCCTATCTCGCCGGCATTCCCGAGCCGCTCTACGCGCTCTTCGGCACCGGCTATCTCGGCTACACCGCCGCGCGCCAATGGGGGAAGGTCAAGGGTGTCGACAAATGAGGTGCGGGGACGGCCACGCGCCGTCCCCAGCCACCCGTCAGGTCCCGAAGCTGATCGCCGGCGCGGCCGGCGCGAAGGGAGCGGTGACCATGCTCACCACATAGCCGCCGACGATCATGATCACGAGATAGATCACGAACACGACCAGCATGTAGACGATGGTCTTGTCCGGCGATGATTTCATCAGCACCGGCAGCCCGACATAGACAAGGTAGAGGCTGTAGAGCGCCAGCAGCAGCCCGAGCAGCCCCAGCATCGGCACAATCGCGAAGATGCCCGCGAGATAGGCAGCTGTGCTGCCATAGGCGACCAGCTTCATCGCCTTCACCGGGTCCTTCTGCCCGCCGAAGTTCGGCGCCAGCGCATCGACGATCAGCGAACAGACGAATGCGCCGATCAATGTGAGGACATATTGGCTGAGCGCGTTGGAGATCAGATAGGTCATCGAAGGCGCGGCGCTGACGGTCACGCCGCCGATCGTGATCCCGCGCGACATGAACGTCATGATCCCGATCACGCCCGCCACCGGCCCGATCGCCGCCAGCGGTACGACCCATCCAGTCATGATCCCGCTCACCGTCATCGGCTCCGCGTCGATCCGCGCGAATTCACTCTTGGGGTCCGTCAGGATCGCCTTGATCCGGCCGACCATTCCGCTTGGGGGTGTTGATGCCATCGATATGCCCTCCGCTCTCGTTGGATGCGAACCGGCCGGCGGGGAGGACTGGGGCCGCAAGGCGGCGCCGCGACACTCTCCCCCTGGGGCCGCGCGGCAAGGCGGGACCCGATGGACGCCGACTGCATGACCCTAGGAGCCCCGCGCCGCACCCGCAATGGTTACTCGGGCGGTGTGTAATTATAGGCGGCGTCGGGGAATTCGGGGGTGAAGGCATCCTTGGACAGCATTACCCCGATCATCACTGCGATCGACAGCCCGATCGCCGCGAGCAGGGTCACCACGGTGAAGGTCAGCGCCTTGCGCCGCGTGACGTGCATCAGCGCGGGCAGCCCGGTGAAGATCAGATAGAGGCTGTAGAGCCCCACCGCGCCGATCCACTGGAGCGGCGGCACGATCTGGAAGCCGCCCGCCAGATAGGCCGCGGTCGCGCCATAGGCGGCGACCTTCATCGCCCGGGTCCGGTGCTCGCGCCCGCCGAAGTAGGTCGCCAGCGCCGAGATCATCCGCGCCAGCAGATAGGCGGCGCCGAGCGAGAGGAGATAGCTCACCACCGCCTCGGTCAGCGCGGTTTCGATCGGCGGGCGCAGGTCGGCGCCATAGTCATTATAGCCGAACAACTGCTCGCCGATCAGCTTCGCCACCGGCCCGATCGCGCTCAGCGGCGCCACCCAACACAGCATCAGTTCGCGGATGCTGTCCGCCTCGGTCTCGATCACCGCCCATTCGGCGCGCGGCTCGATCAGGATGCGCCAAAGCCGCGCGAACCAGCCGCGCTCGCGGGGAACGCGCACGGTTTCGGTGGTGGGATCTTCGGTCTCCATGCGGGTCGTAACGCTTGGCGCCCGAAAAGTGCCCGCCAAAGGACCGGCCAATGATCGGATTGCGCGACCGAAACGGCCACCCCATATCGCCGGCATGAGCGACAAGAACACTGCGTGGCACGGCACGACCATTCTCTCCGTGCGCAAATCGGGCAAGGTGGTGATCGCGGGCGACGGCCAGGTCTCGGCCGGCAACACCGTGATGAAGCCCAATGCGCGAAAGGTCCGCCCGCTGGGCGACGGCAGCGTCATCGCCGGTTTCGCGGGCGCCACCGCGGACGCCTTCACCTTGTTCGAGCGGCTCGAGGCCAAGCTCGAGCGCCACAACGGCCAGCTGCTCCGCGCCGCGGTCGAGCTGGCGAAGGACTGGCGCACCGACAAATATCTCCGCAACCTCGAAGCGATGCTGATCGTCGCCGACAAGGATGTGACGCTCGTGGTGACGGGCAATGGCGATGTGCTCGAGCCCGAAGGCGGCGTCGCCGCGATCGGATCGGGCGGCAACTTCGCCTTGGCCGCGGCGCGCGCGCTGGTCGATTACGAGACCGATGCCGAGAAGATCGCGCGCCAAGCGATGAAGATCGCGGGCGAGCTGTGCGTCTACACCAACGACCGGCTCACGGTAGAGACGCTGGATAGCGCGACATAATCGGTCATCCCAGCGAAAGCTGGGATCTCGGGCCGCATGCGCAACCTCACGAGATGCCAGCTTTCGCTGGCATGACGGCAGGGCTAGGGTCCCGCCATGCTCCTTCACCGCCGCCAGCTGATCGCCTCGTCCGCCGCTCTCGCCCTCCCCGGATGCACGCTGGACCGCCCCCGCGCCGCCGCGTCGCGCGCCGCCTGTCTCCCCCGCGTGCAGGTCTCCCCCGACCGCGTCATTCGTACCGTCGCGGGCCTGCGCCCCTACCGCCCCCCGGGCTTCGTCGTCCGCGCAGAACCATTCGGGGAAAAGAAGCTCGTCCATAATTACGGCCATGGTGGATCGGGGATCACGCTGAGCTGGGGCACCTCGCGCCTCGCCGCCGATCTCGGCCTGCCCGGCCACACCGGCCCGGTCGCGGTGATCGGCGCGGGGATCATGGGGCTCACCACCGCGCGGCTCGTGCAGGAGGCGGGCTTCCCGGTCACCCTCTACACCAAGGCCCTCCCGCCCCACACCACCTCCAACATCGCGGGCGGCCAATGGGCGCCGCACGGGCTGTACGAGGACGATGCGATCACCCCCGAATGGCACGAGCAGTTCAACCGCGCCCGCGATTATAGCTGGCGCCGCTTCCAGATCATGACCGGCGACGATTACGGCATCCGCTGGGTCACCACCTATACGCAGACCAGCATGGATGCCTCGCGGCAATGGCGCGGCCGTCAGTTCATGCCCAATCTCCACGTCGTACCCCGCGCGGAACATCCCTTCCCGATCGAGAGCCAGGTCGTCGCGTTCGACACCATGTATGCCGAAACCGGCAGGCTGCTGCGCAAGCTGGAGGAGGATGTCCGCATCGCCGGGGGCCGCATCGCGATCCGCGATTTCGCCACCCCCGCCGACATCCAGGCGCTGCCCGAGGCGCTGGTCTTCAACTGCACCGGCCTGGGCAGCCGGGCGCTGTTCGGCGACACCAGCCTCATCCCCGTGCGCGGCCAGCTTGCGATCCTGCTGCCCCAGCCCGAGATCCGCTACGCCTTCCAGGGCGCGATGGGCTACATGTTCCCCCGCGCCGACGGCATCCTGCTCGGCGGCACCTTCGAAAAGGGCGTGGACGTGGCCGAGCCGCAGCAGGCCGATATCGATCGCATCCTCGCCAGCCACGCCGCCTTCAACGCGGGCTTCCGCTGCGCATGAACTACCGGTTCGAGTACGACCCTCGCCGCAACCGCATCACCGTGACCATGCGCGGCCTGTGGACGGTCGAAACGGTGCGCGATTTCGCGGCCATGGCGGGCGCCTTCGCGCAGGAAATCCGCGCGACTCGCGCCGATTACGACGTGCTGATCGATTCGACCGGCTTCCCGGTCCAGCCGAACGAGGTCGCCGACCTGCTGCCGAGCGTCACGCAGGCGGGCCTCACGCTGACCACCGGCCGCGCGGCCTCGATCGTCGGCAGCCACCTCAACAAGCTCCAGGCCGATCGCACCCAGACGCATCCGCGCTTCCGGTCCTTCATGACGATGGCGGAGGCCGAGGCTTGGCTGGCGGCGCCCCCCGCTTGAAGCCACGCGTCCGCGCCCCACATCAGGGTCGCAACGAACACGGAAACCCATTTCCCCACATGAACGACAATCTCACCCCCAAGGCGATCGTCGCCGCCCTCGACGCGCATATCATCGGCCAGAAGGACGCCAAGAAGGCAGTCGCGGTCGCGATGCGCAACCGCTGGCGCCGCCAGCAGCTCTCGGCCGATCTGCGCGACGAAGTGACGCCCAAGAACATATTGATGATCGGGCCCACCGGCTGCGGCAAGACCGAGATCAGCCGCCGCCTCGCCAAGCTCGCCGACGCGCCCTTCGTCAAGGTCGAGGCGACCAAGTTCACCGAGGTCGGCTATGTCGGCCGCGACGTCGAGCAGATCGCGCGCGACCTGGTCGAGGAGGCGATCCGGCTCGAAAAGGAGCGCCGCCGCGCCGCGGTGAAGGACAAGGCCGAGGAAGCCGCGATGGGCCGCCTGCTCGACGCGCTCACCGGCAAGGATGCGAGCCTCGCCACCCGCGAGGCCTTCAAGCAGCGCTTCCATGACGGGATGCTCGATTCGACCGAAATCGAAGTCGAAGTCGAGCAGGCCCAGCAGATGCCGTTCGAGATCCCCGGCGGCGGCGCGCAGATGATCAATCTGGGCGAGATGATGAAGGGCTTTGGCGGCACTCCGCTCAAGAAGCGCAAGATGAGCGTCCCCGCCGCCTGGGCGAAATTGGTCGAGGAGGAAGCCGACAAAAGGCTCGACCAGGACGAAGTCAGCCGCGTGGCCCTTGCCGATGCGGAAGCCAACGGCATCGTCTTTCTCGACGAGATCGACAAGATCGCGGTCAGCGACGTGCGCGGCGGATCGGTGTCGCGCGAGGGCGTCCAGCGCGACCTGCTCCCGCTGATCGAGGGCACCACCGTCGCGACGAAGTATGGGCCGATGAAGACCGACCATATCCTCTTCATCGCCTCGGGCGCCTTCCATGTCGCCAAGCCCAGCGACCTGCTTCCCGAGCTCCAGGGCCGCCTCCCGATCCGCGTCGAGCTCAAGGCGCTGACCGAGGAGGATTTCGTCGCGATCCTCTCCGACACCAAGGCGAGCCTGACCCAGCAATATGTCGCGCTGATCGGCACCGAGGGCGTGGGCGTCTCGTTCACCGACGACGGCATCCGCGCGATCGCCAGGATCGCGGCCGAAGTGAACACCGAGATCGAGAATATCGGCGCCCGTCGGCTCCAGACGGTGATGGAGAAACTGCTCGAGGAAGTCAGCTTCGATGCCGAGGACCGCAAGGGCGCGGCGCTGGTGGTCGACGCGGCCTATGTCGACAGCCAGCTCGCGAGCATCGCGCGGAATACCGATCTGAGCCGGTACGTGCTGTAACTTCTAAATCCTCCCCCGGAGGGGGAGGGGGACCGCGAAGCGGTGGAGGGGGTTTGCCGCAAGCGATATTGCCCGTGGAAATCCCCCTCCGTCAGCCTGCGGCTGCCACCTCCCCCTCCGGGGGAGGATTTTCACGCGCCTCACCCCGTGCCACAGTGCGAAACGCACGATTCTCACGGGGTTCCCCACCATATGAAAAAGCTCGCCCTCTTCGCCGTCGCCGTGGTCCTCGCGCCCGTGGCGCTCGCGCAGGTCGTCCCCAGCCCGCCCATCGCCGCCAAGCGCGACCATGCGGTCAAGGCGCCGCACGGCGCCACGCGCAACGACGAATATTACTGGCTGCGCGACGACGAGCGGAAGAATCCGGAAATGCTCGCCTATCTCGGCGCCGAGAACAGCTATGCCGACGCGATCCTCGCGCCGTCCAAGCCGCTCGCCGACACGATCTACAATGAGATCGTCAGCCACATCAAACAGGACGACAGCTCGGTTCCCTCGTTCGAGGACGGTTACTGGTATTACACCCGCTTCGATACCGGCGCCGATTACCCGATCCTCGCCCGCCGCAAGGGGACGATGGAGGCGCCCGAGGAAGTCCTGCTCGACCAGCCCAAGCTCGCGCAGGGCAAGGCCTTCTACCAGGTCCGCGGCTGGTCGGTCAGCGAGGATGGGCGCTTCCTCGCCTGGGCCGAGGACCTCACCGGCCGCCGCCAGATGGTGCTCAAGGTCAAGGACCTCCAGACCGGCGAGCTGCTCCCCGACACCATCACCAATATGGAAGGCTCCCCGGTCTGGTCGGACGACGCGAAGACGATCTTCTACACCGACAAGGATCCCGTCACCCTGCTCAGCAAGCGGATCAAGGCGCACACGATCGGTACCGCCGTCGCCAGCGACCGCACCGTCTATGAGGAAAAGGACGACAGCTTCTATATCGGCGTCGGCCGCACCACTTCGGACAAATATATCTGCATCTTCATGCAGAGCACGGTCAGCAACGAACAGCGCTGCACCTCGGCGGCCAAGCCCGGCGCCTTCACCGTGCTCGCCCCGCGCCAGCGCGATTTCGAATATGCCGCCGATCATGTCGCCGGCCGCTGGCTGATCCGCACCAACTGGAACGCGAAGAATTACCGGCTGATGACCGCCCCCGACGGCACCTCCAGCCGCGCGGGCTGGAAGGAGCTCGTCCCCGGCAACGACAAGGTGTTCATCGAAGGGTTCGCGGGCTTCGACGGCTTCGTCGCGATCGAGGAGCGTTCGGGCGGCAACAAAAGGCTGCGCATCCTCACCGATGCCGGCAAATCGAGCTTCATCGAGGCCGACGAGCCCGCCTATGCGATGGGTCTCTCGAGCAACCCCGAGGAGAAGACCGACTGGGTCCGCTACACCTATGACTCGCTGGTCACCCCCACCACCACCTATGAGACCAACGTCCAGACCGGCGAGCGCCGCACCCTCAAGGTCCAGCCGGTCCCCGGCTACGATCCGAGCAAGTACGTCACCGAGCGCGTCTGGGCCCCGGCGCGCGACGGCACGCTGATCCCGGTCAGCCTCGTCTATGCCAAGGGCTTCAGGAAGGACGGCACCGCGGCGCTGCTGCAGGAAGCCTATGGCAGCTATGGCTCGTCATCGGATCCCGGCTTCTCCGCCGCCAATCCGAGCCTGCTCGATCGCGGCATGGTCTATGCCATCGCGCATATCCGCGGCGGGCAGGAGATGGGCCGCCAATGGTATGACGACGGCCATCTGATGAAGAAGAAGAACAGCTTCACCGACTTCATCGACGTCACCCGCTTTCTCGTGAAAGAAGGCTATGCCGCGCCGAAGCGGGTCGCCGCGATGGGCGGCAGCGCGGGCGGGCTGCTGATGGGCGCGGTCGCGAACATGGCGCCGCAGGATTATGGCGTGATCATCGCCCAGGTGCCCTTCGTCGATGTCGTCACCACGATGCTCGACGCCTCGATCCCGCTCACCACCAACGAATATGACGAATGGGGCAACCCGGCCGACAAGGCCTATTACGATTACATGCTCAGCTACTCGCCCTACGACAATGTGAAGGCGCAGGATTATCCGGCGATGTTCGTCGGCACCGGGCTATGGGACAGCCAGGTCCAGTATTACGAGCCCGCCAAATGGGTCGCCCGCCTCCGCGCGCGCAAGACCGACACCAACCCGCTGGTGTTCCGCGTCAACATGGAGGCCGGCCATGGCGGCAAGTCGGGCCGGTTCGAGCGATTCAAGCAGGAGGCGGAATGGACCGCCTTCATGATGATGCAGCTGGGCGTGGTGAAGTAGGAGAAAATCCTCCCCCGGAGGGGGAGGGGGACCGCCGAAGGCGGTGGAGGGGGCTTTCCACAGGCGATATCGCTCGTGGCGGTCCCCCTCCGTCAGCTGCGCTGCCACCTCCCCCCCCCCCGGGGGAGGCGCTACACCGTCACTTCCGGTACGGCGTGAACTTGCCCAGCCGGCAATACGGCCCGGGGATGCTCTGCCCGGGCTCGAGCACCCGGAACTTGTCGTTCGCGCAGACCTGTCCGCCATGCAGCTCGATGATCAGCGTGTTGCCCGGCTCCAGCCCGCGGCATTCGGCGGGCAGTTCGTTGCGGTAGACCGTCCGGCCCTGGCGATAGAGGATCGTATTCTTGTCGATCACCTGCGGGCCGTTGGTGCTGGTCGAGCTGATGCAATTGATCGGCTCCCCCGGGGTCAGGCCCTTGAGCTCGTCGGCCAGCTCGCGGTCGGCGCGCTCGATCGAGGAAGACTGGAAGGCAGCGCCCGGCGCGCAGGCGATCAGCGCGACGGCGGGAAGAATGATCCAACGGTTCATGACGCGCTCCTCACTTGGCTTTGGTGTAGGGGGTGAAGTCGCCCAGCGAGCAGGCGCCGGTGAACTGGCCGCCCGAACGGTCGCGCGTCTCGATCATGTCGCCGCGGCAATATTGGGCGGAGACGGTGCGAGTCACCATGATGTCGTCGCGCCGCGCAATCCCTTCGCAGCCGCCATTGGTCTCGTTGCGCCACACCCGGTTGCGGCCCTGGATATAGAGCAGGGTGTTCCCATAGCCCTTGACCTGGGTGACATCGCGCATCGACACGCAGTTGACCGGCTTGCCCGCGGTCAGCCCGTCCAGCCGCTGCGCAAGCCGCTCATCGGCGGTCTGCTGCGGCGCGGCGGCGGTGATGGTGAAGGCGGCGATGCACAGCATGGCTGGCATGGCTAGGCGGATCATCGGAAATCTCCTCTCTACCCCCGGCACCCCAGATAGGTGCTCAACCGCGAAATACATCCTTCGCGGCGCGCCTTTCAGCTAACACCGCCGAAGATTGCGCCCGCATGAACGGATTGGTCTCCAGCTCCTCGCCGATGGTGGTCGGCACGGTCGCCTCGCCCGCCGCGCGCTTCGCATCGACCTCGGCCATTCGCGCCGCGATCGCCGGGTTGTCCGGCTCGGCGACCAGCGCATAGCGCCCGTTCGATTGGGTATATTCGTGCGCGCAATAGGCCCGCGTCTCGGGCGGCAACGCGGCCAGCCGGCGCATATTGGAGAACATCTGCTCCGCCGTCCCTTCGAACAGCCGCCCGCAACCCATCGCGAACAAGGTATCGCCGACGAACACCGTGCCGTCTTCCGCGAAATGATAGGCGATATGCCCCGCGGTGTGCGCGGGCACTTCCATCACCACGGCCTCATGCGCGCCCAGCCGCACGACATCGCCCTCGCTCACAAATCGGTCAGCGGTCGGGATCCGCGCCGCCTCGGCGGCCGGCGCGATCACCTCGCACCCCGTCGCGGCCTTGATCGCGGCATTGCCGCCGGTGTGATCGGGATGCCAGTGGGTGTTCCAGATCGCCGAGATCTTCCACCCGCGCCGGTCCGCTTCTTCGAGCACCGCGTCGCTCACGGCGGGATCGACCACCATCGTCTCGCCGCTGTCGCCATCGTGAACCAGCCACACATAATTGTCGCTGAGCGCGGGGATGCGGACGATATCGAGCGGAGTCATGGCAGCTCCTCTAGCAGGGCGAGCGCCTCCGCCGCCAGCGTCTCGGTCAGCGCCTGCGCCGAAACCGCGCGCACGCGCGCCGCGCCCGCGCCGGCCCAGAGCGGCGAATAATCCCCGCGCCCCTCGGCCTCGGCCCTGGCGCGCAACGGCGCCAGCGCGTTGGAGGCATAGGGATAGGCGGGGGCCTCCGCCCGGATCGCCCCCAGTTCGCGCATCAGCCGGTTGCGGATGCCCCGCGCCTCGCGTCCAGAAAACAAGTTGGTGAAGGCGGCATCCTCGGCCGCCCCCGTCCCCAGCAGCGCGCGGAAGGGCTTCGAGATCAGGCTCTCCGGACACGCCAGATAGGCCGTCCCGATCTGCACCGCTGAGGCGCCCGCGGCGAAGGCCGCCGCCATGTCGCCGCGATCCACGATCCCGCCCGCCGCGATCACCGGCACATCGATCTTCTCCGCGAGCAAATCGGCAAGCGGCGTCGGCCGGTGTCCGTCGAGGAACCAGCCCGAATGCCCGCCCGCCTCGCTCCCCTGCGCGATCACCGCATCCACGCCTCGCGCCGCGAGCCAGCGCATCTCCGCCACCGTCGTCGCGCAACCGAACACCATCGCCCCCGCCGCGCGCACCCGCGCCAGCAGCCCCGCATCGGGCAGCCCGAAATGAAAGCTCACCACCTCGGGCCGCGCTGCCTCGACCACCGCGCACATCGCATCGTCGAACGGCCGCCGCAGCGGCGGCGCGGGGCCCGGCACCACGCCTTCCTCGGCAACATAGGGCGCGAGCAGTTCCCGCCACGCCGTCTCGTCCGGCGCCTCGGGCATCGTGTGGCAGAAGAAATTGAGGTTGAGCGGCCCATCCGCCGCGTCCCGCACCTCGGCTTCCTGCACCAGCGCCTGCATCGGCGTCAGCATCGCGCAAGGCAGCGAGCCCAATGCCCCGCCCCGCATCGCCGCCGCGGCCAGCGCCGCGCCGCCCGCCCCCGCCATCGGCGCCTGGACGATCGGGGCGGCCGCGCCCAGATCCTCCAGCAGCCGCCTCATCTCACCATTCGCCCACATTGGGCATCGATGCCCAGGGCTCGGCGACGGGCAGATTGTCGCCCTTCTGGAGCAGCTCGATCGAGATATTGTCGGGGGTCCGCACGAACGCCATCCGCCCCTCGCGCGGCGGCCGGTTGATCGTCACGCCCGCGTCCATCAGCCGCTGGCAGGTCGCGTACACATCGTCGACCGCATAGGCGAGATGCCCGAAATTGCGCCCGCCGCCATAGCCGCCTTCGTCCCAGTTATGCGTGAGCTCCACCTGCGCGTCCTCGTCTCCCTCGGCCGCCAGGAAGATCAGGGTGAACCGCCCTTTCTCGCTGTCCATCCGCCGGATTTCGCGCAGCCCCAGCAGCTCGAAGAAAGCCACCGTCGCCGCCGGATCGGTGACGCGGATCATCGTGTGGAGATATTTGGTCATGGGGTGGGAGATAATGGGCGGGCGGCGGCTCGCCAACCTCTCCCGTGCTCCGGCGAAGGCCGGAGCACCCAAAGCCTACCGCTCCGCCCCGAATTGCCCCAACGCCGCCCGCGCGGCATTCGCCTGCGGGCTTCCCGGCGCCAGCTCGATCGTGCGCTGCCACGCCGCGCGCGCGGTGGCCTCGTCGCCGCGCACCACCGCGACATTGCCCGCCTCGAGCTGGACCGAGGCATCGTCGGGCGAGCGCCGCAGCGCCTCGTCGATATGCGCCTTGGCCAGCTTGGGATCGTTCATCCGCCGCGCCAGCGTCGCCGAGAGCAGCCAGGCGAGCGGATCCTGGGGGACATGCTCGATCGCCCGGTCGAGGTCGCTGCGCGCGCCCTCCAGATCGCCGGTCGCCACGCGTGCGCGGGCGCGGTCGAGATGCGCCTCGCCCAGCGCCGGGCCGAACAGCGTCCCCGATGCCAGCGCCGCGTCGAGCGCAGTCCGGGCCCGGGCCGGGTCGCCCGCCGCCAGCCAGGCATTGCCCGCCTGCGCCCAGTAAACCGCCACCTTGGGCTCGCGCGCATTCTCGGCCTCGCGCGCCGCATCCTCGAACGCGCCCGCTGCCGCGGCCCAGCGTTCCTGATTGGCATAGGCCACGCCCAGGCATTGCCGCGCGCGATATCCGCCGCCCTCGCCGCGCCAGCGCACCGCCACCGCCTCGCCCTTTTCGGGGTCGTTGGCCGCGGTCGCGACGCACTCGGCCAGCCGCTGCGCGACCGGATCGTTCGCCGGCGGGGGCGGCGCGTCCTGGAGGAAAAGGATCAGGGCTGCGGCTGCAAGCATGTAAGCACGTCCTCGATGGCGCGGATGATGAGCGCGATGTCGCTGTCGCGCGAAAGCCGGTGGTCGCCGTCCTTGACCAGCCAGGTCTGAACCTCGCCCGAACGGAGCTTTGCGGCGAGCATCGGGCTATACTCCCACGGCACGTCGCCGTCCTTCTGCCCGTGGAGCAGCCGCACCGGCCCGTCGAACGCGATGGGTGCGGTCAGCATCCGGTTATTCTCGCCCGACAGGTAGAAATCGCGCGTGGTGACGGTGGGCTGGTCCGAATAGGGCGAGGGCTCCTCGATCCGTCCGTCCTGCAGCAAGCTCATCTTCTGCTCGGTGGTGAAGCCCCAGTCGGTGAAATCGGGCGCCGCCGCGATCCCGACCATCCCCACGACCCGGTCGGGCCGCGCGCGCTGGACGAGCAGCATCACCCAGCCGCCCATCGAGGAGCCGACCAGCACCACCGGGCCCTCGATCAGATGGTCGATCAGGAGCAGGACATTGTCGCGGAAGGTCTCGAGCGTCTGGTCCTCGAATTCCCCCGCGCTCGCGCCGCACCCGGCATAGTCGAAGCGCAGGAACGCCTGTTTGCGCCGCCGCGTCCGCGCCCAGCGCTCGATCGCCAGCGCCTTGGTGCCGGTCATGTCCGAGGCATAGCCGGGCAGGAAGACGATGGTCGGCCCCTCGCCTTCAGTCAGATGATAGGCGAGTTGGGGGGAGTCGGCGGAATCGGACATGCCCAGCCGCTTAGCAATTCCTCCCCCGGAGGGGGAGGGGGACCGCCGAAGGCGGTGGAGGGGGCTTGCCCCAAGCGGTATCGCCCGCGGCGCGCGGCCCCCCCCCCAAACAGCCCCCCCCACACCCCCGGGGGAGGAATTGGACCGTCCTCAGATCGCCCCCGAAAACGTATCGCACTTCCCCGGATCGCCGCTCTCCAGCCCCACGCGCAGCCACTTTACCCGCTGCGCCGAGGTCCCGTGGGTAAAGCTCTCCGGCGTCACGCGTCCCTGAGCCTGTTCCTGCAGCGTGTCGTCGCCGATCGCGTTTGCCGCGGTCATGCCTTCCTCGATATCGCCCGGCTCGATCCGGTCGCGATTGTGATAGGCCCAGACCCCGGCATAGCAGTCCGCCTGCAGCTCGAGCCGCACCGACCAGGCATTACCCTGCTCGCGGCTGCCGCGCGCCTGCATCTCGCTGACCTGCTCGGAGGTGCCCAGCAGGTCCTGGATATGATGCCCCACTTCGTGCGCGATCACATAGGCGCGCGCGAAATCGCCCTGCGCGCCGAAGCGCCGGTCGAGTTCGGCGAAGAAATTGGTGTCGAGATAGACGCCGTCGTCGCTCGGGCAGTAGAAGGGCCCCACCGCCGACGAGGCCGATCCACAGCCGGTATTCACCCCGCCCTGGAAGAAGTTGATCGTCGCGGGATCATAGGTCCTGCCGTTTCGCCGGAAAATCTCGCCCCAGGTCAGCTCGGTCGATCGCATCACCCGGCATGCCTCGAGCTTTTCGGGCGTGTTGCACACCGCATTGCCGCCCGCGACCTCGCCCTGCTCGGACCGGGTGGCGCTGCGGTCTTCGATGGCGCCGAAATTGCCGTTATTCATCATCGTGAACAGGATCAGCACCGCGCCGACCAGCAACAGCCCGCCGCACCCCAGCCGCCGTCCGAACAGCGCGAAGATCAGCCCGAACAGCGGAAAACCTCCGCCGCCCCCGCCCCCGCTCCCCCAGTCGCGCGCATTGTCGGTGGGATCCAGATCGTCGAGCCGCATGGGCCAAGGCCTTTCGTTTGATTGACGCAACAATGCCCGAAGAGGCGGCAGGTTGCCTATCTAATTCCTTCCCCGGAGGGGGAGGGGGACCGCGAAGCGGTGGAGGGGTAGTCGCCTCGAGCGACACGCCCGTGGATAATACCCCTCCGTCAGCCTTCGGCTGCCACCTCCCCCTCCGGGGGAGGAATTTCGCCGCCCCCCTTCCCTACCGCACCGCAACACGCCACATGCGCGCCATGGCCCGCACCGCCCCGCTCCCCCTGCCGGACACGGTCGCGCTCGTCCTCCAGGGCGGCGGCGCGCTCGGCAGCTACCAGGCCGGCGTGATCGAGGCGCTCGGCGAGGCCGGCATCGACGTGGATTGGGTAGCCGGCATCTCGATCGGCGCGGTCAACGCCGCGATCCTCGCCGGCAACCCGCCCGAACGCCGCCTCGCCCGGCTCAAGGCCTTCTGGGAGCAGGCGACCTCCGCCCTCCCCAGCTTCCCGATCCCCTTCGGCGACACCGCGCGCGAGATGGTCCATGAATGGTCCGCCGCGATGGTCGCGTGGACGGGCGTCCCCGGCTTCTTCACCCCGCGCATGATCCCGCCCGCGCTCGCCACCCCCGGCAGCCCCGGCGCGCTCAGCTTCTACGATTCGACGCCCCTCAAGGCGACGCTCGACAGCCTGATCGACTGGGACTTGCTCAATAAAGGACCCGTCCGCCTGTCGGTCGGCGCGGTCGACGTCGAATCCGGCAATTTCCGCTATTTCGACACAACCACCGAGCGGATCGACGCGCGCCACATCATGGCCTCCGGAGCGCTCCCGCCGGGCCTCCCGCCCATCGAGATCGACGGCCGCCACTATTGGGACGGCGGGCTCGTCTCGAACACGCCCTTGATCCATGTCCTCGATCACCAGAGCGCGCCGATGCTGGTCTTCCAGGTCGATCTCTTCCCCGCGGCCGCCGACATGCCGAAAACGATCATGGACGTGATGGCGCGCGAAAAGGAGATCCGCTTCTCCAGCCGGACCCGCGCCATCACCAACGAGCGGATGAAGCTCCGCCTCGAACGCGAGGCGATCCGCCATTTGCTCGCCAAGCTCCCCGAGGCGCTGCGCGACGATCCCGACGTCCGGGCGCTCTCCGCGCAATCCGACGAGCTCCCCGTCAGCCTCGTCCACCTCATCTACCGCGCGAACAGCTGGGAAGGCGGCAGCCGCGACTTCGAATTCTCCGCCCGATCGATGCGCGAGCACTGGCTCGCCGGCCGCACCGCGGTCGCCGAGACCATGGCCAATGCGCGACTGGTGGCCACCGACATCCTCGACGGCAAGACCGCCGCCTACGACCTCACGCACAAATGACCACACAACCCTTCTTCGTCATCCCAGCGAAAGCTGGGATCCAGAGCCAAGCAGGACATCGCTTGTGGCCCTGGATCCCAGCTTTCGCTGGGATGACGGGGAAATTTTGAACCGCAGGAGTAAGCCATGTTCCTCAAGGGCAAGACCGCCATCGTCACCGGCTCCACCTCGGGCATCGGCCTCGCCTATGCCAAGGCCTTCGCCGCCGAGGGCGCGAACGTAATGATCAACGGCTTCGGCGACACGCAAGCGATCGAGACCGAGCGCGCCGGCCTCGAAGCGCTGAGCGGGGCGAAGGCGCTCTACGACTCCGCCGACATGTCCAAGCCCGATCAGATCGCGGCGATGGTCGCCCGCGCCCATGCCGAACTGGGCGGCCCCGACATCGTCGTCAGCAACGCCGGCATCCAGCACGTCGCCAGGATCGAGGATTTCCCCCCCGAGAAATGGGACGCGATCATCGCGATCAACCTCAGCTCGACCTTCCACCTCATGCGCCATGCCGTCCCACTAATGAAGGCTAAGAAATGGGGCCGCATCATCTCGACCGCTTCGGCGCACAGCCTCGTCGCCAGCCCCAACAAATCGGCCTATGTCGCCGCCAAGCACGCCATCGCCGGCCTCACCAAGACCGTCGCGCTCGAGACCGCGACCGACGGAATCACCGTCAACTGCATCTCCCCCGGCTATGTCTGGACCCCGCTCGTCGAGAACCAGATCCCCGACACCATGGCCTCGCGCGGCCTCACCCGCGAGCAAGTGATGAACGACGTCCTCCTCGCCGCCCAGCCGACCAAGCAGTTCGTCCAGCCGGAACAAGTCGCCGCGCTCGCACTTTTCCTCTGCCGGGACGAAGCCGCGGCCATTACGGGATCGAACTATTCGATGGACGGAGGCTGGACCGCGGCCTGATACAAGTGGAGAGTGTGCGAATGATCAGGGTAACAGCCGCCGCTCTCCTCCTCTGTGCCACCCTCGCCGGCTGCTCGGTCTATCGCGAGGCGACCAGCACCACTGCCTTCACCTCGGCCGATTGGCGCGAGATCGCCACCGATGGCGACCGCGAGCGGCTGCGAAACTGGCGCAAGGCATGGAACGAGGCGCTCCCCGCCGCGCGCGCCGCCGACTCCGCGGCGGTGGCCGCCGAGCCGCTGCTGTTCGACCCCGACCGCGCGCTGTCCGACGCGGCCCTGCCTGCGGGCGATTATCGCTGCCGCGTCTACAAGCTGGGCAAGGCGGGCTCGGGCCTGCGCGATTTCACTGCCTATCCCGCCTTCCGCTGCGTCGTCACGCAGGAGGGCGACCTCGCCAGCTTCCACAAGATGACCGGCTCGCAGCGCCCCACCGGCCTGCTCTTCGCCGATACCCCCGCACGCCAGATCTTCCTCGGCACGCTCATCCTCGGCGACGAAGTCTCGCCCTTGCGCTACGGCCTCGACGGCACCCGCGACGTCGCCGGTTATGTCGAGCGCATCGGCGAGAAACGCTGGCGGCTGGTGCTCCCCTGGCCGAGGTTCGAGTCCAAGCTCGACATCATCGAACTGGTACCTTCTTCCTAATTCCTCCCCCGGAGGGGGAGGGGGACCATCCGAAGGATGGTGGAGGGG
>CBINJP010000030.1:0-44992 GCA_966251045.1 uncultured Sphingomonas sp.
GAGTCAGGCACCAGATCCACGCGCAGCCGCACCGGCCCGACATGCCGCGCATCGATGCCCCGCGCCGCGAGACGCGTGCGCCGCGACCCTCGGCCGGCGGTGCGGCGCGGACCTTCACCACCGATAGCTGGTATGACGCCAAAGCGCCACGCACGCTGATGCTCGACGACGACAAGCTCGGCGCGCTGATGATTGCCGGCGGCGTGGCGGCCTGCCTTGCACTGATCGCCTTCTACTTTTTCGGCTTCGTCGCGCTCTTTGTGGCCGCCTTCCTGCTCCTCCAGAAGGGCGCGCGCGGGGCGCTCCGCGGCGGCGCGACCGCCTGGCTGGATGGCCTGCCCCAGGCTTAGCCCGTGTTCCTGCGACAGCAGGAACACGGGATTGGAATCAGGCCGCCGCCGCCGCCAGCACCGGATAGTCGAGATAGCCTTCCGCGCCCTGCGTATAGAAGGTCGCGACATCGGGCCGGTTGAGCGGCGCGTCGCGGCGCAGGCGTTCGACCAGGTCGGGATTGGCGAGGAAGGGGCGCCCGAAGGCGATGCCGTCCGCCAGCCCCGAATCGAGATCGGCCTGCGCGCTGGCGAGGCGGTAATCC
Source organism: uncultured Sphingomonas sp. (assembly GCA_966251045.1). Lineage (GTDB taxonomy): Bacteria > Pseudomonadota > Alphaproteobacteria > Sphingomonadales > Sphingomonadaceae > Sphingomonas. Next base: position 596 of record CBINJP010000030.1, read on the forward strand.
TGATTGAGGATCAGCGGGCGCTTGAAGACCTTGCGGATTGCGGGGCTCAGGCGGGGTTCGTCGCTGGGGCGGAAGCTCGATCCGGGCTTGGATTCGCGCAGCTCGAGAAAGGCGATGCCCTGTTCGCCCAGCCACTTCGCGGCGGGGACGAACACCGACTCCGGATCGCTGTCATGCGCGCCCTGCACCTCGCCATTGGGCGAGAAGCGCACCGCGGTGCGGTCCGCGCCGGCCTCGGCGATCAGCCGCGACGTAGCCTCGCGCAGCAGTCGCGCCCGGTTCTCGGGGCTGCCGCCATAGTCGTCGTCGCGGAAGTTCGAATTGTCGCGCAGGAACTGGTCGATCAGATAGCCATTGGCGGCGTGGAGCTGCACCCCGTCGAACCCGGCGGCGATCGCATTGCGGGCGGCGGCCGAATAATCGTCGAGCACCCGCGCGATATCGTCCCTGGTCGCGGCGCGCGCCTGCCCATAGGGCTGCTTGCCGTCATAGGTATGCGCCTCGCCCGGCGCGGTGGTCGCCGAGGAGGAGAGCGGCGCGGCGCCGCCCAGGAAGGAGGGGTGGACGATCCGGCCCATATGCCAGAGCTGGGCGACGATCCGCCCGCCGGCCTTGTGCACCGCCTCGACCACCGGCTTCCAGCCCTCGACGTGTTCCGGCGTCCACAGCCCCGGCGCGAACGGCCAGCCCAGCCCCTCGCGGCTGATGCCCGTCGCTTCGGAGATGATCAGCCCCGCTTCGGCACGCTGGACATAATAGTCGGCCATGATCGCGGTGGGGACATGCTCCCGCGTGGCGCGGCCGCGAGTGAGCGGGGCCATCAGGATGCGATTGGGGGCGTGGATCGCGCCGAGATCGATGGGGTCGAACAGGCTGGGCATTCGAAAAGGCTCCGGAAAACGATGGTCTGCGCCAGATAGGGCGCTACAGGGCGCCATGCACGATACCGGGCCGACAACAAAAACTGCGCCTGCGCAAAGCGCGAACATGCTCCCCATCGCCGCGCTGATCGCGGGCAATGTCGCGCTGGCGTTCGGGCCGTGGTTCGTGCGGATGGCCGATGTCGGGCCGGTCGCCGCCGCCTTCTGGCGGATCGCGCTGGCGGTGCCGCTGCTGATCGCGCTGTCCTACGCCTTCGGCCGGCGCAGGCCCTTTGCCGGCGCCGGCGCGCTTTGGGCGACCTTGTTGTTCGGCGGGATCGCCTTCGCCGCCGATCTGGCGAGCTGGCACCTCGGCATCCTGCGCACCACGCTCGCCAATTCGACTCTGTTCGGCAATTCGGCGACGCTCATGTTCCCGATCTGGGGGTTCCTCGTCGCGCGCGCCTGGCCGACGCGGACGCAGGGCGCGGCGCTGTTGCTGGCGGCGGCGGGGGCGATGCTGCTGCTTGGCCGCTCCTACGAGCTGTCGCCCAAGCATCTCGCCGGGGACCTGCTCTGCCTGCTCGCGGGGACGCTCTACACCGTCTACTTCATCCTGATGGCCCGGGCGCGCGAGACGATGGCGCCGCTTCCCGCGCTTGCCCTGTCGAGCCTCGCCAGCGCGCTGCCGCTGCTGGGCTTCGCATGGGCGCTGGGCGAGGCGATCCTGCCGCAGCATTGGGGAATCCTGATCGGCCTCGCGCTGGCGAGTCAGGTGGTGGGGCAAGGACTGATGATCTACGCGATCGGCTATCTCTCGCCCCTGGTGGTAGGGATCGCCTTGCTCACCCAGCCGATCGTCGCGGCGATCCTGGGCTGGATCGCCTATGATGAGGTGCTGGGCTGGCCCGATCTGCTGGGCGCGGCGATGGTCGCGGTGGCTTTGGTGCTGGTGCGGCTTGCGCCCGACGGCGGGAGTATTAAGTCGAAAGCCGAAGGAGCCGCCTGATGTTGCCGCCCGATCCCACGCTCGACGAAATCCGCGATGCGCTCGCGCCTCTGGTGGCGGACAATGCCGCGTTCGACGGCTGGAACGCCAAGGCGGTCCTTTCGGCGGCGGATGCGCTGGGGGTCGAGCGCAGCATCGCCCAGCTCGCCTTCGATGGCCCCGCCGCGATGATCGACGCCTGGTTCGCGAGCATCGACCGTGACATGGCCACGCGCTTCACCCCCGAGCAGCTTGGCAAGATGAAGGTGCGCGACCGGATCACCCGGCTCGTCGAGACGCGGCTCGAATTGGTCGCGGAAAAGCGCGAGGCGCTGCGCCGCGCCGTGGCGATCCTCGCCATGCCGCAGAATGTCGCGCATGCCGCCAGGCTCGGCTGGCGCTCGGCGGACATGATGTGGCGGCTCGCGGGCGACACCGCGACCGATTACAACCATTATACCAAGCGTGCGATCCTCGGTTCGGTCTATGCCGCGACGGTCACCGTGTTCCTGAACGACGAAAGCGAGGGCTGGGCCGATACGCGCGCGTTCCTCGGCCGCCGGATCGAAGGAATCATGCGCTTCGAAAAGGCCAAGGCCAAATGGCTCGGCCGCGACAGCCACCGGCTGAGCCTCAGCCGCTTCATCGGCCGGCTGCGCTATCCGGCGGTGTGAAGTCGGCTAATCCACTCACCCGTTCGCCCTGAGCTTGTCGAAGGGCGCCCCTCCCCAAGCCGACCGTGCGCGGATGACCGGCCTTCGACAGGCTCAGGCCGAACGGGGAAGGCCGCTGCTTTACCCTAGCGCGACGCTCTCGTTATTGATAATCACTCGCAGCATGAGCCTTGCCACTGCGATTCCGATGACCATCAGCCTTACCGCGCTTCCGCCCCGCCGGTCCGGAACGGTGACGATGGTGGACTGGTCGTCGCTGACCCCGCCCGAGGCGCGGCGGCTGCGCGAGCTTGGGCTGGACGAGGGGGTCGAAGTCGAGTTGCTGCGGGCTTCGGGGATTCTGGGCGGCCCCATCGCCTGCCGGATCGGGCGGATGACAGTCGCCTTGCGCCGCCATGTCGCGGTCGCCATCCACGTCTCCGCATCGGCATAAGGACATGAACCCCGCGCCCCTGGTCGCGCTGGTCGGCAATCCCAATGCCGGCAAGAGCGCGCTCTTCAACGCGCTGACCGGCGCGCGCCAGAAGGTCGGCAATTATCCCGGCGTCACCGTCGAGCGCCATGCGGGGCGGATGGCGCTGCCCGATGGGCGGCCGGTGGAGCTGCTCGACCTGCCCGGCGCGTACAGCCTCGATCCGTCGAGCCCCGACGAGGCGGTGACGCGCGACGTGCTGATCGGCAAGCAGGCGGGCGAGCGCCTGCCCGATGCGATCGTGGTGGTGGTCGATGCCGCCAATCTCGACAATCATCTGCGTTTCACGCTCCAGCTGATCGCGCTGGGGCTGCCGATCCTGGTCGCGCTCAACATGATCGATCTGGCCGAACGCGACGGGCTGAGGCTCGATCCCGAAAAACTCGAACGCGAGCTGGGGGTGCCGGTCGTCCCCACGGTGGCGGTCCGGCGGCGCGGGCTCGATGCGCTCAAGACGCGGCTCGGCGACATCGTCCATGGCGGCGCGACTCGCGTGCGGGAGGGGCCGGGCGTCCAGCACGATATCGTCGTGCTCCAGCGCCGCGCGCGCCAGATCGCGCTGGCGGCGACGCTTTCGGAGACGGCGACGCGGCGCTGGACGCACCGGATCGACGCGGTCGCGCTCCATCCGGTGGCAGGGCCGGCGATCCTGCTCGCCCTGCTCTTCGTGATCTTCCAGGCGGTATTCACCTGGTCCGAGGCGCCGATCGGCTGGATCGAGGGCGGCATGGCGCTGCTCGCCGATTGGGTGAAGGGCGCGATGCCCGATGGACTGCTGCGCTCGGCGATCGTCGACGGGGTGATCGCGGGCGTGGGCGCGGTGGTGGTGTTCCTGCCGCAGATATTGATCCTGTTCGCCTTCATCCTCATCCTCGAGGCGTCGGGCTATATGGTCCGCGCCGCGTTCCTGATGGACCGGGTGATGGCGAGCGTCGGGCTTTCGGGGCGCGCGTTCATCCCCCTGCTCTCCAGCTTCGCCTGCGCGGTGCCCGGGATCATGGCGACGCGGACGATCAGCGACGACAAGGAGCGGCTGACCACGATCCTGATCGCGCCGCTCACCACCTGCTCGGCGCGGCTGCCCGTCTATACGATGATCATCGGCGCCTTCATCCCGAACAGCGGCGTGCTGCCCGGAGTCGGGCTGCAGGGCGTGGTGCTGTTCGGCCTCTATCTGTTCGGCGTGGTCGGCGCCTTCCTCGCCGCCTTCTTCCTGCGCCACAGCGTGACGAAGGGCGCGACCTCGGGCTTCATGATGGAGATGCCGAAATACCAATGGCCCCAGCCGCGCGATTTGCTGCTGGGGCTTTACCAGCGCGCCGAGATATTCCTCAAGCGCGCGGGCTCGTTCATCCTGATCACCACGATCATCCTGTGGGCGCTGCTCAGCTTCCCCAAGGCGCCCGACGGCGAGAGCCAGGTGACATATTCGGTCGGCGGCCGGATCGGCTCGGCGATCGAGGTCGTGGTCCGCCCGATCGGCTTCAACCACGATATCGCGATGGCGCTGCTCCCGGCGATGGCGGCGCGCGAGGTGGCGGTCGCCGCGATCGGCACCGTCTATGCGATCGACGATCCCGAGGGCGATTCGGGCCAGGCGTCGATCCGCGAGAAGCTCCAGACGCGCTGGAGCCTGCCCACCGCGCTCGCCTTCCTGATGTGGTTCGTCTTCGCGCCGCAATGCATCTCGACCATCGCGGTGACGCGGCGCGAGACCAATGGCTGGCGCTGGCCGATGTTCATGGTCGGCTATCTGTTCACGCTGGCGTACATCGCGGCGGGGATCACCTATTGGAGCGCGGTGGCGCTGGGACTCTGACCGGCACTTGCATTGTTGGGAATGTTCCGCTTATGTTCTCCACATGCGCTCGCGAGTCCCTTCCCGGATCGGTTTCCAACGCGGCATTCGCGCGGACGGCCGGTTTTTCGCGGGACGTGTTATGACTCTTGTGACTCTTGGCGCGCCGAACCGGGCTATTCGAGCTTGGAATCGTCCAACAATCTGGTGCGGCGATAGGCTTCTTCGGCCTCGGCCTGTTTCTGCGCCTTGGTCCGGCCGAACTTCGCGCGGTTCTGCTCCGCGCGGGCCAACTTATCCACGCGTTCCTTGGCCTTCCTCGCCTTGTTCAGGTTGATGATCTCGGCCATATCGACGCGGACACTCATACAGCTTTCAAGGCGGACTTTCCATGGCGGGCAGCGTTAACAAGGTGATCCTGGTCGGCAATCTCGGACGCGATCCGGAGAGCCGCAGCTTCCAGAATGGCGGCAAGGTGGTGAATCTGCGCATCGCCACCTCGGAAAACTGGAAGGACCGCAACACCGGCGAGCGCAAGGAAAAGACCGAATGGCATTCGGTCGCGATCTTCAGCGAAGGCCTCGCCAATGTCGCCGAACGCTATCTGCGCAAGGGCAGCAAAGTCTATCTCGAGGGCCAGCTCCAGACGCGCAAGTGGCAGGACCAGTCGGGCAATGACCGTTACTCGACCGAAGTCGTGCTGCAGGGCTTCGATGCCAAGCTGGTGATGCTCGATGGACCCGGCGAGCGTCAGGGTGGCGGGCGCGGCGACGACTGGGGCGGCGGCGACGATTTCGCGGGCCAGTCGTCGAGCCGCGGCGGCGGCAATTTCAACAGTGGCGGCGGGCGTTCGGGCGGCGGCGACTTTGGCGGCGGCAGCGGCGGCGGCTTCGGCGACGATCTGGACGACGACGTGCCGTTCTGAGCATGGGGAGAGGCGGATGATGCGAGCGACGATCGCGGCGGGCTTCGCCCTTCTTCTCGCCGGCTGCGGCGGGCAGTCGGGCGGCGCGGCGGCCGAAGGCGGCAATGCCAGCATCACGGTGACCTCGGTGCGCGGCGGCGGCACGCTGAAGGCCGGCGATTGCAAGCGCGCGGCGCATGTCCCGCTCTATGCGGACGCGAAGATCACCACCTGCGTGTCGAACGATTCGCTGGAGGGCAGGAAAAGCGGCAGCGTGATCTTCGCCAGCGCCGCGGCCCCCGGCACGGTGCTCGCCTGGTACAAGGCCGAGGCGGAGAAGGCCGGGCTGAAAGTCAATCTCCAGACCGAGATGAGCCTGTCGGCCAGCCAGGGCGGCAAGACGATGATGGTGATGGCCATGGCGCAGGACGGCGCGACGCAGGTGACCGTCAATTGGGGCGAATAGCTCAGGTTTCGACGATCTCGGCGACGCCGAACCTGCCCGCCTGATAGTCCGCATAGGCCTGCCGGATCTCGTCCGCCGTGTTCATCACGAACGGCCCGTGCGCGACGATGGGCTCGTCGATCGGGTCGGCATGGCCGAACAGGAAGAGCGCGGGCTCGCCCGCCTCGATGGTGACGCTGTCGCCGGGACCGAGCTCGGCCAGGTGCCATTCGGGCAGGGTCCGCCCGCCCACGCTGACCGGTCCGCGCGCGGCGTAGAGGAAGACGTCGCGGTCCGACAGGCCGTCAAAGGCGAAGCGGTCGCCCGCTCTGGCCTCGACGAAGCTCATGAACACCCCGGTCAGCGACTCGATCGGTCCAATCGCGCCGCCATGCTCGCCCGAGACGAGATGGACGCCGTCCACCACCGGGATCGAGTCCGTCTGCACCCCGGTATAGCGGGGCGGGCTCATCTTGAGCCGGGCGGGAAGGTTCACCCAGAGCTGCAGGATCTCCATCGCCCCGCCATCGCGTTTGAACGCGGCGGGCGAGACTTCGGCATGGACGATCCCGCGCCCCGCGGTCATCCACTGCACCCCGCCCGCGCGGATGATGCTCTCATGCCCGGCGCTGTCGGTATGCGCCAGCTCGCCTTCGAGGATGAAAGTGACGGTCTCGAACCCGCGATGCGGATGCGGGCCGAAGGGCAGGCCGCGATTGCCCGGCGGATAGGTTTGCGGCCCATGATGGTTGAGGAACAGGAAGGCGCCGACATGCCCGATCGCCGGCCCCGGCAGCGGGCGGCGCGTCACCAGATCGCCGATATCGTCGCGGTGCGCGGGGTGGGTGCGGAGCAATTGCCGCGCGGTCATGGCCGCCTCAGCAGGAACACCGCATGCTCGGCCCACAGATTCGCCATCGCCGCTCCGGTCGCATTGTCGCCTGAGAGGAACCAGCATCCCTCGACGATGAGTCCGCGCTCCTTCACCAGCGCCCGGAAATCGTCGACCGTGACATGGTGGATATTGGGGGTCTCATACCATTTGAGCGGTAGCAGCCGCGTCACCGGCATCCGCCCGCCCCAGAGCAGCGACGCACGCACCCGCCAATGCGCGAAATTGGGGAAGGAGACGAAGGCGCGCTCGCCGATGCGGAGCAGCTGATCGAGCACCCAGTCGGGCCGCCTTGTGGTCTGCAGCGTCTGGCTGAGGATCGCATAGTCGAAGCTGGTGTCGGGATAATCGGCCAGGTCAGTATCGGCGTCGCCCTGGATCACCGACAGCCCCTTCGCCATCGCCGAGGCGACATCGCCCGCATCGAGCTCGAGCCCGCGCGCGTCGCACCCCCGGTCGTCGCGCAGCGCCGCCATCAGCGCGCCGTCGCCGCAGCCGACGTCCAGCACGCGGCTGCCCGGGGCGACATTGGCCGCGATGATCGCAAGGTCGGGGCGCAGGCTCATCGGGCGTAGACCTCGGCATCCTCGCGCACCATCAGCCGTAGCGGATCGTGCGGATATTGGGTCCAGCCCAGCCTGGCATAGACGGGCTGCATGTCGCGCGTGAACAGCGCCCAGCGCCTGAGGCCCTGCAGCTCGGGATGCGCGTGCAGCGCCTCGACCATCGCCCGCGCCACCCCCTGCCCGCGATGCGCGGGGAGGACGAAGACATCGGCCAGATAGGCGAAGGTCGCCTTGTCCGAGATCACGCGGGCAAAGCCGATCTGCTCGTCCACGCCCGCCTCGTCGGGCGCATAGGCGCCGACGCACAGCGACCCCGCGATCGCGCGCTCGACGGTGTGGCGCGGAATGCCCTGCGCCCAATAGGAGCCTGAGAGGAAGGCATGGATCAGGTCCACGTCCAGCTCGGCCGAATCGAACGAGACTCTCATTCGCCCGCCCTCAGGAAGCCGTCGACCACCCGGTTGAGCTCGGGCGAATCGAGCAGGAAGGCGTCGTGGCCGAAGGGCGACTTCAGCTCGACGAAGCTCGCCGGCGCCCCCGCCGCGTTGAGCGCATGGACGATCGTCCGCGATTCGGAGGTGGGATAGAGCCAGTCGGTATCGAAGCTGACGAGGCAGAAGCGGGTGGCCGAACCCTTGAAGGCATTGGCGAGCACTCCACCATGCTCTTCGGCGAGGTCGAAATAGTCCAGCGCGCGTGTGATGTAGAGATAGGAGTTGGCGTCGAACCGCTCGACAAAGCTGATCCCCTGATGGCGGAGATAGGACTCCACCTGGAAATCGGCGTCGAAGCCGAAGGTCTTCTGCTCGCGCCCCTGCAGCTTGCGGCCGAACTTGGCGGTGAGCCCCGCTTCGGACAGATAGGTGATGTGCGCCGCCATCCGCGCGACCGAAAGCCCGGCCGCGGGGGGATCGCCGTCGGCATAATAGTCGCCGCCGCGCCAGCTGGGGTCGGCCATGATCGCCTGCCGCCCGACTTCGTGAAAGGCGATATTCTGTGCCGAATGCCGCGCGGCGCTGGCGATCACCACCGCGGCGCGGACGCGCTCCGGATAGGTCGCGGCCCAGCTGAGCGCCTGCATCCCGCCCATCGATCCGCCGATCACCGCCGCGAGCGTCTCGACCCCCAGATGATCGAGCAGCATCGCCTGCGCGCGCACCATGTCGCGGATGGTGATGACCGGGAAGGCCATGCCCCAGGGTTTGCCCGTCGCCGGGTTGAGCGTCGCCGGGCCCGACGAGCCGAGGCACGAGCCCAGCACATTGGCGCAGATGATGAAGTGGCGCTCGGGATCGACCGGCTTTCCGGGGCCCACCATCTTGGTCCACCAGCCGGGCTTGCCGGTGACGGGATGGTCCGAGGCGACATGCTGGTCGCCGGTCAGCGCATGGCAGATCAGGATCGCGTTGCTTGAGTCCGCATTGAGCGCGCCATAGGTTTCATAGGCGATGTCGACGGGCGACAGCAGCGCCCCGCCATCGAGCCGCAGCGGCCCGGGTAGCGTCACCGTGCGGGCTAACCCGAAACGCGCATCGTCAGACATGGCCGCTGGTTAGGGGCCACCGCCCCCCGGTTCAAGCGGCCTTGGCGAGCCGCCGCTTTCCGATCAGCGCTTCGGCCGCCATCCGCCCGGTCTGCGCGCCGCCGTTCATGAAGCCGGGGAAGGCGTCCGAGACATGCTCGCCCGCGAAGATGAGGTTGCCCGCGCGCGCGACGCGATGCTCGGCGGGATCCTCGGATTCGACCGAGAGGAGATGGCCGAAGCGGGTGAGCTGGCCCGGCGCCCAGCAGCTGTACGAGCCCAAGGTGTGCGGATCGCGGTGCCAGCCGGTGCGGCGATACGGGCCGTTCGCGGTCGCGTCCGAAAGCCCCGGGATCGCGGGATCGGTGGCGAGCGCATAGGCATGGGCCTGCGCCTCGGGACTGGTCGCGACGTCGTCGACCTGCGCGCCGCCCTGATACCAGGTCCAGACGGGCTCGACGGCGCGGCCCGGCAGATGGACGCTGCCCTCCCAGCCCAGCGCATAGCCCTTGTCGTCGGTCTGCCACAGCTCGCCGCCCGAACCCATCGGCCCCTTCCACGGGGTCGACGATGCCGCCGCCTGGACCTTCTCGTTTCGGCCCATGGTGATCTCGTCGATGAATGCCCGCCACGCGCGTGGCAGCGGCACGCGGAAATCGACCTGGCGCATGATCGGCGCGGGGACCGCGCAGATCACCGTGTCGGCGCTCACGCTGCTGCCATCGAGGAACGAGAGACTCATCCCCGGGCTGACGCTCAGCAGGCGCTTTCCGGTGCTGATCCGCTCCTTGTAGCGTGCCGTCATGGCGGCGATCAGCGCCCCGCTGCCACCCTCCATCACATATTTCTCGTCCGATCCGCCCAGCACCTCGGCGCGCTCGCCATGGACGGTGGGCAGGTTGAAGATCAGCTGGATGCCGGAAGACTGTTCGGGCTCCACCCCGAATTCGGTCCGGCAGCTCGCTTCGAGCAGGCGGCGCACCCAGGGATCGCGGATCAGCCCGGCATGCTTGTCGAGATAGGCCTTGAACGAAATCCGGTCGAGCTCGCGCGAGACGCGGTCATAATCCTTGTCGAGCCGGTCGGCATCCTTGCCGATCTGTCCCGCGATCCCGCGCAGCGCGTCGGCGAGCTCGGCATCGCCGACGAGGCGGCCATTGGCGAGGATCAGCGTGTCATGCGCCTGCGACTTGCGGTCGATCAGTCTGACGCCGAATTCGCGGGTGAGCGCGTGCATGTCCAGATGATCGGTATTGACCAGCTGGCCGCCAACTTCGAACGCCGGGCCCGTCGCCGGACTCTGGGTGAACATCCGCCCGCCGGTGCGGGTGCGCGCTTCGTAGAGATGCGCGTCGATCCCCGCCTCGGTCAGATAATGGAGCGCGCTGAGCCCGGCGATGCCGCCGCCGACGATCGCGACCCTGCCGGGCCGGGCCGCGCGGGCCGGGCGCGGAAGGAGCGAAACCGCGCCCGCCGCCGCGATCGACTGGAGCAGCAGGCGCCGCGAAATCCCTTCGCTGCCCTTGACCGGAGCGGCCTCGCCCGCGGCCGCGAGATTCTCCCGCCGCGCCGTCTCCAATGCTCGCCACAGCGCGCTGTTGCCCCGCATGCCCCGTTTCTCCGAACCCTTGCCCGGCCTGTGCCATAGACTGGACCTCCTTGCTATTGCGTAACCGTTCGGCCAATCCGCGCGCCCATGAGCAGTTCCATTTCCGCGCCTGTACCCAAGCCCTGGATCATGGAGATCGCCCCCTATGTTCCCGGGCGCTCCACCACCGATGACGGCCGCAAGGTCGCCAAGCTCTCGTCGAACGAGAATCCGCTGGGCACGAGCCCACTGGCGCGGGCCGCATTCGAAAGCGCGGCGGGGCGGCTCGAGCGCTATCCCGATGCGAGCGGGGCCGAGCTGCGCGAGGTGATTGCCGCGAAATACGGGCTCGATCCGGCGCGGATCATCTATGGCAATGGGTCGGACGAGATACTGCACCTCGCCGCCGGCGCGTTCGCGGGGCCGGGCGACGAGGTGATCTTCGTTCATTACGGCTTCGCGGTGTACGAGATCGCGGCGCGGCGCGTCGGCGCCACGGTCGTGGTCGCGCCCGAGAAGGATTATGCGACCGATGTCGACGCGATCCTCGCCTGCGTCACCGACAAGACCCGCATCGTCTATATCGCCAACCCCAACAACCCGACCGGCACCTATGCCAGCCGCGAGGAGATCGCGCGGCTCCACGCCGGGCTGCGCAGCAATATCCTGCTCGTGCTCGATCATGCCTATGCCGAATATATCGAGGGCGATGCGGAGGATGGGGGCATGGTGCTCGCCGAAAGCGCGCCCAATGTGCTCGTCACGCGGACCTTCTCGAAAATGTACGGCCTCGCCGCCGAGCGGATCGGCTGGGGCTATGCGGCGGCGCCGATCATCGCCGCGATGCATCGCATCCGCCTGCCCTTCAGCATCACCATCGCGGGCACCGCGGCGGCGATCGCGGCGCTGGGCGATACCGATTTCGTCGCGCACACCAGGGCGCATAATGCAAGGTGGCGGCGCTGGTTCGCGGACGAGATCGCCAAGCTCGGCAATGCCGGCCTCCGCGCGGTGCCCAGCCAGGCCAATTTCGTGCTCGTGCTGTTCGAAGGCGTGCTGACCGCCGAGGCCGCGTATAAAGGGCTGATGGACGCAGGCTATATCGTCCGCTGGCTGCCGGGCCAGGGACTCCCCCATGGCCTGCGCATCACCATCGGCACCGAGGACGAGACGCGCGGGGTCGCGGCGGCGCTGCGCAAGCTGGCGGGGGCCGACTGATGCTGCCCTTCGCCCGTATCACCGTGATCGGGCTGGGTCTACTCGGCTCGTCGATCGCGCACGCGGTGCGGGCGCATATGCCGACGGTGCGCGTCACCGGCTACGACGCCGATCCCGAGGTGCGCGATATCGCGGTGCGGATGAGGCTGTGCGACGATATCGCCGATACGCCGGGCGCGTCGGTGATCGATGCCGACTTCGTGATCTTCTGCGTTCCCGTCGGCGCGATGGGCGCGGCGGCGGCGGCGATTGCCGATGACTTGCCCGCCGATGCCATCGTCAGCGATGTCGGTTCGTGCAAGGAAAGTGTGGCGGAAGCGCTGATCGCGGCGCTGCCGGGCGCCACCGTCATCCCCGCGCATCCCGTGGCGGGCACCGAGCGCAGCGGGCCCGAGGCGGGCTTCGCGACTCTGTTTCACAATCGCTGGTGCATCGTAACCCCGCCCGAGGGGGCTCCCGAGATCGCGGTCGAGCGGGTCAGCGAATTCTGGCGCCAGCTGGGGGCGCAGGTCGAGACGATGACGCCCAATCATCACGACCGCGTCCTCGCTGTCACCAGCCATTTGCCGCATCTGATCGCCTATACCATCGTCGGTACCGCGTCGGACCTCGAGGAAGTCACCGCGTCCGAGGTCATCAAATATTCGGCCGGCGGCTTTCGCGACTTTACCCGCATCGCCGCGTCGGACCCGACCATGTGGCGCGACGTCTTCCTCGCCAATCGCGAGGCGGTGCTCGACATGCTCCAGCGCTTCTCGGAGGATCTGACCGCGCTCCAGCGCGCGATCCGCTGGGGCAAGGGCGATGAGCTGTTCGAGCTGTTCACCCGCACCCGCGCGATCCGCCGCAGCGTGATCGAGCAGGGCCAGGACGATTCACGCGAGGATTTCGGGCGCTCGCACGAATGACTTTCCTACACGGCGGCGATCTGCCACGTTTGCGCCGCTCTTTCGCATTGTCGATACGTCGGTGCCTCATCGAGCGGATCATGCGCCAGGCGCGCAATAAAATGTCACGAATCGCGTGAAAAGTGCGAAGCTAAGCGTCAGTCCTGCACCAGCGCGTTGATCGCCGCGTGCACGCGCGACTCGATCTCGGCGCGGGGCAGGCCGGGCGGGATCGGCTCGCCGAAATGATAGCGGATCGTGCCGGGATGCTTGGCGCCCCCGCGCGGAAACACATGGCCGCTGCGCACCGCCACCGGGATCACCGGCAGCCCCAGCGCGCGATAGAGTCCGGCAAAGCCCGAACGCAGCGGCGGACGCGTGTCGAGCGGGGCGCGGGTCCCCTCGGGGAAGATCAGCACGGGCCGGCCTTCCTCGCGCGCCGCCTTGGCGCTGGCCATCATCGCGCGCAGCGCCTTGGCCGATCCCGCGCGGTCGATGACGATGATGCCATATTGCCGGGTGCACCAGCCCCACAGCGGGATATCCGCCAGTTCGCGCTTCATCACCGTGGCGGGGGTGCCCAGCCGCTGGGTGAGGTCGATCGCTTCATAGAGCGATTCATGCTTGGCGACGAACAGCACGGGTCCTGCCGGCATCTCGCCCGTTACGTGCGTGCGGATGCCCAGGAAGATCCGCGCCGACCAGCCGAGCATGCTCGCCCACATGTTGCAATAGGCCCGCATCGCCTGCTTGCCGAACAACGCGGCGATCGGCGCGGCGAGCACGATCGGGATCGAGAGACCGTAGAAGACGATCGAAAACGCGATCGTACGCACCCAATCGAACATTATCCGGCACCCAGCATCAGCGCGACCGAGCGCACCAGATATTTATGATATTCGCGAAACAGTGTGCCGAAGCGGACATTGCTCGGCACCGGATCGCCGACCAGCTCGATCCCCGGTCCCAGCAGATGCGCGAGTTCGAGCCGCGCGCGGGGCATGTGCCAGTCCGATGTGACGAGGCGCACCGTCTTGTAGTTGTGATCGCGCACCCATTCGGCGGTTTCCTCGGCATTCGACTTGGTGTCGACCGCCTGCCAGCCGAGATCGATGCAGCATTTGAACAGCTTTTTCTCGCGATACTGGATCGCCAGTTCGTGCGGCTTCACATTGCGGTCAACGCCGCTCACCAGCATCCGTTTCGCCGATTTTTCGCGGAGCAGGATGAGCCCCCGGTCGATCCGGCCGGGCGCGCCGGTGAGGACGACGATGCCGTCGGTCCTGGTCTCGGGGGCGAGCGGCTTGCCGAGCGTCAGCCAGAACAAGGCGAACCCCGCCGCCCAGGCGCCGATCACCAATGCGGCGATGCGCCAGATCACAGCGTCCGCCCCAGCTTGCGCAGCACAGCGAGCCGGGCGGCGAAGGTGGCGAGCAACGCGAAGCTGAGCGGCAGCAGGAGCAGCAGGAACCAGTCGCGCTGCTCGAGCGCGACGCCGCTCAGGATTTCCGACCCCAGCGCGCCGAAGCGCGACTGGAGGAACCAGACCAGCCCCAGCGCCGCGAGCGTGCCCGCGGCGCCGCCGATGAGCGTGTCGAAGGCGATGCGCCGCTGGAACAGTCGCGCCACCTGGAGATCGGTCGAACCCAGCATGTGGAGCACTTCGATCGTGTCGCGGTGCGTGTCCAGCCCCGCGCGCGCCGACAGCAACACCACCGCGCCGGTCGCGCTCGCCATCAGCAGCACCAGCCCCGCCGCGAGCCAGGTGAGCGTCGCCATGAAGCTGCGCACCGGCTGCAGCCACTGCGCGTGCCGGTCGATCCGCGCGGCGGGGACGACGCGTTTGGCCGCCGCCTCGGCCGCGGCGATATTGGCGTCGCCGCGCACATCGACATCGATCATCGCCGGCATCGGCAGGTCGGGGTCGAGCCCGGCATCGCCGAGCCAGGGCTTGAGCAGCTCCGCCAGCCGGGCGCGGTCGGCCTCCTCGGCGCGGACCACGCCGGGGCTGGCGCGCAGCGCCGCGACCATCTGCTTGGCCTGGGCGTCGCGCAGCTCGGCATTGGGCTCGATGATCTGCACCGTCAGCCGCCCGGCGAGCTGGCGGTCGAGCTGGTTGGTCGCGCCCAGCATCCCCAGCCCCAACGCGCCCGAGAGCACCGTGAGGAACAGCATGATCGCCATGATCCAGGTCATCGCGCGCGTGCGGCGCCCTTCGTCGAGCAGGCGGCGGTCGGGCGCGTTGGGGTTGAGGCTGAACTTCATTGGGGCGGGTTCTTGAGGGAGCCGGTCGGATCGTTGAGCCGGCCTTTCTCCAGCCGCATCATCCGCGCATTGGGGATGCGGTTGAGCAAGTGGAAATCGTGCGTGGCGACCACCACGGTGGTGCCCAGCCGGTTGAGGCTGTCGAACAAATGCAGCAGCCGCTCGGCCATGTCGGGATCGACGTTTCCGGTGGGCTCGTCGGCGACGAGCACCTCGGGGCGGCCGATCACCGCGCGCGCGATGGCGATGCGCTGCTGCTCGCCGCCCGACAAGGTCGGCGGCTTGGCCTTGCCGCGGTCGGTGAGGCCGACCCAGGCGAGCATCTCGCGCACGGGCGCCTCGATATCGCTTTCGGGCATGCCCGCGACGCGCAGGGGGAGCGCGATATTGTCGTAAGCGGAAAGATGCGGGACCAGCCGGAAATCCTGGAACACCACGCCGATGCGGCGGCGGAACCCGGGCAGGCGCTGGCGCGGGAGCGCGCCGGCATCCTCGCCGAACAGGCGGATCACCCCGCGGCTCGGGCGCTGGGCGAGGTAGAGCAATTTGAGCAGCGAGGTCTTGCCCGCGCCCGAAGGCCCGGTGAGGAAGTAGAAGCTTCCCGACGTCAGCGTGAACGAGATGTCCGAAAGCGTCTCCGCGCCCGTGCCGTAACGCAGGCCGACATTTTCGAACTGGACGATATTGGCCATTCGCTCCCGCCACGCTCCCCCGGGGTTCGCCATCGCATAGGGACGATTGCGGCTCAAGCGCGGACCGGGTTTTCCACCATAAGGGTGCGCCCGAGCCTTGCGGCCCGACTCGCGAAGTGCTTAGAGTCTGGCGTCATGATCCTCGAATGCAGCCAGTGCCGTACCCGGTATCTCGTCCCCGACAGTGCGATCGGCGCGGACGGCCGCACCGTGCGGTGCGCGAGCTGCAAGCATAGCTGGTTCCAGGCGCCCGAGGTGCTCGACCTCGCGACGCGCGCGTCGCCGGGCGATGCCGCTGTGCGCCAGCCGCGCCGCACCGTCCCCAACTATCCCGCGGCCGAGGCCCCCGAGCCGCGGCGCGTCTACACCGACGATGCCTCGGTCTCGCCGCCCGATCCCAGCTACGATCCCTTCGCGCCCCAGCCACCGTTCAAGCCGCGCCGCAATCCGGCGAGGCGCTGGACCGCCGCCGCATTCGTCGCGGGCTTCTCGATGCTGCTGGGCGCGGGCGCGATCTTCTATTCGGGCGCGCCGGGCATCGCCGCGCAATTGGGCATCGGGATCGGCGATGCCGAGACCCCGCTGCGCTTCGCCGACAAGGATGTGAACCGGCGCACGCCGCCGGGCGGCGGCGACCTGTTCGCGGTCTCGGGCAAGGTGGTGAACCCCACCAGCGTCAAGCAGCATGTGCCCGATATCCGCATCGAGCTGCGCGACGCGGCGGGCGCGCTGGTCGATAGCTGGCGGATCACGCCGGAAGTGCGCACGCTCGATGCCAATGCCTCGATCGATTTCAACAGCGCCAAGCTCAATCCGCCGGGCAATGTGCGGATCGTCGAATTCAGCTTCGCGAGCGAAATCGGGAATTGATCACGAGCAGCCGCGCCCCGTGAAGGAGCGCGGCGGCGAACATTCCCAGGCCCGAGGCCCAGACGAGCGCGAACGCGCCCAGGCCCATATGCACCAGCCATAGCCCGAGCCCGCCGGTGATCAGGAAGAAGGCGAGGATCGAGTTCACGCCGGTGAACACCTGGTCGCCGAGCGAGCGCAGCGCATAGACCAGCACCACCTGCACCCCGTCGAACAGGATGAAGGGCGCCCAGGGCAGCAGCATCGCCGCCGCGAGGACATGGACCGGCTCGGCGGCGGGAAAGAGTGCCACCACCGGATAGGGCAGGAGCAGCAGGACCAAAGCGAGCGTGCCGATGCTGAGCGCGGAGAGCACCGCCGCGATGCCGGTGCGCCACGCGGCCTCGTGCGGCACCCCTTCGCCCACCGCATTGCCTGCGCGCACCCCCGCCGCCGATCCGAGGCCGAGCGCGACCGAGAAAGTGAGGTTGTGGATCGAGAAGACGATCTGGAAGGCGTGCGTCGTCACATCGCCGAGCTGGGTCGAGAGCGCGATCAGGATCGAGAAGCCGGCCAGCTCGAGCCCCGAGGCGATGGCCGGGACCAGCCCGAACTTGCCGAGGCCGAGCGCGCCCCTGAGCGTGTCGCGGCTCCACAAGGCGGCGAGATCGTGGACGCCGCGCAGTCTCGCGCGGGGCAGGGTCCAGGCCGCGCCGAGCATCCCCGCCGCGCCGATGGCGGAGGCGATCGTGGTCGCAAGCGCCGCGCCCACCGCTCCCATTGCCGGCAATCCCAGATGCCCGCCGGACAACGCCCAGGCGAGCAGCGCATTGAGCGGCAGGATCGACAGGTTGACCACCGCGACGCGGCGCGGACGGCTGACTCCTTCGAGGAAGAAGCTCGCCGTCACGATGATCATCTGGAAGGGATAGGCAAAGGCCATCACCTCGACGACGCGCGCGGCGCCCGGCGCGATCGCGGGCGCGACCGCGAGGCCGAGCAGCATCGGCTCGGCGAGGAAATAGAGCAGGGCCGCGCTGACCAGCCCGATGCCGATGCCGAGCAGCAGCCCCTGGTGGAGCACCCGCCCGGTGCCGCGCAGGTCGCCCGCGCCATCGGCGCGCGAGACATGGACGAGCACGCCCGACAGCGCGCCGATCGCCATGACGATGCCGATAAAGGTCAATGTGCGGCTCGCCCCCAGCGCCGCGACTTCGCCGGTGCCGGTCAGCCCGACCACGATCACGTCCGTGACGTGGAGAATCGTCCAGTTGAGGCTGGTCAGCACGACCGGCCAGGCGAGGGCGAGGATGCGGCGCGTCTCGGCGGAAAGGTCGGCGCGGCCATGCATGGGAGCGCCGCTCTAGGGGCTCGGAGGTCCCAAGGAAAGCATCGGCGTCGCGCTTGCCAGCCGCTTGGGGCTTTGCTAGGGGCCCCGCTCTTACCAGCCGCCGGCGCTCGTCCGGCGGGGTTTCACGTGCGGTCGTGGCGGAACTGGTAGACGCGCAACGTTGAGGTCGTTGTGGGCGAAAGCCCGTGGAAGTTCGAGTCTTCTCGACCGCACCATTTGAAACAAGATGCTGCAAAGGCGGGGGATTCCGGAGTGCCGGAATTCTCCTCCCTTGCGCCGCTTTCTTGGCTATAGGCCGCGCCGGGAGGATTCGCCGTGGCAGCCAGCTTTGACATCGCAATCGTGGGTTTCGGGAAGATCGCGCACGATCAGCATGTGCCCGCGATTCTGGGCAGCGAGCGGCTGGCGCTCGCGGCGACGGTGGACAGCCATGGGCCGGGGCGTGAGGGCACGCCGCATTTCGCATCGCTCGAGGCGCTGCTCGCGTCGGGCGTGAAGGTCGATGCGGTGGCGGTGTGCACGCCGCCGCAGGTGCGCGGCGCCATCGCGCGGCAGGCGATCGCGGCGGGGCTCGCGGTGCTGCTGGAAAAGCCGCCCGCGGAGACGCCGGGCGGGTTCATCGAACTGACGGCGCTTGCCCGGACGGCCGGCGTGCCGTTGTTCACTGCCTGGCACTCGCGCTTCGCGGCGATGGTGAGCGAGGCCAGGGCGTGGCTCGCGGGCAAGACCGTGACGGCCGGGAGGATCAGCTGGCGCGAGAGCGCGCGCAAATGGCATCCGGGGCAGCGCTGGCTGTGGGAGGCCGGCGGGCTGGGGGTGTTCGATCCGGGGATCAACGCGCTGTCGATCCTGACCGGGCTGCTGCCCGATCCGGTTGTGGTGACGGCATCGTCATTCGAAGTGCCGAGCAATTGCGCGACCCCGATCGCGGCGACGCTCACGCTGGAAAGCGGCGGCGCGCAAATCGCGGTCGATCTCGATTTTCGCGAGGAGGATGGCGAAGTGTGGGAATTGGAGCTGCGCACCGATAGCAGGACGTTGCTCCTCTCACGCGGCGGCGCGGCGCTCTCGATCGATGGCGCGCCCGCGAAAAGCGCGCCCGACAGCGAATATGCCAGGCTCTACGCGCATTTCGCCGATCTGCTGGCAAATGGTGAGAGCGACGCGGACCCGACGCCGCTCGGCATCGTCGCCGATGCCTTTCTGATCGCCCAGCAGCGTCCGGCCGCTCCCTACTTCGACTAGCTCACCACCAGATCGCGTAGAGCGCGACGAGGATCGCCACGATGATGCCCGCCGCGATGTTGAACCCGGCGGTGGTGCGGAACGAGACGCCCTCCATCGTGATGAGGTTGCTCTCCGAGCGTGCCGGTTTGGCCAGCGAGACCAGCACCGCGAGCGCGAGCGAGGCGAAGAAGACGATCGACATGCGGTTGATGAAGGGGACCGCGTTGAGCATCTTCGACCCGCCATATTGGGCCGGAAACCAGAAGACGAAGCTGAGCGCCACCGAAGCGACCGCGCCGACCAGCGCCCCCGCCTCGGTCGCGCGCGGCCAGAACAGGCCGAGCAGGAAGATCACGGTGATGCCGGGCGTCACGAAGCCCGAGAATTCCTGGATATACTGGAACGCCTGTTCAAGGCTGCCGAGCAAGGGGCGTGCGGTTGCCATGGCGAGCAGGATCGCAACCACCGCCGCGATCCGGCCCACGCGCACCAGCTTCTTTTCCTGCTCGGCGGATCCGGCTTCGTCCTCGGCGCGCGACAGGACGCCCTGCGTCTTGGCATAGATGTCGAGCGTGAAGATGGTCGCGATCGAATTGATCTTGGAGGCGGTCGAGGCGATGATCGCGGCGATCAGCGCGGCGAAGACGAGGCCGAGCAGCCCCTGCGGCAGTAACTGCATCATCGTGGGATACGCCTGGTCGGGCTTGGCGAGATCGGGCGCGAGCACCACCGCTGCGATGCCAGGCAGCACGATGATGACGGGCATCAGCATCTTGAGGAAGCTTGCGAAGATCACGCCCTTCTGCGCCTCGGCGATGTCCTTCGCCGCCAGTGCGCGCTGGATGATATACTGGTTGAAGCCCCAATAGCTGAGATTGGCGATCCACATCCCGCCGACCAGCACCGCGAGGCCCGGCAGGTCCTTGTAGTGCGGGCTGTCGGGCGAGAGGATCATGTCGAACTTCTCGGGCGCGCGTCGCGTGAGCTCCATGAAGCCGCCGATCACGCCGCTGTCGCCGCCGATCTTGCTGAGGGTGAGGTACGAGATGACCAGCCCCCCGAAGACGAGCAGGGTGACCTGGACGATGTCGGTCAGCGCGACCGCCTTGAGCCCGCCGCGCAGCTGATAGAGCAGCGCGAAGGTGCCGAGCCCGATCAGCGCCACATCCTGGTTGACGCCCGCCACCTGCGTCACCGCGATCGAGCCGAGCCAGATGATCGAGGTGAGGTTCACGAAGACGTAGAGGACCAGCCAGAACACCGCCATCACGGTGCGGATCGTCGGGCCGAAGCGCTGTTCGAGGAACTGCGGCATCGTGTAGATCTTGTTGGCGAGGAAGATCGGCAGGAAGTATTTGCCGACGATCAGCAGCGTGGCCGCCGCCATCCACTCATAGGAGGCGATGGCGAGCCCGATGGCATAGCCCGAGCCCGACATGCCGACGATCTGCTCGGCCGAGATGTTCGCCGCGATCAGCGAGGCGCCGATCGCCCACCAGGGCAGCGCCTTGGAGGCGAGGAAATAGTCGCTCGAATCCTTGGCGTGCCCGGCCTTTTCGCGGCTCACCCATTGGGCGAGGCCGAAGATGCCGATCGCATAGACGATGAGCACGATCAGATCGATGGTCGCGAGCTTCATGGATTCCTCCCCCGAGCGCCCAGTTTTCTCTGGTGCGGACCTTTTTCACGATTACCCGCAGTCATGTCGAGCGATTTCGCGATGACGCACGCCGCTTCGAGCGGATGACGCACCGCCGCAATTTTTCCGAAAGCTGGCACAATTGTGCGACAAGTTCCGGTTAGCCCGGCAGCGTGATGGGCGGGCCGGGGGGCTTCGCGCCGTGGCGTTGGGAGTGGTTGCGGTGACGAAGCATGGCCTCAGGCTTGGATGTGCGGTGGCGGCCCTGTGGGTTGGCCTGACACCGCTGGCGGCAGTCGCCCAGGACCGGGCCGCGCCCGCGCCCAGCCCCTCGCCGGCTCCCGCGCCGGCGCAGGAGGAGGAAGCCGATATCGTCGTCACCGGCGAGCTGCGCGGCGCGGTTCCCGGCGACATCAAGCCCGAGCTCAGCCTTTCGCCCGCCGATATCCGCGCCTATGGCGTCAGCAGCATCTCCGAGCTGGTCGCCGAGCTGGGCCCCCAGACACGCAGCGGCCGGGGCCGCGACGGCGGGGCGCCGGTGATCCTGCTCAACGGCCGGCGAATCTCGAGCTTCGCCGAATTGCGCGACATTCCGGTCGAGGCGATCGAGCGGACCGACATCCTGCCCGAGGAGGCGGCGCTCAAGCTCGGCTATCGCGCCGATCAGCGCGTGGTGAACATCGTGCTGCGCCCGCGCTTCCGCGCGATCACTACCGAGCTGACCGGCGGCGCGCCCACTGCAGGCGGCAATGCGAATGTGCGCGGCCAGATCAATGTGCTCAAGATCACCCGCAAGGGCCGGGTCAACCTCGACGTCCAGTATAACGGAACCTCGGGACTGCTCGAAAGCGAGCGCGACGTCACGCCGACGACCACGCCGCTGTTCGATTTCGCGGGCAACGTCACTGCGCCCAATGGCACGGGCGAGATCGATCCGGCGCTGAGCGCGATCGCGGGCACGCCGGTGACGATCGCGGGGGTTCCCGCGTCCGCTTCGAACGGCGCGCAGCCGCTCGCCGCGTTCAACACGCCGCGCAACACCAGCGACGTCTCCTCCTATCGCACGCTGGTCGCGCCAAACGAGCAGCTGACGGTCAACGGCGTGTGGAGCCCCAATGTCTCGCGCAAAATCAGCACCTCGTTCAACGTGCGGCTCGACGCCAATAATCGCGAGGCACTGCTGGGCGCGCCGGGGGTGACGCTGGCGCTGCCCGCGGGCAATCCTTTCTCGCCCTTCGCCACGCCGGTCCGGCTTTCGCGCTATATCGACGGCAGCCTGCCGCTGCGGCGCAGCAGCGCGGGACGTACCGCGCATGCCGGCTTCACGGTCAATGGCGATGCGCGTCCCTGGCGCTGGTCGCTGACGGGCAATTACGACCGGGTCACCTCGCGCACCGTGACCACCACCGGCTTCGACGTGTCGCCGGTCCAGGCGAGGCTTGACGCGGGCGATCCCGCCTTCAATCCCTTCGCGCCGATCCCGATGGCGTCGCTCGGGGCCCGTCCCGCCGATCTCTCGCAATCGACGTCGAGCGTCGGGTCGCTCGACGCGCTCATCAACGGGCCCGTCGCGAAACTTCCCGCGGGCGATATCTCGGTGGCGCTGCGGATGAGCGGGCGGACCACCGATTTCGACAGCAGCTCGCTGCGCGCGGGAGTGGCGCGATCGGGCAGTGTCGCGCGCGATACGGCGAGCAGCCAGATCAATTTCGACCTGCCGATCGCCAACCGCATGCGCGGCGGTTTCACCGCGATCGGCAATTTCTCGCTGAACGCCAATGCCGAGATCGAGCAGCTTTCGGATTTCGGGACGCTGACGAGCATCGGCTATGGCGCGGTATGGAGCCCGATCCCCGAGGTGCGGATCATCGCCTCGGTCACCGACGAGCAAGGCGCGCCGAGCCCGCAGCAGCTGGGCGATCCGGTGGTGGTCACGCCCACCGCGCGCGTGTTCGATTATGTGCGCGGCGAGACGGTGGAGATCACCAGCATCACCGGCGGCAACCCCAATCTGGGATCGGACAGCCGCCATGTGATGAAGATCGGCGTCAATATCTCGCCGATCAAGGATTCGCCGCTCCACTTCAGCGCCGATTATGTGAAGACCGTCACGCGCAACCAGATTTCGAGCTTCCCGAGCCCGACCGCGGAAGTCGAGGCGGCCTTTCCGAGCCGCTTCGTGCGCGACGGCGGCGGGCAGCTGCTGAGCGTCGATTACCGTCCGGTCAATTTCCAGCGCGCCGACCGCGAGGAGCTGCGCTGGGGAGTCAATTGGTCGGCGCCGCTCGGCTCGTCGATCGAGAAGCAGTTCCAGCAGCGCCGCGCCCAATATGAGGCCGAACGCGAAAAGGCCGAGCGCGAGGGGCGGCCCCCGCCCCCCAATCCCTTCGCCCGGCCCGGGCAGAACGGACGGCCCGGCCAAGGGGCGCAACCGGGCCAGCAAGGCGGCCAGCGCGGGCAGCAGGGCGGCTTCTTCGGCGGCGGTGGCGGCGGCGGACGTGGGCAGGGCGGCGGCGGTGGCGGACGCGGGTTCGGCTTCGCGCAGCTCGGCGGGCCGAACGGGCTGCTCGCGGGCCGCATCCAGCTGAGCTTCTATCACACCATCCACTTCCAGGAGCGAGTGGTGATCGGCCCCGGCCTGCCCGTGCTCGACCTGCTCAACGGCTCGGCGACCGGCAATCGCGGCGGGCAGCCGCGGCACGAGGTGGAGGCGCAGGCCGGCGTCACCAAGGACGGCTATGGCGTCCGGCTGAGCGGCAAGTGGCAGAGCGGGACCCAGGTGCGCTCGGGCGGCCTGGGCAGCGGCAACACGCTCGATTTCTCGCCGCTCGGTACGTTCAATCTGCGCGCGTTCGTCGATATGGGGCAGCAGATCCGGCTGGTCCGCAAGCATCGCTGGCTGATCGGGATGCGGATCTCGCTGCAGGTCGACAATGTCTTCGACGCGCGGCTGCGCGTGACCGACCAGAATGGCGCGGTGCCGCTCAGCTATCAGCCGGACCTGCTCGATCCGCAGGGCCGGGTGATCCGGCTCAGTGTGCGGAAGCTATTTTTCTAGGCGGGCCGCCGGGGGGCGGCGGAACGTTCACCCGGGGCTGGACGGGCGCGCCGAAGCCCGGGCGTGACGCCGGCGAAGTGAAGCCGTTGGGCGCCTTGCGGAAGAGCAGGGTGATCGAGACGCGGCGATTGCGCGGATCGGCGGGATTCTCGACGATCATCGGCTCGCGGTCGGCCACGCCTTCGATCCGTTCGAAGCGGACTTCGGGAACGCCCGCCGCGAACAGCCGCCGCCGCGTCGCTTCGGCGCGGCCGCTCGAGAGCATCCAGTTGTTCATATTGTTGGGATCGCCATAGCCGAGGCTGTCGGTGTGCCCGCGGATCATGATCGGATTCTCGGTATCCTTGATCGCGGTGGCGATCAGCCCGATCAGCGTGCTGGCATCGGGAACGAGCGCGGTCGTGCCGAGATCGAACATCGAATAATTGGCGTCGTCGACCAGATCGATCCGCATCCCGTCGCGCGTCGGCACGAAGCGGACGTGCTTGGAGAGCTTGGCGAGCTGCGGGGTCTGGCGCATCCGGTTCTGCACCTGCTTGCTGATCTCGGCGAAATTCTTCTGGTCCTGCGCGGCGAGGGCGCGCTGATCCTTGAGCGTGCCCTTCTCGCCGGTGCCGACATCCTTGCCGCCCGCGCCCCCGATCGGAACGGTGATCGACTTGGTGCCCGTCTGCGAGGCCTTGCTCGGATAATTGTCCTGGCTGTTGAGCGCATCGCCCCCCAGCAGGCCGTTCGAGCCCGCGCTGTTCTGTTTCATCTCGACCAGGGTCGGCGCGAAATAGTCGGCGAGCGCCTTGCGCTGCTTCTCGTTGGTGGCGCCAAGCAGCCACATCAGCAGGAAGAACGCCATCATCGCGGTCACGAAATCGGCATAGGCGACTTTCCACGCGCCGCCGTGATGGCCGCCATGCCCCTCGACCAGGATCTTCTTGTAGATGATCTTGGGAGGCTGGTTCGATCCGTGCGGCGCGCGGGCCATCGCTTAGCGACCCCGCAGGCCGTCGAACACCTCGCCGAAATTCGGCTGGTTGTGATGGGCGATGCCCGAGCGCGCGGCTTCGATCACCAGCGGCTGCGGATGGCCGTGGAGCGAGGCGATGATGATCTGCTTGACGACATGATAGATCGCGCCGTCGGCGTCGATCACCTGCTGGAGCCGGCCCGCGAGCGGACCGACGATGCCGTACGCCAGCAACACGCCGAGAAAGGTGCCGACCAGCGCCGAACCGATCATCGCGCCGAGGATCGCGGGCGGCTTGTCGATCGAGCCCATCGTCTTCACCACGCCGAGCACCGCCGCGACGATGCCGAGCGCGGGGAGCGCGTCGCCCAGCCCGGTCAGCGTGGTCTGCGGACCCTGGACCTCGTGGTGGTGGGTCTTGATCATGTTGTCCATGACCTCCTCGACCGCGTGCACGTCGAGCGTGCCCGACGAGACGACGACGAGACGCAGCGTGTCTGCGATCAGGTTGACCAGGGTATGGTCGGCCAGCAGGCGCGGATATTCGGCGAAGATCGCGGAGGATTTCGGATCCTCGACATGCGGCTCGAGCGCGATCGGCCCTTCGGTCCGCAGCATCTTCATCAGCTTCGAGACGAGGAAGATCGTGTCGAGATAATCCTGCTTCTTGTATTTGGGGCCCTTGAGGACCTTGAGCAGGCCGCCGCCGAGCGCCTTCAATTCCTTCATCGAATTGCCGGTGATGAGCGCGCCAAGCGCCGCGCCGCCGATGATCAGCATCTCGTGCGGAATCGCTTCCATCACGGGCCCGAGCGCGCCGCCGGTGATCGTGAAACCACCGAAGACCATGAGCAACAGGACGACCAGGCCGATTATCGGAAACATGGCAGCTTCGACTTCCCCCGAGGCCCGGTTTGGCCTGCTCTAATTAACGACCGTCTTGCCGCGACTTTCAGCGAAAAACGGTCGCGATATGGTTAACCGCGCGGTGTTCAGCGCAGATAATCGAACAGCGACATGCCGGAGAGCTTGGTAAAGCTCGCCTGGGTCGCCTGCAGCACGGTGAGCGTCTTCTGAAGTTCGGCCACGGCGCTTGGAATATCGGTGTCCTCGATCGCGCTGCGGCTTTCCTCGCGCGCGATCGCGGCGGCTTCGAGCCGCTCCGATTCGAGATCGAGCCGTGCCCCGCGCGCGCCCACCGAGGCGCGGGCCGCGGCTACATCCGCCAGATTGGCCTTGAGCCCGTCGAGCGCCTCGCCCGCCGCCGCGCGGATATCGCCGCCCGCGCTCAGCGCGTCGGTGAGCGACTTGAGCGTCGCGAACATGTCGCCGAAGGCGCGCTCGCCGGTGATCGTCGCCTGGACGCTGCTATGATCGTTGATCGGGATTTCCGAAGGTTCGCCGGTGCCGACAAAGCTGATCGTGCCGTCGCCGGCGCGGACATAGGCGGCGTCGCCCTCGCTGCTGCCGAAGAGCGGCTGGCCGCGCACATCCCTGGTGTTGGCGAGCGCGAAGAGATCGTCGGTGATCGCCTGGAGGTTCTGCGCGATCGCGGTGCGATTGTCGTCGCTCAGCGTGCCGTTCGCGGCCTGGACAGTCAGCTCGTGCGCGCGCTGGAGCTGGTTCTCGATGCTTTCGAGCGTCGAATCGCTCTGGGCGAGCAGCCCCTGCGCCAGCTTGACGTTCGCGGCATTGGAGAGATCGTCGGCGACGCCGCGCTTGAGCCCGTCGAGCCGCAGGAACGCGGCCGCGTCGCTCGAGGGCGCGGTGAATTTGGTGCCCGTCGCGATCTGGGTCTGGATCGCGTCGGCCTTCTGGGTCAGCGCCGCCATTAGCTGGGTCGGCCGGGCGAACATCTGGGACGTGGCGATGCGCATCACTTGATATCCAACATGGTCTGGAGCGTTTCGCGGGCGATCTGGATCACCCGGGCGGACGCCTGATAGGCTTGCTGGAAGCGGAGAAGGTCGACCGCTTCCTCATCGATATTGACGCCGCTCGCCGCGTCGCGCGCCGAAACCGCGCTGTCGTGGATCGCGGTCTGCGCTTCGCTGACGGCGCGGCGCGCGGAAAGCGCCGAGGCGTTGCTCATGACGAGATCGGTGACGCCGCTTTCGAACCCGCCGGTGCGGCGGAGATCGGCGAAGCCGGCAAGGTTGCGGTTGTCGCGAACGCCGCCGCCCACTGCCGCCGCGGCGATGCCGCGCGGATCGGTCAGCACGACCTGGATCCGGGTGGGGCTGTCGCCGGCCGCGAGCATCGGCTCGCCGGGACTGCCGGTGAGATCGCGGCCCTGGGCCTGGACGGCGTTGACTCCGTCGACGAATGCGGTCGCCAGCGCATCGACCTGAAGCCGCGCCGCGGCGATGCGTTGCGCCCCCTCGACGATGCCCGCAAAGGCGCCGCCGGTAGGGGCGAGGATCGAGGCCTGGCCTTCGCGATAGACCGAGAAGGAAAAGGCGCCTTCCTCGTTCTGGACATGGGTGACCAGCCCGGCACTGTCGCCCGCGACGAGGACCGGGCCGCTCGAACCGCCGACGCGCAGCGTGACGCGGCCCGCCGTATCGAAGCTGGCGGAAACATCGGTGATCGCGCTCATCTGCTCGAGCAATTGGTCGCGCTGATCGGCGAGCGTCGCGGCGCCGGTGGTGCCCGGCGCGGTGCGGCCAAGCCCGGCATTGACCTTGGCGAGCCCCGCGGCGAGCGCGTTGAGCTGCGACACGGCGGCGCCGGCGCTGGCGTCGAGATCGGCCGAGGCGGCGGCGAGCGCGCTGCCGGTTCCGTCGAACGCCGAGGCGACGCTGGCGGCGGCCTCGAGCATCGCGGCGCGCGGCGCGATCGCCGAAGGGTCGGCGGCGACGGCGTTGGCCGAATTGAAGAAGGCAGTGAGGCGGTCGCCGAGCTTGTCGCCGGTCAGCGCGCCCTCGATCCGGTCGAGCCAGGTCGCGGCGGTCTCGGTCTTGGCGAGATCGGAGCTGGCGGCGCGAACCTCGCCCGCGCGGTACGGATCGCCCGCGCGGTTGAGCCCCGCGACGACGACGCCCATCCCCTGGGTGCCGGACATGCTGCCGGGCGCCGCGACTTCGGTGAGCGCG
Organism: uncultured Sphingomonas sp.; assembly: GCA_966251045.1. Taxonomy (GTDB): domain Bacteria; phylum Pseudomonadota; class Alphaproteobacteria; order Sphingomonadales; family Sphingomonadaceae; genus Sphingomonas. The sequence continues at coordinate 28,547 of CBINJP010000030.1, forward strand.
GCAGAACGGCGGACATAGCCCGCGGTGCCGGCATTCGCGATATTCTCCGAAACCGTGGTCAGCGCGCTTTGATAGGCGCGCAGGCCCGAGGCCCCGATCGAGAGCATGTCGCTCATGCGATGTTCCCGTTATTTGGCCCGTCAGTCTTCGGCGCACCTTCGGTCGCGTCAGACGTGACCTCGACCGGGATGGCGCGCGACAGGAAATCGGTCATCGCCTTGCCGATGCCGATCGGGGCGTGCGCCGCCATGCTTTCGGAGAATTGCTGGTCCTGCATGTCGCGGAACTGCTGCGTCGCCTTGTTGTCGAACAGCCCCTCGGCAAGCTTGGTCGAGCGCATCGACTTGAGCATCATGCCCACGAAGATCGCTTCGAACCTCTTGCCGGCGGCGTCGAGATTCTCCTTGTTGGCGAGCCGCGACGTATCCGTCGAAATCCCGCCGGTGCCGGAGATGGGGCCGAGATTGCTCACAGGATGATCAGCTCCGCATTGAGCGCGCCCGCTTCCTTGAGCGCTTCGAGGATGGCGACCAGATCGGCCGGCGAGGCGCCGATCGCGTTGACCGCCTTGACCACGTCCGAAAGCTTCGGACCCGGCTCCAGCAGGAACATCGGGCGCTTCTCTTCGTCGAAGCCGACGCTGCTCGACTCCTCGGTCTTGGTCTCGCCCTTGCTGAAGGCGTTGGGCTGGCTGACGCGCTGCTGCTCTTCGATGCGGACGGTCAGCTTGCCATGGGTCACTGCGGCAGGCGCGACGCGCACCGCCGAGTTGATCACGACCGTGCCGGTGCGCGCATTGACGATGACGCGGGCACGCGCCTCCGCGACCTCGATCGGCAGGTTCTCGACTTCGCTCATCAACGCGGCGCGGACATCGGCACCCGGTGGGGCGGTGATCGCGATCGAGACGCCGTCGATGGCGCGGGCGCGGCCCGGCCCCAGACGGGCGTTGATCGCATCCGCAACGCGCTGCGCGGTCGTGAAGTCCGACCGCGACAGGTTGAAGGTCAGGAAGGGCGTCGAATCGAAGCCGGTATCGACGCTGCGCTCGACCGTCGCGCCCTCGGGGATGCGGCCGCTCGACGGGATGTTGACCACCACCGACGATCCGTCCTTGCCCTCGGCGCCCAGGCCCGAAACGGCGAGGTTGCCCTGCGCCATCGCATAGATCTGGCCGTCGGCGCCCAGCAGCGGCGTCATGATCAGCGTGCCGCCGCGCAGGCTCTTCGCCTTGCCCATCGACGAGACGGTGATGTCGAGCTTCTGACCCGGCTTGGCGAAGGCGGGCAGCTCGGCGGTGATCATCACCACCGCGGCATTCTTGAGGCCCGGCGAGACCCCCGCGGGCAGCTGGAAGCCGAAGCGCGACGCGACGCCCTTCATCGACTGGACGGTATATTCCAGATTGTCGTCGCCCGTGCCGGGCAGGCCCACCACCACGCCATAGCCCGTCAGCTGGTTCGAACGGATGCCCTGGAAGGCGCCCATGTCCTTGACGCGCTGCGCCGTCGCCGGCGTGGCGATCAGCGAAGCGGCGAGAAGCGCGAGGAAGAAACGGATCATGTGCCTGGCTCCGTTCAGAAGGGGCTGATGACGCTGAAGAAGCGGCTGAGCCACCCCTGGCGGGCGGCGCGGGCGACATCGCCCTTGCCGGTATAGGAGATGCGGGCGTCGCCGACGCGGGTCGACGGAACCCGGTTGTTCGCGTCGATATCGGCGATGCGGACGATGCCCTTGATCTGGATATATTCGTCGCCGCGATTGAGCGTGACGCGCTTCTGGCCCTGCACCAGCATCGTGCCGTTCGGATAGACCGCGGCGACGGTGACGGTGATCTCGCCCGACAGCGCGTTGGCCTGATCGGCGGCGCCCTGACCCTTGAAGTTGCGCCCGCCGCTGAGCTTGGCCGCGCCCGGATCGAACGACAGCGGGCCCGCGCTGGGCGGGGTGATCGAGAAGCCGCCGCCCGAATCGAGCTGGGTGCCGGCGGATTTGGAGGCCGAGGTGCGCTCGACCAGCACGATCGTCAGCGGATCGCCGACGCGGCGCGCGCGATTGCCCTCGTAGAGCGCGGCATAGCCGTCGTTCGGCTGGAAGATGCTGCCGTTCGCCGGGCGCGCGGCGACGGGCGCGGGCGCCGGAAGCGTCGCGGAGAAATCCTCCTTCGGCTTGCGCTTGCCGAAGAGCTGGGCGTTGGCCGGGGTGGCGTAGCCGATCGCGATGGCGATCAGCGTGCCCGCGGCGATGCCGGCGACGAATTTGGAGCTGCGCGTCATCGTTCGCCTCAGATGTTCTGATTGACGTATTTGAGCATCTCGTCGGTCGCCGAGATCATCTTCGAATTGACCTCATAGGCGCGCTGGGTCTCGATCATGTCGACCAGCTCCTCGACGACATTGACGTTCGAGCCCTCGAGCATGCCCTGGCGGATCATGCCGCGGCCCTGCTCGCCCGGATTGCCCAGGCTGGCGGCGCCGCTCGACGCGGTCTCGACGAGGAAATTGTTGCCCTTGGCCTGGAGACCCGCCGAGTTCGGGAAGGTCGCGACCTGGATCTGGCCGAGCTGGGTGGCCTCGGTCTGGCCCGCGACCGTCGCCGACACGGTGCCGTCGCTGCCCACCGTGATCGAGGTCGCGCCCTCGGGCACGGTGATGCCGGGCATCACCTGATAGCCTTCCGAGGTGATCAGCATCCCCTGCGGCGAGCGCGAGAAATTGCCGGCGCGGGTATAGCCCAGCGTGCCGTCGGGCATCTGGATCTGGAAGAAGCCGTCGCCGTCCAGCGCCATGTCGAGCGAATTGCCCGTGGTCTGGAGCGAGCCCTGGGTCTCGATCCGGCTGGTGCCCTGGATGCGCACGCCGGTGCCCATGTTGATGCCGGTCGCATATTGAGTCTGCGCGGTGCTCGCGGCGCCCGGCGCGGTGACGACCTGATAGGCGAGCGTCTGGAACGAGGCGCGGTCGCGCTTGAAGCCCGTCGTGTTGACGTTGGCGAGGTTGTTCGAAACCACGCGCATGCGCATGTCCTGGGCGTCGAGCCCAGTGCGCGCGATATGCATTGCCGAGGAACCCATGGTCTAAACTCCCTTACGACGGCAGGCGCATCAGCGATGCGGTCTGCTCGTCCATGTTCTTGGCTTCCTTCAACAGGTTCGCCTGCACTTCGTAGCTGCGCTGGTTCTCGATCATGTCGATCAAGGCCTGCGTCAGATTGACGTTCGATTGTTCGAGGGTTCCGGATTGTACCGTAGCGTCGAGATCGGGCGGCAGGATGCCGCCGCCCTTGACGTGCAGGTTGTTGTCCAGCCCCTTGACCGTGTTCGAGCCCTGCGGGCTCACCAGCTTGATCCGGTCGAGCACCACCGGCTGACCCGGATCGCCCCCCGGGGGGACGATCGAGACCGTGCCGTCGCCGGCGACCGCGATCGACTGATAGGGCGGCACGGTGATGGGGCCCCCCGACCCCATCACCGGGAAACCGTCGCCGGTTTCCAACACGCCCGAGGGAGCGACGTTCAGATCGCCGCGCCTCGTATAGGCTTCGGTGCCGTCCGTGGCCTGCACCGCAATCCATGCATCGCCATTGACCGCGACGTCGAGCGGACGGCCGGTCTGGACCATCGTGCCCGCGCGCCGATCGGCATCGGTGGTTTCCTCGGCCGACATCGAGCGCGTGTTGAGCGGCGAGCCGCCGAGCACCATGCGGTCGAACGTCACGCGATCGGAGCGATAGCCGGTGGTCGAGGCGTTCGCGATGTTGTTCGCGATCGACGCCTGCGCCTGCATGTTGCTCCGAAGGCCCGACAGCGCCGTGTAGACGAGACGATCCATGGTCTAATTCTCCTCCGCCGCGCTCAGCTGCGGATGTTGAAGATGGTCTGCGAGATCTGGCTCGCGGTATCGAGCGCCTTGGCGTTCGCCTGGAAGCTGCGCTGCGCCGCGATCAGGCCGACCAGCTCCTCGGTGATGTCGACGTTCGAGCGCTCGATCGCGCCCGACATCAGCGAGCCGAAGCCGTTCTGGCCCGGCTCGCCGAGCCGCGGCTCGCCCGAGATGCCCGTCGCCGACCAGGTCGAGTTGCCGAGCTGGCGCAGGCCCGACGGGTTGGAGAAGTTGGCGAGCGCCACCTTGCCCAGCGCCTGGCTGTCGCCGTTCGAGAAGCTGGCGCGAACGATGCCGTCCTCGCCGAAGGTCACGCCCTCGAGCTGACCCACCGCGCGGCCGTCCTGAGTGCGGCTGTTGACGCTGAAGGGGCCCGCGATCTGGGTGGTGTTGTTGCCGAAATCGAGCGTGACCGCCTGCTCGACCGTGCTGCCGGTGGGCGTGAACGGCGCGAATTCGGTCGCGCCGGTCGGGCTGGTGAGGCGGCCGGCGGCGTCGAAGGTCAGCGTGATCGGCTCGGGCGCGGTGGCGCTGGTGCCGAGCTGCTGGTCGCCGACGAAGCTGTAGACCGACCAGGTGCTGGTCGGCGAGCCCGAGGTCGCCACTGTCTCGCGAACGAAATAGTTGGTGAGCGTCAGCGCGTTGCCGGCGGCGTCATAGATCGTCGTCTGGGTCGACTGGTTGTAGGTGCCCGGATCGAAACGGTCGAAGGCATAGGGCGTGTCGTCGAAGCGGCTCGCATCGGCGGGGATCGCCGAGCTGCCCGACAGGTTGAGGCCCAGCGTGACGTTGCGGGTCGCCTCGGGCACGCCGCTGACCAGCGGCAGGCGCAGGCTCTGCGTGGCATCGAGGCCGGTCGCGACCACCGCGCCCGAACCGTCGACCGGATAGACCTGAAGATGCCCGCCCTGCGGATCGACGACATAGCGCTCGCTGTCGACGAGGAAGGCGCCGTTGCGGGTGAATTCGACCTTGGCGTCCTCGAGGCTCGGCTTGACCGCGAAGAAGCCGTCGCCGGCGATCGCGATATCGAGCGACGAGGCCGACTGGATCAGACCGCCCTGGCCGAATTCCTGGCGGATCGCCTTCACGACCGTGCCCGAGCCGACCATCTGGGTGGGGCTCAGCGACACGCTCGACGCGATCACGTCGGCGAATTCGGTGCGGCTCTTCTTGAAGCCGTTGGTCGAGACGTTCGCGAGATTGTGCGAGATCGTCGACATTTCGGTCTGGGCCGACTGGAGGCCGCTGAGCGAGGTGTAGAAGGACATGGGATACGCTCCTTGGTAAGACTCAGCCGATCTTGCGGACGGCGGTGATGGGGACCTGGCCGATGCCGGGCAGGGTGAGGATCGGATTGCCGTCCGAGCCGATCGTGACCGAGGTCACCGGGGCCCAGACGAGATTGCGCGCGGTCACGGCGGCGCCGTTCGCGTCGCGAGCGGAGACCTTGACCGTGAACGGGCCATCGCCGGCGGCCTCACCCGCATCGGTGGTGCCGTCCCAGTCGTAATTGATCGTGCCCTTGGGCTGCGCGCCCAGCTCGACGGTGCGCAGCGTCTCGCCGTTCGGGCCCTGGATCGTCACATTGACGCTGGCCGCCGAGGCATCGAGCTCGAGCGCGCCTTCGATCCCGCCGCCGGTGCGCGGATAGGCGGTCGCGCCCTCGGTCATCACGGTGCGGCCGATCCAGTTGAGCGCGTCATTGGGGTTCGAGGCGCCGAGACGGTCGGCCATAGCTTTCAGCGTGGTGTTCATCTCGCTGATGCCGGCCAGCGACGAGAATTGCGCCATCTGGGCGACCATCTGGCTGTTGTCGACCGGCTCGAACGGATCCTGGTTCTTCAGCTGCGCGGTCATCAGGCGCAGGAAGTCGCCCTGGTCCATCGACTCGGCGGCGGCCTTGGTGGTCGTGGTCGGGGTGGACGTGCCGCCGTAGCGGTTGATGCCCAGACCGGCGAGCGTGGTGTCGAAGCTCATGGCTGTCAGCGGCCCAGTTTGAGGGTGTCGACGATGAGCTGCTTGGCAGTCTGCATCACTTCGACATTGTTCTGGTAGGAGCGGGCGGTCTCGAGCATATCGACCAGCTCGCGCGTCTCATCGACCGCGGATTCCCAGACATTGCCGTCCTTGTCGGCCATCGGGTTGCCCGGATCGTAGCGCTTGGTCGGCTCGCTGCCCGCGGTGACGATATTCTCGACATCGACGGTCGACATGCCGCTCGCCTGGTCGAAATGGGTGCGGAACACCGGCTTCATCGTGCGATATGCGGCCTGGCTGCTCGACGCGACGGTGCCCGCGTTCGCGAGGTTCGACGCGGTCGTGTTCATCCGCACGAGCTGCGCGGACATGGCGCGGCCCGAAACCTGGAAGATGCTGAGGGGACGATCGCCCATGCTTATTCTCCCTTCAGCGCGCGCGTGATCGTGCCGATCCGGCCGTTCAGGAACGCGAGAGTGGTCTGATAGGCGACCGCATTCTCGGCGAAGGCGGTCTGTTCGGTGGTCAGTTCGACTGTGTTGCCGTCGGCGGTCGGCTGGAGCGGCACGCGGTAGAGCGTGGCGTCGTCGATCGCGGCTTCGATGTTGCCGCTGCGCTGCGCGTTCTGCAGCGCCGCGTCGAAATCGATGTCCTTCGCCTTGTAGCCGGGCGTCGAAGCGTTCGCGATGTTCGAGGCAAGCATCCCCATGCGCTGCGAGCGCACTGAAAGGGCTGTGCCATGCACACCGAAAAGACCTTCATTCGCCATCTGCACGTCCTCCGCACAAAAGTTCGTGCGTGTTACCTGCAATGGCCGTGCCAGTTTTCGGTGAGGGGGGCGGATTGCCGCTCCGAGCCCCTGAGAGCGGCAGCGAGCGGCAAGGTTTTGCCGGTCGGGCGGCAATGGCGTTGCCAGTTTGCCGGTTGCCGTCACCTCACCGTCACCCCGGCCTTGAGCCGGGGTCCCGCTTCTTCTCCCTCAGGCAAGAAGCGGGACCCCCATTAAATCCGGGGTGACGAGGGATTGCGACGCAAACACCGTGCCGTCCCAAACTGGCCCGCCGCTTGCAGATACGAGCGCATGGACGTGACTCAGTTTCCCGGGCTTGGGCCCCTGCTCGATCCGCTTGCGCTCGCTATTGTCGGCGGTGGCACGGCGCTGGCCGTGGTGCTGCGGACGCCGTTTCGCGACCTGGGACGGGGCGTTTCGGCGCTGCGCGTGCTGGGCCGCAAGCGCTTCGATGCCGAGCCGCTGCTCGCGCAGATCGCCGCGCTCGGCCGCATCTCGAAGCGGCACGGGGTGCTGGCGCTCGACCGTTCGGTGATCGCCGATCCCGATGTCGCCGCGGCTGTCCAGGCCGCGGTGGACGGTGCGACGCCAGCCGAGGTCCGCACTCTGCTCGAACACCGGTTCGCCGCACGGCTCGACCGCCACCGGGCGGGCTGGGAGGTCTGGGCGGGCGCCGCCGAGGCCGCGCCCGCGATGGGGATGATCGGCACGCTCATCGGGCTCGTCCAGCTCTTCACCGCGATGCGCGATCCCGCCGCGATCGGCGGGGCGATGGCGGTCGCCTTGCTCACCACGCTCTACGGCGCCGCGCTCGCCAACCTCGTCGCCGCGCCGATCGCCGCGCGTCTCAAGCGCCAGGCGCGCCACGAGCATCACGAACGCGCAAGGCTCGTCGATCCGCTGGCGGCGCTCGCCCATGTCGATCCCGCGGTGCCGCGCCAGATTCGCGAGTTCGCGGCATGACGCCCATCAATCTCCTTGGCGATGACCCCATCTTCGACGAAGCGCCGCCGCGCCCGATCTGGCTGATGACGCTCGCCGATCTGGCGCTGCTGCTCGTCGGCTTCTTCGTGTTCCTCCAGGCCAATCAGTCGCTTGGCCCCAGCGAGATCGCGGCGGCGATGCGCGCCGGCTTCACCAGTGAGCCCGCGGCGATGCCCGTCGACCTGGCGGTGGTGCGCGGGTTCGAGATCGGATCGGCCGAGACCGGGGACGCCCAGGCCGCGCTTGACTGGGCGCGCGGTGCCGCGCGCGATCCGCGCACGATCCTCAAGATTACCGGCGAAGTCGATGGCAGCGCCGGGGACGTCGATCCGGCGACCGGCAGCGGCGCGATCCTCGCCGCCGACCGTGCCCGCGCGGTCGCCGCCGGACTGGTCGCCGCGGGCGCGGTTGCGCCCGGGCGGATCCAGATCGCGACCGCGACCGGCCAGCGCCGCGCGGTGCTGACGCTTGGCTATGACGGAGGCCGGAAATGACGCCCCCGGCAAACACTTGCCGCCCGGCAACCGCCGGTTGCCGCATATGGAGAATGACCATGAAGCTGCCCTTCCTCGCGCTCGCCGCCCTCGCGTCGCCCGCCGCCGCGCAGGATTTCCAGTCGACCCTGGTGCTCGACACGATCGTCTCGCAGTTCACCGGGCACAGCATCGGCCAGCTGGGCGGCGCCCGCGCGCCGGTGGACACGCGGCTCAAGCTCGCCGCCTGCGCCGCGCCCCAGCTCGAATGGCACACCGATGCCAGGGAGGCGGTGGTGGTGCGCTGCATGGCGCCGCAATGGAAGATCTACGTGCCGGTGCTCGCGCCGCCGCGGCCCAAGCCGATGGCCGTCGCCGCCGCGCCCGTCCAGGCGCCCGCCGCCCAGGTCCCGGCCCCCGCGCCCGCCAAGCCCGAAATCGTCATCAAGCGCGGCGATACGGTCACGCTCGAGGCGGGCGGCACCGGCTTTTCGATCACGCGCGAGGGCGTGGCGATGGGCGATGCTCCGGTGGGCGGACGCGTGATGATCAAGGTCGACGATAAAAAGCCGCCAATTCAAGCGATTGCGGTCCAGGCGGGTCATGCGAAACTGCCCGGATCGGCGGACTGAATTTTTTTGTTAAAGCTATGGCGTAGCCGGTCGTTTCACCCGATGTCGGGATAAGCAAGGACGACGAACATGGTGGACCCAGTAGGCATCAAGACGGGAGCGATCAGCCGATCAGTCTCTGTCGTCGCCACGCAGGCGGCGGCGGCGCCCAAGGCCGTTCAGGGCCCGACGCAGGACGCCAAGCCGGTCGAAACCGAATCCGCCGAACTCGCGGCGGCCATGGCTTCCGAAGCGCCGGTCGATGCCGACCGCGTCGCGCGGATCAAGCGGGCGATCGAGGACGGCACGTTCCCGACCGTCCCCTCGACGATCGCCGACCGCCTCCTTGCCCTCAAGATGCAGTGGAATCCCAATGACGCGTCGTGACGCTCTCATCACCGTGATCGAGGCGCTCCACGCCGAGATCGACGCGCTCAAGTCCAACGACGTGAACGCGCTCGAAGCCGCGACCCGCGCCAAGCTGGTCGGGATCGACGCTGCGGCGGCGCATGAGGGCGAACCGATGACGGGCGAGATCCGCGAGCTGGCCGGCGAGGCGCACCGCCTCAACGAGACCTGCCGCATCTATGTCAACCTGATGGCGGCAAATGTCCGCCGCCGCCTGCAAAATCTGACCGGCGCCGGCGCGACCCCGTACCGCCCGGGAGCGATGGCGTTCGCTTGACACGCGTCACCCCAGCGCATGCTGGGTCTCAGCCCGCTAGCGACGCGCCAGAGGTGCGAGATCCCAGCTTTCGCTGGGATGACGACGGCCAAATCTAGGTAGTTTCCACCGGCGCCCAATTCGCCACTTCTGGCACGATCCTTGCTGATTACGCCCGTACCTAGGGCAATCGGATTGTGGATCCATGGGCGTTACTTCGGTCGCCAATACCGGCAACATCCAGAGCGCGATCGCGGTCGCGAGCCGTCGCACCGGCGTCGATTTCAGCTATCTCCTCGGCCAAGCCCAGGTGGAGAGCGGGATGCGCGCCGATGCGCGGGCCTCGACCTCGTCGGCCACCGGGCTGTTCCAGTTTCTCGACCAGAGCTGGCTCGCGGTCGTCAAGGAGCATGGCGCCGAGCATGGCATGGGCTGGGCCGCCGATTCGATCACGCGCACCTCCAGCGGCCGCTATGTCATCAACGATCCCACTATGCGCCGCGCGGTGCTCGACTTGCGCAAGGATCCCACCGCCGCCTCGCTGATGGCCGCCGAACATGCCTCGGACAACAAGGCGGCGCTCGAGCAGTCGCTCGGACGTCCCGCGACCGGCACCGACCTCTATATGGCGCACTTTCTGGGCCTCGGCGGCGCGCGCAGCTTCCTGAAGCGGATGGACGCGAACCCGAACCAGAGCGGCGCCGCGCTGTTTCCGGCGGCCGCGCGCGCCAACCGCAACATCTTCTACAATGCCAACGGCCAGCCGCGCTCGCTCGCCGAAATCTATGGCCGCTTCGGCGATAAGCTCGATCAGGGCGCCGCCCAGCACGGCGCGACCGGGCTTGCCTCGCTCGGCGGGACGATCCCGGCGAGCTCGGCCGATTTCGGCGGGGTCAATCCGTTCGACGCCGTCCGGACGCTGCAGCTCGAAAATGGCGGCGAGGTGATCCTCGGCAATTGCGCCACCGATGGCGACCAGCGCTGGCTCGGCTCGACCCTCGCCAATCTCAACACCCTCAGGGAACCGATGAACCCGATGCGCCCAACCCCGGAGAACGCCAAGCTCGCCTATATGCTGCTCGCGAGCCTGGGGGCGTAATCGATGAACGGAATGACGTTCTCGCCCGCGAATTTCGGGCCTGCCGCGAAGAGTTTTGCCCTGCCCGGCGCGATCCTGCTGCTGGTCGCGCTGATGGTCGTGCCGATCCCGGCCTTCCTGCTCGACGTGTTCTTCATCATGAACATCATGATCAGCCTGGCTGTTCTGATGGTGGCGTTGAACGCGCAGAAGCCGCTCGATTTCTCCGCCTTTCCGACCGTGTTGCTGTTCGCGACCCTGTTCCGCCTCGGCCTCAACGTCGCGTCGACGCGCGTCGTGCTGGTGCACGGGCATGAGGGCGAAGCCGCGGCGGGCCATGTCATCGAGGCCTTCGGCACCTTCCTGATCGGCGGCGACTATGTCGTGGGTCTGCTCGTCTTCTCGATCCTGATCATCATCAACATGATCGTGGTGACCAAGGGCGCGGGCCGCGTCTCCGAAGTCAGCGCGCGCTTCACGCTCGATGCCTTGCCCGGCAAGCAGATGGCGATCGACGCCGATCTCAACGCCGGGCTGATCACCCCCGACGAAGCGCGCGCGCGCCGCGTCGAGGTTTCGACCGAAGCCGATTTCTACGGCGCGATGGACGGTTCGTCCAAGTTCGTGAAGGGCGACGCGATCGCCGGCCTGCTGATCCTGTTCATCAACATCGTCGGCGGCCTGATCCTCGGCGTCGTCAGTCACCAGATGGCGGTGGGCGAGGCCGCGACGACCTATGTGCTGCTCGCGATCGGCGACGCGCTGGTCGCGCAGGTGCCCGCGCTGCTGCTCTCGATCGCCGCCGCCGCGATCGTCACTCGCGTCGCCTCGACCCAGGACCTGGCCGGCCAGATCGGCACCCAGTTCGGCAGCCACAAGACCTGGACCCCGGTCGCTGTGATCCTCGGCCTGCTCGGCATCCTGCCCGGCATGCCGCATTTCGTGATCCTGCCGGCCGCCGCCGGCGCGGGCTTCGCGGCGTGGAAGCTGCGCGAGATCGCCAACCGCCCACCGCCGCCCGAGGCCGCGCCCGAGCCCGCCGATCTCTCGAAGATCGGTTGGGAGGAAGTCACCGACAATATGCAGGTGATGCTCGATATCGGCTACGGGCTGGTGCCACTCGTCGACGAGCGCCGCGGCGGGCCGCTGATGGGCCGCATCACCGGGGTGCGCCGCCAGCTCTCGAAGGAGCTCGGCTTCGTCGTGCCGCAGGTGCGCGTGCGCGACGACATCAACCTCGCGCCCTTCACCTATCGCATCATCGTCGGCGGCGTCGTCGTCGGCGAGGACAGCGTGTCGCCCGACGAGGTGCTCGCGCTCGATACCGGCCAGGCCGCCGGCCATTTGCCGGGCAAGCGCGTCAAGGACCCGACCTTCGGGCTCGACGCGGTGTGGATCCATTCGTCGGACGCCGATGCCGCGACGGGCATGGGCTATCTGGTGGTCGATCCGGGCACCGTGGTCGCGACGCATCTCAACCAGGCGCTGATCCAGAACAGCGCCGACCTGCTCGGTCCGGACGAGGTCCAGGCGCTGCTCGAAGGGCTCAAGGAGCGCGCGGCGCAGCTGGTCGCGGCGCTCTCGCCCAATCCGGTGCCGCTGCCGGTGCTCACTCAGGTGCTGCGCGGGCTACTCGCCGAGAATATCTCGCTCAAGGAGTTCCGCCGCATCGCCGCCGCGATCGCCAATGCCGCGCAGCGCACGCTCGATCCGGAGGAAATCCTCGAGCTGATCCGCCCGGACCTGGGGCCGCTGATCATCCAGAAGCTTTGCAGCGTGCGCGAGCCGCTGCGGGTGATGACGCTCGAGGGCCAGCTCGAGGCGTTGCTCGGTCAGGCGGTCCGCTCGGACCCGGCCAAGCGCCACACGATCGAGCCCGATCTGGGCCGCCGCATCGCCGAGGCGCTCCAGCGCGCCGCCGGGCCGCTGGTCGCCGAGGCCAAGCCCTTCGCACTCGTCGTCCAGCCTTCGATCCGCATCGCGATCCGCAAGCTGGTCAAGACCGTGCTCCCCGATACGCCCGTGATGAGCTTCTTCGAGGTTCCCGAAGACAAGGCCGTCGAGGTCGTTGCCGTAATCGGCGCGCCGGAGGCGCTCGCCGCATGAGTTTCAACCCCCAGAGGAAGCTGCACGCCATGGCCGCAGTCGCCCAGTCCCCGCTTACCTATGCTCCCACGCCGTCGCCGCGCGACGCCGAGACGCTGGTGCGAAAGCACCTGCCGCTCGTGCGCCGGATCGCCTGGCACATCCATGGCAGCATGAGCTCGATCGTCGAGGTCGAGGACCTGATCCAGATCGGCATGGTCGCGCTGATCGAGGCAGTGAACGGTTTCGAGGACCGGGGGCAGGTGACCTTCGAGCAATATCTCGTCACGCGGCTGCGCGGCGCGATGATCGACGAATTGCGGCGGCAGGCGACGCTGACCCGCGGCGCGATGAAGCGGCGCAAGACCTATCAGGAAAATGTCGCCGCGCTGACCGAGGCGCTGGGACGCAGGCCGACCGATGCCGAAGTGGCCGAGCGGCTGGGCGTCACGCCCGAAAAGCTGCGCGCCGAATATGCGAATGCCGAGGCGGTGCGCTTCGATTCGATCGACGACATGTATTCGGACGAGAGCCCCTGGTTTATGTCCGACGAGCCCAACGCGTTCGACCAGCTTGCCGACAGCGACCAGCGCGACGCGCTGATCGCGGCGATCACCGAACTGCCCGAACGCGAGGCGCAGGTGATCCAGCTCTATTATGTCGAGGAGCTCAACCTCGAGGAAATCGGCCAGGTGCTCGGCGTCGGCGCGGCGCGCGTCTGCCAGATCAAGGCTTCGGCGCATGCGCATCTGAAGAAGGCGCTCGCGCGGCGGCTCAACTGAAAACGGGATAGAAGCCGCTGCCGGGGGGCGGTGGGTTTCTTGCCGATGGGGGCGGGAAGTGCCGGGGGGCGCTTCCCGCCCTCAAACCTTTTGGGGCTTGTTCTTCCGAGCAAGGCTCCGTGCTCCGGCGAAGGCCGGAGCGCTGGCGGCATCCTACTCCCTCTCCAACGCTCCGGCCTTCGCCGGAGCACAGGCCGATTTGGCTGAGCGGGAGATGCGCCAAACCATTTCGGGCCGGTCATCGCACATGCTAGTGCCTGGCAAGTGCGTCGCCATTTCTACCTGACCGCCGGTTTCGTCTGCCTGGGGCTCGCCGTGATCGGCGCGATCCTGCCGCTGATGCCGACCACGGTGTTCGTGATCCTCGCCGCCTATTGTTTCGCACGAAGCAGCCCCAAGCTGGAGGCGCGCCTGCTGGAACATCCGCGCTTCGGGCCGCATATCGTCCGGTGGCGCGAGAGGGGCGCGATCAACCGGACGGGCAAGCGCGCGGCGGCGGCGGCCTTCGCGGTCAGCATCGCGGTGTCGCTGGTGTTCGTGCGGCTGCCCTGGTCGCTGGTCCCGGTCGCCGCCGCGGCGATCATCGGCGGGTGGATATGGACTCGGCCCGAGGCTTAGTGCCCTGAAATCATTGCCGGGTTTGGCGGAACTTCACACTAGCTTCACACTGATCCGCATGTTCCGGCGGCGCGAGTTGTGGGCGGGATCGACACTGTCAAAGAGCGGCGGCCGGGCGGCAGCGCTTCGATCTCAGCAGGTGAAATCCAACATTTCAAGTGGGTTAGCGTCGAACAATCTTCTTCGTCATCCCCGCGAAAGCGGGGACCCATCTCCCGGACCGTCCACAAGCGCGCCGGCGCGTTTGCCGCGCGCGCAGGAGCTGGGTCCCCGCTTTCGCGGGGATGACGATAGAATGAGGCTCACCTTAGCGCGCCAGCGTGGCGCTGCCCGTGACGTCGAATTCCAGCTTCGTCCCCGCGGTCTTGCCGACCGGCTGGCCGCCGCCGACCCAGAGCTGGACCTTGCCCGGCACCACGCGGCGCACGCCCTTGTCGTCGACCGTGCTGAGGCGGCGGTCGTCGAGCGCGAAGGTGACCGTGCGGGTCTCGCCCTTCTTGAGATGGACGCGCTGAAAGCCCTGGAGCGATCGGATCGGCGCGCCTTCGACGCCCGGATGCGAGACATAGAGCTGGACCACTTCATCGCCGTCCATCCCGCCGGTGTTGGTGACATCGACCGAGACCGTCGCGGAGGTGCCGGTCACGCTGCTGGCCTTGCCATTCGCATAGCCGAAGCTGGTATAGCTGAGGCCATAGCCGAACGGGTACAGCACATCGCCCTTGAAGTAGCGATAGGTACGGTTGCCCATCGCATAGTCGCCGAACGCCGGAAGCTGATCGACCGATTTGTAGAAGGTCACCGGCAAGCGGCCGCCGGGGTTGAAATCGCCCGCGAGCAGCGACGCGACCGCCGCGCCGCCCTGTCCGCCGGGATACCAGGCCTCGACGATCGCGGGCAGGTTCTTGTCCGCCCAGTTCACGCTGAGCGCGCTGCCGTTCATCAGCACCAGCACCACCGGCTTGCCGGTGCCGTGGAGCCGTTCGAGCAGTTTCTGCTGCGGTCCGGGCAGGTCGAGGCTGGTGCGGTCGCCGCCCGCGAAGCCGGGGACCTTGAGCTTCATTTCCTCACCCTCGATCCGCGCCGAAAGCCCGCCGACGAAGATCACCACATCGGCCTGCTTCGCCGCCGCGACGGCATCGTCGCCATTGGCGCTGGGCGGGCTCCAGACGAGCTTCTGGCGGCTCTTGGCGCCGCGCTGGAAGGCCTCGACCTTGATCGGATAGCGCTTGCCCTTTTCGAGGGTGATCGTGCCGGCGAGGATCGAGGGCGAATCGCCCACGCCCCATTCGTCGACGACCAGCTTGTTATCGACCCAAACGCGATAGCCATTCTCGCTGGCATAGCGGAACTGATATTCGCCGCTTTCGGGCGCGGTGATGGTGCCGGTCCAGCGCGCCGAGCTTTCGCGGTCGCCGGTCCAGTCGAAGGTGGCGTTGGCGGTGGTCTTGGTCTCGACCGGCACGCCTTCGAGGTTCACGCCCTTGAAGAGCTCCATCTTGAGCCCCGGCGTCTTGCCGGCGCTATCGACGCTGAGCGCGCTGTCGGGGACGGGCGGCTCGGCCGGGCCGACCAGGCCGGTGCCTTCGGTGTAGAGGATCTTCGAGTTGGGATAGCGCGCGCGAATCCCCGCGAGCACGGTCACCGGCGCGGACGGCGTGCCGTAATAATTGCCGACCAGCGCATCCATCGAATCGGCGTTGGGGCCGATCACCGCGATCGTCCTGGGCTCGCCCTTGAGCGGCAGGATGCCGTCATTCTTGAGCAGCACCATCGATGCGCGCGCCATCCGCTCGCTCAGCGCGCGGTGCTCGGGCGTGTCGTAATCCCTGGCGGTGATGCCCGCGAAGGGCTGGGCGGCGGCGGGTTCGAACAGCCCGAGCCGGATGCGCGCCGAGAAGAGGCGGACCAGCGCGCGATCGACCACCGCGATCGGCAGCAGCCCCTTGTTGACCGCGCGGACGATCGAATCGGCGTCGGTGGTCATGTTGTTGCGGTAATCGCCGCAGATCACGTCCATCCCCGCGCTGAAGCCCTTGGCGACGCCTTCCTCGGGGGTCTTGGTGTAGTGGAGGCTGTCCTCGCGATAGATGTTCGCCGCCGCGCCGCAATCCGAGACGACATAGCCCTTGAAGCCCCAATCCTTGCGCAGATAGCCTTCCATGAGGCGGTCGTTGGCGCAGCCGGGAACACCGTCGATGGCGTTGTAGACGCACATCAGCGACTCGACCTTGCCCTCGGTCACCGTCGCGCGGAAGGCGGGGAGATAGGTGTCCTCGAGGTCGTGGAGGCTGGGATAGACATCCTCCTTGTGCCGGTTCGATTCGGGGCCCGAATGGACCGCGAAATGTTTCGAGGTGGCGACCACGCGCAGGAACTTGGGGTCGTTGCCCTGGAGTCCGGTGATATAGCCGATGCCGATTCGGCCGGTCAGGTACGGATCCTCGCCATAGGTTTCCTGGCCGCGGCCCCAGCGCGGATCGCGGAAGATGTTGATGTT
>CBINJP010000031.1:0-42712 GCA_966251045.1 uncultured Sphingomonas sp.
GTGTTCTTGAGCTCGAGGATCTCGCCCTTCACGTCCACCGTGATCTTCTTGGACAGGTCGCCAGAGGCCACAGCGGTCGTCACCTCGGCGATGTTGCGCACCTGACCGGTGAGGTTGTCGGCCATCAGATTGACGTTGTCGGTCAGGTCCTTCCACGTGCCGCCCACGCCCTCCACGCGCGCCTGCCCGCCCAGTTTCCCTTCGGTGC
Source organism: uncultured Sphingomonas sp. (assembly GCA_966251045.1). Classification (GTDB taxonomy): domain Bacteria; phylum Pseudomonadota; class Alphaproteobacteria; order Sphingomonadales; family Sphingomonadaceae; genus Sphingomonas. Next base: position 209 of record CBINJP010000031.1, read on the forward strand.
CCACCTCGCGCGCCACGCGCGTCACTTCGGAGGCGAAGGAATTGAGCTGGTCCACCATCACGTTGATCGTGTTCTTGAGCTCGAGGATCTCGCCCTTCACCTCGACGGTGATCTTCTTGGAAAGGTCGCCCGAGGCGACCGCGGTGGTCACCTCGGCGATGTTGCGCACCTGGCCGGTGAGGTTGGTCGCCATCGCGTTGACGTTGTCGGTCAGGTCCTTCCAGGTGCCGGCGACGCCCGCCACCCGGGCCTGCCCGCCCAGCTTGCCCTCGGTGCCCACCTCGCGCGCCACGCGCGTCACTTCCGCGGCGAACGAGCCGAGCTGCTCGACCATCGTGTTCACCACCTTGCCCATGCGCAGGAACTCGCCGCGCAGCGGACGCCCGTCGATCTCGACCGCCATGGATTGCGACAGGTCGCCCTTGGCGACCGCGCCGATCACGCGCGCGACCTCGGCGGTCGGCTGGACCATGTCCTCGATCAGCGTGTTGAGCGCGCGCAGCTTGGTCTCAAAGCCGCCGGTCGCGCCGCGGACATGGCCGCGCTGGGTGATCTTGCCTTCCTTGCCGACCACGCGCGACAGCCGCTCGAACTCGGCGGTCATCTGCTCCTCAAGGCTGACGACCTCGTTGAAGAGCAGGGCGATCTCGCCATCGGTACCGGTCAGGTCCTCCGGCAGGCGGATCGAGAAATCTCCGCGTCTGAGGCTACGGAGCGCGGTGACGAGTTGACGGCGGTCGAGCTTCTCGGGGGGATATTCTGCGTTCACTCACCACTCCAGGCGTCTCCCCCCCTGAAGCAATTTCGCGACCCCCCCGGGTCCCAAGGCGTAACGATAGCAGAGACTTTGCGATTGGCGCACTAAATTCGCGACGCGCCGGTCCCGGCTTGGGAGAGGGCGTGGCGCGGGGATGGCGATTGCCCCGCGGCGCGCGAAATCGCCCGGGAGTCGCATAATCGTGCCGTTGTGGCGCAAATTTGCAACACCCCGTCCGCCCCTTCCACCGGCGCCAACGCGTTGACCGAAAACAGAAACCCCATGAACTCCCGCCCCCGGCATGGTTATTCACTCTTGAGAGAATTAGTATTGAAACATCGGCGAAGATACGGCAGTCTTTCGCCAGCGCCAAAGAGCGTCGGATAGCGATTGGGAGGGGTTATGAAGGTTCGTGCACTGTTGATCGGCGCGTCGGCGCTGGCACTGGGCTGGTGCGCACCCGCGATGGCGCAGGATACGCCCGCACAGCAGGACGAGACGGTCAAGGACGACGACGTGATCGTCGTCACGGCGCAGCGCCGCAACGAAAATCTCATGGTCACCCCGGTCTCGGCATCGGTGCTCTCGGGCACCCAGCTGGACGAAAAGGGCGTCGTCAATGTCGACGCGCTGCAGTTCGCGATGCCCAGCGTCGTCGTGAACAATTTCGGCCAGGGCAACGACTTCAACGTCCGCGGCATCGGCAAGGCCGAGCACAATACCCAGACGACCACCGGCGTGATCACCTATCGCGACGGTGTGCCGACCTTCCCGGGCTATGTGCAGGGCGAGCCCTATTACGACATCGCCAACATCCAGGTGCTGCGCGGGCCGCAGGGCACGATCGTGGGCCAGAACGCCACCGGCGGCGCGGTGTTCATCAACACCAACGATCCGGTCATCGGGGGCGACGTCCATGGCTATGTCCAGGTCCAGGGCGGCAACTACAATGACGTCGGCGGCCAGTTCGCGATCAACCTGCCGGTGAGCGACAAGTTCGCGATGCGCATCTCGGGCTTCGGCGAGCGGCGCGATGGCTTCTACAAGGTCACCGGCCCGGGCGGTGCGCCCTATAACGACACCAACAACGATCTCGAAATGCTCGCGGGCCGGCTGAGCATGCTCTGGCGCCCGACCGACGGCCTGACGATCGAGACCAAGACCGACGTCGCCTCGATGGATTTCGGCGCCTATCCGGCCAGCCCGCAGGCCAATTTCTACCGGACCAATCTCACCACCGGGGCGGTCAACCCCAATTACAGCGACCTGTTCGAGATCACCGCCAATGCACCGGGCGATGCGAAGGACAAGTTCGTCCGTTCGATCCTCCGCGTCGAATATGAGTTCGCGGGCGGCATCCGGGTCCGCTCGATCAGCAGCTATCAATGGGCCAACACCTATTACCGCGCCGATCTCGATGGCACCTCGGCCAACACCAGCACCTTCTTCGACGATGTCAACGAACAGCAGATGACCACCGAGCTCGCGGTCATCTCGCCGGACAACCGTCAGGTGACCTGGCTGCTCGGCGTGTCAGGCCTGTGGAACGACTATCACTTCAAGGAGCCGTACCAGTTCGTCATCGATCTGGCCCCCGGCTTCAACGCACCGGCCTTCCAGTACAAGCTGCAGGGCTGGAACACGACGCGCTCGCTCGCGGCGTTCGGCCAGCTCGGCATCCAGCTTGGCCGCGACGTCAAGCTCGAGGTGGGGGGACGCTATACCTCCAGCCGCTCGATCAACGATGTCGATGTGATCCAGTACGCGCTGCCGATCGTCGCCGACCAGATGGTGAAATCGGACAATTTCTCCTACAAGGTCTCGCTCGGCTGGAAGGTCAATCCCGACCATTATCTATACGCGTTCATCGCGACCGGCTTCCGGCCCGGCGGCCTCAACGTCCCGGTCGGCCTCGGCCTGCCCGCGCCGTTCCTTCCCGAGAAGGTCACCTCGTACGAAGTGGGCTGGAAGGCCAATTTCGCCGACGGCCATATCCGCACGACGGTCAACGGCTTCTACAACAACTATCACAATTTCCAGGTCATCATCGGCTATCCGGCCTTCCCGACCTTCGGGATCGAGCTCAACGTCGAGAACGGCACCAAGATCTACGGGGCCGAGGCCTCGGTCGAGTTCCGCTTCGGCGGCTTCTCGCTCGATGCCGGCGTCAATGTGCTGCACAGCGAGCTTGGCGAGTTCTTCGCCGACGATCCGCGGATCGCGGCAGCGGGCACGCCGGCCGATCCGGTCCTGCCCTGCGCGCCCCTGACCGGCCCGGCCAGCCGCCACTGCCTCAACCTGGGCGGCCGCGAGCAGACCTATGCGCCGAACTTCACCTTCAACATCGGCGCGCAATATGTCTTCGACCTGGGCGACAACGACAAGATCATCCCGCGCGCCAATTTCGGTCATGTCGCCGCGCAATGGGCGACGCTGTTCGAGAATCCGGCGCGTGGCGACCGGATCAGCGAGCGCAACATCGTCAACGCGCAGCTCGCCTGGCAGCATGGCACCTGGACGGTCACCGCCTATGCGACCAACCTGACCGACCAGCACTATCCGGGCGCGCTCAACTCCGGGCTCTATTTCGCCGGCCCGCCGCGCCAGTACGGCGTCAAGGTGCTCAAGACTTTCTGATCCACGTCCTGCCGGCCGTCGCGCGATCCCTCTCGCGGCGGCCGGCACTTTTTTACCCAAGCGTCAGTAGGCGTCATGCAACCGTACGGCCTGACAATAGACAAGTTCCTGGATCACGCCGCGAAATGGTTCGGTGAGGTCGAGGTGGTCGGGGGCGGCGCGGGCCAAGCCGTGACGCGGATCGGCTATGCCGGCCTGCGCGAGCGCAGCAACCTCATGTCGGGCGCGCTGACCGCGCTCGGGATGCGCCAGGGCGACCTCGTCGGCACGCTCGCCTGGAACAGCCAGCATCATTTCGAATTCTATTATGCCGCGATGGGCGTCGGGCTGGTCTGCCACACGCTCAACCCGCGGCTGACCGCGGCGCATCTCGCGGCGATGATCAACGAGGCCGGGAACCGCGCGCTCGCGGTCGCCGCGGACCTGCTGCCGCTGGCACGCGAGCTGCTCCCGCTCTGCCCCACGATCGAGCAGGTGATCGTGCTCGACGCGCCCGCGCCGGGGATGGAGTATCTGGGCGCCGCCCGCGTCTGGACGCACGAGGCCCTGCTCGAAACGCATGGGAGCCCGTGCGCATGGGGCGCGTTCGACGAGGATGCGCCCGCAGGGCTCTGCTACACCTCGGGCACCACCGGCGCGCCCAAGGGCGTCGTCTATACGCACCGCTCCAACTATCTCCACACGCTGCGCGCGCTGCAGGCCGACAGCGTTGCCCTGACGCCCGCCGACACGCTGCTGCTCGCGGTGCCGATGTTCCACGCCAATGGCTGGGGTCTGCCCTTCGCGGCGCCGGCGGTGGGCACCAGGCTGGTGCTGCCCGGGCGGACGATCGACGGCGCGAGCCTCGCGCGGCTGATCCGCGACGAGGGCGTGACGATCGCGGTCGGCGTGCAGACCGTGTGGCTGGGGCTGGCCGACCATCTCGACCGGACCGGCGAGGACCTGCCCACGCTCCGGCGCGTGCTGATCGGCGGATCGAGCTGCCCCGAGGCCCTGCTCAAGCGGCTCGAGGAGCGGCTCGGCGCCGAGGTGCAGACGAGCTGGGGGATGACCGAACTCTCGCCGATCGGCACCATCGCGCCGCCCGGCACCGACATCGCCGCGCGCGCCTCGGGCCGCCCGCCAATGGGGCTCGACCTCAAGCTGACCGATGCCGAGGGCAACCGGCTGCCGCGCCAGCGCGGGGTGCAGGGGCATCTCAAGATCAAGGGTCACAGCGTGCTCGACCGCTATTTCGGATCGGCGGACGATGTGCTGGATGCCGAGGGCTATTTCGACAGCGGCGACCTCGCGATGATCGACGATGCGGGCAATCTCACCATCTGCGGGCGTTCCAAGGACCTGATCAAGTCGGGCGGCGAATGGATCAACCCGACCGAGATCGAGGCGATCGTGGGAACGCACCCCGCGGTGCGCCACGTCGCGGTGATCGGCCGCGCCGACGCCAGATGGGGCGAGCGCCCGGTGCTGATCGTCGAGACCGACGGCAGCGCGGACACGGGCGACCTGATCCGCATGCTGCGCGGCAAGGTCGCCGACTGGTGGATCCCCGCCGAGATCGTCGAAGTCCAAGCGATGCCGCTGGCCGCATCGGGCAAGATCGACAAGCAGCGCCTGCGCGCGGACCATGGCACGGGCGAGATCGCGGCGGGGCTGGTGCGGGGTTAGTTCATCTCAAGGCCCTCCCCTTCAGGGGAGGGGCTATTCCCGACCTAGTTCAGCACCCCGCCGCCTTGGGCGGCAGCGGCGGCGACATCAGGCCGACATTCCAGTGCCACGGCACCTTCCCCGTCGCCCGGCGCCGGCACATCACCTGCTCGTTCAGGTCGAACATGCCCGGCATGAAGTCCGCCCCCGGCGTCGGCGCTCCCGCGAAGTGCATGAACGCCCGCCCGGTCCCGAACGCCGGCCACGCCGCCGCGCCGTCCGCGCTCGGCACCCCGGTCCTGGCGAAGCTCGTCCAATAGCCGAGCATCGCGTCCGACAGCCTATGCTCCTCGGGCGTGTCCGGGATCGCGGGCCATTTCGGCCCCGGGCTGGCGAAGGTGCCGAACACATAGGGCAGCTCGCTGGCATGGAAGGCGTGCAGACCCGCCGCGTCCATCGCCGCATAGCCATGGTCCCACAGGTACAGATAGGTGGGCTGGCCGATCGCCGCCTGCTTGCGCGCGATCCGCTCGGCGGTCCAGCCATAAAGCGAGTCCCGCGTCGTCAGCAGGATGCTCTCCTTGTAATCCGCCGCCGGATAGAGCTTGAGGAACGCGTCCGACAGGTCGCCGTAATTCTCGCGGATCTTGGCCTCATAGTCGGCCGCGGTCGCGGTCGGCTTGGGCGCGAGCACCATCAGCGACCGGATCTCGCCCTGGTTGAACCCGGCGATCACCGGCACCGGCGCCTGCTTGCCCTGATCGAACGCGTCGACCATCTGGCGCGGCAGGACATAATTGTCGACCAGCCCCCAGGGCGCGAAGCCCAGCCCCGCCGCGGCGTCGGTGATCTGCTGCGCCCCCATGCCGCGCATCGTGGCGAGGTCCGGGGCCTGGAGCCCGCCCTGGACCAGTTGCCCCACTGCCTCGCCCGAGGGGAAGCCGAACGCGCCCGCCTTGAGCTCGGGCATCGCGATCATGTAGCTGCTCTGCGCGATCGCCTTGTGGAACAGCCCGCGCGCCGCCGGCGACACCATCAGATAGAGGACGCTGAGGCCCCCCGCGGATTCGCCCGCGATGGTGACATTGCCCTTGTCGCCGCCGAACGCGGTGATGTTCTGATGGACCCAGCGCAGCGCGGTGATCTGGTCGAGCAGCCCGTAATTGCCCGAGATCTTCTGGCTCGATTCGGCGCTGAGCGCGGGGTGGGCGAGATAGCCGAGCACGCCGAGCCGGTAATTGACCGACACCACGACGATGCCGCGCTCAGCCAGCTTCTGCCCGTCATACATCAGCTCGCTGCTCGATCCGCCCGACAGGGCGCCGCCATGAATCCAGAAGAAGACCGGGGCGTTCTTCGCGTCCTTCGGCGCCCAGACGTTGAGCGTCAGGCAATCCTCGCTTGTCGGCAGCGGCTTGGCGGGCGAATAGACGCTCTGCGCGCGCGACGTCGGCTGGATGCAGGCCGGGCCGAACGCGCTGGCGTCCTTGACTCCGCTCCAGCGCGGCGCCGGCACCGGCGGCTGCCAGCGGCGCCCGCCCACCGGCGGCAGCGCGAAGGGAATGCCCTTGTACGCGTCGATTCCGTTGGCGCTGGTGCCCTTGAGCTTGCCCGCGGGGGCATCGACCGATTGCGCCGCGGCGGGCATCGCAAGCGCGAGCGCGGCAAGGGTGACGAGGTGACGAAGCTTCATGCGGCGACCTTTCTCTCGGCCCGAAGCACGCGGGCGAGGCACAGGAACAGGATGATGGCGATGAGGTAGAAGGGCGTGATCGAGTAGAGCGCGTATTGCAGCGGCGCGGCATAATCGTGGGCCTTGAGCCAGTCGCTCGCGAAGCCGACATAGGTCGGCCCCAGCCCCAGCCCGATGAAGTTCATCACCAGCAGCAGTAGCGCGCCCGAAAGCACGCGCTGGCTGGGCCGCACCTCTTCCTGCACCAGCGCGACCGATGCGGAGAGATAGACATAGTTGAACAGCATCACCACGGTGAGTAGCGCGAGCGCGAGCGCCCAGCCCGGCGCCCAGACGAACGCGACATAGAAGGGCATCGCGACCACCAGCGAGAGCGCGGGGGCGATCGCATAGCCGGTGCGCGAGCGCCTGGTCAGCGCATCGATCACCCGGCCCGAGATGATCATGCTGCCGCCCATCCCGATCAGCACCGCGAGCGCATACCAGAAGGCGACGTCGGCGAGCGTCATCCCCTTATATTCCATCAGGAACAGCACCGCGAAATTGCCCAGGCCATAGGTCACGAACTGAGTCGCGCCACTGCCCAGCGCAGCGAGCAGCAGCACCGGGTTGGTGAAGAACATCCCCGTCGTGGCCCAGAAGGGCGCCTTCTCCTTCGCCGGCGCCGTCTCGCCCGCCGGAACGTCGAGCCCGCCGCGCGGCGGATCGCGCAGCAGCACCAGCACCGCCACCGCCGCCACGACGCCGATCGCGCCGATCGTGATGAAGGCTTCGCGCCAGCCATAATGGATCGCGATCAGCCCGCCGAATGCGATGCCCAGCGCCGCGCCCGCGGGTGGCCCGAAATTATAGATGCCGAAGGCGAAGCCGCGCTTGCCCGGCGGAAAGGTGTCGGTGATGATCGCATAGGAAGGCGGCACCCCCCCGGCCTCGCCGAAGCCGACCACCATGCGCGCGACCACAAGCTGCGAATAGTTCGCCGCCATGCCGCACGCCGCGGTCGCGCCGCTCCAGATCGCGCAGGCGAGCGACAGGACATGGACGCGGTTGGTCCGGTCGGCGAACCACCCCACCGGGATCGCGATGAAGCAATAGAAGCAGGCGAAATAGAAGCCGCCGATCAGCCCGAGCTGGCCGTCGGTGATGTGCAGCGAATCCTTGATCGGCTTGGCGAGGAAGCCGAGCAGCTGGCGATCGAGGAAGTTGATGACATAGACGAAGGTCAGGACGGTCAGCACCACCCAGGGGCGCGCGGGAGCAGGCGGCCTGACGGCCTCGGCGCTAGACATCCCCGCGATCCTCCCTCGTTTCTCTCTATCGTTGACGGCATCATGCCGACGCCGCACAAAGTGTCAATGCACACTATCTTGTGTGTGAATATCTTTTGCGCCACGGTTGAAGCGCTTGACGGTTGAAGGATCAGGCCTGAAGGACGGTTGTGTGACACAGGGGCTCAAAACCAAACCACCCACGCGCAAGGCCGAGCAGCGCGCCGCGACGATGGAGCAGATCTACGACGCGGCGGAGGAGCTCTTCTCGCAGCACGGTCTGCACGGCACCACGCTCAAGGATGTGGCCAAGCAGGTCGGCGTTCATCACACGCTGCTCAACTATTATTTCACCGACAAGAAGGCGCTGTTCGACGCCGTCTTCGCGCGCCGCGCCGGAATCACCAGCGGGCGGCGGATGACCGCGCTCGACGATTACGAGAAGTCGGTGGACGGCAAGGTGACCGTCGAGGGCGCGCTCCACGCCTTTCTCGACACCGATCTCGACACCTATATCACCGGTGGCGAGGGCTGGCGGAACTATGCCCGGCTCAGCGCGCAGGTCGCCAACACGCCCGAATGGGGAGCGGCGCTGATGGACGAGCATTTCGATCCGGTCGTGCTGCGCCTGGTCGGCCAGCTCAAAAAAGCGCTGCCCGAGGCGTCGGACGAGGACATCTTCTGGGGCTATCATTTCGTCACCGGCGCGCTGGTGCTGTCGCTGGCCCGCACCGGGCGCATCGACAAGCTTTCGGGCGGCGTCTGCAAGTCCGAGGATTTCGCCGCGATCAAGCAGCGCATGGCGCGCTTCCTCGCCGCGGGCTTCATGGAAATCTGTTCCAAAAAGGGCTGATCGCGCCCCTTTCCCCTCCGTGCGACCCGTCCTGAGCCGCCTATTTTCGCTATCTTGCTAGTGAATAAAACCGCCGCTAGGACCCACAACTCTACGTAGGCGGAGGGTATGATGTCGTTGGCGGGCCGGGTTGCGATCGTTACGGGCGCGGGTGGTGGTTTGGGGCGCGAGCATGCGCTGTTCCTCGCCCGGCAAGGCGCCAAAATCGTCGTCAACGATCTCGCGCAGGAGGCGGCCGACGCGGTCGCGGCCGAAATCGTCGCGGCGGGGGGCGAGGCGATCGGCATCGCCGCGTCGGTGACCGATCCGGCGGGCATCTCGACCATGGTGATGCGGACGATGGGCCGCTGGGGCCGGATCGACATCCTCGTCAACAATGCCGGAATCCTGCGCGACAAGAGCTTCGCCAAGATGACGCTCGAGGAGTTCAGCCTCGTGGTCGACGTCCATCTGATGGGCGCGGCGATCTGCTCCAAGGCGGTCTGGGAGATCATGCGCGAGCAGAAGCATGGCCGCATCGTCATGACGACCTCCTCCTCGGGCCTGTACGGCAATTTCGGCCAGGCCAATTACGGCGCGGCCAAGATGGCTTTGGTCGGGCTGATGCAGACGCTCGCGATCGAAGGCGAGAAATACGGCATCCGCGTCAACTGCCTCGCCCCCACCGCGGCGACGGGCATGACCGAGGGCGTGCTGTCGGGCGAGGCGCTCGAAGCGCTCGATCCCGCGCTGGTGAGCCCCGGCCTCCTCGCGCTGGTGAGCGACGGCGCCCCGACCCGCGCGATCCTGTGCGCCGGCGCGGGTCATTTCGCGCGGGCGAGCGTGACGCTGTCGGCGGGCCGCTACATCGGCGGCGGCGAGGACGCGGGCGACCAGGTAATCCAGCACTGGGCCGAGATTTCGGACCCGACCGACGAGATCGTCCCCGCCTATGGCTTCACCCAGGCCGAACGCGAGCTGGCGAGCGCGGGGCATGGCGTGGAGGCGGTGGCGGTTCGCTGAAGCTTCACTCGTCAGCCGAACGCGCGAGGCGAGACGACACGATACGGACGATGACGCTTGCGACGAGCAGCACGACCGACAATCCCATCAGCCCCAATCCCGTTATCGTGTGGGCCCCGTGGAAGAAGGCGTCGCAATTTGTTTGTGCGTCGCAGGCGTAGGGGTTGGTGTACTCGTCCGAGATACCGAGGAACGGGCAAACGCCCCCTAAGGCGCCCTTTAGATCATCAGGCCTTGGAAAAAAGGCGGCGAATGGGCTGAGAGCGAAGAGCGCGAGGAGGGACAGGGCCAAGGTCTTGTTCGCAGCCCTCAACCGGAGCAACTGCCCCTTTCCGAACAATGCCGTCAGCAGCCAGTAAATGGCAAAGAGCGCCGCCGCGACCCCATGGACGATGAGCCAATCCCGTCGCAAAAATGATATTGCCTCAGCCTGCTCGCTGGGAGTCAGCCTCTCATAGGACCCGACGATCTGCGGCATAAGAGCAAACTGGACGAATGCGACGATCGCCAGAGGCGCGACCGTAATGCCAAAGCCCAGTGTCGCTGCCTTGAGCCGGCTTGCCAGCGCGGTCCTAGCCTCACTCGGATGCGAACGGTTCATCGAGCAAGTAGACCCGATCCGGGCAATGTCCGCAACCGGCCCGGCGGCCGGGGACCGGCAGGCTTGCAAGAGACGCCATCGCCCCGCCCGCAAGAGACGTCAGGCGGTCTTATGCTCGAGCAAATGCACCACGCCTCCCGGCAACGCGACCGCTGCGCGGAAATCGGCCCCGATCGCATCGAGATTGCCGCGCGCCGCGTCGACCAGCTCGACGCGGATGCGGTCGGGCAAGCGGCTGGCGGCGCGGATATTGTCCGGCCCGCCCAGCGCCGCGACGACTGACGGGTCGAGCTTGACGGCGCCGACCTGCGTCACCTCGCTTTGCGACGAGGCGGCGGCCGCCCCCGCCGCGTCGCGCATCTCCATCGCCACCGCATCGGCCACCGGCCCCAGCACCACCTGCACCGCGCGGTCCGAGGGCTTGACCACGCCGTGCGCGCCGAGCGCCTTGAGCGCCTTCTCGTCGATCGCGCTTTGGTCCGCGACGATCAGCCTCAGCCGCGTCGCGCAGGCGTCGATGCTCTCGAGATTGGCCGCCCCGCCCAGCGCCGCGACGAACGCCGCGCCGCGCGGCAGCGCCGCCGCGGGTTTCGCCGCCGCGACCGGCTCCTCATCCTCGCGGCCCGGGGTCTTGAGGTTGAACTTGCGGATCACGACGCGGAACAGCGCGTAATAGATGACCGCATAGGCCGCGCCGACCGGCAGCAGCAGTAGAGGGTTGGTCGCCTTGCCATAGTTCAGCACATAGTCGAACAGCCCCGCCGAAAAGCCGAAGCCCAGCTTCACATTGAGCGCGTCCATCAGCGCCATCGAAATGCCCGTCAGCACCGCGTGGATCAGGTAAAGCAAGGGCGCCAGGAACATGAAGGTGAACTCGATCGGCTCGGTCACCCCGGTCAGGAAGCTGGTCAGCGCGAGGCTGAAGAGCACGCCGCCCACCAGCTTGCGCCGTCCGGGCGGCGCTTCGTGGTACATAGCGAGGCAGGCGGCGGGCAGGCCGAACATCATCACCGGGAAGAAGCCCGCCATGAACGCGCCCGCGCTGGGATCGCCCGCGAGGAAGCGGTGGATATCGCCGGTCTTGCCCTGGAACTCGCCGAGCACGAACCAGGGGATGTTGTTGAGGATATGGTGGAGCCCGGTGACGATCAGCAGCCGGTTGAGCACCCCGAACACGAACAGCCCGAATCCGCCCGCGCTGACCACCGCATGGCTGGCGCCGTCGATCCCCGCCGCGATATAGACATAGCTGAGCCCGATCGCCGCCGCGAGCGCGAGCCCGGCCACCCCCGCCACGATCGGCACGAAGCGCCGCCCGCCGAAGAACGCCAGATAGTCGGGCAGCTTGATCGCCGAAAAGCGATTGTAGAAATTGCCGCCGATCAGCCCGGAGAGGATGCCGATCAGCACCGTCAGCTTGGTCGCGGCCTTGTCGGCGAACGCCGCCCCGGCGGCCGTGGCGGCTTCCCCGGACAGCCCCTTCAGAACCTCCGGCGGCACCTCGATATAGAGCTTGAGGCTCTGCACCGTGACGAGGAAGCAGACCACCCCGGCCAGCGCCGCGGCGCCATTGCCGTCCCTGGCGAAGCCAGTCGCGACGCCAATCGCGAAGAGCAGCCCCAGATTGTTGAAGATCGCCGCGCCCGCCGCCCCGATGAACGGCCCCGCGGCCGCCATGCCCGGCAGCCAGGCCATGTCCGCATCGCCCAGCCGCAGCAGCAGCGCCGCGACCGGCAGCACCGCGATGGGCAGCATCAGCGCGCGGCCGAGCGGCTGGAGCGTTTCGATTGCCTTGCGCATCAGTTGAGCTCCTCGATGAAAGTGCGGACGAGCATTCGGATTTCGGCGGCGGCGGGCAGTTCGAGCGCCTGCGCCGCCAGCGCGCGGCACGCGGCGAGATCGAGGCGGCGGACCAGCGCCTTGGCTTCGGGAACGAAGACGGGCGTGGCCGAAAGCTCGGTGACGCCCAGCCCGACCAGCAGCGGAATGCCGAGCGGATCGGACGCGAGCCCCCCGCACACCCCCACTGTCCGGCCATGCCCCGCGCCGCCCTCGCAGCTCATCGCGATCAGCCGCAGCACCGCGGGATGGAGCGCGTCGATGCCACCGGCGACCGCGTCATTCTCGCGGTCCATCGCCAGCACATATTGAGTGAGGTCGTTGGTGCCGATCGACAGGAAATCGGCCTCGGCGGCGATCAGGTCGGCGGTCATCGCCGCGGCGGGAGTCTCGATCATCACGCCGAGCGGGGCGGAAATGCCGATGCGGTCCATCGCGGCGCGGACCGCGCGCAGCTCGCCCAGGCCGCTCAGCATCGGCACCATGATCCGGCAATCGCCCTTCGCCCGCAGGATCGCGCGAAGCTGCGCCTCGAGCAGCTCGGGATGCGCGAGGCCGACGCGGATGCCGCGCACCCCCAGCATCGGATTTTTCTCGGCCGCCATCGGCAGCCAGGGCGCGGGCTTGTCGCCGCCGATATCGAGCAGCCGGACGATGACCGGTCTGCCCTCCATCGCATCCGAGACCGCCTGATAGGCCGCAAGCTGCTCGTCCTCGCCCGGCGGTGAGGCGCGGTCCATGAACAGGAATTCGGTGCGGAGCAGCCCGGATCCCTCCGCCCCATGGCTCACCGCGAGCGCCGCATCGTCGAGCGATCCGAGATTGGCGAACAGCTCGATCCGCGTGCCATCGGCGGTGCGGCAGGGTTCGTGCGCCGAGGCGAGCGCGGCGGCGCGGCGTTCGCCCTGCTGCGCGAGCCGCCGGCGATAGGCCTCGAGCGCCGCGTCCGAGGGCGCAACCTCGAGAAACCCCGTGCCGGCATCGAGCGCCAGCGCGCTGCCCGGCGCGACTTCCGCCAGCCGCTCGCCAACCGCGACCAGCATCGGCAGCCCCCGCGCCGCCGCGAGGATCGCGACATGCGCGGTCGGCCCGCCGCGCGCCAGCACGATCCCGGCGGCATCGAGGCCGATCAGCTCGGAGGGCAGCAGGTCGTCGGCGAGCAGGATGGTGCCCGGCGCGAAGCGTCGCGCCTCGGGCTCGCGGCCCGCCAGCGCGAGCTGGACCTGCCGTTCGAGATCCTCGAGATCGCCCGCGCGCTCGGCGAAGCGCGGGTCGTCCGACCGGCGCAGCACCGCGATTTGCGGCGCCAGCGCGTCGCGCCAGCCCTGCCCCGCGCTCAGCCCCGAAGCGATGAACGAACGTGCGACGGCAAGCAGATTCTCGTCCTCCAGCAAGGCGAGATGCGCCTCGAGGATATGGCGCTGCGCCTCGCCGCCGCGCGCCGCCGCCTCGGCGATCCGCGCGCGGACACGCGCCAGCGCGGCGTCGAGCGCGGCGGTCTCGGCGGCGGGATCCTCCGCGAGCAGCGCGATATCGACAGGCTCCTGCTTCAGCCAGGCGGCGGTGCCGATGGCGAGGCCGGGCGACGCCGTCACTCCGGTCAGCGCGCCCTCGGGCACCTCTCCGGGGCGGGGCGTGGGCGTGGGGAGCCCTTCGGCTTCCTCCAGCGCCTCGATCAGGTTGCCGATGGTGACCAGCGCCTCCTGCGCGTCGCGCCCGCGCGTCTCGATCATCACGCGCTGGCGATATTTCAGCCCCAGCCCCATCAGCGCCACCGCGCTGCGGGCATTGGCGCGCCGCGTGCCGGCGACGATCTCGACCGCGGCGTCGAACCGGCGCGCGGCTTCGCTGATCCGTCCGGCGGGGCGGGCATGGATGCCGTGCGCGAGCGGGATGGTGACGGGGCGGATCAGCGTGTCGCCCGCCGCCGGCGCCTGTTGCCCGCCACCTAGCGGGCGTAGCGCCATCAGCGCGTCGCCCGGCTCGACCAGGCGCTCCACGATGCGCCGCTCGATCGCGAAGGCGTCCGAATTGACCACCACCACCGGCGTCACCAGCCCCGCCGCCGCCCGGCCCACCGCGTCCATGTCGAACGCGATCAGCGGATCGCCGCGCGACACCGTGTCGCCCTCAGCCACCATCGCGCGGAAGCCGTCACCGCCCAGCGCCACCGTCTCCAGCCCGATATGGACCAGGATCTCGGCCCCCTCGGCGCTCCGGACCGTCACCGCGTGCCGCGCGGCGTGGAGCGCCGCCACCACCCCGTCGCAGGGCGCATGCACCGTGGATCCGGTCGGGTGGATCGCCACGCCCTCGCCGATCATGCCCCCGGCAAAGACGGGGTCGGGCACCTCGCTCAGCGGCGCGGCCCAGCCTTTCAGCGGCGCGGTGATGATCAGTTCCGCCAATGCCAACCCCTCCCCTTCGCGGTTCTCATGCCGCCTGCGACTCGCTCACACGCTCGCCGCCAATCCATGTTTCGCGCGGGCTGAGCCCCGCGTCGAGCACCACCCAGTCGGCGCGCCGCCCGGGCGCCAGCGTACCGTGCGACGCCGACAGCCCGAGGAACCCCGCCGCCGATTCGCTCGACATGCGCACGACATCGCCGGGCGGAAGGCCCGTGATCCCCGCCGCGTTGCGGAAGGCCGTCGCCATATCGAGATCCGATCCCGCGAGCGTCCCGTCGGCGTAAGTGCACACGCCGTCATGCACCGCGATCCGCTTGCCCTGCAGGATGAAATGATCCTCGCTTGTGCCCACGCTCGGCATCGCATCGGTCACCAGCATGATCCGGTCCGGACCCTTGGCGCGGACCGCGATACGCACGGTGGCGGGGTGGAGATGCGCATTGTCGACGATCAGCCCGCACCAGGTCCCCGGCGAATCGAGCGCCCCGCCCACCATCCCCGGCGCGCGGTGCGTGAGCGGCGACATGGCGTTGAACAGGTGCGTGAACCCCGTCATCCCCGCCGCGACCGCGGCCATCGTCTCGTCATAGGTCGCGTCGCTATGCCCGGCGCAGACCAGCACCCCCGCCGACGCCAGCGCGCGGATATTCTCCACTCCGACCAGCTCGGGCGCGACCGTGAGCATCACCTTGCCCGCGCGCGGCCGGCTGAGCAGCGCCAGCAGTTCGGAGTCGAGCGGGCGGATGCGGGCGGCCTCATGGATTCCGCGCCGGGCCGCGTTGATGAAGGGCCCCTCGATATGCACCCCCACCACCCCCGGAACCCTCGCCGTCATCGCCGCATCGGCGGCGTCGAGCGCGGCGGCGATGCGGTCGGGCGAGTCGCTGATCAGCGTCGGCAGGAAGGCCGTGGTGCCGAATTTCGCATGGGCGGCGCCGATCGCGGCGATGGCCTCGACGCCGATATCGTCGTTGAACAGGACCCCGCCGCCGCCATTGACCTGCGTGTCGATGAAGCCGGGGACCAGCCAGCCGCCATCGAGGTCGATCTCCGCCCGCCCCTCGATCCGCGTGTCGATCGTCAGGATCCGCCCCTGCTCGACATGGATCGTCGCGGCGGGAAGCACCGCGCGCCCGGCGACGATATGCCCGTTGGCGACGCGGATCCTCATTGGGTATTCATCCCTTTGAACCACGACGCCTCCCCGGCGAAGGCCGGGGCCCAGTTGGGATAGCGGCTTTGGAGAGGGCCGCGCTCAGCACCTGCCAGCTTCGCAACCGCGCCCCGGCCTTCGCCGGGGAGGCGCATCGTCTCAAGGGGATAACCGCCCGTCATTGGGTACGCGTCACTTTGGCGAGAAATGGCGGCGCATCGGGATCATATCCGCGCGCGACCGAAAGCCGCTCCGCCATACGATAGAAGCTGGCGATCATCAGGATCGGCTCGATGGCGGGATGCGCGGTCATGACCGGCAGATCCGCGTGCCTGTCCGCCAGCACCACCCGCGCCCCGCGCGAGGCGAACAGCGCGGCGGTCTCGCGCACATCGTCCCCCGCCGCGCCGCTGCCCGCGAAGGCGAGGATCGGAAAGCCCTCGCCGACCAGCACCATCGGGCCGTGCTTTACTTCGGCCGCGCTGAAGCATTCGGCATGGAGCCCGCACGTCTCCTTGAGCTTGAGCGCCGCCTCCTGCGCCACCCCGAAGCCGTAACCGCGCCCGATCACGAACAGGTTGGTCGCATCGCGCAAGGCCGGGATGGCAGGCGACCAGTCGAGCGCAAAGGCTTGCGGAAGCTGTTCGGGCAGTGCCGCCACGCCCGCCGCGAGGTCGGCATCTTCGGTCCACGCGGCGGTCAGCGCCGCGAGGCCCGCGAGCGAGGCGATGTAGGATTTGGTCGCGGCGACCGACATCTCGGGCCCCGCGCTGAGCGCGAGCAGTTCGTCGGCGATGCCCGCCAGCGGGGACTCCGCATCGTTGACCAGCGCGATCACAAAGGCCCCCGCCGATTTCTGCGCCGCGACGGTGGCGAGCAGATCGGGGCTGCGGCCCGATTGCGAGATGGCGACGCACAGCCGGCTCGTCCCCGGCTCGGTATGCGCGGGCGGGGCGCGATAGACCGACGAGACCGAGAGCGCGGCGGAGGCGGTCGGCACCCCGGTCAACGTCTCGATCAGATACTTACCATAGGTCGCCGCATGGTCCGAGGAGCCGCGCGCGCAGGTGACCACCACCTCGGGCATGTCCGCGCGCAACCGCGCCCCGATCCGCGCCAGCGCATCGCCATTGGCGGCGAGGAAGCGGCCGACCGCCTCGCCCGCCTCGCCCGCTTCCGCGAACATCCTGCTGTGCTTCGCGAACATCCCGTTTTCCTTCGCGAACCTCCGCATCGGCGGCGACATGGTCCATCGCCTCCGGATTCGCGCGCCAAAATAGGTATTACAATGGTAATATCGCGTCAAATCCGTCAGATCCGGACGATCCACTTCCGGCGGCGCAGATAATCGACGCACAGCCAGATGATGCCGATATAGATCAGCACCGGCGCGAACGCCGCCCAGCCCTCGCCGATGCTCCCCTTCAGCGCGTGGTACGGCACCAGCATCGCATCCCAGCCGATCATCGATCCGGTCAGCTCGTGCAGGACATAGGCGGCGATGGCGTTGATCCCGAAGGCGCTGCCGAACAGCACGAAGGCGCGCGTCGCGCCGGTTGGCGGCGGCTCGCGGTCGAGCCAGGCATGCAAGCCCGCCAGCGCCAGCGTGGTGATCCCGCAGGTCACCAGCACGAAGGTCGAGGACCAGATGTCCTTGATCACCGGAAAGACGAAGCCCCAGGCGACGCCCAGCACGAGCATCCCGGCCCCGGCAAGCGCCAGCGTCTTGGCCGCGCCCGCGGGTCGCTTGAGCAGATACTCGCCGATCGCCACACCGATCAGCCCGTGGGCGATGGCGGGAAGCGTTCCGAGCAGCCCCTCGGGATCGTAACCCTCAGGGCCCTTCACATAGATATGATCGCCCGCGCCCAGCAGCACCCGGTCGACCGAGCCCACGAAATTATGCCCGCGCATCCAGATATCGGTGGGCACCAGCCCGTCGAGCGCGGGGAGCAGGCTGAGCGGCCAATAGAGGATCAGGATCGCGGCGATGATGCCCATCCGCACGCGCGGTCCGCAGGCGATGAACAGCAGGGCACAGGCGCCATAGACCAGGCCGATCCGCTGGAGCACCCCGAACAGCCGCCACGCGCCTTCGGAAAAATGGGCGAACCAGTAGAGGTTCGAGAGCAGGAAGCCGAGCAGCACCAGCCGCCCCGTCCGGGAGAGGATCGCGCCGGTCTCCTTACCGGCGCCGTCTCGGCTGTTCGCCATCGCCAGCGGGATGGCGACGCCGACCATCATCAGGAAGCCCGGGAACACCACATCGGCGAGCATCAGCCCGTCCCATTTGGCGTGGAGCAGCAGCGGGAAGACCTTGGCCTCGGGGCCATAGAACATGCCCGACATCGAATTGACCAGGATCATCCCCACCACGGTCAGCCCGCGCAGGACGTCGAGCGACAGCAGTCGCGGCTTTGCGGTATCGGTCATATGCCCTCCCCCAACAGCTTTGGGTCAGGCTATCAGACTTTTGTAGAATTGGTACTAGAATTGTTACCTAATCCAGCCTCGTCGCCCCGGGCTTGACCCGGGGTCCCGCTGCCTTTGCGCCGCAGAAGAAGAAGCGGGATCCCGGCTCAAGACCGGAATGACGGCAAAGATAATTGGGCCCGGTCAGCGCGTGTTGAGCTCGGCCACCAGATCATAGGCGTCGCCGCGGTAATAGCTGTGGGTGAACTCCCCCGCGCGTCCGTCGGCAAGGAAGCCCCGCCGCTCGATGAACAGCCCCGCATCGCCCGGCGCGACCCCCAGCATCCCCGCCTGCTCGGCGTTGAAATTGATCGCGCGCACCCGCTGGAGCGCGCGCACCGGCAGATGCCCCGCCGCCTCGAGCGCATCGTAGAGCGATGCCCCAACCGCCTCGGGCGAGGCGAGGCAATAGGCCGGGACGGTCGCGTATTCGAGCGCCATCGGCATGTCGTCGGCATAGCGGATCCGCTGGAAGCGATAGACCGGGGTCCCCGGCGACAGGCCGAGCGACAGCGATTCCTCGGGCGTGACCGCGCCCTCGCGCTTGCTCACCCACACGCTGTGCGGCCGCCGCCCGCGCGCGATCATGTCCTCCGAGAAGCTGGTCAGCCGCGAAAAGCTCTTCTCGACGCGCGGCGCCGTCACGAAGGTCCCCGCGCCGCGCCGCCGCGACAGCAGCCCCTCCTCGACCAGCCCGTCGATCGCCTTGCGCACGGTGATGCGCGAGATGTCGAACTCCTCGGCAAGGTCGCGCTCGGTGGGGATCGCGGCATCGGCCTGAACCACGCGGTTCGCGATCGCGTCGCGCAGGCCCTTCTGGAGCTGGAGGTAGAGCGGGGTCGGGTCGTCCTTGTGGAGCCGGCCGACGCTCTCGATCAATGACACCTGTGCTGCTCCCTCGCGGTCGCCGACCGATGGCGCATCGGCCCGCCCTTCGTCAATTCGCCAACTCCCTCGCAATCGTGCGGCCCAGCAGCTGGTCGGGCGTGTCCTGGGTCATCTCCCACACCATCACCCCACCCGCGCGCCTTCGAGCGAGCTCGGCCTTGCGCCTGAGCGTCGCGGGCGAATTGAAGGTAATGTAATCGCAGCCCGCGCAGGCATTGCCGATCAGGTCGGCGGTCAGCACCGCGTCGCCATGCGCGGCGAAAAGCTGGTTGAACCCGCCGCCCGGCGCCACCTTGCCGAAGCCATAGCCGTAAAAGGGAACCCCCAGCGCCAGCCGTTCCGGCGCGACGCCGCGCGCGAGCCACAAGGCGACGTCGATCTCGGCCTGCGCATAGGTCGAATGCTCGGCCCCCGGCTGGCCCCAGCTCGGACCGATCATGTCGTACGACATCGGCATGACGAGATCGAAATAGCGGATCGAATCGACCGGAATCATCCCGCCTTCATAGGATGCGGTGGCGACCGTCAGCAGCTTGCCCTTGGCCTTGAGCGCCCCCGACAGCGCAGCGATGAAGGGCGTGTAATTGCCCGCCTGGTCGATCTTCGTCAGCAGCGCGCCTTCGATATCGATATCGACTCCGTCGAGCCCCGCCGCGTCGACGACCGCGATCAAATCGGCCAGTAGGGTCTCCTTGGCCGGACCCGCCATCAGCGCCGCCCAATCCCCCGAACAGCCGGGGATCACGCCGCCCGCGGTCGATAGCAGCACCTTCGCCCCCCTCGTGCGCAGCTTCGCCGCCGAATCGCGCAGCTCCGCGACGGTCACAGCGCCGTTCGCGCCACCCGACATGCAGGTCATCTTCCCGTCCCGGACGAGCGCGCCCGAGGCATCGGGATTGGCGAAGGCGATGTTGATATGCGTGTAATGCTCGATCGGCGTCGCCGCGATCCGGGCGAGCCCCTTGAAGGCCGGGAAATAGCCGACGAACACCGGCCGCTCCGCCGCCTGCGCGGGCAGGGCAAGCGATAGAACCAATAAAATGCCAATTCGAGCGATTCCGCGCCAGCTCGCCATGTTCCCTCTCCTTGACCCGTCCGGACTGTCATGACAAAAATAGTACCACAAGACAAACTGGGAGAGTGCGACATGCAGGCGAAACCGGGCCGTTTCCGCGCATTGCTGGTCGCGGCATCCTTGCTGCTCGTGCTCGCGGCCTCCAATCCGGGCCCTTCGCCGAGCCAGGCCGAATTCGACGCGCTCGCCCGCGATACCGGCGTCCGCTACGCGATCGTCGACAATAATCCCGCCAACCGCCCGGCGGGCGCCGACGGCACCTTCCTCACCACCCTCACCCTGACCATGCCGAAGCAGGTCCCGGCCACGATCGACGGCTTCGCCCTCTATTTCAGCTTCACCAACCGGCTGCCGCTGGTCGAAAGCGACGTGTTCCGCAACGAATGGATCAATGGCGACCTCAACCGCCTGACCCTCAAGCCCGGCGCGGTGTTGGAACCGGGCAAGACCTATGTGATCAGATTGTGGGGCGCGGGCCACCACCATTCGACCGCCTTCGTAATGCCCAACCTCTATATCGCCGGCGCGGGCGTCGAGGCGCGGACGCTGGAGGCGACGCGGCCGATGATCGATCCCGAAACCGGGCACGAGATCCTCCCCTTCGTCGCGCCGATGACCGACGAGGCGCGGCTGGCGGGTTCGGGCGCCGAGGACAAGACCCGGTGGCAGACCCCCGAGCGCGCCTACGACACCTTCGCCGCGCGCGGCCCCGCGACCGTGCCCGAGTTCGCGATGGTGCCCTCGCCCGTCTCGGCCACGCATCTTTCGGGTCCGCCGATCGATCTGCGCGGAGGCGTTACGCTGCGCCTCACCGGCGTCACGCGCGCGCAGCTCGCGCCCGCGCTCGCGGGGCTCGGCTTCCCCACGGACAAGGGGCCGGTGCTCGACATCCAGCTCTATCCCGAGGCCAAATTCTCCGCCCCCGAAGCCTTCCGCCTGACCGCGCAAACGGGCCGGATCGAGATCCTTGCCGCCGACCTGGCGGGCGTGAACTATGCCCTGCGCGCGCTGGCCCAGCAGGCCGCATTCGACAAGGGCCGGCTGCGCCCGATGCTGGTCGACGATGCCCCGCGCTACGGCTTTCGCGGGCTCCACATCGACCTCGCGCGCAATTTCCACAGCAAGGCCGAGCTGCTCAAGCTGATCGACGCGATGGCGGTGTATCGCTTCAATAAGCTCCATCTCCATCTCGCCGACGACGAGGGCTGGCGGCTGGAGATCAAGGCGCTGCCCGAACTGACCGAGGTCGGCTCCAGGCGCTGCCACGATCCGGAGGAAAATCGCTGCCTGCTGCCCCAACTCGGCGCGGGGCCCGAGGGCACCGGCCCGGTCAACGGCTATCTCAGCCAGGCCGATTATATCGAGATCGTCCGCGCCGCGACGCTGCGCAATATCGAGGTGATCCCGTCGCTCGACATGCCCGGCCATTCGCGCGCGGCGATCCGATCGATGGAGGCGCGCTATCGCCGGCTGATCGTCGCGGGCAAGATCGACGAGGCCAATGCCTATCGCCTCGTCGAGCCGGCCGACGCGACCAAATATCACAGCATCCAGAACTATACCGACAACACGCTCAACGTGTGCATCGACCAGACCTATCGCTTCCTCGGCACCGCAGTCGACGAGATCGCGGCGATGCACAGGAGCGCGGGCGCACCGCTCAGGACCTTCCACATCGGCGCCGACGAGACCGCGGGCGCATGGGGCCAGAGCCCGGCGTGCAAGCCGCTGATGGCCTCCACCGGACGCGAGCCGAAGGCGCTGGGTGCCTATTTCATCGAGCGCGTCTCGGCCGACCTCGCCGCCAGGGGCCTCAAGGTCGCGGGCTGGAGCGATGGCCTCGGCCATACCGATCCGAAGAAGATGCCCAAATCGGTCCAGACCAATATCTGGGGCACGCTGTTCTGGGGCGGCATCGCCGAGACGCATATTCAGGCCAATCAGGGTTGGGATGTGGTGCTCTCGATTCCCGATATCGGCTATCTCGACATGCCGTACGTGCCCCACCCGCTCGAGCGCGGTTACGACTGGGCCTCACGCAGCGTCGATACGCTGCAGATCTTCGGCTTCATGACCGGCAATCTCCCCGCCAACGCCGCGCTGGTCCGCGACACCTTCGCCCGGCCCCAGACGATCAAGGACAAGACTCCGCTCGCGGCCGGACGCGGCATTGCGGGGCTCCAGGCGCAACTCTGGAGCGAGACGATCCGCACCGATGCCGGCGTGGATTATCAGCTCTTCCCCCGTCTGCTTGCCTTCGCCGAACGCGCCTGGCACCGACCGGTCTGGGAACCGGCCTACAGGGCTGGGCAAAGCTATCGCTTCGGTGACGCGCGGGTGGATCGCGCCGCTATGCTCGCCGACTGGCGGGGCTTTGCGGGAAGGATGCCAGTGCAGTTCGGCATACTCGAGCGTCTGGGCATCGCCTATCGCGTGACTCCGCCGGGGGCCCGGATCGTGTCGGGCAGGCTGGAGGCCAATGCCGAATATCCGGGGATGGCGATCGAGTATCGAGTCGCGGGCGGCAAATGGCAGCCTTATGCCGGGCCGATGGCGGTTTCAGGGGCGGTCGAACTGCGGACACGCTCGGCGGACGGAAGGCGCGCCAGCCGGATCGTCACGGTCGGGCACTCGTCGCAGCCGGGCGGCTGACTGGCGCAAGCTTGATTGCATCGTACGAGGCAGCGTGGCCGCTGGTCGCGCCCGCGCCTCAGCCACCCGTTCGCAGGCTGTTGAGCCGGTTGTTGGCGCCCTCCTGGAGTAACTCGACCAGCTTCGCCAGCGCATTGCTCCCACCCGCGAGCAGGCCGGCGGTGAGCATGATATCGACCATCGACGCATAGCTGGTGAGCGTCTGGCCGTCGGCGATCAGGCCGGTGAGCGTGCGTACCCCGGCCGCGCTGATCAGGAAGGCGGCGGCGAAGCCCATCAGCAGCCGCGCGCGCTCGCGCTTGGCGTCCACCGTCTCGACCGCGGCGAGCGCAGGGGCCATCGCCATCCGGGCGGCGGCATGCGCCTTCACGGCGGCCGCCTGCGCGGTCGCCATGGCCGCGGGCGTCGTGCCGGGCGCGGGCGGAGGCGCCGGCGCCGGCACGGTCAGCCGGACGGCGCTCAATTGCTGCCGCGCTTCGCTGCGCTCCTCGCCGAACAGCAGATCGGTGAACACCGCGAGCGCGCGTTCGAGGATCGCCGCGATCGCCACCAGCCCGCCGATCGTCACCGCCGCGGCCTGCGCCATGTTCGGGTTGAGCTTGAGCGCGGGCAACGCCGCGGATGGAATGACCAGCAGCGCGATCACGGCGATGACAAGCGCGAGCGCGCCGGGAAGAAGCAGTTTGGGCATGATCTCGTCTCCCGTTCGATACGCTGATCGGGCGGGCGCGGGCGCTTGTCGTCCGCGCCGCAAGTTCCTGCCCGTCAACTGGCGGATACGCGCACGAAAAAAAGCGGCCCCATGATCTATGTCACGTTCGATCGATCTTAGCCGCGCCGACTATTTCGGCAAGCGGTGGCTACACTATTGTTACGCCGCGAGCTTTCACACGGCATGATTTCAGACGGAAGCGTCGCGGGGTCTGGCCGGCAACGGTCTCGACACGCTCTGTCCGGCGCGACGCCGACCGCACCATCCGCTGCGTGACCGTCGTCACGCCCGCCGCCCATGCCGCAACGCTAATGATGGTGGCGTTGACACGGGTCGCGCTGAACGGCCGCCGCGAGGCGGACCGCCAGCGCGCAGGGCGCGGAGGGCCTGATGAAAATCATGCTGAATGACGGCAGCCCGTTGAAGTCCTAGAACATGATCGAATCCCTCGAAAGGCAGCGCGCGTCCACATGCTGACACTCGTTACCGCCCTCGCCCGGTCAGGCGCGCTTGATCGGGCGTGGGCATTGTTCGAAGCCGAAGGCTATGGCGCGTCCGCCGATCCCGCCGCGCTCGCCATCAAGGGCCGCCTGCTCAAGGATCGCGCGCTGCGCGTCTCCGGGGAGGCGCGCGCAGGCCTCTATGGCGAGGCGGCGGAGGCCTATGCGCGGGCGGCGGGCAGTGACGGGGCGACCTATCCGCTGATCAACGCCGCCACGCTTTCGTTGCTCGCCGGCGATGCCGAGCGTTCGCGGGAATTGGCCCAACAGGTGCTCGCCCGCATCGCCGCCCATCCCGACGAGCCCGAAACCCCCTATTATCTCGCCGCCACGCGCGCCGAGGCGCTGCTTCTGCTCGGACGGTCCACCGAGGCCCAGGCAGCGCTGGACGAAGCCATCGCGCTCGCCCCGCGGGCCTGGGAGGATCATGCGTCCACTCTTCGCCAGTTCGCGCTGATCCTCGCCGCGCAGGGTACGGACGCGGCATGGCTCGATACGCACCGGCCGAAAAGGTCGCTGCATTTCGGCGGGCATATGTCGTTCCGCGCCGATGCCCGGCCGCAGCCGCTGACCGGGGAGATCGCCGCGGTGATCGCGGAGGAGCGGATCGGCTTCGGCTATGGCGCGCTGGCGGCGGGGGCGGATATCCTCGTCGCCGAAGCGCTGATCGAAGCGGGAGCCGAGCTGCATCTGGTGATCCCGGGCGGGCTCGATGCCTTTGCCGCGCTGTCGGTCGATCCGTTCGGAGGTGAATGGCGGCGGCGGTTCGATGCGATGGTCGCCGCGGCGGAATCGGTGCGCGCGGTCGAGCCGCTCAACATGTTGCCCGACATTGCCGGCATCGGCCTAGCCGACGAGATCGCGATGGGCGAAGCGCGAACCAATGCGCGGCGGCTCGCGAGCGAGGCGCTGCAATTGCTCGTGCTGGCCGAGGGCGAGGAGGAAAGCCGCAGCCACTCCTTGCGAATCTGGGCGGGCGGCGGCGGACGCCAGCATATCCTGCGTGCCGCGCGCGAGCCGGTCGGTCCGCCGCTGCCCGCCCCGCCCGCGCGCCAGGCGTGCCTTGCCGCGCTCGCGGTGCGTGCCGAAGGCGACGCGCTGTCCGCGATCGCCGATGTGCTCGCCAAGGGTCCCGCGACCGCGGTGCCGCCGAGCTTTACCGGCGAAGCGGTGCTCCTCGCCTTCGAGACGCTGGCCGATGCCGCGGCATGCGCCACGGCGCTGACCGCCGCCGTCCCCGGCGCGGCGGTGGGCGGCTATTACGGGATCGCCGAAACCGTCGCCGATCCCTTCAGCCGCGACGCCAAGCTGGTCGGGCGCGCGCTCGCAATCGCCAGCGCCGCGGCGGGATCGGCGCTTCCAGGCTCGGCCTGCGTCTCCGACGATTTCGCTGCGGCGCTCGCCGCCGCCGAGCCGGGCCGGTTCAGCACCGAATATGTCGGTGAGCTGGATGGCCCCCGCGCGGCGATGCCGGTCGGGCTGCTCGCGCTCCGCGCGAGTCCTTGATTGCCGCATTTTCCGAGTCGCCAGGCTTGCCGCCTCACTAGAAAATGCTTCAGAGGATCAGTTCCTCGAGCCGGTGCGGCGCGACGATGACGAGCGCGTCTGCATCGCGGCGGACGATGCCGCGCCGCTCGAGCGCACTCACCGCGCGCGACGCGGTCTCGCGCGTCGTCGACATGCGCAGCGCCAGATCGGAGAGGACGGGCGCCGGGCGGATCGCCAGCCCCTCATGCTCGCGCGCCAGCCGCAGCAGTTCGGTATAGACCCGCCCCACCGCCGACAGTGCCGAGCGTTCGTACATCCGCGCGGTGGTCGCGCGCAGCCGCCGGATCAGCAGACGCGAGAGCGCTAGCCCGATACAGCCATGCTGCTGCGCCAGCAGCGCCAGTTGCGCGCCCTCGAACTGGAGTGCCTCGACTTCGCCGACCGCCAGCACATCGGCATCCTGCCGCCCCTCCTCGCCTTCGCCCAGCGTCCCGAAGAAATCGCCGGGGATGAATTCATGGAGCAGCACGATCTGCCCCTCGGCGGTGCACAACATCGCGCGCGCGCGGCCGACCGTGAGGAGATAGGCGAGCGACAGCCGGTCGCCCTGGCGGACGATCACCGCCTGCGTCGCGAAGCGCGCCATCCGCGCGCGGGCGAGTATCTGCGCCGCCACCTCCGCGGTGCAGGCGAAGATGCGGCAGACAAAGTCGCTGGTGTCCTGAGCGTGCTGCAATTTGACCCCCGCCCACATCTTCCGCGAAAGCCCGCCGGAATTCAATTCAGGGGATCGGTCCGGTCTCGAGGATCTCGATGGCCTCGGCGCGACCGTTGAAATCGACGCGCTCGCCTTCCTCCGCGCCAAGCAAGGCATGCGCGAGCGGGGCGGAGAAGGCGATGCGGTCCGCGGCCGGATCGGCCTCGTCATGGCCCACCACGTCGATCACCCGTTCCTTGCCCGCGAAGCGGATGCGGACGCGCGAACCGATACCGACCACGCCTTCCTCCGGCGGCGGCGCGATCCGCGCGGTGGTCTGGCGGGTGTGCCAGTAGCGCAGCTCGCGCTTGAGCAGCTCCTTCGGTTCGTCCCCGCTCTCGGCGGCGATCGCCGCCTCGAGGCCGGTCACCTTCTCGCCGATCAGCGCGAGCCCGCGGGCAGTGACCAGGTTCGGCCCAGCCGGCAGCGGCAGCTCGAAGCGCGGCTCCTTGTGCTCCTCGTCACTCTCACGGCGAAACGCGACACTCATCAGGCGGGAGCCGCTTCCAGGGTGGAGGAGACCTTCCACAGGTCGATCGCGCCCTCGGTCGCATGCGCGTCGATTTCGGCCAGTTCGGCGGGGCTGAATGCGAGATTCTTCACCGCATCGAGCGAGTCGTCGAGCTGCTGGACCGTCCGCGCCCCGATCAGCGCCGAGGTCACGCGCGGATCGCGAAGCACCCAGGCGATCGCCATCTGCGCCAGCGTCTGCCCGCGCCCTTTGGCGATGGCGTCGAGGCCGCGGATACGGGTCAGGTTTTCCTCGGTGAGGAATCCCTCCCGCAGCGATCCGCCCTTGGCGGCGCGCGCATCCTCGGGAACCCCGCCCAGATATTTATTGGTCAGCATGCCCTGCGCGAGCGGCGAGAAGGCGATGCAACCGGTGCCGAGATCGGCCAGCGTATCGAGCAGCGCATCCTCCACCCAGCGATTGAGCATCGAATAGCTCGGCTGGTGGATCAGCAGCGGCACCTTGTGCTCGGCGAGGATCGCCGCGGCCTTGCGGGTGAGATCGGGCGAGTAGCTGGAAATGCCGACATAAAGCGCCTTGCCCTGCCGGTGGATCTGCGCGAGCGCGCCCATCGTCTCCTCGAGCGGAGTCTTGGGGTCCACCCGGTGCGAATAGAAGATATCGACATAGTCGAGCCCCATCCGCTTGAGGCTCTGGTCGCACGACGCGATCAGGTACTTCTTGCTGCCCCCGACATCGCCATAGGGACCCGGCCACATGTCCCACCCGGCCTTGGTCGAGACGATCAACTCGTCGCGGTGGCTGGCGAAGTCGGTCGCCATCACGCGCCCGAAATTCTCCTCCGCGGAGCCGTAGGGGGGACCATAATTGTTCGCGAGATCGAAATGGGTGACGCCCCGGTCGAACGCGCGGCGGAGGATGGCCCGCCCGGTCTCGAACACGTCCGTCCCGCCGAAATTCTGCCAGAGCCCAAGCGAGATCGCCGGCAAGTCGAGCCCCGAACGGCCGCAACGGCGATAGGGCATGCGCCCGTCATAGCGATTCGCGTCGGAAATGTAGGGCTGCGGAAACGGCATGTTCTCCCCTCTTCAGATGCTTAGCTTCACAGTTTTCACGCGATTCTTGAAACTAACGAACAACCCTGCGTAACATTGTTACCGGCCGGAGCGAGAAAAAGTTGGATGCGAAATCGGCCATTCCCAAGAGGATGGCACAGGTCAGTATCTGTAGGACAGCGATTAGACCGTAAAGCTCTCCCCGCATCCGCACGCGCCCTTGGCGTTGGGATTTTCGAAGGTGAAACCCGCGGCGAAATCGTCCTCGACCCAGTCCATCTTGGACCCGATCAGGTAGAGCACCGACGCGCCATCGACGAAGAAGAGGCCGCCGGGAGTCTCGATCCGCTCGTCGAACGGCTTGGCCTCGGTGACGTAATCGACCGAATAGGCGAGGCCGGAGCAGCCGCGGCGCGGCGTGGAGAGTTTGACTCCAATCGCGCCCTCGGGGGCCTTGGCCATCAGCTCGGCAATCCGCGCCTCGGCGGCGGGAGTGAGGGTGAGCGCGGCAGGGCGTTCGCGGGTCTTGGTCTCGGTCATCTTCTTCTCCTCCCCTCCCGCTTGCGAGTGCCCTCGCCGGGACGGGCCGAAATTGCCCCCGGCGATTTCTCAATCATGCCGGGGGGCATGATTGACCCGACCCGGCGAGGGCACTGGGTCGGGGGAGGGCCTGTCCAGTTGCGAGGGAGAAGCTGGCCTCAACGGCCCCTCCCCTAGCCCCTCCCGCAAGCGGGAGGGGAATTTAGAGCATCCCCAGTTCGAGCTTGGCCTCGTCACTCATCTTGCTCGGGTCCCAGGCGGGGTCCCAGACCAGATTGACCTCGGCATGGCCGACACCGGGCACCGAGCCGACGCGCAGTTCGACCTCGGCGGGCATCGATTCGGCGACGGGGCAATGCGGGGTGGTGAGCGTCATCGTCACCGCGGCATGGCCGTCATCGGTCACCTCGACGCCATAGATCAGCCCGAGATCGTAGATGTTCACCGGGATTTCGGGATCATAGATCTCCTTGAGCGCGTCGACGATCGCCGCCTGCAGCGCGCCGCCTTCGCCCGCGACCAGATCGGTCTCGGGCTTTTTGGTCAGGAAGCCTTCGAGATAGTCGCGCTTGCGCTCGAACGTCTCGCGCGCGTCTTCCACGCGCGCCTTCGCCGGAGCCTCGACCGCCTCGACTTCTTCGACCTGAAACTTGGGTTCTTCGTTCACCCGAAAATCCTCGTCACGCGTTCGACGCCCTTCACCAGCGCCTCGATATCCCTCGGGCCGTTGTAGACCCCGAAACTGGCCCGCGCGGTCGCCGGGACGCCGAGCGCATCCATCAGCGGCTGTGCGCAATGATGCCCGGCGCGGATCGCGACACCCGCCTCGTCCAAGATGGTGGCGACATCGTGCGGATGCACCCCCTCCACCGCGAAAGAGACGATCCCGGCGCTATCCTCGGGCCCGAACAGCCGCACGCTGTTGAGCTGGGACAGCGCCTCGCGCGCCTGCCGCACCAGGGCGGTTTCGTGCGCATGGATACGCTCCAGCCCGATGCCGTCGACATAGTCGCACGCGGCATGAAGCCCGAGCACGCCCACGATATGCGGCGTTCCCGCCTCGAACCGGCCCGGCGGCGGGGCATAGGTTGTTTTCGCGAAGGTCACGCGGTCGATCATCGACCCGCCGCCCTGCATCGGGGGCATCGCGTCGAGCAACGCGTAGCGGCCCCAGAGCACGCCGATCCCGGTGGGACCGTAAAGCTTGTGGCCCGAAAAGACGTAGAAGTCGCAGCCAAGCTCGGCGACATTGACAGGCATGCGCGGCACGGCCTGGCAGCCGTCGAGCAGGATCTTCGCGCCCGCCGCGTGCGCCAGTTCGGTCGCGCGCTTCGCGTCGAGCGTGGAGCCCATCACGTTGGAGACATGGGCCAGCGCGACCAGCTTGTGCCGCTCGGTCAGCATCGCCTCCATCGCGTGGAGATCGATGCGGTGGTCGGCGGTCAGCGGCACCACGTCGATTTCGGCGCCGACGCGCTCGGCCACCATCTGCCACGGCACGATGTTCGAATGATGCTCGAGTGTCGAAAGCAGGATGCGGTCGCCCGGCTTGAGCTGGGTGCCCGCCCAGCAGTGGGCAACGATATTGATCCCCTCGGTCGCGCCGCGGACGAAGATCGTCTCCTCGGGCTTGCCGCCGATGAACTTCGCCACTCGCTCGCGCGCGGCCTCGAAGGCATAGGTCATGTCCGCCGAGCGCTGATAGACGCCGCGATGGACGGTGGCATAGGTCTCGCCATAGCCGCGCGCGATCGCATCGAGCACCGGGCGAGGCTTCTGCGCCGTCGCGGCGGTATCGAGATAGGCCCAGCCCGCCGGGATCGCCGGGAAATCGGCGAGCAGGTCGAGCGGCTTGGAATCGGCCAACACACTCATTCTCCGTCACCCTGAACTTGTTTCAGGGTCCAACCCTCCACGGGCGATGGCATCGGTTGGGGCACGTTGGATGCTGAAACGAGTTCAGCATGACGGAGGAAATGGCTCACAGCGCCGCCTCCAGCCAGGCTTCGGCATCCGCCGCGAAGGCTTCGCGCACCGCCTCGTCGCCGATCCGGTCGAGCGCGTCGGCCACGAACGCATGCGTGAGCAAAGCCGTCGCCCGCGCCTCGGGAATGCCGCGGCTTTCGAGGTAGAAGAGCGCTCGCTTGTCGAGCTCGCCCACGGTCGCGCCGTGCGCGCATTTCACATCGTCGGCGAAGATCTCAAGCTCGGGCTTGAGGTTCACCGTCGCGGTGCGCCTGAGCAGCAGCCCGCGCAGCGACTGCTCGCCATCGGTCTTCTGCGCATCGCGTGCGACCTCGACGCGGGCGGCAAGGCTCGCGGTGGAGCGGTCCGCCGCGACCGCGCGCCACAATTGGCGGCTGGTGCCCTCGACCGCCTCATGCCGCACCGCGACCGCGCATTCCTGTTTCTGCTCGCCGCGCGTGAGCAGCGCGCCGCCCATTTCGGCGAAGGCGCCCTTGCCGGTCAGCGTCAGCGCGCCGTCGACGCGGCTGCCCATCCCGCCGACGCCGAGGAAGATCGACACCAGGCTCGCCGCCTCGCCGATTTCCGCCTCGTCGCGGATCGACACGAAGCCCTGGGTCTGAACCAGCCGCACCGAGCGCATCAGCCGGGCGCCGCGCGCCAGCTCGATCCGGGTCAGCCGATTGGCCCAGCCGGCGCCCGCATAGGTTTCGACCACGGACGCGACCGCATCCTCCGCCATCGCGATTCGGCCGGGCACATGGCTTTCGCCGCCCGAGCCCAGATGGACGATCTGGACATGTTCCTCGACCTGCTCCGCCCCAAGCGAAAGCTGCCACCCTTCCCCTTGCGCGAACCCGCCCAGCGGATGCGCGGTTTCGGAGACGATCGGGCCGATCCGGACCCGGCCAGGCACGCTGTGCGCCGGCTCGAACACGCCATCGACGAAGAGCAGGCGCGGGCCCGGAATGTCGAGGAACAGCGATTTGGGATCGACGCCCGTGGCGTGCGGTTCCGCTTCGGCCGCCGCCTGCAATGCCGCCATATCGGCCCAGCGCCATTCCTCCTGCTTGGAAGAGGGGAGATCGAGCACCACACTCATTCGCCGTCACCCTGAACTTGTTTCAGGGTCCAACCCTCCACAGGCGATGGGTTCGCCTGTGGCACCATGGATGCTGAAACAAGTTCAGCATGACGAAGGAGAAGACCGGTCACGCCGCCACCCCTCCATAGCCCTCGGCTTCGAGTTCGTGCGCCAGCTCGGGCCCGCCGCTGCGCGTGATGCGGCCATCGCTCAGCACATGGACGAAATCGGGGCGGACATAATCGAGCAGCCGCTGGTAATGGGTGATCAGCAGCACCGCCTTGTCGGGTGCGCGCATGATCCGGTTGATGCCGTCGCCGACGATGCGCAGCGCATCAATGTCGAGCCCCGAATCGGTCTCGTCGAGCACCGCGAATTTGGGGCCGATGATCCCCATCTGCACCATCTCGTTGCGCTTCTTCTCGCCGCCCGAAAAGCCGACATTCACCGGGCGCTTGAGCATCTCCATGTCCATGCCGAGCGCATCGGCCTGGGCGCGAGCGAGCTTGAGGAACTCCGCCCCCGAAAGCGGCGCCTCGTCGCGCGCGCGGCGTTGCGCATTGAGCGCCTCGCGGAGGAACTGGACGTTCGAGATGCCGGGGATCTCGACCGGATACTGGAAGCCGAGGAACAAGCCGGCGGCGGCGCGCTCATGCGCTTCGAGGGTGAGCAGGTCCTGCCCGTCGAAGCTCACGCTACCTTCGGTCACTTCATACCCCGGCCGTCCGCCCAGCACATAGCCGAGCGTCGACTTGCCCGCGCCGTTCGGCCCCATGATCGCGTGCACTTCGCCCGCATTCACGGACAGGCTCAGCCCCTTGAGGATCGGCTTGCCATCGACTTCGGCGTGGAGGTTTTCAATCTTCAGCATTCGACTTCCTGATGCGATATTCGTGCGATGTCTCGGTCACCGGCGCGCCACGGACTTCGAGGCGGGTATCCGGGATCGCCGTGTCGCCACCTTTCGAAAGCCTGAGCCTGCCGAGCCGCTCAAGTTCCCAGGGCGAGAGTGCTTCGCTCATTGTTCCTGCCCCGTGGTCAGCCGGATCAGCGGCCCGTCGGTGGGCGCCTGAGGCGGCGGCGGCAGCTTGCCGACACGCTGGCGGCCCGTCTCGGCGCTCTCCTCGGTGACCGTCACCGGCCCGGTCGCGGGCATGGATGGTGTCCGCGGCTTCACTAGCTGCGGCATCGAGAAGACCGGCACCGCGCCATCCTTTGCGGGCGCCACCGCGCCCGGCGCGATCTGGGCCTGCTCCAGCGCGGTCAGCTCGACGCAGTCGGTCACTTCGTCGCGGGTCTTCTCGTAGCAGACCGGAGTCGCCTTGCAGGCGTCGGTGTCGCGCTTCTGGCTGCCGCTCGAAATCATGATCCGGCAATTGCGCAGCGTGCCGTCGGCGGCCTTGTCGAACAACATGGTCGTCCGGCCATAGGTCGCGCGGACGACGATATCCTCGCCGACCACGGCTTCCGGATCGCCCGGCGGCGGTGCGTCCTGCGCGGCGGCTCGTAGCGGCGCAAGCAGGAGGAGCAATGGCGCGAAGAGGAGCAGCCGGGCGATCATCGGCCGATCCATGCGAGCAGGCGGGGGAAGCCGAGGATCACGGCCGCCGCGACCGCGAATATCAGCAGGAGCCGGGGGATGGCTTCGCGGAATTCGGCCATGCGCGCGCTGAATTCGCTTTCGGGCGCGGCGGGGCCGGGTGCGGAGAAGATCGCGATCGACTGGACGCTGCCGCGCTGCACTTCCTCGGGCGGGATGAGCGAGGTCTCGATCAGGCCGTGCGCGGCGGCGAGCAGCGACATGGCGTGCTGAATCATCGAGACCGCGACGATCGACGCCTTGCCCCGCGCGCCGAACGACAGCGCGGTGTCGCCGGCCTTGAGCGCCTTTTTGGGGAAGGGTCCGAAATCCTCCCGGGTCAGCGGGAACAGGCCATAATCGAACCCGGTCTTTCGCCCGTCGACGCGCATATCGATCCAGCCCTTCGTCGCCGCGAGGTCGAAACCGCCGAGATCGACCCGATAACCAAGCGCGTCGAGCTGCGCCTCGAGATCGGCGCGCGACGGCAGCCTGTCGCGGAACAGGATGAGCGCGGAATCGGTGCTCAACCGACGCTCCCTTCGAGCGAGATGCCGAGCAGTTTCTGCGCCTCGACTGCGAATTCCATCGGGAGCTGCTGGAGCACCTCTTTCGCGAAGCCGTTGACGATCAGCGCGACCGCGGCCTCCTGATCGAGCCCGCGCTGCATCGCGTAGAAGAGCTGGTCCTCGCTGATCTTCGAGGTGGTCGCCTCATGCTCGATCTGCGCCGACGGATTGCGGACCTCGATATAGGGCACGGTGTGCGCGCCGCATTCGGAGCCGAGCAGCAGGCTGTCGCACTGGGTGAAGTTGCGGACATTCTCAGCGGTGGGGCCGACGCGGACGAGGCCGCGATAGGTGTTGTCGGAGCGCCCCGCGCTGATGCCCTTGGAGATGATCGTCGAGCGCGATCCCTTGCCCAGATGGATCATCTTGGTGCCAGTATCGGCCTGCTGGCGATTGTTCGTCACCGCGACCGAATAGAATTCGCCGACGCTGTTCTCGCCCGAAAGCACGCAGCTTGGGTATTTCCAGGTGATCGCGCTGCCGGTCTCGACCTGGGTCCACGACACCTTGCTATTCCGCCCCTGGCACAGCGCGCGCTTGGTGACGAAATTATAGATGCCGCCCTTGCCGTTCTCGTCGCCGGGATACCAGTTCTGGACGGTCGAATATTTGATCTCGGCATCGTCGAGCGCGACCAGCTCGACCACGGCGGCGTGGAGCTGGTTCTCGTCGCGCATCGGGGCGGTGCAGCCTTCGAGATACGAGACGTAACTGCCCTTGTCCGCGACGATCAGGGTGCGTTCGAACTGGCCGGTATTCTCGGCATTGATGCGGAAATAGGTGCTCAGCTCCATCGGGCAGCGCACGCCCTCGGGAATGTACACGAAGGTCCCGTCGCTGAAGACCGCGCAGTTCAATGCCGCGAAATAATTGTCGTGCTGCGGCACCACCTTGCCGAGCCACTTCTTCACCAGCTCCGGATATTCGCGGATCGCCTCGCTGATCGAGCGGAAAATGACGCCCGCCGCCTCCAGCTCCTTGCGGAAGGTGGTGGCGACGCTGACGCTGTCGAACACCGCGTCCACCGCGACCTTGCGCGAGCCTTCGACGCCCGCGAGCACCTTCTGCTCCTCGATCGGGATGCCGAGCTTTTCATAGACGCGCAGGATTTCGGGATCGACTTCGTCGAGCGAACCGAGCTTGGGCTTGGCCTTGGGCTCGGCGTAATAGTACGCATCTTGGTAGTCGATCGGCGGCACGTTGAGCTTGGCCCAGTCGGGCGGAGTCATGGCCAGCCACAGGCGATAGGCCTTGAGCCGCCACTCCAGCATCCACTCCGGCTCGCCCTTCTTGGCCGAGATGAAGCGGACCGTGTCCTCGCTCAGCCCCTTGGGCGCGAACTCCTGCTCGATGTCGGACGAGAAGCCCCACTCGTACTTCTTGTTCGCGGCGGCCAGCGCTTCGGCGTTCTTCGTGGCCATTACGCGACTCCCTCGGGCACGCGCGACAGGCTCGCGAGCGATACTCCCGCCAGCGCCCCGCGCACCGCGCCATTGACCGCGCCCATATGCGGCTTCACCCGGCAATTCTCCTCGATGCAGCAATCATGCTTGCCGCTTTCCACGCACGCACTCATCGCGATCGGGCCCTCGATCGCCTCGACGATATCGGCGAGCGAAATCGCAACCGGCGGGCGCGACAGGCGGAAGCCGCCCCCGGTGCCACGCGCGCTTTCGATCAGACCGGCGGACGAGAGCTTGCTGACCAGCTTCTGCACGGTCGGCAGCGGGAGTCCGGTCTCCTCGGAGATCAGAGTCGCGTTCAGCCGGCCGCTAATGCCGCAATGGCGCGCGGCGGCGGACATCATCACGACCGCATAATCGGCTAAGGAAGACAGGCGCATTCCCAGTGACCCTACGCGCAACAGCGCTAAGGTCTGTTGCGAACAATTCTCAAATCGGACAAATCCAGTCCGATTGACCAAATGGGCTCACTTGCCGCCCGGGTCAACCGATTCGGGGATCACATCCGGCAGAAAATGAAAGGTTTCGCTGTCGAGCGTCAGCGCGAGCACCGGATCGATGTTCGCACGCAGCGAGGTCGGCGTGTGGCCGGTGAAGCGCCTGATCTCGTTGATCATGTGCGACTGGTCGGCGAAGGGCTCGGCCGCATCGGCCGGATCGCCGCCCTGATAGATGCGCATCGCCGCCCGGATCGCGCGGAACTTGCGCTCCAGATGCTTGGGCGGCCCGCCATAATATTCGTTGCACACGCGCATCACCTGGCGCTCGCTCATGTCGACCGCGGCGTAGAGCGCCTCGACTCCCTCGGCACCCGACGCCGCCCATTCGCGCACCGCGCGGGCGAGCGCCAGATGCGCGCGCGGAACCGGCCGCCGCCGCGCGAGCAGAAAGGGCTCCACGGCCGCGATCATCTCCTCGATCCGCGCCATGCCGCGCAGCCGCTCGAGCAGATCCAGCGCCCCGGGGCCGAAGATTTCCGCCGCGTCGAGCACCCGGTTGGCGACCTTGTTCGCGGGCAGCCCGATCAGCGACTTCCAGCCGATCGCGCGCAGCGACACGCCGAAACAGTGGAAGGGCCCATCGACATGATAGGCGGCGGCGGCGGTGCCGGGTCCGTTGACCATCACAGGATGCGAGGGTTCGACATGCCCGTCGGGGAAGGCCCGCGTCCCCTTTCCCTTCAGCATGAAGCGGATCTGGCCCATATCGACCCGATCCACGCCGTCGATCGTATCGCTATCGAAACGATAAAGATAATAGGATTCGACCAACGGCAACAATGCGCCGTCCGATTTTACGAACTCGATATTGGGAGTTCCGGGGTTCACCATGCGCCGGTGCCTGCTCCCGGCGGCGAATACGCAACAACCAACATCGACGCGTACCCCCGATACTTGCTTCGGTCGCGCCTATAGTGCGGAAATTTCGAGGGTTAAAGACGACACAAGAAAAATGGCCCGGCCAGCAAGCTGACCGGGCCGAGATGAAAGGGTCCACCGTGAAGCGGAACCCCTCGGGTCGCGCCGGGATGTAGACACAAGCCGGAGCCGAGGTATTGCAAAAAATCGCCATTGCCGCGTTGGGCAGGCTTCCAGGGGCGCTCGCCCTTTGACGCCCGTCGCCCGGGATGCAATGGGCCGGGAGAATGGGATTCCCGCTGCAATCCGCGCTTTTCGCGCTCGATGCCGAGGCCGCGCACCGCGCCGCGATCGCCGCGCTGCGGCTATGGGGCGCGGCCGGAACGCCTTTCGCCTCCGTTCCGGAGGCATCGGCCGGCGTCACCATCGCGGGCATCGCCTTCCCCAACCGGGTCGGGCTGGCGGCCGGGCTCGACAAGAATGCCGAGGCGATCACCGGCCTGTTCGCGCTCGGTTTCGGATCGGTCGAGGTGGGCACGCTCACCCCGCGCCCGCAGCCGGGCAATCCGAAGCCGCGGCTGTTCCGCCTCACCGAGGACGAGGCCGTGATCAACCGGATGGGCTTCAACAATGACGGGATCGACCCGGCACTGGCGCGGATCGCGGCACTGAAGAAGCGCAAGGGCGTGCTCGGCATCAATGTCGGCGCGAACAAGGATAGCGACGATCGCGTCGCGGATTATGCGGTCGGCGTGGCGAAGGCCGCGCCGCACGCCGATTACGTCACCATCAATGTCAGTTCGCCCAACACGCCCGGGCTGCGCGACATCCAGTCGCGCCCCGCGCTCGACGAACTGCTCGCCGCCGCGCACGCCGCGCGCGGCACGACGCCGCTGTTCCTCAAGATCGCGCCCGATCTCGATCGCGCGGGGATCGAAGGCGCGGTGCGCGCGGCGATCGACAACCGCATCGACGCGCTGATCGTCAGCAACACCACGATTTCACGCCCGCCGCTCCGCTCGAAACATGCGGGCGAGGCGGGCGGCCTTTCCGGCGCCCCCTTGCGCGACCTCGCTTACGCCAAGCTGATCGAAGCGCTGGAGATCGCGGCGGGCGGCCTGCCGGTGATCTCGGCAGGCGGAATCGACAGCCCGGACGAAGCGCGGCGCCGGATCGATGCCGGCGCCGCGATGGTGCAGATCTATTCGGCTCTGGTGTTCAAGGGGCCGGGACTGGTGCGAGAGATCGCACGGGCGCTCTCCTGAAATCCTCTCCCGGAGGGAGAGGGGGACCGCCGCGAAGCGGTGGTGGAGAGGGATTATCCACGTGCGGCGTCGCTCGCGGATAGTCCCCCTCCACCACTTCGTGGTCCCCCTCCCCCTCCGGGGGAGGAATTAGGTCAGGCCGCTTCCGCCAAGCGCCCATGCAGCGCCGCGCGGCGCTCATAGTCCGCCGCCAGCGCATTGAGCGCCGCCGCGCC
Source organism: uncultured Sphingomonas sp. (assembly GCA_966251045.1). Taxonomy (GTDB): domain Bacteria; phylum Pseudomonadota; class Alphaproteobacteria; order Sphingomonadales; family Sphingomonadaceae; genus Sphingomonas. Next base: position 38,176 of record CBINJP010000031.1, read on the forward strand.
GTCGCCGGCGAAGGACGGCCCGTGCATCAGCGCAAGCGTCTTCGGGGCGAGCCCGGCGAGCCGCCGCAGCGTGCCGCCCATCGCAGGCGACTGGCTCGAATAGCCGAACAGGTCCTCGCCCGCGATCGCGGGGCCGACGATGTCGCCATGGATCAGCGCGGGGCCGTCGCCCAGCTGGGTGAACAGATCGCCGCACAGCAGCGTGCCGGTCACTTCCTCGAACATCAGCCCGGCATCCCAGGCATGCGGCACATGCGGGGTATCGAGATAGCGCAACCGCCGTCCGCCAATGTCGATCACCTCGCCATCGTCGAGGATGCGCGGCGCGCGGTCGGCCTGATCGAACAGCGAGACCTGGCAGCCGGTGCGGCCATGCGCGACCTCGGCGTGCGGCGCGACGCCAAGCCATTCGTTCATCGACCCGCACTCGTCGGCCTCGTAATGGCCGAAGCCGATCCAGCGCAAAGTCTCGACCGGGATCACCTTCGCCATTGCCTCGCGCACCAGCGGAAACAGCCGCCGCCCGCCGGTGTGGAACAGCAGGGGCTCGTCGCCGGTGACGAGAAACTGGTTGAACACGAACCCCGCGGGCGGCGCGATCTCGGGCACATAGGTGGATAGGCGGTAGATGCCGTCCGCGATTTCATCGACTCGGGTCTGCATGGTCTCTTCCCTCTTTCTACCCCTATTTGACTGAACAGCGATGTGCACTTAAATTGAGACCATGTCAATAATCATTGCACATATGCGTGTATTGAAATGAGCAAGCGCCCCTACACGCTAAAGCGCCGCGCCGAACAGCAGGCGGAAACACGGCAGCGAATCGTCGAGGCGACGGTCGCGCTTCACTCGACTTTGGGGCCGTCGCGCAGCCCGCTCAGCCTGATCGCCGAGCGCGCGGGGGTGCAGCGCCACACCCTCTATGCGCACTTCCCCGACGAACGGAGCCTGTTCCTCGCCTGCTCGGGCCATGCCTTCGATCGCGATCCGCCACCCGATGCCGAGCCATGGCGCGCCATCGCGGACCGGGGCGAACGGCTCGCGGCGGGCTTGGCCGAGATTCACAGCTGGTATGCGCGCAATGCCGAAATGCTGGTCAATGTGCTGCGCGACGCCGAGCATATGCCGATCGTCCGCGAGGTGAGCGCGCTGCACATGGGGCCGCGTATCGCCGGCTGGCACGCGGTGCTCGACGAGGGACTGGCGCCCGCGCAACAGGCGATGCTCGCGCTGATGCTGAGCTTCCCCAGCTGGCGGACGCTGACGCAGGAGGCGGGCCTCGCGCCCGAAGCGGCGGTGGCGCTGGCGGTGCAGGCGATCCTGGGCGCTACGGCGACGTAGCGTCTTTGCCCCGCCCCGAATCCCCGCTACGGCTGTAGCGATGAAGAAGCTGCTGCTGTTCGCGCTGGTCATCCTGCTCTTTCCGAACCTCGCCGCCGCGCAAGGGATCGTCGCCTCTGCCGATCCGCGCGCGACCGCCGCGGGACAGGAAATCCTGCGCAAGGGCGGCAGCGCCACCGATGCCTCGATGGCGATGATGCTCGCGCTGACGGTGGTGGAGCCGCAAAGCTCCGGGATCGGCGGCGGCGGATTCTTCGTCCATCACGACGGCAAGACCGGGAAGATGGAGACCATCGACGGCCGCGAGACCGCGCCCGCATCGGCGATCCCCGGTCGCTTCCTCATTGACGGCAAGCCGATGGGCTTCATGCAGGCGGTGGGCGGCGGGCTCTCGGTCGGCGTGCCGGGCAATATCCGGCTGATGGCGATGGCGCATCAGCGCTGGGGCAAGCTGCCCTGGAAGGACCTGTTCGGGCCCGCGATCCGGCTGGCCGAGCAAGGCTATGAAGTGACACGGCCGATGGCGGCGGCGATGTCGTACCTCGCCCCGATATGGCGCGAGAAATTCCCCGCGATCGCCGCGCTCTATCTCGACGCCGAGGGCAAGCCGGTGCCGATCGGCACGCTGATCCGCAATCCCGCACTCGGGAAGCTGCTCCGCACGCTCGCCGATCAGGGTCCCGACGCCTTTTATTCGGGCGAGAATGCCGCGACGATCGTCGCCGCGACCAATGCCTTCAATCCCGGCGGGATGACCCTCGCCGATCTCGCCGCCTATCGCGCCAAGGCGCGGCCCGCGGTGTGCGCCTCCTATCGCCGCTTCAAGGTCTGCGGCATGGGCCCGCCCTCCTCGGGCGCGACCACGGTGCTGCAGATCCTCGGCATGCTCGAGCCGTTCGACATTGCGAAGCTCGGCAAGGATTCGCCGGCCGCCTGGCACCTGATCGGCGAGGCGATGCAGCTCGCCTATGCCGACCGCGAGAAATATCTGGGCGACAGCGATTTTGTGAGCGTGCCGGTCAAGGGGCTGATCGACCGCCATTATCTGCGCCAGCGCTCGAAGCTGATTTCGGCGGACAGGTCACTGACCGCCTACCCGGCAGGCAACCCGCCGGGCGCGCCCAAACGCACTGCCGCGGTGCAGGCCGAAACCCCCGGCACGACCCATTTCGTCGCGATCGACGGCGAGGGCGAAATCGTCTCGATGACCTCGACGGTCGAGGGCCCGTTCGGCAGCCAGACGATCGCGAACGGCTACGTGCTCAATAACGAGCTGACCGATTTCACCTTCGCGCCCGAGCGCGATGGCGCCCCGGTCGCCAACCGCGTGCAGGCGGGCAAGCGCCCCTTGAGCTCGATGTCGCCGACCATCGTCTATCTCGACGGCAAGCCGATCCTCGCGCTCGGATCGGCGGGGGGCAAGCGCATCATCATGCATGTCCTCAAGACGCTGATCGGCACGCTCGACTGGGGGCTTCCCGTCGGCGATGCGATCGCCTTGCCCAATCTCTATTTCGACCGGCAGGGGCTGATGATCGAGAGCAATCCGATGGGGCTGGCGCTCGCGCCGGGGATCGCGAAACTGGGTCCGGCGCGCGCCGCCGACGTGCCGTCGAAGGTCACCGCGCTCCAGTTCACGCCCACTGGCTGGATCGGCGCCGCCGATCCCCGCAGCGTGGGGACGGTCGGCAGACAATGAAGGTTTGGGGACACGGGCGCAAAGTCCGGTTCCGGGGGAGAGGGATGTGATGCGCAGGCTCGAACACTTCGACAATCTCGTCCAGATGTTCTTCGCGCGGGCGAAGGCGAAGGGCGACGCGCCCTTTCTGTGGCACAAGACGGGCGGCAAATGGCAGCCGATCAGCTGGATCGAGACCGCGCGCCGGGTGGCCGCGCTCGCCACTGCGCTCAAGGCGCTGGGGCTCAAGCGCGGCGACCGGGTGGCTCTGGTCTGCGAGAACCGGCCCGAATTCTTCATCAGCGATTTCGCGATCATGGCCGCGGGCTGCATCACGGTCCCGACCTACACCACCAATACCGAGCGCGATCACCAGCATATCCTCGACAATTCGGGCGCCGCGGCGACGATCGTCTCGACCGAGAAGCTCGCTAGGACGCTGCTCCCCGCGGTGCTGCGCGCGACCAGCGGCAATCACGTCGTCATCGGGATCGAGGAGTTCAAATCGGGCGGGCAATCGGGCGGTTTCGTCTTCCATCAATGGAAGCAGCTGATCGCCGACCACCCCGTCTCGCCCGGCGAGGTTGCCGACAGCGCGACCTTCCGCCGCGAGGAACTGGCCTGCATCATCTACACCAGCGGCACCGGCGGCTCCCCGCGCGGGGTGATGCAGCATCACGGCGCGATCCTGCACAATGTCGAGGGCTGCTGCGCGCTGATCAGCGAGGATTTCGGCTGGGGCGACGAGGTGTTTCTCTCCTTCCTGCCGCTCAGCCATGCCTATGAGCATACCGGCGGGCAGCATTTCCCGGTCGGGCTGGGCGCGCAGATCTATTATTCGGAAGGGCTGGAAAAGCTCGCCTCGAACATCGAGGAGGTCCGCCCGACGATCATGGTCGTCGTCCCGCGCCTGTTCGAGGTGCTGCGCACGCGGATCGTCAAGCAGGTCGAGAAACAGGGCAAGTTCGCCAATTACCTGCTCGACCGGGCGGTCTCGATCGGGCTCAAAAAGGCCACCAGCGGGATCCCGCTCCACGACCGGCCGATGGACATGTTCCTCAACGCCACGCTGCGCCCCAAGCTGGCCCGGAAGTTCGGCGGACGGATCAAGGCGATGGTCTCGGGCGGCGCGCCGCTGACGCCCGAGGTCGGCACCTTCTTCGAATCGCTCGGTCTTACGTTCCTGCAAGGCTATGGCCAGACCGAAAGCGCCCCGGTCATCTCGTGCAACCGGCCCAAGGTGGGGCTCAAGATGGACACGGTCGGGCCGCCGCTCGAGGGCGTCGAGATCAAGATCGCTCCCGACGGCGAGATCCTCTGCCGCGGCGAGCTGGTGATGCATGGCTACTGGCGCAACGAGGAGGAGACCGCGCGCGTCCTCAAGCCGGACCCGGCGGAGCCCCACAAAGGCCCCTGGCTCCACACCGGCGATATCGGCCTGATCGACGAGAAGGGCCGGATCAAGATCACCGACCGCAAGAAGGACATCATCGTCAACGACAAGGGCGACAATGTCGC
>CBINJP010000032.1:0-42116 GCA_966251045.1 uncultured Sphingomonas sp.
AGATCGGGATCGGCACGCCCCAGGCGCGCTGGCGGCTGATCACCCAGTCGGGGCGCCCTTCGACCATCGCGGCGATGCGGTTCTGGCCCTTTTCGGGGACCCAGCGGGTGCGCTGGATCGCATCCATGGCGAGCTCGCGAAGTGTGGGACCGTTGCCTTGCGCGTGACCCAACACCGTCATGCCAGCGGAAGCTGGCATCTCAGGCGGCTGGACTCCATCGCCCGAGACCCCAGAGTTCGCTGGGGTGACGGAAATGGGCTTGTCCATCGGGATGAACCATTGCGGGGTGCAGCGGAAGATGATCTTCGCCTTGGACCGCCAGCTGTGCGGATAGCTGTGCTGGAAATCGTCCGACGCGGCGAGCAGCCCGCCGGCTTCGCGCAGATCGGCGCAGATCGGGCCGTCGGGAGCGTTGAGCTTCTTGTTGATGACGCTGCCCTGGCCGGGGAGCCATGCCCAATCGGCGCGGTAGAAACCGGCATCGTCGACCGCGAAGACCGGATCGATCCCGTGCGCCTTGCACAGCAGGAAGTCGTCCTCGCCATGATCGGGGGACATATGGACGAGGCCGGTACCCGCATCGGTGGTCACGAAATCGCCGGGCAGGAACGGGCGCGGCCTGGCGAAGAAGCCGCCGAGATGGTGCATCGGGTGGCGGGCGACTGTGCCAGGCAACTCGTTGAACCCGATAGGCGTACGCTCAAACGGAAAAACTCGCAGCTCCATCCCGTAAGCGACGCTGAGAGATTTACCGATGCGGGCGGCGGTCGCTTCGACAAGCTCCCTCGCGAGAAGCAACTTACGATTGCGCCAAAATTCGACAACCTCATCGGGGATTTCTGGGGGCGTGCCCTGAGTGGTCGCGCCAACACCGAAGTCCACCAGTTCGTATTCGACGCCGGGCCCATAGGCCAAAGCCTGGTTCACCGGGATCGTCCAAGGTGTGGTCGTCCAGATCACCGCGTAAGCGCCGACCAGCTCCGGGATGGCGCTTTCGACGATCTCGAACGCCACATCGATCTGCGTCGAGACGATGTCCTCATACTCGACCTCGGCCTCGGCCAGCGCGGTCTTTTCGACCGGGGACCACATCACCGGCTTGGCGCCGCGATAGAGCTGGCCGCTCTCGGCGAACTTGAGCAGTTCGCCCGCGATGGTGGCTTCGGCGTCGAAGTCCATGGTGAGGTACGGGTCTTCCCAGTCGCCCATCACGCCGAGCCGCTTGAACTGCTCGCGCTGTACATCGACCCACTTGGCGGCATAGGCGCGGCATTCGGCGCGGAATTCCGCCGCCGGTACCTCGTCCTTGCTCTGCTTCTTGTCCTTGTACTGCTTCTCGATCTGCCATTCGATCGGCAGGCCGTGGCAGTCCCAGCCGGGGATATAGGGCGCATCCTTGCCCATCAGGCTCTGCGAACGAACCACGATGTCCTTGAGGATCTTGTTCATCGCATGGCCCATGTGAATGTCGCCATTGGCGTAGGGCGGGCCATCATGGAGGATGAACCGCTCGCGCCCCGCGCGCTGCTCGCGCAGCTTGTGATAGAGGCCAATTCGCGCCCAGCGCTCGAGGATCGCCGGTTCCTTTTGGGCAAGGCCGGCTTTCATCGGGAATTCGGTCTTCGGCAGGAAGACGGTGTCGCGGAAATCTGGGGCGTCGGTCATGGGAACGCGCCCAATATAGGGAGTTCGGCCCTATTCAAAGCGCTTGTTGCGCAAGGCTTCGCTAACCACGAATCGCGGGAACTGACATCGGTGTAAAGAGTCGAAGCTGCATGAGTGAGCAGCAACGGGCGGCGGCGATGTGCGAAGAGATTGCGGGGCTGGCGCGAAGGCATCTGGAAGCGCCGGGGAAATCGGGCCTCGAGGATATCGACGCGCATATCATGCAGGCGACCGAAGAGGCGCGCTGGGACGATGTCAGCAAATGGCACCGGGTGCGGCTGCGCTATATCCGCTTCGAGCAGGAACGCGGGTTACGCGCCTAGCAGCTGGCGGGCCCGTGCCGCATCGGCATCCATCTGGAGTTTGAGCGCCGCCAGATCGTCGAACTTGGCCTCGGGGCGCAGATAGTCGATCAGTTCGACCTCGATCGTCTGGCCGTACAGATCGCCCTCGAAATCGAAGAAATAGGGTTCGAGCAGCTCCTGCGGCGGATCGAAGCTGGGACGCACGCCGAGATTGGCGACACCGTTCAGGGTCCGCCCATCGGGCAGGCGGCCGCGCACCGCATAGATGCCGTATGCTGGGCGCAGATAGTTGGCGAGGCTCATGTTCGCGGTGGGATAGCCGAGCGTGCGGCCGATCCGGTCGCCATGAATCACTTCGCCTTCGATCGCCCAGGGGCGAGTGAGCAAAGCGGCGGCCTCGCGCGGGCGGCCGGCGCGGAGATGCTCGCGGATGCGGCTCGACGAGACGGTCTCGCCGCCAAGGGTGACCGGGGCGACCGTGTCCGCCGAATAGCCGAGTTCGTGGCCCAGCGCCGCGAGCATCGCGACATCGCCCTCGCGCCCCTTGCCGAAGGTGAAGTCGCCGCCGGTGGCCACCCCGCCCGCGCCGATCAGCTCGACCAGCCGCTCCTCGGCGAACTGGCGTGCGGAGAGCGCGGCAAGTTGGGCGTTGAAGGGGAAGATCAGCATCGCGTCCGCGCCGGCCTCGGCGAACCAGCGCTGGCGCTGGTCCATGGTCGAGAGGCGGAACCATTCCGACTCGGGGCGGAAATAGCGCTGGGGGTGCGGATCGAAGGTGCCGACGATCGCGGGCCGCCCCTCGGCGCGCGCGCGTTCGATCGCCCGGCCGACAACGGCCTGATGCCCCAGGTGAAACCCGTCGAAATTGCCCAGCGCGACGATGGCGCCGCGAAGATGGGCAGGCACCGCCACGGCTCCGTCCAGCCGCTCCATGGCGGGCGCTATACGGACCTCACCCGAGCGGCACCAGTCCCGCCCGGATCACGCGGAGCACATTGCCGCCCATCACCTTGCGGATATCCTCGGGGGTGAAGCCGCGATCGGCCAGCGCCTGCGTCACCGCCGCGAGTTGCGAGGTGTCGAAGCCCGTGGTCACCGCACCGTCGAAGTCCGAGCCCAGCCCGACATGGTCGATCCCGACCAGATCGCGGACATAGGCGATGGCGCGGGCGATCTCCGATGGCGCGGTCGAGCAGATCGCGGCGTCCCAATAGCCGATGCCGATCACCCCGCCGGTCTTCGCCACCCCGCGGATCTCGTCGTCGGTCAGGTTGCGGTTCTCCTTGCACACCGCCTGCACCCCGCCATGGCTGGAGACCACCGGGCGGCGCGCGACGCGGAGGATATCGGCGACCGAGGCATGGCTCGAATGCGCGATATCGACGATCATCCCGAGCTGCTCCATCCGCGCCACGGTCTGGAAGCCGAGCGGGGTAAGCCCGCCCTTCTTCTCGCCGTGCATTGATCCGGCCAGCTCATTGTCGAAGAAATGGGCGAGGCCGGCCATGCGGAACCCCGCGCCGTAGAGCACATCGATGTTGGCGAGCTTGCCCTCCATATTCTGGAGCCCCTCGATCGAGAGCATCGCGCCGACCAGCTTCTGACCCTTGCCGCGATCGGCGAGCAGCTTGTCGAGATCGGCGGTGGTGCGGATGACGCGGAGCTGGCCGCCCGATGCGGCGGCCGCGCGATCGAGCTTGCGGGCGTGGAAGAGCGAGCGTTCGAGCAGCGAGCTCCAGGTTTTGGGGGGCTGGAGCTGGGCGAAGGTGAGCAGCGTGATGTTGTCGGTCTTGTCGCTGTTCGATTCGTAATTCTGGCCCTTGGGCGTCTTGGTGACCGACGAGAAGACCTGCAGCGCGACATTGCCGTCGAGCAGGCGCTGAAGGTCGATCTGGCCGCGCGGGGAGCGCTTGTTGAGGTCGCGGCTCCACAGCAGGGTATCGCCGTGCATGTCGGCGACCTGGAGGCTCGCATGGAGTCTCCGGGTCTCGGGCGTGACGGTCGGCATGGTGGTCGCGACGACCTTGTTCATGCCGCTTTCGACGATGCCCGGCGCGAAGCCGAAGAACCCCACTGCCGCCACGATCAGGAGCGCGAGGACGCCCCAGAGAATCTTGCGCTTCATGCCACCCGCTCCAGCCTGACGAAGCTGTAGGCGGGGCGCCCCGCTTCGCTCGGGAAATCCTCGCGCGCCGTCTCGCGCCATTCAAGCCCGAAAGGCGGGACCGTCGCGTCGCCCTCGATGTCGCCATGGACTTCGGTCAGCTCGATCGCGTCGGCCCGGGGGAGGAAGATCGCGAAGACCTCCGCCCCGCCGATCACCGCGACATCGCCGTCCCCCGCGAGCGCCAATGCTTCCTCGGGCGTATGCGCGACTTCCGCGCCCTCCGCATCCCAGCCGCGGTCGCGGGTCAGCACGATATGGCGGCGGCCGGGGAGCGGGCTCGGGAAGCTCTGGAAGGTCTTGCGGCCCATCACCATCGGCTTGCCCATGGTCTGCGCCTTGAAGCGCCTGAGGTCGGCGGGCAGGTGCCAGGGTAGCGTGCCATCGCGGCCGATCACGCCGTTAATGGCGCGGGCGAGGTGGAAGGTGATGGTCATGCCGATTCGCCGGGGTTGGACTGGAATGGCTTAGCTTCGCACTTTTCATGCGATTCGTGATCGTTCGTTACGCGAGCGGGCAAGATTATTGCGTGAGGCGGGCCGATCCCTCGTGTTGCGGCGGTTCGCGGATTGTCGGTTCTGTCGGCCATTATCGGCCTACAGAGCAGATGAAATCCTACATTGGAACCACCGTCTTCCGTCATGCTGAACTTGTTTCAGCATCCATGGTGCAACAAGCGATGACGTCGCTTGCGGAGAGATGGACCCTGAAACAAGTTCAGGGTGACGGAGGATTTGGGGCGGGCGTGTCGTCAAACCGCCACGGGCGCCTTGATATGCGCCTGCGCCTCGTAGCCGTGGAGCGCGAAGTCTTCGTATTCGTACGCGTCGATCGACGGCGGCTTGCGCAGGATCTCGAGCGTCGGCAGGAGGCCGGGCTCGCGGGTCAGCTGCTCCCGGGCTTGCTCCAGATGGTTCGAATAGAGGTGGCAGTCGCCGCCGGTCCAGATGAAGTCGCCGGGCTCGAGCCCGGTCTGCTGGGCGAGCAGCATCGTCAGCAGCGCATAGCTGGCGATGTTGAAGGGGACGCCGAGGAAGATGTCGGCGCTGCGCTGGTATAGCTGGAGCGACAGGCGGCCGTTCGCGACATGCGTCTGGAATAGGCAGTGGCAGGGGGCCAGCGCCATCGCGTGGAGCTCGCCCGGGTTCCACGCGGAGACGATCTGGCGGCGCGATCCGGGATTGGTCCGGATCGTCTCGATCAGCTCGGCGATCTGGTCGATATGGCGGCCGTCCGCCGCCTCCCAGTCGCGCCATTGCTTGCCATAGACGGGGCCGAGATCGCCATTCTCGTCGGCCCATTCGTCCCAGATGGTGCAGCGCCGGTCCTGCAGCCATTTGACGTTGGTGTCGCCGCGCAGGAACCAGAGCAATTCGACGATGATCGCGCGGGTGAAGAGCTTCTTGGTGGTGAGGAGGGGAAATCCCTCGCTCAAATCGAAGCGCATCTGGTGGCCGAACACACTGAGCGTTCCGGTGCCGGTGCGGTCCATCTGCTCGGCGCCGCTGGTCAGCGCGCGTTCCATCAGATCGAGATATTGACGCATCGCCGCAAGGTAGCGGCGCGCGGGCTGGCCGCCAAGCCGCGCCACTATCTCCGTTGTGGATGAAAGCGCCTCGGAAACGGACCGGGTAGCGCTTCGAGTGGGAGAGGGCGGGTGGCAGCACCGCCGTCATGACGCTCCACGCGCCGGTCCCCCCAGGGGCAATGCTGCCCGAGCGGCTCGCCGATCCGCGCGCCGCGGAGCGGCTGTTCGCGCCGCTGGCGGAGGAGGCGGTGGAGGTGCTCACCTTTGTCTATCTCGACGCCGAGCAGCGCGTGCTAGGGATTCGGCAATCGCGCTCGGGCGCCCCGGACACGCACGAATTTTCGGTGCGCGACGTCGCGATCGATGCGCTGGCGCATGACGCGGCCGGTGTGGTGATGGCGCACAACCATCCCAGCGGCGATCCGGCGCCGAGCGAAGCCGACCGCGCGGCGACATCGCGGATCGCGCGGGCGCTCGACACGCTGGGGGTGCGGTTGCTCGACCATGTGATCGTCGCGCGGGGCGGCGCGACGAGCTTCAGGTCAATGGGGTTGCTCTAGCTCGATCCTCTCCCCTGCGGGGGAGGATCAGCAGGTCAGCTCCCCTTGGTTTCGCTCGCGGATCCGCTGCTCTTGCACGCCGTGATCTTTTGCGGCTCGGGGGCGGGGCCCTCGGCCTTGAAGATCGCGATATAGCCGCCCGCGCTCGGCATCTGCTGCATCGAGACGAGCGTATAGCCGACCGCGGCGAATTCGCATTTGAGCAGCGCGGGCGGAGTGCCGTGATTCTGGGTCGGCCGGTCGGCATCGACCACGATCACCTGGCCGTCGGCCTTGAGCGAGGGGCGCAGCCGCCACAGGAATTCGTAGGGGCTCTCGATCTCGTGATACATGTGCACCATCAGCACGCGATCGAAGCTGTTTTCGGGCAGGCGCGGATCGGCGGGGAGGCCGAGGCGGACGCTGACATTGTTGAGCCGTTCGCGGCTGACGCGCGTCGCTAGCTCGTCGCGCGTCTTGGGCACGATATCCTCCGCGAGGACGCGGCCCTGCGGCCCGACGCGCTGCGAGAGGCGGATCGTGTAATAGCCCTCGCCCGCGCCGATATCGGCGACGGTCATGCCCTTGCGGATCCCGGCGCGGTCCATCACCGCCTCGGCCTCGTTGACGCGGTCGCGCGCTTCCTCGTTCGACCAGCGCGCCGAGACGATGGTGGCGACCGGCCGGTCGGCGGCGGGGAAGCCATATTGCTGCTCCTGCGCCCGGTGCGCGGCGGGCGGGCCGCCGTCGCAGCCAGTAAGTGCCGGGGCCGCGATCAGCAGGACCGCCGCGAAACAGGTCAGCATGGGCACGCCTCCCTTGGTCAATCGACATCCTCCACTTCGACCTTCTCGCCGGTCACGCGCTGCGAGAGCGCGGCGGCCATGAACGGATCGAGATCGCCATCCAGCACGTCCGAGGGCGAAGTGGAAGTCTCTCCGGTGCGCAGGTCCTTTACCAGCTGATAGGGCTGGAGGACGTAGCTGCGGATCTGATGGCCCCAACCGATCTCGGTCTTGGCCTGGTAATCGGTGCTCGCGGCTTCCTCGCGCTTGCGAAGCTCGGCCTCGTAGAGCCGCGCCTTGAGCATCCCCATCGCGGTCGCGCGGTTCTTGTGCTGCGAACGGTCGTTCTGGCTGGCGACGATGATCCCCGAGGGCACATGCGTGATGCGCACCGCCGAATCGGTGGTGTTGACGTGCTGCCCGCCCGCGCCCGAAGCGCGGTAGGTGTCGATCTTGAGGTCCGCCGGGTTGATGTCGATATCGATATCGTCGTCGATCACCGGATAGACCCACACGCTCGAGAAGCTCGTGTGGCGGCGCGCGGCGCTGTCATAGGGCGAGATGCGGACGAGGCGATGGACTCCGCTCTCGGTCTTGGCATAGCCATAGGCGTTCTCGCCCTTCACCAGCAGCGTCGCGGACTTGATCCCGGCCTGCTCGCCCGCGTGGAAATCGATCAGCTCGACCTTGTAGCCATGCCGCTCCGCCCAGCGCGTGTACATGCGCTGGAGCATGCCGGCCCAGTCCTGGCTCTCGGTGCCGCCCGCGCCGGCGTTGATCTCGACATAGGTGTCGTTGGCGTCGGCCTCGCCCGAGAGCAAGGCCTTGACCTTGTCCTCGCCGGCGCGCTTCGCCAGCGCGGCGAGCGCGGCGGTGCCTTCGTTCGCCATCTCCTCGTCGCCCTCGGCCTCGGCCATCTCGATCAGCTCGGCGGTGTCGGCCATCTCGCGCTCGATCGCGCGAGTGGCGCCGATCGCCTCGTCGAGACGGCGGCGCTCGCGCATCACTTCCTGCGCCTGCTTCGCGTCGTTCCACAGGGTCGGATCCTCGACGCGCGCATTGAGTTCGTCGAGCCGGCGCAGCGCGCGGTCCCAATCGAGGAAGCGGCGCAGCAGCGCCAGCGCTTCGTTGATCCTGTCGATATTGGCCTGCGCTTCGGCGCGCATGTGTTTCACTCCAGAAGGGTCGTCGGCGGACGGCATCGCGATCCGCGAAAGTCGCGCCGCACTAACAGCAGGTCGGGCGGTTAGGAAGAGCGGGGCCGCGCCCGCTCCGGCGGTGGTTCAGTAAATTCCGCCCTCGCGCTCGCGGAATTCCTCGTCGCCCGTTTCGGCCTTGCGCTCGACCTTGCGCTCCTCGGCCTTGGGCACTTCCTCCTGGTCCTCCTTGCGCTCGCGGCGCAGGTCGGTCTGGGGCTTGAAGGCTTCCCAGATGATCCCCGACATCGGATCGTTGCCCGGCCAGCCGCCGGTGACGCGCTTGCCGGTCGCGCGCTCGATGCGGACCATGCGGATGCCCGCGGGGGCGACGAAGGGGAGCTTCTCCATCCCCTCGAAGGCGGGGATGGCGAACTGCTTAAAGATCGGCGCGGCGATCGAGCCGCCCTGGGCATAGCCGCCCAGATTGGTCGGCGTGTCATAGCCGATATAGAGGCCCGCGATCATCTGGGGCGAGCCGCCGACGAACCACACGTCGGTCGGGCCCGAAGTGGTGCCGGTCTTGCCCATCAGCGGGCGGTTGAGGTCGCGCAGGATCGTCGCGGTGCCGCGCTGGATCACGCCCTCGGTGATGTGGACGATCTGATAGGCGCTCATCGCCTCTACGACTTGCCGGCCGCGGATGGCGGGGCGGGGCATCGGCTTGCCGTCCCAATCGGGCATGTTGCAGCCGTCGCACGGCCGCCAATTTTCGGGCCAGATCACTTCGCCGCGGCGGTTCTGGACGAAATCGATCAGCGACGGATTGAGCGCGCGGCCCTGGTTCACCAGAATCGAATAGGCGTTGACCATGCGGATCACGGTCGTCTCGCCCGCGCCCAGCGCATAGCTGAGATAGGGGGGGAATTTCTGCTTCGAGACGCCGACCCGCTGGATCAGGTCGACGACATTCTCCATGCCGACTTCGTTCGCGGCCTGGACGGTCATCAGGTTGCGCGATTGCTCGATGCCCCAGCGCAAGGTCTTGGGCCCCGCGCCGGCCGAGTTGCCGAAATTGCGGAAGCATTTCTTGCCGAGTGCCGCGCCCTGATAGACGCAGAAGGGCCCGTCGACGATGATCGAGGCGGGCGTCAGCCCCTGCTCCATCGCCGCGGCATAGACGATCGGCTTGATCGTCGATCCCGGCTGGCGCTGCGCCTGGGTGGCGCGGTTGAAGCTCTGGATGCGCGAATCGAACCCGCCCTGCATCGCGAGGATGCGCCCGGTGCGGGGATCCTCGACCACCATCCCGCCCGAGACGCGCGGGACGCTGCGCAGCGCGAACACGCCGCCTTCGGGCGCGACCGCGAGGATGTCGCCCACCTTGATCTTGTCGAACGCCTGCCCGCCTTCGTTGCGCACCGGCATCGCCGCGGCATAGCGGGGGAGCGAGCCGGTCTGGCCGTTCTCGAAGCCGATCTGCCACGAATCGCCGTTGCGGGCGATGACGATCGCCGAGCGCCAATCCTCGTAATCGAGGCCGATATTGGTGTTGAGCAGCGCCTGCTGCCACGCCTCGCCGCGGATCGCCGCATGGCCCAGCGCGCCCGACCAGCCGCGCCCCCGCTCGTAGCGGATCAGGCCGTCGCGAAGGGCTTTTTGGGCATATTGCTGGAGTTTGGGGTCGAGCGAAGTGCGCACCCAGAGGCCGCCGGAATAGACGCTGTACGGGCCTGCGGCATCGGTCTCGCCGAACTTGTCGATCAGCTGGCGGCGGACCTCCTCGACGAAATAACCGCCGACGCGCTCGAACTTCGGCGTCTGGCGCGGCACCGTGCCGAGCGGCTCGGCGACCGCGGCGTCGCGCTGCGCCTGGGTGATGAAGCCGTTGCGCAGCATCTCGCCGAGCACCCAGTTGCGCCGGTCGAGCGCGCGCTGGGTCTTGCGGTCGGGATCGTAATTGGCGGGACCCTTGGGCAAGATGGCGAGATAGGCCATCTGCGCGATGCTGAGTTCCTTCAGCTCCTTGCCGAAATAGGCATGGCTTGCGGCATCGACGCCGCCCGCGTTGCGGCCCAGCTCGATCGAATTGAGATAGAGCTCGAGGATCTGCTCCTTCGAGAGCGAATCCTCGATGCGATAGGCGAGGATCGCCTCGCGCAGCTTGCGGGTGTAGCTCGCCTCGTTGCCGACGAGCAGGTTCTTGGCGACCTGCTGGGTGATGGTCGAGGTGCCGCGCGGCGTGTCCCCGCTGAACACGCCCTGGATCGCGGCGCGGATCAGGCCGGGATAGTCGAGCCCGTGATGCTCGAAAAAGGTGCGGTCCTCGGCGGCGAGATAGGCCTTGACCAGCAGGTCGGGATATTCGGCATAGCTCAGCTGGACGCGGCGCTCGCGGGCATAGCTGTGGATTGGCGAGCCATCGTACGAGCGGACATAGGTGGGCAAAGGCGGCTCATAGGTCCTGAGCGTCTCGACCGAAGGCAAATGCCGCGCGATCAGCAGCCAGACCAGGAACCAGACCAGCCCCACGAAGATCGCCAGCCCCGCGGCGATCCGGAACCACCAGCGATGGCGCACGCGCTCGAACCAGCCGCGAAGGCCGCCGATTTCGCGCGTGAGGCGCATCTTGATCGTGGAGGGTTCGGTCGCGGCCATCGCGGCGGGGTTTAGCAAGATTCGTGGACGTTGGAAGCGGGGGAACCTGACTTACCATCTTTCGTCACCCCGGCCGAAGCGCCGCGGTCCACGGGGCGGCAGGCGCGAAGCAAGAGGCTTGAGTTCAGCCAGCGAGGATCAGTGGACCCCGGCACTTCGGCCGGGGTGACGATGGGGTTGAAACGAAATGAAGCGCAAAAGGGGCGATGAAAGGGGCCAGACGCGCGTGCGCAGCAAATGGAGAAAATTCACGCACGCACTTCCGATTCCCTTCCATCGCCCGGGTCATTCCCCGGTCTGGACAGGGAATCCCTTACCGTGAGGCCACTCGCGTCGCGGTGCGCGTGGCGAAATGGATCTCGACCGCGCGGCGCACGCCGGTCGCGACACGCTGCTGCCCGCTCTCCGACGCGAGGAACTGCGCGTCCGAGGCGTTCGAGATATAGCCGGTCTCGAACAGCACCGAAGGCATGTCCGGCGCCTTGAGCACCATCAGCGAGGCGAAGCGGTGGAAGTTGGGCTTGATCGGGATCAGCGCGCCCGCCTCGCGGCCGAGCAGCCGCGCGAAATTGGCCGAGGTGTTCATCGTCTCGCGCTGGGTCAGGTCGATCAGGATCGACGAGATGTCCGGATTCTGCGCGCCGAGGTCGACGCCCGCGAGGATGTCGGCCTTGTTCTCGCGCGCCGCGAGCCGGGCGGCTTCCTTGTCCGAGGCGGTTTCCGACAGCGTATAGACTGTCGCGCCCGAAGCGGTCGGGTTGCCGGCGCTGTCGCAATGCACCGAGATGAACAGGTCCGCGCCGAGGCGGCGGGCAATGCCATAGCGCTCCTGCAGGATCAGGAACGAATCGCCGTCGCGGGTCAGCGCCACGCGCACCCGGCCCGAGGCGAGCAGCGCGTCGCGGATCGCCAGCGCCACGCGCAGCGTCACATCCTTCTCGCGCAATTTGCCGTCGGGCGAGATCGCACCGGGATCGTGGCCGCCATGCCCCGCGTCGATCACGACGAGCGGGCGCGTGGGGTCGTTGCCATAGATTCGCGGGAGCCGCGCGGGGGCCGGGCGCGGCGGCGCGGGCATGCGCTCGCTATAGCCGCTGCGCGACGAGGCCTGGAAATAGGAGAAGGGCGGCACATAGCTCAGCCGGCCCTCGGCCGCGGCGCGGGCGAAGCGGGCATCGTCGACGCTGCGCAGCTGGAGCGTCAGCGTCTTGCCGTCCTTCGCGAAGCTGCCCTCGGAGACGATCGCGGGGCGCGAGAGATCGAGTACGATTCGCGCATTGCCGCCATCGCGCACGCCCTGGCGGATGTTCATCACCGGGCCGCCCGAGCGCGTCACCATGCCGGGGCTTGCGCCGTCGACATCGATCGCGATTCGCTGAGGTCCGGCCAGCGCGAAGCTGCTCGCCTGGCGGACCGGCTCGTTGAAGCGGATGACCACGCGATCGCCCGAAACCCGGACGTCCTGGATCACGCCTGCCCAGCTCGGCACGCCGGACAGCCAGCCGGCGAGAAGGGCGAAAAAGAATAGCACTCGCGCGATATGCCGCGTCGAGCTGTGGGGGGTCCAGCTCAAATGCATGTTACTGTTACTCGGCCCTGTTGAGACCCTGACATCACCGGCTTTAGAGCGAGGCTCTCAAGTCGCGGTGAAGCGAAGCGGTTAATGCCGCGTCAGCCATGAACTTATCGTGGATGCGGGGGACAGTATTTATACAGGCTCTGTAACAATTTGTCGCAGGGCGGGCGTTCCGGTTGCCGGGTGTGTCGCAGGGTGCTAGGGCTCGCTTCGTTCCGGCGCTTCCGGCCGGACACCGATCGCGGCAGAGCCCGCGCTTATTCAGGTTGACGCTGCATGAGGCAATTTCCCCCCCGTTCGTATCGCAAGGCCTCGGGCCTGCGCGCGACGGCGGCGGAGCATCCGGGCCATGTGCCCGGACGTGCCAGCGCAGCAGAGGCATTTCTTGAACCCCGCGTGACTCCCTTGCGGAGCCGCAATGTACATCGCGCGCCGCCATTCCTTTGCGGAACGGGCAGGCGCGCCCGGAGAAACATAAATGACCATGCGTATGCTGATCGACGCACGCCACCGGGAGGAAACCCGGGTGGCCGTCGTCAAAGGGAACCGGATCGAGGAATTTGATTTCGAGTCCGCCGAGCGCAAGCAGCTCAAGGGCAATATCTATCTAGCCAAGGTTACCCGCGTCGAGCCGTCCCTGCAGGCGGCGTTCGTCGATTATGGCGGCAACCGTCACGGCTTCCTCGCCTTCTCGGAAATCCATCCCGACTATTACCAGATCCCCAAGGAGGATCGCGAGGCGCTGCTTCGCGAGGAGGCCGAGCACGCCGCCGAAGAGGCCGCGCTGCGCGCCGAGGAGGATGGCGACGACGACGGCGATCATGAGGGCGAGGACGGGGTCGAGGTGCTCGAGCGCCCCGCCGACGACGAGGATCATGATCACGACGATCATCACGACGACGAAGGCGATGAGGACGGCGATTCGGGCGACGAATCGGCCGAGTCCGAATCGGAAGGATCGAGCGAGGGTGGCGATCGCCGCCGGGGCCGCGGGCGCGGCAAGGGCGGGCGCAAGGAAAGCGCCGCCGACGAACTCCGCAACAAGCGCATGAACCTGCGCCGCCGCTACAAGATCCAGGACGTGATCCGCCGCCGTCAGGTGCTGCTGGTCCAGGTCGTCAAGGAAGAGCGCGGCAACAAGGGCGCGGCGCTGACCACCTATCTGAGCCTCGCCGGGCGCTACTGCGTGCTGATGCCCAATACCGCGCATGGCGGCGGCATCTCGCGCAAGATCAGCTCGGCCGGTGACCGCAAGCGGCTCAAGACGATCATGGCGGACCTCAAGCTGCCGCCGACGATGGGCTGCATCGTCCGCACCGCCGGGCTCCAGCGCACCAAGGTCGAGATCAAGCGCGACTTCGACTATCTCGCGCGGCTGTGGGACGAGATTCGCGAGAAGACGCTGAGTTCGTCCGCCCCCGCGCTCGTCTATGCCGACAGCGACCTGATGAAGCGCGCGATCCGCGACATCTACAACAAGGATATCGACGAGGTGATCGTCGAGGGCGAGGAAGGCTATCGCCAGGCCAAGGACTTCATGAAGCTCCTGATGCCGAGCCACGCCAAGAAGGTGAAGCATTATGCCGACGCCGTGCCGCTGTTCCAGCGCGCGCATGTCGAGGATCAGCTCGCCGCCATGTATCACCCGGTCGTCCAGCTGAAGAGCGGCGGCTATCTCGTGATCAACCCGACCGAGGCGCTCGTCTCGATCGACATCAATTCGGGCCGTTCGACCCGCGAGCACAGCATCGAACAGACCGCGACCGCGACCAACCTCGAGGCCGCGCACGAGATCGCCCGCCAGCTTCGCCTGCGCGACATGGCCGGTCTCGTCGTCATCGACTTTATCGACATGGATCATGGCTCGAACGTCCGTAAGGTCGAGAAGGCGATGAAGGAGGCGCTCAAGAACGACCGCGCCCGCATCCAGGTCGGCCGCATCTCGGCCTTCGGGCTGATGGAGATGAGCCGCCAGCGGCTGCGCACCGGCGTGCTCGAGGCCTCGACGCGCCAGTGCCCGCATTGCGAGGGCACGGGGCTGGTCCGCACCGCTTCGTCGGCGGGGCTCTCCGCGCTGCGCCTGATCGAGGACGAGGCCGCGCGCGGCCGGGGCTCGCAGCTGGTGCTGCGCGCGAGTCAGGAAGCCGCCTTCTATGTGCTCAACCGCAAGCGCGCCGAGCTCGCCGAGATCGAGGACCGCTATGGCGTGAAGATCGAGGTCGCTCCCGATGGCGAGCTCGAGGGCGCACGCATGGCGGTCGAGGCGCATGGGCCGCCGCCGGTCCACGCGCCCCGAATCCCGATGCTGATCGAGGAACCCGAGGACGATTTCGAGGAAGAGATCGACGAGGAGGAAGTCGACGAAGAGGAGACGCAGGAGGAGCGTCCGCGCCGCGATCGCGAGCGTCAGCCGCGCGGCGACGACGACGGCGCCGATGATCATGGGGGCGAAGGCCGCGGCAAGCGCCGCCGCCGGCGGCGTGGCCGCCGCAACCGCCGCGACGATGAAGGTTCGCCGCAGTCCGAGGGCGAGGCCCGCGAGGATGACGACGAGCCCGAGGAAGCCGATGAGTCCGAGGCGCCTCGCGAAGGCGAGAGCACCGAAGCCGGACGTAAGCGCCGTCGCCGGGGCCGCCGTGGCGGCCGTCGCGGCGGCCGCGAGGGTGGCGAGCGCGAAGCGGGCGCCGAGGGCGAGACCGAGTCGGTGAGCGAAGCCGATGCGATCGCGGCCGAAGTCCCGGCCGAGCCCGAGCCCGAAGCCGCGCCGGTGAAGAAGCCGCGCAGCCGCAAAAAGGCGGTAGAGGCCGAAGCGCCAGCCGAGGCGCCGGTCGTCGAAGCCGCGCCCGAGCCCGAAGCCGAGGCCGCTCCGGTAAAGAAGCCGCGCAGCCGGAAGAAGGTGGTTGAGGCCGAAGCGCCGGTCGCGGCGCCGGTTGTCGAGGCCGCGCCCGAGCCCGAGGCAGCGCCGGTGAAGAAGCCGCGCAGCCGCAAGAAGGCCGCCGAAGCCGAGGCGCCGGCGGAAGCGCCGGCAACGGTCGAGCAGGATCTCGCCCCCGAAGCCGCCGATGCGGCGGAGGCCGGCGAACCCGGCCCGCGCCGCGGCGGCTGGTGGCAGCGCACCTTCGGCCAGTGATCGGCAGGGCCTCCCCCGCTCCGGCGGGGGAGGCCCTGCGCATTTCACCTGAGGTTCATCGTCCCGGCCCAAGAACCCGGCCGCCAAGCAGGACGTTGCGGCCACGGGAGTTTGGGACGAATATGCAGCGCATGAAACGCCTGGCCACTTTCCTCGCTTTGTTCTGCCTCGCGATGTTCGCGGGCACGCCGGCGATGGCGCAGACGATCCTGCGCGACGCCGAAACCGAATCGATGCTCGCGGAGATTTCGCGGCCGATCATCATCGCGGCGGGGCTTTCGCCCAACAATGTCCGCGTGGTGATGATCCAAGACAATTCGATCAACGCCTTCGTCGCGGGCGGGCAGATCGTCTATATCCACTCCGGCCTGCTCGACAAGGCGAGCAACGCCAACGAGGTCCAGGGCGTGATCGCGCACGAGATCGGGCACATCGTCGGCGGCCATGCGGTGTTCCAGCGCGACGGCGGCTATGGCGGCATCTCCATCCTCAGCCTGTTGCTCGGCGCAGCGGCGATGGCGGCGGGCTCGCCCGACGCGGGCATGGGCATCCTGATGGCAGGCCAGCGCGCCGCACTCGGCAAATATCTCGCTTTCTCGCGCGCGCAGGAGAGCTCGGCAGACGCCGCGGGCGTGCGTTTCCTCAACACCGCCGGGATCAGCGGCAAGGGGATGATCGAATTCTTCAAGCGGCTGCAGACGCTGCAGTACAGCTATGGCTATTATAATTCGAACCCCGAAGTGGATCCGTTCGCGCAGACCCATCCGATGTCGGCGGAGCGCATCGCGACGCTTCAGGACGATCTCACCAACCAGCCCGCCTGGAACAAGCCGACCGATCCCGCGCTCGAAACGCGCTTCAAGCGTGTCCAGGCCAAGCTGCGCGGCTATGTCAACGAGCCCAAGGTCACGCTGCAGCTCTATCCGCAGCACGATCAGTCGATCTACGCGCATTATGCGCGCGCCTATGCCTATCACAAATCGGGCTATCCCGAGCAGGCCGCGGGGGAGACCGACGCGCTGGTGCGGCTGGCGCCCGACGACGCCTATTTCCTCGAGCTGCAGGGCCAGATTCTGCTCGAGGGCGGCGATCCCCGCGGCGCGCTGGTGCCGCTGCGCCGCGCGACCGAGCTCAGCCGCAACGAGCCGCTGATCGCCACCACTTTCGGCCATGCGCTGATCGCGACCGAGGATCCGGCGAACCTCGAGGAAGCCGAGCGCATCCTGCGCAGCGCGGTCTCGCGCGACACGCAGAACCCCTATGCCTGGTACCAGCTCGGCATGGTCTATGAGCGCAAGGGCGACATCGCGCGGACCGCGCTCGCCACCGCCGAACGCGCCAATCTGATGGGCGACGCGCGCACCGCGCTGGCCTCGAGCCGCGCGGCGATGGCGGGCCTGCCGCAGGGATCGCGGGACTGGGTGCGCGCGCAGGACATCATGATGGTGTCGCAAACCGCGATGGAGGATGAGCGGCTGGGCCGCCGCGGCCGCCAGCAATTCAGCCTGGGAGCGGCCGCGCAATGATCGACCGGATCACCCGCAATCCGCTGCTTCTCGCGGGCGCCTTCATCGTCTCCGCGCTGCTCGGCGCGGGGCTGTTCGCGGCGGCGCAGGCGATGGTCCCCGGTGCCAACCCCGATCGCGCGAAGATCGAGGCGGTGGTGCACGCCTATATCCTCGACCATCCCGAAATCCTGCCCCAGGCGATGGAGCGGCTCCAGGCCAAGGAGGCCGCCAAGCTCCAGCGCGAGGCCGATGAAGGGCTGAAGGGCCATGCCGCGACGGTGGTGAAGCCCTATGCCGGCGCCTGGGCGGGCAATCCCGATGGCGACGTCACCGTGGTCGCCTTCATGGACTATAATTGCGGCTATTGCCGCGCGAGCCTGCCGACGCTCGCGAAGCTGATCGCCGCCGACAAGGGCGTGAAGATCGTCTATCGCGAATATCCGGTGCTCGGCGACGAAAGCACCGAGGCGGCGCGCTGGGCGCTGGCCGCGGCGGACCAGAACAAGTTCATGCCCTTCCACGACGCGCTCTACGAGGGGCTGAATTTCGACGCGGCGGCCGCCAGAGCCGGGCTCGATGTCGGCGCCGCGCGCGCCGCGCTGCAATCGCCGCGCGTGAGCGGCGAGATCGCGGCGAACCGCAAGCTG
The DNA here is from genome assembly GCA_966251045.1 of uncultured Sphingomonas sp. Classification (GTDB taxonomy): domain Bacteria; phylum Pseudomonadota; class Alphaproteobacteria; order Sphingomonadales; family Sphingomonadaceae; genus Sphingomonas. Next base: position 17,643 of record CBINJP010000032.1, read on the forward strand.
GGCTATGCGCTGCGCCTCACCGGCACGCCGGGCTTCGTCATTGGCAAGCGCGTGTTCCACGGCGCGATGGATTACGATGCCTTCGTCAAGGCGGTCGCGGCGGCGCGCGCCGGGAAATAATGCCGGCTCGCTTGTAGGTTGTTCTTCGCAACCCTAGATGACGGGTCCGCTGTTCCGGGGGCCATCCCAATGACATCCATCCTGTCGGTCAACCAGGTCTCCAAGACCTATGGGTCGGGGCAACGCGCGCTCGACCATGTCGATCTCGAGATTCGGCGCGGCGAGATTTTCGCGCTGCTGGGGCCGAACGGCGCGGGCAAGACCACGCTCATCTCGATCATCTGCGGGATCGTGACGCCCAGCAGCGGCACGATCCTGGTCGACGGCCATGACGCGATCCGATCGCCCCGCGAGGCGCGCAGCCGGATCGGTCTGGTGCCGCAGGAGATCGCGGTCGACATGTTCTCGACCGTGATGTCGACGTTGCGCTTCAGCCGTGGCCTGTTCGGCAAGCCGCCCAACGAGGCGCATCTGGAGCAGGTGCTCAAGGACCTGTCGCTCTGGGACAAGCGCAAGAGCCAGATCCGCGAGCTTTCGGGCGGGATGAAGCGCCGCGTGCTGATCGCCAAGGCGCTGAGCCACGAGCCCGACATCCTCTTCCTCGACGAGCCCACCGCGGGGGTGGACGTGTCGCTGCGCCGCGACATGTGGAAGATGATCGGGAGCCTGCGCGAGCGCGGCACCACCATCATCCTCACCACCCATTATATCGAGGAAGCCGAGGAGATGGCCGACCGGGTCGGCGTCATCAACAAGGGGCAGTTGCTGCTGGTCGAGGACAAGGACATGCTGATGAAGAAGCTCGGCAAGCGCGAGCTCGATCTGAGCCTGGCCGAGCCGTTGAGCGCGATTCCCGCCGGGCTGGAGGAATGGCACCTCACGCTCGAGGATGAGGGGCATCGCCTCCGCTACACCTTCGACGCGCAGGCCGAGCGGACGGGCATCCCCTCGCTGCTGCGCAAGCTCGCCGAGATGGAGATCGGCTTCAAGGATCTCGATACGTCCAAGTCGAGCCTCGAGGATATCTTCGTCGACCTTGTCGAGCGTAAAGACGAGGGAGTCGCGGCGTGACGGGCATCAATTTCCACGGCATCTGGGCGATCTACCAGTTCGAGATGGCGCGCACCCTGCGTACGCTGTGGCAGAGCGTGGTCACCCCGGTGATCACCACCTCGCTCTATTTCATCGTGTTCGGCATGGGGATGGGCGCGCACATCGCCGACATCCAGGGCGTGAAATATGGCAGCTTCATCGTTCCCGGGCTGATCATGCTGTCGCTGCTCACCCAGAGCGTCGCCAATGCCTCGATCGGCATCTATTTCCCAAAATTCACCGGCACGGTGTTCGAACTGCTCTCGGCGCCGATCTCGGCGGTCGAGCTGGTGGTCGGCTATGTCGGCGCGGCGGCGACCAAGTCGGTGGTGATCGGGCTGATCATCCTCGCGACTTCGGTGCTGTTCGTGCCGCTGCGCATCGATCACCCGTTCGCGATGCTCGCCTTCCTGCTGCTCACCTCGATCTCGTTCAGCATGTTCGGCTTCATCATCGGCATCTGGGCCAAGGGGTTCGAACAGCTGAACGTCGTCCCCGCGCTGATCCTGACCCCGCTGACCTTCCTCGGCGGCGCCTTCTATCCGCTCAGCTACCTGCCCGATCCGTGGAACACGGTGAGCCATTTCAACCCCGTCGCCTATCTGATCAGCGGCTTCCGCTGGGCGTTCTTCGGCGATGTCGGCGATATCGACGTGCGCTGGAGCCTGGGCTTCACCGGCGCCTTCCTGGCGCTGTGCATGGGGCTGATCTGGCTGATCTTCAGGACGGGGTACCGGCTGAAGAGCTGATCTGCGTTGCTCCTCCCCCGGAGGGGGAGGTGGCATGCTTCAGCATGACGGAGGGGTAGTCGCCACAAGCGAGCCGTCTCGCCTGTGGCGACTACCCCTCCACCACTTCGTGGTCCCCCTCCCCCTCCGGGGGAGGAATTGGATTACCTCATCACCGGCAGGTTGATCATCGAACCCGGGCACACCCGCTGGTTCGCCTTCACATAGTCCCCCGGCTGCGCCTTGTAGATGTTCGGCACGAACTTCTGCGGGTTGCGGTCGAGCATCGGGAACCAGCTCGACTGGACCTGAACCATGATCCGGTGGCCCTTCTTGAAGACATGGTCATGGTCGCGCAGCGGGAAGTTCCAGGCGACGACCTTGTCGGGGGTCAGCGGCGTTGCCTTTTCGAAGCTGTCGAGCCAGCGCCCGCGGCGGACCTCCATCGCGATCGGCCATTGATAGCCGCGCAGCGTCTTCGGATATTCGCCGATCGCGCCGCCCGGGGCGGGCCCGAAATCGTCGGGCAGCACATCGATCAGCTTGACCACGAAATCGCTGTCGGTGCCACTGGTCGAGGCCATCAGAGTCGCACTGTAGTCGCCGGTGACGGTCAGGTCGGCCTCGAGCGGCGCGCTGACATAGCTCAGCACATCGGGGCGATGATCGACGAAGCGCTGGTCCGCGGCTTCCCACCAGCGCCATTCCTGCGACGGATAGGTGCGGCTGATCGGGCGCTCGCGGAAGGGCACCGGATTGGCGGGGTCGGAGACATAGTCGCGGCATTGCTCACCCGCGGCCGGGGCCTCGAACGACAGGCTGCCATCGCCGCGCAGATAGAGCGGGGTCGCGGTGGCGCCGGGGGCGGGCCATTTGGCGTAGGTCTTCCACTCCCATGAACCGCTCTGTAGCATCCGCGCCTCGAATTTGGGCTGCTCGCCCTTGCCGTGGAGCCAGTATGCGAAGAAGGGCGCCTCGATATCGCGCATGAACTCGGTGCCCGCGTCCTTGCCGATGGGGACATAGCCGATCTTGTCGCCCGTCGTGTGCCAGGTGCCGTGCGCCCAGGGGCCGGCGACGATGATGTTGAGACCCTTGGGGTCCTTCTCTTCCATCCGCTGGTAGATTTTCCAGGTGCCGAGCGGATCCTCCTGGTCCCAAAAGCCCGCGACATGGAGCGTGGGGACGGTGGTGGTGCCGAGCTGGTCGGTCCAGCGCTGCTTCTTCCAGACATCGCCATAGTCGGGATTCTCGATCATCCGCGTCAGCTGCGGCACCGATCCCTTGAAGTAGAGCCTGTCGAGATTCTCGACATTGCCGAGCTTGAGGAACCAGTCATAGGTATCGACGGGCGCCTTGCCGCCATAGTCGAAATCCTCGCCCTGATCGTTGTTCTGCAAGGAGAACAGCCAGTCGGTCGCGTAGGAGAGCCGCGCCGCCCCGTAGCGGTGGAGATCGTCGTTCATCCACCAGTCGTTCCACGCCGCCTGCGGACTCACCGCCTTGAGCGCCGGATGCGGCTTGGCGAGCGCGACCGCGGCGGCATAGCCCGGATAGGAGACGCCCCACATGCCGACCTTGCCGTTATTGTCGGGCAGGTGCTTCACCAGCCAGTCGACCGTGTCCCAGGCGTCGGTGGCTTCATCGGCCTTTTTCGATCCCTTGGGCTCGAGCGCCATCGACATGGTGAAGTCGCCGTCGGACTTGAACTGGCCGCGCATGTTCTGGAAGACCATGATGTAGCCATCGGCCATCAGATATTTCCACGATCCCGGAATCCCGCCCGGCGCCGCGTCGGGCACGCCATAGGGCGTGCGCTGGAGCAGGATCGGCAGCTTGCCCGCCGTCGCGCGCGGGCGCAGGATCACCGTCTGGAGCTTCACCCCGTCGCGCATCGGGATCATCACTTCCTCGAAGGTGAAGGGGGCTTCGGCGACGGCTGCATCCGGCGCCCGGGCAGGCGCGGCGGCGACCGGGACCAGCAACGCCGCGATCCCCGCGAGCAGCAACGAGTGACGCATTCGAACCTCCATTCCGGCCAATGCCCGGGTGATGGACTTGCCCGCGCGCCAAGACAAGCGCGCGAATCTCTGGCGACGCGCAAGTCGAAGCCCCGCGATGACTGGCGGCCGTGCCGCGTTTGTCCTCAACTAATCGTCAAAATGAATTGATAATAGATCGCAACAATCAATTGCATGAAATCGACATGGTATTTTTGTTGTTCATCGCTTTGTTGTGATTGACGGCGTTCGTTCAACTATGAGACAGTCGATCCATCAATTGACTCAAATAGAGATGGGGGAGATTGTCATGCAATTGACGCATGCAAGCGGGTCCTTGGACAACCGCGACAGCAAGTTCATCGAAACCGATGCGAATGTGGTGCGCTGGATCGCGCAGGCGGCGATCAATGTCGAGCTGTTCACCATCCCGCTCTACATGACCTCGCTCTATTCGATCACCGGCATGCATCCGATCACCGGCGCCGGGAACAGCTTCTACAAGGGGCGGATCTGGCCCGGCGCCAAGACCAGCGCCTTTCCCGACCCCACGCCCGGCAGGCCGGGCTGGGGCAACAAGCAGGCGTTCAACATCGTCTTCTCGGTCTTCATCCAGGAGATGCTCCATCTCCAGATGGCCGCGAACCTCGCCACCGCGATCGGCGCGACGCCCGATTTCACCGATCCCGCGCTGCAGGACGCCAATAATGGCTGGATCTGCTACGGCCCGGCGCTCACCGCGATCCCGACCATCGTCAACCTGACCGACACCGACAAATACACCAATGTGAAGGTCAATGTCGGCCCGCTCGACGCCGACCGCATCCAGCTCTTCCTCGCGATCGAGCAGCCCTTCGAGGATGCCGAGGAGGATATCGTCCGAAACCGCGACCAATATTTTCCCAAGGTCCCCTTCTCGGACCAGCCCGATTACGACCCCGCGACCGCGAACATCTGGTTCGGTTCGATCGGCTATATGTACCAATGCTATCGCGATTATCTGACGATCAAGTACGACAATGGCACCACCTTGTGGGACAATGTCTTCAACCCGAACGGGCAGCAGAACGACCTGTTCAACAATTTCAGCTTCCCCGGCCATCCGATGCGCGAATTCATGGGGTTCGAGACCACGATCGCGCTGACCGACAAGGACATCGCGCTCAAGCAGGCGCTCAACATGATGAACGCCATCACCGATCAGGGCGAAGGCGCGACGCTCAAGGCGCGGCAGGCGCAGGCGGCGCAGAGCGGACTGCTGATGGCGGTGAACCCCGAATATTGCCCCAGCGACGACGCGCTCAAATCCGACTATCCGAGCTATTCGGATACCGGTGAGCAGATCCCCTCGTCCGACGCGGTCGCGCGCTTCGACAATGACGGGCAGGACCATTATGAGCGCTTCACCGAGGTGCTCGACCTGATGAAGCAGGGTGCGATCCTCACCTGGGACCGCGCCGGCAAGACCGGCAACTGGACCGCGGCGGACCTCACCACCTCCGATTACGACCCCAACAACAATCCCTTCGGCCTGCCCTCGCCCGAACAGGTCGCCGACGCGCTCAACGCGCTCGCGCACCAGGACGCGCGCCAGGCCAATTACGAGATACTGAGCCAGGCCGTGGTCGGATCGATCAAGGGCGTGACCACGGTGCTCAACGATTATTGGGCGGGCACGGGCTCCTTCCCCTTCCCGTCGATGGCGGGATCGGGCGACCGTATGTCGACTGCCTGGGCGGTGTTCGGCGCCACCCCCGATCTGAGCAAGGGCATCCCCGCGCCCGACACGAACGTCCTCAACCATGCCTGCCAGGGCCTCAGCCTCGACGGCACCCCGGGCAGCAACAGCTGCGCCGAGACGCCGATCTTCCACACCTGCCGCGGATCGAACGACTGCAAGGGGATGGGCGGCTGCGGCTTCGTCCAGGCGAGCACGGGCGGCGGCAGTTGCGGCGGCGCGAGCGGCTGCGGCAGCGCCAAGGCGGCGAAGCCAGCGGGCGTGCCCGGCGCGAACTGCGCCGCCGCCAAGATGCGCACCCTGGGCGGCCTGTGCGGCGGCCCGACCCCCACGCCGACTCCGAGCGTCACCTACACCGCGCCCAGCGACAATATCTGCAAGGGCTTTGGCGGCTGCGCGGTGCCGATCTCGGCGATGCAGCTCTATCCCAAATCGGGGGCGATGGACGTCTATCTGCTCGCGAACCCCACACCCGCCAAATGCGGCACGCCGACGCCCTCGGGCTGCGGCACGCCCACGCCCACGCCGCATGGCTGCGGCGCCGCCGACGCGAATGGGGAGAAGGGCAAGAATCTGTGCGGCACGCCCCCGCCGCCGCCCCCGTCGAGCTGCGGCGCCCCGGTCACGAACAAGAAGATCGGCACGATCGCCTTTGTCGAGGGCGACAAGGTCGAGGACATCGCGTTCAAGGCCTTTTCGATGGTGCTCCAGGCCAAGGGGCAGCCGGTGCCGGCGCAGCAGGCGCCCGACAATTTGCGGCTTGCCTTCCCGCCCTCTACGTGAGGACGGCATGGCGACTGCCCTTCCTCGTCTCGGCCTGCCCGATCCCGGCGACGGGGTCGGGCTGCGCGAGGAACATTATCCGCACCTGATGGCGACGCCCCCGGCCGAATGGGGCGTCGACTGGTTCGAGGCGATCACCGAGAATTGCCTCGACCATCAGGGTTACGCGATCCGCGTGCTCGAGCATGTCGCGAGCCATGTGCCGATCGTGTTCCACGGCGTGTCGCTCTCGATCGGCAGCAGCGCGCCGCTCGACATGGCGTATCTCGCCAAGGTCCGCGATCTGGCCGCGCGCTTCCGGCCGCTCTGGGTGTCGGACCATCTCTGCTGGACGGGGATGGGCGGGATCAACAGCCATGACCTGCTGCCGATGCCGTTGACCGAGGCGAGCCTCGATCATGTCGCGGGGCGGGTGGAGCAGGTGCAGGAGTTTCTCGGCCGTCCGTTGATCCTCGAGAATCCGAGCAGCTACCTCGAATTCAGCGCGAGCATGATCCCCGAGCAGGAGTTCATCGCCCGGCTGGCCGAGCGCACCGGCTGCGGACTGCTGCTCGACGTCAACAATGTCCATGTCAGCTGCTTCAACCACGGGCTCGATCCGCTGGCCTATATCGATGCGATCCCGGCCGAGCATGTCGTCCAGATGCATCTCGCGGGCCCCAGCGATTACGGCACGCATCTGATCGACACGCATGACGGGCCGGTGCCCGATGCGGTGTGGCCGCTCTATGCGCGGGCGTGGGACCATTGCGGGCCGGTCGCGACTTTGCTCGAATGGGATGCCAATATCCCGCCCTTCGAGGATTTGCTGTTCGAACTCGACCGGGCGCGCGCGGTGCGCGATTGCCTCACCTCCGAACGCGCGGCCGCATGATGGCCGGGCTCGCCGAATTGCAGCAATGGATGCAGGCGTCGATCCTCGATGCCCGCACGTCGGACGCGTGCGAGCATGTGCGCGGCGACAATCGGCTGACCGCCGAGGACCGCATCGCCATCTATGCGCAGGGCTATCGCCAGCGGCTGCTCGATTGCCTGCGCGGCGAATTCCCGATCCTCGCGGCGCTTGCTGGGCCGAGCGCGTTCGAGCTGTTCGCGCATGGCTATATCGCCGCGCATCCCTCGCGCAGCTACACGCTCTACGACTTCGGGGCGGGGTTCGCCGATTATCTCGATGCGGCGCGGCCCGAGGGCGCGGTCGATGCGCCCGAAGCGATCCCCGCCGCGCTTGCCCGGATCGAGCGAGCGCGCTCCGAAGTCTTCCGTGCGCGGGGCATCGAAGGTCTGTTGCAGCCCACCACCGCCACCGGGACGGACCCGCTGATCGCCGCGATGTTCGGGCTCGACGGCCGCGCCTGGTGGCGGCCCGGCAGCGTGAGGCTGCTGGCTTTGCCCTTCGATTTCATCGCGACGCTCGCCGCGCCCGAGGACCCGCCCTTGCCGCTACTTCAGCCCGCATGGCTGGCGGTCGCTCGGACGCATTATCGGGTCGAATGCCATGCGCTCGAGGAGTGGCAGCATGACTGGCTGGCGCAGCTGCCCGAGGACGCGGCGCGCGCGGTGCCCTTGCCGCACGGCGATGCGCGGGTCGCGAGTTGGCTGCCCGTCGCGGTCGCGCAGGGGCTGGTGGCGGCGCGGGGCTAGTCTCGGCGCGTCGTGGCGTGCCGCATCGCGGGGTTCAGCAGCAGCGAATTGAAATTGATGAAGAGGTGGAACGCCACCGGCAGCCAAAGGCCGTCGGCGGCGAGATAGGCGAGCGCGAACAACCCGCCCAGCACGGTCGTCAACAGCACCCCCACCCATCCCTGATACCGGTGCAGCGCCCCGAACAGCAGGGTGGTCGCGACAAAGGCGATGCCCGCATCGATCCCGCTGAGCACCATCAGCAAGGGAAGATAGAGCCTGCAGAATATCTCCTCGCTGATGCCGGCATTGAGGATCAGCGGGACCAGCGCCAGCGCCTCGGCGCGGTTGCGCGCCATCAAGGGGGCGATCTTGAAGGGTTTGCGCGGGCGCGCCGGGCGGCGGCGGCGGATCAGGAAAGCGACGGCGACCATGGGCAGCCCGATCGCCATACCGAGCGCAAAGCCCCACATGTCGCTCGGCCGGATCAGCGGAAGCGGCTCGGCGAGCGCCCAGAATTCGCTGGGAATGTAGAGGCAGGAAAGGGTTTCGAGCCGGCCGAGCAGCGCGAGCCCCAGGATCGGCATGCCGAGATAGAGCGCGCAGCCCTGGACCGCCCAGAGCAGGAAGTTGCGCTGGCGCAGGCGCGTATCCTCGATCTTCGCGAATGCGGCGAAGTTCCTGACGCTGTTGCGCTGGAACCAGGCCAGCGCCGCCAGCGCCAGGATCAGCAGCGCAGGCGCGGTCGGGTCACCCAATCCGGTGCTCGCCCTTCACCCAGCGCACCGTGCCCGAGCTGGCGCGCATCACCACGCTTTCGGTGGTCATCTTGGTGCCCAGCCGCTTGACGCCTTCGAGCAGCGAGCCGTCGGTCACGCCGGTCGCGGCGAAGATGCAGTCGCCGCGGGCGAGCTCGGTCAGGTCGTAGATCTTGTCGAGATCGTCGATCCCCCATTTGCGCGCCCGGGCGCGCTCGTCGTCGTTGCGGAAGATCAGCCGGCCCTTGAACTGGCCGCCGACGCAGCGCAGCGCCGCGCAGGCCAGCACGCCCTCGGGCGCGCCGCCCGAACCCATATAGATGTCGATCGTGGTCGCCGGATCGGTGGTCGCGATCACGCCCGCGACATCGCCGTCGCCGATCAGCATCACGCCGCAGCCGATCTCGCGCAATTCGGCGATCAGCGCCTCGTGGCGCGGACGATCGAGCACGCAGGCGATGATCTCGCGCGGCTCGACGCCCTTGGCGGCGGCGACGGCCCTGACATTCTCGGTGGGCGATTTGGCGAGATCGATGACATTGTCGGGATAGCCGGGGCCGACCGCGATCTTGTCCATATAGACGTCCGGCGCGTTGAGCAGCCCGCCTTCCTCGGCCACTGCGAGCACCGCGAGCGCATTGGGCCCGGCCTTGGCGCAGATGGTGGTGCCTTCGAGCGGATCGAGCGCGATGTCGATGCGCGGCCCCTTGCCGATCGCGCTGCCCACCTTCTCGCCGATGAAGAGCATCGGCGCCTCGTCGCGCTCGCCTTCGCCGATCACCACGGTGCCGTCCATGTAGAGCCCGTTGAGCGCCTCGCGCATCGCCTCGACCGCGGCGTGATCGGCCGCCTTTTCGTCGCCACGCCCGGTGAGCGTCGAGGCGGCGATCGCGGCGGCTTCGGTGACGCGGACCATTTCGAGCACGAGAACGCGGTCCAGATGCTTGCTGGCAATAGTCATTGAGTCGGGAACCCCTGAGATTTGCCGGGGCGATAGGGGAGGCGCGCGCGCCGGGCAACCATCGCCGTCGGCCAGCGTTGACAGGATGAGGGCCGGGGCCGGTAGTTTGAGAATTCGCCGTCGATGCTCTTCTTTGCGCTTCTGCTTCAGACCGTGCCCGCCGATCCCGATCCGGTGGCCGAGCCCAGCTTTCCGCGCATCCTCGATCGCGCGGCGCTGGATTGCGCGGACGGCGCGTGCGATCCGGGACGGCGCTACCGGCTCGATGTCGCGACGGTCGCGGGCGAGCGGCCCAAGGACCGAGCGCTGCGCGGCGAGTGGCGGCCCTGCGGCACGACGGGCGCGCCGGTCTGCCCGAGCAAGGGCCAGACGATCCTGCGGACCGACCTCGACTGATTTCGCATTTTCGCCACATCTGGCGGGCAAATCCGTTTCGGGGGCGGAGGAGCGAAAACCATGCTGCTGCTGTCGATGATGCTGCTCGTTGGCGCCCAGGACGGCGATCGGGTCGATTCCGCCATGACCAATTACCGCACGCTGACCCGCGGCGACGTGCCGTGCCACCGGCCCAACGGCGATGACGAGATCGTGGTCTGCGGCGCGCGCGAGGCGGACAAATATCGCGTGCCTTTCGTGCCCGCCGGGCGCGCGCGCGATTCGGTGCCGACGCGGACCTCGTATCTCACTCAGGATTTCGGCAAGGCGCCGTGCGGCGGCGGCGCCTTCCTCAAGGATTGCGGCGCGGTGGGGGTGTCGGTGACGATGGGCTTCGACGGCCAGACCATGGTGAAGCGCGAGCTGGCGCACTGACCCAGTCCTCCCCCGCAAGGGGGGAGGATTAGGAACTCAGCCGCCCAGGATATGCATCCACATCGGCTCGCCCACCAGGCTCGCCGAGCCCCTTAGCCGCTCCAGCGCCTGCGCGACGCAGCGCTCCGGCCCCTCATGGGTGACGATCGCCACCAGCACGCGCCCGTCGGGATTCGCCCCGCGCTGCATCAGGCTCTCGATCGAGACCCCCGCATCGCGCATCGCGGTGGCGATCTCGGCGAGCACGCCGACCTTGTCCTCGACCGTGAAGCGGACATAGGCGCGTCCGATCCGCGCGCCGCTGTCGGCCGGGTCGGGGTGGCCGAGCGAGTCGGCGGGCATCGCATAGGGCGGGCCGAATTCGCCGCGGGCGATGTCGATCAGGTCGGCAACCACTGCGGAGGCGGTCGGCCCGTCGCCGGCGCCCGCGCCCTGGAACAGCAGCCGCCCGACGAAATTGCCCTCGGCGACCACCGCGTTGGTCGATCCGACGACATGCGACAGCGGATGGCTGAGCGGGACGAGGTGCGGATGGACGCGCTGGAACAGGCCGTGCGGCCCCCAGTCCGCCGCCCCGAGCAGCCGGACGCGATAGCCGAGCGACGCCGCCTCGGCGATGTCGGCGGCGATCACGTGGCGGATGCCGGTGACCTCGACGTCGCCGAATGCGGGCTGGGTGCCGAAGGCGATGCTGGCGAGGATCGAGAGCTTGTGCGCGGCGTCGACGCCGTCGATGTCGAAGCTCGGATCGGCCTCGGCGAACCCGAGCCGCTGCGCCTCCGCCAGGATGTCCGCGAAGTCGCGGCTCTCGGCTTCCATCTTCGAGAGGATGAAATTGCAGGTGCCGTTGAGGATGCCATAGACGCGGGCGATCTCGTTGGCCGCCGCGCCTTCGCGCAGCCCCTTGATCACCGGTACCCCGCCCGCGACCGCCGCCTCGAACTTGAGCGCGATATCGTCGGCTTCGGCGAGCCGCGCGAGCTCGAGGCCGTGATGCGCCATCATCGCCTTGTTGGCGGTGACGACGCTCTTCTTCGCCTTGAGCGCGGCGCGCGCCAGCGCCAGCGCCGGGCCGTCCGCGCCGCCGACCAGCTCGACGATGACATCGACTCCCTCATGCTCGACCAGTTCGATCGTGTCGTCGATCCAGGCGAAGCGCGAGATATCGACCCCGCGATCCTTGGTCCGGTCGCGCGCGGAGACCGCGACGATCTCGATCGGCCGCCCCGCGCGCCGCGCGATCAGCGCGCTGTTCGCGTCGATCAACCGGATCACGCCCGCGCCTACGGTGCCCAGGCCGGCAAGTGCGATGCGAAGCGGTTCGGTCACGTGCGTCAGTCCCCAAAACTCGTCATGCTGAACTAGTTTCAGCATCCACGGTGCGGCAGGCACCGCACGCTTTGCCCTTGCTGCACCATGGACCCTGAAACAAGTTCAGGGTGACGGAGGATTTCTTGGGTGCGCCATCGCCCCTACTTCTTGGTGAGCCCGATCTCGGCCAGCCGCTCGGCCAGATAATCATGCGCGGTGATCGGCGGTTCGCGCTCGGGATTTTCCGCGGTCACGCACTGGGGCAGCGCCTCGATCATGAAATCGGGGGCGGGATGCAGGAAGAAGGGCATCGAATAGCGGGCATGGCCACGCCGCTCGGGGGGCGGATTGACGACGCGGTGCGTGGTCGAGGGCAGGACATGGTTGGTGAGCCGCTGGAGCATGTCGCCGACATTGACCACCATCGCTCCCGGCGGCGGGCTGACCGGCAGCCATTCGCCATTCTTGTCGAGCAATTGGAGCCCGGCCTCTTCGGCGCCGAGCAACAGGGTGATGAGGTTGATGTCCTCATGCGCCCCCGCGCGGACTTCGGGGGCGTCGGCGGGGACCGGGGGATAATGGAGCAGGCGCAGGACCGAATTGCCGTCCTTGACGGCATGATCGAACCAGTCGGGCGCGAGGTCGAGATAGCGGGCGATGGCCGAGAGCAGCCGGTCGCCGGCATCGTCGAGCGCCTGGAACAGGTTCAGGAAGGTCTCGCGGAACCCCTCGGGCCGGTCGGGCCAGATATTGGGCGCCATCAACTCCTCGAAGCGGTGCCCCTTGGGCAGCTCGCGGCCGACATGCCAGAATTCCTTGAGGTCGACATGCGTCGCGCCCTTGGCGATCTCGGTCTTGAACGGGGTCAGCCCGCGCGCGCCGCCGCCGCCGGGCACGAAATAGCGGCGCTTCTCTTCCTCGGGCAGCGCGAAGAACGCCTTGGTGACCGCCCAGGCGCGGTCGACCACCGCATCGGGGACGCCATGATCGCTGACCATCGCGAAGCCGAAGCGCTTGAAGGATGCGCCGAGCGCCTGGGCAAAGCCCTCGGGATCGTCCGCCTGCGTCTTCATCGAGACGAGCGGGACCTGGGCGAGAATCGTGTCGGACATGGAGTCTCCGGGAGAGTCGTTATCCCTCACGATAGCGCTCTCCCCGCCCTGGCGACAAGCTTGTGGGATATACCAATCGACGGCGGCGGCACCCCGCCGCCGAAACCTCTCAGGCCCCGACGGTCATCTTGCCTTTGGTCTTGTCCGGCCCGTCCGCGTCGAGCTCCAGCGTCACGGGGTCGCCCTTGTCGGTCGTCCCCGCGAACCCGTTGCCCTGGGGCGAGACCTTGAACTTGCGCGCCGCCATCTTGTCGCGGAACCAGGCCTGGACCTTGTCGAGCGAGGCGGGGGCGTCGAAGCTCAGGCTCACCCGGCCCTGGTCCTTTTCGCCCCGGCCGCCGTCGGTGGCGTCGAGATTGAAGTCGCGAACGGTCGATCCGGGATAGAGCTTGATTCCGCTCACATCGGCCGAATCGACATTGAATTTGGGCAGGTTGGCCGAGACATTGACCCCCGGCGCCTTGACCGTGGTGCGGCCCTCGGCATCGGTGACGATGCTGACATTGCCGTCCTCGCCGTTGATCGTGATCGTCGAATTGCCTTCGGGCACGCAGGCGGCGAGCGTGAAGGGCATGAGAAGCATGGCATAGCGGCGCATAAGCGTGTCCAGTAGTGTATGAGTTGAGCAATACACTACGCCTGTCCTTGATCTCAGTCAAGTCGGGCCAAACCCGAAGGGGTGACGCGGGCGCGCCGATCCGCCATGGGCTTTCGCAATGGACCAGCCCGCGCCCTCCCTCACGGCCAACGCCGCGAACCGCGCCCCGCTCGCCTTCGCGGAGTTCGTCGCGCTTGCGGCGAGCATGATGGCGCTCACCGCGCTGGGGATCGATTCGATGCTGCCGGCGCTCCCCGCGATCGGCGCGGGGCTGGATGTCGCCGAGCCCAATCATCGCCAATATGTGATCACTGCCTTCCTGATCGGCTTCGCCTTCGCGCAGCTGGCCTATGGGCCATTGTCGGACCGGTACGGACGGCGGCCGGTGCTGGTGATCGCGCTGCTTTCCTATGCGCTGACGAGCGCGCTCGCGGCGCTTTCGGGCAGCTTCACGCTGTTGCTGATCGCGCGCGCGGCGATGGGGGCGAGTGCGGCGGGGGCGCGGGTCGTCACCGTGGCGCTGGTCCGCGATTGCTTCGCGGGGCGGGCGATGGCGCGCGTGATGAGCCTGACGATGATCGTGTTCATGGCCGCGCCGGTGATCGCGCCGGCGTTCGGCTGGGCGATCCTCAAGGTCGGATCGTGGCGGCTGATCTTCTGGGGCATCGCGGCGGCGGGACTGATGATCCTTGGCTGGTTCTGGCTGCGCATGCCCGAAACCCTGGCCAGCGACGCGCGCCAGCCGCTCAATCTCCGCCGCATCCTGGGCGACTACCGGCTGGTGCTGAGCGACCGCAACTCGGTCGGCTACACGCTCGGCTCGACGGCGGTCAGCGGCGCGCTGTTCGGCTTCATCGGATCGGTGCCGCAGATCATGGACGAGGTGTTCCGCCAGCTCGACCTGCTGACGCCGGTCTTTTTCTGCGTCGCGGGGATGATGGCGCTGGGCGCCTTCCTCAATTCGCGGATCGTGATGCGGTTCGGGATGCGGCTGCTCTCGCACAGCGCGCTGACGGTGCTGACGCTCATCGCGGCCGCGCATCTTGTCGTGGCCTGGACCGGGTTCGAATCGGTCTGGACCTTCGCCCTGCTCCAGGCGCTGATGATGGGCTGCTTCGGGCTGGTCGGCGCCAATTTCTCGGCGATGGCGATGGAGAAGATGGGATCGATCGCCGGCACTGCGTCGAGCCTGCAGGGATTCGTCCAGACGCTCGGCGGCGCGCTGGGCGGCGCGGCGATCGGGCAGGCGTTCAACGGGACGACCGTCCCGCTCTACACCGGCTTCGTGGTGATGGGGCTGGTCTCGCTCACCATCGTCGCGATCACCGAGCGCGGGCGGCTGTTCCGGCCAAGCTGAGCGGTTCGTCGCATCGCGTGGGAACGACTCCCGCGCCCTCCCGTTCGAACGCCAGGCATATTCGCGGCAGGAGACGGCGATGGGCGGTTACCAGATTGGCGAGCAGCGTCCGCAGGACGATGGCTATGACGAAGACGGCTATGACGAGAGCCAGCGCGCCGAAATCCTCGAAGCGACCCGCGACGGGCCGAGCGACGGCACGATCCTCACCGACCTGGTCCCCGATCTGGGCGACGACGAAGACGACGAGCTCACCATGCTCGACAATGAGCTGGGCGAGGAAGACGACGACGCCGAACTGACCGCCGAAGCCAGCGCCGAGGACGAGGTCCAGGCGGACTTCGACGATGGCGAGGATGAGGACGAGGATCTCGACGACGCCGACGAGGACGCGCTGGAACCTTGACGCCGCCGCCCGCGCGGTAGGAACATGGGGCTTCCCAGCAGGAAGCGCCCATGTCCTCAAACGATCCCCGCATCGACGCCTATATCGAAAAGCAGGCCGACTTCGCCCGGCCGGTCCTCATCTGGCTGCGCGAGCGGATGCACGCCGCCTGCGCGGAGGTCGAAGAGACGATCAAATGGGGCATGCCCAGCTTCGTCTATAAAGGGCGGCCGCTGGCGAACATGGCGGCATTCAAGGCGCATATGGCCTTCGGCTTCTGGTATCGCCACGAACTCGGCACCGGCAAGGAAGGCGAGGCGATGGGGCAATATGGCCGCATCGAATCGCTCGCCGATCTGCCCGGCGCCGACGAACTGGAGGCGCTGGTCAGCAAGGCGATGGCGCTGATCGATTCAGGCGTGAAGCCCGAGCGTGCCGCGCGCGAGCCCAAGCCCGAGGCCGACGTGCCGCCCGAGCTGGCCGAGGCGCTGGCGGAGGACGAGACCGCGTCCGCCAGGTTCGATGCCTTCCCGCCCGGCTGCCGCCGCGAATATTGCGACTGGATCGCCGAGGCCAAGCGGCCCGAGACCAAGGCGAAGCGCGCCGCCGAGGCGGTGAGCTGGATCCGCGAGGGGAAAAGGCGGAACTGGAAATACGAGAATTGCTAGCTCATCTTCGTCACCCGGATCTCCGGCTCGAGGCCGGGGCGACGCGATACCGAAACGGCTTCCTCTCGCGCTCCCGTTATGATATGTTACAACATCATCATAAGCGGAGAGCGATGCCATGAAGCGTGCCGTCCCCTACCAGCCCGAGCCGCTGAAGGACATGAACGTGACTCCGTTCATCGATGTGATGCTGGTGCTGCTGATCATGATGATCCTCACCATCCCGATCCAGACTCACAAGCTGCCGATCGACCTGCCCACGGGCGAGGGGATGAAGCGCGACTTTACGCCACGCAAGCTGCTGATCGATGCGGGTGGGGCGCTTTACTGGGACGGCCGGCGAATCCGCGATGCCGAGCTGCCCGCGCTGCTCGCCGTCACCGCGCGCGACGATGCCGATCTCCACCTGCAGACCGATCCCGAGACGCGTTACGAGCGGTTCAATTCGGTGCTGACCGAGGTCAAGCGCGCGGAGATCACGCGCATCGGCTTTATCGGCAATGAGCGGATGCGCTACTAGCTTGCATCGCTATTCAGCCCATACCGGCGTGCAAATGTCGGCTATCCGTGCTTCCGGTGCTCACCTGCTTTGAGCACGCTGCGCTCCGGGTCACGGCCCACCACCATTTCCGACTCGGTCTGAACTGAATATCGATACAAGCCAGGGTCAGGGAACGGCGCGTCCGCCTTCGGCGTTCGCCCTGTTCCCAAGTCCCGAGGATCCGGATGCGCCTTCCCCTGCTGCTCGCCACATTCGCTCTCGCCGCCTGCTCGCCCCAGACCGGTAACCAGGCCGCCAATGACACCGCCAACAGCATCGGCGAACCCGCGCCCGCGGTGACGCCGGCGCCGCTCGAACCGCCCGCGCCGGGTATGCCGGGCGGGCTGGCCAATGACGGCACCCCGGTCGGCGAGGCGCCCTTCACCGACGAGAGCGCGCAGGGCGCGGCGCAAATCGTCCAGACCTATTATGCCCTGCTCGAGGCGGGCAAGCACCGCCAGGCCTGGGCACTGTGGGAGAATGGCGGGAAGGCCTCGGGAATGACCGCGCAGGCCTTCGCCGCGAGCTTCGGCAAATTTGCCGAATATCATGCCAATATCGGCGCGCCGGGCGATGTGGATGCGGGCGCCGGCCAGCGCTACGTCACCGTGCCGGTGCAGGTCTATGGCCGGCTGAAGGACGGCAACCGGCCGTTCAATATGAGGGGCACGGTCACGCTTCACCGCACCATCGTCGACGGCGCGAGCGCGGAGCAGAAAAGCTGGCGAATTCGCGCCACCGACATCAAGCCCCGCCCTGGCGAAGCGGCACCGGGGCCCCAGCCCGGCGATGTCGATAACCGCTCGACCGCGCGCTACCGCTGCATCGACGGATCGAGGATCGCCGCGGCCTTCGATCCGGACAAGGGCATCGTCACCATCTCGCGCGCGGGCAGACGGCTGGCGACGCTCAAGCAGGAGCGCGCCGCATCGGGCATCTGGTACAAGGGCCAAGGGTACGAGTTCCGCGGCAAGGGCGACGATATGGATTTCACCGCGCCGGGCCTGCCGCCGCTCCCTTGCACCGCGATCCGCTGACGGCGATAGGGGCGCCATGGCGCGCTTCACCCTGAGCAAGACGGCAACCGCGGACGACATCGACGTGCTCGGGCATGTCAACAACGCCGTCTGGGTCGCGTGGATCCAGGATATCGCGGTGGCGCATTGGGAATCGCTCGCGCCCCAGGTGGTGCAGGACGCCTGCTTCTTCGTCGTGACGCGGCACGAGATCGACTATCGCGGCAATGTCTCCGAAGGCGAGACGGTGCTGGGGGAGACCTGGGTCGATGAGCCGCCGCGAGGTGCCCGGTTCAACCGCAATGTCCGGTTCCTCGGCGCAGACGGCAAGGTCCGCGTCGAGGCGAAGACGACCTGGGCGATGATCGACCGCGCGAGCGGGCGGATCGGGCGGGTCCCGGCGGAACTGGCCGAGCTGTTTCTGGAGAAGAGCTCGGAATAGCCGCTGTGCTCCGGCGAAGGCCGGAGCCCTGGCCTCATGCGTGTCGCCTGTCGCCGGCGCTCCGGCCTTCGCCGGAGCACGAATCAGCCGCTGTTCCGCAGCGCCGTGGCGATGGCGTTGATCGACAGCAGGATGCCCTCGCCGATCCGCGGATCGTCCTCGCCCGCGCGGTGCCGCTTGATCAGCTCGATCTGGAGCAGGTTGAGCGGCTCGATATAGGGCAGGCGCAGCCGGACCGAGGCTTCGAGCGCGGGATGCTTTTCGAGCAGGCGCGTCTGGCGCGTGACCTGGAGCAGCCCGTCATGCGTCGCCTGCCAGCCCGAACGGATGCTGCCGAAGATCGCATCGCGCAGACCGGCATCCTCGACCAGGGCGGCGTAATGGGCCGCGACGCCCATGTCGGACTTGGCGAGCACCATCTCCATGTTCGCCAGCGCCGAGGCGAAGAGCGGCCAGCCCTCGGCCATTTCGCGCAACAGTCCCTTGTCCTCGAAGCTCTCCAGCGCCGCCCCGACGCCATACCAGCCCGGCAGCATGATCCGCGCCTGCGCCCAGCTGAACACCCAGGGGATGGCGCGCAGATCCTCGATCGCGTCCGACTTCTTGCGCGATGCCGGGCGCGAGCCGATCTTGAGGCCCGCGATCTCGGCGATCGGTGTCGCCTCGCGGAAGAAGCGGCGGAAGCCCTCGGTCTCGTAGACCAGTCCGCGATACGCCTTGAACGCGGTGTCGGAGAGCTGGTCCATCGCCGCCGCGAACCGCTCATAATCCCTGTCGGCGAGCTTCACCGGCTGGAGGCTGGCGAGCAGGGTTGCCGATGTCATCGCTTCGAGATTGGTCATCGCGCTTTCGCGCGTGCCATATTTGGCGGCGATCACTTCGCCCTGTTCGGTGATGCGGATACGGCCCTGCACCGTGCCCGGTGGCTGGGCGAGGATCGCCGAGAAGCTGGAGCCTCCGCCGCGCCCCACCGCGCCGCCGCGTCCGTGGAAGAGCTGCATCGCCACGCCCGCCTTCTCGAACACCGGCGCGAGCGCGGTCGACCCGCGGCTCAATTGCCAGGTCGAGGTGAGGTACCCCCCGTCCTTGTTCGAGTCCGAATAGCCGATCATCACTTCCTGATGCCCGCGCTGCGCGGCGATGGTGGCGACTTCGGGCAGGCCCAGCCACGCCTCCATGATCGCCGGCGCGCCTTCGAGATCGGCGATGGTCTCGAACAGCGGGATCGCCATGATGTGCGCGGTCGGCTGCTCGCCCGGGATATAGAGCCCGGCTTCCTTGAGCAGGACATGGACCTCGAGCAGGTCCGACACCGATTGCGCCATCGAGACGATGTAATGCGTGATGCAGCCTCGGCCGTATTTGGCGTGGGATGCGGCGGCCTCGCGGACGATGGCGAGCTCGGACGCGGTCTCCTCCGAATAACCGGCATAAGGGCTGGTGAGCAGGCGCGGGCTTTCGAGCTCGCGGCGGAGCAAGGCGACACGCTCGCCTTCGGAGAGCAACAGATAGGTGTCGCTGACGCCGGCGGCCTTGAGCAGCTCGGCGACCACGCGCTCATGCACCGCGCTGTTCTGGCGCATGTCGAGCGTGGCGAGATGGAAGCCGAAGCTTTCGACCGCGCGGATCAGCCGCCCGAGCGCGCCGCCGCTGGCGAGCGTGCCCGCGCCCTGCGATGCCAGCGCGCGGGCGATGGCGGCGAGATCCTCGCGCAGTTCGGCGGGGGTGTCGTAAGGCGGCGCGGCGATCGGCGCCGGGCGTGGCGGCTGCTTGCCGGTGAGCTTGAGGTGCGTCGCGGAAAGGCGCGCGTAGATACCCGAGAGCGCGCGGCGATAGGGTTCGTCCTGGCGGCTCTGCGCGGTGTCGTGGCTCGCTTCGGCCAGCGCGAGCACGGCGGGATCGACATCGGCATGCTCGGTCGAGATCGACAGCTCGGCCCCGAGCGCGTGCACTTCGCGGAGATAGTGGACCAGTACGGTTTCGGACGCGCGGGCGAGCGCGAGGCGCATCGACTCGGCATTGACGAACGGATTGCCGTCGCGGTCGCCGCCGATCCACGAGCCCGCGCGCAGGAAACTGGGCGTGCGCGCGCCCAGCGCCCGGTCCCAGCGGGCATGGAGCGCAGGGATGACGGGGAGGAACACGTCGCGCAGATAAGAAAGTGCGGTCTCGACTTCGTCGGCCACGCCCAATTTGTCGCGGCGCAGCACGCGGGTCTGCCACAGCAAGGCGATCTGGCGCAGGATCGCTTCGTCGATCTTGTCGCCGTCCTCGGTCTCCTCAAGTCCCATGTCGCGCAAGCTCATCAGCTCGGCGATGCGGTTCTTGTGGTCGATCATCGACTTGCGGCGCACCTCGGTCGGGTGCGCGGTGAGCACGGGGACGATCAGCGCGTGATCGAGCAACGCCATCACCGCGTCGTGGCCGATGCCTTCCGCCTCCAGCCGCTTGAGCGCGCTTGCGACATCGGCGTCCCGCTCGGCGGCGACGCCCTGCCGGTCTTCTGCGAGGTTGGCGAGCATCGAGAAGAGCATGAAGCCGCGGGTGAAATCGAGCGTCTCGTCGAGCGTCAGCCGGTCGAGCCCCGGATCGGTCGCGTCGGCGCCCGCGACGCCGCGGTGCCGGTCGACCGAGGTCGCGCGGATATATTCGATCCGTTTGAACAGCGCCTCACCGCCATAGCCGCGAATCACATCGCCGAGCAGCCGCCCGAGAAAGCGGATATCGGGATTGTTCGCGATCGCCGGTGCAGCCATGCGCCTTTGCTGCACTGCAATAAACTCCGGGTCAATATATGGGACGCTGCGTTTCCACGCAGGAAAACTATCAGCGCCTCAACGCCCCGAAGTGACCCGCGTATCCCCCAGCCAGCCCGGAACCACCGGTTCGGGCTCCAGCACCGCCATCTGCTCGCGCGGGGCCGAGAAGGCGCCCAGCGAATCGGGGATGATGACCAAAGTCGTTCCCGGCCCCACCACGGTCGCGAGCGCCTCGCGGAACGGATCGGCGCCCTGGAAGCGTCCGCCCTCGTCGGTGCCGGGCACGTCCGCGACGGCAGCCTGGCCGGGCAGCGGCACCCTGCGCCACGTGTACGCGCCGTCCACGACCCCTTGCATCACATAGGCCTGCACGCGGTCGACCACGCCCTCGAACTGGACCGGGGCCGATCCAATCTCGACCCCGTTGCGCAGCACGATCATTCGCCGGTCCGCCGCGCTGACCACGATCGAGACCGGGCCGCGGGGCGCAAGCTCGGGCCGCCATACGGTCGGCGCCTGCGGGCCGCGGCGATAGCCGGCGTTGACTGTCGCGGGCGAGGGGCCGAGGCGGAGCTGCGCGGGCTGGTTGACGACGATCACGGTCATGCCGAGCGCGGTCTCGCCGAACAGCAAGGGCGCGAAATCGTGCGGCAGGCGGATGCAGCCATGCGAGGCGGGATAGCCGGGCAGGTTGCCGCCATGCATCGCGATCCCGCTCCAAGTCAGCCGCTGCATATAGGGCATGGGCGCGTTGGCATATTTGCTCGAGCGGTGCTTCACAGCCTTTTGCAGCACGGTGAACACGCCGAGCGGGGTGCGGTGCCCGGGCTTGCCCGTCGAGACCGTCGAGACTCCGATCGGCACGCCGTTGCGATAGGCGACGAGCCGCTGGGTCGCGATATTGACGATCACCAGCATCGGCCCCTGCGGCGCGATTTCGGGCACCCAGATATATTGGCCCGGCTTGAGCTTCTCGACCGCGTGCATCACCCCGCCCGAATCGAGCGGCTGGAGCTGGGCGGCGCCGGCGGTAGCGAGCAACGCCACGCCTGAGGTGAGGGCCAGAGCGCGCAACCGTTTCGATCGGAACATCGAATCCCCCGCGTGACGTCATGCCATCATGCATGAAGCGCAGTGGGAGTCGAGGGTGTAACGAAACGGTGGCTATTGCGGGATGCGCTGATGGATCAGATCGTCGCGAGTGACCGCGCGGGGCACGATGTCGACCGCCGCCGCCGGCAGCGTCGCGAGGAAGCTGGTCAGATTGGCCGGCGCGGCGGGGGGCGAGGCGGAGGGCCGGGCGATGGTGATCGACGAGGCCGATTCGGCGACATATTGGCAATAGGGACCCAGCGAGCCGTCCGGGTTCACCATCTGCATGCCCGAGTCGAAGACCATGTAGGATGTGACCGCGCCGTAATTCCACGGCTGCTGCACGATGATCAGCTGATATTGATTGTAATCTTGAGCCGTGGGCTGGGTTGGATAGGGGGGCGGCAGCGACCAGAAATTCCAGGTCGCGTCGAAGGGCGGCGTGCCCCAGGACGTACCGGAGCCGAGCGACCAGGTCTGGCTCGCCAGACTGGCGCCGACGGTCGGGCCATCGCTTTGCACCACCGACGCCGCCATCGTGTCGAAATCGAAGGTCGCGAACAGGCCGTTCATCGCCGCGACGATATCGCCGACATTGTCGGTGTGGGTCTGGAGGCTCGACGCGTTGAACGTCCCGCCCCAGGCCGCGCAGAGGAAGCTGAGCCCCTTCGCCTGAAGCGCCATCGCGGCGGTGAGCGCGGGAATGATCGGCTCCGCAAAGGCTGTCGTGAGCATGTCCGGGATCATCTCGAGGATCAGCGATCCGTCGGGGAAATAGACGGCCCATTGCGTGTCGCCCGGTTGCATCTGCGCACCGGCCCATGCGTCCCGCGTCGTGTTTTTGGAATCGGACGCCAGCGCCGAATAGACACGGGCGGCCTCGTCGGTCTGGTACGAGACGATCCCGCGCAGCTCGCCCGCGCCGACCAGCAGGTCGTGGACGTTTCGCATCGCGGTCGCCACCGCATCGGCATTGGTCGCCTGGAACAGGGTGAACAGCGCATTGGTGCCCTGCTCGAAAGTCGCCGCATTGCCCATCGCCGCGATCGCTGCCGAAAAGGTCTGGTAATTCTGCTCGATGACGTTGGCGTTCTCGGAATATTGCGCGAGCTGGGACTGAAGCTCGGCATCCTGGATCTGCGACGAGATGGCGGTGAGCGTGTTCTCGATCTGGGCAACGCCGATGGAGAGGCTGGCGAGCTTCGCGGTGACCTGCGCCAGCGTGCCTTCGATCGCCGTCAGCGCGGTCTGGATCTGCGCGAAATAGGCGGCGTCGTCGTTCGACGACGCGCCGATGCCGAGCGCGGCGAACAGCGGATCGACAATGTTCGAGGCCTCGCTCGACAGTACATTGGTCGCGATGTCCTGCGCCATCTGGGCGGCCACGGTATAAGCGCCGTCTTCCGAAAGCATCATCGTGCCGTCCTCCGCATGGGATGCGCGGGCGCGCCGCGCGCCCCCACAGCCTATCGCGAAGGCCGCGCGGGCTCAATCCGTTACGGAGCCGTCCTCAGACGTCGAGATTGGCGACGCTCAGCGCATTGTCCTGGATGAACTCGCGGCGCGGCTCGACCACGTCGCCCATCAGCCGGGTGAAGATCTCGTCGGCGACATCGGCCTGATCGACCTGCACCACCAGCATCGAGCGGTTTTGCGGGTCGAGCGTGGTTTCCCAGAGCTGCTCGGCATTCATCTCGCCCAGCCCCTTGTAGCGCTGGATCGCGAGGCCCTTGCGGCCCGCGGCGAGGATCGCATCGAGCAGTTGCGAGGGGCGCGACACGAGCGCCTCGCCCTTGCCCGCGACCACCGGCTCGTCATTCTCCTCGGCGCTTTCAACCGGCGCTTCCTCGGCCGCCGCGGCCGCCTTGGACGAGACCAGCTTGGACGGCACCAGATAGGCTTCGGCCTGCTCCACCGCGAGCGCGTGAAGCTTGCGCGCCTCGGCGGAGACGAGGAAGCTCGCTTCGACGATGTGGTGATCGGTCACGCCGCGCCACAGCCGCTCGAAATGATAGCCGCCATCCTCGGTCACCCGCGCCGACCAGCGCGCATCGGCGTCGGCCGCGTCGAGCCGCGTCACCACGGTCCTGAGCGATTCGGCGCGCTGCTCGCGCGAGGCGTTGGGATCGAGCGCATGGCCCAGCGCCAGCGCCTCGATGATGTCGGGCGAATAGCGGCGCGGAACATAGCGGGCGAGGGTGCGCATCCGGCGGGCATGCTCGACAAGGTCGAGCAGGTCCTTGCCGCTGCGCTGCGTCCCGCCTTCGAGCACGCTGCCCGCCACTCCGGCATCGACCAGATATTGGTCGAGCGCGGCATCGTCCTTGAGGTAGACCTCCGAACGACCCTTGGTCGCCTTGTAGAGCGGCGGCTGAGCGATGAAGAGGTGCCCCGCCTCGATGATCTCGGGCATCTGACGATAGAAGAAGGTGAGCAGCAAGGTCCGGATATGCGCGCCGTCGACATCGGCGTCGGTCATGATCACGATCTTGTGGTAGCGCAGCTTTTCGAGGTTGAAATCGTCGCGGCCGATGCCGGTGCCCATCGCCTGGATGAGCGTGCCGATCTCGCGGCTGCCCAGCATCCGGTCGAAGCGCGCGCGCTCGACGTTGAGGATCTTGCCGCGCAGCGGAAGGATCGCCT
>CBINJP010000033.1:0-40904 GCA_966251045.1 uncultured Sphingomonas sp.
AGATCACCGACCGCAAGAAGGACATCATCGTCAACGACAAGGGCGACAATGTCGCCCCGCAAAAGGTCGAGGGGATGCTCACCCTCCAGCCCGAGATCGTCCAGGCGATGATCGCGGGCGACAAGAAACCCTATATGACCGCGGTGATCGTCCCCGATCCCGAATGGACCCAGGAATGGTGCGCCAGGAACGCGACCAAATGCGATTTCAGGGAGCTCGCCCACGATCCCGATTTCAAGAAGGCGCTGGGCGAGGCGGTCGAACGGGTGAACAAGGACCTCTCGGTGATCGAGCGCATCCGCAAGTTCATCCTGGCGGACGGGCCCTTCACCATCGAGAACGAGCAGCTCACGCCGAGCCTGAAGATCCGGCGCCATGTGCTCAAGCAGGTCTATGGCGAGCGGCTGGACGCGCTTTATTGAGGGACCTGACCGCGCCTTAATATCCGCCGTCACCCCCGGCCGAAGTGCCGGGGTCCACTGTGCGGCAACGGCAAAGCTAGAAGCTCTTGTCCTGCCGGTGCGGAGGGGTGGATCCCGGCACTTCGGCCGGGATGACGGAGGATGAGGTGACGACCATGACCCGCGAACGCCAGCCCTGCGTCTATATCCTCGCCAGCCGCCGCAATGGCACCTTCTACACCGGCGTCACGTCCGATCTGATCGCACGGGTGCACCAGCACCGCGAAGGCATCACCGGCGGGTTCGCTGCGAAGTACCGCACCTACATCCTGGTCTATTACGAGATGCACGGCGAGATGGAGCCCGCAATCCGCCGCGAGAAGGCGATCAAGCGCTGGAAACGCGAGTACAAGCTCAACCTGATCGAGCGCGACAATCCGGACTGGCAGGATTTGGCAGTGGGGCTGGGCTTCTCGCCCCTGCCGAAACCCTAGCCGGGATGAGGGGTGGCCCCCGGCACTTCGGCCGGGGTGACGGCGGTTCTTGAGTCCCCCGCCTCCCCCATAATCACTTCTTCTCCGGCAGCACCACCATCGTCCAGTCCTTCGCCGGCACGAGATACTTCACCGCCAGCGCCTGCATCTCCGCGGGCGTCGAATAGCTGAAATCCTGCCCCAGCGTCCGCACGCCGGCGATGCGCAGCGGATCGCCGCCGCCGCCTTCCATCAGCTGCATCCAGAACATGTTGCCGCTCGACCGGCGCAGCATCAGCGACTTGAGCGGATTGATCGCGCGCTCGAGCTCGTCCTGGCTGATCGGATTCGCCACCAGATCGGCGGCGATGCCGCGCGCGAGCTGGAAGAAGAAGTCGGTCTTGTCGGGGGGCAGCAGCCCGATCGCCATCATCTTGCCGCCGCCGGGCATGCCGATCGGCCAGTCGCTGATCACCATCGGCGAATAGCTGATTCCCGCCTGGCTGCGGAGCTGGTCGATCAGCCGGTCGCGGAAGATCGCCGCGAGGATCTCGAGCTTGCGGCTCTCGGTGATGCCGCCATTGGCGGTGCCGCCGCCGGTCGGCCAGGCGATCACCGCCGCGGCCTGATCGGGCTGACCCGTGTGCGTGCGCACCACCGGCTTGGCGTTGTGCGCGGGGAACTTCACCGGCGCGCCGATAACCGCACCCGCCGCGCGCGGCTTGAGCGCGCCGAAGGTCGCGCCCACCGCCGTGATCGTCGCATCGCTGTCGAGGTCGCCGAACACCTGGAGCTCGATCGGCCCGCTCGCGAGCAGCGGCTCCCACAGCGCGCGGAAGCTCGCCGGAGTCAGCGCCGCGATGGTCGCCTTGGGCGGCGTGCCCCAGCGCGGATCGCCCGAATGGAGCAGCGAATCGAGATCGCGGCCCAGCACCGCGTCGGGCGAGGAGGAGAGCCCGGCATAGCCGGTCAGCATCGCCGCGCGCGCGCGGGTCACCGGATTGGGATCCCAGCCCGGCGACGCGAGCTTGGCCGCGAACAGCTTGAGCTGGTCGGGCAGGTCTTCCTTGGTAGTCTGCCCGGCGAAAGTGAAGGCATCGTCGCCCACGCCGAAATCGAAGCCCATGGTGCGGTTGCCGGTCAGCGCGTCGAGCTCCTCCTGCCCATAGGTCCCGATCCCGCTGGCGGTCAGCGCGCCCGCGCCGGCCCAGGCAGGGGTCTGGCGGTTCGAAGGCAGGCCCGAAAGCCCGCGGCCGAAGCGGACATTGACATAGACCTTGCTTACCTCGGACGAATTCTCGTGAAGCAACAGGGTCACGCCGTTCGAGAAAACGATCTTCTCGACTCTCGGACTCTGAAGCACGACCTCGCGGCTGACGACCCGGCCCGCCGCGCCAAGCCTGGGCAACTGGTCGAAGCTGACATTGCCCAGCGCCTTGCGCTTGCCGGTGGCGGCGACATCGGCGGTGATCGCGGTCGCGAGCTTGGTGACCGCGGCGGTATCAGTGACATGGGTGTTGAGCAGGGCGCGCGTCGCGGTGCCCTCGAACACCTTCTTCGACGAGGCCTGGACCGCGGCGGGATTGAACATCCCCTTCTGCTTCGCCTCCGCGAAGATCGCATAGCTGCCCTCGGGCGTGGTCATCGTCTCGTTGATGTCGACCGCATGGATCAGGTCGTCGGCGAGCGAGACGCCCGACTGGACTGGGGCGGTGGCGATCGCATTCTTCATGCCGCTTTCGATCTCGGCCAGCTCGCGGTCGATCTCGGCCTGGGTCGGGGGCGTCGCCTGCGCATCCGCGATCACGCCGCGCACTTCCTTGAGCGCCTTTTCCCAATCGGGTCCGGCGGGGAGGATCTGGATGGTGGTCACGTTCGCCGAGCGGGCGAAATCGTCGAGATTGGCGCCGGCCGCGAGGAAGCTCGCGCCGGATCTCGCGCGGGATTCGAGCCTCCGGTTGATGATCCTGAGCGCGACCAGATCGACCATCCGCTCCTGATTGAAGATCACCGTATCCGAAAACACCGTCCAGGGACGCACCACCGCCATCATCGCCATCGGCGGGATCGTCGGCTCGACGAGCGTCGCGCTCACCGGATGCCCGGTCTCGGGCTTGCCGAAATCGGGCGACTGGGGCGCCGGGCCGATGCCCTTCCAGCTCGAGAAATGCTTGACGACCATCTGTTCGAGGATCGCCGGATCCATGTCGCCGACGACGATCACCACCGCGCGTTCCGGACGGTACCAGCGGTCGTGGAACGCCTTCACTGACTCGGCGGTCGCGGCGTTGAGCATCTCGGTCGTGCCGATCGGCTTGCGCATCGCGACCGGCTGGCCGGCGAACATCAGCCCGAACATCGCATCCTGCAGCCGCACCTGCGCGCCCGGCTGCTCGCGCGCCTCGGCGAGCACCACCGGCCGCTCGGCATTGAGCGCCTCCGGTGTGATGGCGGGGCCGTACATCATGCCGCCCAGGATCTTCATGCTTTCGTCGAGCCCGCTCTGGGTCGCACCGGGCAGGTCGAGCTTGTAGACGGTCTGAGTGAAGGTGGTCTGCGCGTTGCTGTCCGACCCGAAGGTCACGCCCAGCCGCTGCCAGATCCGCTTCGAATCGCCGTCGGGCACATAGACCGAGCCGCGGAACGACAGATGCTCGAGCAAATGCGCATAGCCGCGCTCGGTATCGGTCTCCATCAGCGAGCCGGCGTCGATCCGCACGCGCACCGCGACCTGGCCCGGAGGCACGCCGTTCTTGCGCACCGCATAGCGCACCCCGTTGGGCAGCCGCCCGAAACGCCAGGCGCTGTCCTGGACGATGTCGCTGCCCTTGTAGAGCCAGGGATCCTCGGCGGTCTGGATCGCGCGGGGTCCGGACGGGACGACCTGAGCCAGCGCGGGAACCGCGAGGCCGAGAACAGCAAGGGCGAGCAGGGCGAAGCGCGGCATCCGCGTCAGGTACGAGAACATGGTGCTAATTGTATGATGCCGGGGCGCATCCCGCAATCCCGCCCCCAAGGCCCCTCCGGGCCCGCCGATCCAGACCCGGGACGTTACGCAACCGTTGCGAAACTGCCCCATTCTTCGTTCAGCGGGCCATCATTTGGGCGCATGTAATGCTTAACCCCGGGCCTTCGGGCCATCGCGCCATGCCAGAGGGAAACTGGCGGGGACGCGGAAAACCACAAGGGAATCGGACAAGGCCGAGGAGTCGGAATCGCGTGGGCGTTGAGTTGGGTAACCGTGACGGAATGTGGCAAATCGCGGGCGCGATCCGCCCCGCGGCGCTCGGCACATTGCTGCGCGGCCCGCTCGACCGGCTGATCGCCTCCTGCTCGCTCGTCGCGACCGGCCCGGTGCTCGACGTCCGCGACTTTCCCTGGACGGCGCTGCTGCGCGAGAATTGGCGCGCGATCCGCGAGGAGACTTCCGCCGCGCGCCAGCTCGTCATCGGGGGCAAAGCGCTGGAGGAGACGCTGGCGCGCTGCCCGGTGACCGCCGCGCTGGTCCATCAGATCCCGGGCTTGGTGAACGCCGATGTCTCGACGCTGGCGGCCGGCGCGCATCTGCCCGCGCAGCGCGGCGCGACCAAGGGACTGATCACCTGCCATCTCGGCCTC
Source organism: uncultured Sphingomonas sp. (assembly GCA_966251045.1). GTDB lineage: Bacteria > Pseudomonadota > Alphaproteobacteria > Sphingomonadales > Sphingomonadaceae > Sphingomonas. Next base: position 4,493 of record CBINJP010000033.1, read on the forward strand.
GCGGTCCCGCGCGACGGCGATGTCCGCATGGCGCTGGGCGACCGCGTGCTGCGCTGGGCCGAAGGCGAGACGCTGGTGTTCGACGACAGCTATGCGCATGAATGCTGGAATGAGGCCGGTGCGCCGCGCACCGTCCTCCACCTCCAGTTCCGCCGCCCGATGCGCCAGCCCGCGCGCTGGCTGGCCGAGCGGCTCGCGGCACGAGGCTGAGCCTTCGCGCAACCCAGCGTTTCTCATCCCGCGCTTGATCCCCGGCGCGCGCGGGCCCACATGGCGCTCATGCTGATCGAGACCGAACCGACGCCCAACCCGGCGACGCTCAAATTCCTGCCCGGCCGCACCGTGATGGAGGCCGGCACCCGCGATTTCGCGACCCCCGAGGAGGCCGAAGCCTCGCCGCTGGCCGAGGCTTTGTTCTCACTGGGCGACGTGACCGGCGTGTTCTTCGGGCGCGAGTTCATCTCGGTCACCGCCGCCCCGGGGGTCGAGTGGCGCGAGCTCAAGCCCGATATCCTCGGCATCCTGCTCGATCATTTCAGCGCGAACATGCCGCTGTTCCGCGCGCCTTCCGCCGGCTTCTCGGTCCCGGCCGAGGATCAGGATTATGGCGACGATCCCGCCGACGCCGATATCGTCGCGCAGATCAAGGAGCTGATCGAGACGCGGGTCCGCCCCGCGGTCGCCAATGACGGCGGCGACATCGTCTATCGCGGCTTCGACAAGGGCAAGGTGTTCCTCCAGATGCAGGGGGCCTGCTCGGGCTGCCCCTCCTCCTCGGCGACGCTCAAGAACGGGATCGAGCAATTGCTCAAACATTATGTTCCCGAAGTCACCGAAGTGCGCGCCGTCTGATGGGAAAGCCGCTCGACGACGCCGGACTCGACACGATCTTCCGCACCGCGCGCACCTATAACGGCTATGACGGCACCCCGGTCACCGAAGCCGATATCCGCGCCATCTATGACCTGCTCAAGATGGGCCCGACCTCGGCCAATCAGCAGCCCGCGCGCTTCGTGTGGTGCCTGAGCCAGGAGGCGAAGGACCGGCTCGCCGACTGCGCGAGCGGATCGAACGGCCGCAAGATCCGCGTCGCCCCGGCCGCGGTGGTGATCGGCTACGACCTCGATTTCAACGAGCAACTCCCCTGGCTCTTCCCGCACGAACCGACCGCGAAGACCTGGTTCAGCGACGACGAGGCACGCTTCCGGCACGCCTTTCGCAATTCGACGCTGCAGGGCGCCTATTTCCTGATCGCGGCGCGCGCGCTCGGCTTCGATACCGGGCCGATGTCGGGCTTCAACCACGACAAGGTTGACGCGGCCTTCTTCGCGGACCAGCCCAGTGTGAAGTCCAACTTCATCGCGACGCTCGGCCATGGCGACCCCTCGACCATCTTCGACAGGCTCCCCCGGCCCGAGTTCGAGCAGTTCAACCGAGTCGACTGAGCTGACCCCCTCCGATTTGACCGTCCTCGTCATCGAAACCGCGACCGCGGCCTGCTCGGTCGCGCTGATCCGGGACGGCGCGGTGATCGCCGCCGCGCACGACGTCGTCGGGCGCGGCCATGCCGAGCGGCTGGTGCCGATGATCGCCGCGCTTCCGGGGCAGGGCCGCGCCGGCCGCATCCTCGTCGATGTCGGACCGGGCAGCTTCACCGGGGTCCGCGTCGGCCTCGCGGCGGCGCGCGGGCTCGCGATCGGCTGGGGCGCCGAGGTGATCGGCTATTCCTCGCTGGCCCTGGTCGCCGCCGCCGCCTTCGCTTCGGACCCGAAACTTCACGATCTTGCGGTCGTGCTCGAAGGCGGGCACGGTGAGGTCTTCATGCAGCATTTCACTGCACCGCCGCTGGCCCCGCATGGCCCGTTCGCGTCGCGCATTCCAGCGGATGCACTCGCAGCGCTCGGACAAGGCCCGGCCTTCGGCAACGGCGTCCGCCATCTCGCGAAGCTCGACTCCGCACTCGACCTGCGCGAGGCGCTGCCCAGCGCCGCCGATGCCGTGCTCCTCCCCGCCGATCTCGCCACGCTCGCGCCGCGCCCCATCTATGGCCGCGCGCCCGATGCGAAGACGCTGGCGGAACTGGGGCGGGCATGAGCCAGTCGCTGCACCTTTCAGAGCTGCGCGCGGGCGGTCCGCAGGACCTCGCCCAGGTCAATTCGATCATGCAGGAGGCGTTCGACCCGCGCTATGGCGAGGCCTGGACCAGCGCGCAGTGCATGGGGATGCTCTCGCTTCCGGGCGTCTGGCTCACCATCGCCGCGGTGGGCGACCGCGACGTCGCCTTCGCGCTGGCGCGATCGACCGGCGACGAAGCCGAGCTGCTGCTGCTCGCGACCCGGCCCGGCGCGCGTAAGCGCGGGATCGGCGGCGCCCTGCTCCGCGCGGTGATCGACGAGGCGCGCGGACGCGGCGTCGGCACGCTTCACCTTGAGGTCCGCGCCGGGAACGAGGCCGTTCAGCTTTACGTCAGGGAAGGTTTCGCCAAGGTGGGCGAGCGCAAGAGCTATTATCGGGGGAAATCGGGGCAAGTCTTCGATGCCCAGACCTTTGCGCGTAAAGTCTCTTAAGTCAGTTCTTTAGGCGCGATTGTTCCGTTAACATTGATTGTTGCTTTACCGGCTTGCATTTGGTCCGTATTGGCCCGATAGCGCCCCTGAAGGTGACGACGCACAATGGTGTCGCCCGGGTCGAAAGGAAAATGATGGATACGCAGGCGGACATTCAAGAAACGCTGGTGACGTTGACTGCCGATATTGTCGCAGCGCATGTGAGCAATAATTCGGTTGCCGTCTCCGATCTTCCCATTCTCATTCAGAACGTCCACGGCGCGCTCGCCGGCCTTGGCAGCGCCGCGGCGGCGCCTGAGGTGAAGCAGGAGCCGGCGGTTTCGATCCGCTCCTCGGTGAAGCCCGACTTCATCGTCTGCCTCGAGGACGGCAAGAAGCTGAAGATGCTCAAGCGCCACCTGATGACGCACTATCAGATGACCCCGGACCAGTATCGCGCCAAGTGGGGCCTCCCCGCCGACTATCCGATGGTCGCGCCCAACTATGCCGAGCAGCGCCGCACACTGGCGAAGAAGATCGGCCTGGGCACCAAGCGCCGCAAGCGCTGATCCGGCCTTCCTCCGGGAAACAGACAGAGGCGGCCGGAGCACGCGTTCCGGCCGCCTCTTTGTTTGGAGTCGCACCCTTTCCCCGTCTCCGCATTGGCGTTACAGCGGCCGGGCAACCTCCCCGGAAGGACCCATGGCCCGCAAGATCGATCTCGAAGCGCTCTGCCACGAAAAGGGCCTTCGCATCACCGAGCAGCGCAAGGTGATCGCCCGCGTGCTTTCGGACGCCGAGGACCATCCCGATGTCGAGAAGGTCTATGAACGCGCCTCGGCGATCGATCCGGGCATCTCGATCGCGACGGTCTATCGCACCGTCCGCCTGTTCGAGGAGGCGGGCATCCTCGACCGCCACGATTTCGGCGACGGCCGCGCGCGCTACGAGCCGGCGCCCGAGGCGCATCACGATCACCTGATCAATGTCGAGACCGGCCAGGTGATCGAATTCGTCGACCCCGAACTCGAGCTGCTCCAGAAGCAGATCGCCGAGCGCCTCGGCTTCCGCCTCGTCGACCACCGCATGGAGCTCTATGGCGTCGCGCTCGACCGCAAGGGCTAGGGCGTTGGTCCTGCTCGCGCTGGCGGGGTTGCTCGCCGGCTTCGCGGGCGCCGGGGAATCGGCCCCCACCGCGCGCAGCCCGACCCAGACCACTGAACCCGACGACGGCTTCATCCGCTATTTCGGCCAGGCGCTCCACGGCGGCTATTCGGGCAGGCTCTATTATCGCGGCGACGAATGCGGGATGCTGGGCTATCCGCTTCCGGTCCGGCAACCGGTGTTGCGCGCACCGAAAGAGGACGAGACCGGTCCCGCCGCGGTGCGCGACATTTTCCGCGACGATCCCGCCACCACGGTGACCGAGCTGCCGGGCGGGCTGATCAGCGTATGGCTGGATCCGGTGCCGGACAAGGTTTTGCGCACCCGGATCGTGCGGCTGCGGTTCGATCCCCGCGAACAGTATAACCCAACTCTGGCGATCAAGGCGATTGAGCGAGCGCCGGAAGTGCGCAACGCGATGCAAAGCCACGATCTCCATGAGTCGAGCGCGCTCATCAAGACGCTGGTGCAGGAGCCTGATGAGAAATACCCCCATCTGCCCGAGATGCTGACGGGTCTCACCATGGACGAGGCGCTCGATACGGTGGCGCGGACCTTCAAGGTGATGGTCATCTACAGCGCGTGCGAACCCGGGCTTTTCCACATCGATTATGCCGCGATCGACGCCCCTTGGGGGAGGAGCGAGTGGCGCTGACAGCCGACGCTCCCCGGCCCAACCGTCGCACGCGCAAGGCCATCCGCCGCCAGCGTGCCGCCGAGGGGCATCCGGTCGAGCTGAGCTGGATCGAATGGTTCCGCCTGTGGAGCCGCGCCGCCGGGCTGGTGCTGCTGCTCGCGCTGCTGGTGCCGCTCCACTATCTCTTCCGCCTGTTCCGGCTGCCCTCGCCCTGGCCCAAAACTTTCCTGGGCGGCGCGGCGTGGATCGTCGGCGCGAGGGTCAAGCGAATCGGCGTCCCGCTCAAGCGCGACGTCTTCTACATCTCCAACCATCTGAGCTGGATCGACATCCTCGCGCTCGGCGGCACCAGCGGCACCGCCTTCGTCGCCAAGGCCGAGCTGGCGGCCGCGCCGCTCGTCGGCTGGCTCGCGAACCTCAACCGCACCGTCTACGTCAAGCGCGAGAACCGGCTGGGCGTCGCCGAACAGATCAACCAGCTCCGCGACGCGCTCGCGGAGAATTGGGCGATTACCGTCTTTCCCGAAGGCACCACCACCGACGGCCAGTCGCTGCTGCCCTTCAAGACCCCGATGCTGCGCGTCCTCGAGCCGCCCCCGCCCGGCGTGCTCGTCCAGCCGGTGCTGCTCGATTATGGCCGCGTCGCCGAGGAGATCGGCTGGATCGGCGAGGAGAGCGGGATCAACAATGCCAAGCGCATCCTCTCGCGCCGCGGCGCATTCCGGCTGAAAGTCACCTTTCTCGATCCCTTCCACCCGCGCGACTTCCCCGGCCGCAAGGCGATCGCCGCCGAGAGCAGGCGGCGGATCGAGGAAGCGCTGATCGGGGCGCTCAGGAAGCCGCTGCGGCCATTTGCCTATGCGGTCGATGCCGTGCGGTATGAGGGGGCTGCCGGGGATCCGCCCCCGGCCTAGCCCCGGGGTGACGGGGGATATGCGGGACAGTATAGGCCCCCAATCATGACCTCTCCGAAAACCTTCCATATCAAGTCCTATGGCTGCCAGATGAACGTCTATGACGGTGAGCGGATGGCCGAGCTGCTGGGCAGCCAGGGCCTGACCGCCGCCGATGCCGCCGACGCCGATCTGGTGGTGCTCAACACCTGCCACATCCGCGAAAAGGCGACCGAGAAGGTCTATTCGGAGATCGGGCGCCTGCGGAAACATGGCGACCCGATGATCGCCGTCGCCGGCTGCGTCGCGCAGGCCGAGGGCGAGGAGATCGCCCGCCGCGCCAGGATCGACGTGGTGGTCGGCCCGCAGGCCTATCACAACCTCCCCGAGCTGGTCGCGCAGGCCGCAACGGGCAATCTCGCGCTCGACACCGAGATGCCCGCCATCGCCAAGTTCGGCGCGCTGCCCAGGCGGCGCAAGGTGGCCCCCAGCGCCTTCCTCACCGTGCAGGAGGGCTGCGACAAATTCTGCACCTATTGCGTCGTGCCCTATACGCGCGGCGCCGAGGTCAGCCGCCCGTTCGACGCGATCGTCGACGAGGCCAAGGCGCTGGTCGATGCCGGAGCCAAGGAGCTCACCCTGCTCGGCCAGAACGTCAATGCCTGGGACGACGAGGCGGGCACCGGCCTGCACGGCCTGATCGCCGCGCTCGACCGGATCGAGGGGCTGCACCGCATCCGCTACACCACCAGCCACCCCAACGACATGCGCGAAGGGTTGATCCGCGCGCATGCGGAAGTGGAGAAGCTGATGCCCTATCTCCACTTGCCCGTGCAGGCCGGCAGCGACCGCATCCTCAAGGCGATGAACCGCAGCCACACGCGCGACTCCTATCTCCGCATCCTCGATCGGGTCCGCGCCGCACGGCCCGATATCGCGCTGTCGGGCGACTTCATCGTCGGCTTCCCCGGCGAAACCGACGCCGAGTTCGAGGAGACGCTGAGCCTGATCGACGAGGTGCGCTACGCCGCCTCGTTCAGCTTCAAATATTCCGCCCGCCCGGGCACGCCCGCCGCCGAGATGGACGGGGCGGTGCCGATGGCGGTGATGGACGAGCGGCTCCAGCGGCTCCAGGCCGCGATCATCCGCGATCAGACCGCGTTCAACGAAGCGACGGTCGGCAAGAGCTGCACCGTGCTGCTCGAGCGCGAAGGGCGGCACCCCGGCCAGCTCATCGGCAAGTCGCCCTGGCTGCAATCGGTCCATCTCAACACAGCCGCGAGGATCGGCGATCTGGTCGAGGTCGATATCGTCAGCGCGGGCCCGAATTCGCTGGGCGGAATCGAGCGGGTCAGGGCGGCGGCCTGAGCGCGCTTGTCCTGCTGTTGCTGGCATTGCCGGTTCAGCAGGATCTCAGAGGACACCGTCCGCCAGGTCTTCGCCGCGGTGACCGATCAGTTCGCGCTCATTTGAACAATTCGCGCCGGGAATAGGTGAGCGGCATCTCGTCGCCGATGCTGACCGCCTCGGGCTTGAGCGCATCGTTCGCGCAGATGAAGTCGAGCATCAGGCCGCCCTGGTCGCCGGGCCGGTTGTCCATCCATTCGGTGACGAACTCGCCTTCGACACCCACCGCCCCACTGGCCCGGTGGCTGCGAATGAACAGCCGCCGGTGCCGCCGCGCGGCGCAATTATATTCCTGCTGCATCGAAATGCCCGCGACCCCGCCCTCCTGATCCTGCGCGAAGGCATAGAAGACCCAGGCGCGGATATGCCCGTCGCCAAGCGTCTCGACGCTGTCGCGGTCGACGAACATCGCGCTCGAATTGTCCTTGGCCAGTGTGGCCAATATCCAGTCGGCGGCGAATGCCGGCGTGGCCGTCAGCAGCGCGGCGATCGCGAGCAGCAGCCGCGTCACTTGAACAGCTCACGGCGGGCATAGGCGAGCGGGAGCGCGGAACCGAGCATCTTCGCCCCCGCCTTTCCCGCGCCGTTCGAGCACATGAAGGACATGATCGTGCTGCCCAGATCGCCCGGCTGGTTCTGCTTCCATTCGGTGACCAGCTCGCCCTCCACCTTCATCACCCCGTCGCCGCCATAGGTGCGGAGGAACAGCCGGCGATGACGCTGGGTGGCGCAATCATATTCCTGATGCGAGGCGATCCCGGCCAGACCGCCGCTCTTGTCCTCGGCAAAGGCATAGAAGACCCAGGCGCGGATCACGCGGCGCGGCAGATTCTCGATGCTGTCGCGGTCGACGAAGACGGCGGTGGTGTGGCCCTCCCCTTCCCCGGCCAGCGTCCAGTTCTGCGCGAAGGCCGGCGTGGCGGTCAGCAGCGCGGCGGCGGCAAGCAGGATGCGCATCGAAACCCTCCCGTAAAGTCCGGCGCCAGACTAGCAGTCCATCCTCGCGCGTCCAGCGTCAGGGATTGGCGCGCGCCGCCGCCTGCACCAGCGCCCGCGCGCCGGGCTCGGCGGCGGCGTTGTAGAAGATGCCGATATTGAGCGGCTTGCCCCGCGATTCGATCGCCCACCATCCGCCATAGCCGGTTTCCAGTCCCTCGCCCGCGCGCGCGAACAGCCGGGGCGGGCCGGCCCAATCCGGGCCCGGCTCGTCGATCACCGCCAGTTTTTGCTGCCCGGCGAGCGACCGGAACTGGCCCGCGAAATCCATCGCCGGGTTCCACGTCACCGCCGCGAACCCCACCGCATTCTCGCATCCCTCATCGGCCTGGCAGCGCAGCTCATAGCGGCAGCTGAAGCCGGTATCGGTCGCGACCTGGGTCTTGAGCGCGAAGCCGCCCGCCTCAGCCGGACAGACCAGCCCGGATTTGTCGTGGCGCTTGCCGCCTTCGACATCGCTCCACTGCGCCTGCGCGGGAAGCGCCGCCAACAGCATCGCCGCACTCGCCGTCACCGCCGGAAACCGCATCGCCCCATCCTTTCGCCGATTGCACCTGATAGCGGATTGTGGCCGCGAGGACACGCCCCGCGCATTTGCGCGGCCGTTCGATTTTCCCCCTGTGCACCCGGCACCGACTCTGACAGAATCGCGGCTGCACATGCGCCACGGAACCCCAAGCATCCGTCCCGGTTTCGCCTTTCAGGGCCGCGTGTCTTTCTCGTTTCATCGACGCCCGGCAGACGGGGGACATGGTGTCCCCGGCCATCGCCGCGACAGTGAAGGAGCCACATGAGCCGCAAGCCAGTTCCAGCCCAGATGGGCGAGCGTTCCCGGGCCGAGGTCAATTTCGACAAGCCCCAGCTTCTGCCGCGGCTCTTCGGCGAATTCGACAGCAACCTGCTCGCGCTCGAGGAGCGATTGGGCGTCTATATCCATGCCCGCGGCCAGCGCGTGCAGATCGAGGGCTCGGCCGAGGCGGTCGCGCATGCCCGCGACGTGCTGCAGGAGTTGCACAGCCGGGTGATCCGCGGCGAGGATATCGATGGCGGGCTGATCGACTCGGTGATCGCCATGTCGAGCGAGCCGATGCTCGGCGGCATCGTCCGCGCCGATAACGGCAACACGCCCCCGCCGATCATGATCCGCACCCGGCGCAAGACGATCATCCCGCGCTCGGTCGCGCAGATCGACTATATGCGCGCGCTCGTCTCGAACGACATGATCTTCGCGCTCGGGCCCGCCGGCACCGGCAAGACCTATCTCGCGGTCGCGCAGGCGGTGTCGCAGCTCATCACCGGCAGCGTCCAGCGGCTGATCCTGTCGCGCCCCGCGGTCGAGGCCGGCGAGAAGCTCGGCTTCCTCCCCGGCGACATGAAGGAGAAGGTCGACCCCTATCTGAGGCCGCTCTACGACGCGCTCCACGATTGCCTGCCTGTCGAGCAGGTCGAGCGCCGCATCGCCAGCGGCGAGATCGAGATCGCCCCGATCGCCTTCATGCGCGGCCGCACGCTGGCGGACGCCTTCGTCATCCTCGACGAGGCGCAGAACACCACGCCGATGCAGATGAAGATGTTCCTCACGCGCTTCGGCCAGAACAGCCGCATGGTGATCTGCGGCGACCCCAAGCAGACCGACCTGCCCGGCGGCCCGGCGGCTTCGGGGTTGAACGACGCGGTCGCGAAGCTGGAGGGGATCGAAGGCATCGCGATCTCGCGGTTCAGCTCGGCCGATGTGGTGCGCCATCCGATCGTCGGGCGGTGGGTGGTGGCGGTTGGGGGTTCGGTTGGGGCCCCTTCCCACCCCGCCCGGGGGGGGGGTGGGCGCCGCCCTGGTGCGGGGGGGGCCGCGCCCCGAGCGATATCGCCCCTGGCAGGCCCCCTCCACCGCTTCGCGGTCCCCCTCCCCCTCCGGGGGAGGATTTGCCCGTGCTTGATGTCGCCGCCCAGGCCGAGGGCTGGCCCGATGCCGCTTGGGAGGCGATCGCCTCCCGCGCCGCGCGCGCCGCGCTCGCCCAGTCGCCCTTTGGCGAATGGCTGACCACCCCCGCCACCATCGAACTCGCCGTCCGCCTGACCAGCGACGACGAGGTCCATCAGCTCAACCTGCAATATCGCCACAAGGACAAGCCCACCAACGTCCTCTCCTTTCCGATGATCCAGCCCGACCTGCTCGAAACCGTCACGGCGAACAGCGACGATGGCGAGGTGATCCTCGGCGATATCGTCCTCGCGCACGGGGTCTGCGCGCGCGAGGCGGAGGAGCGCGGCATCTCCACCGCCGATCATGCCGCGCACCTGATTGTCCACGGCACCTTGCATTTGCTAGGCTATGACCATCAAGGGGACGCGGAGGCCGAGGCCATGGAGGACATGGAGCGGGCCGCGCTGGCCGATCTCGGCCTGCACGATCCCTATCCGGTACGCGAGGACTGAAGACCAATATGCCCGAGGGCGACAGTAGCAGCGGCGACGCACCCCAATCCGCCAGCATATGGCGCGGCCTGCGCACCCTCTTGTTCGGCGACAATCAGGAGACGCTGCGCGACCGGATCGAGGACGCGATCGACGAGGTCGAGGATGAGGGCGGCAGGGGTCCCGCGGGCGATCTTGCCCCGGTCGAGCGCCAGATGCTGCGCAACCTGCTCCATTTCGGCGAGCGCGACGCGGGCGATATCGGCGTGCCCCGCGCGGACATCATCGCGGTCGACGAGGCGACCAGCTTCGACGATCTGGTCAAGCTCTTCGCCGAGGCGGGCCATTCGCGCCTGCCCGTCTATCGCGGCGAGCTCGATACGGTGGTCGGCATGGTCCATATCAAGGATGTGTTCGCGATCATCGCCTCGGGCGAGAAGCCGCCGAAGAGCATCGCGGCGCTGATCCGCCAGCCCCTCTATGTCCCCATGTCGATGGGCGCGCTCGATCTGCTCGCGCAGATGCGGGCCTCGCATACCCATCTGGCGGTGGTGCTCGACGAATATTCGGGAACCGAGGGCCTGATCACGATCGAGGATCTGATCGAGGAGATCGTCGGCGAAATCGAAGACGAGCATGACGAGGCCCCGCCGCAGATGCTGGTGCCGCTCGACGGCGGCGGCTGGGAGGCCGATGGCCGCGCCGAGCTGGAGGATGTCGGCGAGACGGTCGACGCGCGCCTCGCCGAGGTGGAAGAAGATGTGGATACTTTGGGCGGGCTGGCCTTTGTGCTTGCGGGCCATGTGCCCCAGCCCGGCGAGTGCCTCCCGCACGAAAGCGGCTGGACGCTCGAGATCGTCGAGGCCGATGCGCGCAAGGTGACGCGGCTCAGGCTGCACCCGCCCGAGGAACTGGCCGAGGCCGAGGAATAAGAGATGCGCAAATATCTGAAGCACGCCCTGATCATGCTGGGCATCGTCATCGTCCTCGCCGCTCTGGTGCTGTGGTGGCTCACGCGCCCCGATGTCGCGAAACTCTCCGAAGAGGCGGTGACCGGCCGGGTGCCGCAGCTGGGCGAGGTCCGCCAGAAGGTCATCCCGACCATCGCGGTCGCGCCCGCGGTCGGCTGGAAGGACGGCGGCAAGCCGAGCGCGGCCAGGGGCCTCAAGGTCCAGGCCTTTGCCGGCGATCTCGATCATCCGCGCTGGCTCTATCGCCTGCCGAACGGCGACATCCTCGTCGCCGAAAGCAATTCGCCCCCGCGCGACGTTGGGGGCATCACCGGCATGGTGATGGAATCGACGATGAAGAAGGCCGGCGCGGGCACGCCCTCGGCCAACCGCATCACGCTGCTGCGCGACACCAATGGCGATGGCGTGGCGGACCAGAAGAGTGCCTTCCTCACCGGGCTCAACTCGCCGCATGGCATGGCGCTGGTCGGCGACTGGCTCTATGTCGCCAATACCGACGCGCTGGTCCGCTTCCCTTACAAGCCGGGCGACACCAGCATCGCCGCCAAGCCCGAGAAGGTCATTCCCCTGCCCGGCGGCGGCAATCACTGGGCGCGCAACGTCATCGCTTCGGCTGATGGCAAGAGCCTTTATGTCAGCATCGGCTCCTCCTCGAACATCGCCGAGAACGGGCTCGAGGCCGAGGGCAGCATCTATGTCGGCGGGGCGAAGCCGACCGCGACGGGCGCCCGCGCGGTCATCCTCGAAGTCTATCCGGATTCCAAATCTGCGCGCGTCTTCGCCTGGGGCATCCGCAACGCCAACGGCATGGCGATCGAGCCGCACAGCAAGGCGCTGTGGGCGGTGGTCAACGAACGCGACATGCTGGGATCGGATATGCCGCCCGACTATCTGGCGCAGATAGACCTGGGCAGCTTTTTCGGCTGGCCCTGGCATTATTGGGGCGGCTATGTCGATACGCGCGTCGAGCCCGGGCGGCCCGATCTGCGGCAATATACCAAGCGCCCCGAATTCGCGCTCGGCCCGCATGTCGCGCCCCTCGGCCTCGCCTTTGCGAGCGACGCGAAGCTCGGCCCGGCCTTCGCCAATGGCGCGTTCATCGGGCTGCACGGATCGTGGAACCGGGTGCCGCTGTCGGGGTACAAGGTCGTCTATGTGCCCTTTGGCGACAACGGCTTCCCGCTCAGGGACACCAAGCCGATGCCGCTGCTCACCGGCTTTCTCGACGACAAGGGCAATGCCCGCGGACGCCCGGTCGGCGTGATCACCGACGCGGCGGGCGGGCTGCTCGTCGCGGACGATGTCGGCAATGTGATCTGGCGGGTGAGCGCGCAATGAGGCGAGCCCTCGGCGCCCTCGCGCTGCTTGCGCTGCTGGGTGCCGCGCCCGCCCCCGGGGACTTGACCGCTGCCGCGGCCTGCACCTTCGGCGAGGCCGAGACCGATATTGCCTTCCGCGCGCTGCCGCTGGTTTCAGCGGAAGATGATTCGGAAGCCGATGAAAGCGGCGCGATTTTCAGCTTCGCGCCCTCCGGAGCCACGGTGTGGGGCACGCCGGTCAGCGCCGTGCGGCTATACCGCTATATCAACCGCACCAGCGGCGACACGACCCGGCGTTATCATGTCGCCTTCCCCGGCGAACATGATGCGATGCGGGCCCGGCTGCTCGCCGCCCATGCCCGTACGGCATGCGACCGCGTAATCCACGGGGCCGGCGCGCGCGAGTGCGAAATCGCCTTGCCCGGCGACGGCGCATGGGAGCGTTCGGCCAATTTGATCGAAAGCGGCGGGCGGCTCGAACTCATCTGCATGTGGCAGAAGCTCCACTGATCACTTCAGCAGCTTCGGCGCCACCGTAAGCAATTTATCCTTCACCTTGCCCGCGAAAAGCGCCAGCATCGGCGGCAGATCGACTTCGCAATGGACTTTGTTCTCCAGCACGTCGATCCGGCTCGCCACCGTCTGACCCATCGCGGTGACGCTGAAATGGAGCGAATCGCCTTCCCAGCGATGCTCCGCCTTTCCGCCCCCGGGCACCATCTCGATCAGCTTGCCCACGCCGCCCGCGATCCTTGCCCGCGCGGTCTCGCGGCCCAGCCGGTGGGGGATATCGACCTTGATCGGATCGGGCACGGGCAACTCCGCAGTCAGTAGGACGCGTCGCTATAGCCCTCGGCGTGCTGCGGAGAGAAGCCCGCATCGCTCACTTCGACCGCCGCCTGCTCGACCCATTGGGGCGGCGGCGCGGGGACGCTCGCCAGCGTCCGCCATTCCTGGCTGGCGCGATATTGCGCGATGTTGCTCTCCGCGACGGTGTAGTTGGCGAGCAATGTCCCCGCGGTGCCGCCAGCCCACAGGATCGCGAGCGCGGCCAGCGCGCCACGTCGCGCGCGAGGGCTATGATAGAGGCGGCGGATCCAATCGGGCATGGGGGCTCAACGGGGCGCCGGCCCGGCAGGTTCCGATCAGGTCGCGAACAGCTTCGAATCGTCGGCAAACGCCTTGAATTCGAGCGCGTTGCCGCTGGGATCGAGGAAGAACATCGTCGCCTGCTCGCCCACCTGTCCCTTGAAGCGGACATGCGGCGCGATCCCGAATTTCACTCCCGCCGCCGCGACGCGCTCGGCCAGCGTTTCCCAATCGGCCATCGTCAGCACCACCCCGAAATGCGGCACCGGCACGTGATGCCCGTCGACCTCGTTCGCGACCGCGACCGGCTTTGCCGCCGGATCGAGATGCGCGACGATCTGATGCCCGAACAGGTCGAAATCGATCCACTGATCGGACGAACGCCCCTCGGGACAGCCCATCACCCCGCCGTAAAAGGCGCGCGCGGCGGCAAGGTCGTGGACGGGGAAGGCGAGATGGAAGGGACGAATGCCGCTCATGCCCTCGCTCTAGCAGCCTCGCGCCCGCGCTGATAGGCTGGCGCCATGCGCAAGCTTGCCATCGCCCTGCTGCTCCCCGCCGCCCTGGCGCTGACCGGCGCGGCGCCCGCCGGCGCGATCGAGGAGATGGTCGAGTGCCGGCTGAGCTATGCCGATATGCGCGCGGCGGCCGCGACGGTGCCGCTGGCGGGCCAGGACGATGAGAGCGTTGCCCCGGACCGGAAAATCTACTCTTTCTTCGGCGGTCCCATGCCGAAGCCCTACGGCTTCGCCGCGAACAGCTTCGGATCGACCGACATGCTCGACAGCGGCGGCGAGCGCTACATGATCATCGCCACCGTCGCCGCGCCGTTCGATCAGGTCCGCGCCGCCATCCTCGATGCCCATGGCCCCGATGTCTGCCCCCTCGATCCCGGCAGGAACCGCTGCATGGGAAGGATACGGTCCGACGGCGAATGGATGGTCGCGGCGGTCATCGCCGAATATCCTGGATATGTGTCGATCGGCTGCGGCTACCAGCGCCCGCGGCACTGAATCGCGATCCGAGCGGGCCGCCGGCTCCGCTCCCTTCGGCTCGCGCCTCGCGCTGCCTTGCCTAAACCGGGCATCCCGGCGATAGCGCGCCGATGCTCCGCCGGCCCCTTTTGACCGCGCTCGCCGCGGGGCTCATCTCCGCGACCGGATTCGCGCCGCTCGACTGGTGGCCCCTGCTGCTCGTCGCGCTCGCGGTGCTGCTCTGGCTGGTGCACGAGGCGCCGACCCTGCGCTCGGCGCTCGCGCGCGGCTGGATGTTCGGGCTCGGCCATTTCGCGGTCGGCAACAACTGGCTGCAGCATGCCTTCGACTATCAGGACCGCATGCCTCCCGCCCTGGGCTATGTCGCGGTCCTGCTGGTCGGCGCCTATCTCGCCCTCTTCCCCGCGCTGGCGATGGGGCTGGCGTGGCGCTTCAAGACCGCGGTGCCGAAGCGTTCCGAATGGCTCGGCGCGGACAGCGGCTATATCCTCGCCGCCGCCGCCGCCTGGATGGTCGCCGAATGGCTGCGCGCCAGCCTGTTCACCGGCTATCCCTGGGACCCGCTCGGGCTGGGCTGGCTGACCGTCTACCCGGTGGCGCAAAGCGCCGCGCTGGTCGGCACCTATACGCTGTCGGGCGTGATGATCCTGGCGGCAGGCGCGCTCTACATGCTCGCGCTGCGCAACTATGGCTTCACCGTCGCGGTCGCCGCCGCGCTCGCCCTGCTCGGCCTGGCGGGGACGAACCATGCGCCGGAGCTTCCGCGCGCCGCCGGTTCCGCGCCGCCGCTGCGGGTCCGCGTGGTCCAGCCCAATATCGGGCAGGAGGCGCTCGCCGATCCCGATTACAACGAGAAATTGCTGGCGAAGATGATCGCGCTCAGCAAGGGCGCCAGCCTCGAGCCGCGCCTGCTCGTCTGGCCCGAGGGGATGGTCAACGACCTGATCGAGGACGGCTATCCCGATCCGCGCTGGTACCGCGTCGATCCGCGCATCATCCGCGCACGCATCGGCGCGACCTTGGGCCCGCTCGATACCGCGCTGATCGGCGGCAATGCGCTGTTCTTCGACGCGAAGGGCAAGATCAGCGGCGCGGGCAATTCGATCTGGCCGGTCGATCCCGCGGGGGTGCTCGGTCCCCGCTACGACAAGGCGCACCTCGTACCCTTCGGCGAATATCTCCCCGCGCGCTGGCTGCTCGAGCCGCTCGGCCTCGCGCGCTTCGCGGCCGGCGATGTCGACTTCATCCGCGGCCCCGGCCCCCGCACGATCGAGATACAGGGCGTCGGCAAGGTCGGCATGCTGATCTGCTACGAAGTCATCTTCTCGGGCGCGGTCGTCGATCCGCTCGAGCGCCCCGATTTCATCTTCAACCCTTCCAACGACGCCTGGTTCGGAAGCTGGGGACCCGCGCAGCACCTCGCCCAGGCGCGGATGCGCGCGATCGAGGAAGGGCTGCCGATCCTGCGTTCGACGCCGACCGGAATCTCGGCGGTGATCGACGCGCATGGCAAGGTGATCGCCAGCATCCCGCATCGGACCGAAGGCGCGGTCGACGCGCTGCTTCCCCCCGCGCGCATGCCCACGCTCTTCTCGCGTTTCGGCAACATGATCGCGGCGGCCGCGGCCGCGCTGTTCCTGCTGATTGCGATTGCCATCAGGCGCTTCGCCCGCTAGGGCGTCGCGATATAAGGAAAGCTTTATATGGGCATGGCAACGGCCCGGCTTTCCTCGCACCCCAAGAGGAATTTCCATGCGTTCCAATTATCTCTTCACGTCCGAATCGGTGTCCGAAGGTCATCCGGACAAGGTTTCGGACCAGATTTCCGACGCGATCGTCGACCTGTTCCTGTCGAAGGACCCCGAGGCGCGCATCGCGTGCGAGACGCTGACCACCACCCAGCTGGTCGTCCTCGCCGGCGAGATCCGCGGCAAGGGCATCATGGATACCGAGGGCAATTGGGCGCCGGGCGTCAAGGAGGAGGTCGAGGCCACCGTCCGCGCCACGGTCAAGCGCATCGGCTATGAGCAGGAGGGCTTCCACTGGGAGACGCTGCGCTTCGAGAACAACCTCCATCCGCAGTCGGCGCACATCGCGCAGGGCGTGGACGCGGGCGGCAACAAGGACGAAGGCGCCGGCGACCAGGGCATCATGTTCGGCTATGCCGCCAACGACACGCCCGACCTGATGCCGGCGACGCTCTATTACAGCCACAAGATCCTCGAGCAGATGGCGGCCGACCGCCATTCGGGCGCCGCGCCCTTCCTCGAGCCCGACGCCAAGAGCCAGGTGACGCTCCGCTACGAAGGCAGCAAGCCCGTTGCAGCAACAGCAATCGTCGTCTCGACCCAGCACGGCAAGGGCTATGACGCGGGCGACAAGGAAGCCGAGCTCCACGCCTATGTGAAGCGCGTCGTCGCCAGCATCCTTCCGGCCGAGCTGCTTTCGGACGCGACCGAATATCACATCAATCCGACCGGCAGCTTCGAGATTGGCGGCCCCGACGGCGACGCCGGCCTCACCGGCCGCAAGATCATCGTCGACACCTATGGCGGCGCGGCCCCGCATGGCGGCGGCGCGTTCAGCGGCAAGGACCCGACCAAGGTCGACCGCTCGGCGGCGTACATCACCCGCTATCTCGCCAAGAACATCGTCGCCGCCGGGCTCGCCCAGCGCTGCACGATCCAGCTCGCCTATGCGATCGGCGTGTCCAAGCCGCTGTCGCTCTATGTCGATACCCACGGCACCGGCACCGTCGGCGACGACAAGATCGAGGAAGCGATCTTGGGGCTGGAAAAGCTCGGCGGCCTGACCCCGCGCGCGATCCGCACCCATCTGGGCCTCAACAAGCCGATCTACCAGAAAACCGCCGCCTACGGCCATTTCGGCCGAGTCGCGGAAGGCGACTTCTTCCCCTGGGAAAAGACCGACCTGGTCGAGGATCTGAAGGCCGCCCTGGCTTAAGCCTCACTCGATCCGCTTGCGTCGAACCCCCGCTGCAGCCAGTCTGCGGCGGGGGTTTCGATTCATGCGGCTCGCGATTCTGTCCTCGTTCCTGATCCTTGCCAGCTGCGGCGCATCGCCTGCGGTCAATCAGGACGAGACCGCCCTAACCGAAGCCACCGTCCCCCTCGGCGCCGGAACGCCCTCGCCCGAGCCCGCGCCCGACGCCAACGCCGTCGCCTTGCCCGACGATGACCCCGGCCAGACCAAAGGCACGCTCCACATCTGCGATTTCGGCGGCTGGTCGGCCGACCGCGACCCCAAGGGGCTCAACGTCCGCGCCTTGCCGTCGGCCACCGCAAGGATCGTCCGCATCTTGCCGGCCCCCGCTTACGACCCCGATTACGAGCGCGAGATGGCGCCGAGCTTCGACGTGTTCGAGGCGCGGAACGGCTGGTTCCTGATCGGCGTGCTCGATACGAACGTGCCGGGCCATCGCACGCCGATCCCCTGGGGCTGGATCCACGGCAGCAAGATCGATTTCGCGGTGCAGAGCGACGTCGCCTTTACCGCGCCCGATCCCGCCTCGCCGGTCGCAGCCACCAGCTGGTGGGACGAGAAGGATGGCGGGCATCCGTTCACCTATCGCCACCCGATCGATTGCAAAGGGCATTGGGTGCAGCTGACCGTCGCCGGGCGGGATAAGCGCGAGCGCATCGCATGGACGCGCGGCGTCTGCGAAATCCAGGAAACCACCTGCGACGGCGGAATCCATAATGTGCGTGGCGACTTCCGCCCGCCGGCACCCTCACCCGAGCAAGCGGACTGAGGGGCTTCCCGTGTTTTCAGCCCTTACGGGGAATCCCCATTGGGATGAACGCAACCCGAGTCCGCCCTTAATTTCGGATACATCTCGTTAACCATAACAAGGTCCCAACGACGAAAGAGGGACCGAGTGATGCTTACCGCCGCCGCCGATACCGCAAAGCCCGCCGGGCTCTCGATCACGCTCCAGCCGCTGGTGCATTCAGGCAGCGACATGCCCTTCGCGTGGCGCGCCAAGCTTTCGAGCAACGGCCTCGCGTTCGACGCGCTGCTCGGCGGGCTCGCTCCCGATGAGCGCCAGATGCTCGATTGCGCCCGCGCCGAGCTCGCGGTCCGCGCCGCGGTCGCCAAGGGGATCCTGCGCACCGAATCGCTGCTGCTGGTCCCGGTCAACGCCGCGTGCGGCAATCCCGACGTGACGCTCGGTCACCTGCTCCGCAGCGCGAAGGCGCATGGCCTTCCGGCCGCGCGCATCCTGATCGAAGTCAGCGCCGACGAGCGCGGCAGCCTCGAGGCCGCCGAGCGGCTCGCCGAGGCCTGCGCGCTCGACGGGCTCGCGGTCGCGCTCGGCGCCTTCGCCGCCGGCCATGTCGGGCTCAACCTGCTGTCGCGCTTCAAGCCCCCCTTCCTCACGCTCGACGGTGCGCTGGTGCGCAACATCGAGTGCAGCGATTCGCGCGCGCTGATCGTCCAGGGCGCGCTCCGCCTCGCGCGCAGCCTCGGCACCACCGTCATCGCCCCGGCAGTCGAGACCCAGGGCGCGATGGACACGCTCACCCGGATCGGCGTCGCTCATTTCCAGCGCGGCCCGGCGCTGCGCCCGCTGCCCAGCGCCGCCGTCCCGCGCCGCGCCCCGCGCACCATGCCCGGCGGCGCGAGCCGCGATCTGCTCACGCACCGCCGCCAGCCCGCCCCCGGCACCTTCGCGACGATGGAGATGGCGGTCCAGGGTTGAGCCCGGTTCCCATGCGCCCCCTGCTGGTCTAACCGGCGCGCCATGACCGCGTACAAGTCCGGCGACCCCGCCACGATCCGCCGCCTCTATGGGCGCAGCCAGGGGCACAAGCTCCGCCAGGGCCAGTCGGCCTTGGTCGAGGAGATGCTGCCCGTGGTCAGCGTGCCCGAAGCCGGCCCGCTCGACGCGCAGACGCTGTTCGGCGATGCGCGCCCGCTCGAATTCGAGATCGGCTTTGGCGGCGGCGAGCATCTCGCGGCCCAGGCGGCGGCGCGGCCCGATACCGGCTTTATCGGCTGCGAGCCCTTCCTCAACGGCGTGGTGAGCGCGCTCGGCCATATCCGCGATCGCGCCCTCGGCAATGTCCGCCTCCATATGGGCGACGCGCTCGACGTGATCGAGCGGCTGCCCGACGCCAGCCTCAGCCGCGTCTATCTGCTCCACCCCGATCCCTGGCCCAAGGCGCGCCACGCCAAGCGGCGCATGGTCAATAACGGCCCGCTCGACCTGATCGCCGCCAAGCTCAAGCCTGGCGCCGAATTCCGGCTGGGCACCGACGATCCGACCTACTGCCGCTGGTCGATGATGGTGATGAATGGCCGCCGCGACTTCGAATGGCAGGCGAAAGTCCCCTCCGATTTCCTCACTCGCCCCGCCGACTGGCCCCAGACGCGCTACGAGGCCAAGGCCCGGCGCAAGGGGCATGAGGTCTGGTATTTCCGCTATCTGCGGGTGTGACGCTCACGGCTGACGCGTAAACCCCATCCGCCAGTTCACTTCCCAGCTCGCGCCGCCATCGCCTGAAAAGGCCTGCTCCCAGTGCGCCGAATTCGCCGCGATTTCGCTCCAGCGGAAGCGGACCTTCACGCGCTTTTCTTCCCATATATCGTCGGCGAGGAAGGTGCCGACGCCATTTTCGAAGCGCCCGCGCACCGGCACGTCGATCGCGCCCGGCATGCGCCCGTCGAGCCACCAGATTCCCCAGTCGCCGGACTTGGGATCGAACGCCCTCAGCGCCGCCGCGCGATAGGGCTGGCCGGGTCCCTCGAGCCAATTGTCGTCGACATTGCCCAGCCCGCCCATCACCGGCCAGTTGACGCACCAGCCGTCGAATTCGTCCCAGATGGTGCTCCCCACCAGCCGCCCGCGCAGCTTGGAATGGCGCACATGCCACTTGCCGATCAGCCATGCCCAGTCCTGCTCCGGACCCGCGGATGCCGCGCCGGCAGTGGCCGGCAGCGCCGAGGCGGCGCCCGCCGCAAGCGTGAGGAGGAGGTCGCGGCGCGTCTGCTCGATCATGATGAGGCTCCCGTTGGATTGACGGTGCCCTTCCTACGCCGGCCCAACTGACAGTTTCTGTCAGCTATTTCCTGCGGCGACCAAAATTCGTCCGGGATCACCGGATCAGCGCGCTGAACTCTTCCTCGCAGACGCGGTCGACCTCGCGGCGATAATCGGCGTAGTGCGCATCCCCCTCGGTGACCTGTCCCAGCGCGGGCGCGCCCTTGCGCTCGATATCCCAGCGCAGCAGCGCGATCGGCGCCGCCACGGGAGTCAGCCGTCCGCCCCGCGCCGAGCGCAACGTGGTCAGCAGCCCGTACATATCGCCCGCGATCGAGGGGCGGCTCAGCGTCATCAGCCGGAACTGGCCATGCTCGTTGGTCACCAGGTAGATATGGCCCGACTGGTAAGGCATCGAGACCGCGCCCTTTTGCGCGAAATGCGCGTCGAGCCGCTGCTTCTCGCTGAAGGCCAAATGCCCGGCTTCGTCGTTCCAGCTGATCTCGGTCAGATAGGCATAGATGGTGTCGGGCTTCTCGAAGCTCGGCCGCAGCGTCAGATAGGATCCGATCAGCCACTCGACGCCCTCGCGCCGGTACGCCCCCAGATCGGCCGAGGCCTGCGCCCCCGGCGCCGCCGCGCCGCTACGCAGACGGATGCCGATCGCATCCTCGATCCGGATCAGCGTGGCGATCGAGAAGGGGCGTTCGCCGGACAGGCCCTTTTCGAGCGTCGACACGCTCAGCTTCGCGGCATCGGCCAGCTGCAACCGCGACATGCGGCGGCGCGCCATCCCTTCGCGGATGCGCGCGCCCAGATCCTGCTGTTCCCGAATGCCTCTTTCCGTCTCGCCCATCGCCGCGAAGCAGCCCTCATAATCCGTACAGGTCCCGACACATCCGTACTGGAACCGCCGAGTGTGAGGATAGCGGAAAAAGATTCAAGAAAATCACGTTCGCGCACGAACTTCCGGCGGCGCACAGTTGCGATGAACTTCGATGAGCGGGGCCGCCATGACCTTCCCGAACCTCTTCCTCGATCGCACCGCGGTGCTGCTGCTCGGGCTGTGCGCCGGATCGGCGATCGGCTTCAGCTTTCTCGGCGAGTCCGCGAGTTCCGCGACGGGAGCGCCGGTCTATGCGCTCGCCGCGCCCCAGGGCGGCGCAAGACCGGCCGAGATCGTCGAGGCACTCCAGCCGGCGCAGCGGCAATTGCTGCGCACGCTCGAAACGGGCGGCCCGATCCGCATCGCGGTGTTTGGCGACAGCTTCGGCGACGGCGTCGCCTGGGGCCTGCAGCAGCAGCTGACCGGCAAGGCGGGCTATGAGGTCCTCAAGTTCAGCCAGCCCGCCACCGGCTTCACGCGCTACAAAAGGTTCAACCTCGAGGACAAGGCGACCGAGCAGCTCGGCACCGGTTCGATCGAGATCGCGGTCATCTCGTTCGGCGCCAACGATGCGCAGGGGATCATCACCGATGCGGGCGACTATGCCCCGCTGCTCAGCCCGAAATGGCGCGACCAGATCGGCAAAAGGCTCGACCGGTTCGTCGCGCTGCTGCGCTCGCATAACGCGATGGTCTATTGGGTCGGCCTGCCGCGCATGCGCGAGGCGGGGCTCGACCGCGACGTGACCGCGATCAACCTTTTCTACGCCGAGCGCATGGCCGCGCTCGGCGTGCCGTTCGTCGATACGCTCCCTGTCGCCTCGGACGCGCAGGGAAATTACGCTGAATATCTGAAGGACCCGGCGACCGGGACGCGGACCCTGGTGCGCGCGGGCGACGGCATCCATATGTCGATGACCGGCTATAAATGGATCACGCGCGGGCTCAGCGAGCGCATCCGGCGCTATGTCGATGCCGGCCGCACCGCCATCGCGCGCAAGCCATGAAGCCAATCCTCGCGGCGGTACTGCTGCTGTCGCCGACCGTCGCCCATGCAGCGCCCTGCACCGGCCCGGTATGCAACTTCGACACGCTCGCACCCTATTTCGCGCGGGTTGCTGGCACGCGCCCGGCGCGCGGGGTTCCGCCGGTCCATATCCTCCAGATCGGCGACAGCCACACCGCGGGCGACGTCATCACCGCGGCCTGGCGCGACCTGCTTCAGTCACGGGTGGGGGATGGCGGCCGGGGTGTGCTCCCCCCCGGCCGCCCGTATGACGGCTACCTGACCCAGGGGATCACCGCCGCCATGTCGCCCGGCTGGCGCGTCGCCGCGACCTTCGGCAAGGGCTGGGGCTATCCGCGCCCGCCGCTGGGGCTCAGCAGCTATTCGCTGACCTCGACCGCGCCGGGCGCGACGATGGCGCTGCGCAGCGATGCGGGGCGCGGCTTCGACCGCTTCACCGTCTGCGTCGTGGCGGGCCCGGGCGCCGGTCCGCTCGAGATCCGGACGAGCGACGGAACGGTCCAGCACCTGATGCTCGACGCCCCTACCCCCACGCCGCGCTGCGAGACGATCCGCACCCTCGCCCCGCAAACCACCGTCACGCTGACCGCGCCCGGCGGGCCGGTCACCATCGCCTCCTGGGCGGTGTTCAGCGACAATGGCGGCGTCGCGCTCTCGAATCTCGGCGTGATCGGATCGCAGCTCGCCCATTTCGGCCGCACCGACGATGCGCTGCTCGCCGAGGAGCTGCGCGCCTATGTCCCCGATCTGATCGTGCTGGCCTTTGGCACCAATGAGGGATTCGGCCCGCGGCTCGACGCGGGCGCGTACGAAGCGGTCCTCCGCGCCCAGATCGCGCGGCTGCGCGCGCTGGCGCCGGGGGTCCCGCTGCTGCTGCTCGGGCCGCCCGATGCGCTGAGCCGCAATCCGGCGTTGCGCGGCAATGCCCCCGCCTGCCGCGACACCGGCGCGCCTGCGCTGTTCGCGCCGCCCGCGCTGGCCGTGGTCCGCGCGATCCAGCGCGAGGTCGCGACCGATCTCCATATCGCCTGGTGGGACTGGCAGGCGCGGATGGGCGGGGTGTGCAGCGCGGCGCATTGGGCGCTTACCTCGCCGCCGCTGATGCGTGCCGATCATGTCCATCTGCGCGCGCCCGGCGGGGCGATCGCCGCCAGCCTGCTCCAGGGCGACCTCGATCGCGCCGCGGCGGGGGAGGAATAGATGCTCTTCCCCACGCTCAGCTTCGGCCTCTTCTTCCTCGCCATGTTCGCCGCGGTCTGGTCGCTGCGCTCGAACGAGTGGCGCAAATTGCTGCTGCTGGTCGGCAGCTGGTTCTTCTACGGCGCATGGGACTGGCGCTTCGTCCCGCTGCTGATCCTGTCGGCGCTGCTCAACTGGGGCGTGGCGAGGCTGGTCACGGGGAGCGAGGCCGCGATTACCAGGAAACGGCTGGTGATCCTCGGCGTCGCGCTCAACCTTTCGATCCTCGGCTTCTTCAAATATTTCGATTTCTTCGCGGATCAGGCGATCAGCCTGATGGCGCTGCTCGGCGCGCGCGAGGATCCGGCGTTGCTCCAGGTGATCCTTCCGGTCGGCGTCTCCTTCTTCACCTTCCAGGGGATCAGCTATCTGGTCGACGTCTCCAAGGGCCGCGTGCCCCCCGCGGCGCTGCTCGACGTTCTCCTCCTCATGTCCTTCTTCCCCCATCTCGTCGCCGGCCCGATCGTCCGCGCCGCCGATCTGGTGCCGCAGCTCCAGTCCACGCCCCGGCTCGATCGCGGCATGGTGTCGATGGGGCTGATGCTGATCGTCTGGGGACTGTTCAAGAAGGCGGTGATCGCGTCCGAGCTTGCCACCCGTTTCGTCGATCCCGTGTTCAACGCGCCGCAGCTCCATTCGGGGCTCGACCTGACGCTCGCCGCCTATGGCTATGCGGTGCAGATCTATTGCGATTTCTCGGCCTATTCGGACATGGCGATTGGCATCGCGGCGTTGCTCGGCTATCGCTTCCCGCGCAATTTCGACCGGCCTTATCGCGCCGCGTCGCTCCAGGAATTCTGGCGGCGCTGGCATATCAGCCTCTCGCGATGGCTTCGCGACTATCTCTATATCGACGCGCTCGGCGGCAATCGCGGCGGCGAGCGCAAGGTCTATCGCAACCTGATCGTCACCATGCTGCTCGGCGGATTGTGGCACGGCGCGGCCTGGACATTCGTGATCTGGGGCGGGCTGCACGGTCTGGCGCTGGCGGTCGAGCGGGCCTGGTCGCGCTCGACCGCCCCCTGGGCGATCGCGCTTCCGCGCTGGGCGAAGATCGTGCTGACTTTCCATGTCGTGGTGCTCGGCTGGATTTTCTTCCGCGCGGCGAGCTTCGGCGATGCGCTGGCCTATCTGGGCGGGATCGTCGTTCCGGCGGGCGGCGGCGCGACGACCGTCACGCCCCTGATCCTCGTACTGATCCTGTTCGGGCTCGGCATCCATGCGCTGCCCCGCGACCCGCTGCGTGCCCCGGCCAGGTTGCTCCAGGCGCTGCCCATGCCGCTCGCCGCCACCGCGCTGGCCGCGCTGATGCTGGTGGTGGACGCGATGCGCTACGAGGGGATCGCGCCCTTCATCTATTTCCGCTTCTGAAAAGGGCTGCCCGGATGGCCGACGAAGACGATTTCCCCGTCAAGCTCACCCCCGACTCCGACGGCGGCGCCAGTGCGCTGCGCTGGACCAGCGGCGTGCTGGCGCTCACCGCGCTGGCGCTCGCTTTGCTCAATGCCGGCGCGATCGCCAACTGGAGCCAGGAGCTGGCGCCGGGCCCGCACACCGCCAAGATCATGGCGGCCGCCGAGACATGGAAGAACGCCACCATCCGGTTCGGGCTGGACCAGCCCCATGCCAGCCTCCATCACGAATGGAAGCGCGCGCAGGCGGTACGCTGGCCGGGCGAGCCCGCGCCCGAACTGGCTGAGGCTAGTCCGCCTCGTCCGCCGCAATAGCGGCTTGCGGCGCCGCCTGCCGGTGTCCGCTGCGTCGCCAGATGCTGCGCAGCATATTTGCAGCAAAAGCGCTGACGCCCGGCCGCACGAACAGCCAGTCGCGGATCGCGGGCCCGCGCACGGCGCCGATCGTTCCCTTATACCCGCCATCGCCAGCGCCCCAATCGACGAGGCTCATCCCATCCTCGATCGCGCGCAGCAAATTGCGGTAATACAAGAGCTTGCCGGGCGAATGCTTGCCGTAAGCCGGGTCATAGCTGTTGGCGATCGCGTACTTCAGTGCGCCCGCGTTGAGATCGAACGAGAAGGCGGAGGGCACGCCATCGACGTGCAGCATCGCCGCCCACATCATCCTGGCGATCACCGGATCCGCCGCCGCCGCGCGCCAGAAGGCGCCATGGCCGCCACCGGTGAATTTCGCGTCGCTGCCGTCAGTCCTCGCCGCGATCCAGCTCTTTTCCTCGACGCTGGCGAGCGCAGCAAATTCGGCGTCGTTCCAGTCCGCTCCGCTGACGAAGCGCCAGTCGAGCTCGCCGTGCGAGCCCAGATGCTTCTCGTGAAACCGGTTCTTGCGCAGCGTCGAATTGCGCGGCCAGGTTCCTTCCTCGCGCAGCGCAGCCATATCGAGCAGGTAGCTATCCGCCACGAACCGGTCGATCACCGCCCAGCCTTTGCCTCTCGCCGCCGCCTTGAGCAATTCCAGCCCCGGATCGCCGTCATAGACCGGCCCGATCCTGAGCGCCCGCGTCTCGCGCGCCAGCCGGGGCAGCAGCGCCTCGACTGCCTCGATCCCGGCATCCTCGCGCACCGGAAAGCTGCGGAACGGCCAGTAGCAGCCGGGCACCGCGGCGAGCCCCAGCCGCGCCGGACCCATCGACACCATCGGCAGCGCCACCACGCATTCGCCGTCGCGCGCCACGGTCAGCGTCCGCGCCGCCCCGCCATAGGCGGAGAGCGCCGCGGCATACCAGCCATAGCGCAGGAAGCGGTGCGTCGCCGCCGCACCCGCCGCCACCGCGTCGATCCCGCCGGCCAGCCCGTCGACGCAATCGACGGCATGCACCGGCGGCAGGCGCGTGAATTCGGCAAGCGGCATGGGCTTCGACATGGTTACGCCTTAGCGCACCATCCCTTACCAACTTGTTTGAGGCCCCCGCCCGCCGCATAAGGCGGCGTGCTCGATCAAGCCTCGCTCTCCACCGTCGCGCAGACGATTCAGACCGCGATCGCGCCGGTCTTCCTGCTCGCGGGGATCGGGGCGATCCTCAACGTCATGGTCGGCCGCCTCGCTCGCATCGTCGATCGCGCGCGCACCGTCGAGCAGCTTCACCCCCGCTCGACCGGCCCCGAGCATGACCGCCATGTCTGGGAACTCCGCTTGATCGACCGGCGGGTGAGCGTGATCAACACCGCAATCTTCCTCGTCGTCGCCAGCGCGCTCTCGGTCTGCCTGGTGGTCGCGCTGATGTTCGTCTCGGAACTGAGCGACCTGCATATCGGCGTGGTGGTCGCCATCGCCTTCATCCTCGCGATGCTGCTGCTGATGGCGGGCCTGGTCTATTTCCTGATCGAGGTCCGCCTGTCGCTCGATGCGATCCATGTGCGCGAGGAACTGCTGGAGCGGGACGGGAAGGGGAAGAAGTGACGGCATTCCGCTGGCAGTTCCCCGGCTAAGGCCGGGGTCCAGTTGGGTGAACCTCAGAGATTCACGATCCGGTCGTACAAATCCTTCCAATCCGGATTCAGCCCCTCAATCTCTCTTATCTTCCACGCGCGCTTCCATTCCTTCATCCGAAGCTCACGCGCCCGTGCGGATTCGATGCTGTCATGCGCCTCGTACCAGACGAGCAGCTTGCAGCCGTATTTCTTCGTGAAGCCTTCGACGATGCCGTTGCGATGCTCCCAGACGCGCTTGGGGAGGTCACTCGTGGCGCCGATATAAATCGTGCCGTTGCGTCCGCTGGCCATGATGTAAACGAAGCCGGGTTTCTCCATCGCGACTGCATCCCAACTGGGCCCCGGCCTTCGCCGGGGAACTGCCTATAATGAACGTCCACCCAGATCCGCCTCCACCGTCGGCAGGTACCGCGGCGCCACGCGCGCCTTGGCCTGCAGCTCGAACGCATAGCCGCTCCGCAGCAGCATCGCCTCCGACCAGGCCGGGCCGATGAAGGAAATCCCCACCGGCAGCCCGCGCACCAGCCCCATCGGCACGGTCAGGTGCGGATAGCCCGAAACCGCGGGCAGCCGGCTCGCGGAAGGGCCGCTGAACTGGTCGCCATTCACCGAATCGCTCAGCCAGGGCAGGCCGTAGCTGGGCGACACGATCAGCTGGACATTGCCCGCCCTGAGCATCGCCATGATCCCTTCCTCGCCCGCCATCCGCAGCGATTTGGCGCGCGCCTCGATATAGGCCGGATCGTCGAGCCCCTTGGTCGCCTCCGCCATCACGAAAGTCTCCTGCGCGAAAAAGGGCATTTCCGCGCCGGCATGATCGCTGTTGAACTGGATCAGCTGACCCAGGGTCCGCGCGGTCACGCTGGCGGGCGTGCTTGCCAGATAAAGGTTGAGATCGGCCTTGAGCTCGACCTGCAGCACGAGGAATTCGGCCTCGCCGATCCCCGCCATCGGCGGCTGCTTGACTTCGACCAGCACCGCCCCCGCCGCTTCGAGGCTCTTGAGCGCCGCGTCGAACCGCTCGGCCAACGCCACGCCCATTTGCGGACGCAATACGCCGATCCTTACTCCCTTCAGCGCGTCCGCCGAAAGCCCCGCGCTGTAATCCATCCGGTGCGCGTCCGCCCCGGCGGTCGCCGCGTCCTTCGGATCGCTCCCCACCATCGCGGAATAGAGGATCGCGACGTCCCTGACGCTGCGTCCCATCGGCCCGGGCGTGTCCTGGCTATGGCTGATCGGCACCACCCAGGTCCGGCTCACCGCGCCGATGGTGGGCTTGAGCCCGACCAGTCCGTTCATCGCCGAGGGGCACACCACCGACCCGTCGGTCTCGGTCCCCACCCCCACCGCCGCGAAGCTCGCCGCGATCCCCGCCCCGGTCCCGCTCGACGATCCGCATGCGGTCCGGTCGAGCGCATAGGGATTGCGCACCAGCCCGCCGACCGCGCTCCACCCGCTCATCGACCGGGTCGAGCGGATATTGGCCCATTCGCTCAGATTGGCCTTGCCGAGGATCACCGCGCCGGCCGCGCGCAGCCGCGCCACCACCGGCGCATCGCGCTTGGTGTCGTTGTTCGCCAGCGCGAGGCTCCCGGCGGTGGTCGGCTGGTCGCGCGTCTCGATATTGTCCTTGATCAGCACCGGCACGCCGTCGAGCGGCCCCAGCAGCCTGCCCGCCTTGCGCCGCGCATCGCTCGCCCGCGCCTCGGCCAGCGCATTGGGGTTGACCGCGATCACCGCGCGCAAGGTCGGCCCCTTGCGGTCCATCGCCGCGATCCGCGCGAGATAGGCCTGGGTGATCGACACACTGGTCGCCTTGCCGCCCGCCATCATCGCCTGGAGATCGCCGATCGACGCTTCCTCGATCTTCGGCGCCGCCACATTCACCGCCGCGGCCGGAACCGTCAGACCCAGCGCCAGTAGCGCCGCCACCATCATTCGCATCGCCCGTCCCCTCACCAAGCCCGGAACCGCCCCGCCGCATGGAGCATCGCCATGAATTCCAGCAGCCCATTATAATAGCGATACCGCCCCCGGGGCGGCTCGAGCGCCCATAAGGCCTTCACGAATCGCTTCGCCCGCGGATGCGATGCCGCCAGCGCCGCCGCGCCGTTGCTCGCGATCAACCCCGAGGAGCGGTCGGCCGAAAGCGGCGTCCCGTCGAGCCTGTACTGGCTGGGATAGGTCTCCATCCCCTGGCCCTCGAAAAACGCATGAAGCCGGTCGGTCCGCGCCACCGCCTCCGGGTCGGCCCCCCACCAGCTCCAGTCGACCGCCCAGTTCACCGCCGTCCGAAACGCATCGAACCGGAAATCGCCATGCCCGTTCACATCCACCGGCGTCCCGTCGAAATTCGCATAATCGGGGTTCAGCGCGGTCACGGGATGCGTCGATCGCGCAAACATCCGCCGGCTCTCGCGCGCGGCCTCCAGCCAGAAGGCGCGGTCCTCGGCCTGCCGTCCCCGCCACCCGTTCGCCCAGCGGCCCCATAGCTCGTAAAAGGCCGGCAGGTGGTAGCTTGGATCGCTGAACGCCGCCCAGCGCCCCATCGGCACGAACACCACCTGACGATGCTGGCGGTTGAACATATTGGTCGTGCCCTCGACCACGCCGCCGTTCATCTCCTCCTTGTGGAGCATCGTATCGAGGATCGCATTCGCCTCGGTCTCGTAATCATAGATGCCCTTGCCGTTCCCCCAGCGGTGCGCCGCGAAGAACAGGGCGGTCGCGAAATATTCCTCGCCGTCCGACGCCGCCGAGGCGTCGCGCGGGCATCCGGTGCGCGTGCATTGCCAGCGGAAATAGCCCGCCCTCGGCCCGGTCTTGTAGCGCATATGCGTCGCCGCCCAGTTCCACAGCGCGTCGAACGCGGCCTTCTTGTTGCTCTGGACCGCGATCATCATCCCGTAGGACATGCCCTCGGAGCGGACATCGTCATTATTGACGTCGAGGATATAGGCCGATGGCCCATCGGCGGTCGGCGCGCCCGGATAATAGACGGTCGTCTCCGCGCCCCCGCCGAACAGCGATTGCCAGTATCGCCCGATCTTCGCGTCGATCTCGGCTTCGCTGACGCCCATTTCGGCGAACAGGTTGCGGTATTTGCCGCTCTCCACCGCACGCTGGGCAGCGGCCTGCGGAATGGCGACGAACAGCATCAGCAGGGCAAGAAACCAGCGCATGTGCGCAGGCTAGACTCCCGCCAGCCCCAGCGCCAGTCCGCCCCCCGCCGCAACCGCGAGCACAGTGAACACGCCCCACTTCAACCGGATCAGCAGCACCCCCGCCACCAGCGCGAGCAACCCCGCGCGCCAGTCGAAGCTCGCAATCGCGGGCACGCCGAGATGCAGCGGCCCCGCGTCCAGCTGCGTCACGCGCGCGAACAGCACGTGGATCGCGAACCACAAGGAGAGATTGGCGATCACGCCCACCACCGCCGCGGTCAGCGCCGCCAGCCCGCCCTGGAGCCGCTTCGCCGATTGCAGCCGGTCGATCCAGGGCGCGAAGGCGAAGATCCACAGAAAACAGGGCGCGAAGGTCACCCAGGTCGTCAGCAATGCCGCCGCGATCCCGCCGCCGAGCTGCCCAAGTATCCCGCCCTCGCGCCATCCGGCCATGAAGCCGACATGCTGCGTGACGAGGATCAGCGGCCCCGGCGTCGTCTCGGCGAGCCCGAGCCCGTCGGCCATCTCGCGCGCACTCAGCCAGCCATGCGTCTCCACCGCCTGCTGCGCCATATAGGCGAGCACCGCATAGGCCCCGCCGAACGTCACCACCGCGAGCTTGGAGAAGAAGACTCCCACTTCCCACAGCACATGATCGGTCCCGAACAGCAGCAGGACCAGCGCCATCGGCAGCGCCCAGATCACGCCCCATGCAGCGACCGTCGCCACGGTCTTCCAGACCCTTGGCCGCGCCCCGACCGCGCCATGCTCGCCGCCATGCAGCTTGAGCCAATCCGGCCGCAGCCCCGCGACCACCGCGCCGATCAAGCCTGCCCCCAGCACCACCAGCGGAAAGGGCAGGGCAAAAGCGAACAAAGCCACGAACGCCGCCGCCGCGATCGCTTTCCGGAAACGGGTGGTCAGCGCCCGCCCGCCCACGCGGATCAGCGCCTGCGCGACGATCGCGATCACCGCCGCCTTCACCCCCAGGAACAGCGCCGCGAACCAGGCGAGATTGGCCGCGCTGACATAGAGCAGCGACAGGGCCAGCATCACCATCGCGCCCGGCACCACGAACAGCATCCCCGCCGCCAGCCCGCCGCGCACCCCGTGCAATTTCCATCCGATATAGGTGGCGAGCTGCTGCGCCTCGGGCCCGGGCAGCAGGTTGCAGAAATTGAGCGCGTTCAGGAAC
Organism: uncultured Sphingomonas sp.; assembly: GCA_966251045.1. GTDB lineage: Bacteria > Pseudomonadota > Alphaproteobacteria > Sphingomonadales > Sphingomonadaceae > Sphingomonas. The sequence goes on from CBINJP010000033.1 coordinate 35,840, forward strand.
TGCGTCTCGCCGATCCATTTGCGCTCCTCGACCAGCTCGCGGTGCATCAGCGCGATCTGTCCCGCCGGACCGCCAAAGCTCAGCCAGCCGATCCGCGCCGATACCCGCACGAGTTCGGAAAAGCCGGGTGTCGAAACCGTTTCCGCCATGCCAATCCGCCTCCGCGCCAACCCTAGGCATAATTACGGAGCAAATGCCCGTTAATCCTTCTTCGCTACCGGTCGTGAATCGGGCGGGGCGTATCCCCGCGAGTCACGAAGGCGTAGATGGTTCCGTTCAAGCCCCCCGGCCGGTATGACTCGCCCAAGGCGGGCGATTTCGATGCCGCGTCGCGCGTCGCGGATCCGCGGGCGGCCGGAGACGCGCATTCGCGGCTGCTGCGGGGCATGCTGACCCAGGCCGTGTTCGACACCGACGCACTGGGGTGCGCGACCGAGATCTCGCCGAGCTGGCTCGCCTATACCGGGCTCGATTACGAGCAGGCGCGCGGCTTTGGATGGGTCGAGGCGATCCACCCCGACGATCGCGAGCGAATCGCGCAGCTTCGCGTCCAGGCGATGCGCGACCGGACCGATCTCGACGGCGAGTTCCGCCTGCGCCGGGCCGATGGCGGCTGGTGCTGGACCAATGTCCGCGCCGTGCCGGTGCTCGGGCCCGACGGACGCGTCGCCAAATGGGTCGGGATGATGATCGACATCTCGGCGCAGCGCGAGGCCGAGGCGAAGCTCGCCGAGAGCGAGGCCGATCACGCGCATGCGACCGAGCTCAACCCGCAAATGCCCTGGACCGCCGCCCCCGACGGCACGATCCTGACGGTCAACGACCGCTGGTGCCGCTTTTCGGGGCAGGAGCGCGAGGCCGCGATCCGCGCGCCGCTCGACGCCTTCGCGCATCCCGACGACGTGCCGCATGCGCACCGCGAATTCGTCCGCTGCATGAAGAGCGGCGACCCCTATGACGTCCGTTTCCGCGTCCGCACCCCCGATCGGGGCGACCGCTGGGTGCGCTCGCGCGCCTGGCCGCGCCGCGACGAGGCGGGCACCATCCTGCGCTGGTACGGCTTCACCGAGGACATCCACGACGCGGTGATCGCCGAGGCCGAGCTGCGTGACGCCGAGGAGCGCTACCGCCTCGCCGCCGAGGCCACCGAGGACGTGATCTGGGATTTCGACCTCGTCACCGGCATCATTACCTGGAGCAGCGCGCTCGAGCGCCATTTCGGCCACCGGATCGAAGACAACCGGACCGACAAGCGCTGGTGGATCGCCCGGATGCATCCCGAGGACCGCGCCCGGGTCGTCGAACGCTCGACCGCGATCATGGAGGGCCGCGAGACGGTCGATCGCTGGAACAACGAATATCGCTTCGCCCGCGCCGACGGCGCCTATGCCAATGTCCTCGATTGCGGCCACCTCGTCCGCGACGCGAATGGCATGCCGGTGCGTGCGATCGGCGCGATGCTCGATCTGACCGAAAAGCGCCGCGCCGAGGCCGATGCGCGCGTCCATGCCGAGCGGCTGCGCCTCGCGGTGAGCGCCTCCGGGCTCGGCATTTCCGATTATGACGCGCGCACCGGCACGCTCCACTGGTCCGACGAGCTGCGCGCGATCCTCGGCGTCGATGCCGACGAGCCCCCCAATCCGGCGACCACCCTCGCGCTGATCCATCCCGAGGACCGCGAGGAGATGATCGAGCTGCATCGCCGCTCGCATGGCGGCGACTTCAGCCACCAGTATCGCGGCGTCCGCCGCATCCACCGCAAGAATGACGGCGCTTTGCGCTGGGTTTCGACGCACGGGCATCCGATCCTCGACGAATCGGGCGGGCTGATCCGGATCATCATCACGATCAAGGACATCACCGAGGAAAAGACCGCGCAGGACCGGATCCACTGGACCGCGACTCACGACGCGGTCACCGGCCTGCCCAATCGCGCCGCCTTCCAGAACGCGCTCGACACCGCGCTCGCATCGGCGATGAAGCGCGGCCATCCCTTGTCGCTGCTCCTCGTCGATCTCGATAACTTCAAGACGATCAACGACAATTTCGGCCATGACGCGGGCGATCTGGTGCTGCGCACCTTTGGCGACCGGATCGGATCGGCGCTCCCGCCCGGCGCGGTGCTGGCGCGCTATGGCGGCGACGAGTTCGCGGTCGTCCTCCCCGATATCGCGCCCGAAAGCGCCGCCGCGCTCGCCACCGAGCTGCTCGGGCTCTTCCGCGAGCCCTTCGCGCTCGACGGCGCGGGCATCGACTTGCGCGCCAGCATGGGAGTCGCCGGCTTTCCCGAGCACGCCACCGATGCCGCGGAGCTGGTCAAGAGCGCCGATATCGCGCTCTATTCGGCCAAGGGCGCCGGCCGCGCCACCGTCCGCGTCTTCGCGCCGGCGATGCGCGCGACGCTGCGCGATCACGCGACGATGCTTCACCAGGCGCGCAGCGTGGTCGACAATGACTGGGCCCAGCCGCACTATCAGCCCAAGATCGCCTTCAGCTCGGGCCGGGTGATGGGCTTCGAATCGCTGTTCCGCTGGCGCCATCCCCAGGCCGGGCTCCAGAGCCCCGCGACGATCGCGCATGCCTTCGACGATTTCGAGCTGGCCGGGGTCCTCGGCGAGACGATGGTCGAGGCGGTGCTCGGCGATGTCCGCGGCTGGCGCGATTCGGGGATCGATATCGGCCGCGTCGCGATCAACGCCTCGGCCGCCGAATTCCGCAACCCGGCCTATGCCGAACGGCTGCTCGCGCGAATCGAGGCGCATGGCGTCCCCGCTACCGCGCTCGAGCTCGAAATCACCGAGACCGCGTTCCTCGGCGACAGCGACGGCCATGTCCTCCACGCGCTCGAAACGCTGCGGGCGGCGGGGATGACGATCGCGCTCGACGATTTCGGCACCGGCTTCTCCAGCCTCGCGCATCTGCGCCACTTCCCGGTCGACACCCTCAAGATCGACAAGAGCTTCGTCGCGGGCATCGCCGAGCGCGCCGACGACCGCGCGATCATCGAGGTGGTGCTCCGCCTGGGCGAGGCGCTCGACCTCACCACCGTCGCCGAAGGCGTCGAGACCGAGGCCCAGGCCTCCTTCCTGCGCGGCCGGGGCTGCAAGCTCGCCCAGGGCTATCTCTTCGCCCGCCCGCTCCCGGCGCACGAGGTCGCGGCCTATATCGCCGGGCGGGGCGCGGAACGGCGGCGCGCGGGGACCTGATCGCCGCAATATCCTGTGGATGACTCATCCCCGGAATTTTTTCGTGTGTTAACGACTTCGCGCTTGCCTTTCAAAAACCCGAGGAAGGTCCGCGCGTCGCTGCGCCGCACCACAATTTTCCGTCCGTGAAACGAGTCATTTTAGCGACGAGTTGAGTCATCGAACCGTCATTTTGCATATTGCCTCCCGTCCCGATTAAGCACAATCTGTAGTGGTTGCGCTGAGGGGCATGCTCAAGCACTGGTAGCCACTCGCCATGGGCATAAGTCCGTGGACAGTGCTGCTCGTGTCCGGTGGATAAGGCTGTGGACACTTTTTGTTCTCGCTTAATTCCAGCCGGCGGGTAGGATGGGAAATCGCCCCTGAGTCGCAACCGAAAGTCGCTCGGAAGCCTCCCCGGAAGGAGGCGCGTTTTGTTGCTTCAGGGGTGAGTCATGGAATTCAGAGATACGGAAGCCAGCGTGACCGATAGCGTAACCGACACCATCGCCGCAGCGCCGCCCAAGGAACAGGGCAAGGGCCCGGCCGCGGCGGCGAAGCCGCGCAAGGCGAAGGCCGCGAAGCTCGATTCGAAATCGGTGGCACCCAAGCTCTTCTCGCTCGAGGTCGATCACGGCCGCGACGCGCTCCTCACCGATTTCGGCAAGGACACGCTCAAGGACCGCTATCTGCTGCCCGGCGAGTCCTTCCAGGACCTGTTCGTCCGCGTCGCCTCGGCCTATGCCGACGATCAGGCGCACGCCCAGCGGCTCTACGACTATATCTCGAAGCTGTGGTTCATGCCCGCCACTCCCGTCCTCTCGAACGGCGGCACGGGCCGGGGCCTCCCCATCTCCTGCTTCCTCAACTCGGTGCCCGACAGCCTCAACGGCATCGTCGACACCTGGAACGAGAATGTCTGGCTCGCTTCGCGCGGCGGCGGCATCGGCACCTATTGGGGCAATGTCCGCGGCATCGGCGAGCCGGTCGGCCTCAACGGCAAGACCAGCGGCATCATCCCCTTCGTCCGCGTGATGGATTCGCTGACCCTCGCCATCTCGCAGGGGTCGCTGCGCCGCGGTTCGGCCGCCTGCTATCTCGACATCTCGCACCCCGAGATCGAGGAGTTCCTCGAAATCCGGAAACCCTCGGGCGACTTCAACCGCAAGGCGCTGAACCTCCACCATGGCGTGCTGATCCCCGACGCCTTCATGGAGGCCGTGCGCAACGGCGAGGAATGGAAGCTCACCTCGCCCAAGGACGGCAGCGAGCGCGCCACGGTCGACGCCCGCGCGCTCTTCCAGAAGCTGGTCGAGACCCGCCTCGCCACCGGCGAGCCGTACATCGTGTTCAGCGATCACGTGAACTCGAACATGCCCAAGCATCACCGCGATCTGGGTCTCAAGGTCTCCACCTCGAACCTCTGCTCCGAAATCACCCTGCCCACCGGCAAGGACCATCTGGGTAACGAGCGCACCGCGGTCTGCTGCCTCTCCTCGCTCAATTTCGAGACCTGGGACCAGTGGAAGGACGAGAAGGGCTTTATCGAGGACGTGATGCGCTTCCTCGACAATGTCCTTCAGGACTATATCGACCGCGCCGAGCCCGGCATGGAAAAGGCCGCCTATTCGGCCAGCCGCGAGCGCAGTGTCGGCCTCGGCGTAATGGGCTTCCACTCGTTCCTCCAGGCGCGCGGCCTGCCCTTCGAGGGCGGGATGGCGAAGAGCTGGAACAACCGCATGTTCAAGCACATCCGCGCCCAGGTCGACGAGGCCTCGATGGCGCTCGCGATCGAGCGCGGCCCCTGCCCCGACGCCGCAGAAATGGGCGTGATGGAGCGGTTCAGCTGCAAGATGGCGATCGCGCCGACCGCGTCGATC
>CBINJP010000034.1:0-32625 GCA_966251045.1 uncultured Sphingomonas sp.
TACTATCGCTCAAGCGATGGAAGAGTAGGTCGTCGCCAGGCATTGCAGCCGGTGTGCGCTGAGAGGAAGTTTCCCCGGAAGAACCCATTCACAATGTCAGAACCGATCCCCGATGTATGGGGTGACCCGTGTTGGCGCGGGGTGGAGCAGTCCGGTAGCTCGTCAGGCTCATAACCTGAAGGTCACAGGTTCAAATCCTGTCCCCGCAACCAACGTATTTCCCGGCAGCTTCGCTGCCGTTCGGAAATACGTTGCCCCGGCGAAGGCCGGGGCCCATCCCGACACAAGCAATCGCCCGTCAGTCCATCCGGATTGGCGGGCTTTTTTTGTGTCTGGGCTCCGGGAACCCGACCGGACGTGCCGTAACTGGACCCCGGCCTTCGCCGGGGAACCGTATTGGTCAGATCCGCGCGCCCTGTGGCGCGGTGAAGGTCTCGTCGACGACATTCCCCGTATTCCGGACCTCCGCAGGCTCGAAGATCAGCACTTCCGCTTCCTCGTCCGCGGCGGTGCGATGTTCGACGCCGCGGGGGACGACGACGAACTCGCCGGGCCCCATATCGGCGATCCGGTCGCGGAACTCGACGCGGAAGCGGCCGCGCCAGACGAGAAACATCTCGTCGGCGTCGTCGTGGTGATGCCAGGGGAAGATGCCGTGGACCTTGACCAGCTTGACCTCCTGGCCGTTGAGCGACGCGACGACCTTCGGACGCCAATGCTCCGCGAAGCGGCTGAACTTGTCCGCGATATCGACCGGGTCCATCTTCGCCTCCGTCTTGCGGCTCCCGACTAGCCGATTTTCGCCCCGCGCGCGATTGACAGTTCGGCGCCGCCAAGCCCTTATCGCGCCCATGAAGAACAAGCGGATTTTCATTGTCGCGATCGCCATGGCGGTCATCGCCATCGCGGTCTGGTTCGTCGTGTTTTCGGGTCCGAAGAAGATCCGGATCCAGACCGTCACGATCGTCAAGACCATGCCGCATGACGATCAGGCCTTTACTGAGGGCCTTTATTACCAGGACGGGCATTTCTTCGAGAGCACCGGCGAGGAAGGCGCGTCGGGCTTCCGCAAGGTCAAGCCCGAGACCGGCGCGATCGTCCAGCAGCAGGAACTGGCGCCACCCTATTTCGGCGAAGGGATCATTGGCTGGAAGGACAAGATCTACCAGCTCACCTGGAAGGACGAGAAGGGCTTCATCTATGGCGCCAGCGACTTCGCGCCGCAGGGCGAGTTCGCCTACAAGGGCGAGGGCTGGGGGCTGACGCATGACGGCAGCCGGCTGATCATGAGCGACGGCACCGCGACCTTGCGCTTCCTCAATCCCGAAACGCTTGCGCAGACGGGCACGCTGGCGGTCACCGCCAATGGATGCCCGGTCACCAATCTCAACGAGCTCGAATGGGTGAATGGCGAGATCTACGCGAACATCTGGCAGACCGACCTGATCGCGCGGATCGATCCCAAGACCGGGCACGTCCTCGGCTTCCTCGATGTGACCGCGCTCGGCCCGCCCAATCCCGGCCGCGACGATGTCGCCAACGGAATCGCCTATGACGGGGCGGGCAAGCGGCTGTTCGTCACCGGCAAGAACTGGCCCCAGCTGTACGAGGTCACCGCCGGCGACGATGTCGAATCGGCGGCGGCGCAGACGATCATGGCCTGCCCGAAGTGAGGCCGTGAGACACGACGATAACCTGACGACCGACCGGCCGACCTTCGTCACGCACCTCGAGTGCGCGATGACGGGCGAGCATTATGCTGCGGATATGCTGCACGGCCTCTCGCGGGCCGGGCGGCCGCTGCTGGTGCGGTATGATCTTGAAAAAGCCGGACAAGTCCTGACGAGGGCGGCGCTGGCGGAGCGGCCCGCCGACCTTTGGCGCTACCGCGAATTGCTGCCGGTCCGGCACACCGAAAACATCGTCAGCCTGGGCGAGAACGCCACGCCGATCATCCCGCTCCCCCAAATCGGGCGCAGCAAAGGTGCAGCAAATCTGTGGGTCAAGGACGAGGGGCGGTTGCCCACCGGATCGTTCAAGGCGCGCGGGCTGGTGATGGCGATCTCGATGGCAAAGGAGCTGGGCGTCACCACCATCGCGATGCCGACCAATGGCAACGCCGGGGCGGCGGCGGCCGCCTATGCCAGCCGGGTGGGGATCGAGAGCGTGATCTTCTGTCCCGCCGACACGCCCGAGATCAACGTGCGCGAGATCGCGGCGCAGGGGGCGCGGGTCTATCGCGTCAACGGACTGATCGACGATTGCGGCAAGCTGGTCGCGGCGGGGAAGGAAGCCAATGGCTGGTTCGACCTGTCGACGCTCAAGGAGCCGTACCGGATCGAGGGCAAGAAGACGATGGGGCTCGAGCTGGCCGAGCAGCTTGGCTGGTGTCTGCCCGACGTGATCTTCTACCCCACCGGCGGCGGCACTGGGCTGATCGGGATGTGGAAGGCCTTTGCCGAGATGGAGGCGCTGGGCTGGATCGGGCCCGAACGCCCGCGCATGGTGGCGGTGCAAGCCGAGGGCTGCGCGCCGATAGTGAAGGCCTGGAAGGCAGGGGAGCGCCACGCGGCCCGCTGGAACGACGCGCACACCATCGCGATGGGCATCCGCGTGCCGCAGGCGGTGGGCGATTTCCTGATCCTCGATGCGGTGCGCGAGAGCGGCGGCTTCGCCATGGCGGTGAGCGACGACGCCATCCTCCGGGCAGTGGACGATGCTGCGCGGATGGACGGGCTGCTGCTCTGTCCCGAGGGCGGGGCGACGCTCGCGGCGTGGCGCGAGGCGCTGGCCCGCGGGCTGATCTCGCCAGACGATCGCGCACTCCTGTTCAACTGCGCGACGGGGCTCAAATACCCGATGGCGGACCAGTCGCGCGCGCTCGACAAGGATGGGCCGATCGACTTTTCGGCGCTGTAAGGCGTCACTTGTGCTCCGGCGAAGGCCGGAGCCCTGCCGGCAGGCGATGCTGCGTGAGGCCAGCGCTCCGGCCTTCGCCGGAGCACCGCTGCCTTAGATCGACAGCTTCGGATCTCCTTCGAGCACGCGCTGCTCCAGCTTCGGCGCGCTGCCTGGCTTCCACAAGGGTGCGCGGTGCGTGACGCGGTAGCGTAGCGGCCCGCCGTCGGGGGTGGTGGCGCGCGCGATCGGGCGGACGATGCAGATGAACTCGGTCTCGATCGCGTCCGGCCCCGCGCTGACCACCGAATAGCCGTGGCCGGCCATATCGACGAATTCCACATGCGGGGCGACATCGGGGTTGGTGAGCGCCCGCGCCTTTTCGATGTCGCCGCTCGCGGCATATTCGAGCGCCGCGCGGACGCCGCGCTTGATCGTCAGGTTGCAGGTATGCTCGGGAGCAGAGCCCTCGATCTTGCGGACGAACAGCCCGCGCAGGGGGAAGTCCCTGTAGAATTCGACCGCCTCACCCATGCCCGGCGACGAGATCGAGCCGGTGATGAAGCTGAGACCCACCGGATCGAAGCCCGCGGGCGGCAGTTTGGACGCGGCATAGCCCGCCCAGAAACTGTGCCGGTCGCCCGACACGGTGACGAGGCCGGTGACCTTGCGGTCGCGGATCAGGTCGTAAATCTCCGCGCGCTCGGTGTGGGTGTTGCTGAAATCGACCCCCGGGAAGACGCCGAAATCCTTGCCGGGCCAGGCGCCCTTGACCAGCCCCGCGGGCAGGTTCTGCGGATCGGTGCGCTGGACGAGCGGGCCGTTGGTCAGGCCCCAGATTTTCCAGGTTGCGGTCGACTTGATGAGCCGATCCTTGAGCCACGTTTTTTGCTCGCGCCCCAGCACGGTGCGGGCCGGCTCGTCCTTGCGATAATTGGGGATGGTCTTGTCGCCGATCGCGATGGTCGCCGGGGCATGGCCGCCGGCATAGTCCCTGCCACCGTCGACGATCTCCAGCCACTCCTGCGGGATGACCGGATAGTCGCCGGAATCGAGCGCCTGCGCCTCGGGGCGATCGGTCGGGTCGGCTTCCTTGTAGCTGAACAGGTCGGTGAGGATCAGGTCGACATGGCGGCCATAGCGCATCGCGCGATAGCTGGTCATGCTGCCGATCGCCGCGCGGTTGTTGGGCTCTGTGCCGAAGCCATGTTCGTCGAACGTGTCGATCGGGACGTTGGCGACCGCGGGCGGGGCAAACTGATCGAGCCCGTCGCCCGATGCCTTGCGGACGCGTGAAGGGATATATTCCCACCAGGCCTGGTTGGCGGCGACGCGGAGCTGTTGCGCGGGCTCGACCTTGCCGCCGAACTTGATGAAGCTTTGCCAGCCTTGCCACGAGAATTCGTGATTATCGCCCATGCAGACCCACGGGAAATGCGCGCGGGCATCCTGGATATCGGGATCGTTGATGTGCGCCTGATAGAGCTGGCGATAGCCGGCCAGCGTGGTCGGCACGTGGAAATTGCCGATCTTGCGCGCGTCGGGCAGCTTGCCGATGTCGTAGATGGTGCGTGAATAGCGCGTCTTCACTTCTTCGGGATATTGAACGACCTCATAGATGAAGTCGCCGAGATGGAGCACGAAGCCGAGCTTGCGGTTCGCGGGCGCGCGCTCGTCCTCCCAGAGCATCCGGCGATAGGCATTCATCGCGCCTTCGTTGATCGTGTTGCACGAGACGAAGGCGAAGCGGACTGGGCGGGGATCGCTCGCGCGGGGAGCGGTGATGGCGCGGCCGATGCGGCTGCCCGCGCCGGTCGCGTCGGTGAAGCGGTACCAATAGGTCGTGGCGGGCGCGAGGCCGCCGACCAGCGCACGGCAGGTCCAGTCGGCGGCCGCCAGCACCGGCGCCCTGGCGGTGGCGATCACGCGGCGGAAGTCCGGATCGCGCGCGACCTCGACGGTCAGCTCGTGCCGCTCGCCCTGGTCGAAGGGGCGGCGGGTCCACAGGATCACGCTGTGTTCGTCCGGATCGCCCGAGGCGACGCCCTGCGGGTAAAGCGCGCGGTCCTCGCGCCATGCGATGCGCGATGGGGCGGCGGCGGACCGCGATGCCCAGATGCCGCTGATCCCGAGTGAAGCTGCGCCTGCCAGAAATTGCCGCCGGTCCATCGCGTCTCTCCCTTTGCCGGACAGGCATAATACGAAACGCAAGATAGGCAACGCCATAACCGCGAGGCAGGCGCTTGGTATCGGCCGGCAATCATGCGACATCTTCCCGCGATATCGAGCGGAGCGCGTGCCCATGCAGGCGGAGTTGATCGACCGAATCTATGAATGCTCAGTCGTGCCGGAATTGTGGCCGGCGGTCCTCGACGATCTTGCGGGGTTGTCCGGGTCGCGGGGCGGGTTGCTGTTTTCGGCGTACAAGTCGCTGCACTGGACCGCGTCGGGCACGGTGCGCGACGTGTTCGCGGAATATGTCGCCGATGGCTGGTTTACCCGGTGCAGCCGCCGGGTCTGTCTGATGAGCCAGGAGCAACCCTCCTTCTTCGTCGAGCATGATTTCTGGAGCGAGGAGGAAATCGCCAGCGATCCGATCTACCGCGATTTCTTCCGCCCGCGCGGGCTGGGTTGGTCGGCGGGCACCGGGCTGCGCATGCCGACCGGCGACAATATCGTCTTCAGCGTCGAGCGGGAGTTCGGGCGGGGGCCGGTGGAGCGGGAGCATGTCGAGCAGCTGAATGCGTTTCGTCCGCACCTTGCGCGCAGTGCCTTCGTTTCCGCGCGGCTGGGGCTGCAACGCGCCATGGGGGCGACCGAAGCGCTGACGGCGCTGCAAATGCCCGCGGTGCTCCTCGACGAAAAGGGCGGAGTGATCGAGGCCAACGCGCTGAGCGAGGCGCTGACCGATCTGGTGAAATGGGGGGCGAGCAACCGGCTCGTGCTGACCGACAAGCGCGCCGGCGAGATGCTTGCCGCCGCGCTCGCCGCGCTGGGTACGGGCGAGCCCGTGCCGCACAGCTTTCCGGTGCGCGACGCGGAGAATGTGCCGGCGCTGGTCGCGCATGTCGTGCCGATCCGGCGCTCGGCGCACGACGTGTTCGCGAGCAGCTACGCGATCCTGCTGCTCACGCCGCTCGGCGGCCCCCGGGCGCCCTCGGCCGCGCTGATGCGGTCGCTGTTCGATCTGACCGCGGCGGAAGCGCGGATCGCGGCCGGGCTGGCTACCGGACAGTCGCTCGCGGAAGTCGCCGCCGCCGGTTCGGTCACGATCGAGACCGCGCGCTCCTATTTGCGCCGCGTGCTCGAAAAGACCGGATGCCACCGCCAGGCGGAGCTTGTGGCGCTGATGGCGACCATCGCGCGCGCCGGGACATGACCGCGCAGGAATGGTGGCGCGGCGCGGTCGTCTATCAGATCTATCCGCGCAGCTTCGCCGACAGCGACGGCGACGGCGTGGGGGATCTTCGCGGGATCACCGCGCATCTCGATTATGTGGCGTCGCTCGGTGTCGACGCGGTATGGCTGTCGCCCTTCTTCAGGTCGCCGATGAAGGATTTTGGCTATGACGTCAGCGATTACCGCGATGTCGATCCGATCTTCGGGACGCTCGCCGATTTCGATGCGCTGATCGCGCGAGCCCACGAACTCGGCCTCAGGATCATCATCGACCAGGTCTATTCGCACAGCAGCGACCAGCATCCCTGGTTCGTCGTGAGCCGGGCGAGCAGGGACAATCCCAAGGCGGACTGGTATGTCTGGGCCGATCCCAGGCCGGACGGATCGCCGCCCAACAACTGGCAATCGGTGTTCGGCGGGCCGGCATGGCAATGGGATGGGCGGCGGGGGCAATATTACCTCCACAATTTCCTCGTCGAGCAGCCCGACCTCAATTTCCACAATCCCGAGGTGCTGGAGGCGTCGCTCGATACCGCGCGCTTCTGGCTGGATCGCGGGGTGGACGGGTTCCGGCTCGATGCGATCAATTTCGCGGTGCACGATGCGGCGCTGCGCGACAATCCACCCGCGCCCGAGGATGGGCGGGCGAGGACGCGGCCTTCGGATTTCCAGCTGCCGACCTATAGCCGCGACCAGCCCGAGCTACCGGGATTCTTCGAGCGGCTGCGCGAGGTGCTCGACGGCTATGGCGAGACATTCACCGTGGCGGAAGTGGTGGGGCGCTCGCCCGAGCGCGAGATGCATGAATACACCGCGCCGGGGCGGCTCTCGAGCGCCTATGGCTTCAACTTTCTCTATGCCGATGCGCTGACGCCCGCCTTGGTCGCGGACGCGATGGCGAAGTGGCCCGAGGATACGGGCGGCTGGCCGAGCTGGGCGTTCGAGAATCACGACGCGCCGCGCGCGGTGTCGCGCTGGGCGCCGCCGGAGCATCGCAGGGCGTTCGCGCGCGTGAAGATGCTGCTGTTGATGTGCCTGGGGGGGAATGTCTTCCTCTATCAGGGCGAGGAACTGGGGCTGACTCAGGTCGAGATCGGCTTCGAGGATCTGCAAGACCCCGAAGCGATCGCGACCTGGCCGCTGACGCTCGGCCGCGACGGCGCGCGGACGCCGATGCCCTGGGTGGCGGAAGCGCCGTTTGCTGGGTTCGGCACGGCCAAGCCGTGGCTGCCGGTGGGTCCGGATCATCCGGCGATGGCGGTGGACCGTCAGGAGGCGGATGCGGACTCGCTGCTCAACCTGACGCGGCGGCTGATCGCGTTGCGCAAGGCGACGCCCGAGCTGGTGACGGGGCCGCTGACGGTGACCGAGGCGGGCGAGGCGTTGCTGGTATTCGAGCGCGGGGGGCTGACATGTGGGTTCAATCTGGGGCCGAAATCGCTCGAATGGCGGGGTGAGGGCGAGGTGCTGGCGGCGGTGAATGGTGCGAGTGCAGCGCATTTGCCCGGCTATTCGGGGATCGTCCTGCGCGCCGCATAAATTTCCGCTTCGCCCCAACCTTTCGGCTCGTTACACGTTGGTAACGCGGAGCCAATGGAGGGACCTGTGGCCACCGATTTCTCGCTCAACGGCAAGCCCGCCAGCTTCGACGGCGATCCCGAAACGCCCTTGCTTTGGGTGCTGCGCGATCATCTCGGTCTCACCGGCACCAAATATGGCTGCGGCATCGCCCAGTGCGGGGCGTGCACCGTGCATCTTGACGGCAAGAACCGGCGCTCGTGCGTCACCCCGGTGAGCATGGTCGCGGGCAAGAAGGTGACGACGATCGAGGGCGTCGCCGGGCCCGAGGCCAAGGCGGTGCAGAAGGCGTGGGTGGCGATCGACGTGCCGCAATGCGGCTTCTGCCAGTCGGGCCAGGTGATGTCGGCGATCGGGTTGCTCAAGGCCAAGAAGAAGCCGAGCGACGCGGATATCGACAATGCGATGGCGGGGAATATCTGCCGTTGCGCGACCTATGTGCGGATCAGGCAGGCGATCCATGACGCCGCCGCGATGGCGGAGGGCTGAGCCATGGCAACCCTGGCTCCCTCGCGCCGCAATTTCCTCAAATCCTCGGGCCTCGTGATCGGGCTCGCGCTTCCGGCGGCGGGACGCGCGGCCAAGGCGCTGCCTGCGCCGCCGTTCGCGCCCAACGCCTTTGTGCGCGTGGGCGAGGACAATCTCGTCACGGTGATCATCAAGCATATCGAGATGGGCCAGGGGCCGGCGACCGGGCTCGCCACCATCGTCGCCGACGAGATGGATGCCGACTGGGCGCAGGTGCGGGTCGAATTCTCGCCCGCCAACGATCCGCTCTACAAGAATCTGTTCTTCGGCACGATGGGCACCGGCGGCTCCTCGGCCATCGCCAATAGCTGGGACCAGATGCGCAATGCCGGCGCCTCGGCGCGGACGATGCTGGTGGAGGCCGCGGCCAAGCGCTGGGGCGTGGCCGTGGGCGAGGTGAAGGTCGCCAAGGGCGTGGTCAGCCATGGCGCCAAAAAGGCGAGCTTCGGCGAACTGGCGGGCGAAGCCGCCTCGCTCAAGCCGCCCGAAAAGCCGGTCCTGAAGACGCCGGACCAGTTCACTCTGATCGGCAGGGACACGCCAAAGGTCGACAGCATCGCCAAGACCAACGGCACCGCGCAGTTCACCATGGACGTGCGCCGGCCGAATATGGTGCACAGCGCGATCGCGCACCCGCCCAACTTCGGCGGCAAGGTCGAGAAGGTCGATGACAGCGCGGCGCGCGCGGTGGCGGGCGTGCTCGACGTCAAGACGATCCCGCAGGGCGTGGTCGTCTATGCGAAGGATAGCTACGCGGCGATGAAGGGCGTCGCCGCGCTCAACGTGACCTGGGATCTCTCCAAGGCCGAGAAGCGCTCGAGCGAGCAGCTCTATGCCCAGTTCGCGGAGAAGACCGAGGAGCCCGGCAACGAAGTCGAGAAGACCGGCGACGCCAAGGCCGCGTTCAAGGGCGCCGCGAGCAAGCTCGAGGCGGTCTATATGTTCCCCTATCTGGCGCACTCGCCGATGGAGACGCTGGACGGCGTGCTCGAGATGCAGGGCGACCAGCTCCACGTCTATATGGGCAGCCAGTTCCAGGTGGGCGAGCTGAGCGCGATCTGCGGGGTACTCGGCGTGCCCCCGGCCAAGGCGACGCTGCACGAGCAATTCGCCGGCGGCAGCTTCGGACGGCGCGTGTCGCCGACGATGGATTTCGGGACCGAAGCGGCTGCGGCCTTCAAGGCATGGGGGATGAAGGGCGCGCTCAAGCATGTCTGGACGCGCGAGAATGACGTGACCGGCGGCTATTACCGGCCGCTGGTGGTGCACACGGTGCGCGGCGGGCTCGATGCCAAGGGCGATGTGGTGTCGTGGGATTCGGTGGTCGCGGCGCAATCGGCGTTCAAAGGCACGCCGATGGAGTTCATGGGCATCCAGAAGGGGATCGACGGATCGATCACCGAGGGGCTCGACGCCAAGGAAGGCATCTACAAATTCCCGAACTCCTATGTCGGCCAGCACATGATGGACGGCGGCGTGCCCGTGCTGTGGTGGCGGTCGGTGGGCAATACCCACACGGCGTACGCCATGGAGACCTTCCTTGACCAGCTGCTCGAAAAGGGCGGCAAGGATGCGGTCGAGGGGCGGCTCGCGCTGATGCATGACGAGCGGATGAAGGCGGTGCTGCGCAAGGTCGCCGAGATCGCCAAATGGGGCACCAAGCCCGCCGAGGGCCGCGCGTTTGGTGTGGCGGCGTGGAAGAGCTTCGGCTCCTATTGCGCGCAGATCGCCGAAGTGTCGAAGGGCGCGGACGGGCTGCCCAAAGTGCACAAGATCTGGTGCGCGATCGATTGCGGGATTGCGGTCAATCCCAATGTGGTCCGCGCGCAGATGGAGGGGTGCATCGGCTATGGCCTGGGTCATGCGCTTTATGGCGAGATCGTGCTCGGCGAGGGCGGGGTCGTCCAGCAGCGCAATTTCGACACCTATCGCAGCCTGCGCATCGCCGAGATGCCGGCCGTGGAAGTGGCGATCATCGAATCGCAGGCGCGTCCCACCGGGGTGGGCGAGCCGGGGCTGCCGCCGACCGCGCCGGCGGTCGCCAATGCCTGGCGCAAGCTGACGGGCAAGGCGGTGCGAAGACTGCCGTTCAGTGTGGGAGGCAAGGTATGAAGGCCGGTCCGATCGCGCTCGGCGGGGCGGCGCTGGCGCTTCTGCTGACGCTGGCGGCTTCGGCGCAGGAGACGCCGGGGCTCAAGCCGGTGAGCGCCTTTGCGGGGATCGCCGACAAGGACGCGCGCTCGGTCGCGCTGTTCGAGGAGATGGGCAAGGTGCTGCAGCATCCGCGCTGCCTCAACTGCCACCCGCGCACCGACCGGCCCAACCAGGGCGAGGCGATGGTGCCGCACAATCCGCCGGTGACCCGGGGGGCCGATGGGCACGGCGCGCCGGGGCTCGAATGCGCGGCGTGCCATGGACCGCGCAATGTCGCTTTCGCGGGCGGCGGCGGAAGCATGCCCGGCCATCCCGACTGGCATCTCGCCCCTGCCTCGATGGCATGGGAAGGCAAGTCGCTTGGCGAGATTTGCGAGCAGCTGAAGGACAGGAACCGCAACGGCGGCAAGACGCTGGCGCAGATCGCCGAGCATAACGCGCATGACGGGCTGGTCGGCTGGGGCTGGAACCCCGGGGCGGGTCGCGCACCGGCGCCGGGAACGCAGGCGCAGTTCGGGGAGCTGAGCAAGGCCTGGGTGGCGAGCGGGGCGAAGTGTCCGGCTAAATAGGATGCCCGTGCTCCGGCGAAGGCCGGAGCGTTGGCCTCAACGATATCGCTCGCGGCCAGGGCTCCGGCCTTCGCCGGAGTACGGCGGTGGTCACCCCTTCACCCACTTCACCTTCGGATCGTTGAAGTCGATCACCTCGTCGAGCTCCCAGACATTCCCGTAGCCATAGCCCACCAGGTTGATGAAGGTCTGGATGTTGAGCGCGAGGGGGCGGGCCTTGAGGCGCACCGGGGCGGCATTGTTCGAGAAATTATTGTTGCAATAGATCAGGATCGGCCGGTCGCGGTCGGGGCCGATCACCTCGGCGAGGGACTCGTCGGTGAAATCGGTGAAGGGCAGGTTGACCGCCCCGTCGATATGCCCGCGCGCATAGGCGTCGCGCGAGCGCGCATCGAGGATCAGCGCGCCGGGCTTCGCGGCCATCGCCTGGAAGCGCCCGAAATCGACGAGCCGCGTCCGCCGCAGCCCCGATACGTCGCGCGTCAGCCGTTCGAACCCCGGATAGTCGATCTGCGGATTGCGCGAGGATTGCGCCGCGGCGGGCGTCGCGGCGGGCGTCGCGGCGGCGAGCGCCAGGCCGGCGGCGATCAGGTGAACCAGCTTCATCGTCATACCTCCCGATCGTGCCAAAATGCGCTCCGGGGGATGAACGGCAGCGAAACGGTGATTGACCTGCGATTCGCGCCAGTCCAGCATGGCGTTACCGGCCGGGAACGGGCCGAGGGGTCGCTAGAAGGGGTTCACATGAATAAAGATTTCGCACCGTCGCGGCGTCAGCTCATTGCTGGCGGTGCCGTGCTTGCCGCCATGCTGCCGGGTGTCTCGGTTGCAAACGCCAAGCCCTTCGCGATGCAGGATCTCGATGATTGGCACGCGCAGATCGGCAAGGAATTCGCCCTGAACGGCGCGGCGATCAGGCTCGTGGCGGTGAAGCAGGGCAAGCGTCAGCCCGCGGGCATGGCGCGTACGCACAATTTCACCACGGTGTTCGAGGTGACGTCGGGTGCGCTGCCCGAAGCCGGGCTGCACAAGGTGTCGCACGCCGAACTCGGCCAGGCCTCGCTCTATCTCGAGCGGAGCGTTGCGAAGAACGGTCAGCCGCGGCTCCGCGCTTCCTTCAGCTGACTCGCTGAAATCCTGTCGGTGACTCCCACCGGGCTGGCGCGTGCGCCGGCCCGGCGATAGGCTTGTGTAACGACCAAGCCGGGGGAGCATCATGGCCAGCCTGTTCCGTTTGAAGCCGATCGTCGCCGCCGAGGAGAGGCCGCCCGAACATCAGCTCGCGCGCACGCTTTCCTGGCCGCATCTGGTGGCGCTGGGCGTGGGCGCGATCGTGGGGACGGGCATCCTGACGCTGATCGGCGTCGGCGCGGACCGGGCCGGGCCCGCCGTGATCCTCTCCTTCGTCGTGGCGGGCGCGATCTGCGCCTGCGCCGCGCTCGCCTATGCCGAAATGGCGACGATGATGCCCGCGTCGGGCAGCGCCTATACCTATAGCTATGCCGTGCTGGGCGAGATCATTGCCTGGGTGGTCGGATGGAGCCTGCTCGCCGAATATACGCTGGTGGTGGGCGCGGTCGCGGTCGGCTGGTCGGGCTATGCGACCGGGTTCCTCGACGGGCTCGGCGTGCATCTGCCCGCCGCGCTCACCCACGGGCCGGTGATGGTCGATGGCGCGATCACCGAATGGGGCGTGAACCTGCCCGCGCTGTTCATCGTCGCGGTGGTCTCCGGCCTGCTGATTCTCGGCACGCGCGAGAGTGCCACGCTCAACGCGGTCCTCGTCGTGGTGAAGCTTGTGGCGCTCGCGGTGTTCGTCGCGGTGGCGCTGCCCTATTTCAACCCGGCCAATCTGGAGCCCTTCTCGCCCTTCGGCTTCGTCAAGGCGATGGGCCCGGACGGGGTCGAGCGCGGGGTGATGGCGGCGGCGGCGATCATCTTCTTCGCCTTTTACGGTTTCGACGCCATCTCGACCGCGGCCGAGGAGGCCAGGAACCCGAGCCGCGACCTGGCGATCGGCATCGTCGGATCGATGGTGGTGTGCGTCGCGATCTACATGATCGTCGCGGTCACCGCGGTGGGCGCGCTGGCATACACCAATTTCGCCGACAGTCCCGAGCCGCTGGCGCTGATCCTGCGCGGGATCGGCCAGCCGACCGCGGCGACCTTCCTCGCCGCGTCGGCGGTGATCGCGTTGCCGACGGTGATCCTCGCCTTCCTTTACGGACAGAGCCGCATCTTCTTCGTGATGGCGCGCGACCATATGCTGCCGCCGGGCCTCGCCAGGGTCTCGAAGCGCGGGACGCCGGTGCGCATCACGCTGTTCACCGCGGCGGTGGTGACCTTCTTCGCCGCCTTCTTCCCGATCGACCAGATCGCGGCGCTCGCCAATGCGGGGACGCTGACCGCGTTCGTCGCGGTGGCGGTGTGCATGCTCGTGCTGCGTATTCGCGCGCCCAACGCCGTAAGGCCGTTCCGCACGCCTGCGGCCTGGCTGGTGGGGGTCGGCGGCGCGCTGGGGTGTCTCTATCTTTTCATCAGCCTGCCGCATCAAACGCAGATCATGTTCGGCGTGTGGAACCTGGTGGGCCTGGTGGTCTATTTCGCCTATGCGCGCGGCAACGCAGGGAAGGCGCAGCAATGAGCGGTTGGACGATCGGTATCATCGGCGGTTCGGGGCTGTACGATGTCGATGGCATCGAGGGCGGCCAATGGGTCGATGTGGCGAGCCCCTGGGGCCGTCCATCCGACCAGTGTTTCGTGGGGCATGTCGGCCATGTGAAGGCGGTGTTCCTGCCGCGCCATGGCCGGGGGCATCGGATCAGTCCCTCCGATCTCAACGCGCGCGCCAATATCGACGTGCTCAAGCGGCTGGGCGTGACCGATGTGCTGGCCGTCTCCTCGGTCGGCTCGCTGGTCGAGGACCGGCCGCCGGGCAGCTTCACCATCGCCGACCAGTTCATCGACCGCACCAAGGGCCGCCCGTCGAGCTTCTTCGGCGAGGGGATGGTGGCACATGTCTCAATGGCCGATCCGGTCTGCCCGCGCCTTTCCGCGCTGGCGGCTCAATCGGCGCGGGCGGCGGGGGCGCAGGTCGATGAGGGCGGCACCTATCTGGCGATGGAGGGGCCCCAATTCTCGACCCGCGCGGAGAGCCATCTCTACCGTAGCTGGGGTTGCTCGATCATCGGGATGACGGGCATGCCCGAGGCCAAGCTCGCGCGCGAGGCCGAGCTGCCTTATGCGCTGATCGGCATGGTCACCGACTATGATTGCTGGCGCGAGGGCGAGGAAGCGGTCGATGTCGCGCAAGTGATCGCGCAATTAGGCGCCAATGCCGAGAAGGCGCGTGCGATGGTGATGCATTTGCTGCGGAACCTGCCCGAGACGCGCGAGCCGAGCCCGATCGACACCTGCCTCGATACCGCGCTGATCACCGCGCCGATCGCGCGCAACCCCGAATTGCTGAGGAAACTGGACGCGGTGGCGGGGCGGGCGCTCGGCTAGCGCGCCGCGGTCCAGTCCTGCGTGCGGCAGAGGACGCCCCAGCACCCCTCGACCTTGAGCCCCGCCCCCGCGCGCCAGACGCGCGCGGCATAGGTGCGGCCGCTCTTGGGATCGTAGACATTGCCGCGCCAGCCATCGCTCGCGGCGGTGAGGCCGGTGAGGATGGTCAGCCCCTCGATCGTGCGGTTGCGCAGCCTGGGATCGGGATTGTTGGCGTCGAGCGCGGGCTTGCCCGGCGCCGGCTTGAGGACGCGGACGATCTTGCCGCACATCGCCTTGCCGCATGCCGCGATCGCCACCAGCGCCTTGCCGTCGTCCGTGACCCAGCGGCCCGCGATGGGCGCCGGGGCGGCGGCGGGAGCCGCCAGCGCCAGCACCACCGCCGCTCCCACCAGCTTCACGCCGCGAGGTTCCGCAGCACGTACTGGAGGATGCCGCCGTTGAGGAAATATTCGAGCTCGTTGACGGTATCGATCCGGCAGCGCGTCATGAAGGTCTCGACACTGCCGTCCTCACGCGTGACGGTCACCTCGACATCCTGGCGCGGACGGATACCGGCGACATTGGTGATCGTGTAGAGATCGGACCCCTTGAGCCCAAGGGTTTCGCGCGTCACACCGTCGGCGAACTGCAGCGGGAGGACGCCCATGCCGACCAGGTTCGAGCGGTGGATCCGTTCGAAGCTTTCGGTGATGACCGCGCGGACGCCGAGGAGATTGGTGCCCTTCGCCGCCCAGTCGCGCGACGATCCGGTGCCATATTCCTTGCCCGCGATGATCACGAGCGGGGTCCCGTCGCGCTTGTGGTTCATGGCGGCATCGTAGATCGGCATGACCTGGCCGGCGTAGCGGGTCATGCCGCCTTCGATGCCGGGGACCATTTCGTTCTTGATGCGGATGTTGGCGAAGGTGCCGCGGACCATGACCTCGTCGTTGCCGCGGCGGGCGCCGTAGCTGTTGAAATCCTTGCGGCTGACCTGATGCTCCTGGAGGAAGATGCCCGCGGGGCTATCCGCCTTGATGCTGCCGGCCGGCGAGATGTGATCGGTGGTGATCGAATCGCCGAGGATCGCGAGCGGCTTGGCGTCGACGATGTCCTGCACCGGGGCGGGAGTCATCGTAAGCCCCGCGAAATAGGGCGGGTTGTGGATGTACGTGCTCGACACCGGCCATTTATAGGTGTCCGAACCCTCGACCTGGATCGCGCTCCAGTGGCGGTCGCCCTGATAGACGTTGCCGTAGCGGGCGCGGAACATCCCGTCGTCGATGTTCGCCGCCATCAGCCCCGCAACCTCGTCGTTGGTCGGCCACACGTCCTTGAGATAGACCGGCCCGTCGGTGCCCTCGCCCAAGGGCGTATCGTGCATGTCCTCGGTCACCGTACCCTTGAGCGCATAGGCCACCACCAGCGGCGGCGAGGCGAGGAAGTTGGCGCGCACATCGGGCGAGACGCGCCCCTCGAAGTTGCGGTTGCCCGAAAGCACCGAGGCGGCGACGATATCGCCCCCGTTGATCGCGGCCGAGATCGGCTCGGCCAGCGGCCCCGAATTGCCGATGCAGGTCGTGCAGCCATAGCCGACCAGGTTGAAGCCCACCGCGTTCAGATCCTCGGTCAGCCCCGCCTTGTCGAGATAGTCGGTCACCACCTGCGATCCCGGCGCGAGCGAGGTCTTGACCCACGGCTTGCGCGTCAGCCCCAGCGCCCGCGCCTTGCGCGCCACGAGCCCCGCGGCGATCAGCACCGAGGGGTTCGAGGTGTTGGTGCAGCTCGTGATCGCCGCGATCACCACATCGCCGTCGCCGATATCGTGATCCGCGCCGTCCACCGGCACGCGCGCTGCGGCTTCCTTCTTGTAGACCTTGAACAGATCGCCGTTGAACACCTCGTCGACGCTGTCGAGCGACACGCGGTCCTGCGGGCGCTTCGGCCCCGCGAGGCTCGCGCAGACGCTGCCCATGTCGAGCTCGAGCGTGTCGGTGAACACCGGATCGGCGGCATCGTCCTCGCGCCACATGCCCTGCGCGCGGCAATAGGCCTCGACCAAAGCGATATCCTGATCGGGCCGGCCGGTG
This sequence comes from uncultured Sphingomonas sp., assembly GCA_966251045.1. GTDB lineage: Bacteria > Pseudomonadota > Alphaproteobacteria > Sphingomonadales > Sphingomonadaceae > Sphingomonas. The sequence goes on from CBINJP010000034.1 coordinate 16,706, forward strand.
AGGCGCATATAATCGAGCGTGCGATCGTCGATCGGGAAGAAGCCGCAGGTCGCGCCATATTCGGGCGCCATGTTGGCGATGGTCGCGCGGTCCGCGAGCGTCATGCTCGCCAGGCCGGGGCCGTAGAATTCGACGAAGCGCCCCACCACGCCCTTCTTGCGCAGCATCTCGGTGACGGTGAGCACCAGGTCGGTCGCGGTGATGCCCTCGCCCAGCGCGCCGGTCAGCTTGAAGCCGACCACCTCGGGGATCAACATCGAGACCGGCTGGCCGAGCATCGCCGCCTCGGCCTCGATCCCGCCCACGCCCCAGCCGAGCACGCCGAGGCCGTTGATCATCGTGGTGTGGCTGTCGGTGCCCACCAAGGTATCCGGATAGGCGACGATCGCGCCGCTCGCGTCCGCCGACGACCAGATGCCGCGGCCGATATATTCGAGATTGACCTGGTGGCAGATGCCGGTGCCCGGGGGCACGACCTGGAAATTGTCGAGCGCCTTGGAGCCCCATTTGAGGAACTCGTAGCGCTCCAGATTGCGGTCATATTCGAGCTCGACATTGGCCTCGAACGCCTTGGGCGTGCCGAATTCGTCGACCATCACCGAATGATCGATGACGAGGTGGACGGGCACCTGCGGATTGATCTTCTGCGGATCGCCGCCGAGCGCGGTGATCGCATCGCGCATCGCCGCCAGATCGACGACGCAGGGAACCCCGGTGAAATCCTGCATCAGCACGCGCGCGGGGCGATACTGGATCTCGCGGTTCGAGCGGGCGTCCTTCTGCCAGTCGACGATCGCCTGGGCATCCTCACGCGTGACGGTCTTGCCGTCCTCGAAGCGGAGCATGTTCTCGAGCAGCACCTTCATGCTGAAGGGCAGGCGGCTGATATCGCCGAGCTTCTTCGCGGCCTTGGGGAGGGAATAATAGGCGTAGCGGGTGCCGTTCACATCGAGCGTGTCGCGGATGCCGAGCGAGTCCTTGCCGGTGGCGGTCATATGGGGGCGTTCCTTCCCTGTTTTTGCCGGCGGGCTCGGGGAGGCGGGGCTGGCGGGGTTTTCCGGGCGGTGCATGACGGCAGCCCGGCCCCGCAGCGCCCGCGCGGACCGCGCCGGGGTGCTGCGTGTGCGAAGAGTCGGGAGGGGCCTTAGCGCGCGGAGGGGGGGAGGGGAAGGGTGGGGAAGCTTGGCGATAGAAAGGACGTGATCTTCTTTACTGCCTCCCCCTTGTTGGTGAGTTCGCACTCCCAAAGGGTGAGCACTCGCCAACCTAGCGCCTCAAGCTTTTCGAGATTTGCCTGATCCCGGTCCTTGGTACGCTGAATTTTGGGTCCCCAATACTCGACGTTGCTCTTCGAGCCGGTCCCCCCTCGCGCGCAGCCGTGACCATGCCAATAGCAGCCGTGGACGAATATTATCGCCCGACGGCTTGGAAACACGAGATCGGGTTTGCCTGGAAGGTCCGTCCGGTGCAGTCGAAAACGAAATCCCGCCCGATGCACCAAACTGCGAACCAAGCGCTCAGGTGCGGTATCCCTTGACCGGATCGCTTGCATGTTCGCTGACCGGCGCGCAGGCGTAAGGCGGTCAGCCATTGGACCAAACCTGGCAGGTTGTATCCGTTTCGGATTCAAAAACCTCCGTTTTGGTGTTCCTGCATTGTTCTGATCCGTGGACACCCCGGGATTTCTGAGGTAGCACGCTGGAAACGGGTAAGGAAAAGCTGGGCATGGGCAACGGTACCGTCATTGACCTGTTCTGTGGAGCGGGTGGTCTGAGTGAGGGCTTTCGTCAGGCGGGCTATACGGTGCTGGCTGGGAATGATTTTTTTGACGCGGCGGGGGAGACGTTTGCGGCAACTCACAGAGAGGCGCGTTTTCTCCCGGGCGCAATTCAGCGGTACAGCGCGCAGGATTTTCTAGAAGCTGCCGGGCTACAGCCGGGCGAGCTTGACGTGCTTGTCGGAGGTCCGCCCTGCCAAGGGTTTTCGGTCTATAATCATCAGCGTGGTTTGCATGATGAGAGGTCGTCTCTCTACCGAGAATATCTTCGCATCGTCGCTGGTTTGAAGCCGAACTGGATCGTGCTCGAAAACGTCACGGGCATGACTTCGGCCGGAGGCGGAGCCGCAGTAGGTGCCATCTTAGCTGGGCTAAAGGACCTTGGTTACGAGGTCGAAGCGAAGATACTCCGGGCTGAAGAATATGGCGTACCACAAGAGCGGCGGCGCCTCGTTTTCATCGGCAACCGCTTGGGCCTTCCCATTCGGTTTCCCGAGCCTACGCACGGGCCGGGCTTGCTTCCTTTGGTCACAATTAAAGACGCTATCGCAGACCTTCCTTCGCTGAAAAATGGCGAGGAGCGCGGCGTCATTACTTACGAAACTGAGCCCCAATCAAGCTATCAGGCCGAACTGCGGGACGGTTCGAATTGCGTAGACAACCACGCTGCGGCGAAGCTGTCTAAGGTCAATCTCGAGCGGCTGAAGCATATTCCACAGGGCGGTTCATGGCGCGACATTCCTGTGGATTTGCTTCCGGAGGGTATGAAGCGCGCCAAGCGGTCGGATCATACGAAGCGGTATGGCCGATTGAGCTGGAACGGGTTGGCATCGACGATTTTGACAAAATGCGATCCGCATTGGGGGGCTTATTTCCATCCCAATCAGGACCGTACGCTGACGGTCCGTGAGGCTGCGCGCCTGCAATCGTTTCCTGATTGGTTCGAGTTCAAAGGCTCGCGCACCGACCAGTATGTTCAGGTTGGAAACGCGGTTCCGCCGCTATTGGGCCGAGCGATCGCTCAGGCGCTGCGGAAATCATCTGAAAGTGCTGATGAATTGTTCTTGCAGGCCGCCGAATAATCAGCGGTTCAGCGCAGCAGCAATTGCCGTCTCGTATACGCCCATAGGAGGCAGGTTGACGGGAGACACGAAGGCATAGGCGACCTGCTCGACAGTCGTGGTAAAAGTCTCACCTTTCACCAGAACGCGGCGTTGCCCAGGTTCAACTTCAGGACCAAGATCGTAGGCTTGAAACGTAATCGTCCCCGCCGCGATTGGATATTCGAGCATTTTCGTGCCCAAACGGTTTCGGATGCGATTTAAAACCGCGGTCGGGCAAACAAAAAACAGGCCTTTTCCGCACAGGCGCTCCCGCCGAAGCACATATCCCTTGTAAATTAGCTGCGGCAAAATTCGCTTCGACACATTTGCCCAGTTTAGGCCGGCGGTCGACCAGCCGGGGTTTCTGCCCTGCCGGTCGATAAAGGGAACGCCTTCGAAAAACGCGTTTGCCTGCTCTCGGTACGAACCGGTGGTGTCGATCGTTTGAACTTCGACAGCGGTAAATTCGGCCATTTCCCCAGACGTGGAGAGCCGAGCAAGAACATAGTCGATATAGAATCCGCCAATGTCTGCCTCATCCTCCGGCAGCTGTGGTTGCGGAATCGATAGTTCTCGGCCCCAATATTTTCCAAAAACGGCTACTTCGTTGCCGGTTAACTCGCCTGCTTCGCGGCGCTGCGCGATTTCATCCGCCTTGGCGAGATATACACCGAGACCAAACGACTGGACGGCAATGTCCTCAAGAACTGCGTGACCAACGTCGTACAGCCGGTTCGGGCAGATGATGACGGGCCCGCCACCACTTTGCTCGAGTGAGCACGCGCCTAAGGAGGGTTTAATGCACGCGGCGTTGACGAACGGACAATGGCGCGTTTGTGCGCATACCTGCCCCTCAGGATCGAGAGGTTTGTAGCCGTAAAATTCAACAACTCGCCCGGCCAAGTCTCGCGCCTCCCCGCCGCTCTCTCTTTCAGGTTAATCGAGCGAAGTCGAGAATCGCCTGATTAGAAAGTGCGATATTCGCTTTTTGTTCTGTCCTACAGCCCCGGACATGTGACACATGGCTTGCTCCTTTGGCTTGAGGAGTGAGTCGGATGGCGGGTGAGGCGGGGGGCGAGGACGGGTTTGGTGAGGGTTGGGGTGGAGAGGATGAGGCGTGCCTTGGCGCACGGCCCCTCCCCCAACCTCTCCCCGGAGGGGAGAGGGGTTTAACGCGGCACCCCCGCAAGCCTTTCACGCGCTGGACGGCGGATACCGAGAATGCGTTTCTGGTGGCGCTCAGGCTTACCGGGCAGGTCAAGAAGGCGGCGGCGGAGATTGGGCGGTGTCATCAGACCGCCTACAAGCGGCGGCTGGCCGATCCCGGGTTCGCGGCGCGATGGGATGAAGCCATTGCCGGGCAGCAGGCGGAGTGGATCGCGGCGAAGCAGGCGGCGCTGGGGCCGGGGCTGGACGATGCGGGCGGGGGACGGCTGACGCCCGAGCGGGAGCGCGAGGGCGTGCTGGATGCGCGCACGCGGGGGCTGTTCCTGCGGACACTGAAGCGGACCAAGAATGTCGGGGACGCCTGCGAGGCCGCGGGCGTCTCGCAATCGGGGATCTATGGACTCAAGTCGCGCTCGCCCCGATTCGCGGCCGCCTGGGCGAAGGCACTGGCCGAGGACGCGGCGTCGGTGCTCGACGCGGCGCGGGCGCGCGCGGTGGAGGGGTGGGACGAGCCGATCGTGCGCGGCGGCGAGATCATCGGGCACCGGCGGCGCTATTCGGACGGACTGTTGCGCGACCTGTTGCGGCACGAGCTGGGCGGGAAGGGCGGGCCGCATGATCCCGATGCCGGGCGGGCGACCGACGCGGAGCTGAACGAAACCATCCTGAAGAATCTCGCGCTGCTGGAGGAGCGGATCCAGCAGGAGGACGCGGCGCGGCACGACGCGGAGTGGGAGCGGGGGAAGCGGCTCTGGGGCAATTGGGCGCGCGTCTCCTCGGGCGAGATGGCGCCGGAGCTGCCGCCGGAGGAGGAACCCGAGTGGCTGGAGGAGGAACCCGAGTGGCTGGAGGAGTGGCCTTGATCGGCGGGCGAAACGCTATAGCCTCCGCCCGCCGAGCGGCGCGCGCATCGACGCGTGGCGCCGGGGTCGCGGCGAGCATTTCGGCACTCTTGGTACTCTGGGAGATGGCATGGGCGACTTCGTGCAGCTGATCGGCAAGGGCGCCGAGTTTGCGGGCTTTGGCGAGGATCTGGCGGCGATCGAGGCGATCGTCGCGATGGCGGGCCGGTGGGCGGCGATGGATGTGACGCCGGCGGGGTTCGCGTCGCTGGAGGCGTTGCTCGAGGCGGCGCTGGCGGATCTGGACTCGCAGGCGGTGAAGGATGCGTTCGCGGCGCTGGGGGCCGAGGGGGCGCGCGCGCAGGTCGCGGCGCTGCTGGCCAAGGTGAACAAGGTGGCGGGCGCGGTGCCGGGGTGGGTGAAGACCCTGCTCTCGCCGGTGAGCGGGTTTTCGCCTGGCGCGCCGGGGGCGCTGAGCTGGGAGCCGCTGGCGGCAGACGAGACGCTGGGGCTGGGCGCGGGGCTCTCGCTGGGCGCTTCGGGCAAGGCGGCGCTGGGGCTGAGCGCGGGGGCGGTCTGGCCGGGCGGGGATGCGGCGAAAGGCTTGCTGCGGATCGGGGCGCATGGCGAGATCGGCGCGAAGGCGGGGGCGGCGATTCCGTTCTCGCTGGGCGCGGTGAAGGCCGATGGCAGCGCGGGGGCGAGCGTCGACCTGGACTATTATTACGATCTGGCGGGATCGGGCGTTTTGTACGGGATTGCGGTGGCGGAGCGGCTGCCGTTGCTGCCCAATCCGTTCGATTTCGGCTCGGTGTGGGAGGCGGCGCAGCGGGCGGATTTCGCGGGCGCGGTGTTCGAGTTCGAGGGCGACGCGCAGGCGAGCGTGGCGGTGTCGCTGGCTTATTCGGGGGTGCCGCTGAACGGGGTGAATGTCGATCTGGGCGCGGCGGTGAGCTTCGCGGCGAGCTTCAAGCGGGGCTATCGGATTGCCGTCAGGCGGGCGGCGGAGGGCGGGCTGGCGGTCGAGATGTCGCGGTCGGCGCTGGATGCGAATACCCTCGGGGCGTCGATCGGAGTGACGGTGGCGCTGCCGGCGCTGGCGGCGAAGGTGCAGACATTCCTGACCCAGGCGATCGAGACCTGGGATGGCGAGCTGGAGAAGGTGAAGCCCTTCCTGTCGCCGGGGTCGTACTTGCAGGAGCAATTGGGCGGGCAGGTGAGCGCGGCGGCGGCGCGGCTGGTGAGCGATCCGGGGCTGCGCGCGGCAGTGGAGCGCGATCTCAACGGGGTGTTCGGGATCGATACGGGCGATGAGAGCGCGGTGGCCGAGTGGCTCGAGACGATGCTGCGCGGGGCGGTGGACAAACAGTCGGCGGCGCTGATCGGGGACGCGACTGCGGCGGCGGAGGCGGCCTATGGGGAGCTTGCCGGCTCGATCCCGGCGTTCGCGGAGGCCGATATCCGGGCGAAGCTGACCGCCGAGCTTGCCGGGTTGGCGGCCAAGGCGAAGGATGCGGTGACGGGGGTGGTGGACTCGCTGTTCCGCGAGGTGGACCTCAAGAAGCTCGGCAAGGCGCTGGGGGGCGCGGGGGCGGCTTCGGACAAGGTTGTCGCGAGCCTCGACGATGCGCTGGCGCGAGTGCGCGAGATTTTGGACAGGTATAACGGCCTGCTCCACGATGTCGTCGCCAAGGCGCAGGAGGCGGCGAAGCAGAAGCTGACCATCGCGATCCAGGCGGAGAATAGCCGCTCCCGGACGCTGGATGTGCGCGTGAGCGGGCGGTTCACCGCGAACAGCGCGGCGGCGGCGGAAGCGTTCGGTAGCTTCGCGCGCGGCGATCTGGAGGCGCTGGGGAGAATCGCGGGCGGCGCGAACAGTCCGGCGGACTTCGTGCTCGATGCGGCGAATTCGTCGTCGAAGCTCAGCCTGCTGCGCAAGGGCAGCATCGGCGCCGAAGTGGTCGCGTTCGGGCTGGGGGCGAAATTCTCCTCCGCAATCTCGGCGAGCGTCGAGGTCGAGATCGACGGGTTCGGCAATGTCCGGATCGCGAGCCAGGGCGAGATGAAGAAGCTGTTCTCCGGCAATGGCGAGGAGCGCGAGCTGAGCTTCGCCGATTCGATCGGGCTCGCTTATTCGCGCAAGCTGGGCGACGCGGCGATCTCGCCCAGCGTCGAGATGGGCGTGAGCGTCATCTATCGCGACGAGGAATTGCGGCGCGACGAGCTGACGGCGTTCACCGCGGGGCTGCGCGATGCGGGGCTGGTGGCGGCCGATGCCGATGCGCGCGCGCAGGCGGCGCTGGCGCGCTGGGCGCTGCCCGAGAAGCAGCCGCCGGTCGATATGTCGGCCAAGCTGTGGTTGGAGGGGGATGCCGCGGTGAAGGCGCTGTGCCTCGACCGGCGCGAGGGCGGCGCGCTGACCACCGAGGCGCGGCTCGACCTGATCGCGCGCGCGCTTGCCGGCTTGCGCGCGGGCGACGCGATCAACACCGGGCTGGTCAGGACTGCGCTGCAGAAGCTGCGCAAGGGGCAGGAGAGCGAGGCCGAGACGATCTTCCGCCTGCCGCGCAACGCCGTGCAGCACGAGGCGGGCGGCTTTGGGCCGCACAATCCGGTGGTGCCCGACGTCAAATATTTCCTGCAGGTGCACGACATGCTGCGCGGCTTCGTGCGGCTGATCGACGCGGCGGGGCAGGCCTATCTGTCGACGCCCGCGGGCAGCGTGGCGGCGCCGGGCGAATGGACCGCCGACATGTATCTCGACGCGCAAAGCCGGATCGCGAGCGGGAGCCGGGGGTGGCTTTCGACGGGGCAGGTCTTCATCTTCTGGGCGCGCAAGGGGATGGGGCCGCGCACCGTGGTGATGATGAAGCTGCTGCGCGAGCTGGCCGGGGATCCGCCCGACGCGGTGAAGCTGGTGCTGACGCACCGGCCGAGCGGAGGCACGCCGGAAACATTGGCGCTCTAGCGGCTTGGAACCAGCACGCGGCCCGTCCATTGGTCCGGCACGATATTCGGGAGATGCAGCATGACTCGGTTGGTGATCGCGATGGCCGGACTGGCGCTGGCGGTGGGAGGCTGTGCGAAGGATGAGGCAGCGCCAGGCGGCGGGCGTTCGATGGCCGGGCATTTCTCGGCCAAGGCGGCGCTCCGGACCGCTTCGGGGGCGGAGGCCGGCTGGGCGACCGCGAAGGAATCGAACGGGGCGCTCAAGGTAAGCGTCGAGGTTTCGGGGATGACGCCGGGGTTGCACGGGGTGCATGTCCACACCACCGGCAAGTGCGAGGCGCCCGATTTCGCGAGCGCGGGCGGCCATTGGAACCCGACCGCGCACAAGCACGGGTCGATGAACCCCGAGGGGCCGCATGTCGGGGATCTCCCGAACGTGTCGGTCGGCGCGGACGGGCGCGGAAAGATCGAGTTCACCCTGCCGGGGACCTATGAGGGCCTGCTCGACGAGGATGGCGCGGCGCTGGTGGTGCATGCCGGGGCGGACGATCTGAAGACCGATCCCAGCGGGAATAGCGGCGGGCGGGTGGCTTGCGGGGTGTTCGAGGCGGTTTGAGGGAGCGGCGCCGGCCTCGATCCCCCTCCGTCAGCTTCGCTGCCACCTCCCCCTCCGGGGGAGGAATTGTTTCCTAGTTCCTCCCCCGGAGGGGGAGGGGGACCATCCGCAGGATGGTGGAGGGGGCTAGCCGCGAGCGGTGTCGATAATTTGGCGCACGACCGCTTCCAATTCGGCCAAAACATCCGCTGCGGCAATTCGCAGTACGCGAACGTTCCGGAGCTTTAGCCAGGCGTCGCGTTCCGCATCCCGCGTTGGCCGATCGCCATGTCCGTGTGCTGCGCCATCGACCTCGACCGCGAGCCTGACCGCGTCGCAGTAGAAATCCAGCACATAGGGTCCGGCGGGATGCTGCTTGCGAAACTTCAGCCCGGCGGGCCGCGTACGCAAAGCTTGCCAGAGGAGGATCTCCGGCAGCGTCATTTCCCGGCGCAGGCGTTTGGCGTTGCGGATCGTGTTTGGCGGGCCGGTTAGTTCCACCTCGCTCCCCCTCCGTCAGCTTCGCTGCCACCTCCCCCTCCGGGGGAGGAATTTCCTTACATCGGCTCGCCGGCGGCCCTTGCTCTCTCCTCGCGGCTCCCCTCCGCCTTGGGGACGAGGCGCAGCGCCGCAATCCCGGCAATCAGCGCGATCGGGACGACCGCCAGCAGCGAGAGCAGGCCCGTCGAGATGCTGCCGGTGAGGTCGGCGATGCGGCCCGCCAGGTAGGGGCCGAGGGCGAGGCCGATCAGCGTGGTGCCGATGAAGAAGGCCGCCGTCGCGGTGCCGCGCATTCTCGGGAGGACGAGGTCCTGGGTGGCCGCCGCCGCCGCGCCCAGCGCGCTGCTGGTGAGGAGCTGGGCGATGGGGAGGGTGATGAAGAAGAGCGTGCGGTCGGCGGTGGTGAAGGCGATCAGCAGCGCGGGGAGCGGGGCGAGCAGGCCGAAGATGACGACCATGATCCGGCCCGTCGCGTAGCGCTGGCGAAGGCGGTCGGCGGCGACGCCGCCCAGCGTGACGCCGAGAAAGCCCGCGACCATCGCGGGGGCGCCGATCTTGAGGCCGATCTCGGCGGCGCCGAGGCCCCAGCTATGCGCGGCATAGCTGGGGGCGACCGCGGCGGTGGCATAGGCGAGGAAGGCGTTGAAGCCATAGGCCAGCACGACGCAGTGGAACGCCGACGTGCCGACGATCAGCCGGAAGGTGGGGCGGTCGCGGTGGCGCAGCGCGCTGGCCCAGCTGAACACCGCATAGGCGCCGATCCCGACCGCGGCCCATTGGACGAAGACCGAGATGCGCTCCATCGACCATTTCGCGGCGAGGGACCAGGCCTCGCCCGGCGTTTCGAGCGCGACGAGGCCCAGCACGAGGCCCGCGACGACGAGCAGGGCGAACAGGTTCGCGCTGAGCGCCTTCACGCCGTTTCGCGCGGCGCCGATCAGGGTGAAGGGCGGGATGATCGTCAGCAGCTCTTCGAAAAAGGTCCTGAAGGGGGCGGGATTGGGCGGGGCGCGCAGCCCCTCGGACTGGCCGCGCATCGGCTCCCTGAGAGTGAAGACCCAGAGCGCGAGGAGCAGGCCGGGCAGGCCCACCGCCATGAACGCCGCCTGCCAGCCCGCGAGGCCGAGCGGGGCGCCGGTGGGGTACCATGTGTTCCAGGTCTCGGCGATCTTGCCGCCGACGAACAAGGAGAAGCCGCCGCCGACATAGATGCCCGCCGAATAGATGGCGAGCGCGGTCGCGCGCTGGCGCTTGGGGAACCAGTCCGACAGCAAGGAATAGGCCGAGGGGCTCGCGGTCGCCTCGCCGATGCCGACGCCGACGCGCGCCCCGGCGAGCGCCATGCCCGACTTCGCGAAGCCCGAAAGCGCGGTCATGGTCGACCAGAGCGCGAGGCCGAGCGTGAGCAGCCGGCCGCGGTGCCAATTATCGGCGAGGCGGCCGAGCGGGATCCCGAACAAAGCGTAGAAGACACCGAAGGCGGTGCCGTAGAGGAAGCCGATATCGGCGTGGCTGAGGCCGAGATCCTTGCGGATGTCCGGCGCGAGGATGGTGATGATCTGCCGGTCGATGAAATTGAGCGTGTAGACGAGGAACAGGACCGCGAGGACGTACCAGGCATAGGGCGAGGCGCGGGTCTCGAGCGGGGCGGGGTTCTCGTTGGAAGTTTCCGCCATTTTGCGCCTCTCCGGTTATTGTGGATGTCACGCTAGCAGAGCATAGGATGCGGCCAAAGAGGTGACGCGTGCGGGCTCCGTCGATTTTGTTCGTCTGCCTTGGGAATATCTGCCGCTCGCCGCTGGCGGAGGCGGCGATGCGCGCGGCGGCGGAGCGGGCGGGCGTCGAGGTGGCGGTGGATTCGGCGGCGACCGGATCCTGGCATGTCGGCCATCCGCCGGACGAGCGGTCGGTCGCGGTGGCGGCGAAGGCGGGGATCGATATTTCGGGAAGCCGGGCGCGCCAGGTGCGCGGCGAGGACTTCCGCAGTTTCGATTATATCCTGGCGCTCGATCCGCAGAATCTGCGCGACCTGCGCAAGATGGCGCCGGGGGACACGACCGCGCGTGTCGCGCTGCTGATGGATTTCGTGCCGGGGCGCGTGGGGGAGGGCGTGAGCGATCCCTATTACCAGGACGATATCGCGTTCGAGCTGGTGTGGCGCGATGTGAGCCAGGCGGCTGACGCGCTGCTGGCGGAGTTGCGGGGGTAGCTAAGTCCTCCCCCTCCGGGGAAGGATTTCAGCGCTAGCCCAGCCGGTACCGCTCCACCGTCTCGTAGATCGCGCCTTCGCCGGCGAGGTGGCTTTCGAACAGCGTGAAATGGGTGAAGCCGAAGGGCGGGCTCGCGAGGCCGGCGTGATCGGCGAGGAAGCGGTCGGCGATGCCCGAGGGGCCGTTCATCCGCGCGAGGGTGATGTGGGGGCGATAGGCGCGGCGCTCGGGCTCGAGGCCGAGGCGGACCAGCGCCTGATCGAGCTTGTGATGGAGCTGGGCGGCGTGCTCGTGCGGGCGGATGCCGGCCCAGACGGCGTTGGGGCGGCCGCGCGTGTCGAACTGGCCGACGCCGTCGAGCGCGACTTCGAAGGCGGGGAAATGGACCTGGCCGAGCGCGAGCGCGACGTCCTCGGCCATGCGGCGGTCGACCTCGCCGATGAAGCGCAGCGTGATGTGGAGCTGCGCGTCGGTCTGCCAGCGCGCGCCGGGGATGCCGCCCATCAGCGCGAGCAGGCGCTCGCGGATCGCGGCGGGGGGCCTGAGGCCGATGAACAGGCGGTGCATGACGGCTCGCGCTTAACCCTCAATCGGGCGCCGGGGAAACCGGTTTTGCTTGTATTGCTTCCATGGAACACCGATATTCCGGCCATCCGGCAGATGTGCCGGGCAAAGGAGTTCAAGATGGCCAATTGGTCCGATCCCCAGCCGCGCGCGGGCTATGCGTCGCAGGCGGGCACCCGTGCCGACGCGACCGACGCCGGGCTGCGGGCATATATGCTGTCGATCTACAATTACATGGCGTCGGGCGTGCTGCTGACGGGCATCGTCTCGTTGCTGTTCGCCAAGAGCGGCATGGTCGACATGCTGGTCGCGTATAATGAGGTGGGCCGGCCTGTCGGCATGAGCGGGCTGGGCTGGATCGCCGCGCTGGCGCCGCTCGCAATCGTGATGGTGATGAGCTTCGGCCAGAACCGGATCGCGACCCCGACGTTGCAACTGCTCTTCTGGGCCTATGCGCTGCTGATGGGCGTGTCGCTCTCGACGATCTTCCTCGCCTATACCGACGCCTCGATCGCGCAGTGCTTCTTCGCGACCGCCGCGGCCTTTGCGGGGCTGAGCCTCTATGGCTACACCACCAAGCGCGACCTTGGACCGATCGGGACCTTCCTGATCATGGGCCTGGTGGGGCTGATCGTGGCGTCGCTGCTCAACGCCTTCGTGTTCCAGTCGGGCCAGATGGGGCTGATCATCAGCGCGCTGGGCGTGCTGATCTTCGCTGGGCTGACCGCGTACGACACGCAGAAGCTCAAGCTGATGTACGATTATGTCCGCGGCACTGACATGCTGGGCAAGGTCGTGATCATGGGCGCGCTGACGCTCTATCTCGACTTCATCAACATGTTCCTGCTGCTGCTGCGCCTGTTCGGCAGCTCGCGGGACTGAACCGCTTCCCTTCGGGAATGACAGAGCGGCCTGGCGGAAACGCCGGGCCGTTTTGTCTTGGGCAGACTTCCAATCCTCCCCCGCCAGGGGGAGGTGGCGCCGAAGGCGACGGAGGGGGCGGACTCCCGCCGCCAGTGAGCCGCTTACCTCCCCCTCCGTCAGCTACGCTGACACCTCCCCCTGGCGGGGGAGGATTGAGGTGCGCCGTTTTGTTTTGGGATGGATGGCGGAACGGGGGCGCTCACCGCTCGTTTCATTAAGCCAACGCTCAAGGAGTGAATGAGATGGACGCCAACCCGGTCAATCCGGTGCTGACGCCGGAAGATGCAAAGCCTGCCCCCACTCTGTCGGCGGATGCGGGCACCGACGAGTCGATCGCCAGTCGGCTCGATGCCAATCCCGAGAGCAAGGAGGCGCGGCTCGACCGCGGACTCGACGAATCGATGGACGCATCGGACCCGCCCGCCTCGACCCAGCCTGTGCATTCGCACGGCGGCGCCAAGCGAGGCGATCCGGTGCCGTCGTCGGGCTATGACGAAAAATCCGAGGCGAAGCGCGCCAAGGGTGAGCCGCAGGGGCTGATCGGCAAGATCGCCCAGAAACTGGGCCTGGACTAAGCGCACACGCATTTCCGGGATCGCCGCCGTCACCCTCGTGGCGGCGGCGATTGCCGTTTCCGGCCCTATTGAACGGCGCTCAGGCGGCTTCTTCGCCGGGCGCCTCGATCCGGTGGCGGCGCTGGAGCCATTGGCCTGCGATTCTGCACAGCCCCGCCCAGGCCGCGCCGACACACCAGCCGGCGATCACGTCGCTGGGCCAGTGAACCCCCAGATAGACGCGCGAGACCCCGATCGCGAGGGTGAGCAGGATCGCGACCGAGATGAGGTAGATGCGCGGCGCATGGCGCTCCTGCGTGCTGGCGAGGAGCATGCCGAGCGTGAGATAGACCACCGCGCTGTTCGCCGCATGGCCGCTGGGGAAGCTGCTGGTGTCGACATGGACGAGATGCTCGACCAGATCGGGGCGCGGGCGCGAGAAGACCAGTTTGAGGGCGAAGCTGAGCAGCGCGCCGCCGGTCACCGAGGCGGCGACGAAGCCGGCGGTGGCGGCCTTGCGCACGACGATCAGGAATCCGGTGACCGCGAAGGTGACGAGGGTGAGCACCGCGGTGCCGCCCAGCGCGGTGATGTCGAGCATCGTCGTCCGCATCGCCGGTCCGCCGGCATGGTCGCGCATCCATTGCATGATGGCGCGGTCGAAGCCGAGGGTTTCGCCCTCTGCCATTTCGGAGGCGAGCTTGAGGAAGACGAGGCTCAGCGCCGCGAGGGCGAGGAAGGCGAGGAGGATCGCGCCTTCGTCGCGCATCCGGCGCCACAAAGCGGGGAGGTTCACCGCGGCGGAACCTCGCATTTATGGTCCGGCGGGGTGTATCGGACCGCCCAGAAATCGCGGCCCGGCGCGCCTTCGATGTCGAGCAGGATGAAGCGGACGCAGACGTCGCGGTACTTCCGGTCGCGGCCGCGCCAATCCTTGATTTCGGTCCAGTCGAGGCGGCAGGCGGCGGAGGGATGGCCGTCCTCCGGCGCGATCGGCACGCAGCGCGCGGCCTCGATGCGGGTCTCGCGCGGAGGGGCGGCGCAATCGACGATGCCATCGGGATCATGGCAGGTGTTCGCGATACGGAACGCCTCGACCAGATCGGGAGTCGCCGGCACTGTCCGGGCGGCGGGCGAAGCCGGAGGCGGCGGGGGCGCCGCCTTCGGTCTGGCAAGGGGCTTCGGCTGCGCGCAGGCAGCCGCGAGGAGCGCCAGAGCGACGGCGAGCGCTCCCCGCACCGTCATTTGCCCTTGAACAGGTCGATCGCCGCCGCGGTCATCGCTTCGGTGGCGGTGCCGATCACCGCCTCGGCATCGGGCGCCCAGAAGGGGCTGTGGAGCGAGGGCAGGCTGTATTTGCCTGCCTTGTATTCCGCCCATTTGTCGAGCGGCACGCCGCCGACGAAGAAGATCAGGCTCTGGATCTCGGGATCGGTGACGAAGAAATAGCTGAAATCCTCGCCGCCCATCTGGGGGGCGAGATCGACCACGCGGTCCTTGCCGAAGCGCGCGGAGAGGAGGCTGGTCATCCGGCCTGTCAGCGGCTCGGTGTTGAAGGTCGCGGGGGTGAAGCCGGGCTTGATCGTGACCACCGGCATCTTCTCGTCGGGCATGCCGGCGGCGATCGCTTCGCCGCGCGCGATGCGCGCGATGCCGTCGAGCAGGAGCTTGCGGACCTCGGGCTTGTAGCTGCGTACGGTGAGTTGGAGCTGGACCGTGTCGGGGATGACGTTGGGCTTCGACCCGCCATGGAAGGTGCCGACCGTGACCACGCCCGATTCGAGCGGATCGACCTCGCGGCTGATCAGCGTCTGGAGCGAGGTGACGATGCGCGAGGCGAGGACGATCGGGTCCTTGGTCTGGTGCGGATAGGCGCCGTGGCCGCCCACGCCCTTGACGGTGATGTCGACCCAGTCGACCGCCGCCATGACATAGCCGGTGCGGATGCCGATCGTGCCCGCGGGCAGCGCGGCGACGTCGTGGAAGGCGACGGCATAGTTGGGCTTGGGCCAGCGGGTGAACAGCCCGTCGGCGATCATCGCCTTGGCGCCGGTGCCGACTTCCTCTGCGGGCTGGGCGATCATGATGAGCGTGCCCTTCCACTGGCTCTTCATCGCCGCCATGTTGCGCAGCGTGCCGATCCAGCCGGCCATATGGGTGTCGTGGCCGCAGGCGTGCATGACGCCGGTCTCGACGCCCTCGGCGGTGGTGGCGCGAACCTTCGAGGCGAAGGGGAGCCCGGTCTGCTCGGTGACCGGCAGCGCGTCGATATCGGCGCGGAGCATCACCACCGGTCCGGGGCCGTTCTTGAGCACTGCGACCACGCCGTTGCCGCCGACCTTCTCGGTGACGTCGAACCCGGCATCGCGGGCGATCTTCGCCAGCTTGGCGGCGGTGGCGGATTCGTGGTTGGACAGCTCGGGATTGGTGTGGAAGTCGCGGTAATGCGTCATCAGCTCGGGAAGCTGGCGCTGGGTGGCGTCGCGGATCGGATCGGCGGCGGGCGCGGTGGCGACGAGGGCGATGGCGGCGGAGGCTAGGGCTAGGCTGCGGAGCATGTGGTGCGGGTCCCCTGTTGTTGGGGGGAGCGTAGCAAGGCGGTGGGCAGCCGTCATCCCAATCCTCCCCCGGAGGGGGAGGTGGCAGCGCGAAGCGCTGACGGAGGGGGCTCGCCACGAACGGTAGCGCCTGTGGAAGAGCCCCCCCCCCCAACCTCCGGAGGTCCCCCACCCCC
>CBINJP010000035.1:0-30102 GCA_966251045.1 uncultured Sphingomonas sp.
TGTGTTAGGCATGCCGCCAGCGTTCATTCTGAGCCATGATCAAACTCTCAAGTTTATGTACGATACGAGCGAGGTGGAATGCCCTGCCCGAACCGCTCATTTCAAGGAGCCGTTCCTGCACAAAATCTTATTCACGTATGGAAACGTGTTAGGACATGTTCGACCAGCCTTCAGAGCGAACCCTGAAAAGCGGATCGTTGGAACGGCTTGGTTTTACCAGGCACCCGGCACCTTGAAGTTGCCGGACCTGGGGCCGCCGCCCACATGTCCCTTCATCTCGACTAACAATGTCAAAGAGCGCAAAAGACCGACGCCTTACCGTACCCCTTTTTAGTGGGGCGGTCTGGCGCCTGGTTTTTGGTGACCGTCGCGGCGTCCCGTGTGGTCCGTCGCTGCGGTGGACGGGCATATATGTGGGGGGTTTGATTCGGTCAACAGCGTTTTGCAATTTTATGTCGCTTTTTCTCCAACACGCCCAAAACCCACGGAAATCTGCGGTTTACGCCTCCTAAACAGGTGGCGTGGCATATGCGCCGGGTGACCGAAACCGCCGCTTCCGCCCCGAATCAGCCTGTCGAATCGCTTCGCGAGCAGGTGCGTAGCGCCGTGATCTGGCGCTCGGGCACCCAGATCCTGGGCCAGATCATCACCTGGGCGGCCACATTCCTCGTGATTCGGATCCTGTCGCCCAGCGATTACGGCCTGTTCGCGATGACGCAGGTGATTCTCGTCCTGCTCAACATGCTCAACGGATACGGACTCGCGAGCGCGCTGGTGCGCCGCGACGAGGCCGATCTCCGCTCGCAGCGCCAGCTCTTCGGTATGCTGATCCTGCTCAACGGCGCGCTGGCGGTCGCGCAGATCGCGGCGGCTCCCTTCGCCGCGGCCTATTACCGCCAGCCTCTGGTGGCGGACCTGCTGCGGGTGCAGGCGCTCCTCTATCTCGCGACGCCCTTCATCGCGCTTCCCCAGGCGCTGCTCAGCCGCCAGATGGATTTCAAGCGGCAGGCGCAGGTCAATCTCGTCTCCGCGCTCGCCGGCGCCGGCGCCGCGCTCGGGGGCGCGCTCGCGGGGATGGGGGTGTGGACTCTCGTGCTCGCGCCCATCGCGTTGTTCTTCACGCGCGCGATCGGCATGACCTGGGCGGCGCGCTCGCTGATCTGGCCGAGCTTCGACTTTCGCGGCGCCGGCGACATCGCCCGCTATGGCGGGGTGATGGCCGCGGGCCAGGTCTTCTGGTTCCTCCAGAGCCAGGCCGATGTCTTCATCGGCGGCCGCTGGTTCTCCGCCCATGATCTCGGCATCTATACGACCAGCCTGTTCCTCGCGCAGATCTTCGTCGCCAAGTTCGTGCCCCCGCTCAACGACGTCGCCTTCTCGGCCTATGCAAGACTCCAGAGCGACCGCGCCGCGGTGGCGGCGGCGTTCGTCAAGTCGGCGCGGATCATCATGGTGGTCGCCCTTCCCTTCTATCTCGGCCTCGCCGCGACGGCCCGGCCGCTCGTCGATGTCGTGCTCGGCCCCAAATGGGTCGAGGCCGCGCCGGTGGTCCACTGGCTCGCGCTGGCGATGCCGATGATGACGCTCCAGACGCTCTTCTCCCCCGCGACCGATGCTATCGGCCATCCGGAGGCGGGCGCGCGCAACGGGCTCACCGGCGCGATCCTCTTGCCGCTCGCCTTCCTCGCCGGGGTACGCTGGGGGATCGAGGGGCTGGTCGCGGCCTGGTTCGCCGCCTACCCGCTCTATCTGGGGATCAGCGCGTGGCGGACGCTGCCGCTGATCGGCGTGCGGCTGCGCGACCTCGCCGAAGCGATCACTCCGCCCGCGCTCGCCGCCGTCGCGATGGCGCTGATCGTGTCGATGCTCGATACCGGGCTTCCCGCGATGGGCCCGGTCTCGCACCTCGCCTTCCTCACCTGCACCGGCGCGGTGATCTACGGCGCCTGGCTCGTCGTGTTCGCCAAGGGCACGATCGAGGAAGTCATCGACATGGTGAAGAAGCGCAAGGGTTGAGTCTGTTTGGTCGGCTCACGCCGATGACGCGGTGCCGGCCCGCTCCTCCTAAGCCGCGCGAGCGGCGCAAATTACGCCGACTGGATATAGCTCCGCATCGCCTCGGCCTCGGATTCGATCCGCTCGATCCGGTACTTCACCAGATCGCCGATCGAGACGAAGCCGACGCACTTGCCCGCATCGATCACCGGCAGATGACGGATCCGGCGCTTGGTCATCAGCGCGAGGGCATTGAGCACCGCCTCGCTGGACGGCACCGAGATTGCCGGCGCGGTCATCACTTCGGAAACCTTGCGGTCGAGCGCGGCCGCGCCCTCGCGCTGGAGGCAATAGATCACGTCGCGTTCGGAAAAGATGCCGGCGACCGCGTCGCCAACCATCACCGGTATGGCGCCGATGCGCCGCCCCGCCAGAAGCGACACCGCCTCGGCGACGGTCCGATCGCCTTCGATCGAAACCACTTCATGCCCCTTACCGCCCAGGATTGCCGCGATGGTCATCGGCCGGACTCCCTATGTCAGCGTAGGCGGCCAGTTTTCCCACGTTTCGGGCGGGATTGCAAAGCGGGCGGCTTATTTCCTGAGGCGCAGCGTCACGCTGGAGTTTGCGGGGATCTCGACCGCCCAGATCCAGGAACCGTCCTTCCGGATCAGCGGGGCATCGCCGCGCAGCGGGCGCTCCTTGCGCCGCCGCGCGCGCTCGGAATCGTGATCGCGATAATCGATCCGCGCCTCGAACCGCACCGGATAGGGATTGGCGTTGGTCGCGACCAGTTCGCGATTCTCCCAGCCGCGCCTCGGTGTGGCAGCCTGCCAATCGGCGTTCACCTGGTCGCTGGAGCCGACCTGGATATCGAATTCCTCATCGGCCGCGCGGTCGAGGATCGATCCCTCGCCGACCAGCAGCCGGCGCTCGCCGAGCGGCTCGAACAAGGCGACGTCGCCGCGTGGAAGCGGGATGCCGAGGCCGTGGCTCTCGCGATTCTTCACGCGCAACATCAGGCCGGCACGACCGGCAGCCTCGCGATTGACATCGGCCCGGTACACCAGCTCGACCGGGATCGACGGACGATCGAACAGCAGCACCTGCTTCTGGCTGTTCGACGCGACCGTCGTGCGCTCGGGCACGCGATAGAGCTTCACATCGCCCAGATCGACCGCGGCGATCCCCACGCCGGGGACACGCTGGAGCGCTTCGGTCACCGACCGGTCCGGAAGCGCGCCGATATCCTCCGCGGAGACGGCATCGACCACGAGCACCGGCTCCGCGACGACGCGGTCGACATGCGTCGCCATGCACCGGAGTTTCAGCGACCCGTCGGTTTCGAACCGTCCCCGGTCCTCGTCGTCACCGCTCTCGCGGTTGACCGTGCCCGCGACCAGCATCGTCTCGGCATCGGCAAAGCTGGTGACGTCGCCGCTCGCCAGCGTCACCCAGGCGACCAGATCGGCGCTTCGCCCGTCGGGCCGCATCGTCGCGACATAATTGACCTGCCAGTCGAACCCCCAGGCAAGGTAGGAGAGCGTCAGCGTGACCTCGCGCGCCTCCGCCGAATTGGTCTCGATCGACAGCGTGGGCTTGGCGGAAAGCCCCTCGGGCACCGAATCATAGACGATCGCCTCATTGCCGGTGCAGCTCGCGGTGATGAAGCCGTCCTTCGTCTCGAAGATCGCCGCCCCGTCCGGCGCCGAGCGGATGATCGCCCGCTCGCGGGTCAGCGTGCCGTTGCCGTTGCGATGCGTGAGCCAGACCGGCCGCCCGAAGCTGCGCCCGTAGAGCGACCGCGCCGAGAGCAGGTCGGCATCGAGATTCTTCTCGATCACTCCGTCGGGCAGCCCCGACACGATCGCGCTTTCGGGGAAGATACCGCCCGCCACGCCTTCGAAGCGGATGACCGAGCGCCCCGCGGGGATGCGCACCGTGCGCGTCTCGGTGATCAGCGCATAGCCGGTGAGCCAGTTCAGATCGAGCTTTCGGGCCCCGGCGTCGCGATAGATGGTGACCGCGACGCTGTCCGGCCCCGCCGAGGTCACCGTCTGCGCGGCCGCGGGCGCCGCGAGCAGCAGCGCGAACAGGATCAGCAGGGCGCGGATCGGCCGCACCGTCGCGCCCTCAATAGCGCGTGATGAAGGTGGCGGTGACCACAGCCTCGCCATTGGCGGGCACCGTCACCTTCCACAGCGCGGTATCGGCGCTGAGGCGCTCGCTCGGCTGGCTCTCGGTCTCGATCCTGCTGTCCTGCCAATAGCTGTCGAGCCCGTTCTGGGCGAGATCGACCGTCACCGGGTTCCCGCGCGCATTGGTCAGCCTGTAGCGCATCGTGGTGCGCCATTTGCCGTCCCCCAGCCGCTCGCGCTTCTCGACCATCGTCCGGACGCGGACGTCGAACGCCTCGCCGGTCCTCAGCGCCAGGCTCGATCCCATCGGCGTGTGCCCGATCCGGCTCTCGCCGATGAATTGCGGCACCCCGCGCGCATCGCGCATATAGACGCGCACGATCCCCGCGGGCAGCGCGTCGCCCAGCCCGCCGGCTCTCGACGTCGTGAAGCGCAGCACCGTGGCGACCATCGCCGGATTGCCGTCCGCGGTCGCGCCGAGCCAGTCATTGCCGTAATAATAGCCCTTGGACGCGGGCGTGCCCGAAACGTCGAGGAAGCTCACCTGCTTCTGCTGCGCATTGGCGACGGTGGTCCGTGCGGCAAGCGGATAGACATAATAGTCGCCCAGCCGCTCGCGCCCCGCGCTTTCGGTGCCCGCCGTGTTCCCTGGAATCGCGGGCGGGCGATAGCTGCGCTGGGTCGTCCCCGGCGCGCCCGCGACGAGCAGCAGGTTGGCGTTGGTGAAGGTCGTGCCGGTGGTGTTGGCGAGCGTCACCCAGCCCTGCACGTCCATCTTGCCCGCCGCCTCGTCGAACAGCACGACATAGTCGGCGCGCCAGCCCAGGCCATTGGTGAGGTAGTTGAGCGTCACCGGCCGCGGACCCGCGGTCGAGCTCTCGAGCGTGACCGACAAAGTCGGCCGCGCGCGCAGCCCGGCGGGAAGCGCGGGGAAGATCACCCGCGTGCCCGGCGCCAGCACCTCGATGCGGTTGCCGATCTGGACGACCGTGCCGTTATTGTTGGCGAGCACGCGCGCGGTCTCGCGGGTCTCCTTGCCGTCATCCCCCACGCGGACGATCGTGACCATCTGGCCGATCGCCTTGTCCATCAGCTTTTCGGGGGTGAGCAGGTCGTAATCGAAATTCTGCTCGACCACGCCGAGCCCTCCGCCCGACAGCGTGACGCTTTCGGCGCGAATCGTCGCGGAGACGTCGGGAAATTCCTGGCGGATGCGGCCGATGGCGAGGTCCAGCACGCGCGTGTCCTGCACCAGCCCGAGATCGTTATTGTAGATGGTGAGCGAGACATCGCCCTGCGCGGTCTGTTCGGGGGCGGGCACCGAGGGCGCGGTCTGCGCCTGTGCGGGGAGCGATGCCGAAACCAACAAGAGTGCCCACCAGCGCATCGCCGTCCTCCCCTAATGCTTCGCGAAACAAACTAGCAGGCCGGAAGATGAACGATAGCTGTCCGAAACGAACTGTTCCCCGGCGAAGGCCGGGGCCCAGCCTGTTTCAAGAAGCTCGCGCGGCAGCGCGACCCTCAGGCTTTTCACATCTGGACTCCGGCCTTTGCCGGGGAACGATACAAACGAAACGGCCCGCCTCCTTTCGGAAGCGGGCCGGTATTTGTTCCCGTGATCGGCCTCAGGCGGCGGGCACGTCCGCGTCGCGGCGCGGGCGGCCGCGGCGCGGCTTGGGCTTCTCTTCAGCCCCGGCTTCCGCGGCGGGCTCCACCGAGATGGCGGGCGGCAGCACGGCGAGATCGAGACCCGGCGCTTCCGCTTCCGCGTCCTCGCGGCGCGGGCGGCTGTTGCCACGGCGGCGGGGCTGGTCTTCACCGCGCGCTTCGCGACGCGGCTCGAAGCCTTCGTCCTGGCCTTCGCCACGATAATGGCCGTTGCCGTTGGCGTGGCCGTTGCGCTGACGGTCGTCGCGGGGACGATCCTCGCGGGGACGATCCTCGCGGCCCTCGCGGCGATAGTCGTCGCGGCGGCCCTCTTCACGGCGGTTATCATCGCGGCGGCCATCGTCACGGTCGTCGCGCGCGTGGCGCTCGTCGCGCTGTTCGCCACCCTGATTGCCGTCCTCGCGGGCGGCGCCGTCGGCCTCGACGAAATCATCGTCCTCGAGATCGGGGCGCGAAATGCGCGGCGCCTGCTGGCCGGGATTATTCTCTTCGAAGCGCGAGCGGCTCTCGCTCAGCACGCGGAAATAATGGTCGGCGAACTGCAGATAATATTCGGTGTTGACCCGGTCGCCCTGCATCTGCGCGTCGCGCGCGAGATTCTTGTATTTCTCGAGCAGCTGCGCGGCATTGCCACGGGCCCGGTTGTCGATGCGGTTGCCATTGTCGCGCTGATTCCCGCCACCGCCGGAACGCTGCTGCTGCTGACCGCCACGGCCGCGACGGCGGCCGTTTGCCTGACGATTGTTCATCAAGGTCTGTCTGTCCTGTCTTTACTAAGCTGTCCGTCGGTCCATCTGGGTCCCGGATGCAGTTTACATTGGCGGCTGCGCCATCGCTGGCGCATTCCGCGTGCCATGGCCACCGGACTGCAGCGGCTCACATGACGATGATCGGGGCCGCGCTTTCAACGCCCTCTATTTCAACGGCTTGGTTGAATGTGCCCTACCCCATCGCTGTATTAGCGGGTGCAGCACCAATCTCCAAGCAGAAATATGTGTCTCATTTGCTACGATTCAAGTGCGGACACCACTCGGGGGAGTCCCGTAAGATCAGGGGTTAGCGTGGGACTTAACCCATGTTTGCGAACCAGCGATGACACCGGCTCGGCCTGGGTCGATCCGATCTCGATAACCGCGACTCCACCCCTTGCGAGCAGGCGCGGAAGCTCGGGGATGATCCGCCGGTAATCATCGAGTCCGTCCGCTCCCGCGAACAGCGCCTCGCCCGGCTCATGATCGCGCACCTCGCGCGGCAAGGGCTCGGCCGTCCCGATATAGGGCGGATTGGCGAGGATCAGGTCGAAGCGCCCGTCGAGGCCATTCACCCAGTTGCCGAGGCGGAAGCCGGCGCGATCGGCCATCCCCAGCGCATCGGCATTGCGCCTCGCATAGGCGAGCGCCGCCTCCGAGGCATCGACCCCGATCCCGGTGGCGCTAGGCCATTGATCGAGCGCCGCGAGCAGCAAGGTCCCCGGCCCGGTGCCGAGATCGAGGATGCGCGCCGGGGCACGCGCCCCGAAATGCGCCACCGCGACCTCCAGCAGCGTTTCGCTGTCCGCCCGCGGCACCAGCGCGCCGGGGCCTACCGCCAGCTCGATCGTCCAGAAGGCGCGGGTGCCGGTGATATAGGCCACCGGCTCGTGCGCGAGGCGACGCTCGACCAGTGCAGCGAACGTCGCGGGCTCGGCATCGTCGAGATGCTTCAGCAGCAAGTCCTGCCGCGAAACCCCCAGCGCATGCGCCATCAGCAATTCGGCATCGAGGCGGGCGGTGGGGCTGACGGGCATGAGAAACGCCGCCGCTTCGACAAGCGCGGCCCTAACTCCCTCTCCCCTCCGGGGAGAGGGCCGGGGAGAGGGGCAGTCAGTATCGCGATCGTTGGGCACTGCCCCTCTCCCAACCTTCATCGGGTTGTCAGCGCCCCGCGCTGACAAGGCCATGCCGGGGGCATGGCCGACCCGATGAACCCCGGAGGGGAGAGCGCTTTTGTCGCCATTACCCATCCAGCTGCGCCAGCCGGTCGGCCTCGTCCTGCGCCACCAGCGCGCCGATCAGCTCGTCCATCTCGCCTTCGAGGATCTCGGGCAGCCGGTGAAGCGTCAGATTGATCCGGTGATCGGTCACGCGGCCCTGCGGAAAATTATAGGTGCGGATCCGCTCCGAGCGATCCCCCGATCCCACCATCGACTTGCGCGCGCCCGACCGTTCCGCCGCCAGCCGCTCGCGCTCCGCCTCGAACAAGCGCGTGCGGAGCACCTGCATCGCCTTGGCCTTGTTCTTGTGCTGCGACTTCTCGTCCTGCTGGGTGACGATCATGCCCGTAGGGATATGGGTGATCCGCACCGCGCTGTCGGTGGTGTTCACATGCTGCCCGCCCGCGCCCGACGAGCGGTACACGTCGATCCGCAGATCCTTGTCGTCGATCTGGACATCGACATCCTCGGCCTCGGGCAGCACCGCGACCGTGGCGGCGGAGGTATGGATGCGCCCGCCCGCCTCGGTGACGGGAACGCGCTGGACGCGGTGCACCCCGCTTTCGAACTTGAGCCTGGCGAACACGCCCTTGCCCGCGATCGAAGCGATGACTTCCTTGTACCCGCCCGCTTCGGACGCGCTCGCGGAGATCAATTCGACCTTCCACCCCATCCGGTCGGCATAGCGCTGGTACATGCGGAACAGGTCCCCGGCGAACAGCGCAGCCTCATCCCCGCCCGTCCCCGCGCGGATTTCGAGCATCCCCGCGCGCTCGTCGGCGGCATCCTTGGGCAGCAGCGCCAGCGCCAGTGTGCGGTCCGCCGCCTCGAGCGCCGCGCGGTTCTCGATCAGCTCATGCTCGGCCATATGGCGCAGCTCGTCATCGGCATCGTGCGTCATATGCTCGAGCGCCTTGGCCTCCGAGCGCAACCGCCGCACCTCGCCCGCCGCCGCCGCGACCGGCTCCAGCTCGGCATATTCCTTGGAGACCTGCACGAAGCGGTCGCCGGGCAAGTCGCCGGTCGCCATCAACGCCTGCAACTCATCCCGCCGCGCCTCGATGGCGGCGATACGGTCTGCGGGGATTTTCATCGCGCGCGCCCTTCCTCGTCACCCCGGGCTTGACCCGGGGTCCCGCTGCCCTTGGCAACGGAAGAGAAGCGGGACCCCGGCTCAAGGCCGGGGTGACGAAAGGAAATCACCGCCGGACCTCCGCCACGGTCTCCAGCGCTTCACGGGCGCGATCATGCGCGGGTTCGCCGGGAACCGAACGCACATTAGCCTTCGCTCTGTCATCCTCCCAGGCGAAGCCGACGATCACCTTGGCATTGACCTTCTCGGCTTTTCCGTAACGCTTCTTCGGCGAACCAGTGGCGATCATCTCAGCCGAAAGCCCATTCGCGCGAAGCGCCTTGAGCCCGCGAATTCCGGCATCAAGCGCACGGTCATCCTCGACGGCGATGATGACATCCGGCCGCTCGGCCGCCGGCTCCGCCAGCAACATCGCCAGCCGCTCGACCCCCGCCGCCCAGCCCACGCCCGGCGTTTCCGGTCCGCCCAGCGAGCCGATCAGCCCGTCATAGCGCCCGCCGGCGAGCACGGTGCCCTGCGCGCCCAGCCGGTCGGTGACGAACTCGAACGCGGTGTGCCGGTAATAATCGAGCCCGCGCACCAGCCGGTCGTTGCGGGTCCATTTCACCCCCGCCGCGTCGAGCCCGTCGGTCACCGCCTTGAAGAAGGAAGCCGCCTCCCCGGTCAGGAAGTCGTCGATCCCCGGCGCGCTGTCGGCGATCGGCCGGTCGCGCGGGTCCTTCGAATCGAGGATCCGCATCGGATTCTTCTCGAGCCGCGCCAGGCTGTCCTCGGACAGTTCGCCGCGATGCGCCTCGAAATGCGCGACCAAAGCCGTCCGCCACGCATCGCGCGTCTCGGCATCGCCCAGCGTGTTGAGCTGGAGCGTCACCCCGTCGGCGATGCCCAGCTCGTGCAGCAGCTGGTCCGCCAGCACGAGCAGCTCGACATCGGCCGCGGGTTCGGGCGCGCCGATGATCTCGGCATCGATCTGGTGGAACTGGCGGAAACGGCCCTTCTGGGGGCGTTCGTAGCGGAACACCGGCCCCGAAGTGACCAGCTTCATCGGCGCATGCTGCTGCCACCCCTCGGTGATGAAGGCGCGCGCGATGCCTGCGGTGAATTCGGGCCGCAGTGTGATCGAATCGCCGCCGCGATCCTCGAAGGTGTACATCTCTTTCGAGACGACGTCCGAGGTCTCGCCCATCGAGCGCGCGAACACGCCCGTCGCCTCGAACACCGGCACCTCGACCCGCTGGAAGCAATAGAGTCGCCGCACGCGATCGAACGTGTCGAGCACATGCGCGAAGCGGCGCTGCTCGTCGCCGAATATGTCCTGGGTGCCGCGGATGCGCTTGGGGGTCTCGATGCGTGCCATTTGGCGCGCTCTCTAGAGTCTGCGCCGCCCCCCTGCAATCCGGGGCCTCACTGCTTGCAATGTTGGATTTAGCCTGCTTGGCTGGGCCGGTCGGCAATCCCGGCCGCTCTTTGACATTGCAAAGCCAAACGCCCGGGGGAACAGCGCTTGGCCTCCATTTAATTCTACGTAAGCGGCTAACCGCGCCCGACATAGGGCATGCCGGTGGCCATCACCGTCATGGTCAGCACATTCGCGCCCAGCGGCAGGCTGGCCATGTACGACACCGCGCGCGCCACCTCGGCGACGTCGATCGACGGCTCGACCTTGAGCGACAGATCGGGCTGCAGCGCCCCTGCCCCGCCGCCCACCAGCATCGGCGTGGCGGCATTGCCGATATCGATCTGGCCGCAGGCAATGCCGAAGTCGCGCCCGTCCAGCGCGGTGGCACGGGTCAGGCCGGTGATGGCGTGCTTGCTCGCGGTATAGGCCGAGCTGTGCATCCGCGGCACATGCGCCGAGATCGAGCCGTTGTTGATGATCCGCCCCCCGCGCGGATCCTGCGCCTTCATGATGCGGACCGCCGCGCGGGTGCAGAGGAACACGCCGGTCACGTTGACGTCGAACAGCGTCCGCCAGGTCTCCAGCGTCATTTCGTCGACCGGTGCGGGCGGGGCGAACATTCCGGCATTGTTGAACAGCAGGTCGAGCCGCCCGAATTCGGCGAGCGTCCGCGCGAACAGCGCCTCGACCTGCGGCTCGTCGGTGATGTCGGTGGGCACCGCCAGCGCGTTGCCGCCGATCAGGCGCGCGGTCTCGTCCAGCTCGGCCGGGCGCCGTCCGGCCAGCACCACTGCATAGCCGTCGCGCGCGAGCAGTTCGGCCGAGGCCCGGCCGACTCCGCTCCCCGCCCCGGTGACGATCGCAACCTTCATCAAATCCCCCGCACGCGCAGCCAGAGCGAATAAAGCGAGGTCCTGGCGGCAATGTACAGCCGGTTCCGGTGCGACCCGCCGAAGCAGAGATTGGCAACCGTCTCGCCGATCTCGACCGAGCCCAGATGCGTCCCGTCGGGCGCATAGCAGAAGATCTTCGACCCCGCCGAGGTCCAGATATTGCCCTGCACGTCGCAGCGGAACCCGTCGAAGGCGCCTTGCGGACAAGTCGCGAACAGCCTGGGATCGCTCGCGGTGCCACCGCTCACTCTATAGGCGTGGATGGTCCGGGGCAGGTCCGGCACATGGCTCGCCCCGGTGTCCGCGACATACAGCAGGCTCTCGTCGGGCGAGAAGGCGAGGCCATTGGGCCGCACCCGATCGGTAATTACCGCGGCGACATTCCCGTCCGGATCGATGCGATAGACATTGCTCGCCCCGATCTCGCTCTCGGCGAAGCGGCCCTCATAGTCGCTGTCGATCCCGTAGGTCGGATCGGTGAACCAGATCGACCCATCGGACTTCGCCACTACATCATTGGGCGAGTTGAAGCGCTTCCCCTCGAACCGGTCCGCCAGCACGGTGACCGACCCGTCATGCTCGGTCCGCGTCACCCGCCGCCCCGAATGCTCGCACGTCACCAGCCGCCCCTGCGCATCGACGGTGTTGCCGTTCGAATGATCGCTGGGCGCGCGGAAGACCGAGACCGAATCGTCGGTCTCGTCGAAGCGCATCATCCGGTTGTTCGGAATGTCCGACCAGACGAGGTAGCGCCCCGCCGGAAACCAGGCCGGCCCCTCGCTCCACCGGCATCCGCCGGCCAGCTTCACCACATCTTCCTGCCCCGCGATCAGCGCGCGGAAGCGGGGGTCATGGATTTCATATGCGCTCATGCGCGC
The DNA here is from genome assembly GCA_966251045.1 of uncultured Sphingomonas sp. GTDB lineage: Bacteria > Pseudomonadota > Alphaproteobacteria > Sphingomonadales > Sphingomonadaceae > Sphingomonas. The sequence continues at coordinate 12,037 of CBINJP010000035.1, forward strand.
TTGGCTAGCATGACGGCCTGCCCTTGCAAGCCCGGGCGCGGCAGGCGATCTTGAGGCCATGCAGCGCTACCACAGCTTCGAGACCGCGCACGGCTTCGTCGCGATCGCCTGGAACAGCAAGGGCATCACCGCACTCCGCCTCCCCTCCGCGAGTGCGGCGGAGGCCGAACGCGCGATCCGCCGCCGCCTGCCCAATGCCGATGCGAGCGATCCAACGCCGCGCGTCGCCGCGATCGTCGCCGATATCCGCCGCTATTTCGCGGGCGAGGCAGCCGACTTCAGCGACCTGCCGCTCGATCTCGGCGAGCAAAGCCCGCTCTTCACGCAAATCTACGCCGCCGTCCGCGCGCTCAAATGGGGCGAAAGCACCACCTATGGCGCGGTCGCCAAGGGGATCGGCGCGGGACCCGAGGCCGCCCGCGATGTCGGGCAGGCGATGGGCGCCAATCCGATCCCGCTGATTATCCCGTGCCACCGCGTGCTGGCGGCGGGCAACCGCATCGGCGGCTTCTCGGCGCCCGGCGGATCGGACTCCAAGGCGCGGATGCTGGCGCTCGAAGGCGTCGCGTTCGCCGAGGCCGAAGCGCCCCGGCCTTCGCCGCAAGCCAGCTTCGGTTTCTAACGATCGGCGGTTGACGCTCAACCTTCGCCTGTGGCACTCGCGCCGCTCGCTCGGGCGCTGCCCGGCTCCGGGCGGGTATAGCACAATGGTAGTGCAGCAGCCTTCCAAGCTGAATACGCGGGTTCGATTCCCGCTACCCGCTCCATTCCCCTACAAGCGGATCGATGGATAGCAACGCACCCCTCGCACTCTATGTGCACTGGCCGTTCTGCGTGTCCAAATGCCCCTATTGCGACTTCAACAGCCATGTTCGCGAGTCAGTCGATCAGGCCGCGTGGCGCGCGGCGATGCTGGCGGACCTGCGGCATGAGGCCGCTCTACTCCGGGGCCGCAAGCTGGGCTCGATCTTCTTCGGCGGCGGCACGCCTTCGCTGATGCCGCCCGAGACCGTCGCCGCGATCATAAGCGAGGCCGAAAAGCTGTGGGGCTTCATCCCCGGCGTCGAAATCACGCTCGAGGCCAACCCCTCGTCCGTCGAAGCCGCGCGCTTCGCCGATCTCGCCGCGGCTGGGGTGAACCGCGTCTCGCTGGGGCTGCAGGCGCTGGAGGACGACGCGCTCAAATTCCTCGGCCGCGCGCACGATGTGACCGAGGGGCTCGCCGCGCTCGACACCGCGCAGCGCCACTTCGCCCGCGCCAGCTTCGATCTGATCTATGCGCGCCCCGGCCAGACGCAGGCGCAATGGGAAGCCGAGCTGCGCCGCGCCCTCGCCTTCGGCACCGAGCATCTTTCGCTCTACCAGCTCACCATCGAGCCCGGCACGCGCTTCGCCACCCTGTTCGAGAAGGGCGAGCTCGCCGCCTACGATTCCGACGCCGCCGCCGACCTGTTCGAGGCGACCCGCGAGATCGCCGCCGCCGCGGGCCTGCCGGCCTATGAAGTGTCCAACCATGCCCGCCCCGGCGCGGAGAGCCGCCACAACCTGACCTATTGGCGCTATGGCGATTACGCGGGAATAGGTCCCGGCGCGCATGGCCGCCGGAACGGCGCCGCGACCTTTCGCCGCAAAAAGCCCGAAAACTGGATCGCCGCGGTGGACCGCAACGCGCACGGGATCGAACGCGAGGATCCTCTCACCGCGCACGATCGCGGCGTCGAGGCGCTGCTGATGGGGCTGCGGTTGGACGAGGGCGTGGACCTGGCACGGATCGATGCCGTGTCGGGCGGACAGGCTCCGCTCGACCGTCAGGCGCTCGACCGGATCGAAGCCCAGGGCCTGATCGCCCGCGAAAGCGGCCGCCTTCGCGTCACCGCGACCGGCATGCCGGTCCTCGAAGCGATCCTGCGCGAGATCGTGGCAGCATAAAGCCCTCCCCGGAGGGGAGGCTTTGAAGGCTTACGGATTTCCCTTGAAGTTCGGCGGGGCGGGCGAAACCGTCCTGGTCGTCCCGGCGCCCACTTCCTGCACCTCCAGCGCCCGCTCCGCCACGCCATCGCGGCCGAATCGGAAGGCGCCGTCGAGCCCGGCGAACCCGTCGCGATCGGTCAGCCGGCGCTCGGGGAAGTTGGTGCCCGGCCGCCAGTCGCGCGCGATCCGCACCGTCAGCAGCACCGCGTCATAGCCAAGCGTCGAGAGGCGGAACGGCGCCGCCCCGAAGCGCGCACGGTATTTGGTGGCATAGGTGCGGTAGTAATTGTTCGGCACGCTCGCGAACCAGGCGCCGTTGAGCGCCGTGTTCGCGCCGATCCCCGAATCGGTGTTCCACAGCTCGGGCCCCAGCACGCGCGCGGTCTTGCCGCTGGCGCCGCGCCGGATGATCGGCACCGCGGTCACCGCGCCATTGGCGCCGCCCGCGATCAGGATCGCCTGGAAGGGCGACCGGCCGACCTTGGTGATCGCGGTCGTCATCGATCCCGGGCGGCCGTCATAGGTCTCCATCGCGGTGACCGTGCCCCCGGCATTGCTCACCGCGTTCACGAACGCGGCCGACGCCCGCTCGCCATAAAGCCCCGCGGGAATCAGCCCCGCGAACTGCGTGACGCCATTCTGCCTGGCATAATTGACCACACGCTCGATCGATTGCGCGGGCGAGAAGCCGAGCAGATAGACGCCGTCGCCCGCCGCGCTGGCATCGTTCGAGAAGCTGAGCACCGGCACGTTGGCGGCCCGCGCGATCGGCGCGATCAGCCGCGCTTCCTCGGCGAGCAGGGGCCCGAGGATCAGCCGGTTGCCATCGGCGATCGCCTGCTTCGCCGCCGCCGCCGCCCCGCCCGGGCCCGCCGTGTCGTAGCTGGTGATGCGGATCGCATCGGTATTGGTGTCGAGGATCGCGAGCTGAGTCGCGTTCTGGAGCGACTTGCCGACGCCCGCATTGGCACCGGTGAGCGGCACGAGCAGGGCGACGCGGTGGCGCTCGACATCCTGCGGCAGGCCCGGCTGGATCGGCCGTTCGACCGGCCGTTCGCGCGGCACTTCGACCACCGGCGGCTTTTCGGGCTGCGGAATCACGCGTGGCCCGCTGGCGCACGAGGCGAGGAACATCGCCGCACCCAGCGCCGCCCATTTGAGCGCCGACACGAGTCGCGGTTGCGGTTTACCTTTGGCGTCTGCCATGACTCTCCCCGATGGACACTTTACTCGCGCCCGGTCTCTATATCGTCGCCACGCCGATCGGCAATCTCGGTGACCTTTCGCCGCGCGCCTCACAAATACTCCTGAACGCCGATGTGGTTGCTGTCGAGGACAGCCGTGTGACGGCCGGACTGTTTCGTCACCTGGGGGCGAAGGGAAAAATGGCCCCCTATCACGATCACAATGCGGATGCAGTGCGGCCCGGGCTGGTCGCGCGGATGGGGCGCGAATCGGTTGCCTTGGTGAGCGATGCGGGGACGCCGCTGATCTCGGACCCCGGCTTCAAGCTGGTGCGCGACGCCCGCGCGGCGGGGCATGCGGTGACGACCATCCCCGGCCCCTGCGCGGCGGTGGCGGCGCTGACGCTCGCCGGGCTGCCCACCGATCGCTTCCTCTTTCTCGGCTTCCTGCCCGCCAAACAGCAGGCCCGCACGCAGGCAATCGAGGAGATCGCGAGCGTCCGCGCCACCCTCGTCCTCTACGAATCGGGTCCGCGCCTCTCGGCTTGCCTCACCGCGCTGGCCGAGGGACTTGGCGACCGCGAAGCGGCGGTCGCGCGCGAGATCACCAAGAAATTCGAGGAGACCGTCACTGGCACCCTCACCCAGCTCGCCGAACGCTACGCCGATGGCGGGCCGAAGGGAGAGATCGTCATCGTCGTCGCCCCGCCCGGCGAAGCCGCCCCTGCGAGCGAGGCGGACGCCGACTCGGCCCTCGCCGAAGCGCTGACCCGCCTTCCCGCCTCCAAGGCCGCGGGGGAAGTGGCGAAGAAACTCGGGCTCGACCGCAAGGCGCTCTACGCCCGCGCGATGGAATTGAAAGGGTGACCGTCACCATTGCCGCTTCCCCGGCGAAGGCCGGGGCCCAGTTGGGAAGGCTTCGCGGTTCTCGCACCACCGCCAGTTCACCGATACTGGCCCCCGGCCTTCGCCGGGGACGCGTCCTTCGTACGACGGAACTGCTTTAGATGCCGCGTGACCGCCGTGCCGCCGAGACACGCGGGCGCGAAGGCGAGCGGCGCGCGGCATGGTGGCTGTGGCTCCATGGCTGGAAACTCCTCGACCGCCGCGTCCGCACCCCGGCGGGCGAAGTCGACCTGGTCGTCCGCAAGGCCAACCTCATCGCCTTTGTCGAAGTAAAGACCCGCGCCACCAGCGCCGAACTCGATTTCGCGATCGACGAACGCCGCCTCTCGCGCGTCGCCGCGGCCGCCGAATATCTGATGCCTCGCTATGCCACGGGCGGCGAAGATATCCGCGTCGACGTGATCCTCATTGCCCCCCGCACCCTCCCTCGCCATATCGAGAACGCCTGGATGGGCTGACTTAGTCGAATAAGTCACCTAGAGCAGGCCTCAGGAGGAACGATGCCGCTTACCGTTGCTGTGCAGATGGACCCGCTCGACGCGATCAATATCGCGGGCGATTCGACCTTCGCGCTGATGCTGTCGGCGCAGGCGCGCGGGCACCGGCTGTTCCATTACGCGCCCGAGGACCTCAATTACCGCGACGGCCGCGTCTGGACGCGCGCGCATGCCGTCACCGTCCAGCGCGTCGAGGGCAATCACTTCAGCTTCGGCGATGCGCAAAGCCTCGATCTCGGCGAGGAAGCGGACGTGGTGCTGATGCGCCAGGACCCGCCCTTCGACCTTGGCTATATCACCGCCACGCACCTGCTGGAGCGGGTCGCGCACAAGACGCTGGTGGTCAACGACCCCGCCAATGTCCGCAACGCGCCGGAAAAGGTGTTCGTGCTCGACTATGCGCGCTTCATGCCGCCGACGCTCGTCACCCGCAGCCTCGACGAGGCTCGCGCATTCCTCGCCGAACATGGCGAGATCGTCGTCAAGCCGCTGCACGGAAACGGGGGCAAGGCGATCTTCAAGGTCGGCCGCGACGGCGCCAATCTCGCCTCGCTGATCGAGGTGTTCAACACCGCCTATCGCGAGCCGCACATGGTGCAGGCCTTTCTCCCCAGCGTGGCCGAGGGCGACAAGCGCATCGTGCTGGTCGATGGCGAGGTCGCGGGCGCGGTCAATCGCGTTCCCGGCGCGGGCGAGATCCGCTCGAACCTCGCGGTGGGCGGCACCGCGGCCAAGACCGAGCTCACGCCGCGCGAGCAGGAAATCTGCGACACGCTCGGGCCGGAGCTCAAGAAGCGCGGGCTGCTCTTCGTCGGGATCGACGTGATCGGCGGCGAATGGCTGACCGAGATCAACGTGACCTCGCCGACCGGCATCGTCGCGATCGACCGGTTCAACGGCACCGACACCGGCGCGATGATCTGGGCCGCGATCGAGCGGCGCGTAACGGAGCTCGGCTGACCCTCAATGACCAACTGGCTCGACTGGGGTTACCTCGGCGTATTCGTGCTGATGGTGCTGGAAAACGTCATTCCGCCCCTCCCTTCCGAAGTGATCATGAGCGTCGCGGGCATCGCCGCGGCCAAGGGTCAGATGGACTTCACCCTGCTGGTGCTGGTCGGCACCTTCGGCTGCATCCTGGGCAATCTCTTCTGGTACGAGATCGGCATCCGCTACGGCTACAGGCGGCTCAAGCCGTTCGTCGACCGGTGGGGCCGCTGGCTGACGATGGACTGGGAGGATGTCGAGTGGCTCCGCGGCTTCTTCGACCGCTGGGGCGGGATCACCGTGTTCGTGTTCCGCTTCATGCCGATCGGCCGCACCGTGATCTCGATCCCGGCGGGGCTGCTCCACATGCGGCGCGGCACCTTCATCCTCTACACGGCGGCGGGCAGCGCGGTGTGGAACGTCATCCTGGTGGGCGTCGGATACTGGCTGGGCACCAATTTCGAGACGATCGACCACTGGATCGCGCCGGGCGTGACGGCGATCATCGTCGGGGTGATCGCGCTCTATCTGTGGCGGGTCGTCACCTGGAAGCCGCGCCCGCGCGGCTAGGCGCGGGGATGGGCGTTGCGGTAAACGTCGAGCAGATGCGCGGCGTCGACCGCGGTATAGATCTGGGTCGAGCTGAGGCTGGCATGACCGAGCAGTTCCTGCAGTGCGCGAAGGTCCGCTCCCCGCCCCAGCAGATGCGTCGCGAAGCTGTGGCGCAGCGCATGCGGGGTCGTGCGGTCGGACAGGCCGAGCGCTGCGCGGGCCGAGCGCACCGACTTGCGGATCGCTCCGGCCGGCAGCGGCCCGCCCTTGGCCCCGCGAAACAGCGGCGCCTCGCGCGCCGTGCCCCATGGTGTGATCGCCGCATAGGCCTCGATCGCCTCGCGGACCTGCGGCAGCAGCGGCACGATCCGCGTCTTGTCGCGCTTGCCGGTAACGCTCATCGTCGCCCCCAGCGGCAGCACCGCCCCGGTCAGCCCGACCGCCTCGCCGATCCGCAGCCCGGCGCCGTAAAGGAGCAGCAGCACCGCCCAGTCGCGCGCGGCGATCCAGGGCTCGTCGGCTTCCTCCGAGACCAGCTCGGCAAGCGCCACGGCTTCGTGGGGGGCAATGGGACGGGGCACGCCCTTCTTGACGCGTGGGCCCTTGAGCCGGGGGCTTTCGGCGCCCGCCCATTTGAGAAAGCCGCGCACCGCCGAAAGCTCGCGCGCGGCAGAGGCGTTGGACAGCCCCTCGCTCCGCCGATGGGCGAGATAGGCGCGGAGATCGGCGGCGCTGACCTTGCCGAGCGTCCCGGCGGTGACTTCGCCCCCCAGATGGCCCTGAAGAAACGCCACCAGCCGGACCGCTGTCGCCTCATAAGCCCGCACGGTATGCGCCGACCGCCGCCGGTCGCGCGCGAGATGCTGGGCGTAGAGGAGGGGGAGAGGCTCGGTCACATATCGGGCCTACCAAATCCTCCCCCGGAGGGGGAGGGGGACCACGAAGTGGTGGAGGGGGCGCGCCACAGGCCACTCGCGCGCGGGAAGCCCCCTCCGTCAGCGCTGCGCGCTGCCACCTCCCCCTCCGGGGGAGGATTTTGCAATCAGCCGATCTTCTGCCCCGTCTTCGCCCAGTCGGCGAGGAAACCCTCGATCCCCTTGTCGGTCAGCGGATGCCTGACCAGCTGGCGGATCACCGCGGGCGGGGCGGTCATCACGTCGGCGCCGATCTTGGCGGCTTCGAGCACGTGGATCGGATGGCGGACCGAGGCGACCAGGATCTCGGTCTCGAAATCATAATTGTCGTAGATCATCCGGATGTCGGAGATCAGCTGCATCCCGTCGAAGCCGATATCGTCGTGCCGGCCGACAAAGGGCGAGATGAACGTCGCCCCCGCCTTGGCCGCGAGCAAGGCCTGGTTCGCCGAGAAGCAGAGCGTGACATTGACCATCGTCCCGTCGTCGGTCAGCGCCTTGCAAGCCTTGAGCCCGTCGATCGTCAGCGGCACCTTGACCGCGACATTGTCGGCGATCTTCCGCACGATCTCGGCCTCGCGCATCATTCCTTCGAAATCTAGCGCGACCACCTCGGCCGAAACCGGCCCGTCGACGATCCCGCAAATCTCCGCGACGACCTCGAGGAAATCGCGCCCCGCCTTGTGGATCAACGAGGGATTGGTGGTCACCCCGTCGAGCAGCCCCGCGTCGGAGAGGTCGCGAATGTCGGCGGTGTCGGCGGTGTCGGCGAAGAATTTCATGAGTCGATCCCAAAGCGTTTGCGCTCCCGTAGCGCGCCGATCCAAATGGCGATAGGGCGCGGCGATGCGCCGTAACATTTCCGTCATGATTCTCCTGCTCGCCCCCCTGCCCGCGCTCGCGCAGGACCAGGACGAGCAGCTCTGGCTCCAGACCAACGGCGCCGTCATCCTCAGCGACCGCGCCAAGGTGACGCTCGAAGGAATCGTCCGGTTCGGCGACGCGGCCGAGGGGCTTTCGCATGCCGAGGCGGGCATCCTCTACACGCGGACGCTGCCCGGCGGAGTCGAGCTCAGCCTGGGTTACCGCCATGTCGAGGACTGGAACAAGGGCGCGGTGCTGCCGAACGAGGAGCGGCTTCGGCAGATGATCCTCGTGCCGCTGGGCTCGGGCTTCAACGTCCGGCTTCGCTCCGAGCAGCGCTTCCACAGCGCGGGCGGCGAGATCGGTTTCCGGCTGCGCCCGCGGCTCGGCTACGAGACGCGCCTCGGCTCGGGCGGGCTCAAGCTGTTCGCGACGCAGGAGCATTTCGTCAATTTCAACACCACAGGCTGGGGCCAGCGCAGCGGCTATGAGCGGGTGCGCAACGCGGTCGGCGTGTCGATCCCGCTCGGCGGCAAGGTGCGCGGCGAGGTCGGCTATCTCAACCAGTACCGATTCGGCCGCGCCGGCAAGCGCGACACGATGGATCACGCGCTGACCCTCACGCTGAACTTCAACATCGCCAGCCTGGGGCATGGCGACTGAAGAGTCACAAGAGTCGCAGTCCCATCGCGTGCGTATGCGCCCTGGCGGGCGCGCGCGAGCGCGCGCACGAGGCTGGATGATATCGCGATAGAAGAACATTTCCGGAACATGCTGGCCGGAATCCAACATTGCAAGCGCGGATGACGACTATTCCGGCGCGACGAGCATCACCTTGACCGGGCTCGAATCCAATCCGCTCAAATAAACGACATAGTTTCCCGGCTTCAGGTCGAAGCGGACGATCTTGCGAATCGTCGAGCATTTCGGGCCATGGCCATGGCTGGCGGTGGCGAGGGGAGCGCCGCCCGCGGGCGTGACGTCGATCCACGCCGCCTGATCAACGGCTATGCCGTAAATGCCCGGCTTGCTCACGGCGAAGGGGATCATCGTCACCTTGCCGGGCTTTGCGCTCGCCGGAAGCGTGGGCATGCGGGCGGCATCGACGGGCCACAGCCCCACCGGCTTGGTCAGATCGTCCGGAGAGCCCGCCCCCGGCGTCGCCCATGCCGTCAGCGGCGCGGGGAGGTTTGCGTCCATCGCGGCGCATTGCTGCTGGGGCGCGGTGAGCGCGAGGAGCGCGGCGAGGAACATGGGCGAATCTCCTTGGCCCCAGGCGATACGGGATTCCCGTTCGCGCTCAAATCCCCATATGAGGGCGGCAATGGCCCGCGCCCGCATCCTCGTCCTCCATCCCGTGCTCAGCGTGCTCGATTACCGGGTGCCCGCGGGGATGCATGTCGAGCCCGGGTCGATCGTCCTCGTCCCGATCGGCCCGCGCCAGTTTGCCGGCGTGGTGTGGGAGCCCGAACGCCTCCCCACCGAGGAAGTGGGCGACAATCGCCTGCGCAACCTCATCGCGGTCGCCGATGCGCCGCCGGTCCCCGCCGCGATCCGCCGCCTTGTCGAGTGGACCGCCGATTATTATCTCGCCCCCCACGCGTCGGTGCTGCGGATGGCGGTCTCGTCCTCCTCGGCATTCGAAGGCGCGCCGACCATCGTCGAATATCGCGCGACCGGCGAAGTCCCGCCGCGCCTCACCCCCCAGCGCGCACAGGCGCTCGAGCGGATCGGCGAGCGGCAGGGGCTGGTGCGCGAACTGGCGACCATCGCCGACGTCTCCGACGCGGTGATCCGGGGGCTGGTGAAGGTCGGCGCGATCGAGCCGGTGGTGATCGATACCGACACGCCCTTTCCGATCCCCGATCCCAACCATGCCCCGCCCGATCTCAGCCCCGAGCAGGCCGACGCCGCCAGCATATTGCGCCAGGCGATCGGCGCGGACGCGTTCGCGCCCTTCCTGCTCGACGGCGTGACGGGTTCGGGCAAGACCGAAGTCTATTTCGAGGCCATCGCGGCCGCGCTCGCGGCGGGGAAGCAGAGCCTCATCCTCCTCCCCGAAATCGCGCTGACCGAACCCTTCCTCACGCGCTTCACCGAGCGGTTCGGCTGCCAGCCGGTCGCATGGCACTCGGGTTTGCGGCAGTCGCAGCGCCGCCGCGCCCGCCGCGCCATCGCCAGCGGGCAGGCGATGGTCACGGTGGGCGCGCGCTCGGCGCTGTTTCTCCCCTACCCCAATCTCGGCCTGATCGTGGTCGACGAGGCGCACGAGACCAGCTTCAAGCAGGAGGCGGACGTCCATTATCATGCGCGCGATGTCGCGGTGATGCGCGGGCTGTTCGAGGGCTGCCCGGTGGTCCTCGCCTCGGCCACGCCGGCCATCGAGACGCGGCATCAGGTCGAACTCGGGCGCTATGAGGAGCTCAAGCTGCCGGGCCGCTACGGCAAGGCAGAACTCCCCGAGATCGAGGCCATCGACCTGATCCAGGAGCCCCCCGAGCGCGGCCGCTGGCTCTCGCCGCGCCTCGTCCTCGCCATCGACGCGGCGCTGGAGCGCGGCGAGCAGAGCCTGCTGTTCCTCAACCGACGCGGCTATGCGCCGCTGACGCTCTGCCGCTCCTGCGGCCACCGCTTCCAGTGCCCCAATTGCACCGCCTGGATGGTCGAGCACCGGTTGATCCGCCGCCTCACCTGCCATCATTGCGGCCACACCGTTCCCACCCCCGAAATCTGCCCCGAATGCGAGGCCGAGGATTCGCTGGTCGCCTGCGGCCCCGGGGTCGAACGCATCGCCGACGAAGTCGCGCAGCTTTTCCCCAATGCCCGCACCGCCATCGTCACCTCGGATACGCTCTGGTCCCCCGCCAAGGCCGCCGAGTTCGTCCACCGGATGGAGCATGGCGAGATCGACATCGTCGTCGGCACCCAGCTCGTCACCAAGGGCTATCATTTCCCCAACCTCACCCTTGTCGGCGTGGTCGATGCCGATCTCGGGCTCGACGGCGGCGATCTGCGCGCGTCGGAACGGACCTTCCAGCAGATCATGCAGGTCGCCGGCCGCGCGGGCCGCGGCGAGAAGCCCGGCACCGTCTATATCCAGACCCACAGCCCCGACGCCCCGGTGATGCAGGCGCTGATCAGCGGCGACGCCGAGAGCTTCTACGCCGCCGAGACGCAGGCACGGCGCGAGGCCGACGCCCCGCCCTTCGGCCGCTATGCAGCGATCATCGTCTCATCGGAGGACAAGGGGAGCGCGGAGGAAACCGCCCGCATGATCGGCCGCAGCGCGCCAAGGCTCCCCGAAATGCTGGTCTATGGTCCCGCCCCCGCGCCGCTGGCGATGCTGCGCGGCCGCCACCGCTTCCGCCTGCTGGTCCACGCCAGGCGCGCCTTCGACGTGCAGGATGTAATCCGCGAATGGCTGGGCGGGCTCGAATGGTCCGCCAAGGTCCGCGTCGCGGTCGATGTCGATCCCTATAGCTTCGTATGACTGCACATATTCTCCCCTGTTCGGCTGCTCGTCTTCGCGATACGCTCGCCTTTAGTTGGTGTTGGGGGATTCGCGATGTTTCGCAGGCTGTTGCTGCTTTTCGTACTATTCACTCTGCCCGGCGTCGCGCACGCCGAATGGTATGAGGTCAGCTCGGCGCATTTCGTCGTTTATGGCAATGACCGGCCCGAGCGGCTGAAGAAGTTCGCGGACGATCTCGAGCGCTTCGATCAGGCGATGCGCGCGCTTCGCGGCTTCCCGAACGAACCCGTGGGCAAGGCCAACCGGGTCACTGTCTATATGCTCCCCTCGGTCGAGGCGGTGAGCAAGCTCCACGGCGACAAGATGGTCGGCGGATTCTATCAGGCGCGGGCGGGCGGATCGCTGGCCTTCGTGCCCAAACGCGCCGAAAGCTATGTCGAGGACAATCTGGTCCAGGTGATCCTGTTCCACGAATATACCCATCATATGATGTTCTCGATCTTCGCCAACTCGGCGTTTCCGGCCTGGCTGGTCGAGGGCTGGGCCGAATTCCATTCGACCGCGGAGATCAAGCGCGACGGATCGGTGATGTTCGGCGCGGCGCCGAATTCGCGAGCCTGGGGGCTGCTGTCGGGCAACCCGCTGCCCCTCGAGCGTATCCTTTCGGCCGATACCGGCAAGCTCAACCAGGTCCAGACCGACGCGCTTTACGGCCGCGGCTGGGCGCTGACGCACTATCTGAGCTTCGAACCGACGCGCAAAGGGCAGCTCGGCCGCTACGTCACCGAAATCAACGCGGGCAAGAGCGCCGCCGAGGCGGCTCAGGTGTTCGGCGACCCTAAGATTCTCCACCGCGAGCTCGAAGGCTTTCTCAACAAGCGGACCATCACCGGCGTCACGGTTCGCGCCGATGCGATCAAGATCGGTGAGATCCTCGTCCGCAAACTGACTCCCGGCGAGGCCGCGACCATGGATGTCCGCATCCGGTCCAAGCGCGGCGTCGACGAAAAGACCGCGCCGGGCGTCTATGCCGCCGCGAAGAAGGCGGCGGCGCCCTTTCCCAACGATCCCGGCGCCCAGATCGTGCTCGCGGAAGCCGCCTATGACGCGAACGATTATGCCGAATCCGAAGCGGCCGCCGATCGCGCGATCGCCGCCGACCCCAATGCGATCGACGCCTGGGTCTACAAGGCGATGTCGCGCATGGCCGTGGCCGAGAAGAAGGACGACGACAGCAAGGAAACCTGGCGCGACATCCGCAAGATCATCGTCACCGCCAACAAGATCGATCCCGACGATCCCGAGCCGCTGATCCTCTATTACCGCAGCTTCGGCGAAGCCCATCAGGTGGCGAGCAAGAGCGCCAAGGACGGGCTCTACCGCGCGTTCGAGCTGGCGCCCTATGATTTCGGCCTGCGGATGAACGTCGCCTATATGCTCTTCTACGATGGCATGAAGGCGGAGGCGCGGATCCTGCTGTTGCCACTCGCCTATAATCCGCATGGCGGCGGGCTGGCCGAGGCCGCGAAACAGATGATCACGCGGATCGACGCCGGCGCCGCCGAAGCGCCCCGGGAAGGCGAGGCCAGTGCCAAGGCGGCGGGCGGACGATAGGCCGGCCACGCATCGCGATCCCTTGAACCGCCCGCGATTTTGGCCGAAAGCCTGAGGCGAATTCGCGTGAGGTTTTCCACGATGCGTCGGCTGTTGCTGCTTCTGGTCCTGCTGTTCGGATGGATCGCCCCCGCGCATGCCGACGATATCTCCGCCTCGCAGCGCGGCGTGGTGCGGATCGTGGTGATCGCGGTGGTCGGCGACGAGGTGGTCGGCTTCAGCCATGGCAGCGGCTTCGCGGTCGCGCCCAACCGGATCGTCACCAACGCGCATGTCGTCGAGCTCGCCTCGCGATACCCCGACAATGTCGTGATCGGCATCGTGCCCTCCGAAGGCAGCAAGTCGTTCCAGGGACGGCTGGTGAAGATGGATCCGGGCCGCGACCTCGCGCTGCTCGAATTCACCGGGGTCCGCCTGCCGCCGCTGACGCTCTTCAAGGGCAATGCGAGCGAAGGCGAATCGCTGGTCGCGCTCGGCTATCCCGGCAATGTCGATGTCGCCACGGCCCAGAGCGCCAAGGACTTCATCACGCCCATGTCTCCGATCCGCTCGCAAGGCGGCTTCGCGGGGCAGCGTTCGGTGCAGGGCACCACGATGCTGCTCCACACCGCCAATATCGCGCGCGGCAATTCGGGCGGGCCCTTGCTCGACCGCTGTGGCCGTGTGCTGGGCGTCAACGCGCTCATCACCAATGGCGAGGCGGGCGATTCGAACTTCGCGCTGGCGATCGCGGGGAGCGAGCTGGCGGCGTTCCTCACCGAGGCAAAGCAGAGCTTCCAGCAGGTCGCGGTCGCCTGTGTCAGCGTCGAGGAGCGGATGGCGCAGGACCGCAACGCCGAGGAGCAGGCGCGCGTCTCCGCCGAGGAGGCCAAGCGCCAGAGCGACGCAAAGGCGGCGGCCGAGCGCCAGAACGCGATCGAGCAGGCGCGCCAGGCCAATGAGTCCACGCGCGAGAACTACATCTTCATCGCGATGGCCCTGCTCGTGCTGGGCGGGCTGTGCATCGGCGGCGCGGCGATGCTCTACACACGAGGACGCCAGAAGGAGGCCGTCTGGCTCGCGGCGGGCGGCGGGCTGCTGTTCGTCGGCGCGGTCGTGCTGTTCCTCAACCGGCCGAGCTTCGACGAGAACAAGATCGTCCCCGTCACGAACAGCAGCGAAGAAGCGGTGATCGAGCCGTCGCTCGGCAAGATGGTGTGCACGCTCGATCCCGGCCGCAGCCGCGTCACCGTCTCGACCGTCGAGACGGTCAATCTCGATATCGGCCCCGATGGCTGCATCAACGGCCGCACCCAATATTCGGAGGACGGCAATCGCTGGCTGCGCGTGCTGGTGCCCGAGCAGGACGCGACCGTCTCGGTCCTGGTCTACGATCCGGAGGGGCGGACCTATACCAACACGCGCTATATGCTGTCGGCCGACCAGATGACCCGCGCGCGCCAGCTGCGGACGCAGGTGACGCTCAAGGCATGCTCCGCCGACCAGGCCGCGCGCGGCAACCTGGCGACGCGCCAGCAGGAAATCCGCGCCGCGCTCCCGCCGGCCTATAACGAGAAGCTGGTTTACCGCTGCGCCGCCGCGCCACCCCAATAGCTGGCCAAATAAGCGGCGATTTCCAGCGGTTGCGTCACATGCTGGCGCGGCCCCACAAAATCTGCCTAATGTTGCAGAAAGCTTTCGGGGGAACAGCATGCGTTCGGGGATTGCAACTGCCATGGGGATGGCAGCAGCCGCGTTGACGTTGACCGTGGCGGCGCCCGCGTTCGCGCAGGACGACGCCGCGCTCGACGCCCTGCTCGACGGATCGGACACCCCCGAAGCGGCGCTTTCGCTGGCGCGCAAACAGGCCGGCGAAGGCGACCTGATGGGCGCCGCCGCGACGCTGGAGCGCGCGCTGATCACCCATTCGCGCAATGTCCCCGAGGTCCGGCTCTATTATGCCACTCTGTTGTGCAGGCTCGGCGACCGCCAGACCGCGGTGACCGAGATCGGGCGCGCGGGCAAAATCAATCCCGACGGCGCGGCCTGGGCCGAGACGCGCGCCGCGTGCGGCGATGTCGCGCTTCCGGAAGCGCGGGGCACGAGCATCGGCGGCGAGGTCAGTATCGGCCTCGCCTTCGACAGCGATCTCGCGCGGTCGCTCCTCGTCGAATATAACCTGCCCGGCTTCCCCGCCGTCCCCGGCGAGGAGGGCTTTTCCGTCTTCGGATCGGCGCGAGTCAATTTCCGCGCGCCCACCGGCGGCGCCTTTTTCTATGGCGGCGCGGGCGCCACGACCCGCAACCCGCTTTCGGGATCGAGCCCGGATTACCAGGTCGCCGATGTCGTGCTCGGCATCGGCGCGCCCAGCGGCAATGCCGAATTCGCGATCGGCGGGGTGCTGCGCCATGCGCGGATCGGCGGCAGTCCCTTCGTCACCGAGATGGGCGGCGAGGCGATGGTCTCGTTCGGCATGGGCGGGAATGGCCGTTTCGCGGTGCGCGGCGAGGTGGTCCAGCAGGATTTCATGGGCTCGACTCCGCTCTTCTCGCGCGACGGGATGCGCTACGATCTGGGCGTGAGCTATGCCGAATGGGCGGGCACGACGCGCTACTGGCTGGGCATCGCCTATGAGGGCAAGGACGCCGAGACCCGGCGCACCGGCTATTCGGGCGGGCGCATCTCGGGCGGTGTGCGCACGGCGATCACGCCGCGCGGCACCTATACCGCGCTGTCCTCGATGCTGCGCTACGTCCAGTACGACAATGCGGCCGGCTTCCCCCCGGCGAGCGAAGTGCGCTTCCTCGGCCGCGCCGCGCTGGGCACCCCGCTGATGCCTGGCCTCGATATCGAAGGGGCAGCCAGCTATTCCTCGCGCAATTACAATGCCGCGAGCACGCTGAAGAGCTACGAGAATGTCGGTGCCGAGCTTCGGCTCGTCTGGACCTTCGGAAACTAGGAGCGAACCAATGGCCTCCACCTTCCTCCGTATCGCCCTGATCGCGAGCGCGGCGCTCGCCGCCGTCCCGGCCGCCGCTCAGAATGTCGGCGTCACCTCGGCGGTGGTCAACGACGTGAAGATGAACACCGCCGCGAACCGCACCCCGCGCAAGGCGGTGGTGCGCGAGCGCGTGGCGATGGGCAACGACCTGCTCACCGGCAAGGGCAGCCGCGCGCAGATCCTGCTGCTCGACCGCACCACCTTCACCATGGGCGCCAATGCCCGCATCCGCGTCGACCGCTTCGTCTACGATCCGCAGCGCAACTCCAGCTCGGTCGGCGCGACCGTGGGCAGGGGCGCGTTCCGCTTCATGTCGGGGCGGCCCACGCACAATGCGCGCGGCCAATCGAACATCCAGACCCCCACCGCCTCGATCGGCATCCGCGGCACGATGATCGACGGCGTGGTCGGCCCCGATGCCGTCGCGATCGCCAACGCCCAGCCGGGCCTCCCCGCGTTCGACGCCGATCCGGAGACCGCGACGCTGATCCTGCTGCGCGGCCCCGGCGTCGCCACCGCCGACGAGCCGATGGGCGCGATCGACGTCTCCGCGGGCGGCAAGACCGTGGCGATGGAAGGCTCGGGCTGGGCGGTGTTCATCCCCCGCGAGGGCGCCGAGCCGATCGGGCCCTTCCAGATTTCGCCCCAGGCTGCGCGGATGCTGAGCAGCCTGATCCTCGATCCCGCCGCGGGCGGCGTGGACGGCTTCGATCCCGATCTGCGAAGGGCGCCGGCCATCGACAATCCCGCGCGCCAGCTTCCGGGGCCTCGCGGCCAGGGCGGCGGCGGTATCGGCGTGGATCCGATCAACCCTCCGGGCGGCGGCAATAATCCGCCTCCGGCGGGCGGCCAGCAGCCCGTCCTTCCGCCCCGGATCTGACCCTGGCCGTGATCCCCGCGAAAGCGGGGATGACGTCGTTCGGGAGCCGCCTAAACCACCCCGAACGCCAGCATCGCGTCGGCGACTTTCTTGAAGCCGGCGATGTTGGCGCCCTTGACGTAATCGACATGGCCGTCGCTCTGGCGGCCATATTCCAGGCAGCGGCCATGGATGCCGGCCATGATGTCGACCAGCATCTGCTGGAGCTCGGCTTCCTTCCACGCGCGGCGCTCGCTGTTCTGGCTCATTTCGAGCCCCGACACCGCGACGCCGCCCGCATTCGCCGCCTTGCCCGGCGCGAACAGGATTTTCGCATCCTTGAAGACATGCACGCCCTCGAGGTTGGTCGGCATGTTCGCGCCTTCGGCCACCGCGATACAGCCATTATTGACGAGCGCACGCGCATCCATCCCCATCAGCTCGTTCTGCGTCGCGCAGGGCAAGGCCACGTCGCACGGCACGCTCCACGGCGGCGCATTGGGGGTGAAGCTCGAGCCGGTGAACTCCTTCACATATTCGGAGATGCGCCCGCGCCTCTTGGTCTTGTGGACCTTCACCCAGTCGATCTTCTCCTGGCTGATGCCCTCGGGATCGTGGATGAACCCCTCTGAATCGCTCAGCGTCAGCACCTTGCCGCCGAGCTGGACCACCTTCTCGGCGGCATGGGTCGCGACATTGCCCGATCCCGAGATCACCGCGCGCTTGCCCTCCAGCGAATTGCCCTTCGCCGCGAGCATGTTCTGGAGGAAATAGACCGCGCCATAGCCGGTCGCCTCGGTGCGGATCAGCGAGCCGCCATATTCGAGCCCCTTGCCGGTGAGCACGCCCTCGAACGTGTTGGTGATGCGCTTGTACTGGCCGAACATATAGCCGATCTCGCGCGCGCCCACGCCGATATCGCCCGCGGGCACGTCCACGTCCGCGCCGACATGGCGGTACAGCTCGGTCATGAAGCTCTGGCAGAAGCGCATCACCTCGTGATCGCTCTTGCCCTTGGGGTTGAAGTTCGCCCCGCCCTTGCCGCCGCCCATCGGCAGCCCGGTGAGCGCATTCTTGAAGGTCTGCTCGAAGGCGAGGAATTTGAGCACGCTCTCGGTGACGCTCGGGTGGAAGCGGATGCCGCCCTTGTACGGCCCGATCGAGTTGTTGTTCTGCACCCGCCAGCCTCGCTGGACGCGGATATTGTGATTGTCGTCCTCCCAGCAGACGCGGAAGCTGACGATCCGGTCGGGCTCGGCGATGCGG
>CBINJP010000036.1:0-29589 GCA_966251045.1 uncultured Sphingomonas sp.
CCGAAGCGATGATGCGCGAACTGACCGAGGCACTGGTCGAAATCTGGGGACGGCTCGAACGCCGGATGGCCGCGTGATTCCCCGCCGCGATCGGACGGCAAGCAAGGTTCGCGGCGCCAACGCCGCCGAAGGGCGATTCATTTCCTCACTAGGGCGAGGTCGATGGAAGACGATGTAACACTCAAGGCCGGTCTGTGGCTGTTTGCCGGCGTCGGCGCATTGTTCATGGGCGCGGTGGCCGCGGATTCGGCGTTCACCGTGCACATGTCGATCGTGTTCTGCGCGGCCGTCCTGACCGCGTTCATCACGATGCGCGGGGTCTCCGCGCCGCTCCGCACCGCCGGCGCGGCCCTGGCCGACCAGCGTTATTACGACGATGTCATCCGCTGGGGCGTGCTCGCCACGGTCTTCTGGGGCGTGGTCGGCTTCCTGGTCGGCATCGTCATTGCCGCGCAGCTCAGCTTTCCCGCGCTCAACCTCGAATCGGAATTCACCACCTTCGGGCGGCTGCGGCCGCTGCACACGTCGGCGGTGATCTTCGCATTCGGCGGCAACGCACTGATCGCGACCAGCTTTTACGTCGTGCAGCGTACCTGCCGCGCGCGGCTGTTCGCGCCCGGCCTCGCCCGCTTCGTCTTCTGGGGATACCAGCTCTTCATCGTCCTCGCCGCCACCGGCTATCTGATGGGCGTGACCGAGGGCCGCGAATATGCCGAGCCCGAATGGTATGTCGACATCTGGCTGACGATCGTCTGGGTCAGCTATCTGGCGGTGTTCGTCGGCACGATCGTCAAGCGGTCCGAACCGCATATCTACGTCGCCAACTGGTTCTACCTGGGCTTCATCGTCACCGTGGCGATGCTTCACCTGGTGAACAATCTGTCGCTGCCGGTGTCGTGGGTGGGCTCCAAATCCTATTCGCTCTTCTCGGGCGTGCAGGACGCGCTGACCCAGTGGTGGTACGGCCATAACGCGGTCGGCTTCTTCCTGACCGCCGGCTTCCTGGGCATGATGTATTATTTCGTGCCCAAGCAGGCCGAGCGGCCGATCTACAGCTACCGGCTGTCGATCGTCCACTTCTGGTCGCTGATCTTCCTCTACATCTGGGCGGGCCCGCACCACCTCCATTACACCGCGCTGCCCGACTGGGCGCAGACGCTGGGCATGGTGTTCTCGGTGATGCTGTGGATGCCCAGCTGGGGCGGCATGATCAACGGGCTGATGACGCTCAACGGCGCGTGGGACAAGATCCGCACCGATCCGATCATCCGCATGATGGTCTTCGCGCTCGCCTTTTACGGGATGAGCACGTTCGAAGGCCCGATGATGTCGATCAAGAGCGTCAACTCGCTCTCGCACTACACCAACTGGACCATCGGCCATGTCCATTCGGGCGCGCTGGGCTGGAACGGCATGATCACCTTCGGCGCGATCTACTACATGGTGCCGCGCCTGTGGGGCCGCGAGCGGCTCTATTCGCTGCGCATGGTCAACTGGCACTTCTGGTGCGCAACGGTCGGCATCGTCCTCTACGCCTCGGCGATGTGGGTCGCAGGTATCATGCAGGGTCTGATGTGGCGCGAATATGGGGACGATGGCTACCTCGTCTACTCCTTCGCCGAGGTCGTGGCGGCGATGCACCCCTATTATGTGATCCGGGTGCTCGGCGGGCTGCTCTACTTCACTGGCGCGCTGTTCATGGTCTGGAACGTGTGGATGACCGTCGCGGGCAAGGTCCGCGCCGAGGCACCCCTCTCCACCGCACCCTTCAATCCCGCGCTCGATCGCCCGGCGCCCCGCGCCGCGGCCGCCGAATAGGAACCCGCGATGACCATTCTCAGCAATCACAAGAAGATCGAGCGCAACGTCACGCTGCTCGGCGCGCTCTCGCTCGCCGTCGTCGCGATCGGCGGGATCGTCGAGATCGCGCCGCTCTTCTGGATCCAGTCGACCGTCACGCGCGTCGAGGGCGTGCGTCCCTACACGCCGCTCGAGCTGGCGGGGCGGAACATCTATATCCGCGAGGGCTGCTACAACTGCCACAGCCAGATGGTCCGCCCGTTCCGCGACGAGACCGAGCGCTACGGCCATTACAGCCTCGCCGCCGAGAGCATGTACGATCATCCCTTCCAATGGGGATCGATCCGCACCGGGCCCGATCTTGCCCGTGTCGGCGGCCGCTATTCCGACGAATGGCACACCCAGCATCTGAAGGATCCGCGCGCGGTCGTGCCCGAATCGATCATGCCGCCTTATGCGTTCCTGGCGGCGCGGGAGCTGTCGCCGAAAGGCATGGGGCCGCACCTCGCGACGCTGCGGGCCGAGGGCGTGCCCTATACGGATGAAGACATCGCCAAGGCCGATCAGGACCTTCAGAATCAGGGTTCCGCCGATGGCGACAGCGCCGATATCGCGCGCCGCTACCCCAAGGCCCAGTCGCGCGACTATGACGGCAATCCCGGCAAGCTGACCGAGATGGATGCGCTGGTCGCCTATCTGCAGATGCTCGGCGTCCTCGTCGATTTCTCCAAGGCCGCGCCGCAGGAGCGCAGCAAATGAGCTACGACGCGCTCCGCCATTTCGCTGACAGCTGGGGTCTGCTCGCCATGACCCTGTTGTTCCTGACCTTTGTCGGCTGGACCTTCGTGCCCGCCGCCCGGCGCAGTCATCAGCGCGCCGCCAACAGCATCCTTGAAGATGAGGAAATGATCGATGGCTGAGGACAAGCGCGTCGACGCAAAGACCGGCACCCGTTTCGTGGGCCACGAGTGGGACGGAATCGAGGAACTCGATACGCCGATGCCGCGCTGGTGGCTGTGGACCTTCTACGCGACCGTGATCTTCGCGCTCGGCTATTGCATCGCCTATCCGGCCTGGCCGTTGATCGATCGCGCCACCGCCGGCGTGCTGGGGTGGACCAGCAAGGGCGCGCTCGAAAGCGACCTGGCATCGGAGCGCGCGCGCCGCGCCAGCACGGTCAAGGCGCTTGCCGACATGCCGATCGACGAATTGCCCAGGCATCCCGAATTGCTCGCCGCCGCCGAACAGGGCGGACGCTCGGCCTTCAAGGTATATTGCGCCGCCTGCCATGGCGCGGGCGCGGCGGGGAGCCGCGGCTATCCCAATCTCAACGACGACGATTGGCTGTGGGGCGGAAGCCTCGGCGCGATCGAACGGACCCTGACCGACGGGATCCGCCAGCCCGGCAACGATGCTACCCATCAGTCGGCCATGCCGGCCTTCGGGCGGGACGGGATCCTCAAGCCCGAGCAGATCGACGACACCGTCTCGTTCGTCCGTGTCGCCTCGAGGCAGGAGCGTCCGAGCGCGTCGTCCAGGCGTGGCGCGGCGGTCTTCGCCGCCAATTGCGCCGCCTGTCACGGCGATAGCGGCGAGGGCAAGCGCGAGTTCGGCGCACCCCGGCTCAATGACGGCATCTGGCTCTATGGCGGCGACCGCGCGTCGCTGACCAACACCGTCGTCAACGCGCATGCGGGGGTGATGCCGGCCTGGGGCGGGAAGCTCGACGCGGTCACGATCAAGATGCTCGCGGCCTATGTCCATTCGCTTGGCGGCGGCGAGGCTCCGCAGCCCACGCTCGCGCCCCAATAACGCGATCGCCGGACAGCCCGCATGACCATCCACACCGACCTTCCCAGCCCCCACCTGTTCGAGGCGCGGCGGAAGATCTTCGCGAAATCGGTTCGCGGTCCCTTCCGCCGCTTCAAATGGGCGGTGATGGCGGTCACGCTGCTGGTCTATTACGTCACGCCCTGGCTACGCTGGGATCGCGGCCCCTATGCCCCGCACCAGGCGGTGCTGGTCGATCTCGAGCATCGCCGTTTCTACATGTTCGCGATCGAGATCTGGCCGCACGAATTCTATTATGTGGCGGGCCTGCTGGTGATGGCGGCGATCGGGCTGTTCCTCGTCACCTCGGCGGTAGGCCGCGCCTGGTGCGGCTATGCCTGTCCGCAGACGGTCTGGACCGATCTGTTCCAGCATGTGGAGCGGCTGATCGAGGGCGACCGCAACGCCCAGATCCGCCTTGCCCGCGCGCCGTGGAGCGCTGGCAAGATCGCGAAGCGCACCGCCAAGCATGCGAGCTGGATCGCGATCGGCATCGTCACCGGCGGCGCCTGGATCTTCTATTTCGCCGACGCGCCCACGCTGGCGCGCGAGCTTTTCCGCGGTACCGCCGCGCCGGTCGCCTATGCGACCGTCGCGGTGCTGACCGTTACCACCTACATCCTGGGTGGGCTGATGCGCGAGCAGGTGTGCCAGTTCATGTGCCCCTGGCCGCGGATCCAGGCGGCGATGATGGACGAGCGCTCGCTCACCGTGACCTACAAATTCTGGCGCGGCGAGCCGCGCAGCCGAGGGCTCAAGCGCGCCCAGGCCGGGGTTCCGGTCGAACCCGTGCGCCCCATGCCGTCGCTGGCGCAACTGGCCGGGGACCCCGCCAAATTCGAAGCGCTGGGGCCCGGCGACTGCATCGATTGCGAGGCGTGCGTCGCGGTGTGCCCGACCGGCATCGATATCCGCCAGGGACCGCAGATCGGCTGCATCACCTGCGGCCTGTGCATCGACGCGTGCGACGAGATGATGACGAAGGTCGGCCGGCCGGCCAAGCTGATCGGCTATACCACCGAACTCGACGCGCGCGCCGAGCAACAGGGCCGCCCCGCCCAGCCGCCCCTGCGCCGCCTGCTGCGCCCGCGGACCCTTGTCTATCTTTCGGTCTGGTCGCTGGTGGGCATGGTGATGCTGTTCGCGCTGGGGCAGCGCACACGGATCGATGTCAGCGTGCTCCAGAGTCGCAATCCGCTCTGGGTAAGGCTGTCCGACGGGACCATCCGCAACACCTATCAAGTCAAGATCCGCAACATGGAAGCCCGCCCGCGCGACGTGGAGATTTCGCTGGCCGGACTCGACGGCGTGCTGTGGGACGAGCGCGGTTCGCGCCAGGGCGCGGCGCGCAACCTTCGCGTCACCGTCGAGCCCGACAAGCTGGCCAAGGTCCAGCTCTTCGTCGCGGCCCCCGCCGCGGGGCCCGAGCGCACCAATATCAGTTTCTCGGTCCGCGCGCTCGACCGCGAAGGCGGCGGAGACACCGATTACAGCCATTTTGAGCGGCCGGAGACCCAGAAATGACGAGGCAGTTCACCGGTCGCGACATGACCGTGATCATGGTGGCGTTCTTCGCGGTCGTTATCGCCGTGAACGTCGTGATGGCGCGCAGCGCGATCGCCAGCTTCGGCGGGGTGGTGGTCAGCAACAGCTATGTCGCCAGCCAGAAGTTCAACGGCTGGCTCGCCGAAGCCGACGCGCAGGACCGGCTCGGCTGGCACGCGCGGGCGGCCGCGCCGGACAAGCGCCTCACCCTCGACCTGACGGGCCCGAACGGCGCCATCGGCGGCGCCGAGGTGACCGTCGAGGCCGAACATCCGCTCGGCCGGCTCAAAGGCCAGAGCTTCCGGCTCACCGAGCAGAGTCCCGGGCATTATTCCGCGCCGCACAGCCTTCCCCCGGGCCGGTGGCGTCTGCGCATCGAGGCGCGGGCGCCCGCCGGCAAGGCGCGCTTCGTCCGCGAAATCCGCCTGTGAACGCCGCCGCCGCGATCCGGCCCGAACCCGCCCCTCTCCACACCGAACTCGCGGTCGAGGGGCTGCGCTGCGCCGGGTGCATCTCCAAGATCGAGCATGGCCTGCTGGGGCTGGCCGGCGTCCACGCCGCGCGCGTCAATTTCACGGCGAAGCGCCTGACGGTCGAGCATGACGCCGGTGTGGAAACCGCTGCGCTGCTCGATGCGCTGGAGAAATTGGGCTTCGCCGCGCACGGCACCATCGACCCGCCCGCGCAGGACACCGAGCGCGAGAGCAAGCGGCTCGCCAGGGCGCTCGCGGTCGCCGCCTTTGCCGCGATGAACGTCATGCTCTTGTCGGTATCGGTCTGGTCGGGCGCCGAGGATGCCACGCGCCAGCTGTTCCACTGGCTATCCGCGCTGATCGCGCTGCCCGCGCTCGCCTATGCCGGCCGCCCCTTCTTCGAAAGTGCGTGGCGCGCGCTGCGGCAGGGGCGCACCAACATGGACGTGCCGATCACCATCGGCGTCACGCTCACCTGCGCGATGAGCCTCTACGAAACCGCCACTGGCGGCGAGCACGCCTATTTCGACGGCGCGATCATGCTGGTCGCGTTCCTGCTCGGCGGGCGACTGCTCGACACAGTGATGCGCGAGCGCGCCCAGGATGGCGTCACCGCGCTGTTGCGCCGCCTGCCGGAGACGGCGAGCGTCCTCGCCGCCGACGGCGCCGCGCGTCAGGTCGCCATCGGCGAGCTTCGCGCCGGAATGCGCCTGCTGGTCGCCGCGGGCGAGCGTTTCGCGGTCGACGGGACGATCGAGACCGGCGCCAGCGACGCCGATTGCAGCCTCGTCACCGGCGAGGCCGCGCCCGAGCCGCTCATCGCCGGCAGCCGGGTGCTGGCGGGAACGGTCAACCTGACGTCCCCCGTCACTGTCCTGGCCACCGCCACCGCCGAGGACACGACCATCGCCGAGATCGCCCGGCTGATGCAGTCCGCCTCGCAGGGGAAGTCGCGCTATGTCCGCCTCGCGGACCGTGCCTCGCGCCTCTATGCTCCCGCGGTCCACACGCTCGCGGCGATCAGCCTGGCCGGGTGGCTGATCGCGGGCGCGGGGCTGCACCACTCCCTGTCGATCGCGGTCGCGGTGCTGATCATCACCTGCCCCTGCGCGCTGGGGCTCGCCGTTCCCGTGGCGCATGTCGTGGCCGCGGGTGCGCTGATGCGGCGCGGCGTGCTGGTGCGCGACGGCGCGGCGCTCGAAAAGCTTGCCGGGATCGATTCGGTTCTGCTCGACAAGACCGGCACCGTGACCTGCGGCAAGCTCATCCCGGCCGCCGGCATGCCGACGGGTGCGCGTGAGAAGAGCATCCTGCTCGCCCTTGCCCGCGCCACGCGGCACCCGATGGCGCAGGCGATTGCGCATATGCTCGACGCGCAGG
The DNA here is from genome assembly GCA_966251045.1 of uncultured Sphingomonas sp. GTDB lineage: Bacteria > Pseudomonadota > Alphaproteobacteria > Sphingomonadales > Sphingomonadaceae > Sphingomonas. The sequence goes on from CBINJP010000036.1 coordinate 7,029, forward strand.
GCGTAGTTCCCGAGCCCGTTGCGGAACTGCGCGAGGTGGTGGGTCAGGGAATCGAGGGCCGCATCGGCGGCGTGCGCGCCGCGCTCGGCCGTCCCGACTGGGTCGGCGGCGTGCTCGCCCCCCAATCGGCGATGCTCACCGCCTTCCGTCTCGGCGAAGGCCCGGCGAATGCGATCTTCTTCGATGACGCGTTGCGCAGCGACGCGCCCGCCGCGATCGCCCGCATCCGCGCGCTCGGGCTGGTTGCCCAGTTCGTGTCGGGAGACAGCTGGGCGGTGGTCGAGCCGCTTGCGCGGCAGCTGGGTCTGTTCGCCCGGGCGCGCATGTCTCCGGCCGACAAGTTCGAGGCCGTCGAGCGGCTGGAACGGGCCGGGCACAGGGTATTGATGGTTGGCGACGGCGTGAACGACGGCCCGGCGCTCAAACGGGCATCGGTGGCGATGGCGCCGTCCGCCGCCAGCGATGTCGGGCGTCAGGCCGCCGATCTCGTCTTCTTCGGTGCCTTGCTGATGCCCGTCCCCCAGGCGATTTCCGTCGCGCGCAAGACGATGCGCGTCGTCCGCCAGAACCTGGCGCTCGCGGTCCTCTACAATCTCGTCGCGGTCCCGCTCGCGATTGGCGGGATGGTGACGCCGCTCGTGGCGGCGCTGGCCATGTCCGGCTCGTCGATTCTGGTCGTCGCCAACTCGCTCCGGCTGAAGGGCGCCGCGCGATGAACATCGTCGCGATGCTGATCCCGATGGCGCTGCTACTCGGGCTGCTGGGACTCGGCGCCTTCTTCTGGGCATCGTCCAGCGGCCAGTTCGAGGATCTCGACGGCGCCGCGCTGCGCATCCTGATCGAGGACGAAAGGGAGGACCGCCCATGAGCTCGCGGCAGGACGCGCACTGGACCTACCATCCCGAGCTGCTCGCCCGGCCGGTGCCGCGCTACACCAGCTTTCCGACAGCGGCGGAATTCGGGGAACTGGCACCCGCCGACTTCGCATCGAGCCTTGCGGGGCTGGCGGAGGACGAGCCGGTCTCGCTCTACCTCCACATCCCCTATTGCCACGAGATCTGCTGGTATTGCGGCTGCAACACGGGCGCCGCCAACAAGCGCGGCCGGCTCGCCAACTATGCGCGGCGGCTTCGCAGCGAGATCGCGCTGGTCGCCGCGACGATCGGGCACCGAGCCCGTGTCAGCCGCATCGCATGGGGTGGCGGCAGCCCGAACGCGCTCGACCCCGACCAGTTTCTCGACCTTGCCGGCGCGGTCGCCACGGCCTTCGACACGCGGGATGCCGTCATTTCGGTCGAAGTCGATCCGCGCGGCTTCACGCGCGAATGGGCGGATGCGCTTTCGGCATGCGGCGCCTCGCGCGTCAGCCTCGGCGTGCAGACCTTCTCGCCCGCGATCCAGGCCGCGATCGGCCGCGTGCAGCCCGAGAAGCACATCGTCGAGACCGTCGCGCTATTGCGCCGCGCCGGTGTCGATTCGATCAACTTCGATCTGATGTACGGCCTGCCGGGGCAGACGGAGGCCGACCTTCGCGACAGCATCGACCGGACGATTGGCCTGTCGATCGATCGAGTCGCGGTATTCGGCTATGCGCATGTCCCTCATCTCATCGCGCGTCAGCGCCGGATCGACGCCGCCGCCCTGCCGGATGCCGAGGAGCGTTTCCGCGCCGCGGCGCTCGCCTATCGCGCCTTCACAGGCTCGGGCTATTCTCCGGTCGGTTTCGATCATTTCGCGCGGCCGGACGATACCCTCGCCGCCGCGGCGCGCGCCGGCATCCTGCGGCGCAATTTCCAGGGGTTCACCGAAGACCGCGCGGACATACTCATCGGCCTTGGCGCGTCGGCGATCAGCGCCTTCCCGGACAGGCTGCTGCAAAACGAGAAGAATGCGGGACGCTATGGCATGCGCATCGAATCGGGTCAGCTCGCGACATCGCGCGGAATCGTCCGGACGCGCGCCGATCAGCTTCGCGGCCGCGCGATCGAGCGACTATTGTGTCAGGGCGAAGCCGATCTCTCCGGGCTCCCGGATCTGGGCCGCGTGCGCACCGCGCTCTTGCCTTTCGAGCGCCTCGGGCTGATCGAGTGGCGGCGCGGCGCCCTGCGCCTCGGCGCGGGCGCGCTCCCCTATTCGCGCGTGATTGCCGCAACGATCGATCCGTTTCGCGCCGAGGACAAGCGGAGCTTCAGCAATGCGGTTTGACGCCTCTCGCCTGCTCGCATGCGCCATCGCCGGCGGATTGGCCGCGTCACCGCTGACCGCGCCGCCAGTGCATTTCCTCGAAATGTCGATCTGCGGGACGGGCATGACGCTTCACATCCCCGTTTCGGGCCGCGTTCCGGGCGAGATACCGGGAAAGTCCGCCCCGGGTCAGGACTGTCCCTCCGCCTGCCACGCCTTGGCGAGCCGCCGCTGCGACGGTGAGGACGACACAGCCTAGGCGCACGGGCAGGTTCTCACATCGAGCGGGACCGGCAAGAGCTTTTGCCGGGCCAGAACCGCGCTAGTCCGATGGCTGCGGAGCCTCGGGCGGCGCCGAATCGGGCGTGTAGACGGGACTTGGCGGGCAAACATATTCGGGCTCGCACTTGCCCGGCCCCTCTGGCGGACATGCGATCGCGGGCGCCTCGGGCGGCGCATGCGGATCGATGGTGTCGGGCGCGGGCTCGATGGGCTTGCCGGTCATGACATTTGCTTCCTCGATTGCCGTGCCAGCAGAAGCATTGCGACAGGGAAAGTGACCAGCCAGGGCGCCGCCACCCAGATCAGCTGCGGCCAGAAGAGCTGGAGGAAGATGGGCGCCGCGAGGACGCCGTTGAGCGCAAGGACCCAGCGAAGCGCACCTCGATAGGTGGGCGCGAGCAGCAAAGTCGACAGGCTCATATAGGTGTAGCCGAGCAGGTCGATCACCGTGAGGGGCTGGCGGAAGCCGCAACAGGCGAGCAGCGCATAGCCCCGTGCCTCGCCGCTCATCTCACGCGGCAGCACCACGCCGAGCTGGTTGACATAGACGGTGGAGACACAGGCCGCGTAGAGCACCGCCAGCGCCAGCGCGGCCAGCCGCCATGGCCGCTGCGACCGCAACCCGTCGTCATAGGTCGCCGCCACCGCCACGACGAAGCAGGGCGCGAGCGCGAGCGATGGCGCAAAGATGAGATACCGGTCGAGCGGCGTCGGAAGCAGGCCGGCCACCTGCAGCACTTGCGGCACATCGTAAGCGACGCTCGCGGCCGCCGCGGCCAAGGCGGAATAATATCCGAGCTTCGTCATCGCGTTCCTCCGCAAGTCAGGACCGCAATGCGCTTGCCGCGCCACCGCTCCCATTGTGGATTCTACGAATCCGTTTTGCCGCCGGCCCGGCCTAACGCGCGGCCGGAAGGGCGGCGGATCCGTCCGGGAGAGGTCGATGTCCGGGGGCATGCGCGCCGCGGCCGTCCGCACCTTAGGTGCGGTCATCGTCACCGCGATCCTGTATTTCGGGATCGTCTTCGCGCTTGCCTTTGCCATGGGCGTCGCGCGCATCGTTTTCGTGGCTCCGCGCCTTGGATCAGCCGCCGCCGTGTTGATCGAAGTCCCTGTCATCCTCGCGGCGAGCTGGCTGGTCGCCCGCCATCTGCTGCGCCGCAATGCCCTTGGTCTCCCGCAACGCCTCGCGGTGGGCGGCCTCGCTTTCGCGCTGCTGATGCTCTGCGAGGCTGTGACGGCCTCGGTCCTGCTGGGCCAGGACCTCGGTCAGTGGTTCGCGGGGGTTATGGCCCCGCTTGGACTGGTGGGACTGGCGGGCCAACTCGGTTTCGCCGCGATACCCGCCCTCGCCGCCCGCGACCGGCCGGTCGAAGCGGACTCCTCCGGCACCATTCCGCCTCTGGCAACAAAAAGCCCGCCAAGTCACTGACCTGGCGGGCTTTTAATGGTGGGCGTGGCAAGGATTGAACTTGCGACCCCTGCGATGTCAACACAGTGCTCTACCACTGAGCTACACGCCCAAGGCCCTTTCGGGCCGAAACGGGAAGCGGCGCTCTAGCGGGACATGTGCGCCCGCGCAAGCGACCTTTTTTGTGCGCTGCGTTGGGCTGCGGCAGCGGCTCGCTCCCCCACCCGGCCACCCAGCACGATAGTAACCTATGGGTGGCCGGGTGGGGGAGCGGGCCGGTACCGCCTATCGCCGTGAGGCGATCAGATATTGGTCGAAAAGCTGTCGCGTTCGAACAGGCGATCGACCTCCAGCACGAGGTCGCGCAGGTGGAACGGCTTGGAGAGCACCCGCGCCTGCGGCACCTGCTTGCCCGCCTTCAGCGTCACCGCCGCGAAGCCGGTGATGAACATCACGCGCATGTCCGGCGCGATCTCGCCCGCGCGCTGCGCCAGCTCGATCCCGTCCATCTCGGGCATCACGATATCGGTCAGCAGCAGGTCGAACCGTTCGGCTTCGAGCAGCGGCAGCGCCTCGGTTCCGCGGTCCACCGCGCTGACGGCATAGCCCGAACGCTCCAGCGCGCGCGTGAGATATTCACGCATCACCCGGTCATCCTCGGCCAGCAAAATTCGATACATGCGGTCCCACCCCGAACTTGGTCGCCCACATTCTATGCGCCAAGCCCTTAAGATTTTCCAGCGCGACAAGCGGCGCGGCGTTGCCGTTCCGGGACGGTAGCCCTACGCTGCCGCGTCGTGACGGCCGCCCACTCCTTCCTGCGCCATGGACCCGAGCATCCGGTCAGCCCGGTGGTGCTTTCGGTGCCCCATGCCGGGCGGGACTATCCGCTCCAGCTCCGCGCGGCGCTTCGTGTGCCCCTCGCGGCGCTGCGACCGCTGGAAGACCGTCATGTCGACGATCTCGCGCTCGCGGCGCACGGAGGCGAGACACTGTTCGTCCAGCAGCGCGCCCGCGCCTGGATCGACCTCAACCGCGCCGAGAATGAGCGCGACCCGCGCCTCGACGACGGCGCCTCGCCCAAATCGCAGCCGCTCTCGGCCAAGCTGCGCAGCGGGCTGGGGCTGGTGCCGCGCCGGGTCGCGGCGGCGGGCGATATCTGGCGGCACCGGCTGTCGGGCGAGGAGGTGGCGGCGCGCATCCGCGCCGATCACCGCCCCTATCACGCCGCGCTGGCGGCCGCGCTCGCGAGCGCGCGCGACCGGTTCGGGGTCGCTGTGCTGCTCGATATCCACTCGATGCCTCCGCTCGGCGCTCCGGACGCCGCGCCACGGATCGTGCTGGGCGACCGCTTCGGCCGCTCGGCATCGTCGCGCTTCCTGGGCCGGATCGAGGGCATCGCCCGCGCGCACGGCGTGGCCTGCGCGGTCAACACGCCCTATTCGGGCGGGCACATCCTCGATCGCCACGCCGATCCCCGCCGCCGCATCCACGCGATCCAGATCGAGTTCGACCGCTCACTCTACCTGGACGCCAATCTCGACCTTCCCGGCCCGGGCCTGGCGCGGACCGCCCGTACGCTTCGCGCGATCGTCGATTCCATCGCTGACGAGGCCCTTCCGGGCGCAATCGCCGCGGAGTGATTTGGCCGGCTCCGGCCGACTTGCCGAAGCTGGCACATAAAAAAACCACCCGGTGATTGCTCACCGGGTGGCCAAGGTTCAGGGAGGAGACACGCCCGAAAGCGTGCCGCACGGCCCCGCGAAAGGGGGAACACGAGACCATGCACCAAGAGATATACGTAACGGGACTTTAGGTTTCAAGGGGACCGGCCGCGCTGCGACAAACTGCGACAAATTGCCTCGGCGCCGGGCTAAATTGTTGAGAGAGGCCGAAATAGAAAAGGCGCGGCGAGGGTGTCCCCCGCCGCGCCTTCGCGTGTCTGGCCGTCCGCTCAGCTCACCAGCTGGGGCGCGGGCATCTTGCCCTGCTGCTGCTGGCGGGCAAACACATCGCGCATCATCGCCAGCGAGAAGAGGTGGGCATAGATGAGCGGCAGCATGCCGTTCTGGACGATCTTGCGCAGCTGGTCGCCGCGCAGTTCGTTGAGCTTCGCCTCGTCCACCATCATGAAGCCGCGATAGATGAAGGGCTGCGCCGCGCCTTCGGGCTGGATCGAGACCTCACCGTCCATCAGCAGGTCCATTTCCTTGAGGTCCTTGACGAACAAGGTCGTGCGCTGGCCGGCTTCCTCGAAGCTGCGGTTGAAGTCGAGGATCGCCTTGGTGGTGTCGCTCGGCTGGCCATCGACGAACAGCGCCTCGCCCTCGTCGAACTTGCCGATCAGGTCGGTCGTCGGATCGAAGCAGAGCGACAGATCCTCATTGTTCGGGTCCAGCCGCGCGAGCAGATAGGGATAGCGGCGGATATAGGCGGGCACGTAGAAATTGTCCTGAACCAGCTTGCCCTCGTCGTCGAAGAAGACGTTGACGCCCTCGTTCAGCCCCATCAGCGCCAGCGGCACGGGATCGTCGCCCACCGAGAACACGATCGGCATCGAGCGCTGCGCGAGGGGAAATTCCTCGACCGTCAGCGGAATCGCATGGATGTTCGTCACGAACGGCGCGCGATCGGTGCTGCGCACGCGGAAATCGGCGTGGGTCTGGCTCGAGAGCGGCTCGAGATTCTTGTAGAACAAGGGAAGCGGCTGCTGCGGCGCGGTGGCCATCATGGTCTCCTGGGAATCGGCTAGAAAGTCGCGAAAATGCGCGTGGGGTCTATGGAGTGTTCGCTTCGGGCGCAAGCCGCACAAGTTTTCCCGGATTGAGAATCCCCCGGGGGTCGAGCGCGGACTTGATCGCGCGCAGGGCGGCGATGCGCGAGGCCGGGCCGAGCCGTTCCAGTTCGGCACGCTTCATCTGGCCGATTCCATGCTCGGCGGAGATCGATCCCCCGGCCGCCACCACCAGGTCATGCACCAGCCGCGTGATCGCGGGCGCGTCCTCGGCATAGAAACGGTCGCGGTCCGCCCCGGGGGCGGCGCGGACATGGAAATGAACATTCCCGTCGCCCAGATGGCCGAACGCGGTCGCATGCGTGCCGGGGAAGCGCGCCTCGGCCTCCGCCGCGCCCTCGATCATGAAGCGCGGCATGTCGGCGACGGGAACCGAGATGTCGTGCTGGACCGCGGGCCCGCTCGCGCGCTCGGCCTCGGACAGCGAATCGCGGATGCGCCACAAGGCCTCCGCCTGCGCTTCGCTCGCGGCGACCACCGCGTCGGCGATCATGCCAGCCTCCAGCGCATCGCCGAGCAATGCCTCCAGCGCCCCGGCGGGTTCCTCGGCGGGATCGCTCGACACCGCTTCGATCAGCACATGCCAGAGGTGTTTGCCCTCCAGCGGGGAGCGCGTGCCATGGATATGCTCGAGCACCAGCGCCAGCGAATCGCCGGGGACGATCTCGAAGCTCTCGATCGCGGGGCTTTCGATCCGGCGCAGCAGGTCGAGCGCGGCCTGCGGACTGGCCAGCCCCACCCAGGCCACCGCGCGGCCGGCGATGGCGGGCACAAGCCGCAGGCTCGCGGCAGTGATGACGCCCAGCGTCCCCTCGGCCCCGATCAGCAGCTGGTTGAGGTCATAGCCGCGATTGTCCTTCTTGAGCGCCGCGAGCCCGTCATGGATCGACCCATCGGGCAGCACCGCCTCGACCCCCGCGACCAGCGCGCGCATCGTCCCGAAGCGCAGCACCTGGGTGCCCCCCGCATTGGTCGAGACCAGCCCGCCGATCGTCGCGCTTCCCTTGGCGCCCAGCGTCAGCGGGAAGCGCCGCCCGGCTTCGAGCGCGGCGGCATGGAAATCGGCAAGGATCACGCCTGCTTCGGCGACCGCGAGATTGGCCCCGGCATCCATCGCGCGGATGCGGTTCATCCGCCGCAGCGACAGGATCAGCGCCGACCCGTCCGCCGGCGGAGTCGCGCCGCCCACCATCGAGGTGTTGCCTCCCTGCGGCACCAGCGCCACGCCGCCTTCATGCGCCAGCCCCACGATCGCTGCCACCTCGTCGAGCGACGCGGGCGCCAGCATCGCGGGCGCCGCGCCATGATAGCGGCCGCGCCAGTCGTTCAGCCACGGCGCGATCGCGTCCGCGTCGGTCACGGCCGCCTTCGGCCCGAAACGCGCGGCGACGGCATCGACAAGGGCTTGCTGGGCGGGTGTCATGGCGGCGGCGGTAGCATGGCCGTCCCGCCGCGGCCAATTCCACAAATGAAAATCAGTTCATCCGCTGTTCAATCCTGTGCGATACAAGCGCGGCACCATGGTGAAGCCCTTGCTCGTCTCCGCAGCAGCGTTTGCGCTGCTCGCCGTTCCCGCGGCGCTGGTCGCGCGCGGGCCCGACCGGGCAGGCGAGGTCGCGGCGGGCGACCTCCAGCATTATGTCATCCACGTCCCCCGGATCACCATCACCACCACGACGGTCGTCACGCGCAGCCGTGCGCCCGCCCCGCCGCCGCCCGCGCCGCCGATGGTCGAGCGCAAGGCGGACGATTGCATCAGGATGCAGCGCGTCGTCGGCTTCGCGGTCACGCGCCGCGACAGCGTCGACCTGATCATGAACGACGGCACGAGGATGCGCGCGCGGCTGGGCAATAACTGCCCTGCGCTCGGCTTCTATTCGGGCTTCTATGTGCGCCCCAATGCCGATGGAAAAATGTGCGTGAACCGCGACACGATCCGCTCCAGATCGGGGGGAACGTGCAGCATCTCGGCGTTCAAGACGCTGGTTCCCGCGAAATAGCCCGCCCCGGGCTTCATGCTTAACTTGACAATGCGAGCCAAATCCGCAAGCGCGCGGCGGAACTAACGTCCGCCTTTTGCGCACGTTTTCCGGACATCCAGATGAGCTTTGCCGACCTCGGCCTGTCAGACGAACTGTTACGTGCCGTGGACGAGTCCGGGTACAGTGAACCGACTCCGATCCAGAAACAGGCCATCCCCTCGGTCCTGATGGGCCGTGACCTGATCGGCATCGCCCAGACCGGCACCGGCAAGACCGCCGCGTTCGTGCTGCCGATGATCGACATATTGGGCGAGGGCCGCACCCGCGCGATGATGCCGCGCAGCCTGATCCTCGAGCCGACGCGTGAGCTCGCCGCGCAGGTCGCCGAAAATTTCGACAAATACGGCAAATATCACAAGCTCTCGATGGCGCTGCTGATCGGCGGCGTATCGATGGGCGACCAGCAAAAAGCGCTGCAGGGCGGCGTCGACGTGCTGATCGCGACCCCGGGCCGGCTGATGGACCTGTTCGGCCGCGGCAAGATCCTGCTTACCGGCTGCAACCTGCTCGTGATCGACGAGGCGGACCGGATGCTCGACATGGGGTTCATCCCCGATATCGAGGAAATCTGCACCAAGCTGCCCAAGCAGCGCCAGACGCTCCTGTTCTCCGCGACGATGCCGCCGGTGATCAAGAAGCTGGCCGACAAGTTCCTCGACAATCCCAAGCAGGTCGAGGTCGCCCGTCCCGCATCGACCAACACCAACATCCGGCAATGGGTCGTCCCCACCGCCTCGGCCAAGAAGCGCGAAGTGCTGCGCGACCTGCTGCGCGCCGACGACCTCAACACCGCGATCATCTTCTGCAACCGCAAGACCACGGTGCGCGAACTCAACAAGAGCCTCCAGCGCTCGGGCTTCCGCTCGACCGAGATCCATGGCGACATGGAGCAGCCTCAGCGCCTCGCCGAGCTCGAGCGGTTCAAGAAGGGCGACGTCAACATCCTCGTCGCTTCGGACGTCGCGGCGCGCGGGCTCGACATCAAGGGCGTCAGCCACGTCTTCAACTATGACGCGCCCTGGCATCCCGACGATTATGTCCACCGCATCGGCCGCACCGGCCGCGCGGGCGCGACGGGCACCGCCTATACGCTGGTGACCCCCGAGGACGCCGAGAATATCCGCGAAATCGAGAAGCTCACGGGGATGAAGATCGAGCGCTACGCGGGCGGCGATGCGGCCGACAGCGCGGCGCTGGAGGAAGCGGCGAACGCACCCGCGGCGAAGGGCCGCGGACGCGGCGGCCGTGGGAAGGCGGCTCCGAAGGCTGAACCCAAGCCCAAGGCGGAGACGAAGCCCAGGGCTGAGCCGAAGGGCGAAGACCGGTCCGAGCCGACGCCAAGGCCCGCCGAGCCGCGCCGCGAATCCCGCACCGAATCCCGCAACGACAATCGCGGCCGCGACCGGCACCGCGAGCCAGTAAACGAGGGCCCCGATGACGGCTGGAACGGCCCGATGCCGGATTTCCTGCGCTTCACCCTGGGCAGCGCGAGCGAATAAGGCGAGCGGCCAGCCCCAAAAAAACTCCCCCGTCACCCCGGACTTGTTCCGGGGTGACGGGGAAGAACTGACAGCCTCGCACCTTCCCGTTCCCAAGCCCCGCGAACCTGCTATCCTCGCAGCGATTCCATGAGGTTGACCCGATGATCGCCCGCCGTTCGCTGCTCGCCCTGCCGCTGGTCGCCTTCCTGCCGGCGTTCCGCGCATTCGGCGCGCCCGCGCCGCGCATCTCGATCCGTTCGGTCAACCAGCTCCCCCGCCCGCTGCCCGCGCCCTACGACGCCAGCGTCAATGCGACCGCCCAGGTCAACGCCGCGCTCAAGCGCGCGCGCAAGTCGCGCAAGCCGCTGCTGATCGATTTCGGCGCGAACTGGTGCGCCGATTGCCGCGTGCTCGCGGGCGTGCTCGAACTGCCAGAGATGCGCGGCTGGATCGCGCAGCATTTCGAGCTGGTCCAGGTCGATGTCGGCGAGTTCGACCGCAACCTCGATATCGCCACGCGGTTCAGCGGCGGCAAGCAGCTCGGGGCGATCCCGGCGGTGTTCGTGATCGACGCGAAGACGGGCAAGCTGCGCAACGCCGATTCGACGCTCGCGCTGGGCGATGCGCGGATCATGCGGCCCCAGGCGATCGCCGACTGGCTGGCGACATGGACGATCTGACGCGCTGATGGACGATCTGTTCGAAACCGTTCCCATCATCCCGACTCCCTGCATCAACGTCTGCCGGATCGAACGCGGCAGCCGCTGGTGCGCGGGGTGCGGGCGCACCAGTGCCGAGATCGCGCGCTGGGGCGCGACCGACGATGCCGACCGCGAAGCGGTGATGGCCGCACTGCCCGCGCGGCTCGCGGCGATGGGTCAATGAGCATTGGAATCATTGCCGAATTTTTCGGAACTTCACACTAGCTTCACACTGATAACGATGTTTCGCCGCCGATCATGCGGCCCCAAAGGTCACACCGGGGTTACACCGTCACGCATGTTTTTTTGCCGTGCTCCGGCGAAGGCCGGAGCCCCGGCGGCCAACGACATCGCGCTTCGCCAACGCTCCGGCCTTCGCCGGAGCACGGTGCAGGATTCAGCGTGTCAAAGAGCGGCCCAGCCCGCGGGCGCGCCGAGCCAAGCAGACGAAATCCTACATTTCAAGCTCCGGAGAAGTGTCAGGCCGGCGCCATCTCCGCCGCGAGCGCGTCGTCGAGTTCGTTCCCGCGCTTATAGGCATCGCGCCCGCTCACGCGTGCGTAATAATCGGCAAAGGCGTCGCGCTTCGGCAAGGTCCCGAACATCGTGCCCCAGCCCACCGCCGAGCCGACATAGACGTCCGCCGCGGTGAAGCGGTCGCCCGCGATATAGGGATGCGCCGACACTGCCTTTTCGAGCGTATCGACCGCCAGATCGTAATTGCCGTAGCCGAACATGCGGCCCTGCTCCGCGGAGGGGAGGAATTTGGCGACATTGTTGGTCACCGCCTGTTCGAGCGGCCCCGCCGCGAAGAACAGCCAGCGATAATAATCGGCGCGCTCGTCGGCGGCCGGCGCGAGCCCCGCCTCGGGAAACGCCTCCGCCAGATAGGCGCAGATCGCGGCGCATTCGGTCACGACCTTGCCCTTGTGGACGATCGCCGGAACCTTCCCCATCGGATTGATCGAGAGATAGGGCTCCGCTTTCATCGTGCTCGCATAATCGACCAGCTCGGTGCGGTACTCGGCCCCGGTCTCCTCCAGCATCCAGCGGACGATCCGCCCGCGCGACTGGGGATTGGTATAGAAGACGAGGTCGTCGGCCATGGCGCAGCTCCTTCGAATCGACAGGAACAAAACATGAACTTCACAGCGCGGCGAGTCAATCCGCCGCGCCGCCCATCACAATGCCGTCTTGAGCAGCTGGAGCAGCTGCCCCCACGCCTTTTCCGCCTGGGCCTGGTTGTAGACGCGGCTGTCGGGCGGGCACCAGCCATGCTGCGCGCCGGCATAGACCTCGATCTCGGCGGGCAGCCTGGCGGCGGCATAGGCCTCGCGCAATTTCTCCTTCTCGGCGGGATTGCGCTGGTCGTCATTCTCCGCGACCGCGAACAGGAAATGCCCCTTCATCTTCGGCACGAGCAGATGCGGGCTGTCCGCCGCATCGGTCGCGAGCCCGCCGCCATGGAAGGAGGCGCCCGCGCGGACCCGTCCCGGGACCGCCGCCGCGGTGCGCATCGTCAGCGGGCCACCCATGCAATAGCCGGTGGTGCCGATGCCGCGCTTCGTGTCGACTTCCTGCTGCGCGTCGATGAACGCGATGAAGGCGGCCGCGTCGCTCGCCGCCGCTTCGGGGGTCAACAGTTTGCGATATTCCATCGCGCGCTGGCGGATCGCGGGCGCGTCGGGCGACTCGCCTTCCTGCGTGTAGGGCGGCCTGGCCGAGCGGTAAAAGGCGTTGACCGTCAGCACCGCATAGCCCGCCTCGGCGAGCCGGTCGGCCATCTGGCGGAAGGCGGGGCGCAGCCCGCCGATATCCGGCCATACCAGCACGGCGGGATGCTTGCCGCTCGAAGGGGCGACAAAATAGGCGTCGCACTTGCCGTCGGGCGTGTCGATCGACACGTCGCGACCCGCCACCGGCATCGCATTGGCGGTGCCGGGCAGCAGCACCATCAGCCCCGCCGCGGCGGTACCCGCCCCGAAGGTCCGGCGCGAGATGCCCGATCGGGCCGCCACATGACGATCGGCATCGGCCGCGGTCAGTTCATCGCACATTGCTCTCTCCCGGATGTTCGGCCTTTCACTTCAGATGCTTCTTGAGGAACTTCACCGTCCGGCCCCAGGCGAGTCCGGCGGCCGCCGGATTGTAGCGCTCGGCGGAGGTGCTGTTGTTGAAGGCGTGATCGGCGCCGGGATAGGTGAAGGCCTCGACGCTCTTCCCCGCCGCCTTGAGCGCCGCGACCCAGGGCTCGCCGGTCGCGTTCACCCGTGCATCGTTGCCCGCATAATGGAGCATCAGCGGCGCCTTGACCCGCGCCGCTTCCTCGGGCGACGGCGCCGGGCCGTAATAGGCGACCCCCGCGTCCATCACGAGGCCGGAGGCGACCGCGAGCCGGTTCACCATCGCCCCGCCCCAGCAGAAGCCGACCACGCCGACGCGGCGGATCCTGGCGCGGTAATTGGCATAGGTGATGATGTCCGCGCTGCGGAAGGCCGCCAGCATCCGCGCTCCGCGCGTCACAGTGCCGGCGAGATCGAGCTTGCTCATCTTCTCGCGCGCCTCGTCTTCGTTCGCGGGGGTCCCGCCCACCGGCTGGAGGAAATCGGGCGCGAAGGCGACGAAGCCCTCCAGCGCCATCCGCCGCGTGACGTCCTTGATATGCTCGTTCAGCCCGCGATTCTCGTGGATCACCATCACGCCCGAACGGCCGGTATAGGCGGCGGGCGCGGCGATATAGCCCTGGAGGGCGCCGAGGGTGACCATGCCGTTGAGGCCGAGCCGCGGATCGTCCTGCGAACTCTGCTGCGCATGGGCGGGCGACGCGGCGATGCCGGCGATCAGCGCTTCCGCCGCGACGGCCGAGCCGGCGAGCAAGGTCATCTCGCGCAGCAAGGTGCGGCGGTCGCGATGCTCATGCGTGAATTCGTCATAGATCTGGATCGCGCGGCTGCGGATATCGTCGCTCATAACTCTCTCCCGAGTCGGTATTTCATAAGGCTATCCTAACGATATGGCTTCCGGCTACCCGGCTGACATGAACCTCTCCGCCTATTTCGACAGGATCGGCTATTCGGGCCCGACCGCACCCGATTTCGCCACGCTCGACGCGCTGATGCGCGCGCATGCCGCCACGGTGCCGTTCGAGAATCTCGACGTGCAGCTGGGCCGGGCGGTCAGTTTCGAACCCGAGGCGATCTTCGACAAGCTCGTCCAGCAGCGGCGCGGCGGCTGGTGCTTCGAGCAGAACGGGCTGTTCGGCTGGGCGCTGGCCGAGTTGGGATTCGATGTGACGCGCGTCTCGGCGGGGGTGATGCGCCACGTGCGCGGCGACGACGTTCTCGGCAATCACCTGACGCTGATCGTTAAGCTCGACGATCCGTGGCTGGTCGATGTCGGCTTCGGCGGCACCCAGGCCATGCCGATCCCGCTTGCCGCGGGCGAGCACGTCCATCCGCCCTTCACGGTCTCGCTCGCGGAGGCCGATGGCTATTGGCGCTTCACCGAGCGGTTCGGCGCCAACGACCCGTTCAGCTTCGATTTCCACGCCGGCCAAGCGGACGAAGCGTTGCTCGCGCGGCAATGCCTCCGGCTCCAGACCGATCCCGAATCGCAGTTCATCCAGAATCTCATCGTCCAGCTTCGGACGGGCGAACGCCACGCCACGCTGCGCGGCCGCATGCTGATCGAACGCGATGCGGCGGGCGAGACCCGGCATCTGGTGGAGAGCGCGGCGGAATTCGTGGCGCTGCTGCACGACCGGTTCGGCCTCGATCTGCCCGAAGCCGCGGGACTCTGGGACAGGGTCTGCGCGCGGCACGCGGCGCTGTTTCCCGGCGACTAGGCGTCAGGCCACCAGCTTGCGCTCCCGCGCGAACGGGCTGAGCCCCAGCCATTGCTGCATGTTGGCCTCCAGCGCCGGATCGCCCGAGAGGATCAGCTCCTCGCGCGCCTTCGCCGCCCGGACCGTATCGAGGCCCATCCAGATCGCGGTCATCGCGCGCAGATCGGCGCTGACATAAAGATCGACATCGAAGCCGGGATCGACCGAGCAAAGATCGACCTGCTTGCCGGGATCGACGATCATCCACCAGCGGCGCTGCTCGGCCGAAAGCTCGGGATAGCGGAACTGGATCACCGCGCGCGAAGGCGGCATCGGCTTGGGATCGAGATTGCGGCGCATGTCCCACATCAGCAGCGTGACATCGAGATGCTGGAGCGAGACGTCCGACTCGACCCAGCGCTGGCCCCAGATTCCGAACGCCTCGATCAGCGGCTCGAGCTCGCGACCCGCGGGGGTCAGCCGGTATTCGCCATCGGCATTGTGCGCGACGACGCCGGCGCCTTCCAGCTCTTTTAGCCGCTGCGAAAGCAAGGCGGGCGACATGCGCGGCACGCCGCGGCGCAGATCGTTGAATCGCGTCGATCCGGCCACCAGCTCACGCAGCAGCACCACGGTCCAGCGCGTGCACAATATCTCCGCCGCCATCGCGACCGGACAGAATTGCTTGTAGCTTCCCTGCATCGCATGCTCCTTCCGGCGGCGCGCTAGTACAGTTTCAATACCACCCCAAGTTCAGTTTCTGAACTGGAGACTCGGTGCCCGGATCGCGAAAGGGTCCGCTTCAGTGATGATTGGAGTTGAACGATGCGAAGCGAATGGATTGCGAAGGCGGAAACGATTGCCGGCGAGATCGCCGGGCGCGCCGCCGCGCATGATGCGGATGAGAGCTTTGTCGAGGATGCGTTCGCGCGGCTGAAGGCGGAAGGACTCTTCAAGGCGCTGGTGCCCGCCGATCTGGGCGGCGGCGGCGCGACGCTCGGCGAGATTTGCGCGGCGATCCGGGTGCTCGGCGCCGCCTGCGGTTCGACCGCGCTCGCCTTTTCGATGCACACGCATCTGGTCGCCGCGGCGGTGTGGCGGATGAAGCACCAGAATGCGCCGATGGAAGGGTTGCTGCGGCGCGTCGCGGCCGAGGATTTGTGCCTGGTGTCGAGCGGCGGGTCGGACTGGCTCGCCAGCGCGGGGACGGCGGAGAAGGTCGAGGGTGGCTTCCGCATCACCGCGCGCAAGGGCTTTTCGAGCGGGTGCGAGACGGGCGACCTGCTGATGACGAGCGCGATCTATGACGATCCCGAGGCCGGCCCGACCGTGCTGCACTTCGGGGTGCCGCTGAAGGGCGAGAACGTCCGGATCGAAACCAAGTGGCACACGCTGGGCATGCGCGGCACCGGATCGCAGGACGTGGTGATCGACGGCGCGTTCGTGGCGGATGCGGCGGTCGCGGGCCGACGGCCACAGGGCAAGTGGCACATGCTGTTCCACATCATCAGCATGATCGCCTTCGCGCCGATCTATTCGGCCTATGCCGGGGTTGCCGATGGCGCGCGGGCGAAAGCGCTGGCGGTGGCGGGCAAGCGCCGCGCCGATGCGCACCTGATCCGGCTGGCGGGCGAGATGGAGAATGAACATGCCCGGCTCGACATGGCCTGGGCCGATCTGGTCCATGTCGCCGAAACCGGTGCGCCGGGCCCGGAGACGACCAGCCGCGCGATGATCCGGCGGACTTTGGTGGGCGAAGCGGCGATCGGCGTGGCGACGCTGGCGATGGAAGTCGCGGGCGGCGCGTCCTTCTATCGCGGGCTGGAGCTGGAACGCGCCTTCCGCGACGTCCAGGGCGCGCGCTTCCACCCGCTGCAACTGGGGCCGCAACTGGAGCTGTCGGGCCGAGTCGCGCTTGGGCTGGATATCGATGGGTAAATTGTCGTCCCCCCGGCCCTGAGCCGGGGTCCCGCTACCTCAATCCTGAGACGAAGAAGCGGGGATCCCGGCTCGAGGCCGGGATGACGGTGTCAAGGCAGGCTTGAGCCCAATCAGCTGCGGAACAGATTCTCCGCGGTCGGCTCGGCATTCACCTCGGGCTCGCCATTCTCGGCGATGTCCGCGGCATGCGCCGCCGCCTCGCGCTGGGCGCGCAGCTCCTCGATCAGCGCCTCGCGGTCGCCCTCCAGGCGGTTGTCGACCGGGGCCTCGATGCCCGCCGCCTTGGCGGCCTTGGCGACCAGCGCGTCGAGCTCGCGCTGCGACGCCAGGCCGAGCGTCACCGGGTCCTTCGGCACGATGTTCGCGATGTTCCAGTGGCTGCGGTCGCGGATCGCGGCGATGGTGGTGCGGGTCGTGCCGATCAGCTTGCCGATCGCGCCGTCCGAAATCTCGGGATGGTTGCGCAGGATCCAGGCGATGCCGTCGGGCTTGTCCTGCCGCTTCGAGACCGGCGTGTAGCGCGGCCCCTTGGTGCGGCGGATCTGCTCGGGGCCCTTGAGCATCTTGAGCGTGTAATCGGGATTGGCCTGGCCCTTCTCGATCTCCTCCATCGTCAGCTCGTGCGCGCGGACCGGGTCGCGGCCGGTGAGCTTGGTGGTGGCGGTATCGTCGGCGATCGCCTGGACCTCGAGGATGTGAAGCCCGCAAAATTCGGCGATCTGCTCGAACGAGAGCGAGGTGTTGTCGACCAGCCAGGAAGCGGTCGCGTGCGGCATCAGCGGCTGGGCCACTTTAGTCTCCAGAAATAGAAAGGGCCGCCCATCACGGGCGGCCGGTAACGGGGCCGACTTAGTCCGGACCGCGCCGCGAGGCAAGGTTTTTAGGCCGCCTCCTCGACATCGCCCAGCGGGATCAGCGCGTTGAGGAACTGCGCCGCGCTCGCCTCCCAGGTGAAGCTGCGGCCATAGGCGGCGCATGCCTGCCGGTCCTTGGTCAGCGCCTCGGCGATGGCGGCGGTGAGGTCCTCGTCCATCGCGCCGGTCTGCGGCGTAACGATGTCGATCGGCCCGGTCACCGGATAGGCCGCGACGGGCACGCCGCACGCCAGCGCCTCGATCATCACCAGCCCGAACGTGTCGGTCTTGCTGGGAAAGACGAACACATCGGCGGCGGCATAGGCCGAGGCGAGCTCCTCGCCGAACATCGGCCCCATGAATTTCGCGTCGGGATAGGCGGCTTCGAGCGATGCGCGCGACGGCCCGTCGCCGACAATCACCTTGGTCCCCGGATGGCTGGTCTTGAGGAAAGCCTCCAGATTCTTCTCGACCGCGACGCGGCCGACATAGAGCTGGATCGGCCCCTCGAACGCGGCGATCGCCGGATGCGGCGCCAGGCCGGGCCGATAAAGGCTCAGATTCACGCCGCGCCCCCAATGCACCACCTGGTCGAGCCCGTGATCGACCAGCGACTGGCGGATCGAGGGCGTCGAGGCGAGGATGCCGTAGCTTGGGCTGTGGAACCAGCGGATATAGCGCCAGATCCACTCGGCCGGCACGCCCGAGCGCGCCGAGACATAGTCCGGGAACTGGGTGTGATAGGCGGTGGTGAAGGGCCGCTCGTTGCGCAGGCACCAGCGCCGCGCGGCGACGCAGAGCGGTCCCTCGGTCGCCAGATGGATCGCGTGAGGCCCGAACTCCTCGATCATCGCACCCACGCTCTTCACGCGCGTGATCGCCAGCCGGATCTCGGGATAGGTCGGCATCGGCAGCGAATAGAATTGATCGGGCGAGATGATCAGCACCCGGTGCCCGTGGCGCTCGAGCACGTCGCGGACCGATTGCAGGGTGCGGACGACCCCGTTGACCTGTGGCTCCCAAGCGTCGGTGACGATGGCGATGCGCACGGGCTCGTGCTCCGTCAGGCCGCCGCTCGGCGCGCTTCCGGTGGGCTCTCCCTCGCTCTTATCTCGTCCGCCCAGTGCAATATCTCCATGCGCCCGTCGAAATGCTCGACAAGCGCCGTACACCCTTCGACCCAATCGCCATCATTATAATATTCCACGCCGTGGATGGTACGCATATCCGCGGCGTGGATATGCCCCGCGACCACGCCATCGACCCCGCGCGCCCCGGCGGCACGGGCCACCACTTCCTCGAAGCGGGTGATGAAGGCGACCGCGTTCTTGACCTTGGACTTGGCGTATTTCGAGAGCGACCAATAGGGCATGCCGAACATTCGCCGAAAGCGGTTCACCCACCGGTTGAGCCCCATCGTGATCTCATAGGCCGCGTCGCCCAGATGGGCGAGCCAGCGCTGCGACAGCATCACCGCGTCGAACTCGTCGCCATGAATCACCAGCAGGCGGCGCCCGTCGGCAGTCTCGTGGATCGCGTGGCGGCGAATCTCCACGCCGCCGAAGTTCATGCCGGTGAACTGGCGGAACATCTCGTCATGGTTGCCTGGGACATAGATGATCCGGTCGCCGCGCTTGGCCCGCTTCATGATCCGGCGGACGATGTCGTTATGCGCCTGCGGCCAGTAGAATTTCTTCTTGAGCCGCCAGCCGTCGATGATGTCGCCGACCAGATACATGGTGTCGCTGTCGACATGGTCGAGAAAGTCGATGAGCATGTCCGAATTGCAGCCGCGCGTGCCCAGATGCACGTCCGAGATCCAGATGGTCCGGTAGCGCTTGCGCCGATCGACCTGCCTTTCGGGGATCGCCAGTTGTGACGAAGCGAGTTCCGCCGGATCGAATCCGACCGGAAGCCTGGTAACCGTCGCCATGTCGCGAACCCCAGCGTTGCCCTTGCCTGACGGGCCTATGGGGGGGAATTGTTACGCCGTGATTCCAGCACCGAGTCAGTGATGTGACAGTTCAGGCCTCGATGGTGACATGTCCCGGCTGCGCAGCGACCCGCGCCAGCCACGCCTGCACGTTCGGATAGAGCGACAGGTCGAACCCGCCATCCTCGCAGACATGGGTATAGGCGTAGAGCGCGATATCGGCGACGGTGAAGCGGCCCGCGGCGAACCAGTCGCGCGTGGCGAGATGCTCGTCCATCAGTTCGAGCGCCGCCAGCCCCGCGGCGCGCTTGCCCGGCAGGTTGACGCGCTGGACCTCGGAGAAATTGTCCTCGCCGATCCATCCGAACCAGAAGCGCAGCGTCGCGACATTGGGCTCGTGATTATACTGCTCCCAGAACAGCCAGCGCATCGTGTCGGCGTGATCGAACCGGTCGGCGGGGACCAGATCGCTGCCATGCGCGAGATAGAGGCACGCCGCATTGCTCTCCGGCAGGAAGCGGTCGCCGATCTGGAGCGTCGGGATGCGGCCATTGGCGTTGACGTTCGCCAGAAACGCCGGCGTCCGCGTCTCGCCCTTCATGATGTCGTACTCGCGCCGCTCGAGCGCGGCGCCGACATGCGCGGCGGTCAGGCGAATTTTGTAGCAATTCCCCGAGCGGGCATATTCGTGGAGCACCAGTCCGGACATCGTCACCCTCCCTGCGATGCCGTCCTCATGCGCCTGCCCGCGCCCCTGTCCAATCGAAAAGCGCGACCGATCGACAAGCAGGCCTTATCGGTCGATCAGATCACGTCCTGCCCGTCATTCTCCAACCTGCGCATCCGCGCATCGTGCGCGAACTGGAAGGGCAGATAGGCGGCGATCGCCAGCACGAAGAGCCAGCCCCACACATAGTTCCACCAGGGCAACTTATAGCCGGCGGTCAGGTCGCGCCCCGCTGCCGCGTTGAGATTGGCGAGCTTCTCGTCGTCGAGGGGGATCACCTGGAGCAGCTTCCTGCTCTCGGCATAGAGGACATAGCCGCTCTCGCCATAGGCGGCGAAGGGCAGCTTGAGCGCCTCGAAGGTGCGGAAGGCATAGCCCAGCCGCACGCGCGAGGCTTCGAGCGGCAGGTCGGGCCGGTCGATCCGGTACTGGATCGCGTCGACGCGGAGCTTGTAGGTGATATAGGGCGGGATCGCGCTGTCGGGCAGGTCGGCCACCTTCGCCACCGCCGGCGCGTCGCGCATCCAGAAACCGTAAGGCGAAACGAAGCACGCGGCGGCATAGGCGGCCGCAATCAGCCCGAGCACGATCAAGCGAATCATGATTTATCCCCCCAACTCAGGGGGATCATAGCAATCACCGCGCCGGAATTCACGCGCTTTCGCGTTCAGTCTTCCCCGATCCGGAGCACGATCTTGCCGACATGATCGCCCGAATCCATCCGGGCATGCGCCCCGGCGGCATCGGCGAGCGGGAAGGTCGAATCGATCACCGGCTTGAGCCTGCCCTGCTCGACAAAAGGCCAGACGGTCCGCGCGATCTCGTCGGCGACGAGACTCTTGAACGCCGCGTCGCGTGGCCGCAGCGTCGATCCGGTGAGCGTCAGCCGGCGCCGCATCACCTCGAACACCGGGATCGTCGCCATCAGCCCGCCCTGCACCGCGATCGAGACATGGCGCCCGTCATCGGCGAGGCACTGGAGGTTGCGCGGAACATAGTCGCCGCCGACCATGTCGAGCACGATCGCCACGCCCTTGCCGCCGGTGATCGCCTTGACTTGCTCGACGAAATCCCCGGTCCGGTAGTTGATCGCATGGTCCGCGCCATGCGCGAGCGCGGCGGCGCATTTCGCGTCCGATCCGGCAGTGACGATGATGGTGAGCCCGAACAGGTTGCACAGGCCGATCGCCATCGTGCCGATCCCGCTGGTGCCGCCATGGACCAGCACCCAGTCGCCCTCCACGGCATAGGCGCGCTCGAACAAATTGGTCCAGACGGTGAAGAGCGTCTCGGGCATCGCCGCCGCCTCGACCATCGTCAGCGCCGGCGGCACGGGGAGGCACTGGCCCGCCGGCACCGCCACATATTCGGCATAGCCTCCGCCCGAAAGCAGCGCGCAGACCGGCTGGCCGATCAGCTCGTGCGGCACTTCCGCGCCCGCCGCGACGATCGTGCCCGACGCTTCGAGCCCCGGGATGGTGGGCGCGCCCGGCGGCGGCGGATAGAAACCCTGGCGCTGAACCACGTCGGGCCGGTTCACCCCCGCCGCGGCGACGCGGACCAGAACCTCGCCGGGGCCGGGCACAGGCACCGGCCGCTCGACCATCACGAGCACCTCGGGACCTCCGGATGATTCCGGATCGATCGCGCGCATCGTCTCGGGAACCCCCACCTCGTGCCGCCCCCCATTAAGGACCTTTGCGGGCCCCGTACGAACCCGGGGATTATTGACATCGCCCCGGCCCCGGTCAACGCTGCTCGCACGATGGACGCCGACGAAAATCTTCCGCGTCGCAAGGACGATCTGGCTGCCCAGCTGGGCAAGCAGGACCTCGACCCGTTTTCGGTCGAGGAGCTGGAGGAGCGCATCGCGCTGCTCGAAGCCGAGATCGCGCGAAGCAAAACGCGGATTGAACGCGCCGTTAACCATCGCGCAAGCGCTGACGCCCTATTCAAGCGATGAGCGTTGCACCGGAGACGAGTGGCAGGCCCACAAAACTCCGGTGCCGGACCGCGACGCTTGATGCGGGGCCCAGTCCTTCCGACATAAGGGAAGCGGGTCGCGTATCTCACTGGCCCGACTGGAGTGTATTGAATGCCTAGTTTCGCCTCCGCGCTCGAATCCACCCTCCACAAGGCACTCGAAGCCGCGTCGTCGCGCCGCCACGAATATGCGACGCTCGAGCATCTGCTGCTCGCGCTGATCGACGACGAGCATGCGTCGCAGGTGATGAGCGCCTGCGGTGTCGATCTCGAGGAGATCAAGAACACCGTCGCCCATTATCTCGACACCGAGCTCGAAGCGCTCAAGGTCGAGGCGGCGACCGATCCCTCGCCGACCAGCGGCTTCCAGCGCGTCGTCCAGCGCGCGATCCTCCACGTCCAGTC
>CBINJP010000037.1:0-23871 GCA_966251045.1 uncultured Sphingomonas sp.
TGTCGACGAACCACAAGGACATCGGCACGCTCTATCTGATCTTCGCGATCACCGCCGGCATCATCGGCGGCGCGATTTCGGGCGTGATGCGCCTCGAACTCGCGGCGCCCGGCATCCAGTGGCTGCCCTGGCTCTCGGGGCATGAAGGCGATGCCGCGCTCCACTTCTGGAACGTGCTGGTCACCGCGCACGGGCTGATCATGGTGTTCTTCATGGTCATGCCCGCGATGATCGGCGGGTTCGGCAACTGGTTCGTGCCGATCATGATCGGCGCGCCGGACATGGCCTTCCCGCGCATGAACAACATCTCGTTCTGGCTGCTGATCCCCAGCTTCACGCTGCTCCTCGCCTCGCCGATGTTCGGCGGGGGCGCGGGTACGGGTTGGACGGTTTATGCCCCGCTATCGACCTCGGGAGAACCGGGAGCGGCCGTGGATATGGCGATTCTGTCGCTCCATCTCGCCGGCGCCAGCTCGATCCTGGGCGCGATCAACTTCATCACCACGATCTTCAACATGCGCGCGCCGGGGATGACCCTGCACAAGATGCCGCTGTTCGTCTGGTCGATCCTGGTGACCGCCTTCCTGCTGCTGCTGGCGCTGCCGGTGCTCGCCGCGGCGATCACCATGCTGCTGACCGACCGCAATTTCGGCACCGCCTTCTACGACGCGTCGAACGGCGGCGATCCGATCCTGTACCAGCATCTCTTCTGGTTCTTCGGCCATCCCGAGGTGTACATCATGATCCTGCCGGGCTTCGGCATGGTCAGCCAGATCGTCGCGACCTTCTCCAAGAAGCCGGTGTTCGGCTATCTCGGCATGGCCTATGCGATGGTCGCCATCGGCGTGGTCGGCTTCGTCGTGTGGGCGCACCACATGTTCACCACCGGCATGAGCGTCAGCGTGAAGATGTACTTCACCGCCGCCACCATGGTGATCGCGGTGCCGACCGGCGTGAAGATCTTCTCGTGGATCGCCACCATGTGGGGCGGCTCGCTGAGCTTCAAGACCCCGATGATGTGGTCGCTGGGCTTCATCTTCATGTTCACCGTGGGCGGCGTGACCGGCGTGGTGCTCGCCAATGGCGGCGTCGACGATTTCATGCAGGACACCTATTACGTCGTCGCGCACTTCCACTATGTGCTGTCGCTCGGCGCGGTGTTCAGCCTGTTCGCGGGCTTCTACTACTGGTTCCCGAAGATGACGGGGAAGATGTACAGCGAGCTGCTCGGCCAGCTGCATTTCTGGATCTTCTTCATCGGCGTGAACGTGCTGTTCTTCCCGATGCACTTCCTCGGCGCCCAGGGCATGCCGCGCCGCATGCCGGACTTCCCGGACGCGCAGGCCTATTGGAACCACATCGCCAGCCTCGGCTATGTGATCATGGGCGTGGGTGTGATCATCTTCTTCGTGAACATCGTCTATGCGTTCGTCGCGGGGAAGAAGGCGGGCGACAATCCCTGGGGCGAAGGCGCGACCACGCTGGAGTGGACGCTGTCGAGCCCTCCGCCCTACCACCAGTTCGAGACGCTGCCGGTGATCGAGGACAAGCATCACTGAGACGGCGGAGCGAGTCCGTTAGCGAAGCGCCCCGGGGGAAGCTCCGGGGCGTTTTCCTTTCTGCGCCAAATGCCCCTCGAATGGCCTGTCAGATTGCCAACTCGCGTACATTTGCTGCTGGACGGCACGGTCGCTAGATTGACGATATGGAGCGCGAACCCCTCGATTTGCCGAGCAAAGTAGCCATCGACTTCATCAGTGCTGCTCTCGAACTGCACGCTGCGTCCCGATCAAAGGACCAGCCAATTGTCTTCAGTGACGAGCCCGACCGGTTCCCAATGTGGGCCGTTCCCGAGGACCGCTGGGCGAGCCGGAATCCTTCAAACGAGGTAGAGCGGCCTTCCTCCGGGTTGTTGGCAAAATTTGTGGCGCAAGGCGGCGCAAGTGCGCTTCGACAGTCTGGGGCGGTGCGGAATTTCCTGACGGACCAACACTTTTCCTATGGTCCCGGCGCGGTCAAACGCGCGCGGGCTTCGGTCAGCGGGCCCGGCATATCGGGTCCGGTTTTCGAGGCGGAGATCGTGAGCCTAACCCTACCGGTCGTGGGTGAGGACGAAACCGAAGCGCTGCTGTCGTCTGTGTCCGAGAGTGGCGTCCATATGGCGAGTGGCAACTATTACTATCTTCGGTCTGATGACGAAGGGATGTGGACAATACGCTCCGTGACGGCTCGATGGATGTCGTAGCCCGGGAGCGGGCGGAGCAAAGGCTTCAACACACTTTCCCCCTGCGCGACTCCCTCCTATAGCGCCCGCATCATGTCTTCCGCGTCCCTCTCCCCCACCACCCTTCCCGCCGACTGGCGCGATTTCCTCGCGCTGACCAAGCCGCGCGTGATGACGCTCGTCGTGTTCACCGGGCTGTGCGGGCTGCTCGCGGCACCCGTGACGATCCATCCCGTGCTCGGTTTCACCGCGATCCTGTGCATCGCGCTGGGCGCGGGCGCGGCGGGGGCGCTCAACCAATGGTATGAGAGCGATATCGACGCGGTGATGAAGCGGACCGCCAAACGCCCGCTGCCTGCCGGACGGATGGCGCGGCAATCGGCGCTGCATTTCGGCGTGGGCCTGTCCTTCTTCTCGGTGATCTTGATGGGCTTCGCGCTCAACTGGCTCGCCGCGGCGATCCTGGCGGTGTCGATTCTGTTCTACGTCTTCATCTACACGATCTGGCTCAAGCGCCGGACGCCGCAGAATATCGTCATCGGCGGCGCGGCGGGGGCTTTCCCCCCGATGATCGGCTGGGCGGCCGCGACCGGCGACGTCACGCTGATGCCGATCCTCCTGTTCGCGCTGATCTTCCTGTGGACCCCGCCCCATTTCTGGGCGCTCGCGCTGTTCGTGAAGACCGATTACGCCAATGCCGGGGTGCCGATGCTGCCCGTGGTGGCGGGCGAGAAGAACACCCGGCTCCAGATCGGTCTCTATACGCTGCCGATGGTTGCCGCCGCGATCGTGCCCTGGTGGCTGGGGCTCACCGGCAATCTCTATGGCGTCACCGCGATCCTGCTGAGCGGAGTGTTCCTGGGCCTCGCCGCGCATGTCGCCTTGCGCGACGCGGCCCCGGGCGACGCGATGCAGCCCGAAAAGACGCTGTTCAAATATAGCGTCCTCTATCTCTTCCTCATGTTCGCGGCCGTCGCGGCCGACCGGTGGTTCGCATGACTGACCTCACTCCCCCCGATCAGAATCAAGTCCAGGCGCGCCAGCGTTCGCGCGCCAGGGTGATGGCGCTGCTGCTCGGCGCGTTCGTGGTCCTCGTCTTCGCGATTTCGATCGTGAAGATCCAGATCGCCAACGGATGAACGCCAGCCGCAACCTTCGAACCGCGCTGCTCGCGGTGCTGGGCGTCTGCTTCATGGGCGGACTCGGCTTCGCGAGCGTGCCGCTCTACCGCATGTTCTGCCAGGTCACCGGGCTCAACGGGACGACGCAGCGCGGGCTCGAGGCGCCCGGCGCGGTGGGCCAGCACAAGGTCACCGTGGCGTTCGATTCGAATGTCAGTCCCCAGCTTCCCTGGGAATTCAAGCCCGAACGCCGGTCCGACCGGATCGATATCGGCGGGCGCGACATGGCATTCTTCACCGCGAAGAATCTCAGCAACGTGCCGGTCACCGGCACCGCGACCTTCAACGTGACCCCGGTCTATGTCGGCAAATATTTCACCAAGATCGAGTGTTTCTGCTTCACCCAGCAGACGCTGCAGCCGGGCGAGGAAATCCGCATGCCGGTGATCTTCTTCGTCGATCCCAAGATCCTCGACGATCCGGATGCGCGCGACGTGAAGGAAATCACGCTTTCCTACACATTTTACCCGGTGGATTCCGCCGAAACCAAGCGCTAGAGACCCCGCAAAGCTAAAGACAGGGAAGACCGATGGCCGGAGCCAGGAACCACCAGTATCACATCGTGAACCCCAGCATCTGGCCGTTGTTCGGCGCCTTCGCGGCGCTGGGGATGGCCGCCGGCGGGATCATGTGGATGCACAGCGCGCCCAGCGCGACGCTCGTCTTCTTCGCGGGGCTTGCCGGCGTGCTGATCACCTTCTTCGGCTGGTGGTCGGACGTGATCAAGGAAGCGCATCAGGGCGATCACACGCCCGTCGTCCAGCTTCACCTGCGCTATGGCATGATCCTGTTCATCGCTTCCGAAGTGATGTTCTTCGTCGGCTGGTTCTGGGCATGGTTCGATTTCGCGCTCTTCCCGTCGATGGCTGAGGTGGTCGGGGGCCAGTGGCCGCCCAAGGGCATGCACGTGCTCGACGCCTGGCAGTTCCCGTTGCTCAACACGATGATCCTGCTCTGCTCGGGCTGCACCATCACCTGGGCGCACCACGCGCTGATCCACGGTCAGCGCGGCGGCGCGCTGAAGGGGCTGTGGGGCCTGATCGGCGTGGGCGAGAATGACAGCGTCAAGAAGGGCCTGTGGCTGACGATCATCCTCGGCCTCTCGTTCAGCTTCTTCCAGGCGTACGAGTATATGGAAGCGCCCTTCCCCTTCAAGGCGGCGAGCGAGGGCGGCAGCTCCTATGGCGGCGCCTTCTTCATGGCGACCGGCTTCCATGGCTTCCACGTCATTGTCGGCACGATCTTCCTGATCGTGTGCCTGGTGCGCGTCTACAAGGGCCACTTCACCCCGAAGCAGCATTTCGGTTTCGAGGCGGCCGCCTGGTACTGGCACTTCGTCGACGTGGTGTGGCTGTTCCTGTTCGCCTCGGTCTATGTCTGGGGCGGCTGGGGCGCGCCGGTTCACGGATGAGCGCGATGCGGGCTGCCGGGCAGGAAACCTCCTGGCAGCTTGCTCAGGTCAATATCGCGCGGCTGATCGCACCGGCCGGCGATCCGCTCGTGGCGGACTTTTTCGCGCTGCTCGATGAAGTGAACGCGCTGGCCGAGGCGTCGCCGGGGTTTGTCTGGCGGCTCAAGGACGAGAGCAACAATTCGATGGGGTTCGCGCCGACCCCCGATCCGCGCGTCGCGATCAACCTGACCGTGTGGGAGGATGCCGAGGCGCTGTTCGCCTTCGTCTATCGCAGCGCGCACACGCCGGTGATGGCGCGGCGGCGGCAATGGTTCGAGCCCTGGCAGGACGGCGCCTATCAGGCCCTGTGGTGGGTGCCCGCGGCGCACATCCCCACGACCGACGAGGCACTCGCGAAACTTTGGACGCTCGACCGGTACGGTCCCAGCCCGCAGGCCTTCACCTTCAAGGCGCGCTTCCCCGCGCCCGGCGCCGGCGGCGTGCCCGTCGACATGCAGCCCGATCCCTGGTGTGTCGGAAACGCCTGAGCCTCTAGCCGAGCCGGCGCCCGCGGAAGCCGCGCTGCGCGGCGTCTGTCCGCGCTGCGGCCAGGGGCGGATGTTCGCGGGTTGGATCGCGTTCGCGAAGACCTGCTCGAACTGCGGCTTCGATTTCACGCGTTTCAATGTCGGCGACGGGCCGGTGGTGTTCCTGACGCTCGGCATCGGCGCGCTGGTGACGATCCTCGCGGTGGCCGTCGAGCTGAAGTTCGAGCCCGGCCTGCTGATCCATGCGTTGCTGTGGATACCGCTCACCGCGGCACTGGTGCTGGTCTGCCTGCGCTTCGCCAAGGGGCTGTTGCTCGCGCTGGAATACAGGAACCGCGCGGCCGAGGGAAAACTGAAGGAATGACGCTGCCGCGCCTGCCGCTGATCCCCACGCTCATCGTCGGCATCTGCGTCGCCGCGATGATCGCGCTGGGCGTGTGGCAGCTTCAGCGGCGCGGCGAGAAGGAAGCGGCGCTCGCCCGCTATGCGCAGAATTTCGACAAGCCGAGCATGGATTTCCCGCGCATCCCCGTGGGCGACGACTATCTGTTCCGCCACGCCAGCGCCTTCTGCCTCGAAGTCGTGGGCTGGCAGTCGCAGGGCGGGCGCGATCGCAAAGGCAATGTCGGCTGGCGCCAGATTGCCCAATGCCGCACCGGCGCCGAAGGGCCATTGCTGCTGATCGATGTCGGCGTGTCGCACGATCCCAAGTTCAAGCCGGTATGGGGCGGCGGGCCGATCACCGGCACCATCACTCACGCCCCCGATTCGCGCACGCTGCTCGGCCAGGTCTTCGACCGCACGCCCAAATCGCTGATGCTGATCGCGGATCTGGCCGCGCCGGGGCTGGACGTGACCGCCAAGCCCGACCTGTCGAGCGTGCCGAACAACCATCTGGCGTACGCGGTGCAGTGGTTCCTGTTCGCGCTGGTGGCGGGGGTCATTTACGTGCTGGCGCTGATGTGGCGCGAGAAGAGGGCGCCGCCGCCCAAAGCCTGACCGCGCCCGGGCTAAAGAAGCGCTGTCGTTGCGCGTCCGGTTCCCCGCCGCTAACCCGCCCGTCATGCGCTATCAGAGCACCCGTGGCACCGCGCCGACGCTCGGCTTTCGTGATGTGACCCTGACCGGGCTCGCCAGCGATGGCGGGCTCTATGTGCCCGAGGCCTGGCCGCACTTCTCGAAGGACGAGATCGCCGCGATGGCCGGGCTCTCCTATGTCGAGACCGCCGTCCGGGTGATGCTGCCGTTCGTCGGCGAGGATCTGAGCGAGGACGAACTGCGCGCGCTCTGCACCCAGGCCTATGGCCGTTTCGCGCATGCCGCGGTGACTCCGCTCGTCCAGCTCGACCATCGCCATTTCCTGCTCGAATTGTTCCACGGCCCCACCCTCGCCTTCAAGGATGTGGCGCTCCAGCTGCTCGGGCTGCTCTTCGAGAAATTCCTGACCGGGAGCAGCGAGCCGTTGACCATCGTCGGCGCGACCTCGGGCGATACCGGCAGCGCCGCGATCGATGCGGTCGCGGGGCGGCACGGCGTCGATATCTTCATGCTGCACCCCAAGGGCCGCGTGTCGGACGTCCAGCGGCGGCAGATGACCACGGTGCTCGCCCCCAATGTCCATAATATCGCGCTGGAAGGCGCCAGCTTCGACGATGCCCAGGCGCTGGTGAAGGCGATGTTCAACGATCCCGGTTTCGCGGGGCGCTTCCGGCTTTCCGCGGTCAATTCGATCAACTGGGCGCGGCTGATGGCCCAGATCGTCTATTATTTCTACGCCGCCGTCCGGCTGGGCGGACCCGGGCGCAAGGTGGCCTTCGCGGTGCCGACGGGCAATTTCGGCGATGTGTTCGCGGGCTATGCCGCGGCGAAGATGGGGTTGCCGGTCGAGCGGCTAGTGGTCGCGACCAATGTCAACGACATCCTCCACCGCGCGCTTTCGAGCGGCGATTATTCGGCGGGGACGGTCACCCCCACCGCCGCGCCGAGCATGGATATCCAGGTCAGCTCGAACTTCGAGCGGCTGCTGTTCGATGCGGGCGACCGCGACGGCGCCGCGCTGGCCGGGCAGATGCGCGGTTTCGAGGCGAGCAAGGCGATGCGGCTGACCAACGCCCAGCTGACCGGCGCGGCCGAGCTGTTCGCCAGCGACCGGATCGACTCGGGCGAGATGGCGCAGGCGATGCAATGGGCCGCCGCTTCCGGCGAAATCATCGATCCCCACACCGCGATTGGCCTCGCCGCCGCGCGCCGCGCCGATACCGGCAACGCGCCGGTGGTGACGCTGGCCACCGCGCATCCGGCCAAGTTCCGCGACGCGGTCGAGCGCGCCACCGGCCAGCGCCCCATCCTCCCCCCGCGCCTCGCCGACCTGTTCGACCGCGAGGAGCGCTACGCCACGCTGCCGGGCAGCTTCGAGGCCGTGACGGCCTATATCGCCGAGCGCGCGCAACCCCGCTAAGGGGCAAGCATGGAATTGATCACCCTCACCGGCAAAGCATGGGCCGATTATGGCCTGGTCGATAGCGGGCATGGGCGGAAGCTCGAGCGCTATGGCGATTACCGCTTCATCCGCCCCGAACCCCAGGCGATGTGGGCGCCGGCGTCCGAGCATTGGGACGCGCATGGCGAATTCATCCCCGCCCCCGACGACGAGGGCGGCGGGCGCTGGCACTTCACCAAGCCGGTGCCCCGCGAGGGTTGGCCGCTCACATGGCGCGAAGTGCGCTTCACCGCCCAGACCACCCCCTTTCGCCATCTCGGCTTCTTCCCCGATATGGCGCCCGTCTGGGACTGGATGCGCGAGCGGATCGCGGACCTCGAAGCGCCCGAATGCATGAACCTGTTCGGCTATACCGGCGTCGGCAGCCTCGCGCTGGCGGCGAAGGGGGCCAAGGTCACTCATGTCGATGCCTCGAAGAAATCGGTCGCCGAGGGCAAGGCCAATGCCGCGCTCTCCGGTATGGAGGACAAGCCCATCCGCTGGATGATCGACGATGCCGGCAAGTTCACCGCGCGCGAGGGGCGGCGCGGGCGGCGCTATGACGGGATCATCCTCGACCCGCCCAAATGGGGCCGCGGTCCGAATGGCGAGGTGTGGAAGCTGGAGGAGGGCTTGCCCGGCCTGATCGCCGATTGCCGTCAGTTGCTCGATGCTGACTCGCGCTTCCTGTTCCTCACCGTCTACGCGGTGCGGATGTCGGCGCTGGCGATCGGCGAACTGGTCCGCCAGCATTTCGCCGATCTGCCGGGCACGGTGGAATGCGGCGAATTGACCGTCCGCGAGGAAGCGCGCGGGTTGGAACTGCCGACCGCGATTTTTGCGCGGTGGAGCAATAAATAGGGACTGTCCCTATTTATGAGCGCCCCATCCGGATCGCCGCGCCCGCGACGAAGGGGCAGCCGGCCACCAGCAGCAGGCTCACTGCCGCCAACAATTTGAGCGCGCCGGGCGTGCCATCGACCGATCCCGCGCCGAAGATCAGCAGCGGGATGGCGAAGGGGAGCATCACCAGCCCCGCCAGCGCGCCCGCGCTGCGCAGTCCGCTCACCAAGGCGGCGGTGGCGATGGCGAGCGCGGCGAGGCCGGGGGTGCCGATCAGCAGGCCCAGTTCGACTTGCACCAGCACGTCGCCCGGCAGCCGCAACAGCGCGGAAGCGATGACCGTCGCCCCGAGCAGCGACGGCGCGAAGCCGAGCCAATGCCCCGCCATCTTCGCCGCCGCGACCACCGAATCGGACATCCCGCGCACCGCAAACTGATCGAGCATGCCGCTCTCGGCATCGGGGGCGATCAGCCGCTCGACCGGGAGCAACGCCGCGAGCAACGCCGCCGTCCAGATCACCCCGCCGCCGACTCGCGCGAGCAATTTGCCGTCGGGCCCGACCGCGAACGGAAACAGGATCGCGACGAGCAGAAAGAAGACGACCGGCAGCAACAGCCCACCGCTGCTCCATGCCCGGCGGACCTCGCGAGCGGCGATGGTGAGGAAGGGGCTCATCCCCGTCCCTCCGTTGGGGACGGGAGTCACAGCGCGACCTCGACCGCGCCCGGCAGGTCCACCGGCAGATGCGTCGCCACCAGCGTCGCGCCGCCCGCCGCGCGATGCGCCGCGATCAGCCCTTCGAGGATCGTCACCGATGCCGCGTCGAGCCCGTTCGCCGGCTCATCGAGCAACCATAATTTTGACCCGCTCGCCAGCACCCGCGCGATCGCCGCGCGCCGGCGCTGGCCGGTCGAGAGGAAGCGCACCGGCACTTGCGCCAGATCGGCCAGCCCGACCGCCGCAAGCGCGGGGTGCACGGCACCACCATCGAGCGAGGCCCAGAAGCCCAGCGCCCCCGCCAGCGGCAATTCGGGATCGAGCGCCGCGGATTCGCTGAGCAAGGCGGGAAGACAGCCGCGCTCGACCGATCCGGCCGCGGGGGCCAGCAGTCCTGCCGCCACGCGCACCAGGCTCGATTTGCCCGCGCCATTGGGCCCAGTGACGAGGCACGCCCCGCCCGCCTCGATCTCGAAGCTTAGCCCCTCGAACAGCATCCGCCCCCCGCGCGCGCAGGCGACATCGCGAAAGGCGAGCAGGCTCACGCGACCGACTCCTCGAGCGCGTGGATATCCTCGTCGCTCAGCCCGAAATGATGCCCCACCTCGTGCACCACGATATGCCACACCAGCCATTCGAGCGTCTCGCCGCCCTGCGCCCATTCGTCGAGGATCGGCCGGCGATAGAGATGGATGCGATCGGGCAGCGCGCCCGATTCGAACGAGGATTTCTCGCCCACCGGGCGCCCGTGATAGAGGCCGGTCAGGTCGTACGGGTCTTCGATTCCCATGGCGTCCAGCGTCTCGTCATCGGCGAATTCCTCGACGATCAGCACCACGTCCGCCAGATGCGACTGGAAGGGCTCGGGGATCTGCGACAGCGCCTCGCGCGCCATTCGCTCGATCGCTGCCGCGTCTGGGGCTTGCCCGCTCATGTTCCGGGGCATAGGCCGGACGGTGAAGTGACGGCAAGGAACGGATGATGGTATCGCGGCTGACCGACGGACTGCGGAACGAGGCGATGGCCACGCTCCCCGAATGGACGCACGATCCCGAACGCGACGCGATCGTGCGCCGCTTCACCTTCAAGGATTTCAACGAGGCGTTCGGCTTCATGACCCGCGTCGCGCTGCTCGCCGAGAAGGCGGACCATCATCCCGAATGGTCGAACGTGTGGAACCGGGTCGATATCCTGCTGACCACCCACGACGCCGGCGGACTTTCGACGCGCGATATCCAGATGGCGCAGGCGATCGACGCGATGCTCTAGCACGACTCGGAATTCGCGGGCCGAGCCGGTGAATTCCCGCTTAGCTTCGCAGTTTTCACGCGAATCGTGAAACTTCGTTAGCCAATCGCGCAACTTTCTTGCGTAAGCGCACAGGATCGTTCGGATGGCATCGCGGTACATACCGGGAACATGGCATTCCCCGCCCGTGTAGGACAGCGAAAACCACCTCCTCGTCTAATCGCGACGCGTCTCCAGCACCCGATTCTTCGCCTGTTTGCGGATCGCGCCGGGCATCCAGCGCGCGGCAAAGGCGAGCTTCTTCGCGGTCTTGCCGACGATGAGATGGACCTTGTCGCCATGGACGCCGTCCCACACCGCCTTGGCGACGTCCTCCACCGGCGTGAATTCGAGCCCCGCGTCGCGCACGCCCTCGCGCGCGGTGCGGTTGGTGCCCGGCGCCACCGCGTCGAGCAACGGCGTGTCGATGAAGCTGGGCATCAGCACGCGGACCTTGATCCCGTCCGCCGCCCATTCGCCGTCGAGCGCCTCGCTCAGACCCCGGATCGCGAACTTGCCCGCCGAATAGAGCGCCAGCCCCGCCGAACCGTAGATGCCCGCCGCCGATGCGGTGCTGACCAGGCACGACCCCGGGGTCGCCTTGAGATAGGGATGCGCGGCATAGGCGCCATAGATCATGCCGTTGATATTGATATCGAGGATGCGCGCCATGTCGTCGGCCGAGGTTTCGGCGAAGGTGCCGCCCACCGCGATCCCGGCATTGTTGAACATCACGTCGAGCCGCCCGCCGCTCGCCGCGAAGAAATCCTTGAGCGAAGCCGCCCATTGATCGCGGTCGCGCACATCCATCACATAGATGTTGACCTTATCCGCAGCGAAGGCGGCCTTGGCCGTCTCGAGCCCCTCGGCGTTGACGTCGGCCAGCCCGACCCGCCAGCCCTTGTTCGCGAAATATTTGCCGACCGCGAGCCCGATGCCCGATGCCCCGCCCGTGATGAAGATCGCCTTGGTGGTCATGCCCCGCTCCCCTTTTCTCTAGTTCTGCAACATGCGGATCAGCGATCCGTCGAGATCGAGCATCGCCGCCATCCGCCCGCCCCAGGGCATGGCATGCGGCGGATGCGAGAGCCGGGGCGCGCCCGTGCGCCGCTCCGGAATTCCCGCAGCGCGGCACTGGGCATAGAAGCCGTCGAGATCGTCGAGCCTCAGGCAGCTTCCGAACGAACTCTGGGCCGGATCGAGATCGGGCCAGGGGAAGAATTCGAGCATCAGCGTGCCGCGTTCGAGGATCATCCACGCATCGTCGCGATAGCGCCGCGTGAAACCCAGCGGCGCGTAGAATGCCTCGGTCGCGTCGAAATCGCGCGCGGGCAGACTGGGGGTCGCCTGGTCGGTCATCCTCACCACCGCTTTTGACGTTTCCCGCTTCATCCCGCACAACTCCGCGCGATGCCAGAGCAATTGCGCAGCGTTACCTTCAAAAATGTCAGCAAGCGCTATGCGGGGGGCGTGGCGGCGGTCGACAGCGTGTCGCTGGAGGTGGCGGCCGGAAGCTTCGTTGCGCTCGTCGGCGCCTCGGGATCGGGCAAGTCGACTTTGCTCAAGACGGTCAACCGGCTGATCGAGCCGAGCGAAGGCGAGGTGCTGATCGGAGGCAGCGCGGTGAGCGCCGAGCCGGTCCATCTGCTGCGGCGGCGGATCGGCTATGTCTTCCAGAATGTCGGGCTCTTCCCGCACATGACCGTCGGGGAGAATGTCGCGATCGGGCTGAGACTGGCGGGCGAGAAGGATAGCGCCGCGCGCGTCGCCGAACTGCTCGATCTGGTCGAACTGCCCGGCGAGATGGCAAAGCGCTTCCCCGATGCGCTGTCGGGCGGCCAGCGCCAGCGCGTCGGCGTCGCGCGGGCGCTCGCCTGCGCGCCCGGGATCATGCTGATGGACGAGCCGTTCGGCGCGCTCGATCCGGTGACGCGCGACGCCCTGGGCAAGGCGATCCGCGCGCTCCATGACCGGCTGGGGCTGACCACGATCATGGTCACGCACGACATGGCCGAGGCGCTGCTGCTCGCCGACCGGGTGCTGGTGATGGCCGCGGGGCGGATCGTCGCGGACGCGACCCCGCGCGAATTGCTCGCGGGCAAGGGCGGCGCGGCGGCGGATGCCCTGGTCGCGGTCCCGCGCGAACAGGCGCACCGGCTGGCGGAGCTGGAGGGGTGAGGATTCGTTCTCAAATCCTCCCCCGGAGGGGGAGGGGAACCACGAAGTGGTGGAGGGGTAGTCTCCACAAGCGATACCGCCCGTGGAGACTACCCCTCCGTCAGCCTGCGGCTGCCACCTCCCCCTCCGGGGGAGGAATGTGATGGCGCAAGCCTTCGCCCGGGTGCCGGAGCTGCTCGCCCAGCATCTCCTTCTCGCCTTCGCGGCGCTGCTGCTGGGCCTCGTCGTCAGCCTGCCGCTCGCGATCCTCTCCGCGCGCAACAAGACGCTCGGCCGCATCGCGCTGGGGCTGGCGAGCCTTGTCCAGACCATCCCCAGCCTCGCGCTGCTCGCGCTCTTCTATCCGATCCTGCTGTCGGTCTCGGCATTGGTTGGCGGCGGGATTCCCGCGCTCGGTTTCCTGCCGTCGCTGCTCGCATTGTCGCTCTATGCGATCCTGCCGATCCTGAGGAACGGCATCACCGGCCTCGCGACTCTCGATCCCGCCATACTCGAAGCCGCCGATGGCGTCGGCATGACGCGTGCGCAGAAGCTCCGCCTCGTCGAGGCCCCACTCGTCGCGCCGGTGCTGATGGCGGGGATCCGCACCGCCGCGGTCTGGACGATCGGCGCGGCGACCCTTTCGACGACCGTCGGCCAGCCGAGCCTCGGCGACCTGATCTTCGCGGGCCTCCAGACGCAGAACTGGACGCTGGTGCTCGCCGGCTGCGCCGCCGCCGCGGGCCTCGCCCTCTCGGTGGACGCGCTGCTGGGGATAACCGAACACGGCATCGCCCGGCGCAAGCGCCCCCTGATCTGGGGCAGCCTCGGCGTCCTGCTCCTCGCCCTGCTCGTCGCGCTTGCTCCCGCGATGCCTTCGGGCAAGGGGACCGTCGTCGTCGGCGCGAAGGGTTTTTCGGAGCAATATATCCTGGCCCGGCTGATCGGCGAGCGGCTCGAAGCGGCCGGCTACAAGGTCGAGTATCGCGAGGGCCTCGGCTCGGCGGTCGCGTTCAGCGCGGCGGCGGGCGGGGACGTCGACGTCTATGTCGATTATTCGGGCACCGTCTGGACCAACCAGATGAAGCGCGACGACGTGCCCGGCCGCGAGGCGATCGTCGACGGCGTGGGCGCCTGGGTGCGCGAGAAGCACGGCATGCTGATGATGGGCAGCCTCGGCTTCGAGAATGTCTATGCCTTTGCGATGCGCGGCGACGACGCGAAGCGCCTCGGCATCCATTCGCTCGTCGACCTCGCCCGCATCGCGCCGACGCTCGACCTCGCCACCGATGTCGAATTCCTCGAACGTCCCGAATGGCGCTCGGTCCGCGATACCTATGGCCTGCGTTTCAAATCCGCCCGCCCCTATCAGCCGACCTTCATGTACCGCGCACTCAATTCGGGCGAGGCCGACGTCATTCCCGCCTTCTCCTCGGACGGCCGCATCGCCGCGGACGGGCTGGCGGTGCTGAGCGACCCCAAGGGAGCGCTGCCGGGCTATGACGCGATCCTGATGGTCAGCCCCGGGCGGGCGAACGATGCGCGCTTCCAGGCGGCGCTCCGCCCGCTGGTCGGCGGCATCCGCGTCGAGGACATGCGCACCGCCAACTACATGGTCGACCGCGACACCGACAAGGCGAGCCCGGAGGCCGCGGCACGCTGGCTGGCGCAACAGAGTGAATTGCCGTAGCGTTACACTAACACACATGTTACGCTGCCGGGATGACCGGATCGATCACATCCCGCGCAGTCCACGCCGCCGCGCCGTGGCTGGCCGCACTCGCCATGCCCGCGCAGGCGCAGGCGCCGCGCTGGATCCCCGAGGCAGGCAGCCAGGGCTATCGCTACGAACTGGTCACACACATACCGAACCTCCCGGCCACAGCATATCGGCTCGATTACGACCTGGTTTCGGATGGCAAGGGCGGACTGGTCGCGGTGGTGAAGGCGGCGGCGCATATGGAGGGGGGCGGATGGCGCGACGCGGAGATCGACGCCGATTGCCGCGCCGCACTGCATGCAACGGGGAACGAGCTCGCCCGAATCACGCTCTCGCCGGTCGCGCCCGGCGCCGCCGCGACGCTCGGCCCCGCCTTTGTGGCCGACTGCGCCCCTGCCGACATCCTCTACCCGATCATGGACATCCTCAATGTCGCGCTGATCCAGGTGGGACCGCAATTCCGGCTGGCCGAACTGGTCAGCCCCGGCGACAGCCGCCGCTTCGCCCGCTACGCGACCAGCTTTGACCGGCTCGACACCGTGGCCAAACTCGAGGCGACCGGCGGCACGGTCACGTTCGCCGCGCTCGCGCCAGGCCGCGCCACGATCGACTGGGCCTCCGATCCGCTCAAGCTCACCATGGTTCGCCGCGGAGCCTATAACGGCGCGGACATCACGCTCACGGGTTCCGAAACCTTCCTCTTCCGTCTCGAGATCGATCCTGCCACCGGCGTCTTGCTGAGCGCGGCAACCACGCATGACGAACTCGACATGACCATGACGCTCCCCGGGGGCTATTCGCAGCCGTTGCGCATCACCCGCGATGTGAAGATCGCGGCCAGGCCCGGCTTGCGTTAGGATCGAGGCGCACCATGAGGAGAGGAACGATGGCCGGATCGATCACAACGCGCGCGATCGGCGCGGCGGCGCTCTGGTTCGTCGCGATCGCGGCGCCCGCCCAGGCTCAGGCACAGGCGCCGCGCTGGTTCCCCGCGGCGGGCACTTATCCCTATCGCTTCGAGACGAGCTCGGTGGTCCCCAACGCTCCCGGCAACAGCTTCCGGCTGGACTTCGACCTGGTCTCGGACGGCAAGGGCTCGCTGGTCGCGGTGATCAGGGGTGCCTGGCACCGCGAGGGCGCGCCCGAATGGAGCGACGCCGAGATCGACGCCGATTGCCGCAAGGCGATGGGCGCTCAGGGCGACGAGCTCGGCCGCGTCAAGCTCTGGCCGTTCGCGCCGGACGCGGCGGGGAATCTCGACAAGGGGCTGGTGGCGGATTGCGCCCCCGCCGAGATCTTCTTCCCGATCACCGAGATCCTGACCGTCGTCCAGATCCAGGTCTCGCCGCAATTCGGGCTGGAGAAGCTCGCAAAGCCCGGCGACACCTATCAGTTCGCCCCCTACAAGATCGCGCTCGACCGGAACGATACCGTGCTCGATCTCGAAGCGACCGGGGGCACGCTGCAGTTCGCCTCCGCCGTCCCCGGACGCGCGACGATCGCCTATCAGCCCCATCCGAGCAAGGTCACCATCATCCACCGCCGCGCCTATAGTGGGGCCGATGTCACGCTGAAGGGCACGGCGAGCGGCGCGATCAGGCTCGAAATCGATCCCGGCACGGGCGTGCTGCTCGGCGCCGAGGCCGTGGGCGACAGGCTGGACGTGACGATGTCGCTCCCCGGCGACTTCACCCAGCCGCTGGCGATCACGCGCGAGATGAAGATCGTCCCGCGCCCCTGAAGACTTTTGGCCTGAGAAGATCGACCTGACACCGTTGACGGTTTGGCTGGCAATCCGCCGTCAATCGGCTATCCAAGGCGGCGAAAAGAACAAATCGGGAGAGAATCATGCAGCGGGCCATCTTGTTGTTGGCGACCACCATGTTGTTCGCGGTTCCGGCCGCCATGTCGCAACAGGATACGACCGCCGGCCCCACCGTCGCCAATCCGGCGAACTGGCCCGCCGCGCAAAGCCAGGGCCTGGTCGATCCCGAGACCGAAGCCTTCATCACCCAGATCATGTCGCAGATGACGCTGGAGGAGAAGGTGGGCCAGATGGTCCAGGGCGACATCACCTACATCAAGCCCGAGGACCTTCGGAAATATCCGCTCGGATCGATCCTCGCGGGCGGCAATTCGCCGCCGCTGACGGGCAACGACCGCGCGCCGCAAAAGGACTGGGTCGATACCGCGCGCGCCTTCCGCGCGGTCAATGACGAGGACCGGCCGGGCCGCAAGGTCAAGATCCCGCTGATGTTCGGGATCGACGCGGTGCACGGCAACGCCAATGTCGTCGGCGCGACGATCTTCCCGCACAATGTCGGCCTCGGCGCGATGCGCGATCCCGCGCTGATGCGCAAGATCGGCTGGGTCACCGCGGTCGAGACCGCCGCGTCGGGAATCGACTGGGCGTTCGGACCAACCGTCACCGTGCCGCAGGACGACCGCTGGGGCCGCGCCTTCGAAGGCTATTCGGAAAATCCCGATGTCGTCGCGTCCTATGCCGGCGAGATGGTGATCGGCCAGCAGGGCGTGCCCGGCACGACCGGCCGCATCCAGAAGGGGCATGTCGCTTCGAGCGTGAAGCATTTCCTCGGCGATGGCGGCACCTTCAACGGCATCGACCAGGGCGACACGCGAGTCGACGAAGCGACCCTCGCGCGCATCCATGCCGCGGGCTATCCGCCCTCGATCAACGCGGGCACGATGACGGTGATGGCGTCGTACAACAGCTGGAACGGCGTGAAGATGCACGGCAACCAGTCGCTGCTCACCGATGTGCTCAAGGGCAAGATGGGGTTCCAGGGCTTCGTCGTCGGCGACTGGAACGGCCATGGCCAGATCCCGGGCTGCACCAGCGAGGATTGCCCCCAGACCTTCATCGCGGGCCTCGACATGGCGATGGCGCCGGACAGCTGGAAGAAGCTGTTCGAAACCACGGTGGCGCACGCCAAATCGGGCAGGCTGCCCATGTCGCGGATCGACGATGCGGTGCGCCGCATTCTGCGCGTCAAGGTGAAGCTGGGCCTGTTCGATCCCGCGCGCCCGCTCGAGGGCAAGGATTTGCTCGGCACGCCCGAGCATCGCGCGGTGGCGCGCGAGGCCGTGTCCAAGTCGCTCGTGCTGCTCAAGAATGACGGCGTGCTGCCGGTCAAGGCCAGCGCGAACGTGCTCGTCACCGGCCCGGGCGCCGATTCGATGCAGATGCAGACCGGCGGCTGGACGCTGAGCTGGCAGGGCGACGGCAACCCCAATGAGATGTTCCCGGGCGGCACCACCATCTACAAGGGCATCGCCGACGCGGTCACCGCGGGCGGCGGCAAGGCCGAACTCTCGGCGGACGGCAGCTTCAAGACCAAGCCCGATGTCGCGATCGTGGTGTTCGGCGAACAGCCCTACGCCGAGATGCGCGGCGATATCCGCACGCTCGAATTCCAGCCCGGCGACAAGCAGGCGCTGGCGACGCTCGCCAAGCTGAAGAAAGCGGGCATCCGCACCGTCGCGGTCTTCCTCTCGGGCCGCCCGCTCTGGGTCAATCCCGAGCTCAACCAGTCCGACGCCTTCGTCGCGGCCTGGCTGCCGGGCAGCGAGGGGCAGGGCATCGCGGACGTCATCATCGGCGACGCCGCCGGCAAGCCGCGCCGCGATTTCTCGGGCACGCTCTCGTTCAGCTGGCCCAAGACCGCGGGGCAGTTCAACCTGAACTTCGGGATGGCCGGATACGACCCGCTCTTCCCGTTCGGCTATGGCCTCAGCTACGCCAAGCCCGGCCAGGTCGGAAAATTGAGCGAGGAAGCCGGCATCGACGCGAGCATGGGCAATACCAGCCTCTATTTCTCGCGCGGCCAGACCCCGGCGCCCTTCTCGTTCGCGACCGATAGCGGGATCACGCGGAAAGTGGTCGAGGGCCCGGCGCAGCAGGAAGGCGCCGCGCAGCTCAGCTGGCCCAACCGCGCGGCCACCCTGCGGATCGGCGGCGGCACGCTCGATCTCTCTCGCGAGGCCAATGCCGATCTGTCGCTCCAGATCAGCTACCGGATCGACGTCGCCGCGACCGGCCCGGTCAAGCTGCTGATGGAAGGCGGCGCCAATACCGGCGCGATCAACGCCACCAGCCTGTTCACTGGCGAGACCGGCACGTGGCGCACGGTGAAGATCTTCCTCAAATGTTTCCGCGACGCGGGGGTCGATCTGAACAAGGTCACCGCGCCGTTCGTGGTGCAGGCGACCGGACCTTTCAGCTTCACGATCGCCGACGTTCGGATCGTTTCCGATCCCAACGCCTCGGTCTGCCCGAAGTAAGATGGGCAAGCTGATCCGGGCGCTGCTCGCGCTCACGCTCGCCGCCATCGCCCTTCCCGCGATGGCGACGGAGGTCCCGCGCCTCGTTTCGAAAAATGGCCGCCACGCGCTCTTCGTCGATGGCGCGCCCTTCCTGATGCTCGGCATCCAGGCCAACAACTCGAGCAACTATCCGGCGATGCTCCCGCTGGTCTGGCCGATGGTCGAGCGGCTCCACGCCAATACGCTCGAAATCCCGGTCGCCTGGGAACAGATCGAGCCGGTCGAGGGCAAGTTCGACTTCTCCTATGTCGACGTCCTCCTCAAGCAGGCGCGCCAACACGATACGCGCCTCGTGCTGTTGTGGTTCGGGACCTGGAAGAACGGGAACGGCACCTACGTCCCCGAATGGGTCAAGAGCGATACCGTCCGATTTCCCCGCGCCCGCACCGCGTCGGGCGCCGCGCACCATTCGCTCTCCGCCTTCGGCAAGAACACGCTCAATGCCGATCGCCGCGCATTCGTCGCGCTCATGACTTACCTGCGCGACCATGACCCCGACAACAGCGTCATCATGGTCCAGCCCGAGAATGAAGCCGGCGCATGGAGCCTGGGTCGCGACTATCGCCCCGAAGCGACCGCTCTGTTCGAAGGGCCGGTGCCCGCCGCGCTCGTCAGCCGGCTCGGGCGCAAGCCGGGAACCTGGCGGCAGGTGTTCGGCAAGACCGCCGAGACCGCCTTCTCCGCCTGGCACACCGCGCAATATATCGATGCGATCGCCGCCGCCGGCAAGGCAGTCAAACCGCTGCCCATGTATTGCAATGCCGCGCTCAGCGACGCGTTCAACGCCGAGCCCGATCCGATGGGCGTGCCAGCCGGGGGACCGAACTGGACCGTCATCGATATCTGGAAGGCCGCGGCGCCGCACATCGATTTGGTCGCGCCCGACATCTACACGCAGGACTGGAAGGGCTACCTCGCCTATGTCGATCACTATGCGCGGCCCGATAACCCGCTGATGGTGCCGGAAACGGGCCATGCGCTCGAATTCGCGCGCTTCTTCTGGCCGGTGCTCGGCAAGGGCGCGATCGGCTTCGCGCCGTTCGGGCTCGATGGTGACGACTACACCAACTATCCGCTCGGCGCGAAGGTGCTGGACGACGCGACGATCGAAGCCTTCGCGGCCAGTTACCGGCTGTTCAAGCCGATGGCGAGGAGCTGGGCGAAGATCGCGTTCGAGAAACCGACATGGGGCGTCGCCAAGTCCCCGGACGCGGCGGACCAGTCGACCGTGCTCGGCCGGTGGCGCGTCACGGCCATGTTCGATATGTGGGCTTTCGGTGAGCGCGAATGGACATGGCTCACGGTCGATCCGCACCCGACCAAGGGCAAGATGGTCGGCGGCGCGCTGGTCGCGCAGCTGGGGCCCGACGAATTCCTCGTTGCCGGCGCCAATATCCGGATGCGCTTCGGCCTTGCCGACGCCGCGCCCGGCGAACACTCGCAATATCTCAGCGTCGAGCAGGGTAGCTTCGACCAGAGCGGCGCATGGGTCAGGCGCAACGTCTGGAACGGTGACCAAACCGACTATGGACTCAATTTCACCGCGCGCCCGGTGATGCTGCGCGTCCGGCTGGGGACATGGAAATGAGCGCTGACTGGCTGGTGAAGGGCGGCAAGATCGAGGCGGTCACCATCGCCCGCGGCCCCTTCCGCGCCGAGATCCTCAATCTCGGCGCATCGCTGCGCTCACTCGACGTCCCGGACCGCAATGGCGACAGCGCCAACATCACGCTCGGCTACCAGGACGTCGAGGAATATCGCGGCCATCCGCGCTTTTACGGCGCGATCGCCGGCCGCTATGCCAACCGGATCGGCGGCGCGACGTTCAGTCTCGACGGGCGCACTTACACGCTTCCCGCGAATAACGGCCCCAACAATCTCCATTCGGGTCCACTCGGGCTCGACCAGAGCTTCTGGGACGTCACGCACCAGGATGCACATTCGGTCACCTATTCGACGTTGAGCCCGGACGGCGCCAACGGCTTTCCGGGCACGCTCCATGTCGATGTCGCCTATGTGCTGGAGGAGGACGGCCTCGCCATCACCTTCACTGCGACCACCGATGCCGCGACGGTGGTGAACCTCACCCATCACGCCTATTTCAACCTCGCGGGCGAGGCGAGCGGCGGCGATGTGCTGGGCCAATGGCTCCAGATCCCGGCGAGCCGCACCACGCCGACCGATCCCTCGATGGTCCCCACCGGCGCCTTCGCCGATGTCGCCGGCGGCCCGTTCGACTTCCGCAGTCCCAAGCCGATCGGCCGCGATATCGGCGCCGACGATGTCCAGCTCAGGCAGGGCCGCGGCTACGACCACAACTTCGTGCTCGACACCCCCGCCGGCCGCATCCGCCGCGTCGCCACCGTGTTCGATCCGGGCACCGGCCGCGTGCTCGAAGTCCATTCGGACCAGCCCGGCGTCCAGCTCTACACGGGCAACCATCTCGCCGGCGGCGCGCCCGGGACCTCGGGGGTCAGCTACCCGTCACGCGGCGGCTTCTGCCTCGAACCCCAGAATTTCCCCGACGCGCCCAATAAGCCCAACTTCCCCTCCGCGCGGCTGAACC
This sequence comes from uncultured Sphingomonas sp., assembly GCA_966251045.1. Lineage (GTDB taxonomy): Bacteria > Pseudomonadota > Alphaproteobacteria > Sphingomonadales > Sphingomonadaceae > Sphingomonas. The sequence continues at coordinate 21,461 of CBINJP010000037.1, forward strand.
CGGGGCAGAAATACACCCACGCCATGGCCTTCCGCTTCCGCACCGCGGCGGATCAAAGCGAGGCGTTTCCGGGCTGAGAAGATCCTCCCCCGGAGGGGGAGGTGGCAGCGCAGCTGACGGAGGGGGAGCGCCGCAAGCGACCTGCTCAAATGAAAAGGGCTCGCACGCGGCGAGCCCCCTCCACCACTTCGTGGTCCCCCTCCCCCTGCGGGGGAGGATTTCGATTACAGCACCGGCTTGCCGTCCACGCGGCGCGGAATCCCCGCATCGCCGTCCGCCACGTCCGCCGGCAGCAGCGCCGCGGGCAGGTCCTGGTACGACACCGGCCGCAGGAAGCGGTCGATCGCGAGCGTGCCCACCGAAGTGCTGCGCCCGTCCGAAGTCGACGGGAAGGGCCCGCCATGGACCATCGCGTCGGTCACCTCGACCCCGGTCGGCCAGCCATTGGCGAGGATGCGGCCCACCTTGCGCTCGAGCAGCGGGACGAGGCGGCGGCCCAGCTCGACGTCATTGTCGTCGAGATGGATCGTCGCGGTCAGCTGGCCTTCGAGATGGCCGATCACGCTCAGCATCTCGTCGGCATCGGCGCAGCGGATCACGAGGCTCGCCGAACCGAACACTTCCTCCGAATGCCCCTCGGCATCGGCGATGAAGTCCTTCGCCGCGATCGAGAAGAGCGCCGCGCGGCCGCAGGTGGGACCGCCGGGCTCCTGGCCCTCGGCAAGCTGGCTCAGCGCGGGCGACGAGGCCATGCGGGCGACGCCGGTCTCATAGGCCTTGTGGATGCCGGGCGAGAGCATGGTCTGCGCCGGGGCCACGCCGACAGCGTCGGTCGCCGCGACGAGGAAGCGGTCGAGCGCCGGCCCTTCCACCGCGAGGACGAGGCCGGGATTGGTGCAGAACTGCCCCGCGCCCATCGTCAGCGAGCCGACGAACGCCGCGCCCAGCGCCTCCGCCTTGGCTTCGAGGATCGAGGGGAGGAGGAACACCGGGTTGATGCTGCTCATCTCGGCATAGACGGGAATCGGCACCGGACGGCTCGCGGCGAGCTTCATCAGCTGGGTGCCGCCTCCGCGCGAGCCGGTGAAGCCCACCGCCTTGACGCGCGGATCGCTGACCAGCGCCGAGCCGACTTCATTGCCCGGGCCGTTGAGCATCGAGAAGACGCCGGCGGGCATGCCGGTCTTCTGCGCGGCGCGCGTCACAGCGCCCGCGACCAGCTCCGCCGTGCCCGGATGCGCCGAGTGGCCCTTGACGATCACCGGGCAGCCCGCGGCAAGCGCCGAGGCGGTGTCGCCGCCCGCGGTCGAGAAGGCGAGCGGGAAGTTGCTCGCGCCGAACACCACCACCGGGCCGAGCGGCACCATGCGCAGACGAAGGTCGGGCTTGCGCAGCGGCTGGCGGTCCTCGATCGCATGATCGATCCGCGCGCGGAGATACTCGCCCAGCCGCAGCTCCTTCGCGAACAGCCGTAGCTGGCCGACGGTGCGGCCGCGCTCGCCGTTGAGGCGCGCGGCGGGCAGGCCCGTCTCGGCCATGGCGCGCTCGGTCAGCGTGTCACCCAGCGCGTCGATCTCGTCCGCGGCGGCTTCGAGGAACTCGGCGCGCTTCTCGCGCGGCAGGTTCGAATAGATCGGGAAAGCGGCCTCGGCGGCGGCGGCGGCGGCCTCGACGTCAGCGACAGTCGCGAGCGTGAAGGGGGGCTCGATTTCGCCGCCAGTCGCAGGCGACACCGCCTTGAACGTCCCGTTGGCGCCCGTGGCGCGCGCGCCCGCAATGAACAATTCGCCGGTCAGCCCCATGGCTCGATCCTCTCTGATTCGCTGAAAAGTTAGCGGTAACAATGCGAGCCAGCATCTAGGGACCAAAGCCCCCGGGTTCAAGCCGGGAGCGGCTTCAGCAGCAGCCGCGCGCTTCCATCGTGTCGGAAAGGCCGGTGTCGACCAGCCGCGCCATCGCATCGTGGGCGCGCTGGGCATCCTGATCCGCGATCGCGTGGAGCACGTCGAGATGGCCCGGCAGCGCGTCCAGCGCCGCGGGAAGACGGTCCTGCTTGAAGGCGGTGGTCAACTGAATCGCGGTGGCGACGCCATGGGCCAGCGAGATGACGAAATCATTATGGCTCGCCTCGAGCAGCGCCGCGTGGAATTCATGATCGCACGCGCGACCTTCCTCGGTGGCGAAAGTATGCTCGGCGACTCCGTCGAGCCCCGCCCGCATCCGTTCCAGTTGCTCGGGGGTGCGCCGCAGCGCTGCCAGCCGCGCCGCGTCGGGCTCGACGATCCGGCGAAGCTCGAACAGGCTCTCGATCAGCGCGGGCTCGGGATCGACATTCGCGAACATCCAGCCGAGCACATCGGGATCGAGCAAATGCCAGTCGGTGCGCGCGCTCACCTGGGTGCCGATCTTGG
>CBINJP010000038.1:0-23279 GCA_966251045.1 uncultured Sphingomonas sp.
CGACTTCGATCGTGAAGTCGACGTGGCCCGGCGTGTCGATGATGTTGATCCGGTGCTCCGGACCCTGGCCGTCCTCGGCCTTCCAGAAGGTGGTCGTCGCGGCCGACGTGATCGTGATCCCGCGCTCCTGCTCCTGCTCCATCCAGTCCATCGTCGCGGTGCCTTCGTGCACTTCGCCGATCTTGTAGGACTTGCCGGTGTAATAGAGGATGCGCTCGGTCGTCGTCGTCTTGCCGGCGTCGATGTGCGCCATGATGCCGATATTGCGATAACGCTCGAGCGGATGGCTGCGGGCCATGATCGTTGCTTCCTTAGGAGTTTGGGGAGCCGGTCGGACCGGCTCCCCATAATGTAGGTACGAAGTTTACCAGCGGTAGTGGCTGAACGCGCGATTGGCCTCGGCCATGCGGTGCGTATCTTCGCGCTTCTTCACCGCGTTGCCGCGGTTGTTGGCGGCATCCATCAGCTCGCCCGAAAGACGCGCCGACATGGTGTGCTCGCTGCGGTTGCGCGCCGAGGCGATAAGCCAGCGGATCGCGAGCGCCTGCGCGCGCTCCGGGCGGACCTCGACGGGGACCTGGTAGGTCGCACCGCCGACGCGGCGCGAACGGACCTCGATGCCCGGCTTGATGTTGTTCAGCGCGTCATGGAACACGCCGATCGGCTCGCGCTTGGCGCGCTGCTCGACGGTCTGCAGCGCCGAATAGACGATGCCTTCCGCGACGGCCTTCTTGCCGTCCAGCATGACCGAATTCATGAACTTGGAGAGAACCTCATCCCCGTAAACGGGATCAGGCAGGATTTCCCGCTTCTCGGGACGACGACGACGAGCCATCTTGAATTTCCTTTACAAACTTCAGCGTGTCCGGAACCCGTCCGGGGCTTACTGTGGCTGCTTACTTCGGACGCTTGGCGCCGTACTTCGAACGGCTCTGCTTGCGGTCCTTGACACCCTGGGTATCGAGAACGCCGCGCAGCACGTGATAGCGGACGCCGGGAAGGTCGCGAACGCGGCCGCCACGGATCAGCACCACCGAGTGCTCCTGCAGGTTATGCCCTTCACCCGGAATATAGCTGATGACCTCGCGGCTGTTGGTCAGGCGGACCTTGGCCACCTTGCGCAGCGCCGAGTTCGGCTTCTTCGGGGTCGTCGTATAGACGCGAGTGCAAACGCCGCGCTTCTGCGGGTTCTGTTCCATCGCAGGGACCTTGGACTTGGCCTTCTGCGGTTCGCGGCCCTTGCGGACCAGCTGGTTGATCGTCGGCATGAAAGCCCTTCACCTTGTGTTGCCCGGAAAATCCGGAGGTTACTTTGTCGGAGCCCAGGAACGAGGGAATGCGAAAAGACCATGGCGGCCCTTTGGACCCCCCGGGTCTTGCGTCTCCGGCAATGTTCAGCTCATCCTGCATGGGGCTGGGAGGCCGGAAACCGGCACCTGCCCCTTCGGGACGCGCGGCCTATAGCGACGGTGCCCCGGACGGTCAATGCCCCCGGGGACCATGGCCGCGCATTGACAGCCGCCAGCCCGGGGGTCAGCATCCCCGGCACAGGATTTGGGGGCAAAATCCATGATTTCTGCGCGGTTACGTATCCTTCTGGCAATCGTCCCGCTTTCGCTGGCGCCCGGCATTGCCCCCGCGCTCCCCGCCGCGGCGCCCGCACCGGCATCATCGGCGGGCCCCAAGATCGTGGTCGGCCAGCCCGCCCCGCCGTTCAGCTTCAAGACCTTCGACCGCACCGCCGTCACGTCCGAGCAATTGCGCGGCAAGGTGATCGTCATCAATCTCTGGGCGACCTGGTGCACACCGTGCAAGTCCGAGATGCCGATGATGGACAATTACTACCGGGCGAACCGGCACAAGGGGCTGGAGATCATCGGCGTGCAGACCGAGGATTCGCTCCAGCCCTACAAGCTCAAGGCGGTCGACGACGCGCTGGCCTATCCGCTCGCGCTCAGCTTTCGCGGGCAGGTCTACAAGAACTGGACCGCCGTACCCACCAGCTATGTGATCGACCGCCGGGGCATTGTCCGCTTTGCCGATGCCGGTGTGTTCACGCTGCGCAGCTTCGACGCGCTGCTCCGGCCGCTCCTCGCCGAGCCGGCGCCCGAAGCGCCACCCATGCCCACGAAATAGCACCGCTTCCTAAGAGGATCGCAACCACTCGCCATTAGGACGGGCGCATGCCCGCCTGGCGCCTTTCGATCCAAACCCCCGCGATGCGGGTGGGCGCCGCGCGGCGGGTATTCGCGCGGCAGGGCCCGATCGCGGCCGCGAGCGCCGCGCTCGGGCTCACCATGATTCTGGGCTGGATCGCCCCGGCGCCGCTCGTGCCTGTCAGCCTCACCCTGATCGGTATGGCCGGGGTCGCCGGGCTGGGGCTGCTCGCTTATCTGTTCGCGCGGCTGACCGTCGCGCCGCTGGCCGAGCCTCGCACCGCGGCGCTCGCGGCATCGCTGGTGCCGGCGGCGCTGTTTCCGGGGATAGGGCTGGCGGCGCTCGCGGCGCCCGTGATTCTGGCGCTGTGGCTGGGCTGGAAGCGCGCCGAACAACGTGTCGTCGCGCTAACGGTGCAGTGCGGCGCGATCCTGGCTTTCGCGGGGGCCGCCACCGGCGACCCCGTTAACCATTTCGCTTTCGCAACAACGCATTGTATTGCGTTGTTTTTCCTCCTCAAAACCCTCGACGGAAGCGCCAATGACAATCCCTCTATGGAACGAACAGGGGCTGAATCATGGCTGCCCGAACGTGCACACTATGCTAGGAGGGTGCGCATACCGGAGTCGGGGAGTGGGGAGTAACCATGGCAATATTTCACAACAATAATAAGGGTCGCGACGAAAGGCCGGCAATGCCGCCGGCGCCGCCGCCGCAGAGCAGCAGCTCGGGCAAGCGCGGCATGTTCTCGGTGCTGGGGCCCGACGTGATCGTCACGGGCAACGTCACCGCCACCGCCGATCTGCATATCGACGGCCGCGTCGAAGGCGACGTCAATTGCGGCACCCTCGCCCAGGGATCGGAAAGCCAGATCTTCGGCAGCGTGACCGCCGAGAGCGCGCGCCTCGCCGGTGCGATCGAGGGCACCGTCCGCGTCAAGACGCTCACCATCGAGCGTTCGGCCAAGATCACCGGCGATGTCGAATATGAGAATATCACCATCGAGAATGGCGGCCATATCGACGGACGCCTCAAGCATATGAGCACGGTCAACACCGCCGCCGCGGGCCCGCGCCCGGTCGAGACCGCACCGGTCACCTCGCCCTTCGGCGCGGCGAACGAACAGGCCGCCTGATCCTCCGATCGGCGCGGAACGAAGAGGCGCGGTTCCCCGGAACCGCGCCTCTTTCGATTCAGACGATCTTGCGCCCGAACACCGGCCGCGCGGCGGGCGCCGGGCCGGGCGCCTCGATCAGCCCCGCCGCCTTCTTGGCCATATAGTTCGCCAGCGCCGCATCGGCATCGAAGCTGCTCGCGGGCGCCTGCTCCGCGACGGACCGCGATCCCCCGCCCCTCGCCTTCACCGCCAGCAGCGAATCGACGAACTCCTGATAGCGCGCCTGGTGCAGCTCGGTGGTGGCGAGCGGGAGCTTGAACTCGGTCGAGCCCGATCCGTCGCGGTGCAGGATGACGAGCTGCCAGGCCTTGGTGTTGCCCGCCCCCGTCAGCCTGATCGAAGCGTCGCCGACATCGGCCCAGGGCACGCGCCGCGTCCGCCACCAGGTCTTGAGCACCAGCGCGTCGGGCCCGGCCTCGACCGCGGCGCGATCGCCGGCCAGGATCATCATCGCGCGCGTCGTGGCGATGGTGAAGGCGATCCAGATCAGCGGAATGAGGACGCTATGGCCCAGGCCGGTCGCGAACAGGCGGCCCTTGCGCGATTGCGCCGCCCATTCGGGGAAGAGATAGAGAAGGAGGAAGAATCCCGCGCCCAGCGCGCAGAGCAGCGCCACGCCGACCAGCTTGCCCTTGCCGTATCGCAGCGTTTCCATGGGAACCGCGCCTCCATGATTGCGGCGCGACCTTCCCATGGCGGGCCTAAGGCCGGGTTAATCCCCTCGCCTCAGTCTTTCAGCGGATCATGCCCCCAGTTCATCAGCGAGAAGCGCCAGCGTGATCCCGGCACGCGCCATTCGTCATGCGGCCCCTGCCCGCGATGCCGTGCGACGAAGCCGGCGACCTTGCGCATATGGGCATAATCGCCCCCATCCAGTTTCTCGCGCGGCGTCCGCAGGATCGCCACGATCCGCCGCGCCGACATGCGGCCCACGCTCTCGGCCTCGCCCGGACGCGTATGGCCGACCTTGCGGCTCTCCTCGGTCTCGAGCCAGTCCTCGATCTCCGCGGCGGTCATGTTCACCGCGGCGCGGAAGCGCGCCAGCACCTGGTCGTGATCGTCCTTGCGCATGTGGGTCTGCCTCCGGCTCGCTTAGGTCGAGAACCGACCTCTTCATCGCCACCGCCTTCGCCTTTGGCGCGGCCCTTCTTGTTTGAGTATGTTTCGGATATGAACTGATCAGCCCGAGTGATGCGATGAACCAGCTTTTCTTCGATAGCAATTTCGTGTCGGCGATTGTTGGCGCGCTTCTCGGCGGGATGTTGGCGCTTGGCGCTCAGCTTCTGACGTTTCGCAACGAGCGACGCATCAGGGCGGGGGAGAAGCGCGATCAACAGATCGCACATTGCTTGGCGATCCTTACAAAGCTCAGACGCATGCACACCCAGCTTTTTGGGATGGTGCAGATCTTTGACCGCCTCGCGGCCAAGGCGGAACCGGGTCAGGAAGCATGGCAATGGGCTAAGCCGATCGCCGCGTTGCCAATGCCCACCTCCTTTTCGGTCGAGGAGTTGTCCGCGTCCTTCGAACTGGAAGCCCCCATCTACAACGACTTGCTTCTGTTCAACGACCGCTACGAGGTCGCCGTCAGCACCTATGCGCTCTATGTGAAGGAGCGGGGCGAGCTAATCGCACAAATCCGGGTTCAACATGTAAGCGGAGACGTCGCCAATTATGTGTTTGACGAGGAACAGAAGACGATGACCGCCGCAAAACGCGCGGCTCTGAACCAATTGCTTCCCACGATGCATCAGCACAACACAGCGGACGAGCAGCAGGCTCGCGCGCTCATCCAACGCATGGGCAGCCTCGTAAACGAAAAGCTGGGCGGCAACATCACCATCGACTTCACCGGAGACCCTGCGTCTTTGCCCAGCTAACGCAAAACGAACGTCCGCTCTCGCATTGATTGCGCCCGAACGATTTCAGTCCGCAACCAGCCCACGAGGCGACTTTCGCCGGTCGCGTGTGCAACCCGGACTGCCCCACCCCTCAGATATGCAGCACCCGCCCGTACGCCGCCAGCACGCTCTCGTGCATCATCTCGCTGAGCGTCGGATGCGGGAACACCGTCTCCATCAGCTCCGCCTCGGTCGTCTCCAGCGTCCTGCCGATCGTATAGCCCTGGATCAGTTCGGTCACTTCCGCGCCGATCATGTGCGCGCCCAGAAGCTCGCCGGTCTTCGCGTCGAACACCGTCTTCACGAAGCCCTCGGCTTCCCCGAGAGCAATGGCCTTGCCGTTGCCGATGAAGGGGAAGGTGCCGACCTTCACTTCGTACCCGGCTTCCTTCGCCTTGGCCTCGGTGAGCCCCACCGACGCGATCTGCGGGTGGCAATAGGTGCAGCCCGGGATGTTGCGCGGGTCCATCGCGTGCGGATGCTTGCCGGCGATCGCCTCAGCCGCGATCACGCCCTCATGGCTCGCCTTGTGCGCCAGCCAGGGCGGCGCGGTGACGTCGCCGATCGCGTAAAGGCCGTCGACATTGGTCTTGCACGCCCCGTCGGTGACGATGTGCCCGCGCTCGGTCTTCACGCCCAGCGCCTCCAGCCCGATATTCTCTGTGTTGGGCACGATCCCGATCGCGACGATGACGTGGCTGAACTCGCTCGCCGTGACCTTGCCGTCCTTGTCCTTGATCGACGCCTTCACGCCATTCGCGCCGACCTCGAGCTTCTCGACGCCGGCCTTGGTCATGATCGTCATGCCCTGCTTCTTCAGTGCCTTTTCGAGGAAGGCGGAGACGTCCGCATCCTCGACCGGCACGACGCGGTCGAGCATCTCCACGACCGTCACTTCGCTGCCCATGTCGTTGTAGAAGCTGGCGAACTCGATCCCGATCGCGCCGGATCCGATCACGAGCAGCTTGGTCGGCATTTCGGGCGGCGTCATCGCATGGCGATAGGTCCAGACGCGCTTGCCGTCCGCGGGCGCGAAGGGCAGGTCGCGGGCGCGCGCCCCGGTGGCGACGATGATGTTCCTGGCGCTCAGGTCGGTCTTCTTGCCGTCCTCGCCGGTGACGGTCATGCCGCCTTTTCCAGTCAAAACCCCGGTGCCCATATGCACGGCGATCTTGTTCTTCTTCATCAGGTGCGTGACGCCCGAATTGAGCTGCTTCGCCACCCCGCGCGAACGCTTGACCACCGCGTCCAGGTCCGCGCTGATCTTCTCGGCCGCGAGCCCGTAATCCTTGGCGTGCTGCATATAATGGAAGATCTCGGCCGAGCGCAGCAGCGCCTTGGTGGGGATGCATCCCCAGTTGAGGCAGATGCCGCCGAGCAGCTCGCGCTCGACGATCGCGGTCTTGAGGCCAAGCTGGCTCGCGCGGATCGCCGCGACATAGCCGCCGGGGCCCGAACCGAGCACGATCACGTCATAGGTTTCAGCCATTGCTCGTCATTCCCATACTTGTCAGCAGCCAGCCCGAAAGGGTCCACACAGTCCCCCACGCCGCGCCGATCACGAATACCGAGGCGAGCCGGTGCGCGACCTGGTAGGTATAGAGTTTGGGAAGCTGGTGGCGCTGGGTGATCAGCGTGCCCAGCACCAGGAACAGCCCGCCCACGATCAGCGCGCGCAGCGCGCCGACCGGGCCGAATGCGCTGTCCGCCCAATTGCCTTCGAAGGGCAGAAACACCAGCACGCTTAGCACCGCTAGGGCCGGATAGATCGGAATCAGCAGCAGCAGGTCGCCCGTGCTCATCTTCACCCGCGAAGTGAAGGCGTAGAGCATCGGCACCGTCAGCATCAGCACCGACAGCAACATCCCCTGGAGCAGCGCGACATGGAAGTCGGGAAAGCCCATCACGCGGCGGCTTCCGGCATGCAAGGAATCTCGCGCGGGCGCCGGTCGGCGTCGATCGCGACGAAGGTGAAGCTGGCTTCGGTCACTTTGTGCATTTCTTCCTCATGGCGGTGGCGGCGCCACGCCTCGACCGCGATGGTCATCGATGTGCGGCCGGTGCGGACCAGCTCGGCGAAGACCGACAGCTCGTCGCCGACCGACACGGGCAAGTGGAACTGCATCCCCTCGACCGCGATCGTCACCGCGCGGCCATGCGCGTGGCGCGAGGCGACCGATCCGGCGGCGCTGTCCATCCAGCTCATCAGCCAGCCGCCGAAGATGTCGCCATAGGGATTGGCGTCGGCGGGCATGGCGATGACGCGAATCGTGGGCGCGCGCGCGGGAGGACTCTCATGCATCGGGATTGTTCTTCGCACCGTTCAGCGCCGCGCGGTCCTCGGCATAGGCGCGGCGGATCGGTCCCACGCCCATCAGCACCACCAGCCCCATCGCGACATAGGCCACCAGCCAGATATCGCGCGAGGCCTGCCCATAGGACCAGCTCGCCAGCGCGGCGATCAGCATCGCGGCGAAGACGCCGACCACGATGTGGAGAACCTCGATCAGGACGCGCATGGCCGCGATTCCCTTAGGCGATCATGCCCATGGGGCTTTCGACCAGTTCCTTGAACAATTTCATCAGCTCGGCCCCGTCGGCGCCATCGATCGCGCGGTGATCGAAGCTGCCTGTCGCCGACATGACGGTCGCGACACCCAACGCATCGTCGATGACATAAGGCCGCTTCTCGCCCGCGCCGATCGCCATGATCATCCCCTGCGGCGGATTGATGACGGCCTCGAACTGCTTGATTCCAAACATACCCATGTTGGAAAGACTCGCCGTCCCGCCCTGATATTCGTGCGGCTGCAGCTTGCCCTCGCGCGCACGGCCGGCAAGGTCCTTCATCTGGGTCGAGATCGCCGAAACACTGATCCCCCCGGCATCGCGGATGATCGGGGTGATGAGGCCCGTGTCGGTCGAAACCGCGACCGACACGTCGGCGCGGTGATACTTGACCAACGTATTGCCGGTGTAGGTGACGTTGCACTTGGGCGTCTGGATCAGCGCGACGCCGAGCGCCTTGATCAGCAGATCGTTGACCGAGAGCTTGACGTTCCGCGAGGCCAGCGCCGCGTTGAGCTCGGTCCGCAGCTTGAGCAGCGCGTCGAGCCGGATGTCCACCGTCAGATAGATGTGCGGGACGGTCTGCTTCGATTCGGTCAGACGGCGCGCGATCGTCTTGCGGATGTTGGAGAGCTTCTCCTCCTCGTGCGGGATGCTCTCATCCCACCAGACCGGCTTGTGCTCGGCCGGTGCGGCGGCAGGCGCGGCGGCTGCGGGCGCCTGCGCGGCCGGTGCGGCGGCGGGGGACGCGCCGGGCTTCGCGCCCTCGATATCGGCTTTCACGATCCGGCCGTTGGGGCCCGAGCCCGTCACGCCCGAAAGATCGACACCCTTCTCGGCGGCGATACGCTTGGCGAGGGGACTGGCCTTGACGCGAACGTCCGAGGCAGAGCCATTCGCCTTGGCCGGAGCCGGTGCGGGGGTCGGAGCGGGTGCCGGCGCGGCCGTGGCTTTCGGTGCCTCCTTGGGCGCCTCGGCCTTCGGAGCAGGGGCAGCTGCGGCGGAAACATCCTCGCCCTCGCCCGCCAGCACCATGATCACCGTCCCGACCTTCACATTGTCGGTGCCCTCGGGAACGAGGATCTTGCCGACCACGCCCTCGTCAACCGCCTCGAACTCCATCGTCGCCTTGTCGGTCTCGATCTCGGCCATCAGGTCGCCGGACTTCACCGTATCGCCTTCCTTGACCAGCCATTTGGCGAGGGTGCCCTCTTCCATGGTGGGAGAAAGCGCGGGCATCTTGATTTCGATCGACATGGACGTTCCCGTCTGAGTCACTGAGGAGAGGCGTTCGCCTCCCCTTTGCCGCCGACCGCCGCGCGGTCAAGACGCTTGCACGAAAGGCAATCGCGCGGCAGTCAACGCGCAAGGGAGAGATTCCGCTCATGCGCACCTATCTGGTGGTGATCGACGAGAGCCCGGAGGCCGAGATCGCGTTGCGCTTCGCCGCGCGGCGCGCGGTCAAGACCGGCGGAAATGTCGAGATCCTCGCGCTGATCCCCCAGCCCGAATTCGTCCAGTGGGGCGGCGTGATGGCCGCGATCGAGGAGGAAGCGCGCGAGCGCGCCGACGGGCTGGTGATGCGCGCGGCGGGCACCTTGCTCACCGAATCGGGCCTCAAGCCCTCGATCACCGTCCGCCAGGGCGACGGCCCCAGGGTGGTGCGCGAGATGATCGCCAGCAATTCCGAGATCGCCGCGCTGGTACTGGGCGCCGCGACCGGCGGCTCCCCCGGCCCCCTCGTCGCCCATTTCGGCGCGGACCCGGGGAGCCTCAGCGTGCCGCTGATGATCGTACCGGGATCGCTGGACCGGGACGCGATCGACCGGCTGAGTTGAAGGGGGGTGAGGATGCGGTGGCGCGCAACGCTGCTGGCGTCGGTGCTGCTAGCGGCGCCAGGCACCGCGCAGGCTTTTGGCGCTTGCGACCAAACCGCGCGGGAGGATGCCGACGCCGCCTTCGAGTTCAAGGCGTTCATCCGGTACAATACACCGGTTCGCGATCAGCAGCTCGCCCAGCGCATCGAGGTAGAGTTCACTGACTCCACCGATGACTTCGGACCCTATGTCTCGCAGGACGCGCCCACCACCATCCGCATCCCACGAGGATTCACACGGCTTAGCTGCGAGCTAACGATGGTCGCCATCGCCACCATCGGAATGCCCGATCGCGAAAAGGCGACTCGCGATATCGACGACTGCCTCGATCGTCTCCGCGCCATCGCGCCATGCCTTCGCGACGTGCTGCCCCGCTACCTCCCCGCCGCCGAGCGGACCTTCGCCTCGCTCAACCGTGCAGGGCAGCAGGCAGCTGGCCATATGGCGCGCGGCGCGATGGAATTTCTGCTCCTCCACGAATTCGCGCACATCATCGGCCGCCATTTCGCCAGGCTGCAGGCGAGCGACGATCCGGACCTGAGCCGCGAACTCGAATTCGACGCCGATGTCTATGCGGCGCGCTACGCCACGCTCGCCCATGGATATGCCAATGCGGGCGCCATGTTCCTCACGCTGCTCGCGGGGAAGCCGCGCGCGGAGCAGGAGGACGGCTCCACGCACGACAGCTATTATTGCCGCTACGAGAATATCGCCAACATCGTCGCGATGACCGAACTCATCCCGGCATATCTCGTCATCTTTCCGAAGGACCGCTTCATCGTCACACTGACCGATGCGGAAGATTTCCTCGCCAGGCGCCGTGCGGTCCTGCGCCGGATTGCATCGGGAGCGGGCACGGTTCCGATGCAGGTGCGTTTCTCGCCCGAATGCCGCATCCAGGCTCTGCCCCAGCTTTCGGGCATGCGACGCGACCTTCTGAAGCTGGCGGTATTCCAGGACGGCGTCGCCGATACGCTGCCGGGGCCACAAGACGGCGCCGCAGTGGCACGGATCATGGCGCGCCTGATCGATCTGCCGATGGAAACCGCCGATGGGCGCGCCGCGAAGATACGCCTGCTGTCCGGCTATGCCGATTCCTATCGCGCCACCTGGTCGAACGCAGCGGTGACCGCGCAGATCGAGCGGGCCGTGTCGCACGCAGATGTTCCCGACGCTCGCCTGTTCGACGTCAGCGTGCTGCGCCGCGAACTGCTGCTGCGCCGTTTCTATTACCCGCGTGGCGGGGCGCTGAGCGATCGGGACATCGACCGGCTTTTCGCCGAGCTTCTCGATGCGGTCTTCTCGTCCGGAATCGACCCCGAAGCGATGGCAGCGATGGCCCGCATGTCGGTGCGGCGCGGGAACTGCGAGAGCGCCAAACTCGCGATCGAGACGGGCTTCCCCGAAGACGGCTCGGAAGTGTTCGACCCCAAGTTGCTCGCCGCATTACGCAGGGAACTTGCCGCCGGCGGATGCCGCTAAGAGCGATTGCGGCTTGAGGCGGAACGACTTTCCCGCCACCCTCCGCGCCATGCGCATCCTCCTCCCCCTGCTCGCCCTTCTCCTCCCCCTCCCCGCCTCGGCGCAGATCGCGCCCGATCCGGCGCGGCTGAGGGCTACCGTCGAAACGCTGGTCGGCTTCGGCACGCGCCACACCCTCTCCGACACCGAATCGCCGACGCGCGGCATCGGCGCGGCGCGGCGTTGGGCGACGGCGGAGCTGATGAAGATCGGCGACGCCTGCGGCGGTTGCATCGAGGTCGCCACGATCGGCCGCACCTTCACCGGGCCCCGTGCACCAAATGGTGTCGAGGTGGTCGATGTGCTCGGCTTCCAGAAGGGCGTCGACTCCAAGCGCGTCGTCATCGTCATGGCGCATATCGACAGCCGCGTGACCGACGCGCTCAACTTCACCTCGGACGCGCCCGGCGCCAACGACAATGCCTCCGGATCGGCGCTGGTGCTCGAGGCCGCGCGCATCCTCTCGAAGGAGCGGTTCCAGGCAACTATCGTCTATGCCCTGGTCTCTGGGGAGGAGCAGGGGCTGTGGGGCGGGCAGTTGCTCGCCGAGACCGCGAAGGAAAAGGGCTGGGAGGTCCTCGCCGTCCTCAACAACGATATCGTCGGCAACACGATCGGGCAGGACGGCAAGCAGCAGAACAAGCATGTCCGCGTCTTTTCCGAGGGTATCCGCGCCTCCGAATCGATGGAGGAGCAGACCGCGCGCCGCGCCAATGGCGGCGAGGATGACGGCCCCAGCCGCGCGCTGGCCAAGGCGATCGACGGGATCGCGGGCACCATTCCCGGCGGGCTCGACGTGTTCGTCGACCGGCGGCCCGACCGGTTCGGGCGCGGCGGCGACCATATCCCCTTCCTCGCGCTGGGCTATCCCGCGGTGCGCTTCTCGGTCGCGGCGGAGAATTGGGACGCGCAGCACCAGGACCTGCGGACCGTTGACGGCCGCGTCTATGGCGACACCCCCGACCGGATGGACTTCCCCTATCTGGCCAAGGTCACCGCGATCAATGTCGCCACCATCCGCCGCCTCGCCAACGCGCCCTCGGCGCCGGCGCGCGTGGTGCTCAAGGGCGACCTGTCGTTCGACACGACGGTGACATGGGCCGCGGTGCCCGGCGCGGTCAAATACCGCATCCATTGGCGCCGCAACGACGGCCAGAACTGGACCAGCCACAAGGACGTGACCGGCACCGAGGCGGTGCTGGCGAACGTCCCCGTCGACGACAATTTCATCGGCGTCTCGGCGATCGCCGCCAACGGTTCGGAAAGCCTCGTGACCTTCGGCGGCCGCGAGACCGTCAGGCGCTAGCTCAGCGGCACACGCACTGGCAGCTGCACTGGCGGCGGACCGGGCGCGGCTTGGGCCGGTGCGGCGCGCGGCGGACCACGCGACGCGGCGCGGCGCGGACATAGCTCGTGGTCACCACTTCCTCGGTGACGATCTCTTCCTCGACGATCGTCGTGGTGATCACCGGCGGGGACTGGATCACGACCGTGGTGGTGGTCGAACCCCCGCCATAATAGCCCCCACCCTGATAGTAGGTGCCGCCCTGCTGATAGCCGCCGCCCTGATAGACGGGCGGACAGGCGCTATAGCAGCCCTGCTGGTAATAGGTGTTTTGCGCCGCCGGCGGCCCATAGACCGCCGGCGGTGCATACCCCCCCTGGGGTTGGCCGTAATAGCCTTGGTTCGGATCGACCGTGGCCATCTGCCCGCCATAGCTGCCCGACGATGCGCTCGCGCTCGCCGCGCTGGCGGCATAGCCGCCGCCCGCATAGGCGCTGGCGTCGGACCAGGCGATCCCGCTGACCGAGGTCTGCACGCTTCCGCGCGCGTCGACGAGCACCGCATCGTCATAATAGCGCACCCAGAAATAGCCGTAGGGCGGCGCGGCGAGGCCGAAGCTCAGATAATCGGGAATCCGGAAATCGGGCCGCATCCAATAGGAGTCGATCGCATGCCCGCGGCGCGGACGGCGATAGCCGCCCCAGCCGCCCGGCGCCTGGCTGCCGCCCCACCAGCGCCCGTCCACCTGACCGCCCCAGCGATTGTGGTTGCCGGCGCCATGGCCCGGACCCGGCGCGGGCATCGCGACCCAACGGCCATTCTGCCAGACCTGGTTATTGCCCCCCTGCGGGCCCGCGTAGAGCGGGCCGCCGGTCGAAACCTGCGGCGGACCGGCGTAAAGCGGCCCGCCGGTGGAAATCTGGGGCTGGGCATAGGGCGCGCCCGGGATCGGGGCGCCCGACTGGTTGTAATAGACCGGCCCTGGCGACGTGACGACCGGCGGATTGGGCGAGACCATCGGCGCACCCGGGATCGGCGCGCCCGACTGGTTGTAATAAACGGGTCCCGGCGAGCTTACCTGCTGCGCGGCGACCGGCGCCGCCACGGCCAGCGCCGCGACTAGAAGGGCCGCTCTCGACAGAACACGCATCGCCACACTCCTCAACCGGGGAGCGGGCCCGCTCCTCATGGTTGATGAAATCTTACCGCGCGCGCGTGGCCATCGCCACAACTGGTCATGCTTAACGGAATCCCAATGCGGGTCAGCTGGTTAGTCTGGGACCGAGGATCGCCATCAGCGCCTCGCACCCCGCCGCGTCGCCATGATCGAAGCGCGCCGCGCTGGGGCTGTCGAGATCGAGCACGCCGATCAATTCGCCCTGATGGACGATCGGCACCACCAGTTCCGAAGCGCTCGCCGAATCGCAGGCGATATGTCCGGGAAAGGCGTGGACGTCCGCGACCAGCTGAGTCTCGCGCGTTGCCGCCGCGGCGCCGCACACGCCCTTGCCGAACGGGATGCGGATGCACGCGACCTTGCCCTGGAACGGCCCCAGCACCAGCTCGCCCCCGACATTGCGGTAGAAACCGGCCCAGTTGAGATCGGGCAGATATTCCCACAGCAAAGCCGCCGCATTGGCCATGTTAGCGATCGGATCGGGCTCGTCCGCGGTCAGCGAATCGAGCGCGGCGGCGAGCTCGCGATAGAGATCGGCCTTGGAATCGGCGGTGATGGTGAAATCGTACATGGCCCTGTTATAGGAAGTCGGCCCGCTTCACGGGAGAGGCGTTTATGCGCCGCCATCCTCCAACAGGAATTCGTGCATGCCATCCGGACTGGTCGCCCTGCTCGACGACGTCGCCGCCCTCACCAAGCTCGCCGCCGCCTCGCTCGACGATGTCGGCGCCGCCGCCGGCAAGGCGGGGAGCAAGGCGATCGGCGTGGTGGTCGACGATACCGCGGTCACCCCGCGCTATGTGGTCGGCCTGTCGCCCCAGCGCGAGCTGCCGATCATCGCCAAGATCGCGGTGGGATCGCTGCGCAACAAGCTCCTGCTGCTCCTGCCCGCCGCGCTGATCCTCAGCGCCTTCGCGCCCTGGGCGGTCACACCGCTGCTGATGCTCGGGGGAGCCTATCTATGCTTCGAGGGCGCGGAGAAGGTGATCGAGCTGCTGCGCGGCGAGGAACATGGCGATGACGAGCCCATCGCGATGGAGGAAGCCGAGCTGGAAAAGACCATGGTCGGCGGCGCGATCCGCACCGATCTGATCCTGTCGGCCGAGATCATGGCGATCGCGCTCGCCGATGTCGCCGATTCGACCATCGTCACGCAGGGCATCGTTCTCGCCATCGTCGGCGTCGCGATCACCGTCGGCGTCTATGGCGTGGTCGGGCTGATCGTGAAGATGGACGATATCGGGCTGCATCTCGCCGAGCGGCGGCGGTCCGCGACGGTCCGCGCCTTCGGCCGGGGCCTCGTCACCGGCATGCCGGTGCTGATGCAGGCGCTGTCCGGCATCGGCACCGCCGCGATGATCTGGGTCGGCGGCGGCATCCTCGTCCACGGCTTCGACGTGCTCGGCTGGCATCTGCCCGACAGCCTGATCCACTCGGCGGCCGAGGCTGTGCACGGCGCTGGCGCCTTCGCGTCATGGGTGGCGACCGCGATCGGATCGGGGATCTTCGGCCTGGTCATCGGCGGCGCCATCGTGCTGGGGCTGCATGCCATTCCGCGCAAGAAGGCCGCACACTAGCCCAACACGCGCGGCATCCACATAAACAGCGCCGCGCCCGCAATCCCGACTCCCATCGCCAGCGTCAGCGCGAACAGCAAGGCTGCCGTCCCCCACCCCGCGCGCGGTCGCAGATAGAGTTCGAGCGTCGCCAGCGGCACCAGATAGCAGCCAAAGGCCAGGAACCGCACGAATGGCCCGTCGAAATCGTCGCCGATGCCCACCGGCCCGCGGTTGGCGAGGATCCAGAACATCAGCCCGACGCGGAAGAACCAGACGCCGCTAACGATGATGAAGGTCCTCAGCGCCCAGCGGCGATGCTCGGCGAACCTTTTCGCGCGCGCCGCGCGCCAGGCCAGTGCGGCGCAGGCGACGATCAGCACGCCGTTCAGGCTGATCCCCACGCGCATCGCGTCGCCGCCCGCCGTGCCGCGCGACCAGACCATGACGATTCCGCCCAGGCTCATCGCCAGCGCGGTGAGCATATAGGTGCGGCCGTTCCAGCGGTGGAGCGCGGGGACGGAGGCGCGAATCGCGGGAATGAGCTGCACCAGCCCGCCCAGCGTGATCGTCACCGCCAGCAGCAGATGCGCGCCGAGCACCAGATTGCCCAGCAGCCCGCCCGGCACGAAGCCGCCCACCAACACGTCGTTCCAGCGCTCGAACGCCCCCTGCGCGGCCGCTCGCCCGTAGAAACCGACGACATAGATGGCGAAGGCCGCCTGCCCCGCCGCCGCGACCGCGAACCAGAATCCGGCCGCAAGCCGCAGCGCCTTCGAACCGTTCATGCTTGCCACCGCTCCTCGATCCCGCTCAGTTGCACCGGGATATCGCGCACCGATTCACAGGGACATGACCGCAGCGACCGCCAAACATGACCGCGCGCGCCATGCCGTACCCACGGTTTCGGCAGGCTATGCCGCGAGGCTGATGCAATGCGCGGTGGCGCGCGGGGCAGACGCCGCGCTGCTGGAGGCCCGCTCGGGCATCGGCACCGCAGCCCTCGCCGATCCCGATACGCGCGTGCCGTTCGACCGCTTCGTCGCGTTGATGCACGCCGCGAAGGAGCTGAGCGGATGCCCCGCGCTGGCGTTGGAGTTTGGCACGGGCAATGACTTGCGCGAATTCTCGGTGGTCGGACTGATCTGTTATGCCTCGCCGACGATGGGCGCGGCGCTGGCCGAGCTCAATCGCTACGGTCGGCTCGTCACCGAAGTCGATGTGCCGGTCGCCGGGCAGCGCTATCAGCTCGTCCGCGAGGGCGAGGCATTGTGGCTGGTGGACACGCGGCTCGATCCCAATGCCTTTCCCGAAGCGACCGAGGCGAGCTGGGCACGCTTCATCGGCGAGACGCGGCGCCATTTCCCCGACGCCCCCTTCGCGCTCGAAGTCCATGTCACCCATGCCGCGCCCGCATATGCCGCCGATTACGAGCGGGTGTTCGGCGTGCCGGTGACCTTCGCCAGCAGCCGCAACGCGATCCGCATCGACCCGTCATGGCTCGGCATCGCGCTGCACAACCCCAGCGGCTATGCTTTCGGCGTGCTCAGCGAGCGCGCCCGGCAGCTGATGCGCAGCCTCGAAAGTGCGAAGACCATGCGCGGTCGCGTCGAAAGCCTGTTGTTGCCGGTGTTGCACAAGGGCGATCTGCCGCTGGGAGCCGCCGCCGAGCGGCTGGGGATCGGCAGCCGGTCGCTCCAGCGGCGGCTCCAGGCGGAAGGAATCGGCTACACCGCCCTGGTCGACGCGCTCCGGCACCGGATGGCGGTCAACTATCTCTCGGGCGGCAAGACCTCGGTGAACGAGGCGGGCTATCTGGTCGGCTTCTCCGATCCCAGCGCCTTTTCGCGCGCGTTCAAGCGCTGGACCGGCAAGAGCCCCCGCCGCTGGCGCGAAGAAGCTTGAAATGTTGGATTTCGCCTGCTTGGCTCGGGGCCCCGGAGCCTCGGGCCGCTCTTTGACAGGTTGAATCCCAACCCGTGCTCCGGCGAAGGCCGGAGCCTTGGCGGCCCACGAGATCGCGCCTCGCCAACGCTCCGGCCTTCGCCGGAGCACATCGGCGGAACATGCGTTTCGCGCTGACTTTTCCTGACTTTCCGTTTCGCAATATCCGCGCGCGAAACATGCGGATCAGTGTGACGTTAGTGTGAAGTTCCAGAAAATCCGGCAATGATTTCAATCAGTCGAGCGAGACCTTCCCCCGCCCCGCCTTGATCGCGCCGCGCCCCTTCTTCGCATCCACCCGCCGCGCCTTCGCCGCCTTGCTCGGCTTGGTCGGGCGGCGCTTGGCCTGACGCTCATGCGCCTTCGCCAGCAGCTCGGTCACCCGCTCGCGCGCATCCGCGCGGTTCGCCTCCTGCGTGCGAAATTTGCGCGCGGTGATGACCAGCTCGCCCCCCGATGTCATCTTGGTGCCCGCCAGCAGCTTCAGCCGCGCATAGGCATAGGGCTCCAGCCCCAGCCGGAACACATCGACGCGCAGCTGCACCGCGGTCGCGACCTTGTTGACATTCTGCCCGCCGGGTCCGGATGCGGCGAGGAATTTCTCCTCGACGATCGCGTCCTCCCAGGAACCGGCGGTGTCAGCCACGGCCGAATCCGGCATTGTGGAAGCGCACCGGCAGCGGCGCCTCGGCGGTGATGTCAGGCTTGCCCTCGCGCGGGACGATCAGCCCCGCCGCGTGGAGCATCACCGCTGGCCCGCCCTTGCCATAGACGGGGTCGCCGACGATCGGGATGCCCAGCCCCTCGGCGGCATGGACACGCAGCTGATGCGTTCGTCCGGTTTCGGGATAGAAGGCGACCATCGCCCGGCCCTTCACGCGATCCAGCACCTTCCACCGGCTCCGTGCCGGCTTGCCCGAGGGATCGCCGGTCATCCGCCAGCCTTGCTCGGTCGTTGAGACCTTGATCAGCGGCAGGTCGATCTCGCCAGTGTCAACCTCGGGCTCGCCGTCGAGGATCGCAACATAGCGCTTGGTCACCGCCCCCGCCTCGAATGCCTGGCCGAAGCGCTTGTGCGCCTTGGGATTGCGCGCGAGCAACAGGCAGCCGCTGGTATCGCGGTCAAGCCGGTGCACGGGCAGCGGCAGCCGCCGGAAGCCGAAGGTCAGCTCGCCGAGCAGATCCTCGACGCTGGTCGAGCGGTCGCGCGGGCGATCCACCGGCAGCCCCGCGGGCTTGTCGATGACGATCGCCTCACCGTCGATGAAGAGCACGCGGTCCTTGAACATAAGGCCTTTTTCTCCCCTCCCGCTGCGGGAGGGGTCGGGGGAGGGCGTATCGCCCACTGCGTTCGCCATGCCCTCCCCTAGCCCCTCCCGCAAGCGGGAGGGGAATCTTAGCGCATCCGGATCTCGCACACCGACATGCGGCCCTGCACGGTGGTGCGCCATTGGCCGGTCCATTCGCCGCGCAATTCCTGCGCCTTGCTGCGGCATTTGGTCTCGGCATCGCGCTGGTTCCAGATCGGCCCGGCCTCGATCTCGCGAGTCACACCGCGCCCGCCGCCATTGCCGTATCCGCCGCCATAGCCGCCCCCGCTGCGCCGCATCTGGCAGACCGACATGCGCCCGACCACGGTCGTATGCCATTGACCGGTCCATTCGACGCGGAGCTCGGCGGCCTTGGCGCGGCATTTCTGCTCGGCGTCGCGCTGGTTCCAGATCGGCCCGACCTCGACATCGCGCAGCCCGTCGCGGCCCCAGCCGTCATCGCGGTCGCGGCCGCCCCAATCGTCGTCGCGCCGGCCCGGGCCGCGTCCGTCGCCGCCGCCACGCCGTCCACGCCAGCCGCGCCCCCGCCGGTCGGCATCGGCGTCGGTGATCCGGTAGAGCAGCCGCGTGCGAGCGAAGGGCGGGGTGCCGTTGATATCCCCGGTGCGCAGATTGATCTCGACGCGCACGCGGCGCGATCGGTCGAACAGCCACACCGAATTATAGTCGCGCCGCTCTTCCTCGAAGCTGAAGATCACCGATCCGTCCGAGCCATATTCGAGCCAGCGCCCGCCTTCGTCGTGCTCGAACGATCCGCCCCCGCTGTGGAAGACGCGGGTGACGTTGTTGCCGTTCACCCCGCGCCACCGGTCCTGCTGCTGGGCGAAGACGGGGCTGGACGGCGCGACGAAGCCCGGCGCGGCCAGCATCACGGCAGCGAGAAGGAGGGCAGGCATGGCATCGACTCCCAGCGGTTATGATCCGCCGACTGTGCCGGTTCCGATGCGCGGGCGCAACGATTCGCGGCCGCCCCCGAAGGAGCGGCCGCGACCGGTGAAGCAACAGGGGTTAGAGCGCGGGCTCGAGCACACGCTCGGCCGCGGCGACCTTGCCCGCCAGCGCCGCGATCCTGCGGCCCTGGTAGCGCGCGCCTTCGAGCTCGCTCTCGCTGGGCTGGCGGCTGCCGTCGCTGTCGGCGATCGTCGTGGCGCCATAGGGCGAACCGCCCTTGACCGTGTCGACCCCGCCCTGGCCCTGGAAACCATAGTCGAGCCCCACCACCGTCAGCCCGAAATGCATCAGGTTCGTGATGATCGAGAAGAGCGTGGTCTCCTGCCCACCATGCTGGGTCGCGGTAGAGGTGAAGGCGCCGCCGATCTTGCCGATCAGCTTGCCGGTCACCCAGAGCCCACCGGCCTGGTCCCAGAAGGCCGCCATCTGGCTCGGCATCCGCCCGAAACGCGTCGGCGCGCCGACGATGATGCCGTCATAGTCGCCGAGCAGGTTCACATCCTCGATCACGGGATGGCTGTGATCGACCTGGAACCCCGCGGCGATCGCGACCTCGGCGGGCGCGGTTTCGGGAATGCGGCGAACATCCACCTGCGCACCGGCGCTGCGCGCACCCTCGGCGACGGCATCGGCCATCTTCGCGAGGTGGCCATAGGAGGAATAATAGAGGACGAGGATCTTGGGCATGAGAGGGTTTCCTTCAAGCAAAAGGGTCCCCGTCACCCCAGCGAAGGCTGGGGTCTCATGCGGCATGCGATGCGGCCTGAGATGCCAGCCTGCGCTGGCATGACGGAGGGTTTGGGGGAGAGGCTTGGTTAGGGGGCTGCGCCTCTCCCCCGGGGGATCAAGTCAGTCGGCGTCGACCAGGACGATCTCGGCATCCTCGATCGCGGTGATGGTCACGGTCCTGCCGCCGCTCAGCGCCGCGCCGTCGCGGGCATTGACCCGCTCGCCGTCGATCTCGATCGTCCCGACCGCGGGCACCAGATAGGCGTGGCGCCCATCGCCGACTTTGTGCTCCACGCGCTCGCCCGCCTTCAGCGTCGCGCCCATCACCCGGGCATCGGCGCGGATCGGGAGCGCGTCGCCATCCTCGGCAAAACCCGAGGCGAGCGTGACGAACTTGCCGCTGCGGTCGCCCTTGGGAAAAGGCTTGGCGCCCCAGCTCGGCTGGCCGCCGCTCTCGCGCGGCAGGATCCAGATCTGGAAGAGCGTCGTCGTCTCGGGCTCGAGATTATATTCGGCGTGGCGGATGCCGCTGCCCGCGCTCATCACCTGGACGTCGCCGGCCTCGGTGCGGCCCTTGTTGCCCATCGAGTCCTGGTGCGTGATCGCGCCCTTGCGGACATAGGTGATGATTTCCATGTCCCGATGCGGATGCGCCGGAAAGCCCGAGTTCGGGCCGATCTCGTCATCGTTCCACACGCGGATCGCGCCCCAGCTCATCCGGTTGGGATCGTAATAATCCGCGAAGCTGAAATGGTGCCGCGCGTTGAGCCAGCCATGGTCGGCATGGCCCAGCGTTTCGAAGGGGCGATGGTCGATGGCTTTCGTATCGGTGTCGATCATGTCGATGATCCTTGTTGGCTTGGCACCTTAGATAGGCCATCGGATCGGCGCGTAAATGGAAACGTTGGAAACTAACGGTTTCTAATATACATCCGCAACCATGAAGCTCGTCCTCCTCGCCGCCGCGCTGGCCCTGCCTGTGCCCGCGCTCGCCCAGACGCTCTGTCCCATAGCACCCAGCGCCGCCGAGGACGGCGCAAGGGATTTCGATTGGGAGATCGGCAGCTGGACCACGCATCTCAAGCGGTTGAGGTCCCCGCTCTCGGGATCGGCCGAATGGGTCGAATATGAAGGCACGACGGAAGTGCGGCCGGTCATGGGCGGCCGCGCCAATCTGGTAGAGCTCGATGTCGCCGGCCCGGCCGGCCGTATCGAAGGCGCTTCGCTGCGGCTCTACAATCCCGAGGCGCGCCAATGGTCGCTCAACTTCGCGAGCGCGCGGGGTGGCGTGCTGACGCCCCCGACGATCGGGGCGTTCAAGGGCGGCTGCGGCGAATTCTACGGGCTCGACACCTGGAACGGCCGGACGATCCTGGTTCGCTTCGTCATTCTGGTCCTCAGCCCCGACAGCGCAGGCTTCGAACAGGCCTTCTCCACTGATGGCGGCAAGAGCTGGGAAGTGAACTGGATCGCGATCGACACGCGCCGGAAGCCTTCCAAGTGAAACTCCCCGATTTCGAAGGCTGGGCGATCTTCGCCTCGGTGGTCGAGCACCGCAGCTTCAGCGGCGCCGCGGCGGCGCTCGGCGTGTCCAAGGCGACCATCTCCAAGGCGATCAGCCGATTGGAAGCCCGCCTCGGCACCACGCTCTTTCACCGCACCTCGCGCCGCCTGACCCTCACCGACAGCGGCCAGGCACTCGCCGAACGCGCCCAGCGCATTCTCACCGAAGGCCAATGCGCCGAGGAACAGGCGCTCGACGCCGCGAGTGCGCCCGCGGGCCTCGTCCGCGTCGCCGCCCCGCTCACCTTCGGTATCAAGGCGCTCGGCCCCGTCCTCGCGGACTTTCTCGCCGCGCATCCCGCGATCCGCATCGACCTGCGCCTTTCCGACGCCTTCGTCGATATCGTCGGCGAGGGGATCGACATCGCCGTCCGTATCGCCGAGCTGCCCGACAGCTCGCTCAGGGCCCGCCGCCTCGGCCCCGTCACCGGTCATATCGTCGGCGCGCCCGCCTATTTCGATCAGCACGGCCGCCCGCGCCACCCCGCCGACCTCGCCCACCATGCCTGCTTCACCTATGCCAATATCGCCAACCCCGACGTCTGGCGCTTCCGCAAGGCCGGCGGCGAAGAAGCCTCGGTCCGCGTCGAAGGTCCGATCCGTACCGACAATGGCGAGGCGATCCTTCCCGCGCTGCGCGCCGGCCTCGGCGTCGCGGTGTTGCCGGGCTTCATCGTCGACGAGGATCTGGCGGCGGGAACGCTGGAGACGGTGCTGCCCGAATGGGCAGCCGGCGCGTCGAGTCTGCACCTCATCACGCCCCCCGGAACGCTGCGCCCCGCGCGGGTCGAAGTGTTGATAGACTTCCTTACCGAAAACCTGCGCCGCATCTGCGCGGGCTCGCGCTGACACTTTAAGAGTCAATACGGAAGCGCTCCTGCCGTTTACTAGTGTTAGGAAAAGCTTGTCGAAGGCGCTTGACTCCCCGCGACTCGTGGATTCAAGCCGGTTAGGACGAAATTAACCTTTTGCCTTCAGACACGCTTAGGTTAATGAATCGCTCAGGCTGAGCATGCCAGGAGGGCATGCGTCATCCGGGGGCAAGGGGACTGCTGATGCGCGTGTTGCTGATCGAAGACGAGCCCTCGACCGCCAAGGCGATCGAGCTGATGCTCACCACCGAAGGCTTCAACGTCTACACGACGGACCTGGGCGAAGAGGGTTTGGACCTCGCCAAGCTCTATGACTACGACATCATCCTGCTCGACCTGAACCTGCCCGACATGCACGGGTATGACGTTCTCAAGAAGGTCCGCGTCGCGCGCGTCCAGACGCCGGTGCTGATCCTGTCGGGCATCAACGAGATGGATTCGAAGGTGCGCAGCTTCGGCTTCGGCGCCGACGATTACGTCACCAAGCCGTTCCACCGCGAAGAGCTGGTCGCCCGCATCCACGCCGTGGTGCGCCGCTCCAAGGGCCACAGCCAGTCGGTCATCCGCACCGGCAAGCTCGCCGTCAATCTCGACGCCAAGACCGTCGAAGTCGATGGCGCCCGCGTGCACCTGACCGGCAAGGAATATGCGATGCTGGAGCTGCTCTCGC
>CBINJP010000039.1:0-20310 GCA_966251045.1 uncultured Sphingomonas sp.
GAGATCGAGGAGCCGTGGATCAAGGCGGTGATCTACGTCCCCGACGAATATCTGGGCAGCATCCTCAAGCTCTGCCAGGACCGGCGCGGCATCCAGGTCAACCTCACCTATGTCGGCGGGCGCGCGCAGGTGACCTATGAGCTGCCGCTCAACGAAGTCGTGTTCGATTTCTACGACCGGCTGAAGAGCATCAGCCGCGGCTATGCCAGCTTCGACTATGAGCAGATCGGCCACCGCCCCGGCGACCTCGTCAAGATGAGCATCCTGGTCAACAACGAACCCGTCGATGCGCTGAGCATGATCGTCCATCGCGGCACCGCCGAGGCGCGCGGCCGCGGCATGTGCGAGCGGCTCAAGGACCTGATCCCGCGCCACCTCTTCAAGATCCCGATCCAGGCCGCGATCGGCGGCAAGGTCATCGCCCGCGAAACCATCGCCGCGCTCCGCAAGGACGTCACCGCCAAATGCTATGGCGGCGACATCACGCGGAAGAAGAAGCTGCTGGAGAAACAGAAGGAGGGCAAGAAGCGGATGCGCGAATATGGCAGCGTGCAGATCCCGCAGGAGGCCTTCATCGCGGCGCTGCGGATGGGGGAGGAGTAGGCCTGCCGCACGCCGCGCATCCGACGAAACGGCCCGCCACCCGGCGGATTTCATGGGGGTTGTGGCTGATCGCCCCACTCCTCGCGGCGGCTTCCCCGGCCTACGCCGCCGATGTGTGCGGCGGTTATCCGGAGCGCATGTCCACTGAGGAAATCGAGGGGCTGCGCGACCGTCTCAATCTGATCGTTCCCGTGCGGTTTGCCGAAGCGGCGCGGAAGATCCAGATCGTCAATGTCGATCTCGACGATGAGCACTTCGCGCCGGCCATCGAACCTCTGCCCGGCGGTCAGGGCTATCGGGTGGAGGTTCCCGCGCGCTTTCGCACCCTTTTGTGCCGGCTGGTTGCGCTTCAGCTCTATTATGCCACGCGAACGATCACCGACCCGACGATACCGCCCTTGCTCATGCAGAATTGCGTACGCCGCGGAACGGACGTCTCGGCGTGTCTCCATGAGGTTTCGAAGGGAATACAGGACTATGTCGGGCAAAAATTCCCGCTCGACGATTTCCAGGCCGATGTTTCCCGTCTCAGCGAATCGGCCCTGAACCTCATCCTCCTCCATGAATATGGGCACGGCGTGTTGGGCCATCTTGCGTCTCCCGGGGCGCATGACGAGGAGGACGCCGATATTTTCGCGCTGCTGCACGGCGTGGGCTATGGCGAATCGACCATCGTGTCGCTCGGGATCTTCGTGGTTCTCAGCTTTGCCGATCCGGTGCTGCAGGACGATGCGCATCAGAGTTTCATATGCCGGGCCAAGGCGACGTCGGATTATCTGGCGACGTCGGCCGATCAGGTCTCGCTGCTGATCAGCTGGTCCGACGGACCGGACAAATTCGGCCCGGAGCGCGAGAAGCGCGCCAAATACCCCTACGAAGTGCCCCCCGGGCCGCTGCAATCGGCGCTCCTGACCGCTTCGAGTTGCCGGGGCGGCGCGCGTGCCGACGTTCTCGATTTCGGAAAGGAGCTGAATCAGATGCTCGCGCTGGTCGGCCGGATCGACCAGGCTGCCGCGGATCGCGCCCAGGCGGACCTGTTCGGCTTCTATGGGCCGCTTGCAGGGTTTGCGATCCGGACCGAGATGGGGCGATATGTCCGCGCGAGCATGATGGCGCAGCGTTTCGTGGGCATGCATCCGCTGAAGAACGACGCGGCAAAGGATCCGCGCTATCTCCAGCTGCTCTCGGACTATCTTGGGGGCCCCGACATCCCGTTCATGTCGTCGCGGGATTATGGCCGCCTTTTGACCAGCAAGGCGCTTGCCGAGATGCAGATCGCGTTCGGCGCCGAGAAGCCGGATGTCGCCGCGATCGAGCGGATCGCGCTGGATTTCCGCCGAGCGCTCTATTTCGATCCGACCTTCGACGCGGCGTATGCGGCGCTGATCGGGATCGAGATGCTGCTGGGCGATTGCGCGGAGGCGGAGCGCGTGATCGCCCGCGGCCGCCTCCATACGGAACGCGAGGCCAAGGAGTCATTCGACACGCTCGAGACCCTGCTCAGGAAACGGCGTGGCACGGGCGGCTGCCATTACTGAAGCCGCGGACCGCGCCGCGCTACGCCATCGCCGCCCGCAATTCCGCCATCCGCGCCTCGATCGGCGCGAGCCGCGCCTGATCCTCCGGTGAGAATAAGGGCAGCACCTCGATCCCCGGCGACCAATAGGCCCGCGTGATCGCGCTGCGCGCCTTCACCAGTTCGATATACGCCGCCGCGAGCGGATTGCCCGCGTCGGGCGCCATGATGTTGGGCCGGAAGGTGGACGGGTCATAGACCGCCTCCGGATCGGGCAGGAACAGGATGCGTTCGGGCTCGCCCAGCTGGGGCGTCACGTCGAGCAGGCTGCCGTCGGGGCGGCGCCATACCGCGTGATGTTCCGCCTCGAACCAGCGGCCGGGCCAGCGCCAGATCGCCCAGCCATAGGCGGCGGACCCGCCATGCTCGCGCGCCTGCGCGACCGAATTATCAAAGCAATAGGCGACCTTGCCATGCGGCGCGGGGCGAACGGGAACGTAGAGCGGCACGTGCGGCGAGATGGTTGCGCAGAAGGCGAGCGTGGCGTCGTCGATCTGCGAGGGAGGGCCGAGGATCATCGCCCGCCGCTAGCGCGATCGTGGCGACGCGTCCATCGGATTGCAGGTGATTGGGGCGCATGGTTTCGTGTCGCAGCCGCGCTATAATCCGCGTTGAGCGGACGGGGGATGGCGTGCGACACCAAAGATGGATCGGGGTGCTGATTGCGGCGATGTTCTTTCTGATCGCCGCGCCCGTTCGCGCCGCGGACATGTGCGATCAGTATCCGGACCGGTTCGCGCCCGTCGAGATCGACTGGATTCACGACCGCCTGAAGCGCATGGCGCCCGCACGCTATGTCGAGCTGGTACAGAGAATCGAAATTGTCACCGTAGTCGCCGACGAAGAGCATATTGCGCCGAGCGTTACGGGGGGCGCTGGCGGACAAAGCTATCGCGTCGAAATTCCGGATGGTTTTGGGCCCTTCCAGTGCCGAATGATCCTGCTTCAGATGTACTATGCGGGTGGTGTGCTTCCCGATGGCTCGATGCCGCGCGCGGTCATGAATCTGTGCCTGGATCGGACCGGCGACGATTGGACCTGTGTCTTCAAGGCCGCGCAGTGGATTCTGGCTCCCGCCAAGGAGGCCCTTGATCTGGATTTCGGCAAGGAACGAATTTTCGAGCTGACGCAGTCTGCGATCGTCGGGTATCTGCTCCATGAATTCAGCCACATCGTCGACCAGGAAGAGAAGCGCTCTCGGGAGGGCGAAGAGCACCGGGCCGACGCGTTCGCGAACCTGTCGATGATCCTGTTCGGGCAGGACGACATCGCACTATTTTCCGTTTTCACGGCGCTTGATTTGCTCGATGGCCGGATTGGTCCGGGTGAGCATGGCAGTTTCCTCTGCCGCGCCAAGATTGCAGCCGCTGGCGCTCTCGCGCTGAAAGACCGGACCCGCGTCTTGATGACATGGTCCATGGATGACGCACTGTACCGGACGACGCCCCTGGAGCGGCCGGACAAACCGTTCCAGATCCCTAGTGGGCCGCTTCAGGCCGATGCCATCAAGACAGCTCATTGCCCAGGCGAGCGAATGAACGACGTGCGAATGATCGCGGCGGATCTGGACGCGATGCTCGCTGCGCTTGATGCGACCGCCGGCAACACCGATCCGCTTGCTTTTTATCAGCCCCTGACACGGCTGACGCTGAAGGCGCCGGAGTCCCGATATATTCGGGGTCGGATCGTCGCCCATCGGTTTTTCAAGATCTATGTACGCATCGGTGATGACATCGAAGCCAAGAAGAAATTCCTGAAGGTCGCCACCGATTATCTTGACCATCCGGATGTCAAGGCAGTGAGTTCCGAGGATTATGGCAAGGTTTTTGGCAGCGTTTCTGACGCCAGATTTGCCGTTGAATTCCTGCCCCGCGACTCCGTCCCGCGCGCGGAACTGACGCTATTGCGAGATGATTTGCGGCGCGCATTATATTTCAGCAATCGCAGCCTGATGTCGTTTATCACCTTGTTGCGGATCGAACTTTTGCTGGGGGACTGCCCGGCGGCAGATCAGCTGGTAGCCCTCAGCGCGAAATACCCGGGCAAGGAAATCGAACGGTGGCAGCCGCTGATCGAGAAGTTCCGGAGCGAGTGGACCGAGGAGCTGGGATGCGATGGCAGCGCATGGGTGACCAGCTGACCGGGTTTGCAATGGACGCTCCCAACGCCCCTACTCGCAACTCCCCGCATAGGCCTTGAGGTCGTCGACATAGTCCGGCCGGTTGAGGCGGCCGGCGATGTCAGTGAGGCGGTGGTCATAGGCGCAGTAGAAGCCGGTGATGTCGGTGCGGAAGAAATCGTCGATCAGCTTCTGGTCGCAATGCCTGGCGTTCCGGCAGAGCAGCACCGCCTTGTAGAATTCGGTGAGCTTCTCGATATCCCGGTCCTGCACGGTGTTGGTCACCGCGATCTTGGCCTGGCGCAGCCCTTCGGGCGTGGGGTTCGCTTCCAGCAGCTTCTCCACGTCCAGCTTTTCCCAGGGTTCGGAAAGGATCGCGCGGACCGAGGTGCGCTCCGAATCGTTCGCCATCTGGATGAAGCTCATCGAGGCGTTGGCGCGCTGGCTCTGCTGCTGCCGGGCCTCATCCGCCGCGCGCGCCCGCTCCTGCGCCACCAGTTGAAGCGCGATGAACGGAACCGACACGATGACCGCCGCATGCGCCGCGCATTCCAGCCAGAACCGCAGCCGCTCCGGACCTGACGTCACTGGCTGCACCGCTCGAATTCGAGCTTGTAGCGCCCCGGACCCGCATCCGAGCGGACGCGATTGAGCCTTCTCCTGTCAGCAATGCAGTTGATCTCCGCGCCCGTCACGACGAGCACCCGGTCCACCGGCGCGTTGTTCCTGACGACGCCGCGGAAATCGGGATAACGGGATTCGGGAGGCCGTGCCCGGCGGAAGCTGGGGAAGCTCCCGAGGCGGCGCGGCGCCGGATCGACATTGGCGCGCGGCGGGCAGCGGCGGAGATCGAGATAATAGACGTCGCGGGCGGGGCGAAGTTGCTGGCCCCGGCGCGCGCTTTGTACCTGCCTGACGAAACAGTCGAAATTCTCGCGCGGCACGTAAATGCCTCTGTCCTGCGTCCGGTTCTGCTGAAGCTCTACAGGCGCGGCCGAAGTCAACAGCATGGCGAGATAGACGAACATTTGCCGATTCCCCCTTGCGCCGATAAAAACATATCTCTCGGGGCCGGACAAGACGATCGATCGGGATTCCCCGAATCCGTCGCGCCATCCTCTCCCCGGCATTTACCGTTTCTAAGCGCCCCATCTGCCAGTGTGGCGGCAATGTCCGCGCTGGAGAATCATTGAATGGGTCGGCTTCCGCTGATCGCGCCGCAACCGCCGCGGCTGAGCCTGATGGGCGATGCGCTTCGCGAGATCGAGGCACGGGGGATCTATTCGAATGGCGGGCCGGTGGTGCGCGGGTTCGAGACCGATATGACCGCGCGGCTGTTCGAGGGCGAGGGCGATTGCCTCGCGGTGGGCAATGCCACGCTCGGGCTGATGCTGGGGATCCGCCATGCCGCCGGACCGCGCGCGGGCCGGGGCGCCTATGCGCTGATGCCGAGCTTCACCTTCGCCGCGACCGCGCATGCCGCCGAATGGGCGGGGCTGACCCCGCTGCTCTGCGATATCGATCCCGGCGACTGGTCGGCGGCCGAGGCTGCCGAGGCGGCGGCGTTCGAGCGCTATGGCGGCCGGATCGCGGTGGTCGTGCCCTATGCCACGTTCGGCGCCTCGATCGATCTGGAGCGCTACCGGCGCTATCACGAGCGCGGCGTGGGCGTCGTCGTCGATGCCGCGGCGTCGCTCGGCGCGATCGATGCGCAGGGCAGGGCGTTCGGCGCGGGTGCGCCTTTCGCCATCGTCTATTCGATGCACGCGACCAAGGTGTTCGCGACCGCCGAGGGCGGGGTGATCCATTCGGGCGACGCGGGGCTGGTCGAGGCGCTGCGCCGGATGACCAATTACGGCTTTGCCGGCGGGCGTTCGGCCGAAGGGCCCGGGTTCAATGCCAAGCTGCCCGAAGTACTCGGGGTGCTGGCCCAGGCCAAGCTTGAGCAGCTCGAGGATATCGCCAATCACCGCGCCGCGCTCGACGCGGTCTATCGCGACCGGCTCGGCAGTTTCGCCAGCGAGAACGGATTCGAATTCCAGGCCCAGACCGGGCGGCGCCAGGCGCTGCAATGCCAGTCGATCCTGCTGCCGCGCGCATTTGCCGGGCACCGCAAGGCGATCGTGCAGGCGCTCGCGGACGAAGGGATCGGCAGTGGCCAATATTTCAGCCCGCACCTCGCCGAACAGCCCTGGTTCCGCGCCAACAGCGTGATCGAGCCGGTGCCGGTGAGCGACGATGTCGCCGCGCGCATCCTCTCGCTGCCCGTCACCGACGCGATGACCGAGGCGGATGTCGACCGGGTGTGCGGCGCGCTGATGGACGCGTGCAGCCGGCTGGGCCGCGACGCGGTGGCGCGGACGCGGCGGGGCAGCTTCGTCCATTCGGCGCTGATCGTCGGCGGCGGACCCGCGGGCACCGCGCTGCTCACGGCGGCGACCAAGCAGGACCGGCTTGGCGAGCTGGCGCGCGGCGGCCTCGCGGTGGTCGAACGCGATGCCGTGCTCGGGCGCGGCGCCATCGGCAATTATGCGATCACCTCGGACTCGACCGCCGAGACCTTCCT
Organism: uncultured Sphingomonas sp.; assembly: GCA_966251045.1. Classification (GTDB taxonomy): domain Bacteria; phylum Pseudomonadota; class Alphaproteobacteria; order Sphingomonadales; family Sphingomonadaceae; genus Sphingomonas. The sequence goes on from CBINJP010000039.1 coordinate 6,865, forward strand.
GACGGCGGTCAAGGACAATGCGCATGGCGAGATCGCCGCGCTCGAGGACCATCTGAGCGGGCAGGAAATCGCGCTCTACAAGGGCGGCAAGACCGGCGTCCCGCTGTCGCGCAGCACCCCCTTCCTCGAAGCCACCGGCGCGCGGCTGGGCCAGATCGTCGCCGAGCATGGCGGCGTGGTCGCGACCCGCAGCGAAGTGATCGAGGCGCGGCGGACCAGCGACGGCGACTGGGCGGCGCGGGTGCGCAACCTGACGACCGGCGAGGAGCGCCTCATGCGCACCGCGAGCATCGTCATCGCGACCGGCGGCTACCAGTCGCGCGAGCATATCGCGGCGGAGAAGATCGGTGGCGTGGCGCTGGGCGAGTTGGCGGGCGACCGGCTGATGCTGGGCGACGATTTCCTCGCGCTGGGCGGTGTCGAGCGGTTGCGCGAGCGGCTCTCGCATACCCCGGCGCCGCGCATCGCGATCGTCGGCGGATCGACCAGCGCGATGGCTGCGGCGGCGCTGATCCTCAAGGCCGCGCCGGCGCTCCCGCTGGGGCTGGGCGCGCTCAGCCTGCATCATCGCCGTCCGCTCCGGCCCTTCTACCATTCGGTCGAGGCGGCGTGGGAAGATGGCTTCAGCGATTTCACCCCCGACGACGTCTGCCCGGTCACCGGCTTCGTCTACCGCCTAGCCGGCTTCCGGCTCGAGGCGCGCGAGTTGGTGCTGCGGATGCTCGGCATCGGCGGCCGCGCGCCCGATCCGCGCATGGCGCTGCGCATGATCGGCGAGCATAGCGCCGACGAGATCGCGGCGGCGGACGTGGTGATCGGCGCGCTCGGCTATCGCCCGCGCGCTTTGCCCTTGTTCGATGCCGACGGCACCCCCATCGCGCTGATGGCCGACGCGCCCGGCCGCCCGCGGCTGGTGGACCAGCGCTGCCGGGTGATGGATGCCGAAGGCAATCCGGTCCCCGGCGTCTACGGCATCGGCCTCGCCTCGGGCCATGTCCCCGATGGCAAGCTGGGCGGTGAGAGCAGCTTCAGCGGCAAGGCCAATGGCCTGTGGCTGTGGCAGAACGATATCGGGCTGATGATCGTCGAGCAGCTGCTCGACCGCGCCCAGGCGGCGAGCAAGGCGGCATGAGCGCCACGATCTCGGTCATCATGGCGGTCTATAACGGCGCCGAACTGTTGCCCGAGACCATCGCCGGCCTCCAGGCCCAGACATTCACCGACTGGGAGCTGATCGCGGTCGATGATTGCTCGAAGGACAATAGCGTCGAGGTGCTGAAAGGCTTCGGCGATTCCCGCATCCGCGTGATCGAGAGCAGCATGAATGGCGGCCCCGTGGTCGCGCGCAACCGCGCCTTTGCCGAGGCGCGCGGAACCTATACCGCCGCGCTCGACCAGGACGATATCTGCCTGCCCGAACGCTTCGCCAAACAGATCGCGTTCCTCGATGCCAATTCGCATGTCGTGCTGGTGAGCACCGCCGCGCGCGTGCTGTGCGACGGGAAGGAGAGCGCGGGGCAATGGCTGCGCGGGCTCACGCCGGGGCTGATCGACTGGCTGATGCTGGTGCAGAACCCGATCGTCTGGTCGACGGTGATGTTCCGCACCCGGGCGGCGCAGCAACTGGTGCCGTTCGAGCGGCCCGAGATGCGCTATGTCGAGGATTTCGACCTCTATCACCGCATCCGAGAACACGGCCTGATCGCGCAGATCGACGAGGAATTGCTGCTCTACCGCGTCCATGCGGACGGCGCCTCGCACATGTTCAACGCGACGATGCGCGATCATGCCAAGGCGCTGCTGAGCCAGCACGCGCCCGATATCGCGCCGCTGCTCGTGCGCCATGTGATGGGTGGCGATCCGGTTCCCGATGGCGCGACGCTTAACCGGCTGTTCCGGGGCATCGCGCGGCTCCGCGACGGGTTCGAGGGCGATGCGCGGACGCTGGCGCTGGTCGACCGCGAGATTTCGCGGCTGTGGTGGCGGCTGTGCCGCGCCGGGGTCCGCTCGGGCCGGATCGCGCTGCATCAGGCGCTTGCCGGGCGGCCCGAAGCGGTGGCGCTCGCGGACGGCGACCCCGCCGATCTGGTGGTGAGCCAGCTGATCGGCGGCGTGCGCGCGGTGCGGCGGGGGCTCTCCGGCGCCGCCTGACCCGATCGTCCCTGCACGGCGCAATTCCTCGCCTTGCGGACCCCTTGCAACCGGTTCATCATGACATGCTTGGGGCGGGGGCCCCGGGTACCATTGGAGGGGCGCTTGAACCTGATTCCAGACGTGGCGCTCGCCGAGAATACGAGCCAGCGCCTGCCATGCGTGGTGGTGCTCGACGGATCCTCGTCGATGGCCGCGAACAACGCGATCGGTGCGCTCAATGACGGGCTGAAGCTGCTCGAGGCCGATCTCAAGGCCGACGATGTCGCGCGTCAGCGCGTCCGCATCCTCGTGCTGCGCGTCGGCGCGCCGCAGGATGTGGAGGTCGTCACCGACTGGGTCGACGCGATCGAGTTCGAGGCGCCCGAGATCGAGGCGAACGGGACGACGCCGCTCGGCGCGGGCGTGCGCCGCGCGCTCGACGAGATCGAAACCGAAAAGGCGCGCTATCGCGACCATGGCATCCCCTACAACCGGCCCTGGCTGTTCGTGCTGACCGATGGCGAGCCGACCGACCATGACTGGGAAAGCGCCGCCGATGAATGCCGCCGCGCCGAGGAATCGGGACGCGTCTCGGTCTTCTGCGTCGGGGTGGGCGACGCCAATCTCGCCAAGCTCGGCAAGTTCAGCCCGCGACAGCCGCTGGCGCTCAAGGGGCTGGCGTTCCGCGAATTCTTCCTGTGGCTCAGCCGCAGCGCGCGCGCGGGGTCCAAGTCGGCGCCGTCGGAGAATATCCAGATGGCCGCGCCCTCCGATTGGGCGGTGGTCCCGGGACGCGCGGGATGACCGCCGCGCCGGTGTGGCGGGTCGCTGGAACGTCGGTGGCGGGGCCCTGCCATGCCAATGACGATTGCCAGGACCGGCATCGGGTGCAGGTGACTCCGGGCGGGGTGCTGATCGCGGTCGTTTCGGACGGGGCGGGGTCGGCGAGGTTCGGGGGCGAAGGCGCGGACTTGCTGTGCGAGCATGTCGTCGATGCGCTAGCTCGGCATGTCGGCAAGGCCAAGCAGAAGAGCGTCGATGCCGATGCGCTGGGCTCCGCCGTGGAACAGGGCATCTCGGCCGCGCGAATCGCGGCCGAGGCGGCGGGCGCGGAGCACCAGGCCGGGCTCGAAGCGTTCCACGCGACGCTGGTCGGCGCGGTCGTGGTGCCGGGCAAGGGCGGGCTGTTCTTCCATATCGGCGATGGCGCGGCGCTGGCGGTGTCGGGCGAACGCTGGGTGATGTCAGCGCCCCGCAACGGCGAATATGCCGACACCACCTATTTCTTCACCGAAGCCGATTGGCGCGACAATCTGCGCTTCTCGCCGATCGAACCGGGTTTCGAAACGGTGTTCGTGATGAGCGACGGCGTTACCGAACTCGGCCTTCAGGGCGTCGAGCCGCACATGCCCTTCTTCGAGCCGATCGGCCGCTATTTGGCGACCGCAAGCCGCGAGGAGGGGGAACTGGCGCTCAGGGCAACGCTCGACGGCGAGGCGGCGCGCCGGCGCAGCAATGACGACAAGACCCTCGTCTGGGCACAAGCCGCGCGATGAGCATGGTCTATCTCGGCCGCGGACAGGACGCGCGCCCGCTCAGGCTGGGCAAGCTGCTCGGCGAGGGCGCGGCGGGGAAGGTCTACGCCATCGAGGGCGCGCCGGGATCGGCGGCCAAGCTCTATCACGGCGAGGCCGAGGCGAAACGGCACGAGGCCAAGATCGATGCGATGATCGCCAATCCGCCCGATCTGCCCCCGGCGACCCACCAGCGGATCAGCTATCCGCAAATCTCATGGCCGCAGGCCAAGCTCTACGACCGGAGCGGCAGGTTCGTCGGCTTCATGATGCCCGAGATCGATTTCGCCCGCTCGACCAGCCTGGTCAACCTGCTTCAGAAGAGCAGCCGCAGGATCGAAAAGCTCTCCGACTACTACGGCTATCGCGTGCTGGTGGCGCGCAATCTCGCCTCGGTCTTCGCCGAGCTGCACCGCGCCGGCCACCATATGATCGACATGAAGCCGGCGAACCTGCGCTTCTATCCGCAGGTCTGCTGGATGGCGGTGGTCGATACCGACGGTTTCGCGATCCAGGGGAAGAATGGCCGCATCCCGGCGGACGTGATGTCCGACGAATATATCGCGCCCGAAAGCTGGAAGCGCCCGCCGCAGGAGCTGGGCGAGCAGCAGGACCTGTTCGCGCTGGCGGTGATCATCTTCCAGCTGCTCAACAATGGCGTGCACCCCTTCGCCGGATCGGCCGGCGGATCGGCGCAGGCGACCGATTTGCAGGCGCGGATCCTCGAGGGGCTCTATCCCTATGCGCTTCAGCCGCGCGCGGACCTCGCGCCCAGCGCGGCGAGCATCCACCGCATGTTCCGCCGGGGCACGCGCGTGATGTTCGACTGCGCCTTTGCCGGCGGCGGGCGGCGGCCGAGCGCGGAGGAATGGCGCGATCATATCGACGGGCTGATGGACCAGCTCACGCCGTGCGGCGCGAAGCCCGGCGAGCATGTCCATTTCGGCGCGGGCTGCGGCTTTTGCGGGCATGAGGCGCGCGTCGCGGCAGCCAGGGCGCGCCCGGCGGTGGCGGCCAGGCAAATCCCCCGCAAGCCGGCGGCGATGCGGCGGCCGATGGGGCCGGCGCATCCCGGCCCGCGCCGTCCGGTTCGCGCCGCCGCGCCGCCGCCCGTGCGGATGCGGCCGCGGCGCAAGCGCGGGAACGGGTTGGGCGGGCTGCTCGCGGCGGTCGCGCTGTTCGCGCTGGGCGGGGTGACTCAGCCTTACTGGCGCGATCTGCTGGCCGGAGGCGGCATCGCGCTGGCGGCGGACCGGGCCGAGATTCCCCCGCTGGTCGTCGACGCGCCGACCGCGCAGATTGCCGCCTTCGATGTCCCGCGCGACTATCTGGTCCTGCCCGCGGAGGGCGCCCTGACCGTGCCGCTGCGCGAAGGGCCGGGCGAGGGCTTCGGGCAAGTGGCGGTGCTGAACCTGCACGATGCCGTGACCGGCAGCGGGACGAGCCGCGCGGGCGCCGAATGGGTCTGGGTGACGCGCACGAGCGACGGGCAGGCGGGCTATGTCCAGCAGGGCGCGCTGCTCCAGCGGGCCGCGCCCGGCGTGGCGCCGCCACGACCAGTCGCGGCGATGGCCGATGCTTCGGACGCCGCGGCGGGAAAACGCCCGATCGACGCGCATTACCGGCGGCTGCTCGGCAAGGCGACGGGCTATGACCGCACCTTCCTGATCGACGGCCAGAAGCTGTGGGAAGCCCAGCGGGAGCGATGCGCCGAAGGCCCCGATCCCGCCGGGTGCCGCCGGCAGCTCGATGCGCGCCGCGCCGCCGATCTGGAGGATTGGGGCGCCGCCGGGCGGATGAGCGAGCAGCGCGCGCGCGTGACCCCCGCGTCGCTCAACACGTTGCGCTGAGTCAGGTCAGGACCAGCTTCGCGCCCGCAAGGATGAGGACCAGGCCGAGCGCCTGCACGAGCCGGCCGGTGGGCAGGCGCTTGAGGCCGAGCTGGGTTCCGATCAGCGCCCCGGCAACCACCGCGGCGACGAACCAGGGAAGCTCGGGCGGCAGGCTGCCGACGCTGCCGAGATTGCCCGCCAGCCCCGAAATCGACACGCACAGGATGAACCCGGCCGAGATACCCGAGGTCTTGCGCACCTGTTCCCATCCGAACAACAGGATCAGCGGGCTGAGGAAGATGCCGCCGCCGGTGCCGGTGAGGCCGGAGAGCGTGCCGACCGCGGCGCCGACAAGGACGGCGACCCATGCGGGCGGCGGCTTTGGCGCATCGAGCGACGCGAGCGGGCGCGGCCAGAGCAGCCGGATCGCCGCGACCCACAGGACGATACCGACCATGGGCCGGTAAAGGCTTCCCGGCAGCGTGATTCCTCCGGCGACGAACGCGGCGGGAATGGCGCCGAGAACGAAAAACGCCAGCAGCCGCCAGTTGATCTGCTCGGCGCGCGCAAAGCGGAAGGTCGTGAAGCTCGCGACGATGATGTTCAGCACCAAAGCCGTGGGCCGCATCGTCGCCGGTGCCACCGAAAACAGCGCCATGATCGCGAGATAGCCGGACGCCCCGGCATGGCCGACCGAGGTGTAGAGCGCCGCGGCCAGGCCCATCAGCGCCGCAACCAGGATGAGGGTCTGCGTGTCCATCAGACCCGTCTACCGGATTAGCGCGCCGCCGCCAGCAGCACTGCCAGCGCGCGGTTGAGCGGAGCATCGATGCCGTGCTTGTCGCCCAGCCGGACGATCACGCCGTTGCGGGCGTCGATCTCCATGGCGCGGCCGGCGAGGCGGTCGGCATGGAGGCTGTTGAGCGATTGGGGGTCGGCGGCGCGATAATGCTCGACGATGTCGTCGGGAAGGGTGTCGGGAAGATCGGCGCCTTCGGCGCGGCCGACTGCCACGCATTCGCGGACAAGGCCGCGCATCACCTCCGCCACGCCGGGATCATTGGCGAGTTCGGCGGGACGCAGCGCGATGGCGTTGACGATGCCGGCGCAGTTGATCGCAAGCTTGCGCCACGCGGCGGTGGTGAATTCGTCCGTGGTCGAGACGGCGATGGGCGTCTGGCCGAACAGCGCCACGAAGGCGCGCCCGGCTTCGCCCCCGGGGACGAGGATCGATCCGGTGCGGCGCTGGAGGATGCGGCCGGGGGCGCTGCGTTCGGCGGGGATATCGACGATGCAGGGGAGGAGCGCTTCGTCCGCCACCTTGCCCCGGAAACGTTCGCAATGCTCGATGCCGTTCTGCAGGATCGCGACTCGCGTGCCCCGGCCCATCAGGCCGGGGAGCCAACGCGCGGCGGCGTCGCTGTCATAGGTCTTGGTAACCGCCAGGATCCAGTCGGCGGGCCAGGCGCCGGCGGTATCGGTAAGGATCGCGGGTTCGGCATGGAGCGGGCCGAGCGGGGTATCGACCGCCAGATTTTGGAGCGGGGTGCGGACGCAAAGCGCGATCTCATGCTCGCGGGCCAGCCAGGCGGCGACCGTCCCTCCGACCGCCCCCGCGCCGATGACCGCGATCCGGGCCATCAGATCCCGCCGAGAAAGTCCATCTTGCCCACCGGAACGCCCTTGGCGCGCAGGATCGCGTAGGCGGTCGTCGTGTGAAAATAGAAATTGGGCAGCGCGAAGTTCAGCGCATAGGCGCGGCCCTGCATGTGGAAGCTCTTGTTGGGCGTGACGATGGTGATGTCGGCATCCTCACGGCCGTTCATCGCCTTCGCGTCGACCGATTCGAGGAAGGCGACGGTCGCCGCGATTCGCGCCTGGAGCTCGTCGAAGCTCGCCTCGGTATCGGGCATGGCCGGGCCGTCGATCCGGGCCAGCCGCGCCGCGGCGAACTTGGCGGCATCGCTGGCGCGCTGGATCTGGGCGGTGAGCGGGGCCATGTCTTCGAACAGGCGCGCGTTCAGCAGCGCCTCGTGCGGCAGATTATGCTCGTCCGCATAAGCGCGGCCCTTGTCGAGAAACTTCGCCATCGCCGCGAAGCCGCGGAGGAAGACGGGGACGGTGAGGTCGTAGAGTTCGGTAGCCATGCGGGTGAGATAGGCGGGCGCGCCATGCTATTCCAGTGGTTCGTTTCGCGCCGGTAGCGGCTTGCCTTCGCACGAACGGCGGAGCATCGTGAAGGCATTCGGAGTCGCCCGAAAACAACGCGCAAAGCAAAAGACAATTCAGCGAACGATCCGTGACAATCCAGTTGCGGGCATCGTGGGGCGTAATTGTGCGCCCGTACTTTGGCGGAGGGTCGAAAGATGACGACGGGGACGAGCGATACGGCGGCGCGGCCGAATATCCTGCTGATCACATGCGATCAATTCCGCTTTCCGCGCTTCTCCTATGGCGAGGATCACGGGTTCGACGATGCGCTGAAGCAGATCCTGGGCTTCCAGGGCAATGTCATGGAGGACAATCCCTATTGGCAGTTCTTCCCCGGCCTGCTGAAGCTCCGCCGCAATTCGGTGGTGCTCCGCAACCACACCATCGCCGCAAGCGCCTGCACCCCCAGCCGCGCGGTGATCTATACCGGGCAGTACGGCACCAAGACCGGCGTCACCCAGACCGACGGCCTGTTCAAGAACGGCGATTCCTCGAACTTTCCGTGGCTCGACGCGGACGGCATCCCGACCCTGGGGACGTGGATGCGCGCGGCGGGCTACAGCACCCATTATTTCGGCAAGTGGCACGTCTCGAACCCGCCTGAGCATAGCCTCAAACGCTATGGCTTCGACGATTGGGAGACCAGCTATCCCGAACCGCATGGCGCCCAGGCGAATAATCTCGGCATCTATCGCGACCTCGGCTTCACCGACAGCGCCTGTGCGTTCCTCAGGCGTCAGGGCCTCGCGAACAATTACAACCGCGTCTATGCCTCGATGGCGGCGGCGGATCCCTCGACCACGGGTCCCGACAAGAGCGAGATTCCGCCCTGGTTCGCGGTCGCCTCCTTCACCAACCCGCATGACATCGCCACCTATCCGGGCGTGATCGCGCAGGCGATCCCCAAGCCCGACGGCAGCGGCAAGACCCAGTCGATCTTCGGACCCTTGAGCATCCCGCTCACCGGGGACCACACCCCGCCGCCCACGGCGGGCACGATCCAGATTCCGCTCAATCCGCTCGGCTTCCCGCAGGACTGCACCAAGCCTTCGCCCACGCAGAACGAGGACCTTTCGACCAAGCCGAGCTGCCAGCACGAGGCGGCGTACAAGGTCGGGCTCGCGCTCGCGTCCAAGGGCGGGTTCAACCTCGTCAACGGGCTGGTCGCCGCCGCGGAAGGGGCGGGGTTCGACCCCAGCGGCGATCCCAAGACCATCGTCCAGCGCCGGATGGAGGCCGCGGTCGCGGGAGCGCTCAAGAGCTGCGTGCCCTTTCAGCTGACTGAGCATCCCGACGCCAACGCGCTCGTCTTCCTGCAATTCTATGCCTGGCTCCACGCGGTGGTCGACGCGCATATCGATGCGGTGCTGACCGCGCTCGAGGAATCGGGGCAGGCCGAGAATACCATCGTCATCTTCCTCGCCGATCACGGCGAATATGGCGCGGCGCACGGAATGATGATCGAGAAATGGCACACCGCCTATGCCGAGGCGCTGCACGTGCCGATGGTGGTGCAGTTCCCCGGCGGCGGCGCGCAGGGGACGAGCGCAGGCTATGTCGCCCCCGATCCGGCCCAGCTCGATGCGCTGACCAGCCATATCGACATCTTGCCCACGGTGCTGGGGCTGGCCGGGGTGACGCCCGAGGAGCGGGCGAAAATCAGCCGCCAGCTCGCGCAGAGCCGGCCGGTGCCGCCCTTGCCGGGGGTCGACCTGACCGCGGCGATCAAGAATGCGATGGCGCCGCCGGAATCGCGCGTCGAAGTGCCCATCGTCGAGCCCGACGGCACGGTGCGCGAAGGCGTGCTGTTCATCACCGATGACGAGATCACCGAGCCCTTGCCCCCGTCGCGGACCGCGCAGGACAAGCATAGCTACGAGGAGTACGCGGTCTATCTGAACGTGGTCGATGCGGTGAATGCGCGCGGCAAGGTCGTGCTCGAATCGGGATCGGTGAAGCAGCCCAACCATGTCCGTTGCGTGCGGACCAACGATTACAAGCTCGCGCGTTACTTCGATCCCTCGGGCGAGAAGCCCGACGAATGGGAGATGTACGACCTCAAGGCCGATGCCATCGAGGCGGTCAACCTGGTCGAAGTGCTCGGCTCGCCCCCGCGCGCACGCCCCGGGCCGCGGCACGACGAGATCCAGCAGGTCGCCAACCGCATGGCGGCGCTGCTGGCGCATCTGGAGAAGCGCGACCTTTAGGGCTGGCACCTTCCGGCAAACCGGCTAATGCGCGCGGCGTGAGCCGCCGCCGCGCCTCGATCCGCGACCAGATCGCGCTAGCCCTGCTGGGCCTGGCGCTGGCGGTGCGTGCGCTGGTGCCCGCCGGATGGATGCCGTCCGTGACGGGCGGCTTCGCGATCTCGATCTGCTCGGGATCGACGGTGGAAGCCGCCTGGGTGGATGCCGAGGGCAAGGTCCACAAACAGGCGCCTGCCGCGGGCGGCGATCGGCATTGCGCCTTTGCCGGGCTGGGCGCGCCGATGCTGGGCGGCGAGTTAGCGCCGCCTGCCGTGCCGGCATCGGCGGATACGCCGCCTCCCGCCAGCCGGTTCGCGCTCGCATCGATCGGCCAGGGCCTCGCCGCCCCGCCGCCGCCCGCGACCGGACCGCCCGCTACAGCCTGATTCCCCTCCGTCTCCGGCTTGCCGGAACCGCGACCCTGCGCGCCCGCCGCGCAACCCAGGCTGTTTCAGATGAACTCCACCCTTCGCCCCGCCGGGGCCTTCTACCGCGCGATCTGGCGCTGGCATTTCTATGCGGGAGCGATCGTGCTCCCGGTCCTGATGTGGCTCGCCGCGACCGGCGCGCTCTATCTCTACAAGCCCGAGATCGAGGCGTTCGCGTACCGCGACTGGAGCGTGGTGCAGCCCGCGGATCAGGCCCAGCCGATCGCGGCGATGATCGCCTCGGTCGAGCGGCAATCGGGAGCGACGGTGACGCAGGTGTCGCGGCCCGCTGGCGCCGCGGAAAGCTGGCGGATGTTGCTCAGGCTCCCGAATGGCGAAAAGCGCATGGCGTTCGTCGATCCCTATCGCGGGGCGGTGCTCGGCACCGCCAATGCGGGCGGGATCATGGACACGGTCCGCCTGCTCCACAGCCTCGCCATCACCGGTCCGGTGGGGAATGCGCTGGTCGAGGTCGTCGCGGGATGGGCGGTGGTGCTGGTCGTCACCGGCCTGATCCTGTGGTGGCCGCGCGGCGGTTCGCCGGTGATCGGCGTGCGTGGGAGGCCGCGCTCGCGTGTCTTCTGGCGCGATCTTCATGGCTCGATCGGGCTGATCGCTGCGGCGGTGATCCTGTTCCTCGCGGTGACGGGGATGCCGTGGAGCGGCGTTGCGGGGGAGTGGCTCGATGGCTGGGTCAATGCGCAGGGCTTGGGGCGGCCCGAGCGGCCCGTGCCGGGGTCGGTCGCGGCGAAGCATGAGGGGCACGAGGGCCATCATGAGGGGGCCGAGACCTTGCCCTGGTCGATGCAACATACGCCGGCGCCGGCGCCGGCAAGCAAGGCAGGGCCGGCGACGCCCGATCTGGTGGCGGCGCGCGCCGAATGGGCCGGGCTGGCCGCGCCATGGACGATGACCCTGCCCGCGCGGCCGGGGGCACCCTACCTCGTCTCGGCTCCCATTGCGCGCGCACAGGACGCGCACGCGCTCTATATCGATGCCGCCACCGGCGCCGTGCTGCAGGACGCGCGCTATGCCGATTTCGGCGCCGGCGCGAAGGCAATCGAATGGGGGATCGCGACGCATCAGGGCCAGCAATATGGCGAGGCGAACCGGCTGGCGATGCTGGGCGGATGCGTCGCGGTGTGGCTGCTGGCGATCACGGGGATCGTGGCGTGGTGGAAGCGGCGGAGCGGGGGCAGGCTCCGCGCGCCGCCGCCCGCGCTCGACCGGCGGCGGACGATCGGGGTGGCGGGCGCGATGGTGGCGCTCGGCGCGCTCTTCCCGCTGACCGGGCTGACGATGATCGTCGCGCTGGCCGGCGAGGCGGGACTCGCCGCGATGCGACGTTAACCATGATGTTCATCGGCGGTTCAGCAGAAATAGGCCGAAATTCAATTCGCTGGATTGCGACGCAACGCCTGTTGAAATAGCATTCGAGTCGAAAGGGTGGGGACCCCATGAGATTGCTGGATCTGATTGCGGGCGCCGCCCTGGCGTCGGCTGTTTGCGCGGGCACGGCTTCGGCCCAGACGGCGGAGGCGGTGGCGCCGCCCGCTGCCGTCGGGGCTCCCGCGGCAGCCGAACCGCAGGCGGCTTCGGTGCGCCTTCCGGTGAACATGCTGGTCGTATTCGAGTTCATCACGCCGCTCAGCTCGAAGACTGCCAGGGCCGACGAGATGTTCCCGATCCGGCTGATCCAGCCGATCGTCGTCAATGGCCGCGTCGTCGCACCCAGGGGGACGATGGGCGAGGGACAGGTCATCCAGGCGGCCAAATCGGGCTGGGGCGGCAAGGCGGGCGAGCTGGTCGTCACGGCGCGCTACCTTGACGTGGGTGGCGTGCGTGTTCCGCTGCGCCGCTTCCGCATGGGCGAGCCCGACACGGGCAAGGATCGCCGCGACAGCGCCTTCGTCGCTTCGATGGCGGTGCCGCTCGCGGGCTTCTTCATGAATGGCGGGGAGAAGACGGTGCGCGAAGGCACCATCGCCAACGCGATCATTGCCGCCGATACCGATATTCCACTGCCCGCAGGGGAGCCGGCTGCAACGTCGAACTGAAAGGGATCATGATGAGGACTGTTCAGCTATTTGCACTCGCAGCCGCGCTTGGTGTCGCGGCGCCCGCCTTCGCGCAGGAGACGCCGGCCTCGAGCGCGGTCGTCGCGCCGGGATCGGATTTCGAGCCGATCAAGACCAAATCCGGCACGATCCAGGCGCCGCCCGCGGGCAAGGCGCAGGTCATCTTCTGGCGCCCCGGGACGATCATCGGCGTGGCGCTGGGCTGCACCGTGCGCGAAGGCACCGACGACAATGAGATCGCGCGCCTGGGCGCGGGCAAATATTGGGTTCATGTCGCCGAGCCCGGCAAGCACACCTATTACACGACCGGCGAGGCGACCGACCGGCTCAACATGGAGCTCGAGCCCGACGAGACCTATTATGTGCGCTGCGCGATCGGCATGGGCGTGATGTCCGGCCGCGCCCAGGTCTCGCCTTCGGACCGCGCCGAGTTCGTGAAGCGCGCGAAGAAGATGAAGCTGTGGGACCGCAAGGAGCCGAAGCCCGCGAAGGCGAAGTAAGCCTTCTATTTCCGAAATTGCAAAAAACCGCCGCCCGGGCATCCCCGGACGGCGGTCCTTTCTTCTTCAGCACGGGGCTGACCGGCCGGATTACTCCTCGGTCAGATAGTCCCCCGCATCCGCGTCGGTGCCATGGCCGCTCGGGACCACGCTCGCCAGCGCGTCGTCGCCGGTGCCGCCCGCGTCGCGGGTCGAGCGGGCCAGTTCGGCGGCATGCTCTTCCGCGGCGGTTTCCGGCGCGATCAGCGAGGCCGCGAGGGCCCGCTGCTGCACGCGGAGCGCGGCGTCGCGGCTGGTGGCCGCGACACGGAGGCGGTTCATGCCCGCGCCGGTACCCGCCGGAATCAGGCGGCCGACGATGACATTCTCCTTGAGGCCGTTGAGCTGGTCCTGCTTGCCCTGGACCGCCGCCTCGGTGAGGACGCGGGTGGTCTCCTGGAACGA
>CBINJP010000040.1:0-19558 GCA_966251045.1 uncultured Sphingomonas sp.
CGCTGGAGCGGGTGAAGGGAATCGAACCCTCGTCGTAAGCTTGGGAAGCTTCTGCTCTGCCATTGAGCTACACCCGCGAGCGGGGCGCATTTCCGCGGATATGCGCGCATTGTCAATCGGGCACCGACTAGAACCGCACCAGGTGCGCCCCGTCCTCCTGCCGCTCGAACGTCGCGCGCTTGCCCAAAAACCGTTCGATCACGTCGATCGCGGTCAGGCTGTGCTGGCTGGGCTTGACCGTGGTGAAGTTGCCCCCGCCCGCGAGCGCGAAGGGGAGGAGGAGCTGGTCCTGCAGATAGGGTCCGGCAAAGGCCGAGGATTCGAGATAGCCGTTCATCCGCCCCGCCGCGCGGGACGCGAGCTTTTCGGCGGGCACGCCGAGCTGGCCGAAACCGCTGACGATTTCGGTGACATGCTCGAAGCGCGCCTCGAGCAGCAGGATGTTGCCCGGGCCCTGCTCCTCGGGGAGCTGGCGGACGGCGAAGGCCTCCTCCGGCCAGTCGGGCAGGTCCTTGCGCGCGATCCTGATCTCGCGCTCGGCGATGTCGAACGGCAGGCCAGCGAACACCGCCCTCGCCGAGCGGCCGAGCAAGGCGCCGCGATCGAGGCAGTCGATCCGCGTCAGTGGCGCGGGCGCGATGTCCACCTCGATCCGGCCGCCGCCGCGCGGATAGAAGCCGTGGCGGACCAGCCGCGCCTCGATGCGCGGGCCCATGCGGCTGATGATCGGAAGGAAGGACCGTTCGATGAAATCGAAGGGCGGCGCCATCATATTGTGCGTGCCGCCGTCGATCACGAGGCGCGAGGGGCCGTCCGCGAGGACGAGCGGCATCAGCACGGTTTGGAGCACCAGCCCGGCGCTGCCCGCGGTGCCCACCGCGAAGCGGTACTCGCCGGGCACGACCTTGCCGGGCCGGAAGGTGATTTCGGACGACTTGAGCGCCAGTCCATCGCAATCGGCATTGCCGAGCGCGCACGCGGCCTCGATCGCGGTCAGATGCTGGCGCATCAGCCCCGGCTTTTCGCGTCCGCCGCGAATGTTGACGATACGAAAGGGCTGACCGGTGACGAGCGACAGCGCGCACGCATTGCGCAGCACCTGGCCCCCGCCCTCGCCCTCCGATCCATCGATGATGATCATTTCAATCGGTATCCGTCATCAGCAAAACGGTCACAACACCCGTACGCGTGTCGAACCAGAAGAATGTGCCGTCCCAGGCGACATCGAAGAACCAGTCGGTCCAGGGCTTCCAGTTCACCCATGTGAAGGTTTCGGAAAGACGCATGTCGCACAGGGCGCGGAAGAAATCGGTGGTCAGGGCGAGTGCAGTCTCATCGGTTCCGCGGTGCCGTTCATAGGCGCCGCCGCCGCTGATGAACGACGCCAGAGCGCCCAGCCCCGAGAAACTGCTTTCCATCGTGAAGCCCGCGATTCCGGCATTGGGGTTGCCGAGCTCGGGCAGTGCCCGAAGGACCTCAGGATGACGGAAGAAGCGTTCGAACAGCTCGAACTCCGTCCAGCGATTCCGCGAGATCAGCCATTCGACGGTGGGTGCGGCCTCGACCGAAAAGCGCGCGAACTGTGTGCCTCCATTCACGAGGGAGGCGTTCAGATCGTCGATCACGGCCTTGATGCGCGTATCGTCCGTCGCCAGCGCGCGGATGACCGTTCGCTCCCAATCGCCCGGGACCTGTTCAGGCTCGAACGGATGCAGTCGTGCATGTGGGTCACGATAGTCCATGGGCTTCTCCCAAAGCGGCTTGGCGTGGTGCGCGCCGGGCACGGCCGCTTGCGCGGCCGTTGAAACGGGGTGGGATGCCCCCGGCATGCCACTGATTCCCGTTTCAACCCTTCACGCACACCACCTGTTTGAGCGTGTGGACGATCTCCACCAGATCGGCCTGGGCGGCCATCACGGCTTCGATCGGCTTGTAGGCCTTGGGCGTCTCGTCGATCACGCCCGCATCCTTGCGGCATTCCACGCCCATCGTGTCGGCGATATGCTCGTCGAGCGTCACCAGCTTCTTGGCCTCGGTGCGCGACATGATCCGTCCCGCACCGTGGCTGCAGCTGTCGAAGCTCTCGGCATTGCCCAGCCCGCGCACGATGAAGGATTTCGCCCCCATCGAGCCCGGGATGATCCCCATCACGCCCTTCGCCGCGCGCACCGCGCCCTTGCGGGTCACGAGCACATTCTCACCGAAGTGATTTTCGCGCGTCACATAATTGTGATGGCAATTCACGGCTTCGGCTTCGGCCTCGAACGGCTTGGCGATCTGGCTCCGGAGCGCCGCGATCACGTTCGCCATCATGACCCGCCGGTTGAGCGCCGCGAAGTCCTGCGCCCAGCCCACCGCCTCGACATAATCGTCGAAATGGTCGGTCCCTTCCGGGAAGTAGGCGAGATCCTCGTCGGGCAGGTTGATGTGCCATTTGCGCATGTCCTGCTTCGCGAGCTCGATGAAGAAGGTGCCGATGGCGTTGCCCACGCCGCGCGATCCCGAATGGAGCATCACCCACACCCGCGCCTCTTCGTCGAGGCACAGCTCGATGAAGTGGTTGCCGGTGCCCAAGGTACCGAGATGGACGAGGTTGTTCGTCTTCTCGAGCTTGGGATATTTGTCGGTGATCCGCTTGAAGCGCGCGGCGAGCGTGGACCAGGCCTCGACGATATGCGCCTGGGGATCGCCCCACGCGCCCTTGTCGCCGCGCCCGCCACGGCCGGTGGTGCGGCCATGCGGCACCGCGCGCTCGATCGCCGAGCGGATGCCCTCCAGATTATCGGGCAGGTCATGCGCCATCAGCGAGGTGCGCGCCGCCATCATGCCGCAGCCGATATCGACGCCGACCGCCGCCGGGATCACCGCGCCTTTGGTCGGGATCACCGATCCCACGGTCGCGCCGATCCCGACATGGACGTCGGGCATCGCCGCGACATGCTTGAACACGAACGGCATCTTCGCCGCGCGGCTCAACTGGTCGCGCGCCTTGTCGTCCACGGGCACGCCGCGGGTCCAGCTCTTGATCGGCACGCCGCCTTCGACGTGGGTATATTCATAGGTCGTCGTCATCGGTCTGCCTTTCACGGTTCATCATGGTGCTGGCGACGAGGTTTGGCGAGACATCCCGGATTGCTCCGGGGCGGATTCGAACCGCTCGGCCCGAAGGCCTTTACCGTGTAGTCCCGCCGGCATTCGCCAGCGTGTTTTTGTGGTTCCGGCGACAACGGGTTGGTGAGACGACGGGCCTGCGTTCTGGCATTTGAACTATGGGCGGAAGGGCCCAGCCGGATTTGAACCGGCAGTTCAGGCGTGGGATGTAGTCCCACCGGCATTCGCCGGAGGTTGAAATCGGGTCACGGCGACAAGGGATGGGCAAGACTGTCCCGAAGGACCGGTGCTCTACCTGACTGAGCTACTGCCCGAAGGCAGGCGGGAATCGAACCCGCGACAGCCGCATTACAAGTGTAGTCCTGCCCGGCATTCGCCGTGATTGAATCCCTGGGCCGTGGCGACGAGTTTGTGATGAGACATCGCACCGACGCGGGCTGGCCCGCAGCTTCGGTCCCTGGTTGGATGTAGTCCCACCGGCATTCGCCACGGTCCTTTGCTTATACCTCCATCTGCTTGACGATGCTCACCCAGTCGCGGGCCTCGCCGGTGGCGAAGCGCGCGATCGTGTCGAACACCGCGTCGGAGAAGCCCCCGACATTGAGAATGTCCGGACGCCCCGCCGCCTGGGTGGTCCCGTACGGCTGGATGTCCACGCACACGAGCTTGGCCCGCGGATTGCGCCGCTTGAGCGCCACCCACTCGCGCATCGTCCGGGTCGCGCCGGACCGGCTCGCATCGATCCAGGACTCATTGTCCGAGACGATCACCACCAGGTCGACCGCGGCCCGTTCCGCGTTGAGCAGGGCGAGCGGCGCCGAGACATTGGTCCCGCCCCCGCCGACCGCCGCCAGTTTCGCCGCGTTGACGGCGAGGCGGGCATGCGGGTCGAGCCCGAGCTTCACCACGCCGCACTCGAACGGGATCACCCGCGCGTCGCGGTTGGTGCGCAGCATCGCCGCCGCGACCAGAGCCGCGACATCGACGCACCGTACCTTCGACGAAGCGCCCTTGCGGGTGCCCGTCGCCGACGACTTCATCGACCCCGACACGTCGGGACAGACGACCACGCGGCCCGCCACGACCGGAACGCTCGCGAGGCTTGCCTCGAGCGCGTCCTCCAGCGCGGCCTGGACCTTGAGCGGCACGCCCTCGCCGGCCTGGCCCAGCGCCACCATCAACTGATAGGGCAGGACCCGTGCCTTCGAGATCGCGTCGCGGTCGGCCAGCCGGGCGGCAACCGCTTCAGTGACCCCGTCCACACCAAACGCGCCGTTGCGCGCCAGCGTGTTGAGGTTCATCCGCAGCGCCTGCCAGCCCATGCGGGTGGCAAGCTCGCCCCACTGGACCGCATCGAGCGGCATCGCGGTGAGCCATTCGAACGGCACGTTCGGGAGCGGCAGCGCGGGGTCGCGCTTCCACGCCTCGAACGCGGCGATCTCGGCCGGCAGCGCGTCGACATCGTAGGGCTTGCCGATCAGCCAGCCATAGAATGCGCGCCGCGCGGCATCGGCCGGCCTGGGGTGAACCATGCGGACGATATCGGCGAGGCTCGGATCGCTGCCGGTCGCGGCCCGCATCAGCTGCGCCATCGACGCCTGCTCCAGCCAAGACTGGACTAGCCGCTTCGGACGCGAACCGAGCGAGGTGCGGCCGATCTGGCCCGAGCGCATGATCTGCACGAAGTTGCGCAGCATGCGGCCATTGTCGATCACGCGGCCGAAGACGCGCACCGCCAGATCGGGATCGGTGACGGTCAGATGGGCAGCGATCAGCGCCGGCATGTCCTTCATCGCTCCCGACTTGCGGGCATAGACGGCGGCCTGCGCCGCGAAAAACGGATCGGCCGCGCGGATCGCCGCCAGCGCATCGGCCAGCTGCGTGCCCGCGTCGGCATAGAAGCCGTCGGACAGCGTGCCGGTCGCGGCGAGCTGGGCGAGCCGGGCCTCGGGGCCATAGGCGTAAGCGGGGCTGGCCGACCGGTTCAGCGTGTCCGCTGCCGGCAGGAGCTTCGCGATCGCCGAAGCGAAAAGACCCTTGTTGGCCATGATCCTGTTCCTTCCCTTGCATACGGCGGCACCGGTGGCTGGAGTCGAACCAGCGGGCGTTGGATTTGGAGTCCAGGCCGCGCCCGCGCACTCACCGATATTCAGCGTCGAATTCTTGCCGGATCTCCGGGGCGGCCGGCCTATTCCAGCCGCCCCTCGATCCGCCGCCCGGCCGATTGTGCCGGACGCTCAGGCTATTGCAGCGGGCGTGCCAGTTTGCGGGAGGATGGATCGGAAAACTGATAAGTTTCGGGATTATCGACGTTTATTTCGATGTTGCGAGGCGCCGCCTCGCCGGCTTGGAATTTGGCTCGATCAGATTTCATATCGACAGTGATACGCATTTATCCCATGGGATAAAGTATGAAGCCCCTCACCGTCATCGGATTCCTCGGCTCGACGCTCGATGCGAGCAAATTCGGCCCCACGCGCTGGAGCAAGTGGCGGCCTTCGGTCGCGCTGGCGATGCATGAGGATTTGCGGGTCGATCGTTTCGTGATGATCCATGCCGATCTCCACACGCGGCTGGCCGAATATGTGAGCGAGGATATCGTCTCGGTCTCGCCCGAGACCACGGTCGAGCGGCATGTGATCAACTTCGCCGATCCGTGGGACTTTGAGGAGGTGTACGGCAAGCTGCTCGACTTCGCGCGCGGCTTTCCTTTCGATCCCGAGGGCGAGGATTATCTGGTCCATATCACCACGGGCACGCACGTTGCGCAGATCTGCCTCTTCCTGCTGACCGAGGCACATTATCTGCCGGGCAAGCTGCTCCAGACCCAGCCGGCCAGGCTGGCCGATGGCGGTGCGCCCGGGCGCTGGACCTCGATCGACTTGGACCTGTCGCGCTACGACAGCATCGCCACGCGGTTCGCGGCGGCGAGCGCCGAAAGCACCTCGTTCCTCAAATCGGGGATCGACACGCGCAACGCCGGCTTCAACGCGCTGATCGAGGAGATCGAGCATGTCGCGGTGCGCAGCCGCGCGCCGGTGCTGCTCACCGGGCCGACGGGGGCGGGCAAGAGCCAGCTGGCGCGCAAAATCTTCGAGCTGAAGCGCGTCAAGCACCAGGTGAAAGGCGGCTTCGTCGAGGTGAATTGCGCGACCTTGCGCGGCGACGGGGCGATGTCGGCGCTGTTCGGGCACAAGAAGGGCGCGTTCACCGGGGCGGCGGCGGACCGGCCGGGGCTGCTGCGCGCGGCGGACAAGGGGATGCTCTTCCTCGACGAGATCGGCGAGCTGGGGCTCGACGAGCAGGCGATGATCCTGCGCGCGATCGAGGACAAGCGCTTCCTGCCGGTCGGGTCGGACAGTGAGGTCGGATCGGACTTCCAGCTGATCGCGGGGACCAATCGCGATCTCGCGGTGGCGGTGGCGGAGGGCCGGTTCCGCGAGGACCTGTTCGCGCGGCTCAACCTGTGGACCTTCGCGTTGCCGGGACTGGCCGAGCGGCGCGAGGATATCGCGCCCAATCTCGATTACGAGCTCGACCGCTTCGCCGAGCGCGAGGGGGTGCGGGTGACCTTCAACAAGGAGGCGCATCAGGCCTATCTCGCCTTCGCGACCGCGCCGGCGGCGCTGTGGCCGGGCAATTTCCGCGACCTGGGGGCGAGCGTGACGCGGATGGCGACGCTCTCGCCGATGGGGCGGATCGACCTGGCCTGCGTGAAGACCGAGATCGCGCGGCTCACCCGGGCCTGGTCCGGGGGTGAGGCGCCGGGCGACGGGCTGGAGGCGGTGCTGGGCGAGGAAGCGCTGGCCGGGCTCGATCCGTTCGACCGGGTCCAACTCGCGCATGTCGTGGCGGTGTGCCGGGGGAGCCGGTCGCTGTCCGAGGCGGGGCGGCGGCTGTTCGCGGCGTCGCGGAGCCGGCGGGCTTCGTCCAACGATGCCGACCGGTTGCGGAAATATCTCGCGCGCTTCGGGCTGAGTTGGCAGGAGCTGGCGGGTTAGCGGCTCGGGTCGATCAGATATTTCTCCCCCGTCGCCTTGCGCTGGTACGCGCGCGCCACCTCCGGCTTGAGCGCCTCGGCCAGGCCGATCGTCGCGGTGTAGTGGCTCGCGAAGGTGGTGGTCAGCTCGTCCGCCACGCGCTTGCGCAGCCTCATGCCGGTCTCCATCCCCGCCTTCATCAGGAAAGGCGTGAGCAGCCAGCCGCTGACGCTCCAGCTCAGGCCGAACTGGCGGTCGAGATAGGTCGGGCCGACATCGAGCATGCCGTAGATATAGACCTGCTTGAGCACGCTCGATCCGTAGCGGCTATAGGGCTGGCCGCGGCTGGCGGCGGCTTCCATCGCGTGGAGGATCTGGTTGGCGAGCTTGCCGCCGCCGATCGCGTCGAAGGCGATGGTGGCGCCGGTGGCGTGACAGGCTTCGGTGAGCTGGGCCTGGAAATCCTCGGCGCTGCTGTCGAGGACGATCGCCGCGCCGATCTCGCGCAGGATCGCGGCCTGCTCTTCGCTGCGAACGATGTTCACCAGCGGAATGCCGTCGGCGATGCAGATGCGGTTGAGCATCTGGCCGAGATTCGAGGCGGCGGCGGTGTGGATGATGGCCTTGTGGCCCTCCGCCTTCATCGTCTCGACGAACATCAGCGAGGTGAGCGGGTTGACGAACATCGATGCGCCGTCGGCGGCGGTGGCGCCTTCGGGGAGGGGCATGACGCCGCCCGCGGCAAGCTTGCGGAAGCTTGCGTACATCGCGCCGCCGATCATCCCGACCTTCTTGCCGAGCAGGCCGCTCGCATTTTCGCCGGCGAGGATCACGGTGCCCGCGCCTTCGTTGCCGACCGGCATCGATTCGTTCAGTCGCGCGGCCATGGCGGGCATGCGCTGCGCCGGGATGTCGGCGGTGAGGACCGGACGGTCCGCGGTGCCGCTCGCCACCAGCGTCGTCATGTCGGCGGGACCGAGCAGCAGGCCGAGATCGGAGGGATTGATCGGCGCTGCCTCGACGCGGACGACGACCTCGTCGGGGCCGGGGGCGGTGACCTGGACCTCTTCGAGGTTGAGAATGAGCTTGCCGCCGCTCGTGACCGTCGACCGGAGTTCGAGCCCCGTCAGTGCTTCGCCCATCATCGCTCTCCTCAAGTGGCGCGGAGTGATAGCGCGGCGTGCGCGGTGCGGCTAGGTAGCGGCATGACCGCTACTCGACCCGCCCCGCTTGCCGGCCGCAAAGTCCTCGATCTCTCGCGCGTGCTCGCGGGGCCATGGTGCACGATGGTGCTCGCCGATCTGGGCGCCGAAGTGATCAAGGTGGAGAATCCCAGGGGCGGCGACGATACGCGGCATTGGGGCCCGCCCTATGCCGCGACCGAGAGCGCCTATTATCTCTGCGCCAACCGCAACAAGCGCAGCATCGCGCTCGACCTGTCGACCGCCGAGGGGCAGGAGATCGTGCGGAAACTCGCGACCGATGCCGATGTGCTGGTCGAGAATTACAAGCTGGGCGGGCTCGACAAGTTCGGGCTCGATTATGCCGCGATCGCGACGATCAATCCGCGGATCGTCTATTGCTCGATCTCGGGGTACGGCCGCACCTCGCCGATCGCCGAGCGGCCCGGTTACGATTACGTGATCCAGGCCGAGGGCGGGCTGATGTCGATCACCGGCGAGGTCGATGGCCAGCCGATGAAGGTGGGCGTCGCGGTGGCTGACCTGTTCACCGGCATGGCGGCGGCGCAGGCGGTGCTCGCGGCGCTGATCGCGGCGGACCGCGACGGGGTGGGACAGCATATCGACATGGCGCTCTACGATTGCCAGCTGGCGATGCTGGCCAATGTCGGCGGGGCCTATCTGACCGCGGGCGTGGAGCCGAAGCGCTACGGCAACGGGCATCCGACGGTGGTGCCCTATCAGGTGTTCGACACGAGCGACGGGCGCGTGGTGATCGCGGCGGGGAATGACCGGCAGTTCGCGGCCTTGTGCGGGAAGCTGCTCGGGCGGCCCGATCTGGCGGAGGATGCGCGCTTTGCGACCAATGCCGGGCGGGTGACCAATCGCGAGGCGTTGCTGGCGGCGATCTGCCCGCTGATCGCGGAGCGGACGACCGCATGGTGGCTCGAGGGGCTGCGCGAGGTTGGCGTGCCCTCGGGCGAGGTGCGGTCCGTGGGGGCGGCGCTGTCGGCGCCCGAGGCAGTGGCGCGGGAGATGGTGGTGACCCTGCCGCATCCCAGCGCGGGCGAGGTGAAGATCGTCGCCTCGCCGCTGAAGCTGGGCGGGACGCCAGTGGTGGCACCGGTCGCGCCGCCGCTGCTCGGAGCGGATACGCGGGCGGTGCTGGCCGGGCTGGGATATGACGAAGCCGCAATCGCGCGGATGATGGCTGCGGCTGTCGTCGCCTAGAATAGTCCGTCATCCCGGCCTTGAGCCGGGATCCCGCTTCTTCTGCTGACCAAGGCAGCGGGACCCCGGCTCAAGGCCGGGGTGACGGGTAAGAGTTTTACCGCATCCCCATCCGGATCGCGCCGTCGAGCCGCACGCATTCGCCGTTGAAATAGGCGTTGCGGATCATCTCTAGCGCGAGGCTGGCATATTCGTCGGGATTGCCGAGCCGCGAGGGATTGGGGACCGACGCCTCCAGCGCGCCGCGCACCGGATCGGGCAGGCCCCGCAGCAGCGGGGTGTCGAACACGCCCGGAAGGATCGAATTCACCCGGATCAGGTCGCGGGCGAGGTCGCGGGCGATGGGGAGAGTCATGCCGACGATGGCGCCTTTCGAGGCCGAATAGGCGGCCTGGCCCATCTGGCCGTCCTGCGCCGCCACCGAGGCGGTGTTGACGATCACGCCGCGCTCGCCGTCCACCGGATCGATCGCGAGCATCCCCGCCGCCGCGCGGGTGATGCAGCGGAAGGTGCCGACCGTGTTGAGCTGGAGGATGAAGCCGAAGGCGGCGCTGGGGAATTGCTTGATCTCGCCGGTCGCTTTGTCGCGCCAGGCGGTCTTTATCGAATTCCCGCTGCCCGCGCAGTTGACGAGGATGCGTTCCTGGCCATGCGCCGCGCGCGCCTTTTCGAAGGCGGCGTCGAGCGATTCGTCCGAAAGCACGTCGGCGCGGCAGAAGATTCCGCCGATTTCCTCGGCGACGCGGGGCCCCGCTTCCTCCTGGATATCGAACACAGCGACCTTGACGCCCTGGCGGCCAAGCGCGCGTGCCGTAGCGTAGCCGAGGCCGGATGCTGCGCCGGTGACCACGGCGGCGACGGACGAATCGAGCTTCATGTTCCTCTCCCTGATGCGGTCGCTTGCCGCTTTGTGCGGACCGGCCTAGCGGGGAAGCAACGGATTAGGGAAGAGGGCTGCATGAGCGACGTTCTGTTCACGATGGAGGGGCAGGTGGCCGTGGTGCGGCTCAACCGGCCCGAACGGCTCAATGCGCTGACCCCGGATCTGCTCGACCTGCTGCGCGAGACGCTGAACCGGGCGGTGGCCGAGGGCGCGCGCGCGGTGCTGGTGACGGGTGAGGGGCGGGCCTTCTGCTCGGGCGCCGACCTGACCGGGCGATCCTCGGGCGGGGTGCCGCTCGAGCCGGGCGCCAATCTGCGCGCGCATTATCATCCGGTGGCGGAGACCTATGCGGCGTTGCCAATCCCGGTCGTGAGCGCGGTCAATGGCGCGGCGGCGGGGGCGGGGGCCTCGCTCGCCTTGCTCGGCGATATCGTGGTGATGGCGCGCTCGGCCTATCTGCTGCTCGCCTTCGCCAATATCGGGCTGGTGCCCGATGCGGGTGCGACCTGGCTGATCGCCAAGAGCGCGGGGCGGGCCAAGGCGCTGGAGATGGCGCTGCTCGGCGAGCGGATGAGCGCGGAGGACGCGCGGGACGCCGGGCTGGTCTCGCGTGTGGTGGATGACGAGACGCTGATGGACGAGGCAATGGCGCTCGCGCAAAAGCTGGCCTCGATGCCGACCAGGGCGCTGGGGATGATCCGCCAGCAGGTCGCGGCGGCGCTGACCGGCACGCTTTCGAGCACGCTGGAGGTCGAGGCGACGCATCAGAGCGCGGCGGCCAAGACCGCCGATTTCCAGGAAGGCGTGGCCGCGTTCCTGATGAAGCGCAAGGCGGAGTTCACCGGCAAGTGAAACGCTACGACGTCCTGATCGTCGGCGCGGGCCACGCCGGGGCGCAGGCGGCGATCGCGCTTCGGCAGAACAAGTTCGAAGGCTCGGTGGCGGTGATCGGGGACGAGCCCGAATTCCCCTATGAGCGCCCGCCGCTGTCGAAGGAATATTTCGCGGGGGAGAAGGGGTTCGAGCGGATCCTGATCCGGCCCGCCGGGTTCTGGGGCGAGCGCGATATCGAGATGATCACCGGCGTGCGGGTGACCGCCGTCCATCCGGTGGCGCACACCGTCGAGGCGATGGGCGAGACGATCGGCTACGGTGCGCTGATCTGGGCGGCCGGGGGCAAGCCGCGATTGCTGCCGAGCGGCGGGCATGAGCTGGGCGGGGTCCATACCGTGCGCACCCGCGCCGATGCCGATGCGATGCTGGCCGAGCTCGCCGGAGTCGAGCGGGTGGTGGTGATCGGCGGGGGCTATATTGGGCTCGAGGCGGCGGCGGTGCTGACCAAGCTGGGCAAGCAGGTCACCGTGCTCGAGGCGATGGACAGGGTGCTGGCGCGAGTCGCGGGCGAGCCGCTGTCGCGCTTCTACGAGGCTGAGCATCGCGCGCATGGCGTCACGGTGCGTCTGAACGAGCAAGTGGCGAGTATCGAGGGCGAGGTGGCAGTGACGGGCGTGCGGCTGGCCGATGGCGAGCTGGTTCCGGCGGACATGGTGATCGTCGGGATTGGGATCGTGCCTGCGGTCGAGCCCGTGCTCGCGGCAGGCGCGGCGGGCGGCAATGGCGTGCTGGTCGACGCGCAGTGCCGCACCTCGCTGCCCGATGTGTACGCGGTGGGCGATTGCGCGCTCCATTCGAACCGCTTCGCGGAAGGGGCGGTGATCCGGCTGGAATCGGTGCAGAATGCCAATGACCAGGCGAGCGTCGCGGTGAAGACGATCCTCGGGCAGGAAGTCGCATATGATGCGGTGCCGTGGTTCTGGTCGAACCAGTATGACTTGAAGCTCCAGACGGTGGGGCTCTCGCTCGGCCATGACGCCATGGTCGTGCGCGGGCGGCCGGAGGATCGCAGCTTTTCGGTGATCTACCTCCGCCAGGGCCGGGTGATCGCGCTCGACTGCGTCAACGCGACCAAGGATTATGTCGGCGGGCGGCGGCTGGTGGCCGAGGGGCTCTCGCCCGATCCCGCGCTGCTCGCCGATGTCACGCGTCCGTTGAAGGAATTGTGATGCGCCGCTTGTTTCTCCTTGCCGCCGCGCTGCTGGCCGCTCCCGCTTCGGCGCAATCGTTCGCGGTGCCGATGACCGTGGATGCGAGCAGGCCGGTCGGCCAGCTCGCCCCGATCTGGCGCTTCTTCGGCGCCGACGAGCCCAATTATGCGACGATGAAGGACGGGCGGAAGCTGATGGGACGGCTGGGCGAACTGCGGCCGGGTGAGGTCTATTTCCGCGCGCACAACATGCTGACCAGCGGCGACGGCACGCCCGCCTTCAAATGGGGCAGCACCAACGCCTATACCGAGGATGCGGCGGGCAAGCCGGTCTATGACTGGGCGATCTCCGACGCGATCATCGACAGCTATCGCGCGCGCGGCGTGCGGCCCTATCTCGAAGTGGGCTTCATGCCCGAGGCGCTGTCGAGCGCGCCCGCGGGGATGCCCTACCAGCATGACTGGCGCCCGACCGTCAGCGGCTCGAGCCTCGACGGCGGCTGGCAATATCCGCCGAAGGATTATGGGCGCTGGGAGGAATTGGTCTATCGCTGGACCCTCCACAATGTGGAGCGCTACGGCCGCGAGGAGGTCGCGCGTTGGTATTTCCAGACCTGGAACGAGGCCAATCTCGCTTTCTACTGGAAGGGGACGCCGGAGGAATTCTACCGGCTGCACGATGTCACCGTCCGCGCGATCCGCCGCGCACTGCCCGAAGCGCGGGTGGGCGGGCCCGATGTCGCGGGGGCGGGCGGAGCGTTCATGGACGGCTTCCTCGCGCATGTGGTCGCGAACGGCACGCCGACCGATTTCCTCGCCTTCCATGCCAAGGGTCAGCCGGCGTTGGTCGACGGGCATATCCGCATGGGGCTCGACGTCCAGCTGCGCACAGTGGACGAGGGCTTCGCCAAGATCGCGGCGGTGCCTGCGCTTCGGGACAAGCCGATCGTCATCGGCGAGAATGATCCGGAGGGCTGCGCCGCCTGCTCGGGCCCCGCGGTCAATTACCGCAACGGCACCGTCTATTCGAGCTATACCGCGGCCAGCTATCCGCGGCTGTGGGAGCTTGCCGGCCGGCATAAGGTCAATCTGGAGGGCGCGCTGACCTGGGCCTTCACTTTCGAGGACCAGCCCTGGTTCGCGGGGTATCGCCAGCTCGCGAGCAACGGGATCGACCTGCCGGTGCTCAACGCCTTCCGGCTCTTCGCGAAGCTGGGGCCGACGCAATTGGCGGCATTTAGCGCGGGCCAGCAGCCGCTCGACGCGATCCTGAAGAGCGGCGTGCGCGGCGACCCCGATGTCGGCATTCTCGCCACGCGCACGGCGGACGGAAAAATCGCGATCCTCGTCTGGCATTATCATGACGACGATGTCGCGGGCCCCACCGCCAATGTCTCGATCGCGCTCACCGGGCTCGGCAAGGCGCGTTCGGTCGGCGTGACCCAGTGGCGCGTCGATGAAAGCCATGGCAACGCCTTCGCCGCCTGGAACGCGATGGGGTCGCCGCGCGCGGTCAGCCGCGATCAATATGCCGCGCTCGAGACGGCGTCGCGGATGAAGCCCGAAGGCTGGGCGACTCCGGTCGGAGTCAGGCAGGGCCGGGCCGAACTGGACTTTTCATTGCCGCGCCAGGGAGTTTCGTTGCTGATGATCGAGGCCCGCTAGACGGGGTGGCGCGCACACCGCACCGGAGCTAAGGCAGGTCGTAACAGGAGAAACTTGTGTCTTCGACGATCGAGGAACTGGAGCGGCGCCGCGCAGCCGCCCGCGCCGGTGGCGGTGAGAAGCGTGTCGACGCCCAGCACGCCAAGGGCAAGCTGACCGCGCGCGAGCGGATCGAAGTGTTGCTCGACGAGGGCAGTTTCGAGGAGCTCGACATGTATGTCGAGCATAACTGCGTCGATTTCGGGATGGAGAAGCAGGTCATCCCCGGCGACGGCGTGGTCACCGGCAGCGGCACGATCAACGGGCGGCTGGTATTCGTCTTCAGCCAGGATTTCACGGTGTTCGGCGGGTCGCTGTCCGAGCGGCATGCCTCCAAGATCTGCAAGATCATGGACATGGCGATGAAGGTCGGCGCGCCAGTGATTGGCATGAACGACAGCGGCGGCGCGCGCATCCAGGAGGGGGTGGCGAGCCTCGCGGGCTATGCCGAGGTGTTCCAGCGTAACGTGCTCGCATCCGGCGTGGTGCCGCAGCTGAGTCTCATCATGGGGCCGTGCGCGGGGGGCGCGGTGTACAGCCCGGCGATGACCGACTTCATCTTCATGGTGAAGGATTCGAGCTACATGTTCGTGACAGGCCCGGATGTGGTGAAGACCGTCACCAACGAGGTCGTGACGCAGGAGGAGCTGGGCGGCGCGGTGACGCACACCACCAAATCCTCGGTCGCGGACGTGGCGTTCGAGAACGATATCGAGACGCTGCTGGCGGCGCGCGACTTCATCGATTTCCTGCCCGCCTCGAACCGCGCCGACGCGCCCGAGCGGCCGACCGACGATCCGTGGGACAGGCTTGAGGACAGCCTCGACACGCTGATCCCGCCCTCGGCGAACCAGCCCTATGACATGCACGAGCTGATCCGGAAGACGCTCGACGAGGGCGATTTCTTCGAGCTCCAGCCCGCGCACGCCGCCAACATCATCATCGGCTTCGGCCGGGTGGAGGGGCGCACCGTGGGGGTGGTGGCGAACCAGCCGATGGTGCTCGCGGGCTGCCTCGACATCAATTCGTCCAAGAAGGCGGCGCGTTTCGTGCGCTTCTGCGACGCGTTCGGGATTCCGATCCTGACCTTTGTCGACGTGCCGGGCTTCCTGCCGGGCGTCGGTCAGGAGCATAGCGGGATCATCAAGCATGGCGCGAAACTGCTCTTCGCCTATGCCGAGGCGACCGTGCCCAAGATCACCGTCATTACCCGCAAGGCCTATGGCGGCGCCTATGACGTGATGGCGTCAAAGCATCTGCGCGGCGATTTGAACTACGCGTGGCCCACCGCCGAGATCGCGGTGATGGGCGCGAAGGGGGCGGTGGAGATCATCTTCCGCGGCAAGACGCCCGAGGAAATCGCCGAGCGGACGGCGGAATATGAGGCGCGCTTCGCCAACCCGTTCGTGGCGGCGAGCAAGGGGTTCATCGACGAGGTGATCATGCCGCACTCGACCCGGCGGCGGATCGCGCTGGGGCTGCGCAAGCTGCGCGGGAAGCAGCTGGCGAACCCATGGAAAAAGCATGACAATATTCCGCTCTAGCGCGCTGATCGCGGTGCTGCTGCTCGCGGGATGCGGCGCGCCGGCCGTGAAGAACGAGGCGCCCGAGGCGGCGGCAACGCCCGACGCGACCCCCGCTCGCGTGGTGCCCGAGGACGAAGCCAGGGCGTTCCAGGCCGTGTTCGGCCAGGCCTCGCCCATCGCGGTGAAGGTCAAGCAGGACGAGGAGATCACCCGGTCGGAACAGCTGATCCGGCTGGGCGACCGCGCGGTGCTGATCACCAGCACCCAGCTCAAGCAAGGCTGCCACTACTGCGCCGGGTGGCTGGGCATCTATTATCTGAAGCCTGCGGGCGACAGCTTCACCGTGACCGGCCGGTTCCCGCATGCGGTGGATGGCAGCGGCGGCGCACCCGCCTGGACGGTGTCGGACAGGTTCGGATCGCTGGCGATCGAGTCGAAGAGCGGCTCGGGCGGGCAGGGCTATGTTTGCAACTGGCTCGAACTTGTCGATTTTCCGCCGGAAGGTCCGCGCAAGCTGGTGAAAGTGACTGTCGACTTCGATGAGACGGGGCCCGGCCCTGATATTATCCCGGGAAGCCTCCAGGTCTCGGGCAAGATCGGCGATATCGTTCCCGGCAAGTCGTTCACGGTCGATTATAGCGGAATCAAGGTCGCCACCGGGAAACAGCGTTTCTCCGAGACCTACCGGCGCACGGCCACGGGCTATGCGCGGGTGGGCAAGAGCAGGGTGGAGTCATGTCCGAACCTGAGTTTGGACACGCAACCGTCATGACCACCGATCCCATGGTCATCCGCTCCAGCGCGCTTGCCGTGCTGTTGCTGGCGCTGGCGGCGTGCAACGCCGCCCCGGTCACGGGCAATTCCGTTGTGCGCAACGAAAAATATGTAACCCCCACGGCCAGCGAGGCGATGCAGGCGCTTCCCGAGGCCGAGCAGCGTGCGCGGGCGTTCAAGGCGGTGTTCGGCAAGGCCGAGCCGGTCGAGGGCGAGGAAGGTTTTTCGACCAAGGCGGGCAAGCTGATCTGGCAGGGCGACCGCGCGGTGCTGATGACGGTGACCGAGGCCGACGAAGAGGCTGGCGCGTGCCACGCGTGCAGCGGATCGCTGGGCATCTATTATCTGGCGGCCGAGGGCGACGGGTTTCGGGTGATGGGCAAGTTCCCCGAGGCAGTGCCGGGGAACGGTTTTGGCGGCGCGCCGTCCGAATGGTCGATCTCGGACAAGTTCGGGCCCGTGCCGGTCATTTATTCGGAGGCCGGCTGGACGGGTCAGGGCGTTACCTGCACCAATTTCCGCCTGACCGAGCTGCGCACCAACAAGCCCGTCGAAGTGGCGAACGTCCCGATTTACTATGATGATAGCGAGTCCGGCAGCCCATTGGCCAAGGGCGGACAGATCGAAGGCAAGTTCGGCGAGATCGTGCCGGGCAAGTCGTTCACGATCCACTATAAAGGGTTCATGACTTTCGACGAGACCTGGCGGCGCGGTGGCAACGGCGCGTACCAACTGGCAAACAAGACGCGGATGCCGACATGCTGAGCGTCCGCGCATGAATCCCCTGCTCCTCGCCGTGATCCTCACGATCATCTACGGCGCGTTCGCGGTGGCCTTTGTGCGCCAGCGCGCGCGGGGCGTCATCGTCACGCGGATGGGCGATGTCAGCAAGCGCAAATCGCCGCGACACTTTGCCGTGCTCGAATGGTTCAACATCGTGATGTTCCCGGTCGGCGGGCTGATGCTCGTGCTGCTCTGGGCAGGTGCAATTTCAAGGACGTTCCAATGACTACCGATCCCATCGTCATCCTCTCTTATGCCCGCACCCCGATGGGCAGCTTTCAGGGCAGCCTGTCGGGCGCTTCGGCGGTCGATCTGGGCGCGACGGCGGTGAAGGCGGCGGTGGCGCGGGCGGGGGTCGATCCGGCCGATGTCGAGCGCTGCTATATGGGCTGCGTGCTTCCCGCGGGGCTGGGGCAGGCGCCGGCGCGGCAGGCGGCGCGGTTTGCCGGGCTGGGCGATCATGTCGAGGCGGTGACCGTCAACAAGATGTGCGGGTCGGGCATGATGGCGGCGATGATGGCCGCCGACGCGATCGGCGCCGGCTCGGCGAACATCATCGTCGCGGGGGGCATGGAGAGCATGTCGAACGCGCCGTACCTCTCGAAGAAGCACCGCAGTGGGGCGCGGATCGGGCACGATACCGTCTACGATCACATGATGCTCGACGGGCTCGAGGATGCCTATGAGCCGGGCCGGGCGATGGGGACCTTTGCCGAGGATACGGCGGGGGAATATCAGCTCACGCGGCAGGCGCAGGATGAGTATGCGATCGAATCGCTGACGCGGGCGCAGAAGGCGCAGGCATCGGGCGCGTTCGACGGCGAGATCGTCGCGGTCGAGGTGAAGACCCGCAAGGGCGTGGAGACGGTCGACAAGGACGAGCAGCCGCTCAAGGGCGACCCGTCGAAGATCCCGACGCTGCGCCCGGCCTTTTCGAAGGACGGGACGATCACCGCGGCCAATGCCTCGTCGATTTCGGACGGCGCGGCGGCTTTGGTGCTGACCCGCGCTTCGGTGGCGGAGGCCAAGGGGCTGGCGCCGGTGGCGCGGATTGTCGGCCATACCGCGCATGCGCGCGAGCCCTCGCAATTCACCACCGCGCCGGTGGGCGCCATCGAGAAGCTGCTCGGCCAGATTGACTGGAGCGTCGGCGAGGTCGATCTGTTCGAGATCAACGAGGCCTTCGCCTGCGTGACGATGTTCGCGATGCACGATCTGGGCATCCCGCGCGACAAGGTGAATATCCATGGCGGCGCCACCGCGATGGGGCATCCGATCGGGGCGTCGGGCGCGCGCATCCTCGCCACGCTGATCGGCGCGCTCAAGGCGACCGGCGGCAAGCGCGGCGTCGCGGCGCTCTGCATCGGCGGCGGCGAGGCGACCGCGATGGCGGTGGAGCTGGTGTGATGAAACTCGGCCGCCTGAACCATGTCGGCGTGGCGACACCCTCGATCGCGGAGTCGATCGCCTTCTATCGCGACGTCATGGGGGCGGAGGTGATCCGCGAGCCGTTCGACCTGCCCGCGCAGGGCGTGAAGGTGTGCTTCGTCGATACCCCCAATAGCCAGATCGAGCTGATCGAGCCGCTGGGCGAGGGGTCGCCGATTCATGGCTTCCTTGCGAAGAATCCGGCGGGGGGGCAGCATCATCTCTGCTACGAAGTGCCCGATATTCATGCGGCCAAGGCGTGGTTCGAGGCGAAGGGTGCGAAGGTGCTGGGCGAGCCCCGCATCGGGGCGCACGGGACGCCGATCTTCTTCGTGCATCCGCGCGACATGGGCGGGGTGCTGACCGAGATCATGGAGACGCCGAAGGGAGAGGGGCATTGATCCATTCCCGTCATGCCGGACTTGATCCGGCATCCCGCTTTTTCTCCCTCGCCCAAGGTAGCGGGACCCCGGATCAAGTCCGGGGTGACGAGAAGTGACCGACAAACCCACCCCCGCCGATTGGGAAGCCCTTGCCGCGAAGGAAGTGAAGGGCCGCGACCTGACGTGGCACACGCCCGAGGGGATCGACGTCAAGCCGCTCTACACCGCCGAGGACGTGGTGGACCTCGACCCCGGGCTGCCCGGCTTTGCGCCCTTCACTCGGGGCGTGCGCGCGTCGATGTATGCCGGGCGGCCCTGGACGATCCGCCAGTACGCGGGCTTCTCCACCGCCGAGGAATCGAACGCCTTCTACCGCCGCAACCTCGCCGCGGGGCAGAAGGGGCTCAGCGTCGCCTTCGATCTCGCCACGCATCGCGGCTATGACAGCGATCATCCTCGCGTCACCGGCGATGTCGGCAAGGCGGGCGTGGCGATCGACACGATCGACGACATGAAGATCCTGTTCGACGG
>CBINJP010000041.1:0-19119 GCA_966251045.1 uncultured Sphingomonas sp.
GCAAGGCGGGCGTGGCGATCGACACGATCGACGACATGAAGATCCTGTTCGACGGGATCCCGCTCGATCAGATGTCGGTCTCGATGACGATGAACGGCGCGGTGATCCCGATCCTCGCCTTCTTCATCGTCGCGGGCGAGGAGCAGGGCGTGCCTCAGTCCCAGCTCGACGGGACCATCCAGAACGACATCCTCAAGGAGTTCATGGTCCGGAACACCTATATCTATCCGCCCGCGCCCAGCATGCGGATTGTTTCGGACATCATCGCATATACCTCGGCCAACATGACGAAATTCAACAGTATTTCGATCTCCGGCTATCATATGCAGGAGGCCGGGGCGACGCAGGTGCAGGAGCTTGCGTTCACCATCGCCGACGGGCGCGAATATGCCAAGGCGGCGATGGCATCGGGGCTCGATCTCGATGCGTTCGCAGGGCGTTTGAGCTTCTTCTTCGCAATCGGAATGAACTTCTTCATGGAAGTCGCGAAGCTGCGGGCGGCGCGGCTGCTGTGGTACCGGGTGATGGACGGGCTGGGGGCGAAGGACGAGCGCAGCAAGATGTTGCGCACGCACTGTCAGACCAGCGGCGTCTCGCTGACCGAGCAGGACCCCTACAACAACGTCATCCGCACCACGATCGAAGCCATGGCGGCGATGCTGGGGGGCACCCAGAGCCTCCACACCAATGCGCTCGACGAGGCGATCGCGCTGCCCACCGATTTCTCCGCCCGGATCGCGCGCAACACCCAGATCGTGATCCAGGAAGAGACCGGAATGACGAAGGTCGTCGATCCGCTCGGCGGCTCCTATTATGTCGAGGCGCTGACGCAGGAGCTGGCGGACAAGGCGTGGGAGATCATCGAGCGCGTCGATGCCGAGGGCGGGATGGCGAACGCGGTCGCGGCGGGCTGGCCCAAGGCGATGATCGAGGAGGCGAGCGCCGCGCGTGCTGCGCGCGTGGATCGCGGCGAGGATGTGATCGTCGGGGTCAACAAATACCGCAAGGCCGGCGAGGACCCGATCGAGATCCTCGATGTCGACAATCACGCCGTCCGCGACGCCCAGATCGCGCGGATCGCGCGGGTGAAGGCCGGGCGGGACGAGGCGGCGTGCCAGGCGGCGTTGGAGGCGTTGAGGCGGGGTTGCCGCAACCAAAATCCTCCCCCGGAGGGGGAGGGGGACCAGCCGCAGGCTGGTGGAGGGGGAGTTCCCCAAGCGGTATCGCCCGAGGCGGGCCCCCTCCGTCAGCCTACGGCTGCCACCTCCCCCTCCGGGGGAGGATTTGAGAACAACCTGCTCGGCCTCGCCGTCGAAGCCGCGCGCGCCCGCGCCACGCTCGGCGAGATCAGCCTCGCGATGGAGGATGTGTTCGGGCGCTACGACACCGTCCCGACGCCCGTCACCGGCATCTATGGCGGCGCGCGGGGCGAGGACGCCAGATGGACGCAGCTCAAGCAGGGCGTCGAAGCCACCGCCCGCAGGCTGGGCCGCAAGCCGCGGATGCTCGTCGCCAAGATGGGGCAGGACGGGCATGACCGCGGCGCCAACCTCGTCTCCTCGGTGTTCGGCGATCTGGGGTTCGAGGTGGTGCCGGGGCCGCTGTTCCAGACGCCGCAGGAGGCCGCGAGCCTCGCGGTTGCGCGCGATGTCGATGTGGTCGGTGCCTCCAGCCTCGCCGCCGGGCACAAGACTTTGGTCCCCGAGCTGATCGCCGCGCTCAAGGACGCGGGCCGGGCCGATATCAAGGTGATCGCCGGCGGGGTGATCCCCGCGCAGGATTACGAGGTTCTGCGCGAGGCCGGGGTGCAGGCGATCTTCGGGCCGGGCACCAATCTGGTCGAGGCAGCGGAGGAAGTGCTCAAGCTTCTCGGGCACAACCAGCCGCCAGCCGCGGAGGCCCCCGAATGATCGCACTCCTGCTCGCGCTCACCGCGCCAGTCCCGCAACAGACCGAGACGATGAAGGTGCGCCCGAGCACCGAGGCCGAGGCGGTCGCCGAGTTCGAGGCGACCTGCGTCGCGGGTCTCTATGACGTCATGGCGCTCAAGCGAGCCGTTGCTGCCTCGCCCCGGGGCTATCGGCTGGATGGCAGCGATACCGCGGCGAGCTGGCGCAACTGGCTGTCGCCCTGGGGCACGATCCATTTCCTCGAAGGCATTGCCGCGAGCTCGGACATGGCGCCGAAGTGCAACCTGACCTCCTTCACGCGCGCCCCGGTCGAACGCGGCGCGCTGGAGGCGGCGGTGCGGGCGATGGCGAAGCGCCATTCGGCGCGCGGCTATGTCGAGGATCGCGACAATGCGCGCGGGCGCTTCTGGAGCTGGTACAATCGCGATGGCCGGCCCATGGCGGCCGAAGTCTATCTCGACAGGCGGACGCCGCAGCAGATAGTGCTGATGCTCAAGCCCTACGCCATGCAGAAATAGGAGAGCGCGTGAGCAGTCGGCGACCTGAACTCAAATCCTGGGCGGCCTATGGCTTCATGGCCTATTTGCTGTTCGGCACCTTCTGGAGCCTCGGCGGCCTCTACGTCCGCGCGATGGGGCCGTGTCCTGCGTTCTCCAGCAACACCGAGTGCGAGTGGAGCGCGGCGTACAAGCTCTGGCTCTTTCCGCTTTCCCAGATTGCTTTTGTGGCAGTGGGGTATGTCCTCCTCAGGCTAGCCAGAAAATGGGCCGCGAAATGACCGACCTTTCCCGCACCGATTGGACGCGCGACGAGATCGCCGCGCTGTTCGATCTTCCCTTCACCGATCTGGTCTTCCGCGCCGCGGAGGTCCACCGCGCGCACCATGCGCCCGACGAAGTGCAGCTGTGCACCCTGTTGTCGATCAAGACCGGCGGCTGCCCCGAGGATTGCGGTTACTGCAACCAGTCGGCCAGCGCCGAGACCGGGCTCAAGGCCACCAAATTGATGGATGTCCGCGCGGTGCTTCAAGCGGCGGCGCAGGCCAAGGATGCGGGCAGCCAGCGCTTCTGCATGGGCGCGGCGTGGCGCAACCCCAGGGACCGCGACATGGACGCGGTGGTCGAAATGGTCCGCGGCGTCCGCGCGATGGGGCTCGAGACCTGCATGACTTTGGGGATGCTGACCCCCGCACAGGCCGAGCGGCTCGCCGAGGCGGGGCTCGATTATTACAACCACAATATCGATACGAGCCCCGAGAATTACGGGAACGTCATCTCGACCCGCAGCTTCGAGGACCGGCTGGATACGCTGGAGAATGTCCGCGCGGCGGGGATCAATGTCTGCTGCGGCGGGATCGTGGGGATGGGCGAGACGCGCGCGGACCGGGTCGGCTTCGTCCATGCGCTGGCGACCTTGCCGCGTCATCCGGAGAGCGTGCCGGTCAATGCGCTGGTGCCGGTGAAGGGCACGGTGCTGGGCAATATGCTTGCCGATACGCCGCTGGCGAAGATCGACGATATCGAGTTCGTGCGGACGGTGGCGGTGGCGCGGATCGCGATGCCTCGCTCGATGGTCCGCCTGAGCGCGGGGCGCGAGAGCATGAGCGACGCGACGCAGGCGCTCTGCTTCATGGCGGGGGCGAATTCGATCTTCACCGGCGACAAATTGCTCACCACCGGCAATGCCGGCGACGATGCCGACGCTGCCATGTTCGCACGGCTGGGGCTGGTGGCGATGCGCGGCGAAGAGCCGATGCGGGCGTGCGAGGCGGCGGAGTGATCTGGCTCGCGGCGATCGCACTCCAGACATGGCATCCGACGCCATGCACGGACCGTGCGCCGGGCGGTGAAGCACGGTGCGCGCGCCGCGATTTCATCACCGCCGAACAGGCGATGGTCCGCGAGTTCGACCGGGCGCTCTACCGCGTACGGCATTGCCAGCCCGTCAATTCGACATATTGCTACAACACGACCCGGGCGCTGAATCTGATGCGTATCGAGCAGCGGAGCTGGGTGGCTTGGCGGAATGCCCATTGTGATGGGTTCGCTTTCCCGGTCGAAGGCACATCGGCGGAGAGCGTCATCCGGGACGTTTGCAAGACCAAGATGACGGTAGAGCGCACTAACGATATCAAGAAGATAGGCCGTTCCGAATGATCAAGAAAATCCTCGTCGCCAATCGCGGTGAGATTGCGTGCCGGGTGATGCGCACCGCGAGGAAGATGGGCATCAAGACCGTCGCGGTCTATTCGGATGCCGACGCGCGCAGCCCGCATGTGCTGATGGCGGATGAGGCGGTGCGGCTGGGGCCGGCGCCCGCGAGCGAGAGCTATCTCAAGGCCGATCTGATCCTGCTCGCCGCCAGGGAAACCCGGGCCGACGCGATCCATCCCGGCTATGGCTTCCTCTCGGAGCGCGAGAGCTTCGCGCGGGCCTGCGCCGAGGCGGGGATCGCATTCATCGGCCCGCCGCCGGGCGCGATCGCGGCGATGGGCGACAAGATCGAATCCAAGAAGCTGGCCAAGGAAGCGGGCGTCAATGTCGTCCCGGGCTTTCTCGGCGAGATCGCCGATACCGACGAGGCGGTGAAGATCGCCGGGGACATCGGCTATCCGGTGATGATGAAGGCCTCGGCCGGCGGCGGCGGCAAGGGGATGCGGCTCGTCTATAGCGAGCAGGATGTCCGCGAGGGCTTCGAGGCGACCAAGCGCGAGGGGCTGGCCAGCTTCGGCGACGACCGCGTCTTCATCGAGAAATTCATCGAGAGCCCGCGCCATATCGAAATCCAGGTGCTGGGCGATCAGCATGGCAACATCCTCTATCTGGGCGAGCGCGAATGCTCGATCCAGCGGCGCCACCAGAAGGTGGTCGAGGAAGCGCCGTCGCCCTTCGTCACGCCCGAGATGCGCAAGGCGATGGGCGAGCAGGCGGTCGCGCTGGCGCGGGCGGTGGGCTATTATTCCGCGGGCACGGTCGAGTTGATCGTCAGCGGCGCCGACACGACCGGCCAGGGCTTCTACTTCCTCGAAATGAACACGCGGCTCCAGGTCGAGCATCCGGTGACCGAGGCGATTACCGGGATCGATCTGGTCGAGCAGATGATCCGCGTCGCGGCGGGCGAGAAGCTCGCGATGACGCAGGACGAGGTGACGCTCACGGGCTGGGCGATCGAGAACCGCGTCTATGCCGAGGATCCGTATCGCGGGTTCCTGCCCTCGACCGGGCGGCTGACGCGCTATCGTCCGCCGCTGGACACCACGCCCGGCAGCCCCGGCGCCGAGGCCATCGACCATCATGACGGCCCCGATCCGGGCTATGTCCGCGTCGACGACGGCGTGCGCGAGGGCGGCGAAGTCTCGATGTTCTACGATCCGATGATCGCCAAGCTGATCACCTGGGGCGAGACCCGCGACAAGGCCGCCGATTTGCAGGTGCAGGCGCTCGATCTGTTCGAGCTGGAGGGCGTCGGCAACAATCTCGATTTCCTCTCGGCGATCATGCAGCATCCGCGTTTCCGCAGCGGCGAGCTGACCACCGGCTTCATCGCCGAGGAATATCCCGAA
This sequence comes from uncultured Sphingomonas sp., assembly GCA_966251045.1. Classification (GTDB taxonomy): domain Bacteria; phylum Pseudomonadota; class Alphaproteobacteria; order Sphingomonadales; family Sphingomonadaceae; genus Sphingomonas. The sequence continues at coordinate 5,473 of CBINJP010000041.1, forward strand.
GGTTTTACCGGGGCGCCGCCGGGCGAGGGGCTGACCGCAAAGCTGGCGGCGGTCGCGACGATCGTCGCGGCGATCGATGCGATGCGCGCCGGGCAGATCAGCGGCAGGCTGAACGCGGCCGCGCTTCCCGAGCGGCACTGGACCGTGATGTTCGATACGCACCAGCACAAGGTGGCGCTGGATGACGGGCAGGTCGTGGTCGATCAGCGCGGGATGCAGGTCAGCGTGGGTATCCGCCCCGGGCAGACCCTGGTCACCGGGACGATCGATGGCGAGCCGCTGTCGGTGAAGGTCGAGCGCAGGCGCGGGCATTGGCGGCTCACGTCGCGCGGCGCATCGCACCGGGTGCGCGTCTATCGCCCGGCGGTGGCGAAGCTGGCGCGGCACATGATCGCGAAGGTCCCGCCCGACATGAGCCGGTTCCTGCTCGCGCCGATGCCGGGGCTGCTCACTCAGCTCCACGTCAAGCCCGGCGACCGGGTCGAGGCCGGCCAGCCGCTCGCGGTGGTCGAGGCGATGAAGATGGAAAATATCCTGCGCGCCGAAAAGGCCGCGACGGTGAAGGCGGCGAACTTCGGCGCGGGCGACAGCCTGGCGGTGGACGCGGCGATACTCGAATTCGAATGAGGATAGGGATGATCAAGACGATGATTGGCGCGCTGGCGCTGCTGGTGCCGGGCATGGCCTTCGCGCAGACGAAGTTGCCGGAAAATCCGCCGCCCTCGCAGGATTCGGCGTGGCACAACCGCCAGAGCGCCGCGATTGCCAGCCTGAAGGCGAACGACGGCTGGCAGCCCCTGCCCGGCAACGGCCGCTGGCGCCGCGTGAAGGGCGATGGGTCGGGCACGCATCCGAAGGTGACCGACACCGTCCGGATCAACTATTCGGGCAGCTTCATCGACGGCGTGGTGTTCGACAAGAACGACGCGCCGGTCGAGTTCCCGCTGAACAAGCTGATCAAGGGCTGGCAGCTCGCGGTGCCGATGGCCGGGGTGGGCGACACGATCGAGATCGCGCTGCCCGCCGACCTCGCCTATGGGGCCAAGGGCAAGTCGATCATTCCGGCGAATGCGACCTTGCTGTTCACGATCGAAGTGCTGGGGATCGTAGCGCCGTAAGCGCTAATTCCTCCCCACCGGGGGAGGGTTGAGTTTGGATCGTTGCACCGTCTGGCAAAATACTCCTACAAAACTCCATGCTCCGCCGCCTGCTCGCGCTCGTCCTGATGTTTGCCGCCGTCCCGGCGGCCGCGCAGATTCCGCATTTCAAGGACGGGCAACTGATCGTCGACGGCAAGCCCTTCCTCGTGCTGGGCGGCGAGCTGGGCAACAGCTCGGCCTCGAACCGCGAATGGCTCGCCCCGCGTTGGGCGCGGATGAAGGCGATGCACGTCAACACAGTGCTCGCGCCCGCCTGCTGGGAGCTGATCGAGCCGGCGGAGGGGAAATATGACTGGAGCAGCATCGACTGGCTGATCGAGGATGCCCGCGCGAACGATATGCGGCTGGTGCTGCTGTGGTTCGGCGTTTGGAAGAATTCGATGTCCACCTATGTGCCGAACTGGGTGAAGCGCGATCCCGGGCGCTTCCCGCGCGCGCTGAACGCGACGGGCGAACCGCAGGAGATCCTCTCCGCCTTTGCCCCCGCGACGCGCGAGGCCGATGCCCGGGCCTTCGCGGCGCTGATGCGGCACCTGCGCGAAGTGGACGGGGTGCGGCACACGGTCATCATGGTGCAGGTCGAGAATGAGGTCGGCTTCCTGCCCGATGCGCGCGAGCATGGGCCGCTCGCCGATGCCGCATTCGCCAAGGCGGGCGGCGACGAGGAAGCGTTCACGGCGACCGCCTATGCCCGCTTCATCGAAGCCGTCGCGGCGGCGGGGAAGCGCGAATATCCGCTGCCCATGTACGTCAATGGCGCCCAGGGGCGGCCCGGGGTGAAGCCGGGCGCCTATCCCGCGGGCGGGCCGCTCGCGCATCTCTGGGGGCTGTGGAAGCGCGGGGCACCGTCGATCGACTTCCTCGCCCCCGACATCTATTTCCCGAACTTCGCGGGAATCGCCGAGGGTTATGCCCGGCCCGGCAATCCGCTGTTCGTGCCCGAGGCGAATTATGCCGGCGATCCGCGCGCCGTGGCGAATGCGATGCTGGTGTTCGGCAAGCATCGCGGGATCGGCTTCAGTCCCTTCTCGATCGATGGGCTCGAAGGAGCGGGCGCCGAGCGGCTGGGCGGGCTCTATGCGATGCTGGGCAACATGGCCCCGGCGATCCTCTCCGCGCAGGCCGAGGGCCGGATTATGGGCTTCGGCGCGCCGGTTGCCTTCGACGGGACGGTGGACGAGCGCGTGCAGAAGGCCGAGCTGGGCGGCGCGCGCTTCAGCGTGACCTTTATCGATCCCTGGACTGCGCGCGACAAGCAGCAGCCGTCCGAGCATGGCGGGCTCGTCATCTGGCTGGGCGGCGAGGATTATCTGGTCGCGGGGAGTGGGATCACGCTCACGGTTGAGCCGGTGGACGGGAAGGGGAGGTTCGGACTCGATCAGGTCGACGAAGGCCGTTTCGCGGACGGCAAGTGGTTTCCTGGCCGCCGCCTCAACGGCGATCAAACGCACCAGGGCCGCCATGTCCGCCTGCCACCGGGGGATTTCGGCATCCAGAAGGTCCGGTTGTATCGCTACTGAAACGGGAACGGTTGCGGCGCGTTGAGCGCGGATGAAGAAACTCTGGCTAATCACCAATCCCGGCTCCGGCTCGACGACCAAGGCGAAATGCGAGGCGCTGGAGGCCGTGTTCGAGGAGCGCGGGCTCGAACTGGTGGGGCGGACCGATTTCCCCGAGGCGGCGCTGCCCAAGGGCGCCTCGCTCACCCGCAAGGGCGTCGACACCGTCGTGCTGTTTGCGGGCGACGGGACGATCAACGCGGCGCTCTGCGCGCTCGCCAAATGGAAGGGGAGCTTCCTGATCCTGCCCGGCGGGACGATGAACCTGCTCGCCAGGGCGCTCCACGACACGCTCGATCCGCACACGATCGTCGAGGCCGCGCATGAGGGGGTGCGGTCCCGCCGCGTCGCCATGCCCTATGTCGAAGCCGGCCCGCACCGCGCGTTCGTCGGGCTGATCCTCGGCCCCGCCGCGAGCTGGGCGCGGGCGCGCGAGGCGATGCGCAAGGGCAAGATCGGGCGGCTGGTCGCGGCGGCGCGCGCGGCGTGGCGGCGCACTTTCGACCGCAAGGGCATCCGGATCGAGGGCGTGGGTAAGCTGCGCCACCATTATCAGGCGGTTTTCGTCTCGCCAGTGGCGCAGGGGCTGGAAGTGATCGGCGTCGATGCGCGCGATTGGGGATCGATCGCGCAGCTCGGCTGGGAGTGGGTTACGGGCGACTGGATTGCGGCGCATGCGGTCGACAAGGCGCATGCCGAAGAACTGCGTGTGAAGGAGCGCCGCAAGGTGCTCGCCTTGTTCGACGGCGAGCCGGTAACGCTGGAGCCGGGTACGCCGATACGGAGCGGAAGGAGCCTCGAGGCGTTCATCGCCACTCGGAAGTCCTGACCCGCAAGGGTCGAAAGGAGCGCGATGATCCGGCTGTTCCATGTCAGCGACGTGCATTTCGGCGCCGAGGACAGCGCCGCGCTCGACTGGTTCGCGCGCACCGTGAAGGACGAGGCGCCCCACGCGATCATCCTGACCGGCGACCTGACGATGCGCGCGCGGGCGCATGAATTCGCGGCGGCGGCGAAATGGCTGGAGGGGCTGGCGCGGCCCGTCACGGTCGAGGTCGGCAATCACGACCTGCCCTATTTCAACCCCTGGGCGCGCTTCGTGACGCCGTACAGGCGCTATCAGGCGCTCGAGCGGATGATCGAGCGGCCGCTCGACATCAGGGGCGTGAGCGTGGTCCCGCTCAAGACTACCGCGCGCTTCCAGTGGCGGCTCAACTGGTCGAAGGGCTATGTCAGTACCCGCGCGCTGCAGGAGTCGTTGGCGCTGGTCGAGGCGGCGCCGGTGGACGACCTGAAGTTTGTGGTCTGCCATCATCCCCTGGTCGAGGCGGCGACGCGGATGACATCAAGCACGCGCGGCGGCCAGCGGGCACTGGCGGCGCTGGCGAGCGCGGGGACCGACGCGGTGCTGACCGGTCATGTCCATGACCCGTTCGACATCCTGCACGAGGTCGGCGGGCGATCGGTGCGGATGATCGGTGCCGGCACGCTTTCCGAACGCATCCGCGCGCACCCGCCCTCGTTCAACGAGATCAGGGTGGAAGGGAAGGCGTTCAAAACGCTGGCGCGAGTGATGGACTAGGACCCCGGCCTCGCAAACAAAAAGGCCGCCCCCGAAGGGACGGCCCTCTTGTCCGTTACGCCCCGCTTAGAAGCGGAACGAGATCGAGCCGCGATAGGCCTGACCCGAGACGTCGGTCCGGTCGACCGTGGTTTCGGCCGAGACCGAGAAGTCCACGTTGCCCGAGCTGATCGACAGGCCGCCGCTGACTTCGCCGTAATCGGCGTCGATCGCGTTGAGGTCGAACAGCACGTTGCCACCCAGGCCGCCAACCAGCTTCCCGCCGATCACGCCCGGCCGGTCCTGGAATTCATGGACATAGGTGGCGTTGAAGAAGGGACGGATCTTGCCGGTGCCGGAGAGGCTCACGCCCGCGCGGCCCTGCAGGCTGTTGATCGGATCCCTGTCGATCACCAGCGCCATCGGGCCGCCTTCCTCACGGGTGAGGGAGAAGCCGATATGCGTGGCGCGGCCGGCGATGCGCGGGGTCAGCTTGAAGTTGCCCATCTCGATATCGCCGCCGAGGCCGACCTCGCTGACGACGATCAGCGAACCGCTGTTCGAGGTGAGGACGTACGGCGTGCCGACCAGGTTGACCGCACGGCGGGTGCTGCCGTCGAGCAGGCCCGCGGTGACCGCCGCATCGAGATTGATGCCGTTGCGCATCTCGATCTTGCCGTAGAGCGAGCCCTGATAGATGTTCGCCCGCGCGCTGGTGCCCGGGAATGCGCCGGTGCCATCGAGCCGTGAGTAGGAGGCCGTGAAGCCGATGCCGCTCTGGTCGCCCCAGGTCTCGATGCCGCCCGCGACATACCAGCCGTCATAATCGTCACGGCCGGCAACGCCGTTGGCCAGCGCGCTGTCACCCTTGAGGTAACCGCCCGCGACAAAGCCGCTGGTGCCCTCGGGAAGCACGTCTTCCTGGATGATCGGCGTGCCCGCCGCCGAACGGACGTCCATGTCATAGCCCATGCCCGAAAGCCCGGCGACGCTGCGGTTGGCGAGGCCAACCGCCGCGACCTGGTTCGGCGAGCCATAGCGGGCGAAGGTGCCGCCGGTGCTGCCGGGGTCGAGCAGGGTCAGGCGCTGCTGCACGAGGCCCTGCTGGCTGTTGACGCCGGCGATGCCGAGCGACTGGACCGTGGTTTCGGTCGCGGGACGCCAGCTCGAAAGCGTCGCGCGGATCGTCGCCGCGTCCTGCAGGTCGAGGATGGCGTACATCGGCGCGTACTTGTCCGACTGGCTGCGGTTGCGGTCGAGCAGCAGCGCATAGGCAAAGCCCGTCTGATCGCTCGCCGGGACGATGTTGCCATAGAGGCCGGCCTGGACCGTCAGCGTGACCGCGTTGGTGGTGTAGGTCAGCTTCGGAGTCAGGATCGCGCTGAACGCGTTCGGCGTCATGAACGTGCCCGAGATTCCGCCCTGCGAGGTGAGGATCGTGTAGGTGTTCCCCGCACGCAGGTTCGCCGACGCGCTGATGCTGTTGAGCACCAGGCGGCCGCCGAGATTGGCGAGGCCGGTGCCGTTGCCGTTGGTGTTCACGACGATGCGGTCGGAGGTCCCGCTGGCGCCGAGGTCGAGCATGTAGGTGTTGCCCGACGACAGGATGATGTTGCCGCGGAAGGTCAGCGTGCCGACCGTGCCCGCCGCACCCGTGGTGCCCGGCGAGATCGTGCCGGCCACGCTGGTGAAGAAGGGCGTGGTGATCGTGCCGGTGCCGTTCAGGCCGCCCGCCATCATGAAGTAATCGCCCGGCGAGGTCAGCATGCCGTTGACCGACATCGTGCCCGTGATCTGGTTGATGTCCATCAAGCTGGTGAGCGAACCGGTCGAGGTGATGTTGAGCGCCGCGCCGGCCCCGGCGATGCCGAAGCGGTCGATCGTCACCGCGCTGTCCAGCGTGGTCGTGCCGGTGGCCGACAGCGTCACGTCGAAGTAGCGCGGCTTGGTGCTGGTCAGGCGGTCGCCGTCATAATTGTTCGGCACGAAGTTGGTCGCGCCGGGCAGACCGTTGTCGATCGTTGCCGCGGGGAGCGCCTGAGCGCCGACATTGCCGCCCGCCTGGGCTTCGCGCACGACGCCATCCTGGGCGAGCGACACGCCAAGGCCATCGGCACCCACGACCGCGCGGTCGTTGGTTGCGCCGCCCTGCGAATTGCCCGACGTGTAAGGGCCTCCGATCGGCGTAAGCTCGACGGTGACGTCACCCGACGCGATGTCGAGGCACTCGCTGACCCCGCCCGACTGGAAGCAGGCCTGGCCGAAGCCGTCGACCGGGTTGGTCTGCGCGCCCTCGGTGCCGGGGATCCCGTTCACGACCTGCCCGTTCGGGCCGATGATGAAGTAGTTGGGATCGAGATTGCTCACCCAGTGGGTGGGATCGGTCCAGTTGCCGTTGCCGGCGACCGCCGAGACATAGTGATAGGGGTTGTTCGCCGCGACCCAGTCCCAATAGAGGAAGAGCGGCTGATAGAAGGCGGCAGTGCCATAGCTGTTGGCGGGCTGGCCGTTGAAGAAGCGGGTATAGCCGCCCGAGAGCACGCCGATGATGAGCTGGCGCGAATAGGTCGCGTCGAGGATCAGCGGACCGCCCGAGTCGCCGCCCGAGGTGATGCCTTCGTTGCCGCTGGCGACGGCATTGTCGCGCCAGGCGTTGAAGTCGAAGATGCTCGGGTTCATCCCGTCATTGGGATCGCGGCGGGGATCGTCGAAGTCGATCCAGTAGAGCGCCTGCGGATTGGAGGCGGCGGCGCCGCCGAACAGGAAGTTCTCGAACTCGTCGAGCGAGGCGAGCGCACCGAGCATGTTCTCGGCGATGCGGCGGCGATAGTCGATGGGCGCCGCGCCGGTCTCGCCGGTACCGTTATTGCCATAGCCGGCGATGTTGACGTGATAGCCGGTGCCCGCAGCGCCGATCGTGCCCGGATCGGGTAGCGCCGAGAAGAGCATCGCCCAGGTCGGAATGTTCTTGGCCGGGGTATCGAGCGAGGCGATCGCGATATCGGCGTAGAGGAAGCCGGCCGCGTCGGGCTCGGTCGAGCGCGGGTTATAGGCGACGTAGTTGACGTCGTACATCGCGCGAGCGGTGTTGGTGTTGTACCCATTCAGCCACTGGCCGAACGCGCTGGCGCCCGCGGCGTTGTTGTTGTTGCCGAAGCCGAACCCGATCGGCTTGCCGCCCGAATTCTGGCCGTAGTTGCTCGCTGCCTCGTCGTTGACGCAGTGCGCGGCGAAGATCACGGTGCGCGGGTTGATCAGCGAGCCGGTGCACAGGCCGATAAAGCCGTTCTGCTGATCGACGATCATCTGGCCGATACCGGTGAGGTTGACCGGATCGCGCGAACCGTCCGGCGCGTTCAGCGCCGGGCTGTTCGGATTGGCGATCAGGATCTGCGGATCGGGCGCGACGATCTCGGGCCGCGCGACCATCGAGACCCGCTCACTATCCTCCCAAACAGGGCGATCCGAAGCGCTCTGCGATTCACGCACCACATTCTGCCACACCGGGCGATCGACCGCCGCCTCCAATCCGGGATCGGTGATCTGGGCTTGCGCCACCGGAACCATCCCGATGCACAGGCCAGCAGCCGAAGTGAGCAGCGCCGTGCGGAGCGTGCGAGAATAACGTACACTATTCATGTGGATGTCCCCCGAATCTCGGAGACTCGCTTCGTCGAGTCCCGGCCAGGACCACACGCTATTGTCACATGCGCTTCTACTCAAGCAACTTTTGACGCTAAATGACTGTGCAATAGGGATTGATGCCCCTTGGCAACACTTTAGCGGCCGCGCGCGGTGTCAATAGAGCCGCGTTCCGATCAACGTGCCCTTGGTCCCGGCATGGACCAGCCTGAACTCGAAGTTTGGCCAGCGCTTCTTCCATTTGCGCGCGATGACGCGCTCGCCCGGGCGGGCCGCATCGTCGAGCAGCACCGTGCCGCCCAGCGTGATCCGGTCGAACAGGCTGTCGGCGGCGCCGCGGACATAGGGGTGAATCGCCCAGGGCGGACCGTCGATCAGCAGCAGGTCGATCTCGGCGGGCAGCGGCCCATGGTCGTACCACACGCCCGGCCAGCCGTTCGGCGATGCCTTGAAGGGCGTGGCGCGCAGATCGGCCTCGACGCCATTGTCGTGCAGCCATTGCCGCGTGGCGGTGACGAAACCGGCATGCTGGTCGCAACTGATCTGCTTGGCTTCGGGACAATTCCGCTGGAGCGCGCGCGCGATGATCAGGCTGGTCGCGCCCGCGCCGAACTCGACAACGGTCTGCGGCTTCTTCGCTTCGATGATGTCGACGATCAGATGGAGGAAGCCGGTGTCGGCCTTCCAGCTGCCCAGATAGGGGAGCGCATCGGGGGCGAGATCGAGCCGCTCGATCAGGCGGCGCTTTTCCGCCTGGGTGCCGCCCGAAAGGCTGCGCAGCAGCCAGGGCCAGCCGATCACGCCGAAGACCATCACATGCGCCACGTCCGAAAAGCTTCGCTTGGCCTCGGCGGGCCACGCCCCGTCATCGGCGAGCGGCAGAAAGGACGTCATTTCACGCGATGTCATCGACTCTACTCCCCCGAAGCGGCTGGCATGGCTCCCATGGCCATGTGCCCCCAAGCGCTCCGGCGTGGGCTCCCTGACAGTCAACCGCGGCGAGAGCAAGGCAGGTTGAGTGCGGTCCGGCAACGAGATGGGACATCCATATTGCCGGCTTGTGTCTGCAACATTTTGTGATCTCTTGACTCTGAACACGCCATTCCTCATATTTCTGTTATGACAGAAATTACGGACAGAACGGAGCTACTCCCACCGGCCGTCCAGCAGTTCGTGCTGCACTGGGGCGAGATGGGCGGGCAATGGGGCGTCAACCGCTCGGTGGCGCAGATCCATGCGCTGCTCTATCTCAGCGATCGCCCGCTCAACGCCGAGGAGATCAGCGACACGCTGCGGATCGCGCGGAGCAACACCTCGAACAGCCTCAAGGAGCTGCTCGGCTGGAAGCTGATCCGCCGCGCCCCCGTGATGGGCGACCGGCGCGACCATTACGAGGCCGAGGTGGATCTGTGGCAGATGCTCACCCGCATCGCGCAGGGCCGCAAGGAGCGCGAAGTCGATCCCGCGGTCGCGGCGCTCAAGATCTGCACCGAGGAGGCCCGGCGCGACCGCCGCATCTCCCCGGTCGCGCGCGAGCGGATCGAGAATATGCACGAATTCGTGCTGACAATGGACGACTGGTACCAGCAGATGATGGGCATCCCCGCCAGCCGGCTGGCGATGCTGGTCGCGATGGGAAAGCGCGTCCTCGCCTTCCTGCCCAAGGGCAAGGATAGATAGGGAGGGAGCCATGACGGCGCGGGCGATCGAGTGGTGGGGTGAACCGGTCCGCAGGCGCTGCCGCGATTGGCACCGCGCGGTCGCCGCGCCGGTCGCCGGCGAAGCGCCGTTCCGCCGCCTGCTGGGCGAGGCGCGCTGGCTGGCGCTGCCCGAGGCGACGCGCCGCCGCTTCGCCCGCCATGTCGGGCCGGGGGCCTGCGTCTCCTATGTCGGCGAAGTCACCGAGTGCCGGACAAGCCCGGCGGGTTGGTGCCTCGCGCAACTCGGACGGCTGATCGGCGCGCCGCTGCCGCTCGGGCACGAGACCGGGGTCGCGGCGAGCGTCAGCGTGACCGGCGACGCGATGGGCTTCGCGCAATACTGGACCCGCCAGTATAGCCGGGCGCACGGCTTCCCCCAGGTAGTTCACAGCGCCAAGCGGTTCGCGGGGCCGACCGGGCTGGAGGAATATCTGGGGCTCGGCATCGGCATCGCGCTGATGCTCGATGCCGTGGACGACACCTTGCTGTTCGTCAGCGACCATTATTTCCTGAAGCTCGGCGCGTTTCGGCTGCGCATGCCCGACTGGCTGGCGCCCGGGCGGATGGTGGTGGGGCATGTCGAGCTGGGCGAGGGCCGCTTCGCCTTCACGCTCGACCTGGTGCATCCGTGGTTCGGGGAATTGATCCACCAGCTCGCGGTGTTCGCCGATTGCGAGGTGGGGGGATGAGCGCGCGGTTTTGGGCGATTGTGCGCGTCGTCGCCGCGGCATTCGCGGCGGGAGGCGCGGCCGGGCTCGTGGCGGCGATCGGCGTGCTGGTGGTCGGAGTCGCGATCAATCCGTTGTTTGGGGTGCTGGCCGGACTGGTCGCTTTCATCCTGGCGCCGCTGGTCGGCGTAGCGCATGCGGTGCTGCTTGGCCTCCCCCTCTATGGGCTGCTTCGCTTGCGCTGGCAGGTGACCCGATGGGCGGCGGCGCTTGGCGGCTTCGCGATCGGCGCGGTGCCTGTCGGCGCGCGGCTCTATTCGCTGGGCGGCGACTATGTAGAACCGTGGAGCCTCGCGGGCGACGGATCGCGGGCGTTGCTGTTCGGGCTTGCCGGGGCATTCGGAGGATTGGCCTTCTGTCGCTCGCTGGACGTTCTTGGGGCACTGGCGGAATGAGCCGGATCATGGTCATCGGCGGCTATGGCGGCTTCGGGGCCCGGCTGACGCGGCGCCTGCTTGCCGGGGGGCATGAGGTGCTGGTCACCGGGCGCAGCGCGGAAAGGGCGGCGGCATTCTGCGCCGGGCGTGAGCGCGCCGAGCCGCTCGTGGCGGACCGTGGCAACGGCATCGGGCTCGCGATGGCGCGCCACCGGCCCGAGCTGGTGATCGACGCGGCGGGGCCGTTTCAGGCGAGCGGCTATACCGTGCCCGAGGCGTGCATCGCGATGCGCATCCCTTATCTCGACCTCGCCGACGCGCGCGATTTCGTGACCGGGATCACCGCGCTCGACAAGGCGGCGCGGGCTGCGGGAGTGCCGGTCATCGCGGGCGCCTCGAGCGTGCCGGCACTGTCGGGCGCGGTGGTGCGGGCGATGACGGCGGACATGGCGCGGGTCGACAGCGTCGAGATGGCGATCAGCGCCTCCAATCGCGCGAGCGCGGGGGCTTCGATCGCGGCGGCGATGCTCAGCTATATCGGGCTGCCGGTGCGGCTGTGGCGCGGCAGGCGCTGGGCGACGGCCTATGGCTGGCAGGAGATGCGGCGCGAGCCCTTCCTGCTGGCCGACGGCAGCGGGTTCCGCCGGCTGACGGGGATCGCCGACGTCCCCGACCACGCCATCGTCCCCGAGGCGCTGCCGGGCCGCCCGAGCGTGACCTTCCGCGCCGGGACCGAACTCGATTTCCAGATGGCGGCGCTCTGGCTGCTGAGCTGGCCGGTGCGCTGGGGCTGGCTGCCCTCGCTGCTGCCGCTGCAACGCCTGCTCCTGCCGCTCTACCGCGCGACGGCCCGGCTGGGCGGGGACAGATCGGCGATGCACATCACGGTGCGCGGGAGCGGCGTCGAGCGGCGCTGGACGATCCTCGCCTGGAATGGCGAGGGCCCCGAAATCCCGACGCTCGCGGCGGAAATCCTCGCGGTCGACATCCTCGCCGGCAAGGTCGCGCCCGGCGCGCGCCATGGCTGGTACGAACTGACGCCCGAACGCTTCGAACCCCTGTTCGCGAAGCTCGCGGTGCGTCATGAGACCATCGAGCGCGAACTGCCTCCGCCGCTCTATGCCCGGGCGATGGGCGAGCGCTTCGCCGCGCTGCCGCCGCTGGTGCGGGCGATCCATGAGGTGCAGGGCGATGGCGGCGCGGAGGGCGAGGGGACGGTCTCGCGGGGGAAGAACCCGCTCGCCGCGTTGTTCGCGCGCATCTTGGGGATGCCGCCCGCCGGGACCACGCCGCTCCATGTCGGCTTCACCGAACGCGGCGGGACCGAGCGCTGGACCCGCGATTTCGGCGGCCATGTCTTCGCCAGCGTGCTGAGCGCGGCGAAGCAGGGCGTGAGCGAGCGGTTCGGGCCGATGCGCTTCCATTTCGACTTGCCGTCGGACAGCGAGGGGCTGCGGATGGTGCTACGCGGCTGGAGCCTGTTCGGCGTGCCCTTGCCTCGCTTCCTCGCCCCGCGAATCGCCGCGCGCGAATGGCAGGAGGGCGACCGGTTCCGCTTCGAAGTCGAAGTGGCGATGCCGCTGATCGGGCGGATCGTCCACTACACCGGCTGGCTGCGTCCCATCCTCGATCCCGCGGCTCAGCGCAGCCAGCGCGTCATGACAGGATAGGCGGGGATGCCGCGCGCCTCCGCCCATTTGGCCTCGGCGGTCATCCCGTAATAGTCGAGCAGCGGAACGCCGAAATAACTGCCCTGGGTGAAGTTGCCGAGGATCGAAGCCCCGGCGCCCCTATAGCCGTGATCGTGGAACACCACCGCCGGATCGATCCCGATCTCGAGCGCCGCGGCGTAGGACCAGGCAATCGCCGCCATCTCCTCGCCCGGACTGTCCGACACGGCCTCGAGCGTGTTCCGCACCGCCGGATCGGTAACCGCGATATGCCCCGCCTCGTGGAGCAGGTCGCCGGGATAGGGAAGGTGCGCGGGATCGAAAACCAGGGTACCGCGGCGCACGGTCACGCCGGGAAGGAAGCTGCCTTCGGGTACCGGCTCGATCATCACCGGGATGCCGATCCGATCGAGGAAGGCGATGATCTGGGCCTGGATCGGATCGTCGAGCTGCATGGCGCGGCTCTACCGGCTGCCCTCCAGCGCGTCGAGATCGTCTTGCAAGCGGATCGCCCCTCGCTTGTTGACCACGCCCGGGCTGGATAAGCTGACGGCTTCCAGCAGGAGGGGACGGTAATGCTGAGCAGACGCGATTTGGGACGGGCGGCGGCCGCAAGCATGGGCGCGATGGCGGTCATGTCATCCGGCGAGGCGAGCGCGGCGGAGCCGGTGGTCAGCTTCAACGTGCTCTATCCGAACCATGACGGCGCCCGGTTCGACATGGCCTATTACCGCGCCACGCACATCCCGATGTGCGAGCGGATCATGAAGCCCGCCAGCACCTTGCTGATCGAAGGCGTGGCGATGGGCGGCAATCCGGCGCCTTTTGCGATGATCGTCCATTTCGAATTCGTCTCGGCGGAAGCGATGCGGGCGGCGCTCGGCAATCCGGCGATGAGCGAGCTGCGCGACGATCTGGTGAAGTTCAGCGACATCAAGCCGGTGATCCTGTTCGGCAAATCGGCATAGAAAAAGGGCGGCCCGTTGCCGGACCGCCCTTCTGCTGTACGTCGCTTGCAACCCCGGCCTTCGCCGGGGCAGGACCTTAGCGCTTCGAGAACTGGAAGCTGCGGCGGGCCTTGGCCTTGCCGTACTTCTTGCGCTCGACCGCGCGGCTGTCGCGGGTCAGGAACCCGGCGGCCTTCACGGGGCCACGCAGCACCGGCTCATATTTGGTCAGCGCCTGGGCGATGCCATGCTTGACCGCGCCGGCCTGGCCCGAAAGCCCGCCGCCCTTGACGGTGCAGACCA
>CBINJP010000042.1:0-18765 GCA_966251045.1 uncultured Sphingomonas sp.
CACGTCTTCTTCGGCATCACCTGGATCGGCCTGCTCTATTATTTCAACTTCGTGCAGATCCCGACGATGCCGGCGATCCCCGCCGAGCTGAAGCCGGGCGTGTCGAAATATATCGCGCCCAAGGCCCTGTTCTTCTTCCGCTGGGGCGCGGCCTTCACCGTGCTGACCGGCCTGATCCTGTCATACCTTTACGGCCATCTCCACAGCGCGATGATGCTGACCGATCCGACGACACGGATGATCGGCATCGGCATGTGGCTCGCGATCATCATGGCCGCCAATGTTTGGTTCGTGATCTGGCCGAACCAGAAAAAGGTGCTGGGTATCGTCGCGGCCGACGACGCGGCGAAGGCCAAGGCAGCGAAGGTAGCGATGATGGCCTCGCGCACCAACACGATGCTGTCGATCCCCATGCTGCTCTGCATGGTGGCGTTCCGGTGACACGAGGGCGGGCGCGAGCCCGCCCTTTCTGCTCCCCGGCGGAAGCCGGGGTCCAGTATCGGTGAACAAGCGAAGGCGCGCGAACCGCGAGGCCTACCCAGCTGGACCCCGGCCTTCGCCGGGGAACAGCAACTACCCCCCCGCCCCCAGCAGCTCGTGCCGCTTCAGCGCGTGGCGTAGCTGGTCATAGGTCAGCCCCAGTCCCTCGGCCGTGGCCCGCTGGTTGAAGCGGTGCTCCGCCAGCGCGCGCGCAAGCAGGTCGCGCTCGAACCGCGCCACGCGTGTCTTGAAGTCCCGCGCCTCGTCATGGCTCATTGGCGCGGGCGCGGCGGTGTCGTTCGCGGGAATCTCATCGGCGATCGGCGCGGGTACAGGAGCGGCGGCCGTGCGCGGGCGATAGGGCGACTGGAACGGATCGAGCTCGATCGCGTCGATCGGCCCCTCCTCCTCCCAGCGATAGACCGCGCGCTCGACCACGTTGCGCAGCTCGCGGACATTGCCCGGCCAGTCGTAATTTTCGAGGATGTCGAGCGCGTGCGGGCCCCAGCCCGGCCAGTCGGTCCAGCCGATCTCCGATGCCATGCGCCGCCCGTAGAATTCGGCGAGCACCATCACGTCGCCCGCACGGTGGCGTAGCGGCGGCAGCGTCACCACCTCGAAGCTCAGCCGGTCGAGCAGGTCGGCGCGGAAATTGCCCTTCTCCACCCGGTCGGGCAGATGCTCGTTGGTCGCAGCGACGATGCGGACATCGACCCGGATCGGCCGCGACGACCCGATCCGCGCCACTTCGCCATATTCGACCGCGCGCAGCAGCCTTTCCTGCGCACCCATCGAAAGCGTGCCGAGCTCGTCGAGGAACAAGGTCCCGCCATGCGCCTCTTCGAACCGGCCCACACGCGCCTTGGTCGCGCCGGTAAAGGCCCCCGCTTCGTGCCCGAACAATTCGGCCTCGATCAGCGTCTCGGGCAGGGCCGCGCAGTTCATCACCACCAGCGGCTGGTCCCAGCGCGGGCTCAGGCGGTGGAGGCGCTCGGCGACCAGCTCCTTGCCGGTGCCGCGCTCGCCGATGACGAGCACCGGCCGATCGAGCGCGGCGGCGCGGCTGGCGCGCTCCAGTGCGTCCAGAAAAGCCGTCGATTGGCCGATGACCTGGGTAGTTCGCTCCATGCACCAAACTCTTGGCGTATTTTCCCAACACTTGGCAAGTCATAAATCCCGCCTGAACGCCAAATGAACGCCGGAATCGGCGGAAATCCGCCACTTTTCGCAATTGGCACGCATCATGCTGAGTATCAGGCAAGCCCGATGACGGGCCAAACGAAACACGAAGTCAGGGATTACGACAATGACCTACGCCAACAGCAATTTCCGCAACGCCCTCGTCGCCGTCGCGGGCACCGTCCTCTTCAGCTCGCTGTTCCTGGCGAGCGCGGTCGGCCCGGCGATCGTCGCCTGAGGCTTCCAGCAACTTCCGCTTGCCCGCCCCGGCAAGCGGCCTCCGGCGGGAGGGTCACCCCCTAGGCTCTCCCGCCGGCACCCAACCAGAAGTATCGAAGGAGTAACATCATATGGGCATCTTCTCGCGAACCCGCGATATCATCGCAGCCAACGTCACCGATCTGCTCGACAAGGCCGAGGACCCGGCGAAGATGATCCGCATGATCATCCTCGAGATGGAGGAAACCCTGGTCGAAGTCCGCGCCTCCGCGGCGCGCACCATCGCCGACCAGAAGGAAATGCGCCGCCACATCGCCCGGCTCGAAAAGCTCCAGGAGAGCTGGACCGAGAAGGCCGAGCTGGCGCTCTCCAAGGACCGCGAGGATCTGGCCAAGGCCGCGCTCGTGGAACGCCAGAAGGCGGCCGACATGTGCGACCAGCTGAGCCAGGAGATCGCGGTGCTCGACGAGGCGCTGCAGGGTTCGGAAGCCGATATCCAGAAGCTCCAGACCAAGCTGCGCGAGGCGCGCGTCCGTCAGAACTCGCTCGTCGCCCGCATGGAAAGCGCGAACAACCGCACCCGGGTCCGCGAGATGTACAACGGCTCGAAGATGCAGGACGCCTTCTCGCGCTTCGATGTGATGGAGCGCCGTGTCGACCTGGCCGAGGGCCGCGCCGATGCCGCCGGGATGGGCGAAGCCGCCCCCACGCTCGAGGAGGAAATCGCCGCGCTCCGTTCGTCCGACAAGGTCGAAGCCGAGCTGGCCGCGCTGAAGAAGCGCGTCGCGAAGAAGGGCTGATCCGATGGAAGAATTCCTGATGCCAGTCATCATCGTCGGGATGCTCTTCATCGGGCTCCCCTGGGTGATCATGCACTACATCACCAAGTGGAAGCAGGCCGGGACGATCACCGGCGAGGACGAGAAGCTGCTGGATGAACTCCACTATCTCGCCCGCCAGCTTGAAGAGCGCCTGCTCACCGTCGAACGCATCATCGCCGCCGACAACCCCGACTTCCGCCCCGCGCGCAACGCCGAGCCGGACCAGTACGACTTTTCCAGGAGGAACTGAGATGTCCGCCAGCCGCACCAAATTCTATCTCGACAAGCAGAACGGCAAATGGCTCGGTGTCTGCTCGGGGCTCGCCGAATATACCGGCATCGAGGTCCTCTGGCTCCGCCTCGGCTTCGTCCTGCTCAGCTTCGCGATGTTCCCGATGAACCTCATCGCTTACGTGCTGATCGCCTGGATGGCGCCGACCGCCCCGCGCGGTCTCTATGAAAGCCCGGAGGACGCCAAGTTCTGGCAGGGCGTGCGCACCAACCCGCGCCGTTCGACCGCCGAGGTCCGCTCCAAGTTCCGCGACATCGATCGCCGGCTGGGAGATATCGAGACCTATTATACGAGCCGCAACACGCGCCTCGCCGACGAAATCGACAGCCTGCGCTGACACCGGCAGCGGCTGAAAAGGGAGACTGGAAATGAGCTGGAGTGGACCGGGTTTCGTGATCGCGATCATCGCCATCTCGACCTTCGGGTGGGTGATGAGCAGCTGGATCCGCGCCAAGCACGGCTACCCGCTGGAGAATGAATGGTCGGGCATGTCGAACAAGAACGACCCCGCCGCCGACCGCAAGATCGAGCTGCTGGCGAACGAGAATGACCGGCTGACCGGCCAGATCTCGCGCCTCGAGGAGCGGATCGCGGTGCTCGAACGGATCGCCACCGATCCCGCCGAGCGCACCGCCCGCGAAATCGACCGGCTGCGCTGAAACCAAGGAACAGGGACACGTCACATGGACAAGGTCGTACTCTTTCAGAATCTCTTCCCGATGGTGATGATCATTACCGCGATCGCAGTGGGCGGATGGGTGTTCACCACCTGGCTCCGCATCAAGAACGGCTATCCGCTCGACGGACAATGGGGCCAAGCGCTCTATCCCAAATCGAATGACGAGGCGATGGAACGAATCAAGCTGATCAGCCAGGAAAACGCCCAGCTCCGCGCCGAACTCGGTTCGATCAAGGACCGGCTGGCGAACGTCGAACGGATCGTCACCGACAGCGCGCACAGCCTCGACCGCGAGATCGAGCAGCTGCGCGGCAAATCGAACTGAGGAGCGCGAGATGAGCCCCTTCTGGATCCCCATTCTGGGCATTCTGTGCGGGATGGTCGCCATCCTCGCCGGGACGGTCTTCAAGCCCTGGCTCGCGCTCCAGCAGCGCAAGATGGAGCTGGATGCCAATATGGTCGCCGAAAAGGCCGCCCAATATGCCGCGCAGACCGAGCGCCTCGAGCAACGGGTCCGCGTCCTGGAGAGGATCATCACCGACAAGGGTGTCGACCTCGCCGATGAAATCGAACGGCTCCGCGACGAGCCCGTCAACTAACCAACGGCCCTTCCCCGGGCCAACACGAAGGAAGCAGTCATGATCGTAGTATTCGGAGTTATGGCGGTGATGTGCGCCGTGCTGATGTGGGCTGCCGAGAAGCGCGACCGCCCTCGCCGCCGCGCCGAGCGCGAAGCCCGCATGATCCAACCCGCCGAATAAGCGCGGGCAGGACAGGGAGGAAAAGGAATGTCGATCGGACCGTTTGAAATGGTCGTCGGGATCGTCCTGATCGGGACGGTCGGGAGCGTCCTCAAGGCCAAGTACGGCGTCCGCAAGGACCAGTGGGGCAATGAGACGATCCCCGGCGAGGACCGCGCGACCAAGGCGGAGAATGACCGGCTTCGTTCGGAGATCGGTTCGCTCAAGGAGCGGATTCAGGTGCTCGAACGCGTGATTACCGACGAAGAAAGCAGCACCAAGCGTCTCGACCGCGAGATCGAGCGGCTGCGCGACAAGAACAGCGTCTGACGGAGGGCGATGTGACCAGTGATATCAATCTCTATGTGACCGTTGCCGCCTCGGGCCTGATGGGCCTGGCGATGGTGACCGCGGCCGGGCTTTCGGGCTGGCGCGGCTGGCTGCAGCTCAAGCACGAGGAACTCGGCGAGCGCGCGGCGGCCAATGCCCCGGCCTCGACTCCCGGCGCCGGCTCGGCCGCGTCGCGGATCGAGATGGCGGACCTCAAGGAGCGCATCCGCAAGCTCGAGGCGATCGCCGCGGGCGTCGATCTCTGACCCTTTCAGGCCCCTCCCGGACGGGAGGGGCTATGCGGGCGGAGCCGGCGCGCTATAGCCGCCCCGATGACCAGCCCCGCACCCAGCCTTGCCGATCTCCAGGAGGAATATGAATTCCTCGAAGCCGATGACCGGTACCGGCTGCTGATCGATCTGGGCCGGTCGCTCGAGCCGATGCCCGATCCCCTCAAGACCGACGCGACCCTGGTGCGCGGCTGCTCCGCGGCGGTATGGGTCTATCCCACCGTCCGCCAGGACGGCACGCTCCATTTCCTCGCGGATTCGAATGCGGCGATCACCAAGGGCATCATCGCGCTGGTGCTGCTGACGGTGCAGGATCGCCGACCGGACGAGATCATGGCGGCCGATATCGAAGGTGCGCTCGCGCCGTTCGACCTCTCGAACCAGCTCAGCTCGAACCGGACCCAGGGCATTCCGAACATGATCGCGCTGATCCGCGAAACCGCCCTTCGCTACGCCTGATCCGCGTGCCGCGATGCGGCCGGGCCGATCTAGAGCTTGAACGCCTTGAGCCCGAACTCGCAGGGCGCATCGGTGCATTTGGTCATCACCACGCGGATTTTGAACGTGCCGCCGCGCTTGATATAGACGACGGGATAGTCGTCGTCCTCGACGTCCTTGGTAATCTCGATGCCCTTTTCGTCGGTGACGTAGATATCGAGATTTTCGCAATCGGCATCGCACACCCCGATCAGGCTATATTCGGTGCCGCCGGTCAGCGTGATGGAGAAGCTCTCCTCCTGCCCGTTCCTGAGCAAGCTCTGCCGCTCCCAGTCGAGCGTCGAATAGCCATGCTGATCGTAGACATAATCGGCGCGGTCGAAGAGTTGGGCGATCACGCCACCCTGCGCCGCCGCCGGGCTGGCACAGGCGACCGTGCCACCGAGAAGCGCGGTCGCGATCGCGGATTTGAGCCAGGCCTTCATGACGCAAATCTCCCGGCGGCACCGCCCAAAGTCAAGGCTTGGGGAGGCACCGCCGGGAGGAATTGCGCAGGTTACGGTCAGCCGGCGATTACTGGCGATAACCCTTGACGCCGAATTCGCAGCGCGCCTCGGAGCAGGTCTTCATGACGATGCGCACATTGAAATTGCCGGACTGGGTGAGCATCACGATCGGAAAATCATCGTCCTCGACGTCCTGATCGACGGCCGAGCCGCTCGAATCGGTGATGTACATGTCGATATTGCTGCAATCGGTGTTGCACATGCCGACCAGCGCATTGGTGCCGGCCTTGAGCGAGATCTGGAAGGTGGCTTCGCCGCCCTGCTTGAGCTCGCCGCGCTGCTGCCAGCCGGTGGGCTTGAAGCCCTTGTCGCCGAACAGTTCGTCCGCCTTGCTCATCAGCGTCCCGATGACATCCTGCCCGGGGGCGGCGACGCTCGCCGAAATCGGGGCCACCGCCATGCCCATGGCTGCAAACGCATAAACCGCCTTGATCATCTTACCCTCCCTTGAGACCGGTCCAAATTGGCTGGAACGCGCTCTCTGTCCGGTCGCACATGAACAAAGTCAATCCATCTGGATCAAGGCGTGTTCATCTGGGACGAAGCGGCGCCTTATTCACCTTTCCAGGTGCGGCGCTCCTCGGCCGCCTTGAGCACGTCATAGGCGGCCTGGATCGCCTGGAAGCGCTTCGCCGCCTCGACGTCGCCGGGCTTCACGTCGGGATGGTTCGCCTTGGCCATCCGCCGCCATGCCAGCCGCACCGTTTCGAAATCGACATCGGGTTCGAGTTCGAACAGCTCGAGCGCGCGCATCTCGTCGCGCGAACGGCTGCCGTCGCCGGGCCCCGCCCAGCTATTATGCTTCGATTCCGCGAAGCCCCCCGCGTCGCGCCGCTCCTCGGCCTCGCGCTGCGCCGCTTCCTCGGCGGTCAGCCCCTCGAAATAATTCCAGTTGCGATTGTACTCGCCGGCGTGCGTCTCGCAGAAATACCAGCGCTCGGGGCTGTTGGGCGATTTGGGCGCGGGCCGGTCGCCGGGCTCGTCGCAGCCATGGCGGTCGCACAGGCGGACCTGGGTCGCATCACGGCTCGCGCCATATGCCCGCCAACGGGGAAAGCCCCAGTCCATCGATCGAGAAGAACGCGCCATTGGCCCCAGATAGGGGGAAGGTCATCCAAGCGCTAGCGCGGCAGCGCGGTCGCGCCAAAAAAGAGCGCCAGCGCGGCAGCGCGGTCGCGCCAAAAGAGCCCCAGCGCATCCGGAGGTTATTCTAGTCCTTGATGAAGGCCTTGGCCCCGAAGGCGCACGGCCCCTGCCCGCACCCGCTCATCACCACGCGGACCGTATAGACCTGGCTCGTCTGGACATAGGCCGCGACGACCGGGATGGCATCGTCGGTCGCGTCCCAATCGATTTCCTTGCCCGTGGCGTCGAACAGCTGGAGGTCCAGATCGGTGCATTTGCGCTCGCATACGGCCATGATCTGGTACGATCGGCCGCCCTTGAGGGGGATCGTCTCACGCCGATCGCTCGCGTTGGCCAGCGTGCCGGCACGTTCCCAGCCGGCGGGCGAATAGCCCTTGTCGCGATAGGTCTTGGTCGCGCGAGTCAGCGCGGTGTCCACGTCGGCCGATTGCACCGCCGCCGCGACGGGAAGCGCGATACCCAGCGCCGCCACCATGATCGCGTTCCCCATCCTGCCCATTCGTCCCTCCGCCTCGGCCCCAAGTCTAGGGAGCGGAAGTGAAAATGCCAGAGGGTCTGTAAGCCGGGTTCTGTCCTCCCCTTTTCGGAGATGTGCGGCCATTCCTCTAGGCGGCGGATCGCTCCGCCGCTCAAGCAACCAACCCGGACGGCGAGCCGGAACGAGGCCCATATGCCGTCCCTATTCGGTCTTGCTCCCGGTGGGGTTTGCCATGCCGCTCCGGTTACCCGTCGCGCGGTGCGCTCTTGCCGCACCCTTTCACCCTTGCCGCTCCCGAAGGAGGTTGGCGGTCTGCTCTCTGTGGCACTTTCCCTGAGGTCACCCTCGCCGGGCGTTACCCGGCACCGTCGTTTCCGTGGAGCCCGGACTTTCCTCGCGTGCTTGCGCACCCGCGGCCGCCCAACCCTCTGGCGTGGCGGGAGATAGGCTGTGTCGGCAACAAACAAAAGAGACTTCCTGGAATCCACACTCCCGTATAGCTTTCTTGGCGGGGAGGCGTGCCATGAGCGACACCGCGAAAATTGCGCTGATGCTGGCAGGCACCGGGGTTGTCAGCATGTACTTCGTCAGCGCTGCGCTCGGTTTTTTCGTCGCCCTCAATGCGCGACCTGCCCGCCGAGCAGCCTGGAATGTGGGCATCCCCTATCTGCTTGCCTCGGCTGGCACGACCTATCTGCTCGCCGTTACAATCCCGGACTCGTTTGGCGAGCCCTCCCCAATCGATCCATGGCTCGCGCCGCTTCTGATGGCGCCAGGGGCACTCATTGCCTTCCTGCTACGACTCTGGGTTTATCGTAGCACTTGGGTCGAGAGTATCGACGACCTGGCCGAGGGGGAAAGCTTAGCAAACGATGATTGGCGAGTGGGCATCTTCCAGTTACTGATCTTCGTCGGCTTCTTGCTGGCTTTGGGGATTTGGCGCTTCCTTGTGAAATCCGGAATCGCCAGCCTGTAAGTCCTCAATCGTCCCCGTTATTCGTAGCCTGAAAACCAGCCGCGCGGCCGGGCCCCAGCCGACCCAGATCTCGGCCGCGATCAGCGGTCCTACCAGGCTCAGCCATCCTCGCGTGGCATGCCGCAGCTCGGGGGATTCGAGGAACCAGAACAGGGTGTCCTCGCCCTCCTGCAGCACATGCAGCCACAGGAACGAGGTCGACAGCACGAAGACGCGCACCACGAATGCCCTGTGCGTCACATAGTCGCGCCGCCGCGCCGCCTGCCACGCGATTGCAGCCAGGCCCATCCATACCAGTCCGAACAGCATCAGCGGCACCTGCGTGCCCGCGATCGGCATCGTCGCCCCGAGCCACACCGCGAAGGCACCCGCCAGCATCGCGCCGCCGAGGAAGATGCGCCCAAGCCAGCGATGCACCGCCGGCTTGGCGCGCCTGAGTGCCCCCGAGAATTGCAGCGGCGCGATCACCAAAACCGGCAAGGCGCTCAGCACATGGCCGACATAGCCGAACCAGCGCACCGCCTGCTCCGCCGGATCGCGCCCCGCGACGAAGATCAGATCGCCGATCAGGAACCAGGCGGCGCTGACCACGAACAGCGCCCATAACGCCGGCACCAGCCAGCGTGCCGCCACGCTCAATCGTCGCCCTGTGGCTTCGGAAGCAACAGCGCCAGCAGGATGCAGCGGCACTCCATGTCGATCTCGCCATCGACCAGCTCGGGCCGGAATCGCCGCTGGAAGGCGACCACCGCCGCCTTCTGGTCGGCCACATCATAGCCGAACCGTTCGAGCGCGAGCATGAAGCCGCCATCGGTCCAGCCCGGGTCCATCAGATTCTTGGTCGGGCGCGGCAAAGCGAGCCGCAGCCGCGCAAGGCTGTGCCACGGAAACAGCTCGCCGGGATCGTTCTTGCGCGCGGGCGCGACGTCCGAATGGCCCACGACATTGCCGCGCGTGATGCCGTACCGCTGCTTGATCTCCGCGACCAGCGGGATCACCGAGCTCATCTGCGCGTCGGGAAACGGGCGATAGCCGAACTCGTGCCCGGGATTGACGATCTCGATCCCGACCGAGCAGCCATTGACCCCGTCGACCCCGCGCCAATGCGACTTGCCGGCATGCCAGGCGCGCTTGTCCTCCTGCACCATGCGCAGGATCGTCCCATCCTCCGCCACCAGATAATGCGCCGAAACCTTGGCCGCGGGATCGGTCAACCGCTCGATCGCCGCTTCCGCGGACTGCATGCCCGTGTAGTGGAGCACGATCATGCTCACCGCCGAGTTTCGCTCGTCGAAATTGGGCGAAGGCGTTTCGATGAAGGTCAGGCCGCTCTGCATCGGGGCCATGACTAGAGTCTATCGGTGCCCGAGGGCAAGTCAGCCGATCGCCGAACGCGCGTCCGGCGCCGCGGCGTCGGCGAGATTGTAGAACCCGCGGAAGCGCTCGCTCGGCGCGAACAGGTCAGTCTGGCCGATCACGGTCTCGCCCGCGCCCAGCACGAGCAGCCCGCCCGGCCGCACCGCGGTCGCCAGCCGGTCGAACACCTGCTTGCGCAGCGCGCCCGAGAAATAGAGCAGCACGTTGCGGCACAGCACGATGTCGAACTTGCCCGGCGGCGGCGGATCGCCGGCAAGGTTGTGCTGGCGGAACTGCACCTTGCGAGTCAGCTCCGCGTTCGCGGCCCAATCGTCGGCATTGCCGTCGAACCATTGCATCATCCGGCGCACCGAAAGCCCGCGCTGGATCTCGAATTGCGAATAGCGCCCGCTGCGCGCCCGCGAGAGCGCGGCCGGCGAGATATCGGTCGCGACGATCTCGGGAGGCGACATGCTCGCGACGATACCGCGCTCGTCGAACAGCATGGCGAGGCTGTACGGCTCCTGCCCGGTCGAACAGCCCGCCGACCAGATGCGCAGCCTGCGGCTCCCCGCCTCGGCTTGAAGCTCGGCGGCGGCATCGGCGACCATGTCGAGCACGGCGGCGTCGCGGAAGAAGCTGGTTTCCTGGTTCAGCAGCGCATCGACCACCATGTCGCTCAGCTCCCCCGTCCGCGTCATCATCAGCTGGGCGACCAGATCGTCCAGCGTTTCGAGACCGCGCATCCTGAGGATCGGCTTGAGCGCCGTTTCGATTCGCCACGCGCGGTTGGCGGCGATCTGCTGACCGGTGCGCTGCTCGAGCAACGCGGCGATCATGTTCATCGCCGAGGCGGAGGGCGTTGGAGTGATCATTGGGGCGCGATCACTTCGGTTTCCGCCGGCTGGCGATCAGCTTGCCGATCTCGTCGGGGGGCAGCACGACATTGGCGCGGCCGGCATTGGCGATCGCGCCGGGCATGCCCCACACGACCGAGCTTTCGCGGTCCTGCACGACGATGCGCGCGCCCGCGGCGGTCAGCCTTTCGCTGGCCTCGCACCCGTCGCGGCCCATGCCGCTGAGCACCACGCCGAGCGCGCGCGCGCCATAGACATCGGCGATGCTCTCGAACATCGGATCGACCGAGGGCATGCAGCCGCTCGAGGCCTTCTCCTCCGACAAGCGGATCGCGGCGCCATCCGAGGTGCGGACGACGCGCATATGCGCGGTGCCGGGCGCGACGATGATCCGGCCGGGCCGGATTCGCATCGAGTCGGTCGCCACCTCGCATGGGCGCGAGCCCAGCACCGCGAGCTGCGCGGCGAAGAAGCTCATGAACGAAGGCGGCAGATGCTGGGTGACGAGGATCGGCACCTGGAAGCTGGGCGGGATTGCGCGGAGCAACTGGCTGAGCGCATGGATGCCGCCGGTCGACGCGCCGATCGCGACAATGTCGAAGTCATCGTAGATGGCGGGGCGCGGCGGCTCCACGATCGCGTGGGGAATATGGTCGCTCGCAGGGTCGAGCAGGCGCGACAATTTTTCCTCGAGCACGTCGGCGAAGCGTCCGCCGAACGCGCCGACCCCGGGCTTTACCAGCGTGTCCGCCGCGCCCAGCGCAAGCGCCTGGATCGTCGCCGCCGCGCCGTCATCGGCCGAGGAGGAAACGATCAATACCTTGGCGCCCTGGCCCGCGGCGAGCAGGTCCGGAAGCGCGGTCAGCCCGTCGATCCCCGGCATCTCGATGTCGAGCAGGATGATCTCGACCTCATGATGGTTCAGATAGGAAAGCGCCGCATGCGCATCGCTCACCGCGCCGGACACCATGAAGCGCTGGGTACCGTCGATCATCCGCCCGATCACCGATCGCGCGACGACCGAGTCGTCGACGATCAGCACCCGGGCGGGCAGACCGTGATGGCCTCCCGGATCGAGGGTGTTGGTAAGCGCCACGTCGGGGCTCCTTCGGACGCGCTTACGCGACGCCGACGATCTGCAGCTTGCTCTCGAGCGTCTCTCGATCGAACGGCTTCATGACATATTCGTCGGCGCCCGCCTCGATCGCGGCGCGGATATAGGCCATGCCGTTCTCGGTGGTGCAGAACACGACCTTGGGCTTTTGCTGGATGCCCGAATCCTTGAGCGCGCGGAGGAAATCCATCCCGCTCATCACCGGCATGTTCCAGTCGAGCAGCACCACGTCGGGCGAGCTCTCCATGCACGAATCGAGCGCCTCGCGACCGTCACCCGCCTCGCGGACCTCGAAGTCGAGGGTCTCGAGAATGTGGCGCGCGACCTTGCGGATCACCTTGGAATCGTCGACGACGAGGCAAGTCTTCATAAAACCCTGTTCCCTGTTGGGGCGATCCTGACGCCCTCTTTTGCCCGAAACCCGTAAGCGACGCGTTAATTGCGCGAGATGTACGTATTATTCCGCCGCGACCGCATGGCCGGGCACCAGGCTGGCCAGATCGATCGCCAGGATCGGCTCGCCGTCACGCTCGACAATGCCCCGCGCGGTGGTCCGCCACGCACTGTCGAGCGCGAATCCGCCGCTGAGCGGCAGCAGATCGAACGGCGCGACATCCTCCAGCGCATCGACCAGCAGCGCGTAATGATGCCCGTCGACATGCGTGATCACCGCGCGGCATGCCTCCTGCCCCGAGGCTTCGAGCCCCAGCGCCGACTGGGTATCGACCACCGTCACCACGCGGCTGCGCAGCGCGGCGAGCCCGCGGACATGCTCCGCCGCGCGGGGAATGGCAGTGACTTCGCCGATATCCACGACCGACTCGACCTGGTCCGAATCGATCGCGACGGCGCGTCCGGCGATCTGGGCGATAAGGTAGAGATGTGCCATCAACGGCCTCCATTCGCCGCGATGCGGTCTTCGAGCGCGGAGAGGAGTCCCTCGCGGTCATAGCGATAGATGCTGTCGTCGCCGGCCTTGGCGGCCTTGCGGCGGCGCAGGCGAACCAGCGGCGCGGCCAGCCCCGCCACGGCGTCCGCATCGGCGTCGGCCGAAAGCACCACCGAAGCCGTCTCGCCGGGCGGCAATTCGGTGACGACGCGGTAGCCCGCGCCCTCCAGCAGCGGCCGCACGAACGCGGTCATCCAGCCATCCTCGTCGTCGGCGAGCAGGCAGACCGGCTGGACTTCGTCGCCCTCGTCGCCGGCATATTCGCCGAACACCCAATAGGCATCGAGCAGTTCGACCTGTTCGCCGTCGAGCAGCACCACGCCCGCCACCGGTCCCGGCGCCTTGGCGGGCACCAGTTCCTCGGGCAGCACGACGATGTCCATCGCCTCCTCGATCACATAGGCCACCTCGCTCTCGCCATCCTTGAGGCGGAGCACGTTGAGGCGCTTGCCGGCGTCGTAATCGCCTTGCGCGACGAGCGGCAGGATGCGGCCCTCGATCGTGATGCGCAGCCGCCCCGCGCTGTGGCGCACCGACGCGGCGTCGACCTGCTCGACGCGGTCGACGATCCCCAGCGGGACCGCGCGGCGCACGCCGTCAAGGTCGCAGAACATCAGGGCGGGCAGTCCCGGCGCCGCTTCCTCGCGCTCGACCTCGTCATAGGCGTTGGCGGCGTTGCGGGCGAAATCGAGGCGCGCGGCATTGGCGAGGCCCACGCAGTCGAGCAGCAGCATCGGCAGCCCCGAATCGGGCAGGGTCTGCCCGGCATAGAGCCCGGTCGACATCACCGCGGGCGATGCCGGCTTGATCACCAGTTCCTCATTGTCGAGCACGGTATCGACGCTCAGGGCATAGCTGCCGTCGTTGACGCTGACGATCGCCAGCATCTGTCCCGTCTCCATCTCCGCGCGCGGCACGCCGAGCAGCGCGCCAAGGTCGATCATCGGCAGGCGCCGGTCGCGCACCGTGGCCACCTGCGCGCCGCCGATCGTGTCGAGGCGGATCGCCTCGCCGCGCTCGGTGACGATCTCCTCGATCGCCTGGCGGCTCACCGCGAAGCGCTGATTGCCCACGCCGACGACGATCGCCGAGATGATCGACAGCGTCAGCGGCACATGAATCGCGATGCGCAGCCCTTTGCCCGGCGCATTGTCGAGCTCGACACGCCCGCCGATCTGCTCGATCGAGGAGCGCACCACGTCCATCCCGACGCCGCGCCCCGAAACTTCGGTGACCTCGTCCTTGCTCGAAAGTCCGGGCTCGAACACCAGTTCGAGCTTCTGCCGGTCGGGAAGCGCGCGCAGGTCGCGCTCATTGCGGCCGTTCGCCGCGAGTTTCTTGATCAACCGCTCGACATCGATCCCGCGTCCGTCATCGGCGATCTCGATGATGATCTGGTTGCCCGACTGGCGCGCCGAGACGATCAGCCGGCCGTTTTCGCGCTTGCCGCCCTGGCGGCGCTCGCCCGGCGCCTCGATGCCATGATCGATCGAGTTGCGGATGATGTGGACCAGCGGATCGCGCATCACCTCGATCATCTCGCGGTCGAGCTCGACATCGGCGCCCTCGATGTGCAGCGACACCGACTTGCCCAGCCCCGCCGCGGTATCGCGCACCATGCGCGGCAGCGCCGAGAACAGCGCGTCGATCTTCTGCATGCGGGTCCGGGTGACGGTATCGCGCATCTCGCCGACGGTCAGCGAAAGCCGCTCCAGCGCCGCCTCGACCGTGGGGTCGATCTCGCCCGCGCGCAGCCGCCGCGCCAACTCGTTGCGCGCCAGCACCATGTCGGACATGCCGCTCATCATCCGGTCGAGCAGCTCGACATTGAGGCGCACGCTGCGCGAGGCCGCGCGTTGGATGCCGGGGACATTGGTGTTCGCGACTTCCTCGGCGCCCTCGGCGAGCGCGGCGATCAGCAGCTCGTCGCCGCTATCGTCGAGGCTGGTGCCTGAATCGATCGCCTCGACCAGCTCGCCGATCCGGTCGACGATCGCCAGCACCGCGTTGACCATCGCCCGGTCCGGCGCGCGGTTACCCGAGCGCGCCTGCGCCAGCACATCCTCGGCGGCATGGCTGAGACGGCCCAGCCGCGGCAGATCGAGAAAGCCGCAGCTTCCCTTCACCGTGTGCACGAAACGGAAAATCGCATCGAGCCGCGCCCGGTCGTCAGGCGACGATTCCCAGGCGACGATCTCGCCCGATAGCGCCTCGAGCGTTTCGCGCGTCTCCGCGATGAATTCCTGAAGAAGGTCGTCCATAGGGCCCCAGGCAAATTTGCTTGGGCACCATGGGGTTGGGAGGGTTAATTCCGGGTTAGGATCGGCTGGTCAATCCCGCAGCACCATCACACCGATGCGATACTCGCAGCTCTGGCGCAGTTCGGCATCAGCGGAGGCCGCAGGATCGGCAAAAGCGCTGTGGAAGCAATTGCCGGGCCCGCGCGGTTCCTTCCAGAAGCCGGACAGCGCAAAGGCGAGGATCTCGTCGTCGCGCATCCCGGGATAGCTGTACCAGCGCTGATCGGGGTTGAAACGGAGCGAGAGGTGATGCGTCTCGCGGCCCTCTGGCGCGATGCCGGTGAGGCGCGTGGGCACCAGGTCGTCGGCCGAAATGCTGGCGATATCGCACAGCGCAAGCGGCATATGCTCCAGCGGCCCCGCCATGTTGGTGGTTCGCCAGAAATCGACCCAGACCAGCCCCTCGACTTCGTCGCGCGCATATTGCGCGCGCATCCATTCGGCCGCCTGGGGACCGGCATAGGCGCCGACATTATGGGCGTAATCGTCGATCCCGATGCCCCCGTCCGAATGAACCCCCTCGGCATAGAAGGGCACGGGCGTATCGCGGCCGCGACGCAGCACGCCGGGATAGTTCTGGAACTCGACGCGCTTACCCGGAAACAGCCGCTCGCGGATCAGCCGGTCGATCTCCGGCAGATAGACTCCCATGATATCGGCGTCCCAGTCCCGCACCGCGCTGACATGCGGGAGCAGGACGAAGCCATGTTCGGCGAAGAACGCCGCTTCGGATTCGGCCGCCGCCTGAAGCGGGCGGGCATCGGCGATCTCCACCGTCCGGCCGATCATCGGCCCTGTCGGCGTGCCGACCGGTCCGCCGACCGGGCCGTCGATCACATAATCTTCCGGCAGAAAGCCGTTGAGCTGGACGGACGCCATCAGGCCGCCCTGAAGCTCGCCCCGAACAGCAGCACCTCGGCATCGGGCGGCGACACCTGGAGCGTTCCCCCACCCTGCGTCACCAGCGCATGGACTAGATAGGCGGCGGCCGCGCGCGGCGTGATCGGCATCTCGTCCTTGCCCCCGGCGAGCGCGCCGCGCAGCTCGGGATCGAGCACGATCCGCGCCCCGTCCGCGCGCACCACGATCTCGATCTGCCCGGCATTCATCTCGGCGCCGATATCGAGCTGGCCGCCGCGGATCAGCGCGTCGCCCGCGATCAGCGCGAGGTTGAGCAACACCTTGATCGCCTGCTTGGGCAGCACCGGATCGTCGACCATCCAGCCGACATTGACGCGGTGATTGTCGCCGAACAGCCCTTCGATCGCCGCCTGCGCCTCGCGCGTGTCGACCGTCTCGCCGAAGCCCCCCGCCGCGCCAAACGCCAAACGGAAGAATTTGAGCTTGTTCGCGCTCGCCTTGGCGCTTTCGTTGAGCAGTTCGAGGCAGCGCTGGCGCATCTCGGGATCATGCTCGTCGGCGAGCAGTTCGAGCCCGTTGTTGAGCGCGCCGACGGGGCTCAGCAGGTCGTGGCAGAGCCGTGAGCAAAGAAGGCTCGCAAAATCGGTCGGGCTGATGTTCAAGTCGCGGCGCTCCAGTCTGTGGGGCCTCTTTGGCGCAGCGGCGAGCCTGCCGCAAGCTAGGGGCGTTACCCGATGATCGGGCGGTTGACCAAATCCAACACGCTACCTATATGCGCCGCACACCAAAGCTCCGGGAAATGGCATGCCGTCGCGCAGTGTGCCGATCGAATTGGGGCATTGGTTTCATAGGACGCTGAGAGCTGCCGAGACCTGAGAGGGATTCGTGCGGCTTTTTCGCGTCCTTTCCTGCGTCCGGCATTATCGAACGAGGCACAGACCTACATGGCAACCAAGGCAATCCAGGGCGGCACGCTGAAGCGCCGCATCCGCAAGGTGTTCGGCGACATCCACGAAGTGGTGCAGATGCCGAACCTGATCGAGGTTCAGCGCGAATCCTACGAACAGTTCCTCCGCAGCGATCCCTCGATCGGCTATGTCTCGGGCCTGGAAAAGACGCTGCGCTCGGTGTTCCCGATCCGCGACTTCGCCGGCACCGCCGAGCTCGACTTCGTCAATTACGAGCTCGAGCCCCCCAAGTTCGACACCGACGAATGCCGCCAGCGCGGCATCACCTATGCGGCGCCGATGCGCGTGACGCTGCGCCTGATCGTGTTCGAGGTGGATCCCGATACGGAAGCCCGCTCGGTGCTCGATATCAAGGAGCAGGACGTTTACATGGGCGACATGCCCCTGATGACGGGCAACGGCACCTTCATCATCAACGGCACCGAGCGCGTGATCGTCTCGCAGATGCACCGTTCGCCGGGCGTCCTTTTCGATCATGACCGCGGCAAGACCCATGCCAGCGGCAAATATCTCTTCGCCGCGCGCGTGATCCCCTATCGCGGCTCGTGGCTCGACTTCGAGTTCGACGCCAAGGACATCGTCAACGTCCGCATCGACCGCAAGCGCAAGCTCCCCGTCACGACCCTGCTCTACGCGCTGGGCCTGAACGGCGAGGAGATCCTCAACTATTTCTACAATCGCGTGACCTTCCTGCGCGGTCCGAACGGCTGGCAGATTCCGTTCGCGCCCGAGAATTGGCGCGGCGCGAAGCCGGCGTTCGACATCATCGACGCCAAGTCGGGCGAAGTCATCTTCGCCGCCGGCCAGAAGATCAGCCCGCGCGCCGCGAACAAGGCCGCCAAGGACGGTCTCGAGACGCTGCTGATCCCGACCGAGGAAATCTTCGGCCGCTACAGCGCGTACGACCTGATCAACGAGTCGACCGGCGAGATCTATATCGAGGCGGGCGACGAGGTTTCGGCCGAGAATCTCGAAAAGCTCGACAAGGCGGGCATCGACCGCATCGAGCTGCTCGACATCGACCATATCTCGACCGGTCCCTGGATCCGCAACACCCTCGCCGCCGACAAGGCCGAAGAGCGCGAGCAGGCGCTGAGCGACATCTACCGCGTGATGCGCCCCGGCGAGCCGCCGACGCTCGAAACCGCGGAATCGCTGTTCGCCGGCCTGTTCTTCGATCCGGAGCGCTACGACCTCTCGGCCGTGGGCCGCGTCAAGCTCAACATGCGCCTTGAGCTCGACGCGCCGGACACGATGACCACGCTGCGCACCGAGGATATCCTCGCGGTCGTCAAGACGCTGGTCGATCTGAAGGACGGCAAGGGCGAAGTCGACGATATCGACAATCTCGGCAACCGCCGCGTCCGTTCGGTGGGCGAGTTGCTCGAGAACCAGTATCGCGTCGGCCTGCTCCGCATGGAGCGCGCCGTGAAGGAGCGCATGTCGTCGGTCGACGTCTCGACCGTGATGCCGAACGACCTGATCAACGCCAAGCCCGCGGTTGCCGCGGTGCGCGAGTTCTTCGGTTCGTCGCAGCTCTCGCAGTTCATGGACCAGACCAACCCGCTTTCGGAAGTCACCCACAAGCGCCGCGTGTCGGCGCTTGGGCCGGGCGGTCTCACCCGTGAGCGCGCCGGCTTCGAAGTCCGCGACGTTCACCCGACGCACTATGGCCGCATCTGCCCGATCGAGACGCCGGAAGGCCCGAACATCGGTCTGATCAACT
>CBINJP010000043.1:0-18605 GCA_966251045.1 uncultured Sphingomonas sp.
CCAAGTGCATCTATTGCGGGCTGTGCCAGGAGGCCTGCCCGGTCGATGCCATCGTCGAGGGCCCGAACTTCGAATTCGCCACCGAAACGCGCGAGGAGCTGATCTACCAGAAGGATAAATTGCTCGCCAACGGCGACCGCTGGGAACGCGCCATCGCCGCGAACCTTGCCGCCGATGCACCCTATCGTTAAGCGCACGCCAACCGCCGGGGACCCCCTGATTCCGTGATCCAGATTCTCGCCTTTTATCTGTTCGCAGCCATAGTGATCACCTCCGCGGTGTTCACGATCCTGTCGCGCAATCCCGTCCATTCGGTGCTCTGGCTGATCATGGCGTTCTTCAACGCCGCGGGGCTCATGGTGCTCGCGGGCGCGGAGTTCATCGCGATGCTGCTGGTGATCGTCTATGTCGGCGCGGTCGCGGTGCTCTTCCTGTTCGTGGTGATGATGCTCGACATCGACTTCACCGAGCTGCGTGCGGGCGTGGTCCGCTATGCGGCGGTGGGCCTCGCGCTCGCGGTGGCGCTGGTGGCGGAGATCGTGATCGCGGTGGGCGCGTACAGCGCGGGCGGGATCGAGCTGGGCCGCCGCATCGCCCCGATCGACGACAAGGTCTACAATATCGAGGCCATCGGCAGGCTGCTCTACACCGACTATCTGTTCGTGTTCGAAGCCGCGGGCCTCGTCCTGCTGGTCGCGATGATCGGCGCGATCGTGCTGACGCACCGCAACCGTAGCGACGTCCACAAGCAGAACATCAACCGCCAGATCAACCGCCGTCAGAAGGACGCCACCCGCAACATGCAGCCGCCGGTAGGCCAGGGGGTCGAGCTGTGATCGGCGTCACCCATTACCTCGTGGTATCCGCGATCCTCTTCACGCTCGGCGTGCTGGGCATCTTCATCAACCGCAAGAACCTGATCGTCATCCTGATGGCGATCGAGCTGATCCTGCTCGCGGTGAACCTCAATCTCGTCGCCTTCTCGGCGGCGCTCCACGATCTGGTCGGGCAGGTGTTCGCGATGTTCGTGCTCACCGTCGCCGCGGGCGAGGCCGCGATCGGGCTCGCCATTCTCGTCATTTATTTCCGCGGCCGCGGCACGATCTCGGTCGACGACGTCAATCGGATGAAGGGCTGATGTCGGCGATTCATTTCATCGTAGGGCTGCCGCTGCTCGCGGCCATCGTCGCCGGTCTTTCGAACAAGGCTTTCGGGAGCACTTTGCCCAAGCTGGTCACCACCGCGGGGCTGTTCGCCGCGGCGGGGCTCTCGTGGATGATCTTCCTCGGGGTGCTTGGCGGCAATAGCGAGGCGACGGTCGCGCCGGTCTTCAGCTGGATGAGCTCGGGCGATCTCCAGATCGAATGGGCGCTGCGCGTCGACGCGCTGACCGCGGTCATGCTCGTCGTCATCACCAGCGTCTCGTCGCTCGTCCACCTCTATAGCTGGGGCTATATGGAGGAGGATCCGGATCAGCCGCGCTTCTTCGCCTATCTCAGCCTGTTCACCTTCGCGATGCTGATGCTCGTCACGGCGGACAATCTGGTCCAGATGTTCTTCGGCTGGGAAGGCGTCGGTCTCGCCTCCTATCTGCTGATCGGCTTCTGGTTCAAAAAACCCAGCGCCAACGCCGCCGCGATCAAGGCCTTTGTGGTGAACCGTGTCGGCGATCTGGGCTTCATGCTCGGCATCTTCGGCACCTTCCTGGTCTTCGGCACGGTCTCGATCCCCGAGATCCTCGCCGCCGCGCCCAACATGCATGGCTCGACCATCGGCTTCCTCGGCCAGCGCTGGGATACGATGACGATCCTGTGCCTGCTGCTGTTCCTGGGGGCCATGGGCAAGTCCGCCCAGCTCGGCCTCCACACCTGGTTGCCCGACGCGATGGAGGGCCCAACTCCTGTGTCCGCGCTGATCCACGCCGCGACGATGGTCACCGCGGGCGTGTTCATGGTGTGCCGTCTCTCGCCGATGTTCGAGCAGAGCCAGGTGGCGCTCAATGTGGTCACCTTTGTCGGTGCCGCGACCTGCCTGTTCGCGGCCACGGTGGGCACCACCCAGACCGACATCAAGCGCGTCATCGCCTATTCGACCTGCTCGCAGCTCGGCTACATGTTCTTCGCGGCGGGGGTCGGCGCCTATGGCGCGGCGATGTTCCACCTGTTCACGCACGCCTTCTTCAAGGCTTTGCTGTTCCTCGGCGCGGGTTCGGTGATCCATGCGATGCACCATGAGCAGGACATGCGCTATTATGGCGGCCTCAGGAAAAGCATCCCGGCCACCTATTGGACGATGATGGCGGGCACGCTTGCGATCACCGGCGTCGGTATCCCTGCGGTGCTCGGCAATCCGCTCGCGATCGGGTTCGCCGGTTTCCATTCGAAGGATGCGATCATCGAAGCGGCATGGGCGGCGGGCTTCCCCAGTGCCTTCTGGATCGGCGTGATCGTTGCGCTGATCACCAGCTTCTATTCGTGGCGCCTGATCTTCCTGACCTTCCACGGCAAGCCGCGCTGGGATCAGTCCGAGCATATCCAGCATGCGGTCCATGACCATCACCACGACGATCATCCCGCCGATGAGAGCGCGGGCCATGATCACCACGATCATGCCCATGCGCATGATTCCCACGGCGACGGCACCGCCGGCTATCATCCGCATGAGAGCCCCTGGACGATGCTGGTGCCGCTGGTGCTGCTCACCATCGGCGCGGTCGCGGCGGGCTTCGTGTTCCACGGCTTCTTCATCGAGGCCGAACAGGGCGCGCATTTCTGGAACGGCAGCATCGCCTTCGACGCGCATCTGATGCACGCGATGCATGAGGTTCCGCTATGGGTGAAGCTGTCGGCGACCGCGGCGATGCTCGGCGGGCTGCTCATCGGCTGGCTGGCCTATGTCCGCTTCCCCGCCTTCCCGGCGGCCTTCGCCAACGCCTTCCGCCCGCTCTATGTCTTCCTGCTCAACAAATGGTATTTCGACGAGATCTACCACGTCCTGTTCGTGCGGCCCGCCTTCGCGATCGGCCGGTTGTTCTGGAAGGCGGGCGACGAAGGGACCATCGACCGTTTCGGACCAAATGGCTTCGCCCGGCTCGTCGCGTTCGGCAGCGCCGGCGCGGTCAAGCTGCAATCGGGATATCTGTACAGCTATGCCTTCGTCATGCTGATCGGCCTCACCGCCGCCATCACCTGGTTCATGGTGGGCTGAGGACATGGCACTGGAAACCCTTCCCATCCTGTCGATCATGCTCGCGGTGCCCGCCGTCGCGGCGGTCTTCTGCCTGTTCTCGGGCGCCTCGGCGGCGCGCTGGATCGCGCTGATCGCGACGCTGATCGATCTCGCGCTCGGCATCTGGCTGTGGGCGAGCTTCGACATGGGCCCGCACGCGGCGCAGTGGCAGTTCGTCGAGTTCCAGCCGGTGTTCGGGCGCTTCGCCTGGGCGCTGGGGATCGACGGCTTCGCGCTGATGCTGATCATGCTCAGCGTCTTCCTGATGCCGATCTGCATCCTCGCCAGCTGGGAAGCGATCGAGAAGCGCGTGCCCGAATATATGGCCGCCTTCCTCGCGACCGAGATCCTGATGATCGGCACCTTCGCCGCGCAGGACATGCTGCTCTTCTACATCTTCTTCGAAGGCGGATTGATCCCGATGTACCTGATCATCGGCATCTGGGGCGGCGCGAACAAGATCTACGCGAGCTACAAATTCTTCCTCTACACGCTGCTCGGCTCGGTACTGATGCTGATCGCGATGCTCTACATGATCATCACGGCGGGCACGTCGGACATTCCGACGCTGATGGCGTATGACTTCCCCGCGCATGTCCAGACATGGCTATGGCTCGCCTTCTTCGCATCGTTCGCGGTGAAGATGCCGATGTGGCCCGTCCACACCTGGCTTCCCGACGCGCACGTGCAGGCGCCGACCGCGGGGTCGGTGATCCTGGCGGGCGTGCTGTTGAAGCTCGGCGGCTATGGCTTCCTGCGCTTCTCGCTGCCGATGTTCCCCGAAGCCTCGGCGCAACTGGTGTGGCTGGTGTTCGGGCTCAGCGCGGTCGCGGTGATCTACACCTCGCTCGTCGCGCTGGTGCAGTCGGACATGAAGAAGCTGATCGCCTATTCCTCGGTCGCGCACATGGCCATCGTCACCGGCGGCCTGTTCGCCTTCAACCAGCAGGGGATCGAGGGCGGCATGATGGTCATGCTCGGCCACGGCCTCGTCTCGGGCGCGCTCTTCCTGTGCGTCGGCGTGATCTACGATCGCCTCCACACCCGCGAGATCGACCGTTATGGCGGCCTCGCGATCAACATGCCGCGCTACGCGACTTTGTTCATGCTCTTCACCATGGCGTCGGTCGGGTTGCCGGGCACGAGCAACTTCGTCGGCGAGTTCCTGGGGCTGGCGGGCATGTACCAGGTCTCGACCACGATGACCCTGCTGTGCACCACCGGCATCATCCTGGGCGCCGCCTATATGCTCTATCTCTATCGCCGCGTCGTGTTCGGCGATCTCACCAAGGATGATGTACGGGCGATGCCTGACCTCAATGCCCGTGAAATCCTGACGCTTGCCCCGATCGCGGCGGCGGTGCTGTGGATGGGCGTCTATCCCGAGAGCTTCCTGAAACCGATGCGCCCCGACGTCGAACGCCTCGTCGCCCGGCTCGAGCGCGCAAAGCCCGCCGGGGATTCGCTGCCCACCGCCGGCAAGCCCGCGCCCAGCGAGGCGCATGGCGAGGGCCATGGTGAAGCCGCACCCGAAGCTCACGGGGAGGCGCACTGATGGGCTATTCCTCGCAATTGCTGATGACCCTGCCCGAGATCGTGCTGGGCCTCGGCGCCATCCTGCTGATGCTCGTCGCGGCATGGGGCGGGCAGGGCGCCACCCGCGCGGTGAGCTGGTGCGCGGTCGCGGTGCTGATCGGCGCGGGCATCTCGCTGTTCGGGCCTGCGTCCGCCGGGGGTGAAGCGTTCGGCGGGCTCTACCGTGCGGACATGTTCGCCGCCTTCGCCAAGGCAGTGATCTTCGCCGCCGCCGCGGTCTCGATCCTGATCGCCCCGCGCTTCTTCGCGACCACCAGCGGCGACGATCTGCGCCCCGAATATCCGGTGCTGATCCTGCTTTCGGCGTGCGGCATGGGGATGATGGTCTCGGCCGCCGACCTGATGTCGCTCTATGTCGGGCTCGAGCTCCAGAGCCTCGCGGCGTACGTCCTCGCCAGCTTCATGCGGCGCGACGCGCGGTCGGCGGAGGCGGGGCTGAAGTATTTCGTCCTCGGCGCGCTCGCCTCGGGCATCCTGCTCTACGGCATCTCGCTGGTCTACGGCTTCAGCGGCACCACGCTCTTCACCGATATCGCCCAGGCCTATGCGGGTTCGGACCTGAGCCAGCCCCAGGGCTATGGCCTGTTGTTCGGGCTGGTCTTCGTCTTCGCGGGCCTCGCCTTCAAGATCAGCGCGGTTCCCTTCCATATGTGGACGCCCGACGTCTACGAAGGCGCGCCCACGCCCGTCACGACCTTCTTCGCCAGCGCGCCCAAGATGGCGGCAATGGCGATGGCGGTGCGCGTCGCGACCGAGGCGATGGGCCCGGCCGTCCATGACTGGCGCCAGATCGTCGTCTTCGCCGCGCTCGCCTCGATCCTGCTCGGCGCGTTCGGCGCGATCGGGCAGAAGAACATCAAGCGGCTGCTCGCTTACTCGTCGATCAACAATGTCGGCTTCGCGCTGATCGGCCTCGCCGCGGGCACGCAGGCGGGCGTGGCCTCGGTGCTGTTCTACATGGCGGTCTATGTCGTCATGACGATCGGCTGCTTCCTGATCGTGCTCCAGATGCGCGATGCCGAGGGCAACCCGGTCGAAACGCTCGATTCGATGGCGGGCATGTCGCGCACGCGGCCGATGCTGGCGCTGGCGATGGCGATCTTCATGTTCAGCCTCGCGGGCATCCCGCCCTTGCTCGGCTTCTTCGCCAAGCTGGAGGTTTTCTTCGCCGCGACCGGCGCGGGGCTTTATCCGCTGGCGGTGCTGGGCATCGCCGGGTCGGTGCCGGGCGCCTTCTACTATCTCAGCATCGTCAAGCGCATGTATTTCGACGATCCCGCGCCGAAATATGAGGGCAAGCCCGGGCTCGTCGAGGGCGGGCTGCTGCTGGTCAGTGCGGTGGCGATCTCGCCGCTGGGCATGTTCGCGCTGCCCTGCCTCTCGGCCTGGACCGGCCTCGCCGCGAAGGCGCTTTTCTGACCGCTGTCATCCGGACCGTCGCCGAGACGGGATCGACCAATGCGGACATGCTCGAACTCGCCCGGAACGGCGCGAGCGAGGGCCTGTGGCTTCGCGCTGAGCGCCAGACGGGCGGGAAGGGCCGGCAAGGCAGGGCTTGGGAATCCCCGGCGGGCAATCTCTATATCAGCACGCTGATCCGGGTGCGGGCGGGCGATCCCAGTCCCGCGACGCTCGCGCTGACCGCGGCGGTCGCGCTGGAGGAGGCCGTCAGCGTCTTCGTCCCCGGTGTGCAGCTCAAATGGCCCAACGACCTGCTCATCGGCGGCGCCAAGCTTTCCGGCATCCTGCTCGAACGCGCCGGCGACGCGATCGTGATCGGCTTCGGCGTCAACCTTGCGCACCATCCCGAGAACCTCGAACGCCCCGCCACCAGCCTCGCCGCGCACGGCGTCACGCCTGACCCCGAACTTTTTGCCGAAACCCTCGCCGAAAGCCTCGCCCGCTGGGTCGCGAGCTGGCGCGAGGGCCTGGGCCCGGTCCGCGACCGCTGGCTTGCCCGCGCGCACCCGATCGGCACCGCGCTCACCGCGCGCCTCGCCGACGGCTCCAGCCTCGACGGCCTGTTCGGCGGGCTCGATGCGAACGGCTCGCTCATCCTGCGCTTGGCCGATGGCACCAGCCATGTCATTCACGCCGCCGATGTGTTCCTGATCTGAGGACCCACCCCATGCTGCTCGCGGTCGATGCCGGAAACACCAATGTCGTCTTCGCGCTGGTCGAAGCCGGCCAGATCCGCGCGCGCTGGCGCATCGCCACCGATCCGCGCCGCACCGCGGACGAATATGCCGTCTGGCTCAGCCAGTTGCTCGGCCTCGAAGGCTTCACCATGGCCTCGGTCACCGGGGTAATCGTCGGCACGGTCGTCCCGCGCGCGCTCCACAATCTCCAGGTGCTCGCGAGCAAATATTTCAAGACCGAGGCCGTGATCGCGGGGAAGGGGAGCGCCACCTGGGGCTTCCAGCTCGATGTCGAGGAGCCCGAGCAATTGGGCGCCGACCGCGCGCTCAACTGCATCGCCGCGCATGCCCGCCACCCGGGCGACCTGATCATCATCGATTTCGGCACCGCGACCACCTTCGACGTGGTCGACTTCAAGGGCGCCTATAAGGGCGGCATCATCGCCCCGGGCATCAACCTGTCGCTCGACGCGCTGGTCACCGCCGCCGCCAAGCTGCCCCGCATCGCGATCGAGGCGCCCAAGGGCAATAACAGCGTAATCGGCCGCAACACCGTCGATCAGATGCAGATCGGCATCTATTGGGGCTATATCGCGATGATCGAGGGGCTGGTGGCGCGCACCAGGGCCGAGATCGGGCGCCCCGCCAAGGTGATCGCCACCGGCGGTCTCGCGGTGCTGTTCGAGAAACATACCGATGTGTTCGATGCGCTGGAGGCGGACCTGACCATTCAGGGGCTGGCGATGCTCTGGGAACGGAGCCATTGACCTATTCCGTCACCCCGGCGAAAGCCGGGGTCTCCGGCGGCTGATCGCGCGTTTGAGGCATGAGATCCCAGCCTTCGCTGGGATGACGAAGGAATCCAGTGACCCCCGGCAAAGAACTCCTCTTCCTCGCGCTCGGCGGCTCCGGCGAGATTGGCATGAACGTCAATCTCTATGGCACCGAGGGCAAATGGCTGATGGTCGATTGCGGCATCACCTTCGGGGACGCCAACTATCCCGGCGTCGATGTGATCCTGCCCGATCTCCAGTTCATCGAGGAGCGGATCGACGACCTGCTCGGCATCGTCCTCACCCATGGGCATGAGGACCATATCGGCGCTTTGCCCTATCTCGCCGGCGAGCTCGACGTGCCGCTCTACGCCACGCCCTTCACCGCGGGGCTGATCCGCGGCAAGCTCGAAGAGGAGGGGATCGACGACAGGGTGCGGCTCAACGTCGTCAATGACGAGGAAGCCTTCCGGATCGGGCCGTTCAACATGCGCTACGTCCCGCTCGCCCATTCGATCCCCGAGGGCAATGCGGTGCTGATCGAGACGCCGTACGGCCGCATCTTCCACACCGGCGACTGGAAGCTCGACGATGCCCCGGCGCTGGGCGGCGCATCCACCGCCGAAGAGCTGACCGCGATCGGCGACGAAGGCGTGCTGGCGCTCGTCTGCGATTCGACCAATGTCTTCAATCCCGAGGCGTCGGGTTCGGAAGCGGAGGTGCGCAAGGGGCTCGACGAAGTGATCGGCGCCGCCACCGGCCGCGTGCTCGTCACCACCTTCGCCTCGAACGCCGCGCGGCTCCAGACGCTCGGCGAAGTCGCCGCCGATACCGGGCGCCAGCTCTGCGTCGCCGGCCGCAGCCTCGACCGTATCCTGCGCGTTGCCAAACAGACCGGCTATCTGCGCGATTTCCCCGACACGGTGGATTTCGACACCGCGATGACGCTGCCCCCGGGCCGCGTGATGATCGTCGCCACGGGCGGGCAGGGCGAGCCCCGCGCCGCGCTCAACCGCATCGCCGAGGGGCAGCACCAGATCAAACTGGGCAAGGGCGATCTCGTCCTCTTCTCCTCGCGCCAGATCCCCGGCAACGAAATCGCGATCGGGCGGATCATGAACATGCTGGCCGAGGCCGGCGTCGATATCGTCACCGACCGCCAGGCCTTCATCCACGTCTCGGGCCATCCCGGGCGCCCCGAGCTGGCCGAAATGTACCGCTGGATTCGCCCGCAGATCCTGCTCCCCGTGCACGGCGAGGTCCGCCACATGCACGAGCAGGCGCGCTTCGGCCGCTCGCAGGGCATCCCC
This sequence comes from uncultured Sphingomonas sp., assembly GCA_966251045.1. GTDB lineage: Bacteria > Pseudomonadota > Alphaproteobacteria > Sphingomonadales > Sphingomonadaceae > Sphingomonas. Next base: position 9,046 of record CBINJP010000043.1, read on the forward strand.
GCCGCGATCGAGCAGACCAATGGCGACATCATTCGTCTCGCGCCGGGCAAGCCGCACAAGGTGGGCGAGGCGCATGCCGGGCGCCTCGTCCTCGACGGCGACATCATCCTCCCCGCCGACGGCGCGACGATCAACGAACGCCGCCGCCTCGCGCTCTACGGCCAGATCTCGGTCGCGGTGGCGCTCAAGGACGGCCGTCTGCTCGGCACGCCGCAGATCCGCGTCCAGGGCGTCCCGGTCGAGGAAGATCGCGAGAAATTCATCGAGGAGGCCACCGAAGCCGCGGTCGAGGCCGTCCGCGCGGGCAAGAGCGGCGGCGAGGTGCTCCGCGAAGCCCTTCGCCTCGCCGTCCGCCGCACTGCGACTCGCTTCACCGGCAAGAAGCCCGTGGTCGATGTGCTGATCGTGGAGGCGTGAGATGAAGTGGCAATCGATCCTGGCGATCTATGTGCTGTTCTGGGCGCTCTCGGTCTTCTTCGTCCTCCCCTTCGGCGTGCGAACGTCGCAGGAGGCGGGCGTCGAACTGGTACCCGGCCAGGCCGAAAGCGCCCCGCATGGCTTCAACCTGAAGCGCACCGCGATCCGCACCACGATCGTCGCGACGATATTATTCTCGATCTTCTACCTGAACTACCTCTTCGGCTGGATCACGGCCGACATGCTCGACTGGACGCGCTAGGGCGTCATCCCGCGCCGCGCATAGGTTTCCGCGATGCCCGGATCCATTTCGAGCGCCGCCGCGATATCGGCGTCGCCCTCCGCGGTGCGCCCCAGCCGCTTCGCGGCGATGCCGCGCCCGTAGAGGAAAGGGGCGATCCCGTTCCGCTGGAACGCCGCGTCATAATCGGCCCAGGCTTCCTGGAAGCGCCCCTGCTTGAGCCCGACCATGCCCCGTGAATCCAGCGTATTGTCGTCGTTCGGCCGGATCCTGAGCGATTCGTCGCATATCGCCCGCGCCTGATCGAGATTGTCGTTCGCCAGCGCCATGTTCCAGCACAGCCCGTTCAGCAATGAAGGGTTGCCGGGCGCCAGCCTCACGGCTTCGCGATAGTCCACCACCGCGCGCCGGAAATCGCCCAGTTCGGAACGGGCGCGGGCGCGGCTGGCATAGGCGATCGCCAGCCGGACACCCTCGAACTCCTCCGAAGCGATGATCGTGTCGCACGCGTCGATCTGTGCCTCGCGCTCAAATTCTCCATATCCGTTGAGGCACAGGCTCCATTGCGCGTCCTGAGCCATCGCCGGCGTCGCGAACGTCACCAGTGCCGCCGCCAGGGCGATCAGTATAGCGCGCATGAAATCCTCCCCGGGGATCAGGAACGCAGCCGCTCGATCGCCTGCGCCAGCGCGACGTACAGCTTGCCCATGTCCGACGACAGCAGGGTCACCCCCAGTGGCGAGCCGTCGCGCAGCGCGAGAATCTGCCGCAGCATCGCCTCGAAATCGTGGATGTAGCGATTGACGTTGTCGCGGAAATCCTCGTCCTCGTCATAGAGCCGCGCCACTTCGCGCGCCTCGCCCGTATCGAGCAGCCGCACCGCGCGCCGGGTGAAGACGCCCCGGTCGCCCTTGAGATAGGCGTTCCACGCGCTGTCGGTGACTTCCGTCGAGAAGCTCTTGGTGATGTCGATCGAGGCCGAATTGAGCGCCTCGATCAACAGCGAGACGCGGCGCGCGAAATTGTCGCTGTCGCCCTTCTCGCGCTCCTCGCGGCCGCGCTCGATCTGATGCTCCACCTGCGCGGTGGTTTCGGCGAGCGTCAGCATCTGCTGCGTCAGCCGTTCGGAGGCGCGCGCCGCGGCCGAAACCGCCGCCTCGCTGGTTTCGGCCAGCTCGCCAATCTGGCGGCGGACCGACGCATCCATCGCCCGGCGCATCGCCTCGCCACTGGCTTCCTCGAGCGCGGAGGCGGCCTGGGGGACGATCTCGGCAAGCGTCCGCCGCGCATGATCCGCGGCGGCGGCGGAGGTCTCGCGCACGGTCAGCAGCGCATCGACCAGCTGCGGCGCTGCCTCTTCGGCGAACCGGCGCGTGGTCGAGATCGCGTCGTCGACGATCGCTTCCAGCGCATCGGCCTTGGCGCGGCCGTCGGCGAGGGTTTCGAGCAAGGACGCCTGCGTCTTGGCGAGCGTGTCGCGCTGCTGGCTGACCACATCGGCGATCGCCTCGATCGCGTCGTGCGTGCTCTCGGCGGCGGTGACGAGCGCCATCAGCTCGGGCTTGCTCTCGGCCACCACCTTGCGGCTGAGCGCGATCCGCGCGTCGAGCCGGTTGAGCGCCTCGGGCAGGGTCTCGTCGATCTCGCGCGCCGAGGCGTCGAGTGCGGTGAGCAGGTCCTCCGACGTACGGATCACGCCGAGCGCGGTCTCCTCGCCCGCCTTCATCGCCTCGCGCATCGCGTCGAACGATCCGCCGAGCGCGCTGACCTGTGCGGCGAGCGCCTGCGTCCGGTCCATGCCGGCAGCGTGGAACACCGCCAGTTCGCGGTCGGTGCGCTTCACCCCGTCCTCGAGCGACTGGAACAGCGCGGTCCCGCGAAGCTGCTCCTCGCTGAGCTGGCTTGCGATCCGGCCCACGGCTTCCTCGATCGTGCCGATTCGCGCGCCCAGCGCCTCGGCGCTGTCGGTCGCGGCGCGGTCGAGCGCGGCCTGGTTGGCGCTGAGCATGGCGAGCATCGCCTCGCCCTGCGCGGCGATCCCCTTGCGCGCCTCGTCGACGGCATTGGCGGCGCGGTCGAGCACCGCGTCCACCGCGGTCGACATCTCGCTGGTTACGCCTTCGAGCCGCGCGCTGGCGGTCTCGCTGGTCGCTTCCATCCGCGCGATATGCGCCGCGAGCCGCTCCGCCGCGCCGCCCGCGATATCGTCGGCCTCGCGCCCGCGCGCGGCAAGCGCGGTCAGCTGGGTATCGAGCGCCGCCGCGCGTTCGCTGGCGAGCAGTCCCGCCGCGTCGACCCGCTGCGCCATGCCCTGCATCTCGTCATGCGCCTTGGGCAGCGAGGAAAGCACGATCTCGACGCGCTTCTCGGCATCGCCCGTGGCTTCGTTGAGCCGCGTGCTGCTCGCCTCGATCAGCTGCGCCTGCTGGCTGATGTCCTTGGCGAGCGCCTTGAGCCGCTCGGCGGCGGCATCGCCCATCGCCATCAGCGCCTGGGTCTGGTGAGCCAGCTCGGCGCGATTCATCTCGATCCGCGCCGAGAGCGTCGCGACCGTGGCCTCGAGGCTCGCCGCCTCGGCCCGCATCGCCCGCGCCGTCGCGCCGAAGCGCCGCGCCTCGGCGGCGCTGGTGCGCAGCGACAGGAGATAGATGATCCCGATCAGCGTGGGCACCGTGGCAATCGTCGCGATCAGCGCCAGCGCCGATGCCGGATCGGGCGTCGTCATCCAGATGGCGCGCGAGACCCACAATGCGCCCGCGACCCAGCCCAGCGCCGCGAGAATCGCCAGTGCAGGGGCGATCCAGCCGAAGCGCCGCGCCCGCGGCTCCTCCTCGTTCTCATCCTTGAATATCGCCTCGGGCTCCCGCGCGGGCGCTTCGCCCACATCGTTCGAAAGCAGGACTTCCTCATCGCCGCTTGCCGTCGGCGCGAGGATGGATTCAGCGGCGGTTTCCCCAGTCATGTGACGCATTTACCACATTTCGAGTCCGAACCAACTCCGTAAGGCAACGAAGCGTTAAGGGGCGCGGCGTTATCCTTAATTCATGGCGTATGATCCGGGTGCAATCGATGCGACGTTGGCGGCGGCGGTGGGCGATGAGCCCGCGCTGATCGCCGAACTGCGCGAGGCGTTTCTCGATGGCGTGAAGCGCTGCCTCGAAGGCCTGAAATCCGCCGACTCCCCCGATAGCTGGACCGCCGCGGCGCTTCGCCTCAAGGGGCTCTCGGCCAGCTTCGGCGCGGTCCGCCTGATGGCGCTGGCCTCCGAAGCCGCGGGCGCCCCACCGCATGACGGCGCCGTGCTGCGCAAGCTCCACCGCGCGATCGAGCGGCTCTAGAACCTCACCACACTATTGGACGCAGGCCGTTCGCCCGTACGCGGGCGGTCTTCGCGCGTCGCCACCCATTGCTTCGAACCCAGCGTCGCCAGATCGGCATATGCGCCCAATTGCTCATAGGCCGAGAATACGAACCCCTTGCCCTCGCCGAGCAGGGGCATCGGCGCATCCGCGACATGGAAATGAAGATGCGGCCCGGTCGTATCGCCGCTGAAGCCGAGCGCGCCAATCACCTGGCAGGTGCGGACCATGTCGCCGGGCTTCACGCTGATGCTGCCCGGCTTCAGATGCTCGTAGATCGCGAACCGCCCGCCGCCGATATCGAGCGACACGAAATTCCCCGCCGCATCGCCCTGCGTATGCTTGGGATTGCCCTTGACGGAGCGGCTCTCCGCCATTCCGTCGCGCACCGCCGCCACGCGGCCATCGGCGACCGCGAGCACCTCCGCGCCATAGCCGAGCGCATTCGACGGCACATCGGCATCGCCGCGCGCGGTCAGGCCCGCCTCGTCCACGCGCACGAAATCGATCGCCAGCCGTCCCGGAATGCGCGGCTGCCCGACCGTATAGATCACCCGCCGATGCCCGCGCGGCCAATCCGGCGCGTGCACCGCGACCCAAGGCCCATCCTTCAGCGGCGCGTCAAGCACCGGGATCGGGCTGGTGTCGACCGGAACGGGCGTCATGGCGATCGTCGCTGGAACCATCCGTTCGCGATAGGTGACGATATGCGTCAGGCTGGCGGGCGCGGAAGCGGGGAGGGGGATTTCCAGATAGACGGTAGCGATGCGGCCATAGGGCAGCCTCCGAGCGCCATGGAACGGCCCCGGCGTGACCATCCGCCCCGCCAGCGCCGGGCCCTCCGCCGCGAAGAGCTCGGCGCCTTGCGGATCATGGGCCGACACACGGTCGATCAGCAGTTCCTCGGTGCCGAAATTCCACAGGGTCAGCTCATAGGTCGCGATGGTTCTGCCGCCGCATCGCACCGCCTCGGGCAGCGACGCGACCTCGAGCCGCAGCGGCGATTCCTCCGGCCCGCGCGCACCCGTCAGCAGCGGCAGGGCGAGCCCGCCCGCCAGGCACGCCCGCCGGCCGATCACCGCTTCCGGCTCAATTCCCGCATCGCATCATCGAGCCCGGCGAGCGTCAGCGGATACATCCGGTCGGTCATCAACTCGCGCAGGATGCGCGTCGATTGCGAATAGCCCCATTGCGCCTCGGGGATCGGATTGAGCCAGACCGCGGCCGGATAGGTGTTGGTCAGCCGCTGCATCCAGACCGCGCCCGGCTCCTCGTTGAAATGCTCGACCGAGCCGCCGGGATGGGTGATCTCGTATGGGCTCATCGATGCGTCGCCGACGATCACGACTTTGTAATCATGGCCATATTTGTGGAGCACATCCATGGTCGGCGTCCGCTCGGTGAAGCGGCGCATATTGTCCTTCCACACGCCCTCGTAGAGGCAGTTGTGGAAATAGAAGAACTCCAGATTCTTGAATTCGCTCGTGGCCGCCGAGAACAGCTCCTCGCAGAGCTTCACGAACGGGTCCATCGATCCGCCGATATCGAGGAAGAGCAGCAGCTTGACCGCATTGTGCCGCTCGGGCCGCATGCGGATATCGAGCCAGCCCTGGCGCGCGGTGCCCTCGATCGTCGCGTCGATATCGAGCTCATCCGCCGCGCCTTCGCGCGCGAACCGCCGCAGACGCCTGAGCGCGACCTTGATGTTGCGCGTGCCCAGCTCTCTGGTGTTGTCGAGATTCTTGTACTGGCGCCCCTCCCACACCTTGAGCGCGCGGCCCTGCCGGCTCTCGCCGCCGATCCGCACGCCCTCGGGATTGTAGCCGCCATTGCCGAAGGGAGAAGTGCCCCCGGTGCCGATCCATTTGCTGCCGCCCTGGTGGCGCCCCTGCTGCTCCTCGAGCCGCTGCTTGAGCGCCTCCATGATCTCGTCCCACGTGCCGAGCGACTTGATCGCCTCCATCTCCTCGGGCGTCAGGAATTTCTCGGCGATGGCCTTGAGCCAGTCCTCGGGGATCTCGGCGGGGGCCACGCCGTAATTGGTCGCGATCCCCTTGAAGACCTTGGAGAAGACCTGGTCGAACCGGTCGAGCAGCCCCTCGTCCTTCACAAAGGTGGCGCGGGCGAGGAAGTAGAAATCCTCGGGCGTGCGCTCGATCACATCGCGGTCGAGCGCTTCGAGCAGGATTAGATGCTCCTTCAGGCTGGCGGGAATGCCCGCGGCGCGCAGCTCGTCGAGGAAGGAAAAGAACATGCGCGCCTCAATGTCACAGTCCGGCGACGCGCGCGAGATGGCCGATCGCATGCCCGCCGAAAAAGGCGAAGACGCAGGTCAAAGCCGCCATCGCCGCCAGCGCGACATAGAGCGGGATCGCGCGCGGTTTGAGCGTCACCTCGCGAATGCCATAGGGCGATCCGCCCGGCTTGCTGCGCGGGTGCACCATCGTGGCGAGCGGCAGCACCGCGGCGACCAGCGGTCCGCCGAACAGCAGGATCGGCGACATCGCCACCGCCGGAACCGCCAGCCCGAGGATCGCCCCGAGCTTGAGCAACAGCCAGACGCCGGTGGGCACGCAGAGCAGCACCGGCACGAACAGCTTGAGCCACAGCGGCACCTGCGGCCACAGCCAGCTGCCCTCGCCGGGCTCGAGTAATAGCTTCACATCGACGTTCAGGGCAGCCGCGACCGCCAGCGCGGTTTCCGAGGCGAAGCCTTGTCCGGCCTCGAGCCGCTGCACCGTGCGCAAGCTCACCCCCGCCGCGTCGGCGAGATGCTCCTGCGTCCACGCCCGCGCCTCACGCAAGCTCCTTACGCGCTCACCCAACATGTTCTGCTCCTTGTTTTCGGAGCGCTTCGGGTGCGCGGATTTGGCCGCGCGCGCCACGTCAGCGAGCCGCCACGTCGCGTTCGTAAAGCTTCCAATGGGTGCCGGAGAGGCCGGTGGGATGGCCTTCAGCGATCACGCGATAGGGTGCGCCGCATCGGGTCGCGGGATCGGGGAAGGGGGCGTTGCCGTCGCGGTCCACGAATAGATAGCGCGTGGCGGGGCAGGGGGTTTCGACGATGGTGAGGGGGTAGTCGATCGACGCGGCGGCGGCGCGGAAGATGGCGGTGGAGCGCTCGCGCTCGACCGCGACTTCATGTGTATCGGTCGAACTGATGATTTGCATCGCAAGCGCGGGATCTGCCCGGCGGTTCTGGATGATCCGCCAGTCGGCGATCAGCGAAACCATGATCACCACCGCCAGCACCGCGCCCACCAGGAAGCGCGACGCGCGCCGGGGCGAAAGCCGGGGCCCGCTGTTTATCGCCACCAGCATCAGCGCCGCGACGCCGCTCAGCAGATGGTATCGCGGCGCCCCGCTGTTGCCGAGCTGGGCCAGAGCGACACCCAATGGGATCAGCAGCGCCAGCCCGAAATAGATGCGGTCGCGCGCGGCCCCTCCCTCGGGTGGCGTGTCGGGCGGGGCGAGCAGCAGCAAGGCGACGAGCGCGATCTCGCCGCCGAACGTCGCCAGCGCCATCGCGCCGACGCCGTGCATCAGTGCGCCGAGACTGAAAGGCTCGAAATTTCCGAAGCGCAGCCCGGTCTCGTGCGCCGCGCCCAGCACCACCGCCAGCGCCGCGATAGCGGGCACAATCGCGGGCAGCAGGATGCGCGCCGCCGCCCGCGTCGCCTCGCCCGGCGGCCGGCTGCGATAGAGCACCCAGCTTACCCACAGGCCCAGCGCCGCCAGCCCGAACGCCATGGTCAGCTGCGAGAACACGCCCAGCAGCACCGCGACGAAAATCGGGATCGCGGGGACGCGCTTGCTCGTATCGTCGAGCCAGTTCGCCACCAGCAACACCGTCACCAGCAGCATCAGTACCATCGGCGCATAACCCCGCGCCTCCGCGCCATAGGTGACGAGCAACGGCGACACCGCGAACAGCAAGGCCGCGACGACCGCCGCCGCCTTGCCCTGCCGCGCCGCGATCATCGCAGCCACTGGGATCGCCAGCGTGCCCGTGAAGATCGACAGCGCCCGCTGGAGCATCGGGGCCGCGTCGAGCCCCACCAGTTGCAGCCACAAGGTATTCAGATGGTGGTTATTGTCGTGATTGATCTCGAGGAACACGCCCAGCGGCGTGCCCACGTCATGCGCGGCGGTCGCGGACCAGGCCTCGTCGAGCCACAGCGCGCCATGCGCCGCCATCAGCCGCAGCGCGAGGCCCAGCGCGGCGATCGCGGCGACGATGATCCAGAAGCGGCGATCTTCGGCGGTCATCTCACCCGATCGGCGGCGGTTGCCGCTCGAACTGCGGCAGATCGGGATCGAAGCAGGCCCAATCGGGTGCCGCGCTCGTCCAGATCGTCCCCTGCGGCGCCAGCAGGTCGGGATCGTCGAGCGCGCCCGATCGTACGATCAGATATTGCGGCCGCCGGTCGGACTTGCTGAAGAGCTGCGTCCCGCATCGCGGACAGAAGCCGCGCGACATGTTGGCGCCGCTGTCCGCGACCGACTCATACCACCGCACCTCGCCCTCGACGCGCACCGCCTCGGCCGGAAACACGACATTCACCGTGGCATTCCCAGCCGCCAGATACTGGCACAGCCGGCACCAGCAGGCCCGCGCGAGTATCGGCTCGGCGTCGATGCTGACCCGCACCGCGCCGCACAGGCATCCGGCGCCATGGCTCATGCCGGCACCGCCCCGACGTCCATGCCGTCATAGCTGGCAAGGCCCCATTTTGCGGCGAAGGCATCGAGTTCGCGGTTGCGCTGGTCGAGCGTGTCGACGCTGTGCGTCTCGACCTTCTCGACATGCAGCCAGAACAGCTCGGGGACGCCCTCGTCCTCGGTCGCGAAGATCTCGACCAGGTCATAGCCCTGCGCAGCCAGGGCGGGCGCGGCGGCCTCCAGCGGCTCGGGCGTGTCGCAGGTGAAGAAATAGCCCCAGAGCAGCGGGCCATCCATGTCCCACTGGCCCCGCGCCCGATTGCGCGCGAACATCTCCTCGATCAGCGCGCGCTCGATCATGGCCGGTTCGCCTGCCGCTTCGCCATGAAGGCGAGGCGTTCGAACAGCATCACGTCCTGCTCGTTCTTGAGCAGCGCGCCGTGGAGCGGCGGGATCGCCTTGGCCGGATCGCGCGTCTGGAGCACGTCGAGCGGCATGTCCTCGTGGAGCAGCAGCTTGAGCCAGTCGAGCAGCTCGCTGGTGCTCGGCTTCTTCTTGAGGCCCGGAACGTCGCGGATTTCGTAGAAGATATCCATCGCCCGGCTGACCAGCAGCTTCTGGATCTTGGGGAAATGGACGTCGACGATCGCCTGCATCGTCTCGCGGTCGGGGAATTTGATATAATGGAAGAAGCAGCGGCGCAGGAACGCGTCGGGCAGCTCCTTTTCGTTGTTCGAGGTGATGATCACGATCGGCCGCTCGGCGGCGCGGACGGTCTCCTTGGTCTCGTAGACATGGAATTCCATGCGATCGAGTTCGGTGAGCAGGTCGTTCGGGAACTCGATATCGGCCTTGTCGATCTCGTCGATCAGCAGCACGGG
>CBINJP010000044.1:0-13747 GCA_966251045.1 uncultured Sphingomonas sp.
GGTCGTTCGGGAACTCGATATCGGCCTTGTCGATCTCGTCGATCAGCAGCACGGGAAGCTGCGGCGCGGTGAACGCCTCCCACAGCTTTCCGCGCCGGATATAGTTGGCGATGTCGTGGACGCGCTCGTCGCCGAGCTGGCCGTCGCGCAGCCGCGCCACCGCGTCATATTCGTACAGCCCCTGCTGCGCCTTAGTGGTCGACTTGACGTTCCACTCGATCAGCGGCGCGCCCATCGCCTTGGCGACCTCGTACGCCAGCACGGTCTTGCCCGTCCCCGGCTCGCCCTTGACCAGCAAGGGCCGGCGCAGCGTCGCGGCGGCATTGACCGCGACCTTCAGGTCGTCGGTGGCGACATAGCTCTGGGTGCCTTCGAAACGCATCGGGTTCCCTTTTGAAACTGGAACCCGTGACTAGAGGCTGACCCTGCGGGGATCAATGGTTGGCGCGGGCGCTCGCGCGGGCCTCGAGCAGGTCGAGCAGCCCGCGATGCTGGGCATACATTTGCTGCGCGCCGAACAACATGGCGCGCTCGACGCTCATCTCGCGGACAAGCGCATCGACCACGCTTACCGTTTCCTGCTGCAAGGGTAGCGTGCACGCCGGCGGCGTGATCCCCAGCCGGTGCGCCGCGGCATCGAGCACTTCGCGGACCGATTCCCAATCGAGTCCCAGCGCCAGCGCGGCGCCGGTCGCGCAGCCGGTGCGGTCCGATTGGGCGAGCATGTCGAGCGCATGGCATTGGGCGTGCACCGCCGCTTCCGATTCGGCCTGGCCCGGGGTCGAGGGCAGCGGCCCCGCCGCGGCGACGATCCGGACGAGATAGGCGCGCTCGGTGACGAAGGCCTCAGCCGCCGCCTCCAGCCAGTCGCGCTCGAGCGACAGGTGCGCATGCTCCAGCGCATGATCGATCACGCCCGGGTGGCGGCCATGCAGGATGCAGAGATAATGCGCGGCATCGGCAAGGTCGCGCGCGGGCTCGTGCCCGGCGATTAGCCGCCGCAGCCATGGGTGCGACGCGCTCCCGTCGGACGCGGTGAGTGAGCCCATGGCGCTCGAAGCACCGCCCAATCGCGCAATCTGTACGGAATCAAACGGCATACGCCCCCATTACTGAAGAGTCGGGCCCGCAGATGGGCGCCGGGTCTCTCATGCCATCAGGGGTTATACTGAACCACGTAAAGACGTGGTTGATGAACGGTTTACCATGGTGAAATCTGTGTGCCGGGTTGGGGCAGGGAATCAGGTTGCCGGTGAGGGCGCCGCTTCGTCCTCGCGTCGCCGGCGGGGCATGGAAAACCGGGAGAGAGTGGGGACGGGCGCCGCCCGTCCCCAGGCGGATCAGAAGCCGTCCACGGCCTTGCTGACCATGACGTTCACCGAGACGCGGCGGTTCTGCGCCTTGCCTTCGACGGTGTCGTTGCTTGCCGCCGGATCGGCTTCGGCCATACCGGTGGGCGTCAGCATGCGATAGGGCTTCCAGCCGCACGCCTGCTGCAGATAGTTCACGACGCGGCCGGCGCGCTTCTCGCTGAGCGCCTGGTTGATCTCCGGGGTCCCGGTCGAATCGGTGTAGCCGACGACGAGGAGAAGGGCATTGTCGATCCCCTCGGCCTGGTTCGCCACGCCGCACAGCTCGGTCTTGGCCTGTTCGGAAAGCACCGCCTGGCCGGTGTCGAAGGTCACGTTGGTGGTGCTCTTGACGTTATACTGGTCGATGTCGCCCATCCGCCCGCGCAGAGCCTCGGTCGCCGCGGCCTGCTCGCCGAAGCGCTGGTCGGTGCCGTTGTGGATCATCGACGCGGTCCGCAGGTCGCGCGACTTGAGATCCACCTGCGCGGCGACCAGCCCGCCGCTCCACTGCACCGTGCGGATGCTGACCGGCAGCCCGTTCAGCAGCGAGTTCGACGCCAGCCGGTTGCGGTTCAGGCCGAGAAAGCCGCCGCTGGCGCGCACCCTGGTGGCGTCGCTGAGCAGCACCGTTTCCCGGCCGCCGCCTTCGGTCGTGACCTGCATCGCGCCGGGGTTGCGCCCCGAAATGATGCCTTCGACCTCGGGCCCGGCGGGCAGGCCGGTCAGGTCGGCGGGAGGCTGGCCGGTGACGGTGATCGACGAATCGGCCTCGCCCGGCACTTGTTGCGCATGCGCGATCCCCGCCGGGGCGGTGAGCATCGCGAGCAGAAGAAGGGACTGCGGCCTGTTGGACAATATACGCATCCGTGGCTCCTTGAGATGAGAACAAATGGCTCCGTGAGCGCAACCTGCCACCCGGCCGCCCCTGCGGCCCGCACTGCGCTTCACCACGCAGGATTCCCCCACGCGTGCGGGCCAACCGCCCGCGCGGACGAACGCTCCCTCGTTCCGGCCCTGAAAAGACAATGCGAGCCTGCTGTGCGGCGGCCTGAGCCGGGAGGGGGCGTGTGCGGGGGCTGAAACAGATGGCTGCTGAGCGCCGTTCGCGCTTCGGAAGGGTGCTGCGGCGGCTTCCGATCCTTACGTGCACGGACCCCTGCGATCCGGTGGGTATCGCAGGGCTGCTTAGCTCCGCCGCAGCGGGGCGATAGTGGCAGGCCAATCCTTGCGGAAGTCCTACGCCACGTAATGTCGCAGTTTGAAGTTTAGGTGGGCCGTTCGGCCTCAACAGCTGCGATAGCGGACTGTATCGGCAGAAACATTCTCTCACCTCTGTCGTAACACTCAAATCCCAAACGCTCGTAGAAGGGTTTGACCCCTTCGTTGATCGGAATCAAAATGAGGTGGGGGAGCCCGATAAGAGGGGCCACATCAGAAAATAGAGCGATAGCGCTGCCGACCATGGTTGAGCCGATTCCACGGCCTTGCAGTTCCTTGTGCACTCCAACATAGACGAGTTGCAAACACGGGAAGACCTTCGCGCCCCCGAACAGGTGGTAATGATAGCCGGGAAGCTTACTGACCTGCTCAACGGCAGTGGCAATGGCAAAGAAGCCTACGGGGGCATCATTACCCGCCAGATGCGCGCACATGACGCGAACAGTGCCGCGCTCCTCGCATTTCAATGCGTCGCTACGAAACCAGTCGTCGATATCCCGTTCGCCGCACCTAAATGCGGCGCGGTTCGTAGCCGAGCAAACGCGGCTGTAGCTGAACTTAAGCGCCTCCCCCTTGGCGGGCACCTAAGCTTCCGATTTGGTGTTCGCGAAATGCATCCGTACGACGCGCCGGAGATCGGCTGTGGCACCGTTCTTTGCAAATACCTTTTCACCGGCTTCGAAGGCCGCTTTCGTGCCCGTGAAGTTAGGCTTAGAGGGCTTGTTGCGCCGAAGGCTAAAAAGACCCGTACGGGTCGAGTGTGCTGCCATTTGACCCTCCTTGGTCTAGAGTGAGAATCACGCTTGCGCCTGATTCAACGCATCTATCTGTTAAGGAGATATGGCCACACAAGGGCATCGCTGAGAAATATGGACGGCCCGTCCATATTTGAAGATCGCCTTCGTGTCAAACGCCGAGCATACGACTCCTGCAGATTTCCGCCATTTTCGGTCGTCTCCGAAAACACGAATAAATTTTATGTTTCGCCTTATGTTCTTCGATATAGGAAAAATCCTATGAAATGCAAGGAACGAGTTAGTGAGGCCCCGTCTGATACGGCCCGCGCGGCTTAGGAGCCGGACCATCGCGTCGATTTCGCAACGATATCATCCGGCGACCACAGGCGCACTCTCGATAGCGCGCCGTGTCCTCTCCCTCCGTCAGCTGCGCTGACACAGTGTGAGGTCGCCCATGTCCCCGGCATGGGCCTGGATTGCCGGGAGCAATCCAACCTCGCACTCCCTGGCGGAGGAGGATTGGCTTCTCCAAATCAGTTCGCCCGGAAACCTCCTTTTAAATAACTGACGGGTCAGTTATGGCGCGAGTCGATGGCACGCCGCACGCCTCCTGACCGTCGCGAGTCGATCCTTGCCGCCGCGCGCGCCGAGTTCGCGGCGCGGGGGTATGCGGGGACGCGGCTGGAGGATGTCGCGGCGCGGGTCGGCATTTCCAAGGCGGCGCTCTACCTCCAGTTCGCGGACAAGCAGGCGCTGTTCCGCGCGATGATCGACTGGCTGCTCGCCAACCATCTGCCCGGCGCGGTTCCGCCCGAAGTCGCGGGCGCGGGCGCGGCGAAGCAGCTCGAGGCATTGGTGGCGCTGGCGGCGGCGCGGATCGCGGAGGGCGAGATCGCCTTCCTGCCGCGGCTGATCATCGGCGAGAGCGGCAATTTCCCGGAGATCGCCAAGACCTATCACGACCGCGCGATCGCGCGGGTGCTGGGCCTGATCGAATCGATCGTCGCGGGCGGGATCGCCTCGGGCGAGTTCCGCGCGGTCGATCCGGCTTTGGCCGCGCGCAGCGTCGCCGGGGGGATCATGATCGGCGCGCTGTGGCGCACGGTGCTGGAGCCCGCGGGCGCGCCCCCGCTCGATCTCAAGGCGCTTGCGGCGTCGCACGCCGATATATTGCTCCATGGCCTGATCGCGGGAGATGCGAAGTGAGACGTGCCGCCATCGTCGTCGTGCTGCTCGCCGTGATCGGCGCGCTCAGCTTCTGGTGGATGAACAGCCGGAGCGCCGCGCCCGAGGGCTGGCTCGGCTATGTCGAGGGCGAAGCGATCGAGATCGCGGCGTCGGTTTCGGGCACGCTGGCGCGGCTCGACGTGACGCGGGGCGGGCAGGTAATCGCGGGCCAGCCGCTCTTCTCGCTCAATGCCATCAGCTCCGATGCCGAGATTCGCCGGCTAGAGGCGCAGCTCGCCCAGGCCCAGGCCCAGCGCGCCGATCTGGGCAAGTCGCGCCAGCGCCCCGCCGAGCTCGGCGTCGCGCGCGCGCAGCAGGCGGCGGCGCGCGCCGAAGTGGTGCGCACGCGGCGCGACTATCAGCGGATTTCGACGCTCGCCGCGCGCGGCTTCGCCACCAAGGTGCAGCTCGATGCCTCGCGCGCGGCGATGCAATCGGCCGAGGCGTCGCTGCAGCAGGCGCTGGCCAGCGAGGCCTCGGGCGAGCTGGCGGGCCGTGAGGACCAGATCGCCGCCGCCGACGCCGCGGTCGCCGCCGCGCAGGCCGCGCTCGATGCCCAGCGCCGGCGCGGCAACGAGATCGCCCCGCTCGCGCCCGCCGGGGCGCTGGTCGAGCAGACCTATTTCAATCCCGGCGAATGGGTCCCCGCCAACTCGCCGGTCGTCCGCCTGCTCGAGCCGGGCCGGGTCAAGATCCGCTTCTACGCGCCCGAGGATGCGATCGCCGCGCTCAAGCCGGGGACCAGGGTGACGGTGAGCTGCGACGGCTGCGGCTCGTTCAGCGCGACGGTCCGCTATGTCTCGCCCCAGGCCGAATTCACTCCGCCGGTGATCTATAGCGAGCGCGCCCGCTCGAAGCTCGTCTTCCTTGTCGAGGCGACCCCCGATACCGGGCTCGCCCGGCTGCGCCCCGGGCTTCCGGTCGAGGTCCGTCCGAAATGAGCGAGGCCCCGGCGATCGCGGTCGAGGGGCTCACCAAGAGCTTCGGCGGCCGCGTGGTGGTCGATCATGTCTCGCTCGAGGTCGGGCATGGCCGCATCTGCGGCTTTCTGGGCCCCAACGGATCGGGGAAGACGACCACGCTGCGAATGATCTGCGGGCTGCTGATCCCGGATTCAGGCACCGGCACCGTGCTGGGGCTCGATCTCGCGACCAGCCGGGGCGAGATCAAGCGCCGGATCGGCTATATGACGCAGCGCTTCGGCCTGTTCGAGGATCTGACGATCCGCGAGAATCTCCTCTTCGTGGCCGACGCCTACACGCTCGACAACAAGCATCACCGCGTCGATGCCGCGCTCGAACGGCTGGGGCTCACTACGCGCGCGAACCAGCTCGCGGGCAAGCTCTCGGGCGGGTGGAAGCAGCGCCTCGCGCTCGCCGCCTGCGTGCTCCACGAGCCGCAGATATTGCTGCTCGACGAGCCCACCGCGGGCGTCGATCCGCTCGCACGGCGCGAATTCTGGGACCAGATCCATGTGCTGGCGGGGGAGGGCGTCACGGTTCTCGTGAGCACCCACTACATGGACGAGGCCGAGCGCTGCCATGACATCGCCTATATCGCCTATGGCGTGCTGCTCGCGCGCGGGACGGCGGCGGAGATCGTCGCGGGGTCGGGCCTCGCCGCGCTGACGGGGGAGGGGCCGGGGGCGGACCGGCTCGCGCCCTTGCTCCAGCAGCGGCCGGGGGTGACGATGGCGGCGGCGTTCGGGCCGGCGCTGCATATCGCGGGGCCCGATGCGGGGGCGCTGAGAGAGGCGGTCAAGGGAGTCGATCCCGCGATCCGCTGGCGCGAGGCCGATCCGACGCTGGAGGACGTGTTCATCCACCTGATGCGCTCGGCGACCGACAACAGCGTGAGCGTCGCGTCATGAGCCCCGCGCTGCGCCGCATCTGGGCGATGCTCGCCAAGGAATTCCACCAGCTGCGCCGCGACCGGCTGACCTTCGGGATGGTGGTCGGCATCCCGCTGGTCCAGCTCTTCTTGTTCGGCTTCGCGATCAACAACGATCCGCGCCATCTGCCCGCCGCGCTGGAGATCAACGATCATTCGGCCTTCACCCGCAGCATCGAGGGGTCGCTGCGCGCGAGCAGCTATTTCGATCTCCGCCAGGCCGGAACGAAGCCGGGGGCGGGGGAGGAGATGCTGCGCCGGGGCGAGGTCCAGTTCCTGATCGTCATCCCGCCCGGTTTCTCGCGCGATCTGGTGCGCGGCGAGCGGCCGCAACTGCTCGTGGTCGCCGACGCGACCGATCCGGCGGCGACGGGCAATGCCGCCGCCGCGGTCCAGCAGGCGGTGATGTCCGGGCTCGGCCACGACCTGATCGGCACGCTGGCGCCGCTCGCGCCGCGCCCGCCGCCCGTCGATGTCGTGGTCCAGCGGCGCTACAATCCGGAGGGGATCACCAGCCACAATATCGTGCCGGGGCTGCTCGCGATCGTGCTGTCGATGACGATGGTGATGCTCACCTCGGTCTCGGTCGCCCGCGAGCGCGAGCGGGGGACGATGGAGAACCTCCTCGCCATGCCGCTGCACCCGCTCGAGGTGATGCTCGGCAAGATCCTGCCCTATGTCCTGATCGGCGCGGCGCAGACCACGATCATCGTGGTGATGGCGCAACTGGTCTTTCAGGTGCCCTTCTTCGGCCCCGTCTGGCTGCTCGCGCTGGCGACTCTGGTGTTCATCACGGTCAGCCTGCTGCTCGGCTTCACGCTTTCCACCTTCGCCCAGACCCAGCTCCAGGCGATGCAGATGAGCTTCTTCTACATCCTGCCCAGCATCCTGCTGTCGGGCTTCATGTTCCCCTTTCGCGGCATGCCCGGCTGGGCGCAGTCGGTCGGCGAGTTCATCCCGGTCACGCATTTCCTGCGCGTGGTGCGCGGGGTGATGCTCAAGGGCTGGGGCGCGGGCGAGGCGCTATGGCCGCTGGGCGTGCTCGCGGCGATGGGGCTGGTGTTCGCCTTCGTCGCGGTGCGGCGATACGGCGATACGCTCGAATAGGCGGTCAGGCGGGGACGGGCGCGCCCCGCACCAGCTCCTCGATCGGCTCGCGCATGTAATCGGGGCGCGCCACACCCTGCATCGCGAGCAGGGTGGGGGCGATCCGGGTGGTCGAGATCGTCTCGCGCGCGCGCTCGCCGCCGCCGTCCGCCTGCGGATCGTAGCTGAACAACACGCCTTCGGGGACGTGATAGGCAGCCGAGCCGACCTCGTCCTGGATCCGCACATTGGCGATGCCCAGCTCCTGCGGGGTCATCGCGACATTGCCCAGCAGCAGGTCGAGCGCGTCGTCGGGCACATTGCCCTGGCCCAGCGAGAGCTCGACTCCGTGCGCGTCGAGCCGGTGGAAATCGGGGCGCACCCCGCCGATGCTCAGCCGTTCGAGCGCCGCGCAGAAAAGATCGGCATCGGCTTCGGCCGCGAACTGGAAGGTATAGGCGGGCTCCATCGTCCGCTTGCGCTCCCACGCGCCCGCGACGCCCAGCGCGCGCACGAAGCGCGGCGCGTCGGTCAGCAGCACCTGGGTCAGCAGCTGGTTGCCGGGCTCGTCGACCGCGGCCTGGCCCATGCTGCCGGTGACGAGCAGCAGGTAATCGGGGTTGCGCTCGGTAAAGGCGATCATCTCGGCGAGCATCGCGTCGGCCTCGCCCATCGCATAGTCGATCTCGCCCCCGAAGCGCTTGCTCCAGTCGGGCTTCCACTCGGTCTGGCTGTAATCCTCGCCGAAGGTCGCGGGCCAGTAACGGTGCATCGAGGAGGCGACGTGATTGGTGAAATAGAAGGCGCTGTCGGGCTTCTTGTCCGCCAGCTGGTGCAGGAACAGGTCGAACGACAGCAGCGACTGGATCGTCCGCCGCCGCCCGGCGCGGTGGGCCATGATCCGCTCCGAGGCGAGCTGGCGCATGATCTTGCCCACCGTCACCGCGCGCAGCCCCATCTTCCGCAACCCGCCGAGCAGCGAGATCGCCTGCTTGTACGGGGTTTCCGCGGAGACGTTGCGCCCCGAACGGTCGACCATCGCGAGGTTGAAGGCCTGGAACGCGCTCAGCTCGGCCGGATGCGCCTCGGGCGTCGCGGCGAAGGTATCGGGCAGGTAGAAGGCATAGTCGCCGGCGCCCGCCGGCATCGGATAGGTATGCAGCGACCCGAACATCCCGACCGAGCGGCCGCCGCGCGCGAGCAGCTCCCACACCGGCGGATAGAGCGCGTTGGACTGGCTGACATCCTGCCCCAGCGACGAGATGTGGTGATCCGCGTTGGTCACGCCGCGGTGCAGCGTCGGCCAGGTCACCCAGGGCGAGAGATGCCCCTCATCCTCGCTCAGCGTATCGAAGCGCCGCCCATGCGCGAGCAGCCGCGCCACCGCCGAGCGCGGATTGCGGTCCGCATAGTGGCGATACACCCGGAACGGCACCTCGTTGAGCTCGAACAGGATGAACTTGCGGCGCGCGGACATGCCTGATTCTCCGGGAAACGGTGCGAAATCAGCTATCAGCGGGGCCCCCGCAAGGCAAGGCGAAGGCGCGCGCCCCGCCGCGCGATCTGCACCAAATCTCCACAACAAGCCCATGGCGCGCTCAACCCTTTCGCCGCGCGATCGGCTAGGGAGGGGGCTCAGTTATCGAAGGAGGGCCGATCATGTCCGGCAACATGGGGAATAACGCATATCGCATCGGCGCCGCGCTCGCGGTGGTGGTATCGCTGCTGACGATCTGGATGCGGATGGTCGGCAACGAGGACAATCCCGCCAATCTCGGCTATTTCGCGGTGGTGTTCGCCGCGGCGGCCTGCGCCTTCACGGCGCGCTTCCGGGCCGAGGGCATGGCGCGCGCGATGTTCGCGACCGCGGGCGTCCAGGCGCTGATCGGCGCCTTCGTCGCCACCGCCCCGGTCAGCGCCCGGATCGAGCCCCATGGCGTCGCCGGCGTGGTGATGCAGAGCGGCCTCTTCGTGACGCTCTGGCTGATCTCGGCCGCCTTTTTCCATCGCAGCGCCCAGGGCGGCGCCCGGAATGCGATGGCCTGAAGCGGGCAGGGGGGCTCCCGCATAGGGGAGCCTCCTTCGAACCAGATAGGTAAAATCTCTTGACATTTGCTCTCGTTTGTGGAACAAACCACGAACGGGGGACGGGAATGACAGATCAGACCAAGGCGCGCGGTCCCAGCGGCACGCGCATTCGCGCTTCGGGCAAGGACGGCCCGCAGATCATCCACAGCAAGGGTAAGCGCTGGACCGACGAGGCCGAGAAGCTGTTCCTCGATCATTTCGCCGCGAGCTGCAACGTGACGGCTTCCGCCGCCACCGCCGGCTTCAGCACCGTCGCCATCTACAATCGCCGCCGCGCCGATCCGGATTTCGCCGCGCGCTGGAATGCCGCGCTCGATCAGGGCTATGCGCGGATCGAGATGCTGCTCGTCCAGCGTTCGGGCCAGCTGCTCGAAGGCCATGTCCCCGATCCCGGCTCCCCGCTCGCCGCGATGACGGTCAAGGAGGCGATCAACGTTCTCCAGCTCCATCGCGCCGCCGTGAAGGGGGATGGCGCCCGCGCCCCGGGCTGGCGGGCGCGACCGCGCAGCCTCGACGAGATGCGCGATTCGATCCTCGCCAAGCTCGAAGCGATCGAGGGCCAGCGCCTCGAGCGCCTCGCCCTTCCGGCTCCCGATAAAGCCCCCGATGAAACGTAAGCCGCGCCTCGCGCGCGATCTCGATTTCGTCCGCTGGTTCATCAGCCTGCCCGACGACCTGCGTCATAGCGCGATCGCCCTGCTCGGCGAGGCCGAACGCGACGCGCTCGACCGCGACTGGCCCGGCTGGGCGCATGAGGGGCAGGTCGCGCCGCCCGGCGATTGGGAGACATGGGTGATCAAGGCCGGCCGCGGCTTCGGCAAGACGCTCGCCGGCGCGCATTGGGTCGTCGCCCGCATCGCCGAGGCCGCCGACGGCCCCGATCCGAAGCTCCGCATCGCGCTAGTCGGCGCCACGCTCGAGGATGCCCGCCGCGTCATGGTCGAGGGGCGCAGCGGCCTCATCGCGGTCGCGGGCGATTGGCTCACCGAATGGCACCCCAGCCAACGCCGCCTGCGCTTCCGCACCGGCGCGGAAGCGGTGATCTTCTCCGGCGCCAGCCCGGACATGCTGCGCGGCCCGGAGCATCACTTCGCCTGGTGCGACGAACTCGCGAAATGGGAAAAGCCGAAGGAGTGCTGGGACATGCTCCAGCTGAACCTGCGCCTCGGCCCCAACCCGCGCGCGTTGATCACCACCACACCGGCCCGCGGCCCGCTCCTCCGCGCGATCATGGACGATCCCGCCACCGTCACCACCGGCGGCCCCACCCGCCGCAACCCCCATGTCTCCGCCCGCTGGAAGGCCCGCGTCGAAGCCCTCTACGCCGGCACGACGCTCGGCCGCCAGGAGCTCGACGGCGAACTCCTCCCCGACGCGCAAGGCGCGCTGTGGACCGTCGAACTGATCGAGAAATGCCGCCTCCAAAATCCTCCCCCGGAGGGGGAGGGGGACCAAGCGCAGCTTGGTGGAGGGGCCCGCAGCGAAGCGGAGGGAATTCCTCCCCCGGAGGGGGAGGGGGACCGCGAAGCGGTGGAGGGGGAGTTGCCACGGGCGACGTCGCATGAGGATAATCCCTCTCCACCAGCCTGCGGCTGGTCCCCCTCTCCCTCCGGGAGAGGAATTTACGCGAGAACCCTCATCGCCGTGGACCCGCCCTCGGGCGGCGGCACCTGCGGCATCGTCGCCTGCGCCCGCGACCACGACGGCATCGCCCATATCCTCGCCGACCACAGCGTCACCGCCCGCAGCCCCGAAGGCTGGGCCCGAGCCGTCGCCGCCGCCGCGGCCGCCCACGCCACGCGCGAGGTGATCGCCGAGGCCAACCAGGGCGGCAAGATGGTCAAGGCGGTGCTGGCGGACGCCGGCCCGGACCTCACCATCCGCCTCGTCCACGCCCGCCACGGCAAATCCCACCGCGCCGAACCCGTCGCGCACCTGTTCGAAGCGGGCAGGGTGGTGATCCACGGGAGGATGCCCGAGCTGGAGGCGGAGCTGTTGGGGATGATCGCGGGCGGAGGCTATGAGGGGCCGGGCACGTCGCCGGACCGTGCGGACGCGATGGTTTGGGGGGTGACGGAAGTGATGCGGGAGGTGGGGGCGCGGATTTCGGTGGCGTGAGGAGTGGGCACTAGCGAGGCCTCGCTACCACTTCCCTTGCGCCGTTGCCGATGGTCTAAGCGATCTCAACATGAGGTTGATTCGATTTGGCTGAAGACGCTGTCAAAGTAAGAGCGCGGGAATTCATCGCCAAGAATCCCAGCTCTCGTGCGGCGAAGGTTCTTCGCGCCATGCTTGAACGGGGCTGCATCACCACGGAAGAACTGCTTGATCTGGGGTACAAACATGCCCCTCGCGCCCGTATGGATGTGGTCGACAACGGTTTTCCCGTTAAGACGACGATGGTTCGAGACTCCACCGGCAAGCGTATGGCTAGTTATAGTCTGGGGACAGATGCAGAGTTACGTGACACCCAGACCGGGCGCTCAATTATTTCCAAGGCATTTAAGGGCAAGCTCGTCGAGAAGTACGGTGAGTATGATGGAATCACCGGCTGGCAGGTGACCGCTCGTGCCCTACAGGTAGATCATCGTATCCCTTATCAGGTCGGCGGCGATGTGGGCCTAGAGGAGGAAGACGTAAATGCCTTCATGCTCCTCACGGGCAGTTCGCAGCGACTCAAATCATTCTCGTGCGAACGCTGCGCAAATTTCTTGGAAATCAAAGATCCCGAAATTTGTCGAAGTTGCTTGTGGGCGTACCCGGAATCATACAATCACATTGCGATGAGACAAATGCGGCAGCTCGAAATTATTTGGCAGGATTCAGAAGTCGAATATTTTGATAGAATCAAAGCGCTACTCGCTAAGCAAGGTCGGACTGCCGAAGACGTCGTCAAATCTTTTCTCATGAGCCTGTTAGACAAGTAGTTCGTGCTGGCGAACGAAGCTTTCTCGACCCACTCTGATCGACCTAAATTCCGCACGCAGGTCTGAGCTAAGGTATAAGCTCTCGATTGTCTCGTCCGACTTCCCGGACAACGTAGCTTGCGATGAGCGTCCCGTGTGAATGAAGGTCTGCGTCATATTAAGGCGAGAGGGGAGCGGTGGGCCGTACACCTTATCGCCAGTACTACCATCATAGCTCAGTGCTACCGAGAGGTTCCTCCCGAGAACATTTTCAAGGCCAAATACGAGCCTTTCTTGAGTCATCTGCTCGGCATATCGGAGATCGCGGCCCATACTCGTACCCATATAGGGCGGGTCGAGATAGATAAAGTCGCCTTCTATCGCGTCGGCGGTGGTATCGATCCAATCACCTGTACGAATAATAGTACGACCTTTGAGCAATTCCGATGCTCCGGCCATAGCATTTTTCATCTTTTCAGGACGCATTCCAAGGCGACGTTTGTCAACCGACTGCGTAAAATGTCCTTTGCGATTGAATCTAACAGCGTTTTTTACGCAGCGCGCCATTAGATATAATATATCCACCGGATCGCGTTGATCGTTGTACCGCGAGCGCACTTCATTAAAGTACCTATGATCAGATGTGGATTGCCCGCGCCACACTGCCTCGTAACGGTCGGCCGCACCCAAAGGATCGTTAATGATCAACCTCCAGAGGGCTGCTAGACTTTCGAGGGAGTCTCCGAGAACAATTTGTTCTGGATCTCTATTTCGTGCGATCCAGATGCTCATTGCTGCTGACCCGGCGAATGGCTCATACCAGGTGCTAATGCGTCGTGGCACGACCGCCCCGATCGCTTCCGCGAGGCGTCGCTTGCTGCCCTGATAAGGTATCGGATGAGGTAGCTGCTGCATGAGTCCCCGCAGGTTCAAAACGTGAACAATACTTTGCCGCACTGGATGTGAAGGCGCAACCGCATAACCGTCGAAATGGACTAAATTAACTTCGGAACGGACCAATTTCCTCGTCTCGGTCACATGGTTAGCGAGCATCTCCTCCTATTGGGAAACAGAAGGGGCGAGGGCATCGAGCCCTCGCCCCTTACTAACCTACCGGTCCGCTCCTTGCCGCGAGGGGCGATAGCCTTCACTGATCCAGAAAACTCCGCATCTTCCGCGACCGGCTCGGATGCTTGAGCTTGCGCAGCGCCTTCGCCTCGATCTGCCGGATGCGCTCGCGGGT
>CBINJP010000045.1:0-13264 GCA_966251045.1 uncultured Sphingomonas sp.
TCGGTGCGGTTGACGTCGGCGCCCTCGGCCTCGAGCCGGTCGAGCACTTCGTCGATCACCGCGAACTTGCGACTCTCATCGACCTGAAAGCGCATCTCGGGCGTGTTGACCATCGCCGGCATCTCGTCCTTGAGCTGGGTCAGCGACTTGCCGATCACATGGATCGCCTGGATCAGCCGGACCGCGGCGTACTGCGCATCGTCGAAGCCGTAATAATTGTGCGCGAAGAAGATGTGGCCGCTCATCTCGCCCGCGAGCGGGGCGTGGGTTTCCTTCATCTTGGTCTTGATGAGGCTGTGGCCGGTCTTCCACATCAACGGCTCGCCGCCCAGCTCGGCGATGCGGTCGTAGAGCGCCTGCGACGCCTTCACATCGGCGATGATCGTGGCGCCGGGCAGCTCGCGCAGCACCGGCTCGGCGAGGATCGAGAGGAGCTGGTCGCCCCAGACGACCCGACCCAGCCCGTCGATCGCGCCGATCCGGTCGCCGTCGCCATCGAAGGCCAGTCCGAAATCGAGCTTCTTTTCGGCGACGAGCGCCTTCAGGTCCGCCAGATTTTTCTCTTCGGTAGGATCAGGATGATGGTTCGGGAAATTGCCGTCGACGTCGGTGAACAACGTGTGATGCTCACCCGGAAGCAGCTTCACGAGCTTCTCGATCACGGGACCGGCGGCGCCGTTGCCCGTATCCCATCCGACGCGATAGGCGCCGCCGGCATAGCCCGCGAAGAGGCGATCGACATAGAGGTCGATCACGTCGGCGTCGGTGACGGTTCCGGAGGTGTCGGCTTCCTCCCAATCGCCTTCCGACGCCATCCGGCCAAGCTCCTGAATGTCCTCGCCGAAAAAGGGAAGGTGCTGCAGCACCATCTTGAAGCCGTTGTAATTGCCGGGATTATGGCTGCCGGTTATCTGGATGCCGCCATCCACTTCTAGCGTGGCCTCCGCATAATAGAGCATCGGCGTGGGGCCGAGCCCGACACGGACCACGTCCACGCCCGAGGCGATGAGGCCTTCCACCAGCGCCGCTTCCAGCATCGGCGACGACGTGCGTCCGTCGCGGCCGACCGCGACACGCGTGCCGCCGGCGCGGCGCACACGGGTGGCGAACCCGCGGCCGATCGCGCGCGCATCGTCGGGACCGAGCGCCTCGCCAACGATACCGCGAATGTCATACTCGCGCAGCGAAGTGGGGTGGAACTGGTGAGTCATGATGCCTCCGGGAGTCGCGGTGCGGGCCTAATCCGCGAGAGCGGCGGAAGTTGCAACTCTTCTCCCCTCCCGCAAGCGGGAGGGGGACTAGCGCCGCCGCAGCAGCGTGTCCCTCGCCGCATTGATCCGCCGCGTCAGCTCGGGCGAGCCGCCCTTGTCGGGATGGAGCGCGGCGACGAGGCGGCGGTGGGCGGCGCGGATTTCCTCCTCGCCGGCGGTGGCGGAAACACCCAGCGTCTCGCGCGCTTCGACCTCGGGCATGCGCGGCGCGGCCTTGGCGGGCTTGCGGAAGAGCAGGAAGATCGCGCCGATGATCAGCGCGGCCAGTACGATCTTGGTCATGCGAACAGGGGCATCACCGGCTCGGGCAGTGCAAGGCCCGCCATCATCTCGCGCAGCTCCTGCCGCGCCGCGACATGGCTGAGCACCATGTCGCCGAACTCGCGCGAATCGAGCATGGTCAGCCCCTGCGGGAAGAGTTCGCGATAGATGACGCGCTCCGAAAGGCCGGAGATCACGCGGAAGCCGACGCGCTTGGAGAGCTGGTCGATCGCGTCGGACACGCGCTTCATGTTGCGCGCCTCGATATGCTGGACGCGGTTGCGCAGCACCACCCAGTCGATCGTCTCGCCATCGGTCTTGGCGCGGCGCTTGCGCGATTCCCAGATCATCTCCGAATAGAAGCTGGGCTTGGAGACGCGGAAGGTCTCCGGGTCCACCTGCCCGATCAGGTCAAAATCGACGAAGCTGTCGTTCATCGGGGTGACCAGCGTGTCTGCATTGGTGACCGCGATCCGCGCGAAGCGGTCGTCGCGGCCCGGCGTGTCGATCACGAGGAAGTCCGACCCGTCGCTCAACTTGTCCAGTATCTCGGAGAAGCGGGCGATGCTCTCGCCGTCATGCGTGTCGTAGCGCGGCATCGGCAGGTCGCGCCCGGTGCGCTGGATCGTCTCGGCGCGATTGTCGAGATAGCGGCCCATTGTGCGCTGCCGGTGATCGAGATCGAAACAGGCGACCTTCGCGCCCTTCGCCGCGAGCGCGATCGCGGTATGCACCGCGGTCGTCGACTTTCCGGTACCGCCCTTCTCGTTCGCGAAAACGATGACATGCAGCCGATGCGGTCCGTCCAACACCCAACTTCCTTTATTGATCGCCCGGCCTTCCCCCCATAGAAGGCCGCCCCTTACGTCATATCGAAAGTGTTAACGCGTGCAAACCGTCCGTCAGCTTGATGCGCTCAACGAAGCGATTTCGGGCTTCAAAGCCGCCGGCGAGCGGATCGCGCTGGTGCCGACGATGGGCGCGCTGCACGCCGGGCACATGGCGCTGGTGGAAGCGGCCAAGCGCGCGGCGGACCGGGTGGTCGTCTCGATCTTCGTCAACCCGACCCAGTTCGGCCCCAACGAGGACTTCGCCCAATATCCGCGCAAGGAGCTGGCCGACTCGACGATGCTCAAGAAAGCGGGGGTCGATCTGCTGTGGATGCCCCCGGTCGAGGTGATGTACCCCAACGGACTCGAGACAGATGTCTCCGTTTCGGGGGTAAGCGAGGTGCTCGACGGCGCGCACCGGCCGGGGCATTTCGACGGGGTGGCGACGGTGGTGTCGCGGCTGTTCGCGCAGGTCGATCCCGACATCGCGCTGTTCGGCGAGAAGGACTGGCAGCAGCTCGCGGTGATCCGGCAGATGGTGGCCGATCTCTGCCTCAAGGTGGAAATCCAGGGCGTAGTCACCCAGCGCGACGATGACGGGCTCGCCCTCTCCTCGCGCAATGCGTATCTCGTGCCCGAGGATCGCGCGAGGGCCGTG
The DNA here is from genome assembly GCA_966251045.1 of uncultured Sphingomonas sp. GTDB lineage: Bacteria > Pseudomonadota > Alphaproteobacteria > Sphingomonadales > Sphingomonadaceae > Sphingomonas. The sequence continues at coordinate 3,021 of CBINJP010000045.1, forward strand.
GCGCTGCCGCGCGCGCTGGGCGCGGCCGGGCGGGCGATGGAGGAAGGCGGAGATGCCGAGGCGGCACTGGCGCAGGCGCGCGAGACGCTGACCGCCGCGGGGTTTGAGATCGATTATGTCGCGCTCGCCGATGCCGCGACGCTGGGCGATCCGGTCCCGGGCAAGCCCCGCCGGCTGCTGGCCGCCGCGCGGATCGGCAAGACGCGGCTGATCGACAATATCCCCGTCGCCGGCTGAAATCGCGGCGCTTCGATTATGAACAATTACCGTTAACGCCGTTAACCATTTGTTCGGAACTGGCCTGTCACAAGACCCACACCACGAGGGTGGAAAAGGGGTAGTGACATGGGCAACAGCCTCAAGAGCGCACAGTTCCTGATTGAAAGCCGGCTCCGCGATGCGGCGCGCGGCGATTCCGACGCCTGCTACGATCTCGGCATGGTTTATTCGAGCGGCGCCGACGGCGTCGATCTCGACCTGATCGAGGCGCATAAATGGTTTAACATCGCGGCGATGGGCGGCGACGAGCGCGCCAAGGAATGCCGCGCGGAAATCTCCGAAGACATGTCGGCCCGCGAGATCATCGCCGCGCAGAAGGCCGCGCGCGACTGGCTCCAGGCGACGCAGCGCCGCGCCGCCTAGATCCGAAGCTCCATTTCGACCCGGTGCATTCCGGGTCCCCAGCCATTCTCTTCACGCGCCAGTTCCCGGGCGCCGAAGCGCTCGAAGAAGGGTGCCGACAAATGGCTGGCGGCGATGTCGATCGCAGTCGCTCCCATTGCCTTCGCCTCGGCGACCGTGGCCACTATCATCTCGCGCCCGACGCCCGATCCCTGCGCAGCGGGATCGACCATGATCCAGTTGAGGCTTGCGCGCTCCATGCCCTTCGCGATGCCGAAGGCGGCGACGGCTGCCCCGTCCCGCTCGCAAACGCGGTACTCGTGCGCGCGGCCCGCCAGATAGGCGAGGAAGTCGTCACGCTCATTGGGGGCGAAGAAGCGCGGGCAATTAGCGTCGAACAGGGCGAGACAGCGCGGCCGGTCCGCGTCGTCGAAGGGCCGCACCGCGAGCGTCATTGCTTCTTCGCCGGTGCCTTCTTCTTCGCGACAGCCTTTTTCGGCGCGGCCTTCTTCTTCCCCTTCTTCGACGGCCCCGCCGCGGCACGCGCATCGATCAGTTGCGCGGCTTCCTCCAACGTCAGCTCGTCCTTGTCGATCGACTTGGGCAGCGTCGCGTTGGTCGTCCCGTCGGTGACATAGGCGCCGTAGCGGCCCTCCATCAGCCTGATCTCCGCCTCGGTGCGGGGATGCGCGCCGAGAATCTTGAGCGGCGCCTGGCTCCCGCGCGCGGGGCGGCCCGCATTGGCGGCGGCTTCGGCGAGCTTGACCACGGCGGCGTTCATGCCGGTTTCGAACACCTCCATCGTGCCGCCGAGCCGGGCATATTTGCCGTCATGTGCCAGATAGGGGCCATAGCGGCCGATCGAGGCGGTGATCGGCTTGCCGGTCTCGGGATGGTCGCCGATCTGGCGCGGCAGCTTGAGCAGCTTGAGCGCGAGTTCGAGATCCATCTCGACATCCTTGGGGATCGAGGCGCGCGCGGCCTCCTTACCCTCGCCGAGCTGGATGTACGGGCCGAAGCGCCCCGACTTGCGCTCGACGGGGAGCCCGGATTCGGGATCGTTGCCGAGGATTTCGGTGCCGCCACCCTCGCCTTCGCTCCCGCCCGGCTGCCCGAAGCGGCGCGTGAACTTGCAGTCGGGATAGTTAGAGCAGGCGACGAACGCGCCGAACTTGCCGCCGCGCAGCGCCAGCCTGCCAGTGCCGCAGGTGGGACAGAGCCGCGGATCGCTGCCATCGGCGTGCGGCGGGAAGAGATAGGGTTCGAGGAACAGGTCGAGCGCGGCGGTGATCTCGCTCGGCTTCTGCTCCATCACCTCGGCGGTGCGCGGCTTGAAGTCCTTCCAGAAGCTGTCGAGCACCGCCTGCCATTCCGCGCGGCCGCCCGAGACTTCGTCGAGCTCGTCCTCGAGGCCGGCGGTGAAATCATAGCCGACATATTTCTCGAAAAAGCGTTCGAGGAAGGCGGTCACGAGGCGCCCGCTCTCCTCCGCGAAGAAGCGGTTCTTCTCGACGCGGACATAGGACCGGTCCTTGAGCGTCTGGATGATCGAGGCATAGGTCGACGGGCGGCCGATGCCGAGCTCTTCCAGCCTTTTGACCAGCGACGCCTCGGAGAAGCGCGGCGGCGGCTGGGTGAAATGCTGCTCGGCGGTGACTGCCTTTTTCGCGGGCGTGTCGCCCTGCGAGAGCTTCGGCAGGCGCTTCGATTCCTCGTCCTCGGAATCGTCGCGGCCCTCCTCATAGAGCGCGAGATAGCCGGGGAAGAGCACGACCTGGCCGGTGGCGCGCAGGCCGTGCTGGCCGGTGGCGTCCTCGAGGTCGATCGTGGTGCGCTCCATGCGGGCGCTCGCCATCTGGCTGGCCAGCGCACGTTTCCAGATCAGGTCGTAGAGTCTGGCATGATCGCCCGAGCCCGCGCGGTCCTTGCTGAAATCGGTGGGGCGGATCGCCTCGTGCGCTTCCTGCGCATTCTTGGCCTTGGTGGTATAGTGGCGCGGCTTTTCCGGCACGTAATGGCCGTCATAGCGCGCGACGACCGCCTTGCGCGCCTCCTGGATCGCGCCGGCATCCATCTGGACGCCGTCGGTGCGCATATAGGTGATCGCGCCGTCCTCGTAGAGCCCCTGCGCGATCCGCATCGTGTGGCTGGCCGAGAAGCCGAGCTTGCGCGCGGCCTCCTGCTGCAGTGTCGACGTGGTGAAGGGCGGCGGCGGGTTGCGCATCGCCGGCTTGGTCTCGACTGCGGCGACCGAGAAGCGGCCTTCCTCGACCGATTTCTTCGCCGCCTCGGCGGTCTTGCCGTCGCCGATCGACAGCCGGTCGAGCTTGCCGCCCTTCCACTTGACGAGGCGCGCGACGAAGGGCGTGCCGTCCTGCTCCATCTCGGCGGCGACCGACCAATATTCCTGCGCGGTGAAGCCCTCGATCTCGCGCTCGCGCTCGACGATTAGGCGCAACGCCACCGACTGGACGCGGCCCGCCGACTTGGCGCCGGGCAGCTTGCGCCACAGCACCGGCGAGAGGGTGAAACCGACGAGATAGTCGAGTGCGCGGCGGGCCCGGTATGCGTCGATCAGATCGGTATCGAGCTCGCGTGGGTTAGCCATCGCCTCGAGCACCGCCGCTTTGGTGATCGCGTTGAAGGTGACGCGCTCGACCTCGGCGGGGAGCGCCTTTTTCTGGCGGAGCACTTCCTGGACGTGCCACGAGATCGCCTCGCCTTCGCGATCGGGGTCGGTGGCGAGGATCAGCCGGTCCGCCTTTTTCGCCTCGTCGGTGATCGCCTTGAGCTGGCGCGCCTTGTCGGCATAGGCCTCCCATTCCATCGAGAAACCCTCGTCCGGGTTCACCGATCCGTCGCGCGCGGGCAGATCGCGGACATGGCCGTAGGAGGCGAGGACGTGATAGTCCTTGCCCAGATATTTCTCGATGGTCTTGGCCTTGGCGGGCGATTCGACGATGACAAGCTGCATGGAGTGGGTGCGTTCCTCGTGCGTACGCGTACGAGGGTGGTGAGCCTCGTGGGGGTTCGTCAAGCGGGGAAGATGATGCCGTTTTCGCCTGGCGCAATGGCACCCGCGTCAATCTTGCCGCGCGGCCGCGAATGGGCATAGTCGCGCGATGCTGCCGCTGATCCCGCCCGAGCTCGCCCGCGCCTTCGCGCTTTCGGCCGAGGGGCGGAACGACGAGGCGCTGGCGATCATCCGGCACGAGGCCGACCGGGGCGATCCCGAAGCCATCTTCACGCTGGCCGACATGTATTGGCGCGGCATGGTCGTTGAACCCGATTATGGGCAGGGCCGCCTGCTCTTTGCCCGCGCGGCGGAGGCGGGGCATCCCATGGCCGGGCGCGCCTATACCAATTTGCTCGCGACCGGGATCGCCGGCCCCCGCGACTGGCCGGCGGCGATGGCGCGGCTGCGCGAGGAAGCGCGCGTGGATTCGCGGCGCGGCTGGATGCTCCGGCTGATCGAGGCGATGGACCTGACCCCCACCGGCTTCGTCGTCAGCCCGCCGCGCGGCGAGACGATCAGCGAACGGCCCGACATCATGGTGTTTCGCGGCCTGTTCACGCCCGACGAATGCGATTTCCTGGTCGCGGTGGCCGAGCCGACCTTCACCGCCTCGAAGATCTTCATCGATGAGACTCGCGCCGAGGCCCATCCGCTGCGCACCTCGAACGACGCGCCGATCCACTGGATTATCGAGGATCCCGCGATCCACGCGCTCAATCGCCGCATCGCCGCCGCCAGCGGCACGCGCTACGAGCAGGCCGAGCCGCTGCTGATCCTGCGATACCGGCCGGGGCAGGAATATCGCAAGCATCTCGACTGGCTTCCGGGCGTCGACAACCAGCGCTTCAAGACCGCCTTGGTCTATCTCAACGAGGACTATGAAGGGGGCGAGACCGAATTCGTCCAGCTCCGCTTCAAGTTTCGCGGGCGCAAGGGCGATGCCATTGTCTTCCGCAACACGCTCGACGATGGCCGCGCCGATCCGCTGACCGAACATGCCGGACTGCCGGTGATCAGCGGGACCAAATATCTCGCCAGCCGCTGGATCCGCGAGCGGCGGTACACGCCGGGGGTCTAGCTAAAGGACACGCGCCCGCCGGCGTGCCGCTCCAGCCTGCCCGCCAGCTCCAGCTCAAGCAAGACCATCTGCACCACCGGCGGCGGCAGCCCCGCCTGCCGGATCAGCTCGTCGACCGCGACCGGGACCGGGCCGAGCAGCGCGGTGACCGCGGCACGATCGGCGTCGCTTGCGTCGATGGGCGGCTCGCCGCCATAGCCGCTGACCGGCGAACGCACCGCGCGCGAATCGATCGGGCGGACGGCTTCGAGAATGTCCTCGACCGATTGCACCAGAGTCGCGCCTTCGCGGATCAGCAGGTTGCAACCCTGCGCGCGCGGATCGAGCGGGGAGCCGGGGACCGCCATCACCTCGCGCCCGGCATCGGCGGCGATCCGCGCGGTGATCAGCGAGCCCGATCTCGGCGCGGCCTCGACCACTACCGTCCCAAGCGCGAGCCCGGCGATGATGCGGTTGCGCGAGGGGAAGAAGCGCGCGAGCGGCTCGGTGCCCGGCGGCTGCTCGGCCAGCAGCAGGCCTTCGGTGGCGACGCGCTTCTGAAGCTCGCGATTCTCGGGCGGGAAGGCGATGTCGATGCCCGAGGCGATCACGCCGATCGTACCGCTGTCGAGCGAGCCGATATGCGCGGCGGTGTCGATCCCGCGCGCGAGGCCCGAGGCCACCGTCACCCCCGCCTCGCCCAGCGCCAATGCGATCTGGCGCGCGAAGCGGCAGGCCGCCGCCGAGGCGTTGCGCGCGCCGACCATCGCGATCGGCGTGCGCGCAGCGAGGCCGATCCGGCCCCGCACGATCAGCGCGGGCGGAGCGGTCTCCATCTCGGCCAGCAAGGCGGGGTAATCGGCGTCGCCGAGGAAGAGGTAATGCGCGCCGACGCGTTCGACGCGGTCGATCTCGCGGCGCACCTCGCCCGGATCGGCGAGCCGGGGCGCCCTGCCCCCGCCCCGCGCGGCAAGCATCGGCAGCGCTTCGATCGCGGCCTCCGCCGTGCCGAAGCGCGCGATCAGCTGGGAATAGGTGACCGGCCCGACATTGGCCGACCGGATCAGGCGGAGCCGCGCTTCGCGCGCGTCAGCCATCCTTATTTCTTGCTGCCGACGCGCGGCTCGGTCCCGCTCAGCAGCCGGTCGATATTCTCACGGTGCTTCCACACGACGATCAACGCGAGCGCGAGGAACAGCAGGACGAGATCGATCCGCCCGAAAAAGGCGGCGCTCACCGGCGCGCTGATCGCGGCGGTCATTCCCGACAGCGACGAGACGCGCAACGCCCCGAGGATGCCGAGCCAGACCCCCGCATAGACCAGCCCCGAGGGCCAATGGAGCGCGAGCACGATTCCCATCAGCGTCGCCACGCCCTTGCCGCCGCGGAACTTGAGCCACACCGGGTAGCAATGGCCGAGGAAGGCCGCCATGCCCGCGAGCATCCCCGTACCCGGAAAGAAGCGTTCGGCGATCAGCACCGCCGCCGCGCCCTTCGCCATGTCCAGCACCAGCGTCGCCGCGGCGAGGCCCTTGCGCCCGGTGCGCAGCACGTTGGTCGCGCCGATATTGCCCGATCCGATCGCGCGCAGATCGCCCGCGCCGCCGATCCGGGTGAGCACCAGGCCGAACGGGATCGAGCCCAGCAGATAGCCGAGCACCAGTGTCGCGAACGCGCCCTGCCAAAGTATTTCCGTCTGCACGCGATTCCCCCAACCCGCTGCAACATAATCGCTCCGCTCGGGCGCGCAACAATCTGCATCATGGGGTACCAGACGCTACGGCTTGGGCGCTTGGCGCAGCTGGGCTAGCGTGGCCGCGGGCAGCGCGAGGGATGTGCGTGACGATTGACGAGAGGACGCGCGCCGCGCTCGGCCGGCTGACCGAAAATGAGAAGGCCTGCCTGCGCCGCCGCCTGCTGCACCAGACCGCCAAGGAAATGGCGATCGAGCTCGGCATCAGCCCCCATGCGGTCGAGAAGCGGCTCAAGATGGCGCGGACCAAGCTGGGCCTTTCCTCCTCGCTCCAGGCGGCGCGGATGCTCGCGGGGTACGAACAAACGGTACCCGAGGCTCCGGACCTCGCCGGGCAACATGAACCCGATCAAGTGATGGCCAGCGCCCCGGGCAAGCGGCGGCGCACGCTTCTGATTTCGGGAATAATCATCATGAGCCTGATCCTCGCCACCCTGTTCGCCCTTACCCCTGCCGCGCAGGACGCGCCCAAGCCGCAAAGCGAGCGCGTGCCTGCCACGCCCGAAACCGCCGCCGCCTTCCTCGGCAGCAGCTTCGACACGATGGACAGGAACAAGTCCGGCTATCTCGAGGCCGACGAGATGCCGCGCACCACGCAACGCAGCGGCAGTGGCCCCGCCGAACCGATCGAATCCAAGCGCGCACAGGCGATGTTCGTCGCTCGCCACGACCTGAACGGTGACGGCAAGGTTAGCCGCGCCGAGTTCATCGAGGTCAACAAGCCGGTGATCCTCGCCAACGGTATTCCGGCGCGGTGGAAACCCAAAAGCTGATTGAGGCGCGACCTCGGGGCAGTTGACGGGCACCCGTGCGCGGGGCCATCTCCGCGCTCGATGCCCGACAGCCGCCCGATCCTGTTCTTCGATTCCGGTGTGGGCGGGCTTTCGGTGCTGGAGCCGGCGCGCGCGCTGCTGCCGAGCGCGCCGTTCGTCTATGTCGCCGACTCGGCGGGCTTCCCCTATGGGACCAAGAGCGAGGCCGAGATCGCCGCGCGCGTGCCCGCGCTGCTCGGGCGGCTGGCGGAGCGATACGACCCGCGCCTGATCGTCATTGCCTGCAACACCGCCTCGACGATCGCATTGGCCGAAGTGCGCAAGGCGCTCGACCTGCCCGTGGTGGGTACCGTGCCCGCGATCAAGCCCGCCGCCGAACTGAGCAAGACCCGCGTGATCGGCGTGCTCGGCACCGATGCGACCGTGCGCCAGCCCTATGTCGACGATCTGGCGGCGCGCTTCGCCAGCGACTGCACCGTGCTGCGCCACGGATCGGCCGAGCTGGTCGATCTGGCCGAGGCGGCGCTGGGTGGCACGCCGCCTCCGGCCGAGCGGCTGCGCGCGGTGCTGGCGGGGCTGTTCGGCCAGCCGGGCGGCGAGCGGCTCGACGTGATCGTGAATGCCTGCACCCATTTCCCCCTGCTCGAAGCCGAGCTGGCCGCCGCGGCGCCGCATCCGGTGCGCTTCGTCGATGGCGGGCCGGGGATCGCGCGCCGCATCGCGCACCTGACCCAGGGCCAGGACTGGCCCGACGCGCCCGGCCCGGGACGCGCGGTCTTCACCGCGCGCGACGCGCGCACCGATGCACTCGCGCCGGCGCTGGCGCGTTTCGGACTGACGGAAATCGAATCGCTCTAGATCTGGACGGGCCGTGCCATCAGCGGTTCGCGCGCAAGCGCGGCATAGCGATCCGCCAATTCCAGATGGATGCGGCGCGCGCCGACTTCCTCGCAGCGATCGGCGCATTCGCGCTCCTGCCGCTCCCGGCGCCTGTAATAGTCATGGTCGAGCATGGTCATGGGCGATGTCCCGTTGCCATAAGCGGGAGCATACAAACTCTCAGGCGCGGACATGCTTGTGCGACTCGGCCGCGCTGTTCGGACCATAGCATAAACGCGCTTCCGCGACACCGGTGCGTGCAGGGTTTCGGCGCAAATCACCGCGCCGTCCGCCCGCTTCGCCAGCGTTGCCACGGGGCGCCCGCGCTGGCAGTCACGCGCGGTGCCGCGCGCCCTCACTCTTGCCGCCGTCTGGGCCATCGCGCTGCTGATCGCGGCGCGGACCACCATCCTGAGCGGATTCGCGATAGGCTTCGGCGACCGCGGCGACGGGCTGATCGAAATCGCGCTGTTGGAGCATTGGCGGAACGTGTGGATGGGCGTCGAGGCCTGGAGCCAGCCGCTCTGGTTCCATCCCTATCAGGGCACGCTCGGCTATAATGACGGCTATTTCCTCTACGGGCTGAGCTACAGTTTCTGGCGGCTCTTCTTCGATCCGTTCGTGGCGGACGGACTCAATGTCCTGACCTTCAAGAGCATCGGTTTCTTCGCCGCCTATGGCCTTACGGTGCGGACGTTGGGCTGGCGGCACGAGACCGGGCTGCTGGTCGCGTTGCTCTTCACCATCTCGAACAATCTGGTCCTGCAGAGCGGCAACACCCAGCTGGTGAGCATCGCGCTGCTGCCCGTGGTGGCGATGCTGGCGGTCGGGGCGTGGCGCGCGGCGATGGCGGGCGAGGCGCGGCGGGCGCGGTGGCTGGGGGTAGGCGCGGGGGCGCTGATGGCGGCGTGGCTGAGCACGGGCTTCTACCTCGCCTGGTTCACCCTGTGGTTCGTGCTGTTGCTGTTGCTGTGCTGGGCGGGGGTGAGCGGGCATTGGCGCCCCGCGCGGGCCTTCGCGTCGATCCGGCCGCACCTCGTCACGCTGGCGATCATTGGCGGGGTGTCGGCGGTGCTGCTGCTTCCCTTCCTCAGCGTCTATCTCCCCAAGGCGATGGAGACCGGCGGGCATTCGGTGAAGGGGATGCGCCACTATCTCGCGACGCCGGTCGACTGGATCAATGTCGGGCCGGGCAACCTCGTCTGGGGCTGGCTCCAGCCCTGGATGGTCGCGGCGGGCGATGCGATCGGCTTTGGCGATCCGGTCAATGGACGGGTGCGCGAGCTGGGCTTTCCGCTGCTGCTGTTCGGGCTCTACCTCGCGGCGACAGTGAAGGTGGTCCGGCATGGCTCGGGCTTCCTCAGGGCGTTCGCGCTGGCGATCGCGATCAGCTGGCTGCTGACGCTCAAGCTCGGACTGCTCTCGCCATGGCAGGCGGTGTTCGAGCTGGTGCCCGGCGCCAGGGGACTGCGGGTGGTGCTGCGCTACCAGATCTTCCTGATCCTGCCGGTGCTGCTTCTGGCCGCCGCGGCCTGGCGCGAGCGGCTGGAAGCGATGGCCAAACCCGCGCTGGCTGGGCTGGCGCTGCTGCTGGTGGCAGAGCAGATCAACACCGAGAGCCCCGCCAGGCTGGTCCGCGCGGAGCAGCTCGCGCTCGAGTCGGTCCCGCGTCCGCCTTCGGCCTGCGCCAGCTTCTATGTCGTGACCGCACGCACCAGCGAACCTCTGTTCATCGACGCGAAGATGGACGCGCTCTACCCGCACAATGTCGATGCGATGTTCCTCGCCTCGCGCTGGCGCCTGCCGACGATCAACGGCTTCTCGACCTTCAATCCGCCCGGCTGGAACTTCGCCGACGCTACGGCAGCCGGTTATGACGCGCGGGTGCTCGGCTATGCCCGGGCGCATGGGCTCAGGCGCCTGTGCCGGCTCGATATGCGGGATGCGGACCCCTGGCGGCTCATGTCCTGATCCGATCACGCTGGACGTTTTCCCCGGGTGGAAATCCCGCCGCAACAGGTCTAAAGGGCGCGCATGGGCATTCAGGACGAAGCGGCCGCGGGGGTCGACTATTCGCGGGTCTTCACGCAGGCGATCGACCGGCTGCACGCGGAGGGCCGGTACCGCGTGTTCATCGACATTTTG
>CBINJP010000046.1:0-11165 GCA_966251045.1 uncultured Sphingomonas sp.
CGCGATATAGACTTCGGGGGCGACGATCTTGCCGGTCTGGCCGACCTGGTAATCGTTGGGGACATAGCCCGCGTCCACCGCCGCGCGCGACGCGCCCACCGCGGCGCCGAGCTTGTCGGCGAGCGGCTCGATCAGCGCGTGGAAATTCTCGCTGTTGGCAAGCGCGCGGCCGCCCGAGACGATCACCTTCGCGCTGGTCAGCTCGGGGCGCTCGGACTTGGCGATCTCGGCGCTCACGAACTTCGAGATGCCCGCATCGCTGGCGCCGCCGACCGCCTCAACTGCGCCCGATCCACCGCTGGCTTCCGCCTTGGCGAAGGCGGTGCCGCGCACGGTGATCACCAGCTTCTTGTCGCTGGTCTTGACCGTGGCGATCGCGTTGCCGGCATAGATCGGACGCGTGAAGGTGTCGGCGCTCTCGACCGAGAGGATGTCGCTGATCTGCATCACGTCGAGCAATGCAGCGACGCGCGGCGCGATATTCTTGCCGTTCGAGGTCGCGGGGAAAAGCACCGCGTCGTGATCGGCCATCAGGCTCACGATCAGCGGCGCGACATTCTCCGCCAGCGCATGGCCGAGCGACGCGTCGTCCGCGAGGTGAACCTTGCCCACGCCCGCGATCTTCGCGGCTTCGTCGGCGACGGCCTTGCAGCCCGAGCCCGCGACGAGGAGATGGACTTCACCGAGCTGAGACGCGGCGGTGACGACGGCGAGCGTGGCGTCCTTGACGGCGGCATTGTCGTGTTCGACCCAGACGAGCGTCTTCATTTCGCGACTCCCAATGCCTTGAGCTTGCCGACCAGTTCATCCACGTCCGCAACCTTGACGCCCGCCGAGCGCTTGGCGGGCTCGACCGTCTTGAGCGTGGTCAGGCGCGGCGACACGTCGACGCCGTAATCCGCGACGGTCTTCTTCGCGAGCGGCTTGGACTTGGCCTTCATGATGTTCGGCAAAGTCGCATAGCGCGGCTCGTTGAGGCGAAGATCGGTGGTGACGATCGCGGGGGCCTTGAGGTCCACCGTCTCGAGCCCGCCATCGACTTCGCGGGTGACGATGACGCGGTCGCCATTGACCTCGACCTTGGAGGCGAAGGTGCCCTGCGGCCAGCCCAGCAGCGCCGCGAGCATCTGGCCGGTCTGGTTCGAATCGTCGTCGATCGCCTGCTTGCCGAGGATCACCAGCCCGGGCTGCTCCTCGTCGCACACGGCCTTGAGCAGTTTGGCGACGCCCAGCGGTTCGACCTCGTCATCGGTCGCGATCAGGATGGCGCGGTCCGCGCCCATCGCGCGCGCGGTGAGCAGCACGTCGGACTCGGCCTTGGCCACGCCGATCGTCACCACCACCACTTCGGTCGCCGCGCCCTTTTCCTTCAGGCGCACGGCTTCCTCGATCGCGATCTCGTCGAACGGGTTCATGCTCATCTTGACGTTGGCCAGATCGACCCCCGTCCCGTCCGCCTTCACGCGGGGTTTCACATTATAATCAAGCACGCGCTTGACCGGCACCAGCACCTTCATGCTCTCTCTCCAGTTCGTCACCCCAGCGCAGGCTGGGGTCTCCCTCAGTATTGCCCGTCGGGGAGATGCCAGCTTTCGCTGGCATGACGGGTAAATTGCGTCAGGCGGCCTGCTTCACTTCGGCCACGATCTTCTTCGCCGCGTCGCCCAGGTCGTTCGCCGCCACGATCGGCAGCCCCGAATTGGCGAGGATGTCCTTGCCTTCCTGCACATTGGTGCCCTCGAGCCGGACGACCAAAGGCACGCTCAGATTCACTTCCTTCGCCGCCGCGACGATGCCCGCGGCGATGATGTCGCACTTCATGATGCCGCCGAAGATGTTGACCAGGATGCCCTTCACATTGGGGTCCTGCAGGATGATCTTGAACGCCGCGGTCACCTTCTCCTTGCTCGCGCCGCCGCCGACATCGAGGAAGTTGGCGGGGAACATGCCGTTGAGCTTGATGATGTCCATCGTCGCCATGGCGAGGCCCGCGCCGTTGACCATGCAGCCGATATCGCCGTCGAGCTTGATATAGGCGAGGTCGTACTTCGAGGCTTCGAGCTCGGCCGGATCCTCTTCCGAGGTGTCGCGCAGCTCCATCAGGTCCTTGTGGCGGAACATCGCATTGCCGTCGAAGCCGACCTTGGCGTCGAGGACGAGCAGGTTGCCCTGCTCGGTCAGCGCGAGCGGGTTGATCTCGATCTGCTCGGCATCGGTGGCGAGGAAAGCATTGTAGAGCGACTGCGCGACCTTGGCGGCCTGCTTGGCCTGGTCCCCGGTCAGGCCCAGCGCCGCCGCGACGGTGCGGCCGTGATGCGGCATGAAGCCGGTCGCCGGATCGACCGAGAAGCTGTGGATCTTCTCGGGGGTCGAATGCGCGACTTCCTCGATGTCCATCCCGCCCTCGGTCGAGACGACGAAGGCGATCCGGCTGGTGGCGCGGTCGACGAGGAGCGCGAGGTAGAATTCCTTGGCGATATCGGCGCCGTCGGTGATGTAGAGCCGGTTGACCTGCTTGCCCGCCTCGCCGGTCTGGATCGTCACCAGCGTGTTGCCCAGCATGTCCGTCGCGTGCGCGCGGACCTCGTCGAGCGAGAAGGCGAGGCGGACGCCGCCCTTGGCGTCGGGGGCCAGCTCCTTGAACTTGCCCTTGCCGCGGCCGCCGGCATGGATCTGCGATTTCACGACATAGAGCGGCCCGGGAAGCTGCTTCGCGGCCTCGACCGCCTCTTCAACGGTGAAGGCGGCATGGCCCGCGGCGATCGGGGCGCCGTACTTGGCGAGGAGTTCCTTGGCCTGATATTCGTGGATGTTCATGGAAAAGACGCCGCCCTTTTTCGAAGATCGGGAATGTGCGCCGCCTTAAGCACAGTGGCAAATGCGAATCCACCCCTTGATGCTCGCGGGTGCAGCATAGCTGGGCTATAGGCGCCTGCGATGCATTGGTTCGCCGGCCTTCTGCTGTTCCTCGCCACCATCGCCGCGATGGAGGGCGTCGCCTATGCCGCGCATCGCTGGGTGATGCATGGGCCGGGCTGGTTCCTGCATGCGAGCCACCACCGGCCCCGCAAGGGCGCGTGGGAGCTCAACGACCTCTATGCCGTGATCTTCGCGATCCCCTCGATCGCCCTGCTGTATCTGGGCGTGCGGCTCGGCTGGGGCAGCGCCTATGCATGGGTTGGCGCGGGGATCGCGGCCTATGGCGCGATCTATTTCTGCTTTCATGACGTCATCGTGCACCAGCGCCTGAGGCACCGCTACATCGCGCGATCTGGCTATATTAAGCGGATCATCCAGGCGCACCGCCTGCATCATGCGGTCGAGGAGAAGCATGGGACGGTGAGCTTCGGCTTCCTCTGGGCGCCGCCGGCCGATCTGCTCAAGGCACGATTGAGGGCGAAGCAGCGCGGGTGATCGTCGATCCGCTCTTCTATGCCGTCGCGATTCCGGCGGTGGCGCTGACCGGGCTCGCCAAGGGCGGATTTTCGGGCATGGGGTCGCTGTCGCTGCCCGCGCTCGCCTTCATCATCAATCCGGTCCAGGCCGCCGCGATCATGCTGCCGATCCTGATCGTGCAGGATGTGGTGGGCATCTGGGCGTTCCGGAAGACGGTCGACTGGAAGGTGCTGGGCTGGATGCTGCCCGGGGCCGGGGCCGGGGTCCTTCTGGGCTATGTCTTTGCCGCCAGCGTGACGCCCGAGGGGGTGATGGCGGCGGTCGGCGTGATCTCGGCGGTGTTCGGGGGGTACCGGCTCTGGCTCGACCGCCATGCGATCCCGCGCGAGACGGCGCGGATGCCCGAATGGGCGGGATCGCTGTTCGGGGTGGCGTCGGGCTTCACCAGCCAGATCGCGCATGCCGGCCAGCCGCCCTTCCAGCTCTGGGTGCTGCCCCGCAACCTGTCGCCGCAACTGCTGGTGGGGACGACCGCGGTGTTTTTCGGCGTGGTCAACTGGATCAAGGTGCCCGCCTATCTGGCGCTGGGGCAGCTCACGCGCGAAAATCTGCTGACCGCGGCGGTGCTGCTGCCGGTGGCGATCGCATCGACCATGGCGGGGGTATGGCTTGTGCGACGCATCTCGCCCGAGCGCTTCTATACCGCCATCTACTGGCTGATGATCCTGGTCGGGATCGGGCTGGTGTGGGAGGCGGCGGTCTGAAGTTCCCCGTCACCCCAGCGAAAGCTGGGGTCCCTTGCCGCGCGAGATCCCGGCTTTCGCTGAGATGACGCGTCTTAGTCGAACAGCGAAGACACCGAGCTTTCGTCCGCGATCCGCTTGATCGCCTCGGCGAGCAGCGGCGCGATGGTCAGGTGCCGCACCTTCTTGCTGTCCGCGATCACGGCATGGTTGCCGATCGAATCGGTGATCACCAGCTCGGTCAGTTCCGAGGCGTCGACGCGCGCGACCGCGCCGCCAGAGAGCACGCCGTGGGTGCAATAGGCGACCACGCCCTCGGCCCCCGCGGCTTTCAGTGCGCCGGCGGCGTTGCAGAGCGTCCCCGCCGAATCGACGATATCGTCGATCAGGATGCAGAAGCGCCCCTCGACATCGCCGATGATGTTCATCACTTCGGATTCGCCGGCGCGCTCGCGGCGCTTGTCGACGATCGCGAGCGGGGCGTTGTCGAGCCGCTTCGCCAGCGCGCGGGCGCGGACCACGCCGCCCACGTCAGGCGAGACCACCATCAGATTCTTGCCGCTGAAGCGCGCCTTGATGTCGTCGGACATCACCGGCGCGCCATAGAGATTGTCGGTCGGGATATCGAAAAAGCCCTGGATCTGCCCCGCGTGCAGATCGACCGAAAGCACGCGGTTGGCGCCCGCGACGGTGATGAGGTTGGCGACCAGCTTGGCCGAGATCGGGGTGCGGGGCCCGGGCTTCCGGTCCTGCCGAGCATAGCCGAAATAGGGGAGCACCGCGGTGATCCGCTTGGCCGATGCGCGTTTGAGCGCATCGATCATGATCAGCAGCTCCATGAGGTTGTCGTTCGCCGGGAAGGCGGTCGACTGGAGCACGAACACATCCTCGCCGCGGACATTTTCGAGGATCTCGACGAAAATCTCCTCGTCGGCGAAGCGGCGGACATTGGCCTGGGTCAGCGGGATTTCGAGATAGTCGGCGATCGCCCTGGCCAGAGGCGTGTTCGAGTTGCCCGACATCAGTTTCATGGAGGCGCTTCCCGACTGCCCGTGTTGCAATTCCCTTACTGCGCGCGCCGGGTGGCGCAAGACGGCAATCGGCCCTAGGTGCGCGGAATGACCGTCGTCACGCGCTTCGCCCCCAGTCCGACCGGCAATCTGCACATCGGGAACCTGCGTCAGGCGATCCATAACTGGCTGTTCGCGCGCGCGCATGGCGGCACGTTCATGCTGCGCATCGACGATACCGACCGTGAGCGGAGCGAGGAGGCGTTCGTCGAGGCGATCCGCGCCGATCTCGGCTGGATGGGGCTGGCGCCCGATGCCGAGGAGCGCCAGTCGGCGCGGTTCGGCCGCTACGAGGCGCGGTTCGATGAGCTGAAGGCGGCGGGCCGGGTCTATCCGGCCTATGAGACCGCGCAGGAACTCGATCTCAAACGGAAAGTGCTACTCGGGCGCGGGCTCCCCCCGATCTACGACCGCGCGGCGCTGGCGCTGAGCGATGCCGAGCGCGCGCGGCTGGAAAGCGAAGGCGTGCGCCCGCACTGGCGCTTCCGCCTCAATGCGTCGCCGATCGAATGGGACGACAAGGTGCGCGGGGCTCAGAAGTTCGATCCGGCGGCGATGAGCGATCCGGTGGTGCGCCGCGCGGACGGCTCGTGGCTCTATCTGCTGCCCTCGGTGATCGACGATATCGACATGGGCGTGACGCATGTGGCGCGCGGCGAGGACCATGTGTCGAACACCGCGGCGCAGCTCCAGATGTTCGCGGCGCTGGGCGCGGCCCCGCCCGAATTCGCGCACACCGCGCTGCTGACCGGGGCCGAGGGCAAGCTTTCGAAGCGGATGGGGTCGCTGGGAGTCGCGCATTTCCGCGAGGAGGGGATCGAGCCGCAGGCGATCATCGCCTTGCTCGCGCGGCTGGGGACGAGCGACCCGGTCGAGCCGTTCGTGGACCCGGCGCCGCTGATCGCGAGCTTCGATTTCGCCCGCTTCGGCCGCGCGCCGGCGCGATTCGACGAGGGCGAGCTGGCGCAGCTCAATGCGCGGATCGTGCATCAGCTGCCGTTCGATTCGGTCGCCGCGCGGCTGCCCGGGGGGATGGGCGAGGCGGCGTGGCACGCGATCCGGCCGAACCTGTCGCGAGTCGGCGAGGCGGCGGACTGGTGGCGCGTGATCGAGGGACCGGTCGAGCCGCACATCGCCGATGAGGACCGCGATTTCCTGGCGCAGGCGGCGGTGGTCGCGGCGGAAATCGATTGGGGCGCGGACCCATGGCACGCGCTCACCGGCGCACTCAAGGAAGCGACGGGGCGCAAGGCCAGGCCGCTCTTCCTGCCGCTGCGCCAGGCGCTGACCGGGCTCGATCACGGGCCTGACATGGCGGCACTGCTTCCGCTGATCGGACGCGATCGGGCGATCGCGCGGCTCAAGGCCTAGCAGTTCCCCGGCGAAGGCCGGGGCCCAGTCTCGAAGAATCCGCGGCGGCGCCCGCCTTCTCGAACTACCTGCAACTGGGCCTCGCCCTTCGCCGGGGGGGCCGCCCACAAATGCAACCGCGGAACCAAATGATACATAGTCTCTTTACTTTCATTTGATACGTTGTATCATCACAACAGCCGACCTTTGATCGGCGAAGGAGAAGGAGGCTCATATGTACGCTTCGCATTCCCGTGGCAGCCGCACCGTCGGGCTGGGCGCCGCGCTTCTCGTCAACGGCACGATCATCGGCGCGCTGGTGCTGTTCGTCGCCCCCGGCGTCGTGAACCGGATCGTGCACGATCCCACCATCGGCATCCTGATCCCCGAACAGGATCCGCCGCCGCCGGTCGACGAGGTCAAACCCGAGGTGAAGACCGAATCGCAGGAATATCCGGTCGTCATCCCCAAGCCGGAGGTGAAGGCCGAGCAGACCGACAATCAGGTGCGCGGCACCGAAGAGATTCCGGTCGACCGGACCCCGCCGATCGACATGGGCAAGGACAAGGGCGAGGCCATCGTCACGCGCGAGCCCGAGACGCCGCCTTTGCCGCCGCTGATCGCCGCGCAGATCGATCCGCGCTACGCGAACGCCTTCCAGCCCGAATATCCGCCCTCCGAGATTCGCGCCGAGCGCGTCGGCACGGTTTCGGTCCGCGTGCTGATCGGCACCGACGGGCGCGTGAAGGCGGTCGAGCAGGTGCGCGCGACCAGCCCCGCCTTCTTCGAGGCGACTCGCCGGCACGCGATGCGCGCATGGCGGTTCAAGCCGGCGACGCGGGGCGGCACGCCGCAGGAAAGCTGGAAGGTCATGAATGTGCGCTTCGAAATGACCAACGCACGATAGGCCCCGGGGCGGCGCACGCGGCCGTTGGGGGACGCGTGCGCCGCCCAAGCGCGCGGGGGCTGGCTCCCGGGCCCCCGCGCGCCTATCTGTCCCGGCAATGACCTTTCTCAAATATCTCTCGCCGATCCGTGCGCTGCGCGATTTGTGGCGCTTCCTCGAGCGGCGCCCGCGCCATGAGCTCTACATGATGGTGCCCGCGATGCTGCTCGTGGTCGGCGTGATCTACGCCTTCTACAAGGACTCGCATTTCGAGCGCGAGTACAAGCCCAACATCATCTATGTGAAGAGTTGGCCGCTAAACCGCAGCGACGAGGAGATCGCCAAGCAGGCGGCGATCGACAAGGTCGAGCGCGGCAAGCAGCGCGCCGCGCTGGAAAAGAAGCAGAAGGCGCGTCAGCAGGAATTCCAGAAGCTCGACAATACGCTCCAGTCATGGGGCTTCTGAAGGACGATTCGCGCTGGATGGGGGCGGCGCTGTCGCTCTCCGAACGCACGCGCGGGCGAACCGCGCCCAATCCCAATGTCGGCTGCGTGGTGGTGACGCATGGCCGGGTCGTGGGGCGCGGCTGGACCCAGCCGGGCGGCCGCCCCCATGCCGAGGCGATGGCGCTTGCCGAGGCCGGCGAGAAGTCGCGCGGCGCGACTGTCTTCACGACGCTTGAGCCCTGCGCGCATGCGTCCGCGCGCGGACCCGCCTGCTCGGACCTGCTGGCCGCGGCCGGCGTGGCGCGGGTGGTCATCGCGCTCGACGATCCCGATCCGCGCACCGACGGCAGGGGCGCGGCGCGGCTGCGCGATGCCGGAATGGAAGTGATCCAGAATGTACTGGCCGCCGAAGCGCGCGCGGCGATGGCCGGGTTCCTCTCGCGCCGGACGCAGGGGCGGCCTTTCGTGACGCTCAAGCTGGCGACGTCGCTCGACGGCCGGATCGCGACTGCGGATGGCGAAAGCCAATGGATCACCGGTCCCGAAGCGCGCGCGCACGGCCATCTCGAACGCGCGCGGCACGAGGCGATCCTGGTGGGGCGGGGAACGCTCGACGCGGATGCGCCGCGACTGGACGTGCGGCTCCCGGGCCTCGAGGATCGCTCGCCCCGCCGCCTCCTGCTGACCCGCGGCAAGGCCGAACCCGGATGGGAGGTGCTGGGCGGGCCCCAAGACATCGCCACGCTCGAAGGCGTGGATCATGTGCTGGTGGAAGGCGGCGCGCAGGCCGCATCCGCCTTCCTCCGCGCAGGGCTGGTCGACCGGCTCCTGCTCTACCGCGCGCCCATATTGATCGGCGCGGGTCGCGACGCGCTGGGCGATATCGGGCTGGGTTCGCTCGCCGACGCGCATGGCAAGTGGCGGCTCACGGATGCACGACAGCTTGGCAGCGATCGGTTGGAGGTCTACGCGGCCAACTGATGTTTACAGGAATCGTCACCGACATCGGCACCATCGCCGCCATCGCGCGGCAGGGCGACCTGCGCGTTTGCGTCGCGACGGCGTACGACACCGCCACCATCGATCTCGGCGCGTCGATCTCCTGCTCGGGCGTGTGCCTGACGGTGGTCGACAAGTCGCCCGGCCAGGTCGCGTTCGACGTTTCGGGCGAGACCGTCTCGCGCACCGCCACCGGCATGTGGGCCGAGGGGCGCAAGCTCAACCTCGAACGCGCGTTGCGGCTGGGCGACGAGCTGGGCGGGCATATCGTCACTGGCCATGTCGACGGGATCGGCACGGTCAAATCGGTCGAGGAGATCGGCGGATCGCATCATGTCGTCGTCGCCGCCGCCCCCGATCTCGCCCCTTATGTCGCGCCCAAGGGATCGATCACGGTCGATGGCGTCTCGCTGACGGTCAATGACGTGAGCGACACGCCCGCAGGCGTCGAATTCCATCTCAACATCATTCCGCACACCGCCCAGGTCACCACCTTCGGCACGCTCGCCGCGGGCCAGGCGGTCAATCTCGAAATCGACGTGCTCGCACGCTATCTTCAGCGCATGGAGGCGCTCCGTGGCAAAAGCTGAGCTCGCAAGGCTGAAGCATGGCTTCCTCTCCTCGCCCGAGGAGATGATCGACGAGGCGCGCAACGGGCGCATGTTCATCCTCGTCGACGACGAGGACCGCGAGAATGAGGGCGACCTCATCATCCCCGCGCAGATGGCGACTCCCGACGCGATCAACTTCATGGCGAAGTACGGCCGCGGGCTGATCTGCCTCGCCATGACCAGGGACCGGGTCGAACAGCTCGGTCTCGAACTGATGAGCCGCGCCAACGGGACGCGGCACGAGACCGCCTTCACCGTCTCGATCGAGGCCAAGGAAGGCGTCACCACGGGCATTTCGGCGGCGGACCGCGCGCGCACCATCTCGGTCGCGATCGATGCGTCGAAGGGCAAGGACCAGATCGTCACCCCGGGCCATGTCTTCCCGCTGGTCGCGCGCGATGGCGGGGTGCTGGTGCGTGCGGGCCATACCGAGGCTGCGGTCGATGTCGCGCGGCTGGCCGGGCTCAACCCCGCGGGCGTGATCTGCGAGATCATGAACGAGGACGGGACGATGGCGCGGATGCCCGATCTCGTCGCCTTCGCCCAGTTCCACAACCTCAAGATCGGCACGATCCGCGACCTGATCGCCTATAGGCGGCGCCACGACCATCTCGTCGAGAAGCGCGCCGAGGCGAAGTTCGCGAGCGAATGGGGCGGCGACTGGACCGCGATGACCTTCTGGAACAAGGCGACCGAGAGCGAGCAGGTCGCGCTCGTCAAGGGCAAGGTCTCGCCCGACAAGCCGACGTTGGTGCGCATGCACGCGCTCTCGCCCTTTGCCGACATCTTCGGCGAAGGCGGCAAGCGCGGCGGGCTGCTCAAGCGGTCGATGGAGATCATCGCCGAGGAAGGCGCGGGGGTGGTGGTGGTGATCAACCGCTCGCGGCCCGACCAATTCTCGATGGCGCTCCAGGCGCGCAGCGGCACGCTCGAGGCCAAGGATATGGACGAATTGCGCGATTACGGCGTGGGTGCCACGATCCTGACCGAGCTCGGCGTCAAGGACATGATCCTGCTTACCAACACGCACCATACTTTGGTGGGTCTCGACGGCTACGGCCTGTCGATCGTCGGCGAGCGCCCGATCGCCGAGGGTGACGCCTGATGGCCAGGATCCTGATCGTCGAGGCGCGGTTCTACGATCATCTCGCCGATATGCTGCTGGATGGCGCGCGCACCGCGCTGCAGGAGGCGGGGCATGACTATGAGGTGATCACCGTCCCTGGCGCGCTCGAAGTCCCCGGGGCGATCTCGATGGCGCTCGAGACCGGCGATTATGACGGTTTCGTCGCTTTGGGCGTGGTGATCCGCGGCGAGACCTATCATTTCGAGGTCGTGTCGAACGAAAGTGCCCGCGCGATCATGGCGCTGACGCTCGACGGCGTGCCGATCGGCAACGGCATCCTCACGGTCGAGAACGAGGCGCAGGCGATCGTCCGCGCCGATGCCGAGCAGCTCGACAAGGGCGGCGGCGCGGCCCGCGCGGCGCTGGCGATGCTCGCGCTCAAGCAGCGCTTCGGCTGACCGCCATGGACATGCCCCCCTCGCGCTACAAGGTGGTGGAGGAGGGGCGGCGGCTCGTCGTGGTCGACCGGCTGACCGGCGAGCGAGTCAGGCACCAGATCCACGCGCAGCCGCACCGGCCCGACATGCCGCGCATCGA
>CBINJP010000047.1:0-9468 GCA_966251045.1 uncultured Sphingomonas sp.
CCAGATATTCGTCGGGGACGTAGATCACCGCCTTGATCCACGGCTCCTCGATCTCGGCGATGCGCGTGGGATCGGGCATGTCGGCGGGGTTGTGGAGCTCGATCCGCTTGGGCTCGGCCTCGCCCGCCGCCTTGGTGAGCTGAAGCTTGTAGACCACCGAGGGGGCGGTGGTGATCAGGTCGAGATCGTACTCGCGGGTCAGCCGTTCCTGGATAATCTCGAGGTGGAGCAGGCCCAGGAAGCCGCAGCGGAAGCCGAAGCCGAGCGCGGCGCTGGTTTCCATCTCGAAGCTGAAGCTCGCGTCGTTGAGGCGCAGCTTGGAGATGCTCTCGCGCAGCTTTTCGAAGTCGTTGGCGTCGACCGGGAACAGGCCGCAGAACACCACCGGCTGGACTTCCTTGAAGCCCGGCAGCGGCTCGGCGGCGGGGCGCCGGGCGTCGGTCAGCGTGTCACCGACGCGGGCCTGGGCGACTTCCTTGATCTGCGCGGTGATGAAGCCGATCTCGCCGGGGCCGAGGTCGCTCAGCTGCTCGATCTTGGGGCGGAAGCAGCCGACGCGGTCGATCAGATGCGTGGTTCCCGCCTGCATGAACTTGATCTGCTGGCCCTTCTTCAGCGTCCCCGCCACCACGCGGACGAGGATGACGACGCCCAGATAGGGATCGTACCAGCTGTCGATCAGCATCGCCTTGAGCGGCGCATCGGCGTCACCGGTGGGCGCGGGGATGCGCTCGATCACCGCGTCGAGCACTTCCTCGATCCCGATGCCTGATTTGGCGCTGGTCAGCACCGCGTTCGATGCGTCGAGGCCGATGATTTCCTCGATCTCATTCCTGACCTTGTCGACTTCGGCGGAGGGCAAGTCGATCTTATTGATGACCGGGATGATCTCATGATCATGCTCGATCGACTGATAGACGTTGGCGAGCGTCTGCGCCTCGACGCCCTGCGCGGCATCGACCACCAGCAGCGCGCCCTCGCACGCGGCGAGCGAGCGGCTCACTTCATAGGCGAAATCGACATGCCCCGGCGTGTCCATCAGGTTGAGGACATAGCCCTTCCAGTCGAGGCGCACGGTCTGCGCCTTGATGGTGATGCCGCGTTCCTTCTCGATATCCATATTGTCGAGCACCTGCGCGCTCATCTCGCGCGCCTGGAGGCCCCCGGTGGTCTGGATCAGCCGGTCGGCAAGCGTCGACTTGCCGTGATCGATATGCGCGATGATCGAGAAATTGCGGATTCTGGAAAGGTCGGTCGCCATGGTGGCGCGGCGCTTAGCAGGGTGTTGCGGGGTTGTCGAAGGGGTGGCGGAAGGCCGTGCCGGTCGACGCGGCTGATACCAGGATCGGAAGAACACTTCCTCCCCGATGGGGCCTTCTTCTTTCTCGCCCGATCGTCAAACGCCGAAACGGCCATTAATTCCCTTGCGATTCCCGGCAAGGTGAAGGACGCCGTCGCGCCACGGCAATATGGCGATCGCTGCCGGCAACTATTTCAGGAGGCGGGACTTGGGCGGCTGGACAAGAGGACGCAAGACCGTGGCCGTCAGCCGTCATCACAGAGTTCACTGTCCAGCGGCGGCGCCAAGTTTCGTCCCGCCGGAACTGCCCGACGGAGTCGAGTTTGATCGCTACGACCTGATCCTGTCGATCGGTCGCAATCTCGCCATGAAAGTCGCGAGCCGTTCGCTGATAAGGGCGCTCGCGGCAGGCCGGTCGCCGCTCCTCAAACATCTGGTCGACAACATCGACGCACCGCTTCGGCTTTCCGGCGAGGTGGCGAGTCTGGGAGACGCGGCATTGACCAGCCTGTCGCACGACATCGGGGTCGGCGTGGCGGGGCTGCATATGGAAGCGATGGGCTTCGTTTGGCGCGCCAATGGGAAAGAGGTCCTTTCCCAGGGAGAACGCTATCCCGATTATGTGTGGGATAGCGGGGTCGCGGGCGGCGGTGTCGTATTGTCCGAGGCAAAAGGATCGGCCGCGATCGGGGGCACATTCAACGGGGTTGAAGCGCGGGCTCGCGACGGCATGTTCGAGCAGGTCGAACCCCGCATCGGCACGAAGACCATGGATTACCAGGACATCGTGTCGGGCTATGCCTTCGGCATCTTCGCCGCAGGGGGCGAAGATTGCCGGACGGCCGCCTATGAAGCGATGAATTTTGCCGGAAGTCCCCGTTCCGGACCCGGTACATCGCCATCGCCCGCCATCCTCCAATCGCATTTCGGCGGCGTCCTCAGACTTCTGGGGATCGACGATGATGACGAGAATGCGGCGGAGCTGCTTGAAGGACAGGTGAGATTCTCGGTCTATGGCGATGAGGTCAACCAGTTCGTCGTGCCGGCAGCCACGCGTTCCAGCTCGATCAGCCCGATGATGTTCGACCCAAGCACCTTCCCGGCGCTTTCCCTCCCAGTCGCTGCCAGAGCGCTCAACCTGCGCTTCGGCATTCCCGACGCGTCTCGCGAAAAGGCGTCGCGCTGGCCGCGATTCGAGCGGCGGCGCGAAAAACTGCCAAGGGGAGTCCTCGCAATCGCGCCGGACGGCCTTGCCCTTGTCGGCCCACGTTGGCGACAATGGCCGCCGGTTGTCTGGAAGCCCGGCGACGGCTTCCAACCGCTCGGCTAGGCGAAGCCACGATCGGCTATCGGATCAAAACGAGCTGACGCCGGTTGAACCTGCACAGCGTTGATGGTTCGGCAACGCGAAATCGCCTAAGGGAGGCGATCTCGGGATCATAGGGGTCGCAAGCATGGCTTGGAAAATCTCGCTCGCCGCCGCGACGATGCTTGCGGGCGGCGCGATGCTCTTTCCGGCGGCGGCCTCGGCGCAGGTGACGACCGCGTCGATGCGCGGCCAGGTGACCGGCGCGGACGGCGCTCCCGCTGCGGGCGTCACCGTCTCCGCGCGCAACACCGGCACCAACCAGACCGCCACCGCGATTACGGGCTCCGACGGCCGCTATACGCTGAACGGCCTGCGCCCGGGCGCCTATGAGGTTACCGCCGGCAGCGGCGACGCGGTCGCCAATCGGCTGATCCAGATCGCCGTCGGACAGGCGGCGTCGCTCGATCTCGTGCTCGGTGCACCGCCCGCCGTCGAGACCGTCGTCTCGGACGACGTGATCACCGTCACCGGCACCCAGCTCGGCGAGACCCGCACCAGCGAGGTCGCGACCAATGTCAGCCGCACCCAGATCGAGCGGCTGCCGCAGACCGACCGCAACTTCCTGTCCTTCGCGGCGCTCGCTCCGGGCGTGCGCTACAATGACAGCGAGACCGACAAGGGCTTCACCTCGGGCGCCTCGACCGCGAGCCAGGTCAATGTCTTCATCGACGGCGTGAGTCTGAAGAACCAGGTCCGCGAAGGCGGCGTCGCCGGCCAGCAGAACAGCCGCGGCAATCCCTTCGGCCAGCTCGCGGTGCAGGAATTCCGCGTGCTCACGCAGAACTACAAGGCCGAATATGAGCAGGCCGGCGCCGCGATCATCACCGCGGTTACCAAATCGGGCACCAACGAATTCCATGGCGAGGTCTTCGGCCAGTACACCGGCAAGGAATTGTCGGAGAAGCCCTATCTCGACAAGCTCAACAACCGGCCCGAGCCCGACTTCCAGCGCAAGCAATATGGCGTCGCGCTGGGCGGACCGATCATCAGGGATCGGCTGTTCTTCTTCTTCGCCTATGAGGGCAACGACCAGAATCGCGCGTTCAATGTAGTCGCGGGGGGATCGCCGGCGCTGCGCGCGGCGGTCGAGGCGTCGTCGGGCCGCCGGATCAGCGATTTCGAAGGCGCGTTCATCAGCCCGTTCCGCGGCGATTTCTATTTCGGCAAGCTGACCTTCACGCCCGACGACCGCCAGACATTCGACCTGTCATACAGCCGGCGCGAGGAAAGCGACATCCAGGGCTTCGGCGCCAACATCGCCTATGAGGCCGGGGAGAACAAGCTCAACACGGTCGACACCTATCTGTTCAAATGGACCTATAACGGAAGCGCGTTCCAGAACGCGTTCAGCGCCTCCTATCTCGACTATCACTTCAACCCGACGTCGCTCCATCCGGAGCTGCCGCAGCTCGAATATCTCGGCGTGATTACGTTCGGCGGCAAGGATTCGACCCGCGACGAGCACCAGCAGAGCTACACGGTCCGCGACGACCTGACCTTCACCGGCTGGGAAAACCACACCATCAAGTTCGGCGCGCGCGTCAACGTGACCGACATCACCTTCGACAACCGGCTGTTCGTCCAGCCGCGCTACACCTTCCTGAACGAACCGGCGAACAATCTGAGCTTCGCCTTCCCCGCGGAGGCGCGGCTCGGGTTGGGCAATTCGCGGATCTTCGGATCGAACACGCAGTGGGGCTTCTACGTCCAGGACGATTGGGACGTGACCGACCGGCTCCAACTCAACCTCGGCATCCGCTGGGATTATGAGACCAACGGCTTCGGCAACACTTACGTGACCCCGGCGCCGGCCGCGGCGGCGCTCCGCGCGCTGCCCAGGACCTTCTATTTCGATCCCGAAAACTACATCACCGACGGCACCGACCGCCCGCCCTTCACGGGCGCCTTCGCGCCGCGGATCGGCTTTTCCTACGATCTGTCCGGCGACCGCTCGACCGTGATCTTCGGCGGCGCGGGCCGCTTCTACGACCGCAACAATTTCAACAATACCGTCGACGAGCAGTCGCGCCGGATCAACCCGATCGGCGTGTTCCGCTTCTCCGCCGACGGGCTCCCGCGCGGCGGCCAGCCGACGGTGATGTGGGACCCGAGCTATCTCACCCGCGACGGCCTGATCGCGCTGCGCGCCACCGCGCAAAGCGGCCTTCCCGAGCTGTTCGCGGTCAAGAACGACGCGCAGCCGCCGGTCAACGACCAGTTCAGCCTCGGCATCCGCCAGCGCTTCGGCCCGTGGCAATTCTCGGTGACGGGCTCCTATATCCGCGGCCGCCACGGCTATACGAATTTGTGGGGGACCCGGCAGAACAACGGGCTCGGCAATTGCTGCAATACCGCGCCGGTCAACGCGCTGGGCTTTTCCAATGTGATCATCGGCTATGACGGGCTCGATACCCGCTACAAGGCGCTCTACGTCACTATCGACAAGAACTATACCCGGACCTCGGGCTGGGGCCTCAACATCGCTTACACCCTCTCGAAGGGGGAGCAGAATGGCGGCGACCTGTTCAGCCTCGATGGGCTGGTTCCCGACAGCTATGGCTGGCGTCCGCGCGCGGGCGACGAGCGTCACCGCCTCGTCATCTCGGGCATGGTCGATCTGCCGCTCGGCTTCCAGTTCGCGACGCTCACTCAGCTCGGCAGCGGCCAGGCCTATCAGGTGGTCGACGCCACCCAGGGCTTCGGCACCGGCCAGCTCCGCATCACCTCCGCCTATCCGGAGAAGAATTGCATCGAGGGCCTCTTCGCCTTTTGCGAGGTCAATCTGACGCTCTCGAACCGGCAAACCCTGTTCGGCGGTCATCAGGTGGAATTCGCGGTCGATCTGCTCAACGCGTTCAACAACAAGAATTTCAAGGATTTCGACGGCTTCTTCAGCGCCACCGATCCGCTCGATCCCGCGACGATCGGCTTCAACACGCTCACCCTGCCGCGGCGCATCCAGTTCCGCCTAGGCTACCGGTTCTGAGCTGACTTGCCGCGAGCGGGTCCGCTCGGCGCCCGCTCGCGGAATATCGCGCTACATTCCCGCCGATTTGGGCGGCGCCGCGGCCGGGTCCAGGATCGACACGACGATCCGGCGCTCACCCGCCTTTTCGAAATTGAGAACCACCTGGATGGTCCTGCCGGCCTTGAGCGGCTGGTTGAGATCGGCCAGCCAGACATGCAGCCCGCTCGGGTCGAGGCTGACGGGCTTGCCCGCGGGAATGTCGATTCCCTTGACATAGTCCATGCCCATCGCGCCGCCTGTCATGGTCATCGTCATCAGGTCGGTCTTCTTGGCGACGGGCGCGGAGGCGCTGATCAGCCGGTCGGCGGTGGGCGAGGTGATCGTCATGAACACTGCCGCGTTGGCCGTGCGGCCGACCGTATCGCGTGTCCACGCGTCCTTGACCTCGAGCGGGGTCGCCTGCTGGCAGGCGGCGATCGGAAGCAACAGGAATAGAGCGAAAGCGGAACGTCTCACGATAATCCCTCCCTCTTGCGCGGCTCTTTGCGGCCGGACACCGATTTGCTACTCGCTTGATCGCGTCATGGAAAGCAAGCCCCCCACCACCGGTCTCGGCCGCCTTGTCGATCGCCGCCTGTTGATGCGCGGCGCGGTGGCCGCGGGCGTGGCCGCCGCCGTGGCGATCCCCGCGCGAAGGCTGCTGATTCCCGAGGCGGTCGCCGAGCCGGTGAAGGTCGGCGGGCTAGCGGTGACCTGCAACCTGACGCTGCCGGTCGCCTGCGCCGCCAACCAGGCCGCCAACCCCTTCGGCACGCGCGACGCGGCGCAGCTCGCCTTCCAATATGCCAAATATAGCGGCTGGCCCGAGCTCAAGGAGTCGCTGATGTCCGGCGGCGTGCAGGCCGCCTATATGCTCGCACCGCTGGTGATGGATCTTGCCGACAAGAAGGTGCCGGTGAAGATCGTCTCGATCGGCCATCGTTCGGGGGCGGTGATCATGGTGCGTACCGATTCCGACTATCGCAGCTTTCGCAGCCTCGCGGGCAAGCGCATCGCGATCCCCAGCCGCTTCGCGGTCGACTTCCTGTTCCTGCGCAAGATGCTCGCCAAGGAGGGCATGACCACCAAGGATGTCGAGGTGGTCGAGATGGCGCCGGCGGACATGCCCGCGGCACTCTTCGTGAAGGGCGTCGATGCCTATTGCACCGGCGAGCCGTTCGGCGCGGCGGCGCAGCGCGCGGGCTATGCGCGACCGTTGACCATGACGCGCGACGAGTGGCCGCGCTACATGTGCTGCGTGCTGACCGTGCGCGAGGAGTTGATCGCGTCGAACCGGCCGCTCGTGCAGAACATGGTCAATTACGTGCTCGCCGCCGGCATGTGGCTCGACGGGCAGCGCAAGAATCGCGAAACCGCGATCCAGATCGCCGCCAGGAGCGACTATTTCAATCAGGATCCCGCCATCCTGCGCTTCGTGATGGACCATCCCGAGGACCGGGTGACCTATGGCGACCTGCGCATGGTTCCGCGCGAGTTCGACGATCTGATGGAACAGGCCGTCGCCGCGGGCACGCTCAAGCATCCGGTGCCCTTCGCCAGATATGTCGACCAGAGCTTCGCGCGCACGGCAAGGCCCGCGTCGATCGCACTTTGACCGCGCGCATATCCCTGATTGTTTCCGGGGCGGTGCTGCTTGCGCTGGTGGCGGGCGTAGCCCTTTTTGACTGGCGAGCGTCTCCGCGGCCCGTGGCGCACGACGCAGCGCGGACCGGAGAGATGCGAGCCGGCGCGTATAATCCACCGCACCAGGCGCCCGATTTCGCGCTGCCCGGTTCGGACGGGTCCGAGGTGACGCTCGCGCGCTATCGCGGCAAGGTCGTGCTGCTGAGCTTCGGCTTCACCTATTGCGCGGCGGTCTGTCCCACCACGCTGGCGACGCTCGCCCAGGCGCGCAGCAAGCTCGGCAAGGATGCGGACCGGGTACAGGTGATCTTCGTGACGGTCGATCCCGCGCGCGACGATGCCGCGCATATGCGCGACTATCTCAAGGCCTTCGACCCCGGCTTCATCGGCGCCACGGGCACGCCGGAGGCGCTGGCGGCGGTTCGGGCGAAATATGGCGTCACCGCGGTCAGGCGCGGCACAGGGGCCGACTATGCGATGGACCATACCTCCTCGATCTTTCTGATCGACCGCGAGGGCAGGCTGCGCGCGATGATGCCCTTCGGGCACGACCCCGCCGACTTCGTCAACGACATAAGGCTGCTGCTGGCATGACGCTCGCGCTGTCCCGCAAGCGCCTGATCGCCGCCGCGCTGGCCCTGCCGCTGCTGGCCGGCCTCGGATGGGCCGCGCTGGCGCCGGTCGAGGCGGCCTCGCGCGAGGAGTTGTTCGAGATTCCGAAGGGCACCGCCGCGCGGCGGCTTGCCGGCGAGCATGTCGAAATATTGCCCCAGACGATCAACCTGACTTTGGGCCTCAAGGACACGCTCGTGTTCAAGAATTCGGACGTCGCGCCGCACATTTTCGGCCCGACCCTGATCATGCCCGGCCAGAGCTTCCGCCTGCCCTTCTCGCAGGCATCCACCTACAGCTTTCAGTGCACCGCGCACGCCAATGGGCAGCTCAATGTGATCGTCGCTCCGGGCCCCGCGCCGGGTTGGGAACGGCTTGTCTGGCGCTGGCGAAGGCTGATTGGCGCGATCTGATATGTAACTACGTTGCTACCTTGTTGCCCGCACGCAACATAATGCCGCCGCTGCGCGAAAATCGGCATTCCGGAGCCGCTTCCGCCACGGTTTGGAGGTTGTGAAATCCCGCCCCGATGCCGCAAACCCGGCGCGTTACGGGGGGAGCCGGTGAGGGAAATCAACAGCACACTGATGCGGATCGTGGCGCCGATGCTGGTGATCGCGCTGCTGATCGCGGTGTGGTGGCTGCTCCTATCGCGCGGCGAAAGCCACATCTTCCCGACGCCGGGGCAGGTCGCCAGCGGGGCGTGGGCGCTCGCGAAGGACGGCACGTTGTTGCAGCACATCGAGGCCTCGCTGTTCCGCGTCGAGATGGGCTTCGGGCTCGCGCTTCTGGTCGCGGTGCCGCTGGGGCTGTGGATGGGCTGGGTCTCCGGCGCCTTCTACACGCTGAACCCCCTCTTCCAGATGCTCCGCCCGATTTCGCCGATCGCCTGGATTCCCGTCGCGATCCTGTGGTTCGGCGTCGGCGACTTCTCCCCGATCTTTCTGATCTTCATATCCTCGGTCTTCCCGATGATGGTGCAGACCACCGTGGGCGTGCGCACCATCGATCGGCGATACCTTCGCGCGGCGGCCAATTTCGGCGTTTCGAAATCGGTGCTGTTCCGCAAGGTGGTGATCCCCGCGGTGCTGCCCGAGATCATCATCGGCATGCGCATCGGCCTCGGCGTTGCCTGGCTCGTGGTCGTCGCGGCGGAGATGATCGCGCTGAACACCGGGCTCGGCTATCTGATCATGGACTCGCGCAACGCCGGCAACCGCTACGATCTGGTCATCGCCAGCATGATCATCATCGGCGTGATCGGCCTGCTGCTCGACGGCGCCACCCGCCTGCTCGAGCAGATGAAGATCGTGAAGTGGCGCTATGTGCGGTAGGGTGTGTACTCATTCCCCGCGATGCCCGGGATCGCCCGGAGAAGGCCGCTGGCAAGGAGCGGTGCGCAGTCGCGTAGCTGAAGCTACGCGCAAGCGGCGGCGACGCAGCCAGCGGCCTTCTCCGGGCGACCGCGAAGCGGCGGGCCCAAATTGGGGCCCGGGCCTCGTGGGGGGGCGGGGGCGCCGGTGCCCCACCCCCCCC
>CBINJP010000048.1:0-8592 GCA_966251045.1 uncultured Sphingomonas sp.
CGTCGAGCGTGTAGCCCACCGCCAGCTTGGCCGCGACCTTGGCGATCGGGAAGCCCGTCGCCTTGGAGGCCAGCGCCGACGACCGCGACACGCGCGGGTTCATCTCGATCACGATCAGCCGGCCGTCCTTCGGATTGACCGCGAACTGGACGTTCGATCCGCCCGTTTCCACCCCGATCTCGCGCAGCACCGCGATGCTGGCGTTGCGCATGATCTGATATTCCTTGTCGGTCAGCGTCAGCGCGGGCGCGACCGTGATCGAATCGCCGGTGTGGACGCCCATCGGATCGACATTCTCGATCGAGCAGATGATGATGCAGTTGTCCGCGCGGTCGCGGATCACCTCCATCTCATATTCCTTCCAGCCGAGCAGCGATTCCTCGATCAGCACCTCGGTGGTCGGCGAGGCGTCGAGCCCCTTGCGGACGATGTCGAGGAATTCCTCGCGATTGTACGCGACCCCGCCGCCGGTGCCGCCCAAAGTGAAGCTCGGCCGGATGATCGCGGGCAGCCCGACCTTCTCCAGCCCCTCCAGCGCCTCGGCCTCGCTATGCGCGATCGCCGAACGGGCCGATTCCAGCCCGATCTTCGTCATCGCGTCCTTGAACTTCAGCCGGTCCTCGGCCTTGTCGATCGCCTCGGCGTCGGCGCCGATCATGATGCAGCCGTACTTCGCCAGCGTCCCGTCCTGCGCGAGCGCCAGCGCGGTATTGAGCGCGGTCTGCCCGCCCATGGTGGGCAGCACCGCGTCGGGCCGCTCCTTCTCGATGATCCGCGCGACCACCGCGGGGGTGATCGGCTCGACATAGGTCGCGTCGGCCAGCTCGGGATCGGTCATGATCGTCGCCGGGTTCGAATTGACCAGGACGATACGATAGCCCTCCTCCTTGAGCGCCTTGATCGCCTGCGTGCCCGAATAATCGAACTCGCACGCCTGGCCGATCACGATGGGCCCTGCGCCGATGACGAGGATGGAGGAGATGTCGGTGCGTTTGGGCATTAGGGTCAGAATACCTTGATAATAAGCAGGATCAGCTGCCTCGCGGCCTCCCCGAGGGCGCCGCTCGCAAATTTATCAGCCAAGTACTTTAAGGGTTTCACGAGCAAAGCTAAAATTGTGCCTACACGAAAGCGCTTGGCGCTGATGACCTGCTCTCCAGCTTTCAGCTCATCTATAATTACGTCGCGTTCATCACCAAGTGCCTCTCCGGCCTCATTACTCTTTGATACCTCATGAACGATAGACTCGACACCGGATACCACGGAATAAACTAAACCACTGTTGTGCCCGATAGTAACGATACGCTCTTGGTCAACGGAGTTAATCCTATTCAATAAGTCAATATCAATACCGAAGCCAGAGTCCTGATACAGTTCAAATACATCATTGAAATAGCTATCGCCTATCCGCCCGTAGTTATGGAAAATTGGGCTCCCTTTGAGCTCACTGTCGATATAAGCGTCAAATTCATCTTCAATGAATCTGTAATAGTTTCCCGCAACTTGATCTTCGATAATTTCAAGATGAGGAGATTGCGACAATTCCTCGAAGAACGAACCTGCAATCTCATGCGAATCCACAATGCCCTGCGCCTCATAAGGCAGGAGTGCTGCCTGAATCAGTCCCGCGAGCGCCGTCACCAATTCCTCACGACGAACAAAGCCCGAAGGTAACTCAATGTCCTTTCCGTAGGTCGTGAAGAATAGAACACGAACATATGGAAGAATATCGATCGGCATCACAGGGCCCCGTCACTCCTTGTCTGCTTGGCAGTCGAGATATCCATTGACGCTCTGGCCCCTCCTCCAAACAATATCAAACCATCACGGCTCCCATCACTCCCGGATCTGATCCGGATCGAGCTTGCGCAGCTCCTCGCCCTCGATCCCGTCCGCCGCATCCTTCTGCGACACGATCAGCAGCTCCACCCGCAGCTTGCCGTACTTGCCGCGCACCGCGTCGCGGTACAGCGCCAGCGCGGGGCCGCGCATCGCGTCGGCGCGGAAGATCACCATCGATTCGGGCTCTTCCTGCTCCAGCCGCGAGGCCGGGAAGCCGCCCGCCTTGGCCGCGGTCTCGAGCCGCGAAAGGTCCGCGGGCTCGCCCCAGGCGACAAAGCCCACCATCACCAGCGGCTCATTGGTCGCGGCGTTGTAGATGATGATCTGTTCGACGCTGTAGCTCGGAATATAGGGCGGAAGATCGGCGATCATCGGTCAGTCTCCTTGCGAAAGGGCGGCGGCGGGGGTCACGCCTTCATCATCCCCACGAACTTCTCGAACAGATACAGGCTGTCCTGCGGCCCCGGGCTCGCCTC
Organism: uncultured Sphingomonas sp.; assembly: GCA_966251045.1. Classification (GTDB taxonomy): domain Bacteria; phylum Pseudomonadota; class Alphaproteobacteria; order Sphingomonadales; family Sphingomonadaceae; genus Sphingomonas. The sequence continues at coordinate 2,319 of CBINJP010000048.1, forward strand.
GGGGTGATATTGCACGCTGAACGCCGGCTTATCGGTCAGCTCGAACCCCGCGTTAGACCCGTCGAACAGCGACACATGCGTCTCTCGCGCGTTCGCCGGCAGCGTCTCCGAAAGCACCGCGAAGCCGTGGTTCATGCTGGTGATCTCGACCGCGCCGTCCTCCAGCCTTTTGACCGGGTGGTTGGCGCCGCGATGGCCCTGGAACATCTTGGAGGTAGCCGCTCCCACCGCGATGCCGAGCAACTGGTGCCCCAGGCAGATGCCGAACAGCGGCTTGCCCGTCTCCAGCAGCTGCCGGATCACCGGCACGGCATATTCCCCGGTCGCGGCGGGATCGCCCGGGCCGTTCGACAGGAAAATGCCGTCGGGGTTGAAGGCCATCACCTGCTCATAGGTCGCGGTCGCCGGCAGCACCGTCACGTCCGCCCCGGCCTGAACAAGGTTCCGGAAAATGTTGCGCTTCGAGCCATAGTCGATCGCGACCACGCGGGGCCTTCTGCTCCCCTCCCGCTTGCGGGAGGGGCTGGGGGTGGGGCTATCCTCGCGCGACGCCGCAGAGGTGACGGGCCCACCCCCGACCCCTCCCGCAAGCGGGAGGGGAGAAGAAGCAGCATACCCCTTCCCCAGCCGCCATACGCCGCCTTCCCAGCCGAAATGAGTCTCGCACGAAACGGTGATCGCCAGGTCCATCCCTTCCAGCCCCGGCCAGGCGCGCGCCATCTCCAGCAACAGCGGAATGTCGAACTCGCCGCTCGCCGAATGCGCGATCACCCCGTTGGGCGCGCCCGCCAGCCGGATCCGCCGCGTCAGCGCGCGCGTGTCGACGCCCGAAAGCCCGATCCGCGCATGCTTCTTCATCCAGGCATCGAGATGTTCGACCGCGCGGAAATTCGACGGCGCGGTCACGTCCTCGCGCACGATCATCCCCAGCGCATGCGGATCGTCCGCCTCCACATCGTCCGGATTCGCGCCGACATTGCCGATATGCGGAAAGGTGAAGTTGATGATCTGGCCGGCGAACGACGGATCGGTCATGATCTCCTGATAGCCGGTCATCGCGGTGTGGAAGCACACCTCGCCCACTGCCTGCCCCTCGGCCCCGAATCCGCGGCCCCACACCACGTCCCCATTGGCGAGCACCAGGACTCCGGTTGCTCCAGCAGGCACAAGCACGGGTTTGGCGTCGGCCATTTGCGGGTGGCGCTCCATTGGGGTTGCGGCGATGTCGCTAAGAGGTGGCGGCTAGACCCCCTCCCCCCTCGCGTCAACCGGTTCGCGGGGCTAAGGCGTCACAAACGACGATATATTGAGAGAGCAAATGATCCGAGACGATATCAAGGCCGCCCAGATCGAGGCGATGAAGGCCGGCGACAAGACGAGCCGCGCCGCGATCACGCTGATCCAGAGCGCGATCAAGAACCGCGATATCGAGGCGCGCACCGGCAAGGCCCCCGACGATGACGACGCACTGGTGGTCGAAGTGCTCCAGAAAATGGTCAAGCAGCGCCGCGAATCGATCGAGATGTACACCAAGGGCGGCCGCCAGGAGCTCGCCGACGCCGAGGCGGCCGAAGTCGCGGTGATCGAACGCTTCCTGCCGCAACAGATGGACGAAGCCGCCACCGCCGCCGCGATCGAGGCGATCAAGGCCGAGCTGGGCGCCAGCGGCATGAAGGACATGGGCCGCGTGATGGCCGAGCTGAAGGCGCGCCACGCGACCACGCTCGACATGAGCAAGGCCAGCGCGGCCGTGAAGGCGGCGCTGTCGTAGGCGGATAGCCCCTCCCCCAGCCCCTCCCGCAAGCGGGAGGGGAGTTGAATAGCCAAAACGTCGCCCAAATCGCTCCCCTCCCGCTTGCGGGAGGGGCTGGGGGAGGGCATGTCCGCAGGCGAACCCGCCCGAGAAGAAAATGGAACCCGGCAGCCACGCCCGCCACATGCGCAACAATCCCACGGACGCCGAGCTGGTGCTCTGGCGGGCTCTCAGCGCGCGTAAGGTTGGCGGGGTTCGCTTCAATCGCCAGGTCAGGATCAAGCCCTCGCCCTATATCTGCGACCTGGTAGCCCGAACTCCGCGGCTGGTGATCGAAATCGATGGCGGTGAGCATGCGGAGCGGGCGGAGACGGATGCGGTCCGCACCCGCTATCTCGAATCCCGGGGCTATCGCGTGATCCGCTTCTGGAACAACGAGGTGCTGGGAAACCTCGAAGGCGTGGTGGCCGAGATCGAGCGCGTGCTCGCGGCACTCCCCTCCCCCAGCCCCTCCCGCAAGCGGGAGGGGAGCCGAAGAGGCGCGCGCTCGAGACAATCTCTCCCCTCCCGCTTGCGGGAGGGGTCGGGGGAGGGCCTGCCCACCAAGGACGAAGGCCAATGAGTCTCACCCCCGCCTTCCTCGACGAACTCCGCGCCCGCACGCTCCTGTCCAGCCTTATCGCCAAGACAGTGAAACTCCAGCGCGCCGGGCGCGAGTTCAAGGCGTGCTGCCCCTTCCACAACGAGAGGTCGCCCAGCTTCTACGTCAACGACGACAAGGGCTTTTATCATTGCTTCGGCTGCTCGGCGCATGGCGATGCGATCCGCTGGCTGACCGAGCAGCGGGGACTTCCCTTCATCGATGCGGTCAAGGAACTCGCCCAGGCCGCCGGCATGGAAATGCCCGCGCAGGACCGCCAGTCGGCCGAACGCGCCGAACGCGCCAAGGGGCTGCACGAGGCGATGGCCGATGCCGCGGCCTGGTTCACCGAGCGGCTGAACGGAATCGAGGGCAGCGAGGCGCGCGCGATGCTCGAACGGCGCGGGATCAGGGCCGAGACGGCGCGCGCCTTCGGCATCGGCTTCGCCCCCGATTCGCGCGGCAAGCTGCGCGAGGCGCTCAAATCCTATGGCGACGACAAGCTGATCGAGGCGGGGCTTCTGATCTCCGTGGAGGAGAAGAAGGAGCCGTACGACCGCTTCCGCGGCCGGCTGATGATCCCGATCCGCGACGCGCGCAGCCGGGTCATAGCCTTTGGCGGACGCGTGATCGGGGATGGCGAGCCCAAATATCTCAACTCCCCGGATACGCCGCTCTTCGACAAGGGCCGCACGCTCTACAATCTCGATCGCGCCGCCGCCGCCTCGCGCAAGGCGGGCCGCGTGATCGCGGTCGAAGGCTATATGGACGTGATCGCGCTCGCCCAAGCCGGGTTCGGCGAAGCGGTCGCGCCGCTCGGCACCGCGCTGACCGAGCATCAGATCGAGCGGCTGTGGCGGATGGCGGACGTCCCGCTGCTCTGCTTCGACGGCGACAGCGCGGGGCAGAAGGCCGCGATCCGCGCCGCGCACCGCGCCCTCCCGCTGCTCCAGCCCGGCCGCAGCCTCGCCTTCGTGACGCTGCCCGACGGGATGGATCCCGACGATCTCGTCCGCGCCAAGGGCCCCGCCGCGTTCGAGGCGTTGCTCAAGGCGCCCCAGCAGCTCGCCGACCGGCTCTGGGCGCACGAGCTCGCCGCCGAGCCGCTGGAGACCCCCGAGGCCCGGGCGGGCCTCAAGCGCCGCCTCGGCGAGCTTGCCAATTCAATCCAGGATGCCGGCGTCCGCACCGAATATCTCGCCGAGTTCCGCAACCGCTTCGACGCGCATTTCGCCAAGGCCCCGCGTGAGTTCCAGCCACGCGGCCAACGCGGCGATTGGAAAAAGGGCAAATGGAAGCCCCCCGAACCCCCGGTGGGCGAGGTGCCGAGGAACGTGAAGGTCACCGGCCTCGATCCGATCCTCGCCCGCGCCGTCCTCGCCGGGCTGATCCGCCATCCCGCCGAGATCGCGCGCCATGTCGAAGTGCTCGGCAGCCTGCGCAGCGCCTCGGGGGCGCTCGGCAAATTGTTCGAGGCGGTGATCGATGTGGCGCTTGAGGACCGGCAGGTTGATCATGACGGCATCCTCACCATATTGGGCAGGTCCGGGTTCGGCGAGATCGCCGATCAATTGCTGAGGGCCGATGGACTCAATTATTCGTTCAACCGCTCCGGCGTGCCGCCAACGCGCGCGCTGGAGGATCTGAACGAGGCGATTGTGGTCATGCTGGCCCAGCCCGCCGTCGATGCCGCCCTGGCGGAGGCGACAGCGGCGTTGCAGGAGCACTTCACCGACGAGGCATTCGCCCGTCAGGTCGCGCTTTCCCGCAAGCGATTGGAGCTCGAAACGCGGCTTGCAAATCTGGCGGTTGCGGAAGAGGGCGATTTGGACGATTAGGGCGGCGTATAATAGCCGCCATCCGGTATTCGAGTATTCGAGGGCAATTGATGGCGAAGGCACCCATGGCGGAGGTCGATCCCGGCGAGACCGGCGACGCTCCGCTGATCGATCTGAACGAAGGCACGCTCAAGAAGCTTGTCGCCCGTGCGAAGAAGCGCGGTTACATCACCGTCGACCAGCTCAACGAAATGCTCCCGCAGGATCAGATGACCTCGGAGCAGATCGAGGACGTCATGTCCGCGCTCAACGACATGGGGATCAATGTCGTCGAGAATGAGGACGCCGGCGAGGATGCCGAGGCCGAGGACGATACGCCCGACGAAGTCGATTCGGCGGACGGCGGCGACGGCGAGCCCGCCTTCGAGATCGCGAAGAAGAAGGAGACGGTCGATCGCACCGACGATCCCGTCCGCATGTATCTGCGCGAGATGGGCGCGGTGGAGCTGCTCAGCCGCGAGGGCGAGATCGCCATCGCCAAGCGCATCGAGGCGGGCCGCGACACGATGATCCTGGGGCTGTGCGAAAGCCCGATCACCTTCAACGCGATCATCAGCTGGTCGACCGCGCTCAACGAGGGCACGATGCAGTTGCGCGAGATCCTCGATCTCGACGCGATGCTCTCCAAGGACCCCGCCCCCGAATCGCTTTCCGACGAGGAAGAGCCCGGCGACGGCGAGATCAGCGAAAAGACCGCCGGCCCCAGCTTCAAGGAAGAGGAGGAGCCCGAAGAGGCCCCCGCCGACGAGGACGAGGACGAGGATTCGATGACCGAGCGCCGCACGCCGCGGCCGTCGGACGACGAGGAGGAGGACAATACCCTCAGCCTCGCGCAGATGGAGGAGCAGCTCAAGCCGCAGGCGCTCGAGAAGTTCGCCAACATCACCTCGATCTACAAGAAGTTCTCCAAGGTCCAGCTCCAGCGGCTCGAGGCCATGTCGGCGGGCGGCGAGCTGACCGCGGCGGACGAGCGCAAGTATCAGAAATTGCGCGAGGAACTCACGGCGGAAGTCGAGAGCGTCCAGTTCCACAACGCCAAGATCGAATATCTCGTCGACCAGCTCTACAGCTTCAACCGGCGGCTTACGGCCCTCGGGGGGCAAATGCTGCGCCTCGCCGAGCGCCACAAGGTCAACCGCAAGGATTTCCTCGACCGCTACGTCGATCACGAGCTCGACGAGAACTGGCTGCCCAGCGTCGAGGGCGTGGACAAGAAATGGCGCGCCTTCGCCGAGAACGAGGCCGGCGCGGTCGACCGCATCCGCACCGAGATCGCCGAGATCAGCCAGGCCACCGGCATGAGCCTCGCCGAGTTCCGCCGCATCGTGAACATGGTCCAGAAGGGCGAGCGCGAGGCGCGCATCGCCAAGAAGGAGATGGTCGAGGCCAATCTGCGCCTCGTCATCTCGATCGCCAAGAAATACACCAACCGCGGCCTGCAGTTCCTGGACCTGATCCAGGAAGGGAATATCGGCCTGATGAAGGCGGTCGACAAGTTCGAGTATCGCCGCGGCTACAAGTTCAGCACCTACGCCACCTGGTGGATCCGCCAGGCGATCACCCGCTCGATCGCCGACCAGGCGCGCACGATCCGCATCCCGGTCCACATGATCGAAACGATCAACAAGCTAGTCCGCACGAGCCGCCAGTTCCTCCACGAGCAGGGCCGCGAGCCCACGCCCGAGGAAATGGCCGAGCGCCTGTCGATGCCGCTGGAGAAGGTCCGCAAGGTGATGAAGATCGCCAAGGAGCCGATCAGCCTCGAAACGCCGATCGGCGACGAGGAGGATTCGCACCTGGGCGACTTCATCGAGGACAAGAACGCGGTGATCCCGGTGGATGCGGCGATCCAGGCGAATCTCAAGGAAACGGTGACCCGCGTCCTCGCCAGCCTCACCCCGCGCGAGGAACGCGTGCTCCGCATGCGCTTCGGCATCGGGATGAACACCGATCATACGCTGGAGGAAGTGGGGCAGCAGTTCAGCGTGACCCGCGAGCGCATCCGGCAGATCGAGGCGAAGGCGCTGCGCAAGCTCAAGCATC
>CBINJP010000049.1:0-7208 GCA_966251045.1 uncultured Sphingomonas sp.
AGCGCCGGCATCTTGAGTTCGATCGCCATCTCAATAGGTCTCCACCAGCACGTCGGTGTACAGTTCGGCCGCATCGGGCTCGGGGGTCTGCTCGGCGAAATCGGCCGCCTCGGCCACGATCTTGCGGATCTCGGCCTCGAGCGGCTTCAGATCCTCCTCCTTGATCCCGAAAGCCTCCAGCTCGCGCTTGCACGCCTCGATCGGATCGCTCTTGTCGCGCACCGACTGGACTTCCTCGCGGCTGCGATATTTGGCGGGGTCGGACATGGAGTGGCCGCGATAGCGATAGGTTTTCATCTCGAGGATGATCGGTCCCTTGCCGCTGCGCACCCATTTGAGCGCTTCCTCGGCCGCCCCGCGGCACGCCAGCACGTCCATGCCGTCGACCTGGATGCCCGGAATGCGGAAGCTCTCGCCGCGCTTGTAGAGCTGGTCTTCCGCCGAACTGCGGTTGACGCTTGTGCCCATCGCGTACTGGTTGTTCTCGATCACATAGATGATCGGCAGCTTCCACAGCTCGGCCATGTTGAAGCTCTCATAGACCTGGCCCTGGTTCGCCGCGCCGTCGCCGAAATAGGCCATCGCGACGCCGCCATCCTCATTATATTTGTGCGCGAAGGCGAGGCCGGTGCCGAGCGAGACCTGCGCGCCGACGATGCCGTGGCCGCCATAGAATTTATGCTCGGTCGAGAACATGTGCATCGACCCGCCCTTGCCGCGGCTGATGCCCGCCGCGCGGCCAGTCAGCTCGGCCATGATCACCTTGGGATCGATGCCGTACGCCAGCATATGGCCATGATCGCGATAGCCGGTAATGACCGAGTCAGTGTCGCCGTTCAGCGCCGACTGGAGCCCCACCGCCACGGCTTCCTGGCCGATATAGAGGTGGCAGAAGCCGCCGATGAAGCCAAGCCCGTAAAGCTGGCCCGCTTTCTCCTCGAAGCGGCGGATGAGCAGCATCTGCTTGTAGAGTTCGAGCAGCTCGTCCTTGGACGCCTTGTACCGCTCCGGTTCGTTGGGCCGTTCGCGGTTGGATACTGCGGGTACGGCGGGTGTTTTCTTGGCCGGCGATTTTGCCACGATGCGGAAATCCTCATCCCGGGGAGGGGTATCGAGCGGGCGCTATAAGCGTGTTTTCACGTCCCGCGCAACGTCAACGCGCCGTAGCGGCGCGCGTTCAACCGCGATCGATGCCGACTGATGCGGAATCGATACGGGTTGGTGTCAGCGGTTACTTTTTGGAAAGCGGAACGATGACTTCGCCGGGCTTGGCGACGTTGAGCTGCTTGCGAAGCAGTTCCTCGACCATGTCGGGATCGGCGCCCTTCTTGCCGGCGAGCAGGTCGACATGGTTCTGCAGCACGGCGCGGCGCTTCTCGAGCCCGGCGAGCTCGGCATTGCGCGCGGCAACTTCTACCTTGACGTCCTTGAGCGCGAGCACGCCGTTGGGACCCATGATCGCGTGATAGGCGAAAAAGCCCATCAGCGTGAGCGCCAGCGCGGGCGGCCCCGCGCTGCGAAGGATGGTCCTGATCGGTGAGTGACGCGCCATGCGAACGATTCTTGCCTAATCAACAGGGTTAATCAAGCAGGATCGTTACTTAACCATCACTTAAGGGATGATTTACGATTTCGCGGGCCAGCGAAGCGCCGGAACACCGGCAGCTTCACTTCAACACGCTCCGCCCCGCATAGACCGCTGCATCGCCCAGCTCCTCCTGGATCCGGATCAGCTGGTTATACTTGGCCAACCGGTCCGAACGCGCAAGGCTGCCCGTCTTGATCTGCCCACAATTGGTGGCGACCGCGAGGTCGGCGATGGTGGCGTCCTCGGTCTCGCCCGAACGGTGCGACATCACCGCGGTATAGGACGCGCGGTGCGCCATGTTCACCGCCGCCAGCGTCTCGGTCAGCGTGCCGATCTGGTTGACCTTCACCAGCAGCGAATTGGCGTAGCCGCCCTCGATCCCGCGCTTGAGGCGCACCGGGTTGGTGACGAACAGATCGTCGCCCACCAGCTGGACCTTCTGGCCAAGCTTCTCGGTCAGCAGCTTCCAGCCCTCCCAGTCATCCTCGGCCATCCCGTCCTCGATCGAGAAGATCGGGTATTGCGCGCAGAGGACCGCAAGGAAGTCCGCATTTTCGGCCGAAGAGAAGGTCTTGCCCTCCCCCACCATCCGGTATGCGCCCTCGCGATAATATTCGGTCGCGGCGCAATCGAGCGCGAGCATCACATCGTCGCCGGCCTTGTAGCCCGCCGCCTCGATGCTGCTCATGATGAAGTCGAGCGCATCGGTGGTGGAGGACAGGTTCGGCGCAAAACCGCCCTCGTCGCCCACGCCCGTCGCCAGCCCCTTGTCGTGCAGCTTCTTCTTCAAGGTATGGAAGATCTCCGACCCGCAGCGCACCGCCTCGACGATGTTCGCCGCCCCCACCGGCACGATCATGAATTCCTGGAAGTCGATCGGATTGTCGGCATGTTCGCCGCCATTGATAATGTTCATCATCGGCACCGGCAGCACATGCGCCGCGACGCCCCCGACATAGCGATAGAGCGGCAGCCCGCGCGCGTCCGCCGCCGCCTTGGCCGCCGCGAGGCTGACGCCCAGGATCGCGTTGGCGCCCAGCCTGGCCTTGTTGGGCGTCCCGTCCAATTCGATCATCGTGCGGTCGAGGTCGGCCTGGTCCTCGGCATCGAGCCCCAGCACCGTATCGGCGATCTCGCCATTCACCGCGCGCACCGCCTCGTCGACGCCCTTGCCGAGCCAGCGGCTCTTGTCGCCATCGCGCTTCTCGACCGCTTCGTGCGCGCCGGTCGACGCGCCCGAGGGCACCGCGGCGCGGCCGAAGCTCCCATCCTCCAGCATCACATCGACCTCGACCGTGGGATTGCCCCGGCTGTCGAGAATCTGGCGGGCGTGAAGGTCGATGATTGCGGTCACGGAACGGTCTCCCTACTTATGGAGGCATGAGGCGCTTTGGGGTGCGGGCGAGCCTCTAACCGCTTCGCTGCGCCGCGGCAAACGCGAAGCGGCAAAGGAATAGTTGGGAACCCGGTGCATGACCTTTTGGTTATGCTGGCGAAACGCAGGAAGGGCTTGTCATGGCTAAGAAATCGACCCCCGTAACCGCCAGCGGCGCGACCGATCTCGGCGACTCGCTGATCCTCGATGCCGGGGATGCGGGGACCGAGGCGAAGAAATCCGCCGCCGACACGATCCGCGAGGAGGCCGGCAAGCTCGGCAGCCAGGCGGCCGAACGCGCGCGCAGCCTCGCGGGCGAAGGCAAGGACAAGGCGTCGGGCGCCCTCGATGAGGTCGCCAAGCTGCTTCACGGTGCCGCGGGCGATGTCGACGAGCGGCTGGGCGCCGAATATGGCCGCTATGCCCGCTCGGCCGCCGACGGCATTTCGGGCTTCGCCGACACGCTGCGCGGCAAGGAAGTCGACGACATCTTCGCCGATGCCACCGCGCTGGTGAAGAAGAGCCCCGTGATCGCGATCGGCGCGGCGGCGGCGGTGGGATTCGTGCTCGCCCGGCTGATCAAGTCGGGGATCGACGCCGCGGCCGACCTCGGCGACCCCGACGACACCAGGGCCTGAAGGGATCGACCGGGGGGTGGCCGAAACCGAACCAGATGAAGCGCCGGACGACGAGACCATCGGCGACCTGTTCGGCCGGCTGGTCGACGACGCCAGGGGCTTCGGCCAGGCCGAGCTCGACTATTACCGCACGCTCGCTCGCGAGCGGCTCCGCGCCGCCAAGGCGAGCCTGTGGATGGGCGCGATCGCGATGGCGCTGGCGCTGGCGGCATCGGTCGCGCTGGTGGTCGGCCTCGTGCTCACCCTCGCCCCGGTCGTCGGCCCCGGCTGGGCGACGCTCATCGTCGCATCGGTCTCGCTCGCGCTCGCCAGCATCATGGGCTGGCTGGCATGGCAGCAGATCAAGCGCGTGATGGGCGAACTGCCATGAGATACACCCCCGAACATGTCGCCCAGGCCGAGGCGCGGATCGGCGAGGCGCGCGAGCGGCTGCTAGCCACGCTCGGCGAGATCCAGCAGCGCCTCCGCCCCTCGACGCTCGCGCAGGATGCGATGGAAAGCGCCGCGCATGGCGTGGCGACCGTCGCGCGCAAGAGCGCCGATGCGGTGCGCAAACGGCCCATCGCGCTGGCTGCGGTGGCGGGCGCGATCGGGCTGTTCATGGCCCGCGGCGCGATCGGCGACATCATCAAGGGCGGGGATGCAACTCCCGCCAATCCGAATAGTTTGAAGACCCAACGGGCGAAGCCCGCAACGAAGACGCGTAGAGCGAAAGGACAGCCGAAATGACCCGCAAAGCCTCCGACTCGATTGGCGAGAATCCGCTGGCGCTGCTCGCGGGCGGCGTCGCGCTGGGCGTGCTGATCGGCGTGCTGCTCCCGCGCGTCTCGAAGGAGCGCGAGCTGCTCGATCCGCTCGGCAAGAAGCTGGCAGGCAGCGCCACCGCCGCGGCGAAGGCCGCGAAGGAGGCCGGGAAGGCCGAGATCGACGCACTGCTCCCCGCGAAGGACGCGACCCGCGAGAAGGTGTCGCAGCTGATCGAGACCGTGCTCGACGCCGCGAAAGGCGCGGCGACCAAGGCGTGACCTTCTTTCTCCCCTCGCGCTTGCGGGAGGGGAACTTAGAGGCTTGAGCCCCGCCCCATAGCCGCTAAGGGAGGCGCGAACTCCTCCCCGGAAGGCAAAAATGAGCAAGCTCCACCTCGTCTTCGGCGGTCGCGTGAGCGATCCGCAGACGCTCGACTTCAAGGATCCGTCCGCGCTCGACGTGGTCGGCATCTTTCCCGACTATGCCAGCGCCGAAAAGGCATGGCGCGGCGCGGCGCAACGCACCGTCGACGATGCCGAGATGAAATATGTGGTGGTGCACCTGCACCGGCTGCTCGAGCCCGATGGGGAGCATTGACCGTCATCCCAGCGAAAGCTGGGATCTCATGCGGCCTGAGACCCCAGCTTTCGCTGGGGTGACGGGCGGGCTCAAATAAACTCGATCGCCGACACGAGATAGTAGCGGTCGCCCGCGGGCACGCTGACCTCGACCTCTTCGTCCACCTTGCGCCCGATCAGCGCGCGGCCGATCGGCGAGTTGTACGAGATGCGCCCGCGCGATGCGTCCGCTTCGGTCTGGCCGACGATCTGATATTTGATCGGCTTGTCGTCCTCGTCGAGCAGGGTCACGGTCGCGCCGAACACCACCTTGTCGCCCGAAAGCTCGGTCGGATCGATGATCTGGGCGCGGCTGAGCTTGTCCTCGATGTCGGAGATGGTGGCCTCGTTCTGGCCCTGCTGCTCCTTGGCGGCATGATATTCGGCGTTTTCCGAAAGGTCGCCATGCGCGCGCGCTTCCTCGATCGCGTCCACGATCAGCGGACGCTCGGCTTTGAGGCGCTTCAACTCCGCGGTCAGCTTCTCATAGCCTTCCTGCAGCATCGGCATCTTGTCGACCGTCGCCATTTCCCGCTCGTCCTTCGTGTATGCCCCTTTCCCCAAGCGCCCCCTTGCCGGGACGCCCGCACAGTCACTCCGTTGGCGGGGGATTCAATTGTGCGACTGCGAATAGTAGGGCGCGCGCGGACAAGTTTCAAGGTGTGGGGTACGACGTCGGCAAGCCCGAACCCTTCCCCTGCGCGGGAGCGCCCCGGTCTTCACTCCGCATAATAGTCCTGCAGCGGCCTGACCCCCAGGCTCTCTTTGCCCAGCGCCTCGATCGCCCGCGCCGCCGCCACGCTGGCCTGCGCCGTGGTGAAGTAGGGCAGCTTCTGGTTGAGCGCCGAGCGGCGGATGTCGGACGAATCCTTGAGCGACTGCCAGCCCTCGGTGGTGTTGAAGATGATCGCGACATCGCCGTCGATGATCCGGTCGACGATATGCGGGCGCCCCTGCAGCACCTTGTTGATCCGCGCGACCTTGAGCCCGTGCGCCGAGAGATAGGCTGCGGTGCCATCGGTCGCGATAATGTTGAAACCCAGCTCGGCCATCAGGCGCACGCCCGGCAGGATCACATCCTTGTCGCTATCCTTGACGCTGACGAACAGCGTTCCCCCGGTCGGCAGCACCGTCCCCGCCCCCAGCTGCGCCTTGGCGAAGGCGGTGGCGAAATCGCGATCGATCCCCATCACTTCGCCGGTGGACTTCATCTCGGGGCTGAGCACCGGATCGACGCCCGGGAAACGGTTGAACGGGAAGACCGCCTCCTTGACCGCGATATAATCGATGTCGCGGTCGATCTCCGGCAGGTCCTTGAGCTTCTCGCCCGCCATCACCCGCGCGGCGATCTTGGCGATGGGCGTGCCAATCGCCTTGGCGACGAAGGGCACCGTGCGGCTCGCGCGCGGATTGACCTCGATCAGATAGACTGTCCCGTCCTTCACCGCGAACTGGATGTTCATCAGCCCCTTGACCGACAGCGCATGCGCCAGCGCGACGGTCTGCTTCTCGATCTCGGCGACGATCCCGGGCGACAGGCTGTAGGGCGGGATCGAGCAGGCGCTGTCGCCCGAATGGACCCCCGCCTCCTCGATATGCTGGAGCACGCCCGCGACCACCACATCGGTGCCGTCGCAGATCGCATCGACATCCACTTCCACCGCGTCGCGCAAATACTGGTCGATCAGCACCGGCGAGTCGCCCGACACCTGCACCGCGGTCTGGATATAGTCATCGAGCTGCTGGAGGCTGTCGACAATCTCCATCGCGCGGCCGCCCAGCACATAGCTGGGCCGCATCAGCACCGGATAGCCGATGCGCTCGGCGGCGGCGACCGCCTCGTCGCGGCTGCGCGCAAGGCCGTTCTCGGGCTGCTTGAGCCCCAGCCGCGCCACCAAAGCCGCGAAGCGCTCGCGGTCCTCCGCCAGGTCGATCGCGTCGGGGCTGGTGCCCAGGATGGGGATGCCGGCATCCTCCAACGCCTTGGCGAGGTTGAGCGGAGTCTGCCCGCCGAACTGGACGATCACGCCGACCAGCTCGCCATTCTGCTTTTCCGTGTGGAGGATCTCGAGCACATCCTCGGCGGTTAGCGGCTCGAAATAGAGGCGGTCGCTGGTGTCGTAATCGGTGCTCACCGTCTCCGGATTGCAATTGACCATGATCGTCTCATAGCCCGCATCGGCCAGCGCGAAGCAGGCGTGGCAGCAGCAATAGTCGAACTCGATCCCCTGCCCGATCCGGTT
>CBINJP010000050.1:0-5440 GCA_966251045.1 uncultured Sphingomonas sp.
TGCTTGACCGCGCCGGCCTGGCCCGAAAGCCCGCCGCCCTTGACGGTGCAGACCACGTCATAGGCACCGGTGCGGTCGGCGACGCCGAACGGCTGGTTGATGACGAGGCGCAGCGTCGGGCGCGCGAAATAGATTTCCTGATCGCGGCCGTTGATGGTGATCTTGCCCGAGCCGGGCTTGAGCCACACGCGGGCGACGGCGTCCTTGCGGCGGCCGGTCGCATAGGCGCGGCCCTGCTTGTCGAGCTCCTGCTGGCGCAGCGGCATCGTCTCGAAGGTCTGCGCCGGCGGGGCGTTCAGATACTCCTCGGCGCTGACGGCGGCGTCGGCCGCGATCGTGCCGAGATCGGAAAGGGACTGGCGGTTGTCGGACATTATGCGCCCACCTTGTTCTTGCGGTTCATCGACGCGATGTCGAGGACTTCGGGGTTCTGCGCGGCGTGCGGATGCTCGCTGCCGGCGAAGATGCGCAGGTTGCGCATCTGCTGACGGCCCAGCGGACCGCGCGGGATCATGCGCTCGATTGCCTTTTCAAGCACGCGCTCCGGGAAACGCCCGTCGAGCACCTTCGCGGCAGTGATCGCCTTGATGCCGCCGGCATAGCCGGTGTGCTTGTAATAGACCTTGTTCGCCAGCTTCTTGCCGGTGAAGCGGATCTTCTCCGCGTTGATGACGATGACATTGTCACCGCAATCGACGTGCGGGGTGAAGCTGGGCTTGTGCTTGCCGCGCAGCACATTGGCGATGATCGTCGCGGCGCGGCCGACCACCAGGCCGTCGGCATCGACGATGTGCCACTTCTTCTCCACCTCGTGCGGCTTGACCGACTTGGTGGTCTTCATCAGCGCCTTCATGGCGTTAGACCTTTCGTTTGAAACGCGTTCCTGGTTTTAGAAACACGGGCGCGCCACCCTCTCGGGCAGCGCGGTTGGCGGCCATTTGTCGAAAGAGGTCGCGAAAGTCAAGCAAATGCGCGGGTTTCTTGACGGGTATCAGGATACCCTATGGCTGCCCCGGCCAGGCGGCGGCGGGTTCGAGCGTGACGCGCGTGGTCGAAACCCGCTCGCTGACGGTGGTGCCGATGCGGGTGCTCACGCGCTCGCTGGCGGTGAAGATCAGCCCGGTCGCCGGGTCTGATTCGCGCGTCAGCTCCATCTCGACATGACCGGTGGCGCCGTTCCTGGCGGGCAGGTCGGCGCCGGCGCGGGTCGTGCTGCGCCGGGTGATGCCGAGCTGGTCGATGCTGCGCGTGCCGGTGAGCATCAGCTGGCCGCCATAGGGAGAGCTTCCCGGCAGGCGCACCTGGCGAGTGCCGCCGGGCTCCGCCCCGTCCTCGGCGATCAGCGCGGTCACGAGCGAGGAGAGGACATTGAGGCGCCGCTCGTGCGCGAGCGCGCGGATCGGAGCGACGAGGGGATCGGGGTTGCGGTGCTTGGTCTTCACCAGCGCGGTGATGCCGTCGCAAAAGCGCGCCCAGACCGCGTCGAGATCGTCGATCGCGGCGACCTTTCCCGCGGCATCGAGGTGGAAGATCATGGTCCGCCCCGCAAGGCCGCCGAACCCGGCCTCCATCATCGCGCCCACCCGGTCTGGCCCGTCGGCGCGCGCGGCCACCATCCACACCTCGGCGCGATAGCCCGCGCCTTCGCGCTCGAATCGGACCAGACGCTCCATCCGGAAGCGCCATTCGCCCTCGATCCGCTCGTTGACCACGCGGATCGGGACGCCGAGCGGCGGGGCGAACACCGCCGCCTGCGCGACTACGGCTACCGCGACGGCGATCATTGCGTTTCGCGGGCGATCCAGCCGGCGACGGCGTCGCCCGCCGTCGCCGGCCATTCCTCGATCACCGGCAGGTCATAGCTGTGCAGCGCCACGATCCGATCGCGCAGGCGGCGAGCAAGCATCGGGCGGGTCTTGAATAGGGCGGGGACTTCGTCGGCGCGCTCGGTCTTGCCGTGCCAGCGATAGAGCGAAGTGCAGGGCGCGAGGATGTTGACGCAGGCCGCGAGCTGTTCGGCGAGCACGGCCTCGGCCACGTGCTCTGCCTCGGCCATGTTGGGGAAGGTCGCGTAGAAGAGCGCGACGTCGCTCATCCGCGCCGCCCATGGGCATGCGCGCCCCAAGCGGTGGCGGCGACGAGCAGGGCGCCGGTAACCTGGTGCAGCACCGCCAGCACGATGTTCACCCCTGTCATCACCGTCGCGATGCCGAGCAGGATCTGGAGCCCGAACGCGCTATGGATCGCGATCGAGGCGCGGCGGTCGCTCGCGCGGACCGCGCGGGCGAGGACGATGAGCCCGGCCACCGCGACCCAAGCCCACCAGCGATGAACGAAATGGACCACCGCCGGATCGTTGAAGAGGGCGTCGAAGAAGGTGCGGCCGCTCTGCGTGGGGCCGGGGTAGAGGGTGCCGTTCATCAGCGGCCATTCATTGGTAACCAACCCGGCATTGAGCCCCGCGACCAGCGCGCCGAACAGCAATTGCACGAACAGGATCGCGCCCACGCCCGCGCTCAGCCGGGTGAGCCGTGCGGGGGGCTCAGGATGGCGCAGCAGATCGAGCGCGGTCCAGACGATCGCCGCGAGGATCGCCAGCGCGAGCAGCAGATGCACCGCGAGCCGGATATGGCTGACATCGGTGCGCACGCTGAGACCCGATTTGACCATCCACCAGCCGACCGCGCCCTGCATTCCGCCGAGGATCAGCAGGCCGACCAGCCGCCAGCCATAGCCTTTCGGGATCGCCTTCTTCACCGCGAACCAGATCAGCGGGAGCGCGAACGCCATCCCGATCAGCCGCCCGAGCAGGCGGTGGAGATATTCCCAGAAGAAGATCGCCTTGAACCCGGCCAAGGTCATGCCCTGGTTGAGTTGGGTATATTCGGGGATGCGCTTGTAATTCTCGAACTCGGCCTGCCACGCGGCCTCGCTGAGCGGTGGGATGATGCCTGAAATCGGCTTCCACTGGGTGATCGAAAGCCCGGATTCAGTCAGCCGCGTCACCCCGCCGACCAGCACCATCAGCACGATCAGGCCGGCGACGCCGAACAGCCAGAAGGTGAGGGCGCGGGGGCGGGCGGTGGTGGGGGGAGTCGTCATCTGGAGCACGGGCGGGATTTAGTCGCGACGAAGTGGAAAGGCGAGTCCGGGGACCTCACGCCATTCGCCTGGTGTCAGACCTTCGAGCGTCCATTCTCCGATACGCCAGCGGACCAGCCGCAGCGTCGGATGGCCGATGGCGGCGGTCATGCGGCGGATCTGGCGGTTCCTGCCTTCGCGGATCGTCAGCTCGATCCAGCAATCGGGGACGGTTTTGCGGAAGCGGACGGGGGGATCGCGGGGCCAGAGGTCGGGCGGGTCGATGCGCTTTGCTTCGGCGGGCAGGGTCATGCCATCCTTGAGCTTCACACCGCGGCGGAGCTGATCGAGGCTGGCTTCGGTCGGCTCGCCTTCGACCTGGACGAGATAGGTCTTGGGCAGTTTGTACTTCGGATCGGCGATGCGGGCCTGGAGGCGGCCGTCATCGGTGAGGAGGAGCAGCCCTTCGCTGTCCTGGTCGAGCCGCCCCGCCGGATAGACGCCGGGCACCCTGACGAAATCGGCCAGCGTCGAGCGTGGCGAGCCGTCGCCGCTGAACTGGCAGATCACACCATAGGGCTTGTTGAAGGCGATCAGCGTCATCGGCCGTGCAGCCTAGCGAGCGCGATTCCGGCGAGATTCTGCGTGCGCTTGATATGGCGGATGCGGGGCGGGTTCGGGGCGGCGAGGGCGCGGAAGGCCTCGAGATGGCGGCGGTCGTCCGCGCGGCATTTCATCGTGCCATTGGCCTTTCCGACCACATCGGCGGCATCGCCGATCAGGATGAAATCGGTATCGAGCGACTGACCGATCCGCAGCGCCTCGATCAGCGCCAGCCATTCGGCATCGGCGCGGGTGCCATGGCCGAGGCCGCGCCGGATCGTCGCGCGACCGCCCGCGACCACCGCGATCTCCATCGCCCCTGGATTGGGGCGGCAGCCGCCGTCGAAGAAGACCTTCATAGGTCCCTGAAGGGGTTCACGATGGTCAGGCGGCCGTCGATGATAAGGCCATCATGCATATCCTCGGAATAGAGCGTGTCGCAGCCGCTCAGCAGGGCGGCAGCGACAATCATACTGTCATAGATACCAGTCTTGTGGGCCTCGGCGATATTGAGACCCAGACGATGGGTCTCGATATCGAGCGGAGCAGTCTCGAGGATCGAGGATATGCGCTCGAGGAACAGATGGATATCATCCCATTCGCGCCGATATTTCCGGCGCAGAACATGGGCAGCCTCATTCATGACCTGAACGCTGATCCAGCCGCCGTCTGCGACAGCGGCCTCGGCGCAATCGGCTTTGGCGGCATCGCCCGAGACGGTGTAGATCAGGACATTGGTATCGAAAAAGGCGCGCGCCATCGATTAGTCGGGGCCGCGCGCGTTTGCTTCTTCACGATCGAATTTGAAGTCGGCAGGAATCAGCCCCCGCATTTCACGAAGTTTCGCAACGGCTTCCGCTCGCCTCTGGGCAGCGCTCGAAACTTCAAACGCGCCATCGGGTGCCGCGCGTAGTTCGACGGTGTCGCCTTCCTTCAGGCCAAGCGAACGCACGACGTCAGCGGGAATGCGGACAGCGAGACTGTTCCCCCATTTGGCGATCTGCACGATATGTCTCCACGGATATACCTGAGTAGAATGTATATCCGTATCGGGCGGACTTCAAGCCCGCGCCCCGTCCGCCACGGCGGCCTC
The DNA here is from genome assembly GCA_966251045.1 of uncultured Sphingomonas sp. GTDB lineage: Bacteria > Pseudomonadota > Alphaproteobacteria > Sphingomonadales > Sphingomonadaceae > Sphingomonas. The sequence continues at coordinate 4,778 of CBINJP010000050.1, forward strand.
GTTCCAGCGCAGCGCCTTGAGCACCGTCTCGACGATCGCGTCGGCGTCGAGCCCGGCTTCGGCATATTGCTTCTCAGGCTTGTCCTGGTCCTGGAAGATATCGGGCAGGCGCATCGTGCGGAGTTTCAACCCGGCGTCGATCAGCCCGGTATCGCTCGCCATGGTGAGGACATGCGCGCCGAGGCCGCCGATACTGCCTTCCTCGATGGTGACCGCCACCTCATGGCTGGTGAGCAGCTTGCGGATCAGCTCCTCGTCGAGCGGCTTGGCGAAGCGCAGGTCGGCGACGGTGGTCGAGAGCCCGCGCGCTTCGAGCGCGTCGGCGGCCTTGAGCGCCTCGGCGAGACGCGTGCCGAGCGAGAGGATCGCGACCTTCTTGCCCTCACGCACCACGCGGCCCTTGCCGATCTCGAGCCGCTGCGCGGTCTCGGGCAGCGCCACGCCGGTGCCGTTGCCGCGCGGATAGCGGACCGCGATCGGGCCGCTGTCGTGAAGCGCGGCGGTGTGAGTCATATGGACCAGCTCGGCTTCGTCGGCGGCGGCCATCACCACGAAATTGGGGAGTGTCGCCAGATAGGTGACGTCGAAGCTGCCCGCATGCGTCGCGCCGTCGGCGCCGACCAGCCCGGCGCGGTCGATCGCGAAGCGGACCGGCAGGTTCTG
>CBINJP010000051.1:0-2713 GCA_966251045.1 uncultured Sphingomonas sp.
TAGAGCGTGCCGATGTCCTTGTGGTTCGTCGACATGAACCAGCGGACGAAGAAGCCCGGCTTGTGATCGGCGTCATGATGATCGTGCGCGTGATCATGGGCGCCGTGCGAGAGAGCGATATCGGTCATCTTAGTGGTTCCCAGTCGCGGCCTGATTGGTGGTCGGCGGCGTTACGGTCGCATTTTCGACCGGGCCGGTGCCGTTGGCCGGGGTCGTGGTGTCGTCGGCCTTGTCGCTGCCCGGCTGGGGCGGCGCGGCCGCGCTCGGCTTGTTCGCGCCCGGCATGGTGCCGCCCTTGGCGGCGACCCACTGGGCGAAGACTTCGGGCGAAACCGCCTCGACCGTGATCGGCATATAGCCGTGGCGCGCGCCGCACAGCTCGGAGCACTGACCATAATAGATGCCGGGCTCGAGGATGGTGAAGCTGGTCTCGTTGAGGCGGCCGGGGACCGCATCGAGCTTCACCCAGGCCGCGGGCAGCGCCCAGGCATGGATCACGTCGTTGGCGGTGGTGATCAGCCGGATCGGCACGCCCACCGGCACGACGACGCGATTGTCGGTCGCCAGCAGGCGGGGGCCGTCGACATCGGTGCGGAAACGCTCGCCGGGGGCGACCTTGTCCTTCTCCTTGAGCAGGTTGGCGTCGAAGGCGATCCCGCCATGATCGGGATATTCGTAAGACCAATACCATTGGTTGCCGATCGCCTTGATCGTCACCGCATCATCGGGAGCGGGCCTGAACTGGTTGGCGAGCAACCGGATCGAGGGGACCGCGATCCCGATCAGGATCAGTACCGGCACCAGCGTCCAGATCACTTCGATCAGCGTGTTGTGCGACGTCTTGGAAGGGACCGGATTGGCCTTGGCGCGATAGCGGAACATCACCCAGAGCAGCAGCGCCAGCACGAAGATCGAGATGATCACGATCAGCGGCATCAGGATGTAGTTGTGGAAGCCCAGTGCCTCGCGCCCAGTGGGCGAGACCTGCACCGGCAGACCGACATGCTCGTCGACCGGCTGGCCGATCCCTGCCTTGGGGCCGTATTTGTGCGAGCCGTCGGGATTGAGCAGCGGATCGGCGGGCTTCGGCGCCGCGGGAGCGGCCGTCGTCGCCGCCGCGGGCGCTTCGGTCGTTGCCGCGGGCGTTGCCGCCGCTTCGGTGGCGTTAGCCGGTTGCGTGGGCGCCTGAGCATGGCCGGGCACGGCGAACGCCAGCCCCGCCGCCAAGGCAATCGTGGTCAACCCAAGGATGCGCATCGTCTGTTATAACCCTGTTCAGGAGCGCCGGAGGCAGAAATTAAGCCAATGGCAGGGGCCTATACGCGGCTCAAGCCCGTTCTCAACTGGTTTTTGAATCGGAAGGCGAGGACTCGCCCCTTGGCGTTGCGGTACGGGCACACCGGTCCTAAGGGGGAGCCGCCATCAGTAGCCCTCGGGAGTCAATGTGAGAGGTCAGGAAGTTCTCGACGAATTCCGCGATGCGGGCGCGTTGCTCGAGGGGCATTTCATCCTCTCCTCCGGGCTGCGCTCGCCGGTGTTCCTGCAAAAGATGCGCATTTTCGAGGATCCGGTGCGCACCGAGCGCGTGTGCTCGGCGCTGGGCGGGTTGATCCGCGAATCGTTCGGCGAGGTCGATCTGGTGGTGTCGCCCGCGATCGGCGGAATCATTCCGGGGTACGAGACGGCACGGGCGCTGGGCTGCAAGGCGGTGTTCGTCGAGCGTGAGAATGGCGAATTCGCGCTCCGCCGCGGATTCGAGATTCATCCGGGCCAGCGGATCGTGGTGGTCGAGGACCTGGTGACCACCGGGCTCTCGTCGCGCGAATGCATCGCCGCGATCCGCGCGCATCCCGGCGAAATCCTGGGACTCGCCTGCATCGTCGACCGGTCGGGGGGCCGGGCGGATGTCGGCGTGCCGCTGATCAGCCTCGCCCAGCTCGATATCCCCGCTTACCCGGCGGACGCGCTCCCGCCCGAGCTGGCGGCGATCCCCGCGATCAAGCCGGGGAGCCGGGTGGCGGCGTGAGCAAGCTCCGCCCCCCCGCCGGAGGGCGGCTCAGACTAGGCGTCAACATTGATCACGTCGCGACCGTGCGGAATGCGCGCGGATCGGGCTACCCCGATCCGGTGCGCGCGGCCCTGCTCGCGGCGGAAGCGGGGGCCGACGGCATCACCGCGCATCTGCGCGAGGATCGCCGTCACATCACCGACGACGATATCGCGCGGCTCTCGGCCGAGCTGACCGTCCCGCTCAACCTCGAAATGGCGGCGACCGAGGAAATGCTCGCGATCGCGCTGCGCCACCGCCCGCATGCGGTGTGCATCGTGCCGGAGAAGCGCGAGGAGCGCACCACCGAGGGGGGGCTCGACGCCGCGGGGCAGCATAATCATCTGGCACCCATGGTCGCGAAGCTGCTCGACGCCGGCTGCCGCGTCTCGCTGTTCATCGAGCCCGACGAGCGCCAGATCGACGCCGCGCTCCGCCTGCGCGCGCCGGTCGTGGAATTGCACACCGGCCGCTATTGCGAGCTGGCAGAGGAGGCACGGGCCGAGGAATTGCGCCGGATCGCCGATTCGGCCGCGCTCGCGGTCAAGGCCGGGCTCGAGCCGCATGCCGGGCACGGCCTGACCTTCGACAATGTCGTGCCAATCGCGGCGATCCCGCAGCTCGCCGAGCTGAACATCGGCCATTTCCTGATCGGCGAGGCGATCT